>JAFKFN010000007.1 GCA_017308255.1 Altererythrobacter sp. | reverse complement strand
AGCTTGCGCTACGCCCTGGATGGCTTCGTCGCTCCGCTCCTCGCAATGACGAGACATCGGGTATCAGCCGCCCGTGAGCGACATATGGCGCGGCTGTGCCGGCTCCAGCCCGCGGCCGATGCGGAAGTGGTGCTTTTCCGGCTTGATCCGCATCGCTTCATCCAGCGCCACGGCGAGATTGGCGTCGGGCGTTTCGGAGCGCAGCGCGGCGCGCAAGTCCACCTTCTCGGCACCGCCGAGGCAGGCATAGAGCTGGCCGGTGGCCGTCACCCGGATGCGGTTGCACGAGGCGCAGAAATTGTTGGTGAGCGGGGTGATGAAGCCGATCCGGCCGCCGGTTTCCGCCACGTCGACATAGCGCGCCGGGCCGCCCGAGCGATGATCGCTTTCCGTCAGCGTCCAGCGCTTTTCCAGCGCCTCGCGCACGGCCGGCAGCGGAAGGTAATGATCGACCCGTTCCCCCTCCACCTCGCCCAGCGGCATGACTTCGATCAGCGTGAGCGCGTGGCCATGGGCGTGCGCCCATTCCACCAGCGCGGGGATCTCCGCCTCGTTAAGGGCTTTCAGGGCCACGGTGTTGAGCTTGACTTCCAGCCCCGCCTCGCGCGCGGCGGCGATGCCTTGCAGCACCTGGCTCAGCCGATCGCGGCGGCTGAGCTTCTGGAACAAGGCGGCATCCATCGTATCGAGCGAGACGTTTATCCGCTTCACCCCGGCCGCGGCCAGATCATCGGCGAAATCCGCCAGCCGGGTGCCATTGGTGGTGAGCGTCAGTTCGGCCAGGCCTTCTCCCAGCTTGCGGCCGAGCGCCCGGATCAGCTCGATCACGTCACGCCGCACCAGCGGCTCCCCCCCGGTGAGCCTGATCTTGGTGATGCCCCGATCGATGAAAGCCAGCGCCAGCTTGTGCAGCTCTTCCAGGCTGAGCACTTCCTTGCGCGGCAGGAACTGCATCTTTTCAGGCATGCAATAGGCGCAGCGCAAATCGCAGCGGTCTGTGACCGACAGGCGCAGGTAGCTGATGCGCCGGTTGAACGCATCGACGAGGGGAGCGGAGCAGCTCATACCCCTATTGTGGTCCGCGCGGGCGCCAAGTTCAAACCCATTCGCTCTTGCGCGCCGATTCGCCCCGTTTCGCGTCGGGGGTGTTGACACGTGTGACAGTGTCCAAGGGCAAAACCCGAAAGTGTCACCTTGCGGCGAAAAGCGTCACCTTGCGTACGAGGATGAACGGAGGCCATGCCTGCTGAGAGCAGATCGGCAGCGGGTAGGAAAGCGCGCCTCATGCCGGCCCGACGGCGAGCAGCTGGCCGGTGACGCCGGGCGCGGCTTCGAGGAAGGCGAGGGCTTCGGCGATGGCGGCTTCATCGTCACCGACCACGCCGTTGACCCGCACCGGCGCCGCGGCGCGCGCCAGATCCTCCAGCACGGCGAGGCGCCAGGCGCGATGATCGTGAGGCGCGGAAGGGAAGATGAGAGTCAGCGCTTCCCCGGGATGGGGAGGATCGGGGAGAAGCGCGAGCGCCTGGGGCAGCAGATCGGCGTGAAAGCGTGACGCAGCCTCCACCGCGCCTTCCGGCAAGGGTCCGACGCGAAGGACCGCCATCAGCGCCGCTCGCGGTGCAGCGTGATGCCGATCTTCTCGTCCGCCTCGCTCAGCGCCAGCTTGACGATCTTCACCGTGACCGCCTCGATGCGCTCGTCCTGCAGGAACAGCGTTTCGCACACGTGATCGGCGACGGCCTCGATCAGCTTGAAATGCGTATCGCCCAGCGCTTCGGAGCAGGCGAACTTCAGGTCCATGTAGTTCTTGCTGGCGTCGAGCGGGGTTTCCGCATCGAAGCGGGGGATCGGCGTCAGCCGCACCTGCAAGGTAAAGCGCAGCGGCTGGGGCCGGCCGGTCTCTTCCGAGTAGATCCCGGTGTGCACCAGGTGTTCGAAATCGGCGAGTTCCAGGAGGAGCGAATCAGTCATCGCGCGCCCTTTAGCTTCGGAAGCGGGAGGCGGATAGCGCGGTGCCCCGCTACCGTATCTCTCAGTTCGTCATTGCGAGCACAGCGGAAGCGAAGCTGGCCAAAGCCAACCAATCCACTGCGGCGGTGCCATACGCCCTGGATTGCTTCGCTACGCTCGCAATGACGAATGGGGTTTCAAAGGAAAGTTACCTTGGGGAAGTCAGGAATTGGACCAGCGGGCGAAGATCGCGGTGGGGAGCAGGCGTCCGCCTTCCCCTTCCTCGCGCATGGCGAGATCGCCGTGCTCGATCGTGCCGGGCAGGCCGGCGAAATGTTCGGCGAGAAGCCCGGCCAGCGCCACGCTGCTCATCCGCACGGCATAGACGGTGAGGAACAGGAAGCTGCTGTCCGCATCGAGCAAGCGGCGGCAATCGGCGATCAGCGGCGGCAGGCCTTCCTCCAGCCGCCAGGTCTCGCCGTTCGGCCCGCGCCCGAACTTGGGTGGATCGAGGATGATCCCGTCATAGCGCTTGCCCCGCCGCACCTCGCGCGCGGCGAACTTGGCGGCATCGTCCACCAGCCAGCGCACCGGGCGGCCTTCCATGCCGGAAAGCGCGGCGTTCTCGCGCGCCTGGGCGACGGATTTCTTGCTGGCATCGACATGGGTGACGGCGCCGCGGGCGCTCAGCGCCAGGGTGCCGACACCGGTGTAGCCGAACAGGTTGAGGGTACTTGGCCCCTCCCCTTCAGGGGAGGGGTTGGGGTGGGGGCTGTCCAGTTGTTCCCGCATCCAGTCCCATACGGGGGCCATATCGGGGAAGAAGCCGAGATGGCGGAAGGGGGTGCATTGGGCGGTGAAGCGGACTTCGTTCCAGCTCAGCGGCCAGCCTTCGCTCGGCACCGGGCGGGCGAAATGCCAGCGGCCGCCGCCATCCTCGTCCGAGCCGGGGACGAATTCGCCATCCGCATCCCAATCGGCGAGGCGCGGGGTCCACAGGGCCTGCGGTTCCGGGCGGATGAAGCGATAGGGGCCGTAGCGTTCGAGCTTGCGGCCGTGGCCGCTGTCCACCAGCCCGTAGTCGGGCCAGGGGGTGCCTTCCATGAGGAGAGGCTGTTCGGTGAGGGCGGCCATCAGCCTTCGCCGCGCTGGAGGAAGAGGGGTTCACGCGGAGGCGCGGAGACGCGGAGAAGATAAAAGGGGTTCGCTCGCAGAGGCGCAGAGGCGCAGAGACGATGCGCTCGCGGCGAAGCCGCCCCGATTATCATGCCGCTCGGTTCAGCGTGAGGTATGGAGAAAAAGCGGCTGCGCCGCACCCCCTCCCTCTCTGCGCCTCTGCGCCTCTGCGAGCGCAGATCCCTTCTTTTCTCCGCGTCTCCGCGTCTCCGCGTGAATCCGAAACCTTCGCGCCTCCACGCCTCTGCGATCGCAACCTGCATCATGCAGACGGCGTCGCGTGCTCCGCGACATAGGCGGCGACGGCGGCGTAATCGCCGGGCAGTTCCGCAAAGCGTTCCTCGCGGTCGAACAAGTCCCCCACGCGGGCAGGCAGGCGCGGGCGGTGGCCGGTGGCGCGTTCCACCGCGTCGCGGAACTTGGCCGGGTGCGCGGTGGCCAGGGTGACCACGGGCACCGCGCGCGGCAAGTCGGCAGCACGGGCGGCATGAAGGCCGATGGCGGTGTGGGGATCGATCAACTCGGCGCAGTTCTGCCAGGCCCAGGCCATCGCCTGCGCCATCTCGGTGGCGTCGGCACGGGCGCTGGAGATGAGCGCGGCCGCGCCCTGTTGCTGGGCATTGGTGAGGCGCATCGCCTTGGTCGCCTCGAACCCGCGCATCTGTTCGGCCAGCGCGGCGCCGTCACGCCCGCCGCAATCGAACAGCAGCCGCTCGAAGTTGGAGCTGACCTGGATGTCCATCGACGGCGCGGCGGTGGGGGTGACCGTGCCGGCCGAATAATCGCCGGCGGAGAGCGCGCGGTGGAGGATGTCGTTGACGTTGGTCGCCACGATCAGCCGTTCCACCGGAAGGCCCATCCGGGCCGCGACATAGCCGGCGAAGACATCGCCGAAATTGCCTGTCGGCACCGCGAAGGCGACCGGGCGGCGCGGCGCGCCGAGCTGGAGCGCGGCGGCGAAGTAATAGACCACCTGGGCCATGAGCCGCGCCCAGTTGATCGAATTGACCGCGCCGATGCGGAAGCGCCCGGTCATCGCCGGATCGTTGAACATGCGCTTCACCATCGCCTGGGCATCGTCGAAGCTGCCTTCGATGGCGATGTTGTAGACGTTGGGCGCCTTGACCGTGGTCATCTGCCGGCGCTGGACGTCGCTCACCCGGCCTTTCGGGTGGAGCATGAAGATATCGATGTTCTCCCGCCCGGCCACCGCGTCGATCGCGGCGGAGCCGGTATCGCCGCTGGTGGCGCCGACGATCGTCAGCCGTTCGTCGCGGCGCGAAAGGAACTCCTCGAACAGGCGGCCGAGAAGCTGGAGCGCCACGTCCTTGAACGCCAGCGTGGGGCCGTGGAACAGTTCCAGCAGCCAGTTCCGCTCGTCCAGCTGCACCAGGGGGGTGACGGCGACATGGGCGAAGCGGCCATAAGCTTCGGTGCACAGGTGGCGCAGCTTGTCCTCGTCCAGCGACCGGCCGACGAAAGGCAGCATGACCTGGGTCGCCAGCTCGGCATAGGGAAGCCCGGCGAAGGCGGCGATCTCCGCCTCGGTGAAGCGGGGCCATTCGCGCGGGACATAGAGGCCGCCGTCGGACGCGAGGCCGGCCAGCGTGACGCCTTCGAAATCGAGCGCCGGGGCGCTGCCGCGGGTGGAGACATATTCCATGCGTCAGCGCGCCTAGCGGCGTGTGGTTAAGGAGGCAACAAGGCCGCGTCAGCCGGCCGTCTGCTTTTGCGCCTCCCCCGCGCTTTCCAGCGCGCGCTTGAGCTGGAGGAGGCCGCCGGCGGCGCGGGCGGCGTGGGGGCCGATCCAGCGTTCGTGGATGGCCTGGATCGGCATGGGATCGAGGTGATTGAACCGTTCGCGCCCCTTGCGAACCGGCACCACGAGCCCCGCCCCTTCAAGCACGCGGAGATGCTGCATCACGGTGCAGCGATCCAGCTCAGCGAAGCACAGGCATAGCTGGGACGTGGTCAGCGGGCGCTTCTTCAGCTCGTCACAGATACGGCGGCGGATCGGATTGGCGAGCGCCTTGAACACGCGGTCGAGATCGTCTTCCGTTGACATGTTATGTTTTTATAACATAATCGAAGGCGACTCAAGCGAAAGGACCTTCGCGCGATGGAACTGAAATTCAGGGTGTCGGCGCGCATCGCCAGGCCGGTGCACGAGGTGTTCGAGGCGGTGGCCGATCCGGCGAAGCTGTCGGGCTATTTCACCACCGGCGGGGCCCAGGGGCGGCTGGAGACCGGGGCGACCGTCATGTGGGACTTCCACGATTTTCCCGGCGCCTTCCCGGTGCAGGTGGTGGAAGTGGTGCCGGACGAGCGGATCGTGCTGGAATGGCAGGCGGACGAGCCGGGCGAGGCGAACCTGCCCGATTACCGCACCACGGTGACGATGACGTTCAAGGCGCTCGATGACGGCCGCACGCTGGTGGAGATCGGCGAGGAAGGCTGGCGCGAGACCGAAGGCGGCCTGAAGGCGTCCTATGGCAATTGCATGGGCTGGAGCCAGATGCTCTGCGCGCTCAAGATGTGGGTCGAGCACGGCATCAACTTGCGCGAAGGGATGTACAAGTAGGCGCTAGGCCAGCGCGGGCGCGATCGCGCCCAGCTGGCCGATCGCGGTGCCCCAGCCTTCCTCGAAACCCATGTCGGCGTGCTTGCGCGCCTCTTCGGGAGTGCGGTGCAGGACCCGCGCGGAATAACGCGTGGCGCCCTGTTCATCGGCGAGCGTGATGATCGCGGTCAGGCCCAGCCACGGTTCACTGGGCCGCCAGCCTTCGCTGAGCATCGTGGTGAAGACCAGTTCCCGCTGCGGAACCACGGCGAGGAAGCAGCCTTCGACATGCGGCTTCCACGGCCCGCCCCCGTCGCGCATCTGCGTTTCGAAACCGCCGCCCGGCCGCAGGTCATGCTTCACCGAGCGGCATTCGATCGGCTGGGGAATCCACCACTTCTCGAAATGCTCGCGTTCCGCCCAGGCGCGCCACACGGCGGCCGGCGGGGCGTTTATCAGGCGCGAAATCCTCAAGTCTGCTTGCGAGGCGGTCATCGGCGGTCCTCCGCTGCCAGGTGTGTTTCGACGTAATCCGCGAGGCGATCCGTCCGGGCATCCCAGATCGCGCGCTGTTCGGCGAGCCACCGCTCGGCAGCGTGCAGGCGTTCGGGCCGCACATGGCACGTGCGCACCCTTCCCCGCTTCTCCGACCTGATCCAGCCGCCCTGCTCGAGAACCCGCAGATGCTTGAGGAAGGTCGGCAGGCCGATTTCGAATGGACGGGCCAGCTCGGTGACCGGCGCCGGCCCGTCCATGAGCCGACCGATCACCGCGCGCCGCGTGGGATCGGCGAGCGCGTGGAAAGCCGAATCGAGATTGTTTTCCATATGGCGAATTATATGGACGGTTTTCCGATTGGCAAACTGTTTGTGACGTCCACACAAGTATGCCCGACACCCACCTTCGAGAGGGTGAGACGATCGGGTTAGCGGTCGAGGCCGCGTGGTTTGCCGGGTACGGGCGTTTCAGGTTTTCGGGCGCATGCCATACGCTTGCCAGAGCGTTCCGCAGACCACGCCCAGGCCGATGCCGATCGCCAGGTGGCCGCTCAGCAGGCCGATCGCGACGCCGATGATTATCCCGAAGCCTATGCCCATCGCTCACCCCGTCTATCGCGCCAAGCATACCATGGAAGCAGGGAGGCGCCGATAGACTTCAAGACGGGGATATCATCCGCTGCCTTACCGCGCCGTTCAGCGTTCGCGCCAGCGCTTGCGGAGGGCGAGGACGTAGATCACCAGGGCCGTCAGCGCGAAGAAGAACCACTGCACGGCGTAGGACAGGTGGTTGTTGGGCACCTCGTTCGGATCGGGCGGGGCGAGCGGTTGCAGGCCGGCGGGGGGCTGCGCGGCGTGCAGGGTGCCGCCGAAGGCGCCGCCCGGTGCGATCACGCCGCTGACGTCTCCGCCGGACCAGGTCGATTGTTCGGTGGGCGGCGACCAGCCGAGAGCGACTTCCGCCTCTCCCCCTTCGGGAAGCGCGCAGCGGGCGACCTGGGCCACGCCGCTTTCACCCCGCGCGCTGCGGGCGGCGGTCACGCGCCGATCCAGCACCCGTTCGCAGGTGAATCCGCTCCAGCGGAACAGCGCCTGCTCCATCGCCGCCTTGTCGCGCGGCCAGGGGACCGGGGCGGACATGGCCTGCGCCCGGGCATAATGGGCGAGCAGGGCTTCCTTCCACTCGCGGCGCTGGAGTTGCCAGATGCCGAGAGCGATCATCGCCGCGACCGCCGCTGCGACAAGCAGAGTCGGCAGCAGCGGCACGCGGCGGATCATCGAAAATCCCTTAGTGGTACTGGGCGCCCCAGCCGCCCCACACATAGACGACGACGAACAGGAACAGCCACACCACGTCGACGAAGTGCCAGTACCACGCCGCCGCTTCGAAGCCGAAGTGCTGGCGCGGCGTGAAGTGGCCGAGATAGGCGCGCCGCAGGCAGACGATCAGGAAGATCGTGCCGACGAGCACGTGGAAGCCGTGGAAGCCGGTCGCCATGTAGAAGCCCGAACCATAGGTGTTCTGGCCGAAGGCGAACGGCGCATGAGCGTATTCGTAGATCTGGATGCTGGTGAACAGCATGCCCAGCAGGACCGTGAGCCACAGGCCCTTCTTCAGCCCGTCACGATCGCCGTTGATCAGGCAGTGGTGCGCCCAGGTGACCGTGGTGCCCGAGCACAGCAGGATCAGCGTGTTGAGCAGCGGCAGCGAGAACGGATCCATCACCGCTTCGATCGCCTTGGGCGGGAACTGACCGCCGATCACGTCGGAAAGCTGGCTGGGGAACAGCGCGAAATCGAACCACGCCCAGAACCATCCGACGAAGAACATCACTTCCGAGGCGATGAACAGGATCATGCCGTAGCGCATGTGGAGCTGGACCACCGGCGTGTGGTGGCCTTCCTGCGCTTCCTTCACGACGTTCGAGAACCAGAAGTAGAACGTGGCGAGCAGGCTGGCGATGCCGATGCCGAACACCGGCCAATGGGCCGGCAGATCGTGCATGTAGAGCACGAGGCCGCTGGTGGAGGTGACCACCGAGATCGCGGCGATGAGCGGCCAGATATCGGGTGGCAGGATGTGATAATCGTGGTTCTTGGCGCCGGCCATTGATTGGTTCCTGAATCCTTGCTTGCGCTCGCCCTTAATAGGCGCTTGGCGGTTGGTCCAGAGGGGCTTTCGCTATGCTTTGGTCCTGTGGAAGGTGTAGCTGAGGGTGATCTGCTCGACCCCGTCCATGTTCGGATCGTCGAGCGCCTTGGGATCGATGTAGAACAGTACCGGCATCGTCACCTCCTGCCCCGGCTGGAGCGTCTGCGAGGTGAAGCAGAAGCACTGGATCTTGCTGAAGTAAGGGCCCGCCTGTTCCGGCTCAACATTGAAGCTGGCGGTGCCGGTGACCGGGACCGAGGACAGGTTCTTCGCCTCGAACACGGCCATGTCGCGCTCTCCCACCTGCACGGTGTCGGTCACCTGCCGGGGCCGGAAGGCCCAGGGGACATCGGGCGCGGTATTGGCGTCGAAGCGGATCGAGAACGTGCGGCCGCCGGCGCTCTTCGCCATCTGCTCCGCCGTGATCGCGTCGGCCAGGGTGGAGCGCTGCGGCGTGCCGGCGAAGCCCGTCACCTGGCAGAAGATGCGGTAGAGCGGCACCGAGGCATAGCCAAGACCGAGCATGGCCAGCGCGGCGAGCACCGCGTAAAGCGCGACCCGCTTGTTGCGGCGTTCGATCGGTGCCGTACCCGCCATCAGTCCAGCATCTTCACGATGCTGATCGCATAGAACAGCACGACGAGGCCGACGAGCACCAGCGCCAGCGCGATGTTGCGCCCGCGGCGGGCGCGCTTCAACTGCTGCTCTTCCTCAGGCGTCACGCGAGGGCTCCCTGGCCAAGAAGGTAATGGTCCACGACCAGCGCCGTGAACAGGGCGAAGAGGTATAGCACGGAAAACCCGAACAGCCGCTTTTCCGGGGCCATGCGATCGTCTTCCCCGGCGCGGCGGAAGGCCACCGGCAGCGAGAACGCCACGAACAGCCCGGACAGCGCCACGGCGGCCACGCCGTAGATCGCCCCGGTGCCGCCGATCAGCCAGGGCAGCAGGCTGACGACGAAGAGCACGATCGAATAGATCAGGATCTGCCGCCGGGTGGACGCCTCCCCCGCGACGACCGGCATCATCGGGATGCCGGCCTTGGCGTAATCGGTCTTCACGAACAGCGCGAGCGCCCAGAAGTGCGGCGGCGTCCACATGAAGATCACCGCGAACAGCAGGACCGGCATCAGCGTGATGTCGCCCGTGACCGCGACCCAGCCGATCAAGGGCGGGAACGCGCCGGCACCGCCGCCGATCACGATGTTCTGTGGCGTGCGCGGCTTGAGCCATATCGTATAGACGACGGCGTAATAGAAGATCGACAGCGCAAGGATCGCGGCGGCGAGCAGGCCGACCGCCAGCCCCATGATCGCGACCGAGCCGACCGACAGCGCAACGCCGAAATCGCGCGCGTCCGTGCGGCGCAAATGGCCTTGGGGCAGCGGCCGCTTCGCCGTGCGCTTCATCTGCGCGTCGATATCGGCTTCCCACCACTGGTTGAGCGCGCCCGCCCCGCCCGCACCCAGCGCGATGCACAGCACCGCCGTGAAGCCCAGCACCGGGTTGATGTGGCCGGGCGCCGCCAGCAGGCCGCACAGCCCGGTGAACACCACCAGGCTCATCACGCGCGGCTTGGTCAGGGCGAAGTAATCGCGCCATTCAGCCGGGACTTGAGACTCGATGGGAAGGGTGGAACCGGTCATTTGGGGGCCCTATAGGCCTAAGCCCGCACAAGGGAAACCGGGGAAGTCCGCAAGGTTTCCCGCGGATTGAAAATCACCCCGACGAGCAGGCCGATGCGGGCAGCGACGTGGCTGAAGCCCCGATGCGCGCCCGGACGCGGGACAAGCTATGGCCTATCGACCTGGGCGGGAGCGGGTGTCTTTATTGCCGCCTGCTGACCGACTGGACGGGTTCGCCGGCCCGCCCGTGGAGCAAGGGTATAAAGAGAAGAGCCCGCCTCTTGCGGGGCGGGCTCTCTTTCGATCAGTGAGCGGCGCTGGGCGTGGTGCCGATCGCATCGTGGTGCGAGTGGTGATCCTCAATCACCGGCAGCGTCTCGAACTGGTGGTAGGGCGGCGGGCTGGACAGCGACCATTCGAGCGTCGTCGCGCCTTCGCCCCAGTAGTTCGCCGGCGCCTTCTTCCCCACCGTGAAGGCGTAGATCATGTTGGCGAAGAACAGCAGCATCGACAGCGCCATGATGACATAGCCGACCGACGAGACGTGGTTCCAGAACTCGTAGGCCAGGGCATAGTCCGGATAGCGGCGCGGCATCCCGTTCATGCCGAGGAAGTGCTGCGGGAAGAAGATCACGTTCACGCCGATGAAGAAGCCCCAGAAGTGCAGGTGCGCGAGCAGTTCGGAGTGCATTCGCCCGCTCATCTTCGGGAACCAGTAATAGAAGCCGGCGAACAGCGAGAACACCGCGCCGAGCGACAGCACGTAGTGGAAGTGCGCCACCACGTAGTAGGTATCGTGCAGGTTGTCGTCGATGCCGCCGTTGGCCAGCACCACGCCGGTCACCCCGCCGACCGTGAACAGGAAGATGAAGCCGAGCGCCCAGACCAACGGGCTCTTGAACTCGAGGCTGCCGCCCCACATCGTGGCGATCCAGCTGAATATCTTGATACCGGTGGGCACCGCGATGACCATCGTGGCGGCGGTGAAATACATCTTCGTATTCACGTCGAGGCCCACGGTATACATGTGGTGCGCCCAGACGATGAAGCCGACCACGCCGATGGCGACCATGGCATAAGCCATGCCGAGATAGCCGAACACCGGCTTCTTCGAGAAGGTCGCCACGATCTGGCTGATCATGCCGAAGCCCGGCAGGATCATGATGTAGACTTCCGGGTGGCCGAAGAACCAGAACAGGTGCTGGTACAGGATCGGATCGCCGCCGCCGGCCGGATCGAAGAAGGTCGTGCCGAAGTTGCGATCGGTGATCAGCATGGTGAGCGCGGCGGCCAGCACCGGCAGCGCCAGCAGCAGCAGGAACGCGGTGACCAGCACCGACCAGGCGAACAGCGGCATCTTGTGCAGCGTCATGCCCGGGGCGCGCATGTTGAAGATCGTGGTGATGAAGTTGATCGCGCTCATGATCGAGGCGGCGCCCGCGATGTGCACCGAGAAGATCGCGAAATCGACCGCCGGGCCGACCGATCCGGACGTCGACAGCGGCGCATAGAGCGTCCAGCCGATGCCCGGCCCGGCAGCCGTGCCGCCCGGAACGAAGGGCGAGATCATCAGCGAGCAGAAGCCGGCCACGGTCAGCCAGAAGCTGACGTTGTTCATGCGCGGGAAGGCCATGTCGGGCGCGCCGATCATCAGCGGCACGAACCAGTTGCCGAAGCCGCCCATGGTGGCCGGCATGACCACGAAGAACACCATGATCAGGCCGTGCGCGGTGATGAGCACGTTCCAGGTGTGGGTCATCTGGTCGAAATCGGCCTGGCCGCCGTTGAGCCAGCTGGCGACCTGCCCCAGGACCTGCAGGCCCGGCTCCGCCAGTTCCCAGCGCATCAGGCCCGAGATCGCGCCGCCGATGATCCCCGCGAAGATCGCGAAGATGATGTACAGCGTGCCGATGTCCTTGTGATTGGTGGACATGAACCAGCGGGCGAAGAACGCCGGCTTGTGATCGGCGTCGTGGTGATGCTCTTCCGTGTGGGCCTGGAAGGTGTCGGCGGTGGTGGCCATCTTGCGCTTACCTTAAAATCAGATCGTTCTTGAATGTCAGGCTTCGGTGCCCGGCGCGGCGGCGGTGGGCGCCGCGCCTGCGCCCGGTGCGCCTTCGACCGAGGATTCGGGCGCCTGCAGCGGGGCGGCGGCAGGGGCCGGAGCGGCTTCCTCCCCGCCGAGCGTGCCGCCCTGCGAGCGGATGTAGGCTTCGAACTGCGCCCTTGGGACCGCCTCGACCGCGATCGGCATGTAGCCATGGCGCGCGCCGCACAGTTCCGAGCACTGGCCGTAGTAGATGCCCGGTTCCTTGATGAACAGCATCCGCTCGTTCAGGCGGCCGGGCACGGCGTCGATCTTGAACCACAGGCTCGGCACCGCGAACGAGTGGATCACGTCGGCGCCGGTGACCTGGAGCCGGATCGGCTCACCCGCGGGGACGACCAGCCGGTTGTCGACGGCGAGATGGGACGGCTCGCCCCGCTTCAGCGCCTCTTCCTCAGGCAGCATGTTCGAGATCACTTCGAACCCGCCGTTGTCCGGATAGGCATAGCCCCAATACCACTGATAGCCGGTGACCTTGACGGTCAGCGCGTCTTTCGGCGGGCTCTGGTACTGGTGCGCGAGAAGAGTGATCGAGGGGATCGCGATAACGACCAGGATCAGCACCGGCACCGCCGTCCAGATCACTTCGATCAGCGTGTTGTGGCTGGTCTTCGACGGCACGGGATTGCGGCGGCGATTATAGCGCACGATGACCCACAGCAGCAGCGCCAGCACCAGCAGCGTGACCGCAGTGATCACCGGCAGCAGCACCACGTCGTGCATGAAGAGCCCTTCATCACCGATATTCGAATACTGCTTCTGGAAGCCGAGCGCGCCGGGCGTTGGCTGGCCCTTGATCCATTCCGGCCCGAGCGGCGTGTAGCCGCTGGCCGCGGCGCCTTGCGCGGTGGGGCCCGAAGCCTCCGCCGCGGCGGCCGGGGCGGCGTTCTGATCCGCGACATTGACCGACTGCGCGGAGGCGGCGGGCGCCTGCACGGCCGTTTCGGCCGGCGCAGGCTGCGCCAGGCTGACCTGCGGGAGCGAGGTCAGTGCCAGAACCGCGGCAATGAGGGGAAGGACATGCAACCACTTGCGGGCGATATCGCCAAACTTCATTTGTGAGCCGCTTTCCGTTCTGTCTGAGGCGCGAGAGGGCGGAAGGTCTTGAGAGGAGACCCTGTTTGGCCGGGCCTATACGCCCGCTTGCCCCGTGTCTCAAGCGCTTCTAGGGAGATTTTTCGAAAGCTCGGCCGCGGGGGTCGGCGGCGACTCCGCAAGACCCTTGCAGTGCCGAGCGGCACAGCATCGAAAGGCCCGTTCCGCCTCATGACAGAAGACGAGGTTCTCGCCGAGTTCCGCGCCAGCCACGCGCTGCTCGAAGGTCACTTCCTGCTCTCGTCGGGCCGCCACAGCGCCTATTACCTGCAATGTGCGCGCGTGCTGATGAACCCGGAGCGTGCCGGACAGCTGGCCCGCGCCCTGGTGCAGAAGCTGCCGCGCGAGTTGCGGATGAAAGTGCAGAAGGTGGTGTCCCCGGCAATGGGCGGGGTCATCATCGGCCACGAAGTGGGCCGCGCGCTGGACGTGGACGCCGTGTTCCTGGAGCGGCCGACCGGCACGTTCGAGCTGCGGCGCGGCTTCACGATCGAGCCGGGCGAGCGCGTGCTCATGGTGGAAGACGTGGTGACCACCGGCCTTTCGAGCCGCGAGGCCATCGCGGCCGTCACCGCCGCCGGCGGTGAGGTGATCGCAGCCACCGCGCTGGTGGACCGCACCGCGGGCGAAGTGGATCTGGGCGTGCCCTTCCATGCGCTGGTGACGATCAACTTCCCGACTTACGCGGAAGGCGACCTGCCGCCCGAGCTGGCGGCGCTGGAGGCGGTCAAGCCGGGGAGCCGCAAGGCGTGACGGCGCGGGAGCCGATCCCGAAGCTGAGGCTGGGCGTCAACATCGATCATGTCGCCACGATTCGGAACGCGCGCGGCGGCGATCATCCCGATCCGGTGCGCGCGGCGGAGATCGTGGCCCGCGCCGGCGGCGACGGCATCACCGCTCACTTGCGCGAAGACCGCCGGCATATCCGCGATGAGGACCTGCGGCGCATCCAGGCGGCGACCGGCCTGCCGCTGAACCTGGAAATGGCGGCGACCGACGAAATGGTCGAGATCGCCTTGAAGCACCGCCCGCACGCGGCCTGCATCGTTCCCGAGAAGCGCGAGGAACGCACCACCGAAGGCGGGCTGGACGCCGCCGGGCAGATCGACCGTCTGCGGCCGGCGGTGGGCCGCCTGCTCGATGCGGGCATCCGCGTCAGCCTGTTCATCGCCCCGGAAGCGCGCCAGGTGGAAGCCGCCATGCGCCTGGGCGCGCCGGTGGTGGAATTCCACACCGGCGAATATGCCCATGCCGAAGGCGACGAGGTCGCGCTGGAGCTGAAACGCGTGGCCGACATGGCCGCGCTGGCCGCCCGGAACGGGATCGAGCCCCATGCCGGGCACGGCCTTACATACGACAACGTGCAGCCGATCGCCGCCATTCCCCAGCTCGCCGAGCTGAACATCGGGCACTACCTGATCGGCGAGGCGGTGTTCGTGGGGCTGGAAAGCGCGATCCGGCACATGCGCGCGCTGATGGACGCGGCGCGGTGATCCCATGATCATCGGCATGGGATCCGACTTGTGCAGCATCGAGCGCATCCAGGCCGCGCTCGACCGCCATGGCGAGCGGTTCGAGATGCGCTGCTTCACCGAGATCGAGCGCGCCAAGGCGGCCCGGCGGCCATTCACCCGCGCCGGCACCCTGGCCAAGCGCTTCGCGGCGAAAGAGGCCTTTTCCAAGGCCGTGGGCACCGGATTCTTCCAGGGCGTCTATATGAAGGACATCGGGGTGGTGAACCTGCCTTCCGGCGCGCCGACGCTGCATCTGGAAAACGGCGCCGCCAAGCGGCTTGCGGAAATGACGCCGGAGGGCCATGTCGCGCATGTCCACCTGAGCCTGACCGACGATCACCCCTGGGCACAAGCCTTCGTCGTCATCGAAGCGCGCATTTCGTAAGCCCCATTTGAACGAGCCCCCGTGAGCCACAGCCCGATCGTGACCGACCCCTCCCCGCAAGAGACACCTCCCGAAACGGCCGAGAAGAAGGCGTCCGGCAAGGGCAAGGTGAACTGGCTGGCCGAAATCCGCGGCCTGGCGCTGATGCTGCTGGGCGTGCTGGCCTTCCACAGCCTGATCGCCAAGCCGTTCTACATCCCCAGCGCTTCCATGGTGCCTAACCTGCTGGTGGGCGACCGGCTGGTGGTGAGCAAGTACCCCTATGGCTGGAGCTGGGTTTCCGCCTCGTTCCATATCCTGCCGCGCGGCACCTGGCGGATCGCGCCGGAAACGCCCGCCTATGGCGACATCGTGATCGCCGTGCCGCCCGATCGCGACGAGGATTACATCAAGCGGGTGGTCGGCCTGCCGGGCGACCGCATCGCCATGGTCAACGGGCAGATCGTGCTCAACGGCAAGCCGGTGCCGCAGGAAGTGGAGCCGCCGGTGCGGATCCCGGTCGATTCGCAGATCTGCGACGGGCGCCCGTGCCTCGATTCTTTCTCGCAGTATCTCGTGCGCTTGCCCGACGGGCGCGAGGCGTATGAGCCGCCGACCTATCGCGAGACGCTGCCCAACGGCGCCAGCTACCTGATCATCGATCACGAGCAGCAGCCGCTCGACAATTTCGATGAGATCGTGATCCCCGAGGACAGCGTGTTCCTGATGGGCGACAACCGCGATCATTCGGCCGATAGCCGCGCGCCGGCAGCGCCCTTCGGCAATGGCCTGGGCGGCCCGGTGCCGATCGCCGATATCGGCGGACGGGCCGAGTTCATCACCTTCTCGCTCGACGGCCGCACGACGTGGAATCCGCTAAGCTGGATCAAGTCATTGCGTCCCGAGCGCGCCTGGCACAGTCTGCGCCCGCAATTGCGCGAAGGGGCGGCGGGACATGGCGCGGACTGACGGCGATTCGGCAGAGGGCGCAGACGATCGCGCCAGCCCCACCCAGATAGCCAGCCCCGTGCTTCGCCTGGAAGCGAAGCGCGCCCTGCTGTGGGTCACCATCATCGGCCTGGCGGTGCTGGCGGTGTATATTTCCCAGGCGCTGCTGGTGATCTTCGGATCGCTGGTCTTCGCCGCGATGCTGGACGGCGGCGCCCGGCTGATCGGGCGCGTGCTGCCGATCGGCCGCAACTGGCGCATCGCCATCGTGCTGGTGTGCGCGGTGGGCTTCTTCATCTGGCTGGGCCAGTTCGCCGGCTCCACCATCTCGCGCGAGGCCTCGCAGCTGCCGGCGATCGTCAATGCGCAGGCCACGCGCCTGCTCGCGTGGCTCGACATGAAGGGCTTCGCCATCGACCAGAGCCATGTGCAGGGCCTGGTCCAGGAACTGCTGAGCGGGGTGGGCACCGTGACCCGTGCGATCGGCGGCATCTTCGGCGCGCTGAGCATGCTGTTCCTGATCGTGATCATCGGCATCTACGTGGCGCTGGAGCCCCGGCTCTACGAACGCGGGATCGCCTGGATGCTGCCGCGCGAACAGCGCGAGGATTTCTACGTCACCGTTTCGCGGATGGCCTTCACCATGCGCCGGCTGATGGCCGGCCGCCTGTTCGGGATGCTGTTCGAAGGGGTGTTCACCTGGGTGATGCTGTGGGCCTGGGGCGTGCCGATGGCGGTGCTGCTGGGCATCATCACCGGGCTGCTGGCCTTCATCCCCAATATCGGCGCGATCGTTTCGGGCATCCTCATGGTGCTGGTCGGCTTTTCCGGCGGCATGGACATGGGGCTCTATACGATCTTCGTCTATTTCGTGGTGCAGAACATCGACGGCTACATCGTCGTACCGCTGATCGCGAAGAAGACGGTGGACCTGGCCCCGGCGCTGGTGCTGGGGGCGCAGCTGATCATGGGGCTGCTGTTCGGCATCCTGGGCCTGTTCCTGGCCGATCCGCTGATGGCGATGATCAAGGTCGCGCTGGAACGTCGATCAGAACGGAACCAGGAAGGACAGCGGCCCGCCGCCCGCGACAATGGCGCGTAAGTTCCTCTATGCCATTGCGGTGCTGGTGGTGCTGGCGATCGCCGCGGTGTTCGCGCTGCGGCTGTTCCCCGGTGCGCTGACCCGCGCGGCGTTGGTGCCGACGAGCGGCTTCGAACAGCAGGACAAGCTGGCCGGCAATACTTACGCCGATCCGGCGATGTGGTTCTCCATGCCCGGCATGGGCGTGGACGATCCGTCGCGCTGGCTGCCGCCGGGCGTCTCGCGCGCGGAGGAAGGCACGCTGCCGGTGGCGGTGTTCTTCGTCCATCCGACGAGCTATCTCGAGCGCACGCGGTGGAACGCGCCGCTGGACGATGCGCAATCGCAGGCGCGGGCGCGGCTGTTCCTGCGCGGCATGGCCAGCGCGTTCGGCGAGGCGGCGGAAATCTGGGCGCCGCGCTATCGCCAGGCGACGTTCGGCGCCTTCCTGACCGACAAGCCCGAAGGCGAGATGGCGATCGACGCCGCCTATGGCGACGTGGAGATGGCCTTCGACCGCTTCCTGGCCAGCATCGGCCCGGACCGGCCGATCGTGCTGGCCGGGCACAGCCAGGGCGCCCTGCACGTGCTGCGCCTGCTGCGCGAACGCGTCGCGGGTACGCCGCTGCAGGCGCGGATCGCGATGGCCTATCCGATCGGCTGGCCGATCTCGCTGGCGCATGACTTGCCCGCGCTGGGCCTGCCGGCCTGCGAAACGGCGGAGCAAGCCGGCTGCATCGTCACCTGGTCGAGCTTCGCCGAACCGGCCGATCCGAACGAATGGCTGGCGCTCTACAGCCGGTCTCCCGGCTTCGACGTGCACGTGCGCGGCGACAGCGCGATCCTGTGCGTCAATCCGCTGACCGGCCGCGCGGGTGGGGACGCGCCAGCGAGCGCCAATCTCGGCACGCTGAAGCCCAGCGCGGACCTGACCAGCGCCGAACTGATACCCAGCGCCGTGCCGGCGCGCTGTGACAAGCGGGGGCTGCTGCTGATCGGCGATCCCCCCGATCTCGGCCCCTATGTCCTCCCCGGCAACAATTACCACGTCTACGACATCCCGCTGTTCTGGGCCAACCTGCGGCAGGATTTCGAACGGAGGACGCAGGCGTGGGCAGCAGCGGCGCGTTGATCACCGAGCTGGCGGCGGATTTCCGGGAAGCGCTGCCGCAGGGCGGCGTGCTGATGGCGCTGGACCTCGGCACCAAGACCATCGGCACCGCGTTCTGCGACGGCGGCTGGGCCTTCGCCGGCGCGGGCAAGACCCTGCCGCGCGGCAAGTTCTCCCGCGACCTGGCGGCGCTCCAGGCCCTGGTGGCGGAACGGCGGGTAAAGGGCGTGGTCATCGGCCTGCCGCTCAACATGGACGGCAGCGCCGGGCCGCGCGCACAAGCCAGCCGCGCCTTCGCCCGCAACCTCGCCCAAGGGCTCAGCCTGCCCGTGCTGCTGTGGGACGAACGCTGGTCCACCGCGAGCGCCGAACGGGCCATGATCGACCAGGATATGAGCCGCGCCAAACGCGCCGAACGCATCGACAGCCACGCCGCCGCGGTGATCCTGCAAGCGGCGATCGACCGGCTGGCGGGGGGCGTGATTTAGAGGGCGACCGCCTTTGGTTGAAGCACTCGTCATTGCGAGCGTAGCGAAGCAATTCTGGGCGGCAGTGCAATACGCTCTGGATTGCTTCGCTACGCTCGCAATGACGATTCAGGGCCAGACATATGATCGAGCAACTGCGACTGGGTTCCCGCTTTCGCGGGAATGACGAAGAGGGGGTGGGATTGCTTTCGTCTTGCTCCATCCTCGTCATTCCCGCGAACGCGGGAACCCAGTAGGCTCTCCCTCGGTGTACCGCCGCGAATGGGCGCCCTCACCCCCGACGCAGAATGAGCACCAGGCCCTCCGGCGGCGGATCGTGCGGCAGGGCATGGCGCGTGGCGTCGGCGCGGGCGCGGTCCAGGATCGCGGGGGAAATGCCGGGTTCGAACAGGATGCAATCGGCACGGCCAAGCAGACGGGCCTGGCGCAGCGTGAGATCGTCGGGATCGTCGCTGGCGAGATTGAGCGTTATCGGCGCGGCGGCGGGCGGCGCGTCCTTCATTTCGAGCCAGCGCGCGACCGGTTCGGCGCCACCGCCGGCCAGGGGATCGAGCAGGCCGCCCGCCTCAAGCGCCGCATCCAGCGCGCGGCGGCGGACGGCGGCGTCAGGGAAACGGGTGCGCAAGGCCGTGCGCGCGGCGTGCAGGGCTTGCGCCAGCGCGCCCAGATCGGCCGGGATCAGCGCTTCCAGCCGCAGCCGCAGATGCTTGGCGAGCCCGGCCGAAGCGCCGCCGGTGCCCACGGCGAGTAGCACCGGATCGCGATCGAGCACGCTCGGCACGGTGAAATCGCACAGGTCCGGCCGATCGGTAACATTGACCAGCAGGCCGCGCGCCTTGAGCCGCGCGGCGGCCTGCTCCGGCTCCGCCAGGGCAACGAAGGCGAGGCGCGCCTCGGCATCGCCCTCCCCCACCGCAATCCCGCCCGCGCGCCGCACCAGGCGGCGTTTCGCATCGGCCGCCTCCCCTTCCCCCAGCACGATCACCGACTTGCCGGCGATGCCGTGGAAGAGAGGGAGCGCCTGCATCAGTCGAGCCAGTCGGGCACCCGCTCGGCGCCGGCGATGGCTTCGGGCAGGATACGGTCCGCCACCACGGCGAACTTGTCGCCATCGACCATGACTTCGGCCACGAAGCCGCGGCTGTTGTAGCTGGACGCCATGGTCGCGCCATAGGCGCCGGCGGTGCGGAAGATGGCAAGGTCGCCCGGCTCCACGCCTTCGATATCGCGGCCCATGGCGAAGGTATCGCCGGTTTCGCAGATCGGGCCGACGATATTGGCCGTCATCCGCCGGTTGGACGGGCGCACCGCTTCGAAATCGTGCCATGCGCCGTAGAGCGCCGGGCGGGCGAGATCGTTCATCGCCGCATCGACGATCACGAAAGGATCGTGCACCCCCTGCTTCACGCGCACCACCCGGGTCAGCAGCACGCCGGCGTTCCCGGCGATGACCCGCCCGGGCTCGAACATCAACGTCACATCCCAGCCGCGCGTGACGCGGGCGACCATGGCGCCGTATTCCGCCGGGCTCGGCATCACGTCACCCTGTCTGTAAGGCACGCCGAGGCCGCCGCCGAGATCGGCATGACTGACGGTGAGCCCGGCGGCGCGCAGCGCGGCGATCAGCGCGCCGAGCTTCTCGAACGCCCGTTCCAGCGGCGCGAGATCGGATAGCTGGCTGCCGATGTGCGTGGCCAGCCCGCGCATCTCCAGCCCCGGCAGGGCAGACAGGCGCGCGTAGATTTCCGCCGCGCGGCCGATCGGCACGCCGAACTTGTTGTCCGCCTTGCCGGTGGAGATCTTGTCGTGCGTGCCGGCGTCGATATCCGGATTGACCCGCAGCGCGGAAGGGGCGCGCAAGCCGCGCGCCGCGGCGATGGCGGACAGCTCTTCGCCTTCCTCTTCCGATTCGATGTTGAACTGGCCGATCCCCGCGTCGAGGCCCTGGATCAATTCGCGCGCCTGCTTGCCGACGCCGGAGAAGACGATGTCGCCCGGCGCCATGCCCGCCGCCAGGGCGCGGGCCAGTTCGCCGCCCGAGACGACATCGGCGCCGAAGCCTTCGCGCTGCATGACGCGCAGCACCGCGAGGTTGGGATTGGCCTTGACCGCGAAGGCGAAGTGCGCCGGGCCGACACCCGCCAGCCCTTCGCGGAACACCCGCGCGTGCCGTTCGAACGTGGCGCGCGAATAGACGTAGACGGGGGTGCCGACTTCATCGGCAATGCGCGCCAGCGGCACGTCTTCGGCGTAAAGCTCGCCGTCGCGGAGATGGAAATGGTCCATGTTTTTACCTGGTTTGATCTTTTGGGGTTCAACCTTCGGGGGGAAGGTCGAACGGATCGTCTTCGCGCTCTTCCGATTGGCGGCGCAGTTCGACGCTGCGTTCGGGCACGGCTTCGGGATTGGGCGTGAGCAATTCGGCCGATGTCGGCGGATCGGAGCGGCCATAGGGCGGCGGTGGCAGCTGCTTGCCCACCGCCGGCACCAGATCGCGCTGGCTGCCGCAGGCGGCGAGAGCCAGCACGATCAGCAGGGCGAGCGGGCCCGAGGAAAGAGAGCTGCGTCTCATCCGCCCATCCCTAGCGCTTCGCGCGCCTCGGCGATACGCGCGCGCACTTCATCCGGCGCAGTTCCGCCATGGCTCGCCCGCGCGGCGACCGAGGCTTCCACCGAAAGCGCCCGATATACGCCTTCCCCGATCCGCCCGTCGATCGCCTGCAAGTCCGCCAGCGACAGCGCTTCCAGCGCCACGCCGCGGCTTTCCGCCAGCTTCACCGCCGCGCCGGTTATGTGATGCGCCTCGCGGAACGGCACGCCCGCCTCGCGCACCAGCCAGTCGGCCAGGTCAGTGGCGGTGGCATAGCCCAGCTCCGCCGCCTGGCGCATCCGGTCGGTGCGGAACGTGGCGCCTTCGACCATGCCGGCCATGGCGGCGATCGACAGGCCCAGCAGCGCGGCCGCTTCGAACACCGGCGGCTTATCGTCCTGCATGTCTTTCGAATAGGCCAGCGGCAGGCCCTTCATCGTCACCATGAGCGAGACCGCCGCGCCGACGATGCGGCCCGAATGGCCGCGCACCAGCTCCGCCGCGTCGGGGTTCTTCTTCTGCGGCATGATCGAGCTGCCGGTGCTGAGCGAATCCGGCATCCGCACGAAGCCGAAGGGCTGGCTGGCCCAGATCACGAATTCTTCCGCCAGCCGCGAGAGATGCAGCGAGCATTGCGCGGCCGCCGTGAGGTAATCGAGCGCGAAATCGCGGTCGGACACGGAATCGAGGCTGTTGGCGGTCGGCCGGCGGAAGCCGAGGGCCTGCGCCGTCATCTCCCGATCGATCGGAAAGCCGGTGCCGGCCAGCGCCGCGCTGCCCAGCGGACATTCGTTCAGCCGGCCCCGCGCATCCGCGAAGCGCGAGCGATCGCGGCGGATCATCTCGTAATAGGCCATGAGATGATGGCCCAGCGTCACCGGTTGCGCGGTCTGCAAGTGAGTGAAGCCGGGCATGATGCTGGCCGCGTGCTCATCCGCCCGCATGACCAGCGCGCGCTGCAACGCCTTCAGCCCGGCATCGGCCTGGTCGATCGCATCGCGCACCCACAGCCGGAAATCGGTGGCCACCTGATCGTTGCGGCTGCGCGCGGTGTGCAGCCGGCCCGCCGCCGGGCCGATCAACGCGGCCAGGCGGCTTTCCGTGGTCATGTGGATGTCTTCCAGCGACCAGTCTTCCGGCACGCCGTCCGCCTCGTACTCCGTGGCGATCGTGTCGAGCCCGCGCTCGATCGCCTTCGCATCCTCGGCCGAAACGATGCCGCAGGCGCCCAGCATGGCCGCATGCGCCTTGCTGGCGGCGATGTCCTGCCGCCAGAGCGCCTTGTCGAACGGGATGGAAGCGTTAATCTCACGCATGATCGCGCCCGGCCCTTCGGCAAAGCGCCCGCCCCACATCTGGTTGGAGCCTTCGATGCCCCGTTTGTCCTTACTCGCGCTCACCGCCATGGCCCTCGTTCTGGCGGGCTGCGATAGGCAAAGCGCCGAACCCGCGCAACCGCAGGAAAGCGCCCAGAACGCTTCCGCAGGGGAGAAGGCGGATTTAACCGGCGAGATCGATCGCGCCTCCGCCGGCCAGGCGGCCCCGGCGATCACCCTGAGCGACCCCGCCGGCACCACGCTGGCCCTGGGCGAACTGAAGGGCAAGCCCACCCTGGTCAACCTCTGGGCGACCTGGTGCGCGCCCTGCGTCACCGAGATGCCGCTGCTGGACGAGCTTGCCGGCGAACTGGGCGACAGCGTGCGCGTGCTGACGGTGAACGAGGACCTGAAAGGCGCCGAGGCGGTGGAGCCGTTTTTCGCCAGCCGGACGTTCGCCCACCTGACCCGGTGGATGGACCCGAAGAACGACCTGGTCATCGCTTATGGCGGCAATGCCTCGCTGCCGCTGACGGTGATGTACGATGCCCAGGGCAAGGAAGTGTGGCGGATCACCGGCGGTTACGACTGGTCGAGCGCCGAGGCCCGCGAATTGATCGCCGAAGCTTCGAAGACGAGCTGAGAGTGACCAGCCGCCTCCAGAGCGATCTCGCCGCCACGCTCGACCGGCGGCGCCTGCTCGGGGCCTTGGCGCTTGGCGCGGGTGGGGCGATGCTGGCCGCCTGCGGCACGCGCGCCGGGGCGCAGGCGCTGGCCTGTCCGGCGACGCCGACCGAGACCAAGGGCCCTTTCCCCGCCGACGGGACCAACGGCCGCCCGCGCCCGATCAACGTGCTGAACCTGGACGGCGTGATCCGCCGCGATATCCGGCCGAGCTTCGCCGGGCTGGAAGGCCGGGCGGAAGGGGCGGCGCTGGAACTGGAGCTGGCGCTGGTGGGCACCGCCGATTGCGCGCCCGCGCGCGCCGGCGCGATCTATCTGTGGCAGAACGATGCGACGGGCGACTACTCGCTCTACGACCGCACGGATGTGAATTACCTGCGCGGCCTCCAGCCGGCGGAGGGCGGGCGCGTACGCTTCACCAGCGTGGTGCCCGGCTGCTATGGCGGGCGCTATCCCCATTGCCATCTGGAAGTCTTCGCCGGCGTGGAAGCGGCGATGCGCGGAGAGGCGCCGCTGCTGGTATCCCAGCTGGCGTTTCCCGAGGCGGAATGCCGCGCCCTTTACCAGGGGGATGCGCGTTACGGCGACAGCTTGCGGAACCTCGACCGCTTGCCGATCGAGCGGGATTTCGTGTTCGCCGATAGCGATGCGGAGGGGCGCGCCCGGCAGACCATCGTGCTGAAGGGCGATCCCCAGCGCGGCTTCGCGGGTTCAGCCACTGTCGTGCTGGGTTAGGTGCGCGTTGCCGACAGCGTGCGGCAGGGCGATAGCGCCCTGGATTGCTTCGCTTCGCTCGCAATGACGAACCGGGCGATGACGAACCAGGGGTGGGCTATTTCGTTCTAGACGCCCCCGCCCCGGCCGCTGTTCTCATCCTCTCCCGAATGTGCGCCGGCCATCGCGCCCATGCCCATTCCGCCGGCCATGCCCATGCCACCGGCCATTCCGCCGCCACCACCGCCGCCGCCGCTCCGGCCGCCGCCACCTTCTCCGCCGCCCTGGCCCTTGCCGCGCCCGCCACTGCCGGCGGGGCGCGCGGGGCCTTGCGCGGGAAGCGCAAGATCGGCAGGCACCGGATCGAGATCCAGCGCCTGGCGGATGAAGGTGCGCAGCGAGACGACCAGCTCGCTCACGTCCACCGGCCGGCCCTCCACCAGCTCGCGCGCGGCAAGCCCGGCGAGGCGCACCTGGTCCTCGGTGCCGAGCAGGATGATGTCCGACAGCGCCGCTTCCACCGCGTCGCGTATCCGGCGGGCGCGGTCCGATCCGCTATCCGCCCCGGGCGCGCCCCCGCCCTGAGCCTCCAGCGCCCGCCGCATGTCGCGCAAGTGCGTGGGATCAACCGCGAGGTTGCCGGTGAAGGAGCCGCCCAGCGTCTTGTACGCGGCGATCAGCGTGCGCAGCCGCTCGTTGATCTGGCGATTGATCCGTTCCCGCCGCTGCTGGATCGTCATCATCACCAGCAGCCGGATGCCCACGCCGATCAGGGTAATGAGCGCCAGGCCGGCCAGCGTGGTCAGCAAGCCGTGCCACGAGGTGAGATCGAGATTGCGCACGCCGGCAGAGTGCGGCCCGCCGCGGGAAATGTCACGCCATAACCGGGCGTTCCACCCGTGCAGGAAGCCGCGCGGCGTGGGCGGTGACGGGCTCGAACCGCCGACCCTCTCGGTGTAAACGAGATGCTCTACCAACTGAGCTAACCGCCCCACGCGCCGGGAATCGGGCGATTTAGCGGCTTGGGGGAAGGCGTCAACGGCGCTGTGCGGTTGGCGCGCCTGGGCAACCGGAATGATTTTTCGGGAAATTGGCGCAACATTCTCGCGCCCGGTCCGTTATGAGCCTGTCATCATGAAGCCTGAGAACGCGAACGCCACCACGCCGCGCAGCTGTGAATGGGCCGAGAGGCCGAAGCTTGAGAGGGGAAACGCAACGGACCGCAAGTCGATGCCGGAGCCGCCGCCGGCGCTGCTCGGCGCGGCGAGCCTGTTCCTGGATTTCGACGGGACGCTGATCGAGATCGCGG
Organism: Altererythrobacter sp.; assembly: GCA_017308255.1. GTDB lineage: Bacteria > Pseudomonadota > Alphaproteobacteria > Sphingomonadales > Sphingomonadaceae > Croceibacterium_A. The sequence goes on along the minus strand of JAFKFN010000007.1, from coordinate 134,957 downwards.
AAAGGCCGGATGCGGTGACGGTCAGCGCGCGGCTTGCGCGGGTGATGCAGCGCCTGCTTGTCGGGCTGCAAGGGCGCGTGGCGGTGATCAGCGGGCGCCCGGCCGAGCAGGTGGGGGCATTGCTGGGCCAGCCCATCCCCATCGTCGGCAGCCACGGGCTGGAGTTCGGTGGAGACCTGGCGCGCCTGGGCAAGGGAAGCCGGCCGCCGGCGCTGGTGGAAGCGCTGGCCGCCATGCGCGCCTTGGCCAGCGGCCGGCCGGAATTGCTGGTGGAGGACAAGCCGTTCGGCGTGGCGCTGCATTATCGCCAGTGCCCGGCGGCCGAGGCGGAATGCTGCACGCTTGCCGAGGAGCTGGCGGCGCGGCACGGCTTGCAGGTCCAGCCGGGCAAGATGATGATAGAGGTCCGCGCGCCGGGCGGCGACAAGGGCACCGCGATCCGCACGCTGATGCGCGAAACACCCTTCGCGCAGGGCACGCCCGTGTTCATGGGTGACGACCTGACAGACGAGCCGGGCTTCGCCGCCGCGGCGGACCTGGGCGGCGCCGGCATCCTGGTCGGCGAAACCCGGCCGAGCCTGGCGCGCTATCGCCTGGGCGGTGTGGCGGCCGCGCTGGCCTGGCTGGAAAGCGGCGTGGCGCAGAACGCATGACCGATCTCGACCTCTGGCCCATCGGCAACTGCCATGTCAGCGCCCTGGTCGACCGGGCCGGGCGCTTCGTGTGGGGCTGCGTCCCGCGCGTGGATGGCGATCCGCTGTTTTCCGCGCTGCTCCACGGCGAAGACCCGCAGGCCGGTTACTGGGCGATCGAGCTGGAAGACGGTGTGTCGGTGGAGCAGGCTTACCTGCGCAATACGCCGGTGCTGGTCAGCCATCATCGCGACAAGGCGGGCAATGCGGTGGAGATCGTGGATTTCTGCCCCTATTTTCAGCATGACGGGCGGCGCTATCGGCCGGTGGCCTTTGCCCGCATCGTCAGGCCGATCGCCGGCAGCCCGCGCATCCGCGTGGCCCTTCGTCCGACCTGCGATTGGGGGCGCGCCTGCACGCGCAAGATCGGCGGCTCCAACCATGTCCGCTATGAAACCGAGACCATGGCGCTGCGGCTTTCGACCACGGCGCCGGTGTTCATGATCCACGAGGAACGCCCGTTCCGGGTGGATGGCCCGCTGCATTTCTTCCTTGGCCCCGACGAGAGCTTCGCGGGCGACATCGGCCGGTCCGTGGAGGCCATGCTGGCGGAAACCACGGCCGAATGGCGCGAATGGGTGCGCGGGCTGGCCACGCCGCTGGAATGGCAGGAACAGGTGATCCGATCCGCCATCACGCTGAAGCTGTGCCAGTATGAGGAAACCGGCGCCATCGTGGCCGCGCTGACCACCTCGATCCCCGAACATGCCGGATCGCAGCGCAACTGGGATTACCGTTACTGCTGGATCCGCGATGCCTATTACACCGTGCAGGCGCTCAACCGCCTGGGCGCGCTGGATGTGCTGGAAGGCTATCTCGCCTATCTTCGCAATATCGTCGATGCCGCGAAGGGCGGGCATATCCAGCCGCTTTACGGCGTGCTGGGCGAAGTGCGGCTGGACGAACGGATCGCCGATAACCTGCCCGGCTATCGCGGCATCGGCCCGGTGCGCGTGGGCAACCAGGCCTATGAGCAGGTGCAGCATGACGCCTATGGCCAGATCATCCTGTCCAACGTGCAGGCGTTCTTCGACCACCGCCTGTTCCGCCCTTCCGGCGTGGAGGATTTCCGGGCGCTGGAGAAGATCGGCGAGCGCGCCTGGCAACTGCACGACCAGCCCGATGCCGGCCTGTGGGAACTGCGCACGCGGCAGAGCGTGCATACTTATTCCGCCGCGATGTGCTGGGCGGCGTGCGATCGGCTGGCCAAGGCCGCGCACAAGCTGGCCCTGAGCGATCGGCGGGATTTCTGGCAGCACCGCGCCGACCACATCCGCGAGCGGATCGAGCAGGCCGCGTGGCGCGAGGGTTCCCGCCGCCTGTCCGCCACCTTCGGCGGCGACGATCTCGACGCCAGCCTGTTGCAGCTTCTGGAACTGAAGTTCCTGGAGCCCGACGATCCCCGCTTCACCGATACCCTGGCCGCGGTGGAAGCCGGGCTGCGGCGCGGATCCTATATGCTGCGCTATGCGACGGAGGACGATTTCGGCTTGCCCCAGACTGCTTTCAACTTCTGCACCTTCTGGCTGATCGAAGCGCTGCACTTCACCGGCCGCGCGACCGATGCCCGCGCCTTGTTCGAAGAAATGCTGAGCCGCTGCACCGCCGCCGGCCTGCTGTCGGAAGACATCGACCCGGCGACCGGCGAATTGTGGGGGAACTATCCGCAGACCTACTCGCTCGTCGGCATGATCAACTGCGCCGTGTTGCTGAGCAAGCCGTGGAATAGCGTACGATGAGCCGCCTGATCGTCATTTCCAATCGAGTGAGCGCCGGCGGCGGCGCGCAGGGCGGGCTTGCCGTGGCGCTCAACGCCGCGCTGAAGGAAATGGGCGGCATCTGGTTCGGCTGGTCGGGAGAGGTCACGGAGGAATTCACCGGCCAGATCCAGTTCGAACGCCGCGAGGGGATCACCACAGCGACCATCGACCTGGAAGAACAGGATATCGACGAATACTACAACGGCTACGCCAACCGCACGCTGTGGCCGCTGTTCCACTATCGCATCGACCTGGCGGAATACGAACGCGATTATGCCGGCGGCTATCAGCGCGCCAACGAGCGGTTCGCCGACAGCGTGCGGCCGCTGATCGAGCCGGACGACGTGGTCTGGATACAGGACTATCACCTGTTCCCGCTGGGCGCGGAGCTGCGCAAGCGGGGCGTGCGCAACCGGATCGGCTTCTTCCTGCACATCCCCTGGCCGCCGCGGCGCCTGCTGGTGACGCTTCCCGAGGCATCGAAGCTCGTTTCCAGCTTGCTGGAATGCGACGTGATCGGGTTCCACACCCACGAATGGCTGCAATCGTTCTGCGAATATGCCTGCGACGAACTGGGCGGCACCCTGGACGATGACGGCATCCTGAGGATCGGCGATCGCACGGTGAAGCTGGTCGCCTGCCCCATCGGTATCGAGGCGAAGGAATTCGCGGAGATGGCCAGGGGCGATGCGGCCACGGAAACCTTCGAACGCGTCACCCGCAGCCTGGTGGGCCGGACGCTGATCGTCGGGGTGGACCGGCTGGACTATTCCAAGGGGCTGGAAGAGCGGTTCCTGGGATACGAACGCTTCCTGATCGAGAATCCCGAAGAGCGGATGGAAGTGGTGCTGATGCAAATCGCCCCGCCTTCGCGCGGGGCGGTGGACAGCTATCAGCGCATCCGCAACACGCTGGAAGGGGTGGCGGGCCGGATCAACGGCGCCCACGCGGCGCTGGACTGGGTGCCGATCCGCTATGTCAACCAGAGCTATCCGCGCGAAGTGCTGGCCGGCGTCTATCGGGCCAGCCGCATCGGCCTGGTCACCCCGCTGCGCGACGGGATGAACCTGGTGGCCAAGGAATATGTCGCCGCGCAGGACCCGGAGGACCCGGGCGTACTGATCCTGTCGCGCTTCGCCGGCGCGGCGGAGCAGATGACCGAGGCGCTGCTGATCAACCCGCACAGCGCGGAGGAGATGGCCGACGCGATCGGCCGCGCGCTGAGGATGCCGCGCGAAGAGCGGATCAGGCGCTGGCGGGCGCTGATGGACGGCCTGCTGGCGCAGGACGTGCTGTGGTGGCGCCGGTGCTTCACGGATGCTCTGGCGAAAGCACCCGCGCCCGCGCCGACGCCTGCAAGCTGACCGTTCGGGCGCCTGCCCGTCAGACGAGCGCGGTGACCGAGCGGCCGAGTTCGGCGAAATAGCGCGCCATCGCATCGGCCGTGCGATCGCTCAGGGCCACGAAGGCGCGGCGGCGGTCCACGTCATCCTGCACGCGTTCGAGCAGGCCGGCCTCGATCATCTGCCCCACCCAGCGCAGCGCGGTGGTGGGCGGCACGCCGCTGGCCAGGCACGCGGACGTGATGGACACGCGCGCATGTTCCGCCCGTGCGGCGGTGAGATCGAGCAGGATGTCCCAGGCGGGATCGGCAAACAGCTCAGGATCGAAGAAGCGGGCGCGCAGCTGGCGATGGCGGATGATCCGCCGCACCAGCCGTGGATCGGGCAGCGGCGGCCGGCGCGAGGCCGCCGAACGGGGGCGCGCCAGCCGTTCCCCTTCATCCTCCGGCGGGCCGCCGTAAGCCGGCGCCGGGCTTTCGAAGCGGAACGCGCGATCATCGCCGGTGATGCCGACCTGGGTGCTCAGCCGCTCCAGCCGCTGGGCGATCTGGGTGACCTGCTCGGTCAGCCGCAGCAAGGCCATGCGGTCATCCTGGCTCAGCTCGCGCAAGCGGAGGTTCGGCACCTTGGCCAGCACGCGGCCCAGCGCGATGATCCGTTCCGCCCGCGTGGGATCGACCAGTATCTGCGCACCGGACTGATCGCAGCAGGCGAAAACATCGTCCAGCGCGGCAACGCTGGTGGAAACGATCAGGTGCGCCCCCGCGCGCGCCGCGCGCGCATCCAGCTGCGAAAGCGCGGCGATCGCCTGCGCATCGGCCGCGGGGCAATCAAGCAGAACCAGTTCCCCCAGAGGGTGCTGTTCGCCTTCCAGCAGTGCCCCGATCGCCCCGCATGTGCGCAGGGGAAGCCCCGCCGCGTTCACATCTTCGCACAGTTCGTCCCGCACGTGCGCATGGTCGGCGAAGATCGAGACAGCCGGCCGCAGACCGCCCGGATCGTTAGCCGGAACATAGACGAAATCGGCCTGCGGCATCGGATGTCCTTCCCCTGATTGGACGAACATCATGAGAACAAATAAAGATCAGGTCAAGAATTTGACGCTTCTCCTTCTCTCGTCATTGCGAGCGTAGCGAAGCAATCCAGGGGCGCGCTGCACCGCCCTGGATTGCTTCGCTACGCTCGCAATGACGAGGTTGGGGCAGACCAACTGGACCCGGACGAAGGCCGAAACAGATACCCCGCTCGCCGCGTGGGGACCCCACGCACCGGCGGCCTTCGCGCGGTTATCGCCGGCGCGTGCCGATCAGGGTGCCCTTGGCGCCGGGAAGCAGGGTGAAATCGAAATCCGGCCAGTCCCGCTTCCAGCGTGACGCCACGACTCGTTCGCCGGGACGCGCCGCGTCGTCGAGCAGGACCATGCCGCCCGGCACGATGCGGTCGAACAGCGTCTCGGCCCGTCCGCGGATGAAGGGGTTGAGCGCCCAGGGCGGCCCGTCGATCACCAGAAGGTCGATTTCGCGTGGCAGCGAATGCAGCGCATACCAGGTGTGCGACCAATCGGAAGGATCCGCCACCAGCGGCGCGTGCCGCAAGTCCGCGCCGAGGCGGTGAGTCGCCAGCCATTGCGAGGTCGCTTCGACGAAGCCGGCGTGCTGGTCATAGCTGGAAAGGTGCCCGCCGCCGTTCTCCTCCAGCGCCTTGGCGATCACCAGGGTGGAAGCGCCGCAGCCCAGTTCCACCACCTGCTGCGGGCGCAGCCGCTCGATCGCTTCGACGATGCGCCACAGGAACCAGGTATCCGCTTTCCAGCTGCCGAGGTTCGGCAGCGCGTCATGCGGCAGGCCCAGCCGGTCGAGCAGGGCGTGCTTGTCGGCCAGCTTGCCGCCCCACAGACTGCGCAGGAGCCAGGGCCACTGGATCGCGCCCCAGGCAATCGTCAGCGCCTTTTCGGCCAAGGGACGCGCGGGGCCGCTGTCGTCCAGTGGCAACAGTCCCGTCTTCTCACGCGATGTCATAGGCGGTGCGATCTCCCGAAGGGCGCCAATCCCATACCCTCAGTCGGCAAAGGGGTCACGCACCAGAATTGTATCGTCGCGCTCGGGACTTGTGGAAACCGAGGCTACCGGGCACTCGATCAGTTCCTCGATGCGGCGGATGTACTTGATCGCCTGCGCCGGCAGGTCGGCCCAGCGCCGCGCCCCGGCGGTGGATTCGCTCCAGCCCGGCATTTCCTCGTAGATCGGCTCGCATTCGGCCTGCTCGGCGGCATTGGCCGGCAGGTAATCGATCTCTTCCCCGCGCAGGCGATAGCCGGTGCAGATCTTCAGCGTGGCGAAGCCGTCGAGCACGTCGAGCTTGGTCAGCGCGATGCCGGTCACGCCGCTGATCGCGCAGCTCTGCCGCACGATCGCCGCATCGAACCAGCCGCAACGCCGCTGGCGGCCGGTCACGGTGCCGAATTCATGCCCCCGCTCGCCCAGCCGCTGCCCATCGGCATCGTCCAGCTCGGTGGGGAACGGGCCGGAACCGACGCGGGTGGTATAGGCCTTGACGATGCCGAGCACGAAGCCGGCCGCGCTCGGCCCCATGCCACTGCCGCTGGCCACGGTGCCGCTGACGGTGTTGGAACTGGTGACGAAGGGATAAGTCCCGTGGTCCACATCCAGCAGCACGCCCTGCGCGCCTTCGAACAGGATGCGCGAGCCCTTCTTGCGCTCTTCCCGCAGGCGCATCCACACGGGCTGGGCGAATTGCTGCACGAACGGGGCGATCTCGTGCAGTTCGGCCAGCAGCTCCGCCCGGTCCACCGGCGGTTCGCCGAAGCCGGCCCGCAAGGCATCGTGATGGGCGCAGAGCCGGTCCAGCAGCGGCTCCAGCTCGTGCAAGTGGGCCAGATCGCACACGCGGATCGCCCGGCGGCCCACCTTGTCCTCGTAAGCCGGGCCGATGCCCCGGCCGGTGGTGCCGATCTTGCCCTTGCCCGCCGCGCTTTCGCGCAAGGCATCGAGATCGCGGTGCAGCGGCAGGATCAGCGGGCAGTTGTCGGCGATGGCGAAGTTGGCCGGCGTGATGGAGACGCCCTGCCCTTCCAGCCGCTCTATCTCCGCCTTCAGTGCCCAGGGATCGAGCACCACGCCATTGCCGATGATCGACAGCGTGCCGGTGACGATGCCCGAAGGAAGCAGGCTGAGCTTGTAGGTGGTGTTGCCCACCACTAGCGTGTGGCCGGCATTGTGGCCGCCCTGGAAGCGCACCACCACGTCGGCGCGGCTTGCCAGCCAGTCCACGATCTTGCCCTTGCCTTCATCGCCCCACTGGGCACCAATCACCGTGACGTTGGCCAAGGGTTACTGCCTTCCTGCCGCCAAGAACCGGCGCGGCCCTAGGACTTGTGCCTGCCGGTGGCAATGCCTGGCGGCGCGTTTCGCGGCAGGCGCGGCCGGAAGGCGCGCTCAACTGCCGATTTCACAGGATTCGGTGGGCTCCAGCGCTTCCTCGATCGGGCCTTCGGTATGGTCGGCCGGATTGGCCAGCCCGGCCATGATACATAACCTGTCCTCCAGCCGGTCCGCCGCCGGGGAGGCCGAATGGCCGAGCGCGAACAGGATTCCTCCGGGCACCGACAGCCCGATCGCCCAGAAGACGCCTTGCAGCGCGACATCGTCCCACCGGCGATAGAACGCCGGATTGAGCAAGACGTCGGCCACCGCGAGCAGGCAACCGGCGATCGCGATGTAGAGGGCGAAGTGGACGATCGACGCGCGCGCGAGGCCGAGCTGCCACGGGAACACCGTCGCCGCGACCAGCCATACAAGCATGCCCAGCGCGAAAGCGGGCTCACGGAGAATCCGGTCTTTCATGGCTACCCCCGCGTCTCGAACGTCCTTTCTTCGTTCAATTTAAAGAGTGGAACCTGTTGTGCGCCCCTATCGCACGCAATCGCGGCAAGATCATGGAGGCGGCGCGAGCGGAAAAGCGCCGGCCGCTCAAAGAGCGCTGGCTTCCCCGCCCTCAAGGCGATGGGAGCAGCCGAGCGCGCGCGCGTCATCGGTTTCCTCCAGCGCGGCGACCGTGCGCCAGCCTTGCGCCCGCAAGCCGGCGGCCTGGGCCGGATCGTGGCCCAGCGGCAGGAACACGGCCGGGCGGGCCGGTTCCTCCGCCTTCACCGCGTCCACCAGTTCCTCGGGATAGAGCGAAAAGCCGGTGGCCGGCTCGTCACTGCCGCCGATCAGGTATGTTCCCCCGCGCCCCAGCGTGCCGCGCACGCCTTCGGCATAGAGCGAGAAGCCGAACCAGGTCTGGTATTCGAACCCGTGGCGTTCCACCGGATCGAGGGTCAGCCGGGCGCGGCCTTCCACACGCGCGGCGATCCGGCGCAGCGCGTCGATCCGGCTGGCGAGCGCGCCCCCCGCATCGATCCGCGCCAGCTTCCCGATCGCTTCGGCAAACGGGCCGCTGGCGTAAAGCAGGGGGACATAGGCTTCGCCGCCCTTTTCGCGCAGGCCGGCGGCATCCTTCGCGTCCAGCTCGCGCCGTACCGCGTCGACTTGGCCGGGCGCAAGCGGAAGCTCCTCCGCCGCCAGGGTGTCCACCAGGTCGGGCAAGGTGAAGTCGACCGAGATGCCCTTCGCGCCGGCGGCTTCGAGCGAGGCGATCGCCAGTTCGACGATCTCCGCCGCGGCGGCGGCCGTGTCGCGGCCGATCAGTTCCGCCCCCAGCTGCAGGTTCTCCCGCCGCGGATCGAGCTGCTCCCCGGCGATACGGACGACCTGGCCGGCATAGCACAGCCGGAGCGGACGGGCCTTGCCCGCAAGGCCGGTCGCCGCGATGCGACCGATCTGCGGCGTCATGTCCGAACGCAGGGCCAGCGTGCGCAGGCTGCGCGGATCGACGAAGCGGAACAGCTTGCGCGTCTTCACCCCGTCCATGCGGCTGGCCATCGATTGCAGGAATTCGATCAGCGGCGGGCGCACGCGGTCATAGCCATGCGCATCGAGCACGGCGAGCGCCGCACGTTCGATACGCGCCGCCGTCGCCGTGCTCTGGGGCAGGCGGTCTTCCAGCCCTTCGGGCAGCAGGTCGGCGGCGGGATCGATCATCGCGGCTTCATTTCCCCCAACTTCGTCACTCCCGCACCCTTCGCATCGCCGGCCGGAAAGCCGGCGAGCGAAGAAGCGCGGGCGGCGCTCAGCGCGCCAAGGCCCCCGCTTTCGCGGGGGTGACGAGGTTTTGCAAGGGTGTCTGGCCGGCGTTCAGAACGCCAGCGCCTTGACCAGCTTCACGCCTTCCAGCTTCTCGGCGCGTTCGACCAGGGTCGGCGGGATCGGCTGGTCGACGCTCAGCAGCAGCACCGCTTCCCCGCCGGCCTCGCGGCGGCCGAGGTGGAAGGTGCCGATGTTGATACCCTCTTCGCCCAGCAGCGAGCCGATGCGGCCGATGAAGCCCGGCGCGTCGCGGTTGACGATGTAGAGCATGTTGCCTTCGAGATCGGCTTCGATGCCGATGCCGAAGATTTCCACCAGGCGCGGCGAGCCGTTGCCGAACAGCGTGCCGGCCACCGACCGATCGCCCTGGCTGGTCGCCACGGTGACGCGCACCAGGGTGTGATAGATGCCTTCGCGGTCATGCCGAACCTCGCGCACGTCGAGGCCGCGTTCCTTGGCCAGGAACGGCGCATTGACCATGTTCACCGTGTCCGAATAGTTCTTCATCAGACCGGCCAGCACCGCGCCGGTGATCGGCTTCGGATTGAGCTGCGCGGCGGCGCCTTCAACTTCGATCGAGATCTTGTCGAGATTGCCGTGGGCCAGCTGGCCCACCAGGCTGCCAAGCTTTTCCGCCAGCGCCATGTAGGGCTTCAGCTTCGGCGCTTCCTCGGCCGAGAGGCTGGGCATGTTGAGCGCATTGGTCACCCCGCCGTTCACCAGGAAATCCGCCATCTGCTCGGCCACTTGCAGGGCCACGTTGACCTGCGCTTCCGTGGTGGAGGCGCCGAGGTGCGGGGTGCAGATGAAGTTCGGCGTGTCGAACAGCGGCGAATCCTTCGCCGGTTCGGTCTCGAACACGTCCAGCGCGGCCCCGGCGATATGGCCGGAATCGAGCCCTTCCTTCAGCGCCGCCTCGTCGACCAGTCCGCCGCGCGCGCAGTTGACGATGCGCACGCCCTTCTTGGTCTTCGCCAGATTCTCGCGGCTGAGGATGTTGCGGGTCTGCTCGGTCAGCGGGGTGTGCAGCGTGATGAAGTCCGCCCTGGCCAGCAGCGTGTCCAGATCGGCCTTCTCGATGCCGAGTTCCACCGCCCGTTCCGGCGTCAGGAACGGATCGTAGGCGACGACCTTCATCTTCAGCCCCAGCGCCCGGCTGGCGACGATCGAGCCGATGTTGCCCGCGCCGATCAGGCCCAGCGTCTTGCCGGTCACTTCCACGCCCATGAAGGCGTTCTTCGGCCATTCGCCCTTCTGCGTGCGCGCGTTGGCTTCCGGAAGCTGCCGGGCCAGCGCGAACATCAGCGCGATCGCATGCTCGGCGGTGGTGATCGAGTTGCCGAACGGGGTGTTCATCACCACCACGCCCTTGGCGCTGGCGGCGGGAATATCGACGTTGTCCACGCCGATGCCGGCGCGGCCGATGACCTTGAGATTGGTCGCGGCGTCGAGGATGTCCTTGGTCACCTTGGTGGCCGAACGGATCGCGAGGCCGTCATACTGGCCGATCACGGCCTTGAGCTCGTCGGGCGTCATGCCCGGCTTCACATCGACATCGCAGCCGCGCTCTTCAAAAATGCGCGCGGCGTTGGGGTCCATCTTGTCGGAAATGAGGACTTTGGGCTTTGTCATGATAAATTCCTCTATTTCGTCATCCCCGCGAACGCGGGGACCCAGGGCGATCGAGCGCTTCGCGCATCTTTTTTCGCTGGGTTCCCGCCTGCGCGGGACTGACGAGACTTAATTCTTGAGCGAGTTCCAGGCCCAGTCGAGCCAGGGGCCGAGCGCTTCGATGTCGGCGGTGTCGACAGTGGCGCCGCACCAGATGCGCAGGCCCGGCGGGGCATCGCGATAGCCGGCGATGTCATAAGCCGCGCCCTGCTCTTCCAGCAGCTTGGCGAAAGCCTTGATGAAATCGGCGTCCGCGCCCTCGACCGTCAGGCAGACCGACGTCTTCGACCGGATGCCGTGATCGACCGCCAGATGGCCCAGCCAATCGCGTTCCGCCACGATCTTGTCGAGCGCGTGGGCGTTCGCCGTGGCGCGCGCCTTGAGGCCATCCAGCCCGCCGACCGACTTCGCCCATTCGAGCGTCCAGATCGCATCTTCCACCGCCAGCATCGACGGCGTGTTGATCGTCTCGCCCTTGAAAATGCCTTCGGCCAGCTTGCCCTTGCTCATCAGGCGGAAGACCTTGGGCAGCGGCCACTTGGGCGTGTATTCCTCCAGCCGCTGCACCGCGCGCGGGCCGAGGACCAGCACGCCGTGCGCGCCTTCGCCGCCGAGCACCTTCTGCCACGAGAAGGTGGCGACATCGATCTTGTCCCACGGAATGTCGTAAGCGAACACCGCGCTTGTGGCGTCGGCGAAGCTCAGGCCCTGGCGATCGGCCGGGATCCATTCCCCATCCGGCACGCGCACGCCGCTGGTGGTGCCGTTCCAGGTGAACAGCACGTCATCCGCCCAGTCGACCTTATCGAGATCCGGCAGCTGGCCGTAATCGGCCCGCGAAACCGTGGCTTCGATGCCGAGCTGCTTGACGACATCGGTGACCCAACCTTCACCGAAGCTCTCCCAGGCCAGCGCCGTCACGCCGCGCGCGCCGAGCATCGTCCACATCGCCATTTCGAAGGCGCCGGTATCGGAACCGGGCACGATGCCGATGCGATGCGTTTCGGGCAGCTGCAGCAGCTCCCGCATCAGGTCGATGCAGTATTGCAGGCGCGCCTTGCCCAGCTTGGAGCGATGCGAACGCCCCAGCGATTCGGTCTTGAGATTTTCGGGAGACCAGCCCGGCGGCTTGGCGCAGGGACCGGAAGAAAAAAACGGACGCGCAGGCTTGCGCGCCGGAAGCGGGTATTCAGTCATAAAGACTCTCCTTGCAGAGAGCTCGCGCGGCGTTGGGACCGCGTGGCCCGCCGGGCGCAATAGAGAGGTGGCGGGCCAAGTCAAGGCCGGGAAAAATGCCGCATTCGGGGCCGGGCGAACGGGGCGGGCCATAGTGTTCCAATCAGAGACACTAAGGGTATTTCCGTAATTTAGCGGCGCATTCGGGCTTTAACTAATCGCCTGCCATGGTAACCAGCTAGGGCGTGCTCACAGAACCGAGTCGCCACGGCACGTTGCCGCTGCGAGGGCGTTGCCGTTGAAATGGCGGCTTTATGATGGTTAGAGAACAAAGTTAACGAAAAGGGGTTAACATGAAGAAGATCCTCACTGCCGCGCTGACCGCGGGTTGTGCGATGGCTCTTTCGGCGCCGGCACAGGCGGCTGTCAGCATCAACGACACCAACTTCGATTTTGCCGCAATAGACGGCAATTCTCTGGAATTCGCGATCGGATACGCGGAAGTCGGATTGGCCAATCCTGTCGACCTGTTCCTCGACTTCACCAACGATCTCTCGGGCCTCTATTCGTTCTCGTTTACGACGAGCAGCGCCAGCGTGAATATTGCGCAAGCCTTGGTGAGCGGCGGCGGCCTTCTCGGCCCGCTTTCGCTCGTCAAGACGGTGGACGACGGAACTACCGAGCAGTGGGCGCTGAGCGATTATGGCCTCGACGCGGGCACTTATCGCCTGACCATCCTTGGTGAAGCGTCAGGAGTCGGTAACTCGTTGACGGGCACGGTCAATTTCGCCGCCGTTCCGGAACCGGCCACCTGGGCGCTGATGATCCTCGGCTTCGCCCTGGTCGGTGGCGCGCTGCGGCGCCGCGATCGCGAGCAGCGGGTGCGCTTCAACTTCGCCTGACACATCGGTTTAGCGAATGGGGAAAGGGGGGCGCATCCGCGCTCCCCTTTTCTTTTGCACAGCGCAGACGCCCGCACGGTTAGGCTGCCGTTAACCGCACATGCAAACAATGCCCGCATGTTCAGGCCTGGCGCTGCCCTTTTCCTGGCTGCCATCGTTCTTTCCGGCTGTTCGGTCTTGCCGGAGCGGTCCCGCGAACCCGCCGCACCGGCGCCGGTGCGCGGCGTGGCCGCCGCACCGACAGGGGAAGCGGCGCAGTGCCTGTCGCGACTCGGCCGGCTCGGCGCGGGCTTTTCACCGCTTCCCGATCGCTATCTCGGCGAAGGCTGCAGCAATCTCAACACCGTCCAGCTCGCCAGCCTCGCATCGGATTCCGCCCAGCCGCTTTCGGTGACCAATCTCGGGCCGGTGACTTGCGAGGTCAGCCAGGCCTTCGCCGGCTGGGCTCGTTTCGGAGTCGATCGCGCGGCGCGGCAGATACTCGGTTCGGGCCTGCGCTCTATCGAGACCTTCGGCAGCTATTCCTGCCGCAACGTCGCCGGCTCGTCACGCCGCTCCGCCCATGCCGAAGGCGCGGCTATCGACATTTCGGGCTTCGTGCTGGAAGACGGGCGGCGGATCACCGTCAAGGCGGCGTGGAACGGCGGCAACGAGCGGGAGCGGCAGTTCCTGCGCGTGGTGCATGGCAGCGCCTGCAAGCGCTTCGATACCGTGCTGGGGCCGGATTATAATTCCGCCCACGCCGATCACCTCCATGTCGAAGGCATCATCGCAACGCGCAGCTATTGCCGCTGAAAGCGCCTGACGCGCGGCGGCAGGGTGCCGTGCGGTTCGCCGATGCGGCCCGCGATGCCCTCTTCGCCGCCGGGCAACACAGGCCCTTCCTCCGCGTGGGCAGCCAGGGTCCCATCCGCGCACCCATCCATCCATAGGCGCACGGCATCGGCGGCATGGCCGGCGCCCAGCTTGGCCATCATGTTGCCGCGATGGATTTCCACCGTTCGCGGGCTGATGGACAGATTGTGCGCGATCTCCTTGTTGGAGCATCCTTCGCTGAGCAGTTCCAGCACCTCGCGTTCGCGCCGGCTCAGTTGCCCGATCGCATGGCGCGCCTCGATCTCGCGCCGGCGCCGCCGGGTGAACGTCTCCGCCTCGCCAAGGATCGATCCCAGGCGGCGCGCGAAGCTGCCCATCTCCAGCGGCAGGGCCAGATAATCGAGCGCGCCCGCCTTGATCACCTCCACCGCGCGTTCGACGGTCGGCTCGTGCGCCGCGAGCACCACCGGCAGCCATATCCCCGAGGCGCTCAGGCGATCGACCAGCATCCGGGCCGGCACCGCGAGATCCTCGTCAGCCGCCAGGATGAGCCCTTCATCCGGAGGGCGTTCGATCAATTCGCCCAGATCGCCATAGACTTCGGCATGATGGCCCAGCGCGAAGGCGATCCGCGCCTGTTCCGCCCGCGACCGACTATCGCCCCCGACGATATGAAGAGTCGTTCTTTCCATATCCGTCATTCTGCCCCCAGCCCCCCTGGATGCATCGCCAGACGCTTCCAATCCGAAGCTATTTCCGACGCAACGCCCGCGTAATACGAAGCGTTCCGTAAGGGAGGCTACGTCCATTTCGGAACTAATCAACCTGAAATTTTACGTAAGTCATTGTTTAGGAATGCCAAAATTATGGGTATTCCCTTTGCTATCTTCCGCAGGGAAGGGGTAGCCCGGCAGGGAATGGAAGGCATCCAGCAGGGCACCGCTCCAGCCTGACGAGACGGCGGTGAAATAAGGATCGCCGTGTTCGATCCGGCACTCGTGCAGCGGCTCGTATTCGTCGCGCCGCACCATGAGCAGGTCGAGCGGCAGGCCGACGGAGAGATTGGCCCTGAGGGTGGAATCGAAGCTGACCATCAGCAGCTTGGCGGCATCCGCAAAACCCATCGTGCGGTCATAACCGCGCAACAGGATCGGGCGGCCGTACTTGGTCTCCCCGATCTGGAAGAAAGGTGTATCGATGTTCGCTTCGATGAAATTGCCTTCGGGATAGATCAGGAACAGCCGCGGCTCCATGCCCGCGATCTGCCCGCCGACGATCATCGAGGCGGTGAAGCGGCCCTTGCCCTGCTGGCCGTTCCCGTCCTGCGTTTCGCGCACGGTCTCGCGCAGCAGACGGCCCGCCTCGGCGGCGACCTGGAACATGGTCGGCAGTTCCAGCAGCGCGTTCCGCCGGCCGGCGGGTTCCCTGTCGCGCTGCTCCAGCTTGCTGATCACCGCCTGCGTGGTGGCCAGGTTGCCGGCGGTCATCAGGGCGATGATCCGTTCCCCCGGATTCGACCAGCGGAACATCTTGCTGAACACGGAGATGTTATCGACGCCGGAATTGGTGCGGGTATCGCTCATCATGACGAACCCATCATCGATCACCATTCCCACGCAATAGGTCATCGCCAGCCCGTTCCTTCTCGCTGCTTCCGGCGCGATCGACCAGGCCATTCCTCGGCGGTCCGAGGATCGATCGCAAGGGCAGGCGGGCGATCTTGACAGCGAATCAGGAACTTATCCCCGCCATCGGTGCCAGGATCGCCGGGCGCGCGGTCAGCCGCGTTCCAGTTCCGCCGCCACCGCGCGGATCGCCTCGGGCGAATTGGCGAAGCCGAGATGCGTGCAGCGCAGCGCCCGCGCGCGGTCCCGCTCGCCGGGAAGGCCGCAGGCGCTGCGGGCAGAGACCACGCCATCGCGCGGACTCCACAGCGCTACCGTTTCCACCGGCGGCTTCACCGCCAATTCCGCCTCCACAGGCGGCTGCTCCACCGAATGGCCGGTGACGAGCTGATAGATGCGCCAGGCATTGTTCGCATAAGGCGTGCCCGAAAACGGCGAGCCCATTGTTATCACCTTGGCCACGTGTCGCGGATCGCGCTTGGCCAGCTCGCGCGCGAAGACGCCGCCCAGGCTCCAGCCGACAAGCACCACGTCCTGCCCGTATCGCTCGCTGATCTGCGCAATGCGCCGTTCCAGCGCGGCGAAGTTCTCCTCGGTCGGCCCCAGGTTGAAACCCAGGCCCCAGCGCTTGACCTTGTGCCCCGCCCGTTCAAGCTGCTGGGCCATGTAGCGCATCCGCAAGGGATGGGTGCCGAAGCCGGGCAGCAGCATGACCAGGCGCGGATGGGCCGCTTGGGGCAGGGAGAACGGCTCACGGAAAAGCCGCCGCACCGGCTCGATCGGGGTCGCCAGCTCACCCCACAGCAGCCGCGCCTCAGGGCCATGCACATCAGCCGGCGGCTTGCGGTGCAACAGTTCCAGCCGGCGCGCCACCGCTTCGCGAAGCATGGCCGCATCGGAGAACGCGCGTCGTTGAGTCGCGGTGGTAATCGCCATGCCCTTGTCTGTAACCAAACCGACTTATTGCAGCATGAACGCAACAATCGATCCAGGTTTCCGGGGTCCGGTCAGATCGCGGCCATCAAATGCACCGCGCTGGGCCCCCTCCTTTCATCGCGCCATGCGCCGACAAGCGGTGGCCAACGATTGCGATAGGCCGCCCCACGTTCCATATTCGTACCATGGCCGAACTCGTGATCCGCAGAGGCTTGGAGGAACCCGACACCTCCGGCACCTTCAAGCCGCACAAGCCCGCACGCCCGGAAAAGACCCTTGGCGGGCGCCGGTTCGAACTGGTGTCCGATTACCAGCCGGCGGGCGACCAGCCGACGGCGATCGGCGAGCTGGTGGAAACGGCCCGCGAGGGGGAGCGCACGCAAGTGCTGCTTGGCGTCACCGGCTCGGGCAAGACGTTCACCATGGCCAAGGTGATCGAGGAGCTGCAACGCCCCGCCCTGGTGCTGGCGCCCAACAAGATCCTCGCCGCCCAGCTTTATGGCGAGTTCAAGAGCTTCTTTCCGGAAAACGCGGTCGAGTATTTCGTCAGCTACTACGACTATTACCAGCCCGAAGCCTACGTGCCGCGCAGCGATACCTACATCGAGAAGGAAAGCTCGGTGAACGAGGCGATCGACCGGATGCGCCACTCGGCCACCCGCGCCCTGCTGGAGAGGGACGACGTCATCATCGTCGCTTCGGTCAGCTGTCTCTACGGTATCGGCTCGGTCGAAACCTATTCGGCGATGATCTTCGACCTCAAGAAGGGCGAGACCACCGATCAGCGCGAAATCATCCGCAAGCTCGTCGCCCTGCAATACAAACGCAACGATACCGCCTTCGCGCGCGGCAATTTCCGCGTGCGGGGTGACAGCCTGGAAATCTTCCCCAGCCACTATGAGGACATGGCCTGGCGGGTGAGCTTCTTCGGTGACGAGATTGAGGAGATCAGCGAGTTCGATCCGCTGACCGGCGCGAAAGGCGCCAACCTCGACACGATCCGCATCTACGCCAATTCGCACTACGTCACCCCCGGCCCGACGATGAAGCAGGCGATGGAAGCCATCCGCTTCGAGCTGGAGGAGCGCCTGAAGGAACTCCACGCCGAAGGCCGCCTGCTGGAAGCCCAGCGGCTGGAACAGCGCACCCATTTCGATCTCGAGATGATCGCCGCCACCGGATCATGCGCCGGTATCGAGAACTACAGCCGCTTCCTCACAGGCCGCCTGCCGGGGGAGCCGCCGCCGACGCTGTTCGAATACCTGCCCGACAACGCGCTGCTGTTCGTGGACGAAAGCCACCAGACGGTGCCGCAGATCGGCGCGATGGCGCGCGGCGACCACCGCCGCAAGCTGACCCTGGCGGAATACGGCTTCCGCCTGCCGAGCTGCATCGACAACCGTCCGCTGCGCTTCAACGAATGGGACGCGATGCGGCCGCAGACTTTCGCCGTGTCCGCCACGCCCGGTTCCTGGGAGATGGAGCAGACCGGCGGCGTCTTTGCCGAACAGGTGATCCGCCCCACCGGCCTGATCGACCCACCGGTGGAGATCCGCCCGGTGGAAGACCAGGTGCAGGACTGCATCGCGGAGTGCAAGGCCACGGCCGCGAAGGGCTATCGCACGCTCGTCACCACCCTGACCAAGCGCATGGCCGAAGACCTGACCGAGTTCATGCACGAACAGGGCGTCAAGGTCCGCTACATGCACAGCGACGTGGAAACGCTGGAGCGCATCGAGCTGATCCGCGACCTGCGGCTGGGCGTCTATGACGTGCTGGTCGGCATCAACCTGCTGCGCGAAGGGCTGGACATCCCCGAATGCGGCCTCGTCTGCATCCTCGATGCCGACAAGGAAGGCTTCCTGCGCAGCGAGACCAGCCTGATCCAGACGATCGGCCGCGCCGCGCGCAACGTGGACGGCAAGGTCATCCTCTATGCCGACCGGATCACCGGCAGCATGGAACGAGCCATGGCCGAAACCGAACGCCGCCGCGAGAAACAGCGGGAATACAACACGCTGCACGGCATCACGCCGCAGACGATCAAGCGCCGCATCGCCGACATCGTGGCCGACACCGCCAGCCGCGATGGCGTGGTGATCGATACCGGCGACGAGGCGCGCAACAACCTCGTCGGCCACAACCTGCGCGCCTACATCGAGGACCTGGAAAAGAGGATGCGCGACGCCGCCGCCAACCTCGAGTTCGAGGAAGCCGGCCGCCTGCGCGACGAGATCAGGCGGCTGGAGGCCGACGAGCTGGGCCTGCCGGACGGAGAGAAGAAAGCGCCCCTGGTCGGCCGCAGCAACGAGGGCCGCCCCGGCACGCGCAAGATGCGGTATGGCAAGACCCAGCGGAAGTGGGGGCGGTGATGCTTGAAATCCCCACGCACTGAATGTAGTTAAATATCAACAGCTCGGCTGAACTCCTTCACGAGCGCCTTGTACCTGCAAGAAGCGCCGAAGAGAGCAGCAATGATTGCCGATTTTGCCGACAAAGAAGCTGGGCGCATCTGGTCCGGCCTACGCAGCCGGAAGCTGCCGGCGGACATCCAGCAGCGCGCCTTGGCCAAGCTCAGGCTTCTGAATCGCGCGAAGACATTGGACGACCTCCGCAATCCGCCTTCGAATCGCCTCCACGCATTGGACGGCGATCGCGCCGGCCAGCATTCCATTTCAATTAATATGCAGTGGCGTATATGCTTCGTCTGGAAAGACGGAGATGCACACGGTGTCGAAATCATCGACTACCACTAAGCCTGACTGGCTGCACAACGCGCACGCGGGCGAACTGCTGGTATCGGAATTTATGGAGCCGATCGGGCTCGATGTCGCCGCCTTGGCCGAAGCCATCGCCGCCGATCCCATGCGCCTGCAAGCTGTGATCGATGGCACGACGCGTATCGACGGGGAACTTGATCTTCGTCTCGCTCGGTATTTCCAGATGTCCGAGGGTTTCTTTCTCGGCTTGCAGGACGATTACGAGTTGCTCGAAGCCAAACGAGCGCTGAATGGCGATCTTGACCGGATCGTTCCCCGGGCGGCCTGACGCGAGGACGAAATGCATCACAAGCGCCAGCGCCCAAGCAACCGTCGTGCCGGCTGCAAGATGTGCAAGCCATGGAAGGCCAACGGCTTCCGAACCGAAGCCCGCGAAGGCGAGAAATTCAGCGATCACCGTCGTCGACACAGCCCTATGGAGTTGTCGCACATCTGAGCGAACAAGCTGCGGAGATCGTCCCATGCCCGCTTGAAAGCATAGTGCTTCACCGCCATCGGAGCGGAATGGCTCGCCCTCTCATCGCTGCTGCCCTCACCGCGCTGATGCTCCTCGCCGCTTGCGGGAGTGGGGAGCAGGAGCCGGTGGAGGCGCAGCGCTTTTCGCTGGAGGCGGCGCGGCGCATGCCGTCGGAGCCGCTGCTGTCGCCCGATACGAAAGCCGCCGGCTGGACGGTCACCGCCGACGGGCAGGCGATCGATTTCGGGCTCACCGGCGAAAAGCCGATGATGACGCTGGCCTGCGATCTTCGCGCCGCGCCGGCCCGGCTGCTCGTGATCCGCCATGTCACCGGCCGGCCGGGCGCCAAGGCGCTGTTTCCGGTGATCGGCAACGGCACGATCTCGCGCTTCAAGCTCGATGCCGCGCTGCACGGGGGCGAATGGCGCTGGGAAGGCGCGCTGCCGGCCAGCGATCCCTCGCTCGACGTGTTCACGGGCCCCAACTCGCTGGAAGCCACCCTGCCCGGCGGCGGTTCATTGCAGATCGCCAGCAGCCGCATCCCCGGCGAATTCATCAACTGGTGCCGCGCCGGCGGCCGTGTTCAGCGGGTCGAGGCGGCGGAAAAGGCCACCGATGCCAAGGCTCCGGCCCAGCCTAGCTCCGCCCGGCCAGCTCGGTAAGCGTATCCGGCGTCAGCACTTGCGGCAGGACTTCGCCGTCCTTGCCCGGCGCATACCATAGATAAAGCGGCACCCCGGCCGCGCCGTGCGCGGTGAGGAAGCGGGTGATTTCCGGATCGCGCCGGGTCCAGTCGCCACGCATCGCAACCACGCCGGCTTTTTCGAACGCCGCCTTCGTCCCCTCGCGCTCGATAGAGACGCCTTCGTTGACCTTGCAGGTCAGGCACCAATCGGCGGTGAACCACAGGAACACCGGCTTGTTCGCGGCGCGGGCCTGAGCCAGCGCGGCTTCGCTGAAAGGCGTTGCGGCGAGGACGCCTTCTTCGCGCGCTGCGGAAGGGGCGAAAGCGCCGGCCGTTATCGGCACCAGCACCAGCAGCGCGAGGGCCCCGCCGAGCAGAGAGGCCTTGCGAGGCAGGGCGAAGGTCCAAGGCGCGCGGGCCAAAGCGGCCAGCAGTGTCAGCGCGACGATCGCCACGCCCGCCGCCGCCGCGGCGAACCCCAGCCCGCCCAGCCGCCAAGCCAGCCACAGCAGCGCCAGCGCGGTCAACCCCATCGGCACCGCGAGGATGTGCCGGAAGGTCTCCATCCATTTGCCCGGCTTGGGCAGCATCCGCCGGAGGGCGGGCACATAACCCAGCAGCAGGAACGGCAGCGCCAGCCCGAAGCCGAGCACGGCGAACAGCAGCAGCGCCTCCCACCACGGCAGCAGCAGCGCCGCACCCATCGCGGCGGCCATGAACGGGCCGGTGCAAGGCGTGGCGACGAAAGCGGCGAGGAGGCCGGTCGAGAACGCGCTCACCCGGCCGCCGGCGCGCGTGAAAGAGAACGAGGGCAGCTCATAGAGCCCGGCAAGATTGGCGGTGATCGCCGTGGCCAGCACCAGCAGCGCCACCACCACGCCCGGTTCCTGCAACTGGAAGGCCCAGCCGATCTCGCTCCCTGCCGCGCGCAGCGCCAGCAGCAGCGCGCCCAAGGCCACGCAGGCGAGGATCACCCCGGCGGTGTAAGCCAGCCCTTCGCGCCGCGCGCCCTCCGCGCTTTCGCCGGCGCGCGCCAGAGCGAGCGCCTTGAGGCTGAGGATCGGAAACACGCAGGGCATCAGGTTGAGGAGCAGCCCGCCCGCCAGCGCCGCGCCCAGCAGCAGCCAGAGAGGCGCCAGCGCGTTTGCCGCGTCGCCGACCCGCTCGCCCCCCGTAGGCACGCTTCCCGGCCGGGCGGAGAAGGTGACGCCATCGCCCTTGTCATCCAGCTTGAGGATGCCGGTCACGCTATCCGCGCCTTTCGCCAGCCCCTTGCGCGGCAGCTCCGCCACAAGCCAGTCGCCGCTGCGGCGGAAGACCTGCGGCGCGACGTAGTCGATCAGCTGCTCGCTGCTGAGGAATACATGCGGATGGGCCAGTTCCACCGAAGCCGGCAGCGGCACGGCGATGCGCAGCGTGCTGGCCGTCAGCTCGAAGCGCGCCGGACTGTCGAGCAGCGGCGGCAGCGCGGCGCGCCATTGGTCGAAGCGCGGATCGCGCGCGCCCGTGCCGACCGGAACGCGCAAGCTCAGCGTCGCGCTCTCGGGGACGCAGATCTTGTCGGTGCAGGCCAGCCAATCGCCTTTGACCTGGATCGGGGCGATGCCGGCGGCGCCTTGCGGCACCGTGACCGGCACCAGCACCGCGTATTCGCCTTCATAGACGTGGTTCATCAGCCCGGCGATCAGCAGCTGGTGCGGCACGGGATAAAGCGGCTCTCCCGCGCGCCAGCCTTCCGGCAGGCTCCATTCCAGCCGCATCCCCAGCCCCGCATCGCCGGGATTGGACCAGTAGCCGTGCCAGCCCGGCTCGGGCCGGAAATGGAGCGCCAATGTCAGCGTTTCGCCCGGACGCGCCGGGCCCTCGGCAACCAGTTCGGCGGCGAGGTGATGCGTGCTGGACCCCTGTGCCAGCTGCGCCGGCGAAGGCGCGGCGAAAACCAGCACGAGCAGGGACAGCAGCGCCTTGAGAAAGGGTATCATGCTTGCGCGCATCGGTGCCCCGGTTCTAGGGATTGCCGCCATGAGCGACAAGCGCGATCTCCTGATCCTCGGCGGTGGCCTGGTGGGCATGACGCTGGCCCTGGCCGCCGCGCGGAAGGGCATTTCCAGCCACGTGGTCGACCGGGCCGATCCGGCGGAGCTGACGGCGGAAGGGTTCGATGGCCGCGCCACCGCCATCTCCACCGCCAGCTGGAACTTGTTCACCAACATCGGCATCGCCGAGCGGCTGGAGCCCTATGGCTGCCCGATCGAATCCATTGCCGTGACCGATGGGATGAAGCCCGGCCGGATCGACTTCCAGCCCGAACCGCACGAAAGCTCGCTCGGCCGGATGTTCGCCAATCGCGCCTTGCGCTTGGCGCTGTTCGAAGCGGCAAAGGAAGAACCGCTGATCGCCTGGCATCCCCGTGCCGAGGTGGTCGCGCGGGAACGGGGCGAATTCGGCGTCTCGGCCACGCTGGCCGACGGCACGCAGCGCCAGGCCGCGCTGATGGTCGCCGCCGAAGGACGCGGCTCCCCCACACGGGCGGAAGCGGGCATCAGCGTGGCCAAGTGGGACTATCGCCACCGCGCGATCATCGTCGGCCTCACCCATGAGAAGCCGCACGGCAACGTGGCGTGGGAAATTTTCTATCCGGCTGGCCCCTTCGCGCTGCTCCCCTTGCTCGACAATGCCGAAGGCAAGCACCGCAGCGCGCTGGTGTGGACGGTGGACGAGGGCGATGCCGCCGGGTTCCTCGCCCTGTCCGACCGGGCCTTCCTGGCCGAAGTCGAGAAACGGATGCACGGCGTGTTCGGCGCCGTGGCGCTGGAAGGGCCGCGCTCGTCCTACCCGTTGGGCTTCCATCACACGGCGAAGATCGTCGGCCATCGCCTGGCGCTGGTCGGCGATGCCGCCCACGGCATCCACCCGATCGCCGGCCAGGGCCTCAACCTCGGCCTGCGCGATGTCGGCGCGCTGGTCGAAGTGATCGCCGAGGGTATGCGGCTGGGGCTGGAACCGGGCGATGCACAGATCCTCGCCCGTTACGAGCGCTGGCGCGGGCTCGACAGTTTCACCGTCGCCCTCGCCACTGACGGCCTCACGCGCCTGTTCGGCATTCCCGGCAAGCTGCCCAGCGCGGTCCGCCGGCTCGGCATGGGGGCCGTGCAACGCACGCCGGCGCTCAAGCGCTGGTTCATGGACGAAGCGCGCGGCGTATCCGGCAGGTTGCCGCAATTATTGCAGGGTTAGGGCGCGACTATTGCAGGGTTAGGGCGCGACTATTGCAGGGTTAGGGCGCGATCGCCTTTTTGAAGCCCTGGCCTTCTTGAAACCCTCGTCATTGCGAGTTTGAAACCCTCGTCATTGCGAGCGTAGCGAAGCAATCCAGAGCGGCGCAGAACTGCCCTGGATTGCTTCGCTACGCTCGCAATGACGATTGTGGGTTGGCGGGATCACGTTCCAACAACGCCCGCCCGCGACTGCTCCCTTCGCCACTCGTGGTGAGCCTGCCTCCGCTCAGAATAAGCGGGCGATCTCAGGATGAGCGGGCTTCCTGAGTGAACCGCCTCAGCGCGCGCCCACGGGGCTCGGCTGCTCCACCTTTTCGCCCGATGCGTCGCGCAAGTCGCGCGGTTCCAGGATGGCGGTCAGCTCCAGCAGTTCCAGCGCGCGCTGCGTGGTGGCATAGCGTTCGGCATCGGCGATCCAGTCGGCCGCGGCGGCCGAATTGGGCAGATTGCGGATCTCGGCCGCCGCCGCGCCGGCCCGGCCGCTTTCCAGGAACAGCCGCGCGCGCTCGATCCGGCGCGCTGGGGCCGGGGACGGGGCATTCTCGCGCCGGACCACGAAGAGCGAGCCCAATTCGCGCCATAGCCAGCCGATCGCGCCTTCATCGCTGGGCGAGCGCATGAGCTGCGGCCGCAACCCGTCGAGCTGGGCAAGCAACTGGTCCAGCGTCACCGGATGGCGCGATGCCTCGATCACCGTGCGCACGGCATCGGGCCGAGCGGCGCCGAAGCGCAGCTGCAACTGTTCTTCCAGATAGCCCAGCGGGGCGCCGCGCTCGATCGCGCGCCGGCTGGCGAAAGCGATCAGCAGGCCTTCCGCCCGCGCCGCGTTGCCCTCCGCTTCCTGCGCCTGCACATCCAGCCGGGCGAGGCGCTGCTCCATCTCCGCGATGCGCTGGTCCAGGCCGCTCTGCTGCTCCAGCATGCGCGCGGTGCGATCGTCCGCCGTCGAGAGGGCTTCGGCATCCACGGCCGGCACCTGCGCCGCCAGCCGCTGCTGCGTGCTGGGCGGGGGAGCCTCGTTCTGGACAGAGAACAGTCCGCGCAGGGATGCGCTGCCGCCGGTCAGATACCAGGCGCCTGCCGCGCCCAGCAGAAAAGCGGCCAATACCGCGCCGACAAGCATCCGAAGCCCGGAGGGCGAGCGGATGGAGCCGGGCTTCCGCGTCGATCGGTAATCGTCCATCGCTATCCTTGTTCCGGGGTGAGCCGCGCCTCGGCCAGTCTCACCTCGGGGGCCGTTCATGGCACATGTCGCGCGCCAACGCCAACAGTGCGGCTTCGCTCGGCCCGGATGCGCATCGGATTTCCCGCCAGTGCCCGCCCGCAGCCTGGGCGATACGCGGCGCCAGCGCGGCCAGCCGCACCTGTGACCGGTCGATGCCCAGCCGATCGCATTCCGCCGCGAGATGGCGGGCGGCGGCGGCGGAATGGAGCAGCACCAGCGCGCGCGCCTTCAGGCGCTCCGCGGCAGTCGATGGCAGGGGCAACGGCACGCTTTCGTAAACGATGCGCTGGTCGATCTCGATTCCCGGCGGGGGCGAGACCGGGACATGCTCGACCCCCGTCAGCCGCAGCAGGCGCTGCGGCGCCGGCAGGCTATCGACTAGCGGCTGCAAATGCCCCGGCCCCACGGTCGCGACCGCCAGGCCGGCGGCTTCCACCGCGCGCGCGGTGGCCGCGCCCACGGCATGGACCGGCTTGCCGGCGAAAGCATCGAGCGCCGGGCCGGCGTGGCGCATCACGTTGGCACTGCCGATCAGCAGGCCGTCCACCCCCTCGGGCGCAGGCGCGGCCCAGGGAAGCGGGCGAATCTCGAATAGCGGAAAGGCCTCTATCTCCAGCCCGGCCCCAAGCCCAGCGGCAACGGTCGCGCGGCTGCCGGGCTCGGGCCTTATGGTGAGGATCGTCAAGGCTGGCCGCCGAAATGCCTGGCAATTCCCGGCGTGGCGCGGGCGAGCAGATCGGCCGCGAGGCGCGCCGGCCCCTCGGCATCATGCACGGGGAATGTTACGGCCCCTTCCACCCGCTCCGCCCCGTCAGGGCTGAACAAGGCGGCGCGCATCGTCAGCGCCTCATCCGCCAGATCGCACAGCACCGCGATCGCGCTGTGGCAGCTGCCGCCCAGCGCGGCGAGCAGCGCCCGCTCGGCCATGGCTTCCGCGCGGCTCGGCCCGTGATCGATCGCTGCGAGCAGCGCGCGCACGCGCGCGTCGTCCGAGTGGCATTCCACGGCAATCGCGCCCTGCGCCGGCGCGGGCAGCCAATGGGCCGTATCGAGCGGGTGGCCCGTGCCGTTTTCCCCCAGCCGGTGCAGCCCCGCCGCCGCCAGGAACGTGGCATCCGCCTCCCCCGCCGCCAGCTTGGCCAGGCGCGTGGCGACATTGCCGCGGAACGTGATCACGCGGCAATCGGGCCGGGCGTGGAGCGCCTGCGCGGCCCGGCGCGGCGCGCTGGTGCCGATCACCGCGCCTTGCGGCAAGGCGGCGAGGCTGGCCGCGCCGATCAGGACGTCGCGCTTGTCGGCGCGCGGCAGCACGGCGGCGATGGCCAGGAAATCCGGCCGCACGGTCTCCACGTCCTTCAGCGAATGGACCGCCGCGTCGATCCGGCCTTCGTGCAGCCAGCCATCCAACTCGCGCGTCCACAGCGCCTTGCCGCCGATATCGGCCAGCGGCCGGTCCTGCACCTTGTCCCCGCTGGCGACCACCGGGACCAGCTCGATCGCCTCTTCCGGCCAGCCGTGCGCCGCGCAAAGCCTTGCGCGCGCTTCCTCCGCCTGGGCCATGGCCAGCGGCGAGCGACGGGTTCCGAGCTTGAGAAGGGGGGTATCGGCCATGCGCGCCTCCTTGCCCTAATCGGCGTTTGCGTCCAGTGAAACCCGGCGATGAAGATGGTGCTGGGCATCGAGAGCAGTTGCGACGAAACCGCCGCCGCGCTGGTGACGGAAGACCGCTGGATCCTGGCGCAGGCGATCGCTTCGCAGGATGAATGCCACGCGCCTTATGGCGGCGTGGTGCCGGAAATCGCCGCCCGCGCCCATGCCGAACGCCTGACCCCGCTGATCGCGCGCGTGCTGGATGAAGCGGGCGTCGCCCTGGCCGACTGCGACGCGGTGGCCGCCACCGCCGGGCCGGGCCTGATCGGCGGCGTCATGGTTGGGCTCGTCACCGCCAAGGCGCTGGCCATGGCGGGCGACAAGCCGCTGCTGGCGATCAACCACCTCGAAGGCCATGCGCTGAGCCCGCGCCTGGCCGATCCCGCTCTGCAATTCCCTTATGCGCTGCTGCTGGTTTCTGGCGGGCATTGCCAGTTGCTGCGGGTCGAAGGCGCCGGCCGCTATCGCCGCTTCGCCACCACGATCGACGATGCGCTGGGCGAAGCGTTCGACAAGACGGCCAAGATCCTCGGCCTCGGCTTTCCCGGCGGCCCGGCGGTGGAGCGGCTGGCGGCCCAGGGCGATCCGCGCGCCGTGCCCCTGCCCCGCCCCCTGCGCGGCAGCGCGGAACCCCATTTCTCCTTCGCCGGGCTCAAGAGCGCGGTGCTGCGCGCGCACGAAAGCGGAAAGTTCGCGCCGGCGGACATCGCGGCCAGCTTCCAGCAAGCGGCGATCGACTGCATCGCCGACCGGACCTCGCGCGCGCTCGAAACCATGGACGAGGTGAGCGCGCTGGTCGTCGCCGGCGGCGTCGCCGCCAATCGCGGCATAAGGGCCATGCTCGAGGCGCTGGCCGCCGATCATGGCCTGCGCTTCGTCGCCCCGCCGCCGGCGCTGTGCACCGACAACGCGGCGATGATCGCCTGGGCCGGCCTCGAACGCCTTGCCGTCGGGGCGCCGGCCGATCCGCTGGACGTATCCGCCCGGCCGCGATGGCCGCTCGATCCGAATGCCGAGCCGGTGCGCGGCGCCGGGGTCAAGGCATGACGGCTATCGAGGCTCAGGACGGGCAAGTCGTCGGCGTGATCGGGGCCGGCGCCTGGGGCACCGCGCTGGCGCAGATGCTCGCGTCCGATGGGCGCGAAGTGCTGCTGTGGGCGCGTGAGGAGGAACTGGTCGAAGCGATCAATGTCCGCCGCGCCAACCCGCTGTTCCTGCCCGGCGCCGCGCTTGCGCCGTCGATACGGGCGACCAACGATCTGCGCGATGCCGCAGCGTGCGCGGTGCTGCTGCTGGTCACCCCCGCCCAGCATCTCGCCCGGGTCATCGGCGAGATCCCGGCCCTGCCGCGCGATCTGGTGGTCTGCGCCAAGGGGATCGACGCGGCGAGCGGGCGGATGATGCACCAGGTGGCCGGCGCTGCCGCGCCCCATAGCGAGATCGCGGTGCTTTCCGGGCCGACTTTCGCGCACGAGGTGGCCACCGGCCTGCCCACGGCGGTGACGCTGGCCTGCACGGGCGGGGAGGCGCAGTGGCAAAGGCTTGCGCCCGTCATCGCCCGTCCCGCCTTCCGCCCTTACTACAGCACCGACGTGATCGGCGCGGAAGTGGGCGGCGCGGTCAAGAACGTGCTGGCGATCGCCTGCGGCGTGGTCGAGGGGCTGGAACTGGGCCAGAACGCCCGCGCCGCGCTGATCGCGCGCGGCTATGCCGAAATGCAGCGCTTCGGCGCCGCGCTGGGCGCCCGGCTGGAAACGCTGGCGGGCCTGTGCGGGCTGGGCGACCTGGTGCTGACCTGCACCTCCACCTCCAGCCGCAATTTCTCGCTGGGCAAGGCGCTGGCGCAAGGGGCCGATCCGCAAGCGCTGATGAGCGACCGGCGCACCGTGGCCGAAGGCGCCCATACCGCGCCGGTTCTGGCGGAGCTGGCCGCGAGCCACGCTATCGAAATGCCGATCGTCGCGGCGGTCAACCGCCTGCTGGCGGGCGAGCCGGCGCGCGCCGTCGCGGGCGATCTGCTGGCCCGGCCGCTGACCACCGAAGGCGCGCGCGCTTGAACGCCGCACCGGCTGGCGAGGCACCCGGCGGCGACCTTGCGACTCTCGCCAAGGGCGGGCGGACCAATATCGTCGGCTTCCTGCTGCGGCTGGCCGCGCGGCTGCCGTTCCTGTTCATCGCCGGCCGGCTCTATGGCGCGGATGCGCTGGGACGCTTCGCCTCGGCGGTCGTGGTGGTCGAACTGGCGGCGATGGTCTGCACGATCGGCGAGAAGCGCGGGCTGGCGCAGCGCCTGTCCGACTTCGAAGGCGATCCCTCGCACGCGGTGGCCGATGGCCTGCTGGCGGCGTTCCTGATCAGCTTGCTGGCCGCGCTGGCGCTGTGGGCGGTGCCGGCGCCGTTGTTCCCCAGCGGCATCTATTCCCGGCTCGATCACCTGATCGTGCTGGCGATCCCCGCCCTGGCGCTGACCGAGATCATGCTCGCTGCCCAGGCCTATCACTACGATATCGTCGCCACGGTCCGCGCGCGCGCGATCGTGGAGCCGTGGACGATCTCGATCATGGCCGCCGTGATGTATTTCGCGGTGCCGGCCAGCGGGCTTTCGCTGGCCTATCTGGCCTCGATCTATGCCGCGCTGGCGGCGGCGGCCTGGCCGTTCTTCCGCGGCTATGGCCGCCCGCGCGGCTGGCGGCCGTCGTTCCCGCGGATGACCCGGCTGCTGGTGCAGGGCCTGCCCCTAGCGGCGGCCGATGCGATCGAATGGGGCACCCGCCGGCTCGACATCTTCATCCTCGGCCTGTTCGCCGTGCCCAAGGCGGTGGGCGTCTATTACGTCGCCCAGCAGGTCGCCAGCCTGCCGCAGAAGCTCAAGACCAGCTTCGAACCGATCCTCGGCCCGGTCCTCACCCGCAAGCTCAAGGAGAAGGACTATGCCGCGATCGCCAAGCAGGTCTGCCAGGTGGGCTTCTGGATCACCGCCGCACAGGCCGGCGTAGGGCTGGCGCTGGGCATTCCGGGCGAGGCGATCATGGGCCTCGTCGGGCCGAACTTCGTCGGCGGCACCGGGGCGCTGGGGTTCCTCCTGGTCGCCGAAGTGGTCGCCGCCACGGCCGTGGTCTCCGAAGCGGCGCTGGTCTACGTCGCGCGCCTGCGCAACTTGTGGGTCTCCGTGGCCACCATCGCCTTGCAGGCGGCGCTTACCGTCGGCGCGATGCTGGTCGCCGAACGGCTCGATTTCAACGAGGGCTGGCGCGCGGCTTCGGCGGCGGCGGCGCTGATGCTGTCGCTCGCGGTCTCCTCGCTGGTCAAGGCCGTGATGCTCAGCCGCATCCTCAAGCAGCCGGTGAACAACTGGCGCTGGGCCCTGGTGTGGGCGGCGGCGGCGGCGATCGTCGTCGGGCAATTCGTCATCCGCCTGCCCGAATGGGCGCAGCTCACGTTCGGCATTCCGGCCATCCTGGGCGTCTATGGCTGGCTGATCTGGACGCGCGGCTTCGGGCCGGAGGATCGGGTGCTGTTCACGCGCAAGGTGACGCACGAGGAGCCCGTCGAGCCCCTTCCGGCGGCCCACCCTACCCTCGCCCCGACACCGGTTGATGGCGCGGGGCCGCGCCCGTAAGGTCCCGGCATGGCCGCCATCAGCAGAGAGACCCTTGCCGTCACCCTGGGTGCGGCCATCGTCGTGGCGATCGCCGTGGCCGGCGCCGGCGCGACCGGCCCGCGCCTGGCCGCGAGCCTGTCGGAACAGGCCAAGGTGGCGATCAAGCAAGCCGGCGGGGCGCCGGTCACGGCGCGCTTCACCACGGCCAACGGCTGGCCCACGCGCCATCCCCTGCTTTCCGGGGGCGAAACGCTGGGCGAAGGCACGCGCGCCCGCGTGGCCCGGGCGATCGGCGCGATTCCCGGCGTTGCCGATATCCGCTGGGCCGATGGCACCACGCTGGCCAAGGGCACAGAGGCGACACCGCGCCCGGCCGTGTGCCAGGAGGACGTGGCCGGCCTGCTGCGCGCCCGCACGATCCATTTCGAAGAAGGGTCCTCACGGATCGACCAGGCCAGCCAGACCCTGCTGGACGAAGTGGCGGCCGCCCTGCGCCCGTGCCTCGGCAGCATCATCGGGATCACCGGTCATACCGATTCCTCCGGGCCGGAGCCGGGCAATCTCGCCCTCTCGCGCCTGCGCGCGGATGCGGTGCGCGATGCGCTGCTTCGCCGCGGCATTCCCGCCGATGGCCTGCGCACGAGCGGCGTGGGATCGCGCGTTCCGGTGGAAGGGCTGGACCCGGACGATCCCGCCAATCGGCGCATCGAGTTCTCCGTCGTCGCTACCGAGCCGATCAAGCCGACGCCGGTCGATACGCCCGGCCCGCGCTAGAAACCGCGCAGAAACATTGCCAATCCGCCTGCGCGAACCGTAAGACTTCCCAATGCCGATCTGGATGGAGCTTACCGTGCTGATGCTCGTCGCCTATGCGGCGGGCCTGGCGCTTGGATGGCTGCTGTGGAAAGGCCGGCGCAAAGGGAGCGAGACGGATGGTTGAACTGGTGCGGGATAACTGGATATTCCTGGTCCTGGCCTTGCTGGTCGGGCTGATCGTCGCATGGTGGCTGTTCGCCTCCGGGCGGCGCACCAGGGTGGCCATCACGCGTCCGGACGAAAGCGCGGGCCCGGCCCAGCGCAACCAGGCTCTGATCGATGCCCCGCCCGCTTCCGCCGCGCCCGATGTCCCGCCGGTGACTCCCGAAGGGCTGGCCGGCGTGGGCGAAGCCATCGCCGCGGCGGCTGCTCCCGTGTCTGCCGCCCCCGCCACCCCTGATGCTACCTCTGCCGCTACGGCCCCTGCCGCCCCCGGGCTGGAGGAGGATGACCTGACGCGCATCAAGGGGATCGGGCCCAAGCTGGTGGATCAACTGCACACACTTGGCGTCACGCGCTTCGATCAGATCGCCTCATGGACCGATGCCGAGATCGACCACATCGACGAGAAGCTCGGCCGGTTCGCCGGGCGGATCCGGCGCGATTCGTGGATCGAGCAGGCGCGCTTCCTCTCCACCGGCGACACCGCCGGCTACGAGGCGAAGTTCGGCAAGCTGTAGACCGGCCGGGAACCGATTCGGCGATTTCTCTGTTATCCGCGAGTACCCTTCGCTTCGGAAAGCGCATTGCGAATGACATTGGCGCAAAGGCCCGTGGTGCTGATCGTGGAGGATGAGTTCATCATCGCTCTCGACCTCTCGGAGACCGTGGAAGATCTCGGCTACGCCCTGGAAGGGCCCTTTGCCGACAAACGCAGCGCCTTCCGCGCGATCGAGGCCGACATGCCCGACGCCGCGATCCTGGACGTCTATACCAGCGACGGCGAGGTGTTCCCGCTGGCGGATGCCTTGGCGGAAGCCGGGGTTCCCCTGATCTTCCATTCGGGACACGTCACGCCCCCGGAGGTGACGGAACGCTATCCGGATGCCTGGGCGTGCACCAAGCCCTGCCCCCCTGACAAGCTGATCGCCGTCCTCCAGGAAGCCGTCGAACGGCGCGTCAGAATCCGCGCGTAGAACGCGGCAACCCGCGCCGCGCGTCCCCGCGCTCGGCTACTCCCGTTGTTCGTCATTGCGAGCATTCCAACCGAAGCGATCCCGCTTTAACATCCGCTCGGAAGGAGAGTGTCATGGCCGAGATGGCGCCTTTCGACTGGGCCGATCCGCTGAACCTGGACGCCCAGCTTACGGAGGAAGAGCGGATGATCCGCGAGGCCGCCCACGGTTTCGCGCAAGGCGTGCTGCAACCGCGCGTGATCGAAGCCTTCCGGGACGAGCGCACCGCGCCAGAGCTGTTTCCGCTGATGGGCCAGGCGGGGCTCCTCGGCGTCACCGTGCCGCAGGAGTTCGGCGGTGCCGGGGCGGGCTATGTCGCCTATGGCCTGGTCGCGCGGGAAATCGAACGGGTCGATTCCGGCTATCGCTCCATGGCTTCGGTCCAGTCCAGCCTCGTGATGTACCCGGTGCATGCCTACGGCTCCGACGCGCAGAAGGCGCAATACCTGCCCGCCCTCGCGCGCGGCGAGCTGATCGGCTGCTTCGGTCTGACGGAGCCCGACGCCGGCTCGGACCCGGCCTCGATGCGTACCGTGGCCCGGCAGGATGGTGACGGCTTCCGCCTTTCCGGCAGCAAGACCTGGATCACCAATGCGCCCTTCGCCGATGTCTTCGTGGTCTGGGCCAAAAGCGAGGCGCATGGCGGGGCGATCCGCGGCTTCCTGCTCGACAAGGGGCTGCCCGGCCTTTCGGCCCCCACCATCGAAGGCAAGCTGAGCCTGCGCGCCAGCACCACGGGCATGATCGTGATGGACGACGTGAAAGTGGGGCCGGAAGCCCTGCTGCCCGGCGCGGAGGGGATGAAAGGCCCGTTCAGCTGCCTCAACCGCGCGCGCTATGGCATTTCATGGGGCTGTCTGGGCGCGGCCGAGTTCTGCCTG
The DNA here is from genome assembly GCA_017308255.1 of Altererythrobacter sp. Taxonomy (GTDB): domain Bacteria; phylum Pseudomonadota; class Alphaproteobacteria; order Sphingomonadales; family Sphingomonadaceae; genus Croceibacterium_A. The sequence continues at coordinate 102,281 of JAFKFN010000007.1, read as the reverse complement.
GCCGCCGCGCGCGGCTATGGGCTGGACCGCAAGCAGTTCGGCAAGCCGCTGGCCGCCAATCAGCTCTACCAGAAGAAGCTCGCCGACATGGCGACGGAGATCGCGCTGGGCCTCCAGGCGTCCTTGCGCGTCGGCCGATTGATGGACGAAGACCACTTCGCCCCGGAAATGATCAGTGTGGTCAAGCGCAACAATGCCGGCAAGGCGCTGGAGATCGCCCGCTGGGCGCGCGACATGCACGGCGGCAACGGCATTTCCGAGGAATACCAGGTGATCCGCCACATGCTGAACCTGGAGACAGTCAACACCTATGAAGGCACGCATGACGTGCACGCCCTGATCCTCGGCCGCGCGATCACCGGGATCGCCGCCTTCTGAAACGGGATTGATCCGGCACCTCAGGCGTCTTAGTGTATTGCTATGCTAAGACACAAAGCCGTGGATCGGGCCGGACAGGCGGACGTATGGGCGCGTGCCTTTCACCAGGCTCAGCCGGCGCCCGCCTTGTCGCTGGCGGTGGCCGGAGCCGATGGGCCGGTGTGGTCCGCCGCGCTGGGCCAGGCGAATCTCGAGCTGGCCGTGCCCGCGCAGTGCGATCATCTCTTCCGCCTCGGATCGGTGAGCAAGGCGATCACCGCGACCCTTGCCGCCCGGCTCGTCTCGCGCGGGCTGGTCGACCTCGACAGCGCGATCGCCTACTGGCTGCCGGACCTACCCGAGCATCATCGCCGGACCACCTTGCGCCAGTTGCTGACCCATCGCGGCGGCGTGCGCCATTATCTGCCCAGCGATTTCGATGCCCGGGCCCCCGGTGGGTCGATCCTCCAGCGGCGCTACACCGGCCGCGACGCCATTCTCGCGCTGTTCATCGATGATCCGCTGGTGGCCGAACCGGGCACGCAAGTCAGCTATTCCTCGTTCGGCTACACGCTCGCCTCCATGGTCATGGAAGCGGCTGCGGCCACCGGCTTCCTCCAGCTCGTGGAGGACGAGATCGCCCGTCCCTTCGGCCTGCCGAGCCTCGTGGCCGACGATGTGCTGGATGTCGTGCCGATGCGCGCCAGCGGCTATCACTCGGCGCGGGAGGTCGAATTCATGGCCGCCCGCACACCCGGCGCCGCGCCGCCCAGGCTCAGGGGTGGCTATGCCAATGTGACGCTGAGCAGTGCGGCGTTCTGCTGGGCCGGCGCCGGCCTGCTGATGGCGATGCCCGATCTCGCCCGTTTCGGCGCCTCGCATCTCGAAGGTCCGCACGCGCGGATCAGCGCCAGGCAACGCGCGCTGCTGTTCACGCCGCTGACCGAGGCGACGGCCGGCAGCCCCCCGCTCGGCCTCGGTTGGAGAGTAGACCGCGATGCGAGCGGCCGCCTGCGCTGGCACCACGCCGGCGGCACGCCCGGCGGGCGCGCGGTGCTGGTCATCTATCCCGACCCCGGCCTCGCCATCGCCTTCGCCAGCAATACGATGATGACGCCGGGCGACGTGCTCGGCCCGGCGAGCGAGCTTGCGGACCTGTTCGCCTGAAGCGGGCAAAGAGCGTGATCGCCTACCTTTGAATCATCATTGCGAGCATAGCGGAAGCGAAGCTGGCCAAAGGCCAACCGATCCAGAGCGTATGGCTCTGCCGCCCTGGATCGCGCCGGGCGCCCCGTTTCAGCGCAACGCTTCGATCCAGCGCAGCACCGGGCCGGACAGCGAGACATCGTCGGTGCCCACGGCCATGCCTTCGGTGAAATGGTTGTGGTCCGGCAGGTCCACGCTGGCGGGGCAGGCGCGGCCGCCATCGCGGCACAGGCGCCCTATCGCGCTCAGGGCGAATTGACGCATCGGTTCCGGGTCGAATTGGGCATAGCCGAGGAACAGCGGCACCCCCGATGCCTCCAACCGATCGATCGCGGCGCCGGCGGCCTGCACATCGGCGTCGGAACCGTAATAGGCATGGGGCTGCTCGCCCGCTTCCGGCGCGTAGAACGGCGAAAGCAGCACCGCCCCTTTCACGCCCGCAGCCTCCGCCCCGTGCAGTTCCTTGTGGCCGACATAGTCCGCCACATGGTTGGCGCCGGCGGAATGGCCCCACAGGATGATGCGATCGGGATCGCCGCCATGGCGGGCGATATTCGCCCGCGTCCAGGCGATGGCCGCCGCTAGGTCCTTCGCACCCGCCGGCCAGGGATTGGCCGGAGCCAGGCGGTAATTGATGTTCACCCCCACCATGCCGTGGCTGGCGGCCCAGGCCGTGATGTTGTCGGGGTAGAAATCGCCGTGCTTGTCCCCTCGGGTGAACCCGCCGCCATGGACGAACAGCAGCACCGGGCGCGGCTTGTCCGCCGCCGCACGCGGCACATAGAGATCGAGCACCTGCAGCGGATCGTCGCCATAGGCCACGTCACGCGTGATGGTGACGTCCCCCTGGCCCTTGCCGGCGAAGATCGGCGCGTAGAGCGCTCCCGCCGAAGGGTCCATCGCCTGCCCGGCCGCACGCACCTTGGCGGCGATCTCGGGCGGCACCTGCGCGGCCGCGCCGTTCGCCAGGATCATGGCACTCATGGCTATCGCCAGCTTCCGCATCGCGTCCCTCCCACGGCGGATCGAGCCGCCGGCCCGCTCAGCCTAGAGGCACAAGGCACCTCGCGGCAAGGGCCGTGGCCCGATGCGATCAATCGACCAGCATCAGCGCGTCGAGCGCCAGCACGCCCTCCCCCTCGGGATGGACGATCACCGGATTGAGGTCGATCTCGCGGATCGCCGGATTGCCCGTCATGATCCGCCCCACCCGCACGATCAGCGCGGCCAGCGCCGCCACGTCGAGCGCTGGCGAACCGCGCCAGCCGGTGAGCAGCGGCGCCTGCTTGAGGCCGAGCAGCGCCCGATGCACCGCCGCCTCGTCCAGATCGGGCGTGAACAGCTTCACGTCCTTGAGGATTTCCGCCGTGACCCCGCCGAAACCGGCCAGCACGACCGGACCCCACTGGGGATCGTTCTTGGCGCCGACGATCATCTCCACGCCCATCCGGCCCATCTTCTCGATCAGCACGCCGTCGAGCCGGATCGAGGTATCGTAAGCCCCGACATTGGCGTGGATGCGCGTGAAGGCCTCGCGCACCTCTTCCGCGCTCTTGAGATTGAGGATCACGCCGCCCGCGTCGCTCTTGTGGCCCAGCGCGGCCGCCTGCGCCTTCATCACCACCGGGAAGCCGATCGCCTCGGCCGCCGTGGCCGCCTCCTCGGCGCTGGCGGCGAAGCGGCTTTCCGGGAACGGGATGCCCAGCGGGCTCAGCAGCTCCTTGGCCTTGTATTCGGGCACGACGCCCGACACGGCGTCCAGCCCCGGCACAGCGATCGGCGGCGCGCTGCGGTCGGTCAGGTCCCGCTTGGCGAGGTCGGCCAGCCGGGCGATCGCGCGATAGGCGCGCTCGGTGCTCGGGAACCAAGGGATGCCCACCTTGCGCAGCCCGTCGATATATTCCTTCGGCACATTCGCGCCTTCGTCCACACCGGCGAACACCAGCGGCTTGGGAAAAGTGCCGTCTTCCAGCACCTTGATGATGTGCGGGAACTTGATGCCGCTGGTGATCGGGTCCGACTGGATGATCGACGATACCACCGACCCGACTCGTTCGTCCTCCAGCAGCGCGGTCAGGACCTTGGTATAGATATCCGGCTCCGACAGGCCGAGCGCGGTGATGTCGGTGGGGTTGGAGACCGGCACGAAATCCGGCAGCAGTGCGCGCAGCGCCGGGCTGTTGTCATCATTGAGGTCGATCAGGTCCAGCCCGATGTCCTCGGCGATATCGAAGGCCAGCCCGCGCAGCGCGCCGCTTTCGCCCAGCACCGCCATGTTCGCGCCCGGCAGCGCCTTGCAGCGCAGCGCGATCTCGGTGATGTCCGCCAGCTCTTCCAGCGTATCGGCGAAGATCACCCCTTCGCGGGCCAGCTTGGTCTTCATCAGCGCATAATCGCCGGCCATCGCCCCGGTGTGCGTGGCCGCGCTTGCCTGCGCCTTGTCGGACTTGCCGGGGTGCAGCATCACCACCGGCTTGCCGGCGGCGCGGGCGCGGCGGGCGGCGGCGATGAAGGCCTGCGGCCGGCGCAGGCTTTCCACATACATGGCGATGACGTGGGTATCCTCGTCATCGACCAGCCATTCGACATAGTCCTCCACGCCGCTGGCCGCCTCGTTGCCGGTGGATACCGAGATGGAGACGTAGAGATCGCGCGGATGCAGCGCCGTCGCCAGCACGGCGGCCAGAGCGCCCGACTGGCTGGCGATGCCCACCGCGCGTGTGCCCTTGGGCGGCGTGCGCATGTTGGTTTCGACGAAAGTCAGCGGCACGCGCGCGATGTAATTGGTGCAGCCCAGGCAGTTCGGGCCTTCGATGACCATGCCGTGCTCGGCGGCGATGGCGCCCAGCTCCAGCTGCTCCTTCATGCCTTCCTCGCCGGCTTCGGAGAACCCGGCGGAATAGATCACCACCGCCCCGCACTTGCGCGCGGCGAGCTGGCGCACGGTGTCGAGCACGAAAGGCCGCGGGATGGCCAGCACCGCGCAGTCGATCCCCTCGGGCAGTTCCTCCACCGAGTGATAGACCTTGAGGCCGAGCAGTTCGTCGCGCTTCGGATTCACCGGATAGATCTCGCCGGCGAATTCGTATTGCACCAGATTGTTGAGCAGCGTCGCGCCCAGCGCGCCGGTGCGGTCCGACGCGCCGACCACGGCGACCGATTTCGGCCTGAGCAGCCGGTCGATCTGCTGGTTGGTGAAACGCCGTTCGGTCATCTGTGCTCTCCACGCGAAAAGTCGCTGGCGTGATAACGAAAAAGCCCTCCCCCTCAAGGGGGGAGGGTCGGGTGGGGGCGAACCACGCTCGAATTGCGCGAAGGCCAGACCCTCGCTCCCCCCTCCCCTCAATTCCCTCCCGCTAGGGAGAGGAAGTTTCAGTCCTTCGTCACCTTGCTCTTGTCGAACGCGCCCAGGCCGGGCTTGAAGGTCTTGTCATCGAGGAACTGCTTGGTCGCTTCCCGGCGGGTTTCCCAGCCACCGAAGTCGTTCAGCGCTTCCTGTGCGCGGATCAGGTAATCCTCGGCATTGTCGTAAGTCATCTCGCGCACGCGGCGGATCGCCCACTTGGTGGCGCGCAGCGCGTGGGTGTCCTTCTTCTTCAGCACATTGGCGACTTCGAGCACCCGCTCCTTCAGCTTGTCGGCGGGCAGCGATTCGTTGACCAGGCCCCATTCGGCGGCTTGCTTGCCGGTCAGGTTCTCGCCCATCATCGCGTGATACATCGCCTTGCGGAACGGCATCAGCTCGGCCGCCACCTTGGACGCGCCGCCGCCGGGCAGGATCGCCCAGTTGATCTCGCTCAGGCCGAACTGCGCGTCGTCGGAACAGAACGCCAGGTCGCAGCCGAACAGCGGGCCATAGGCGCCGCCGAAGCACCAGCCGTTGATCATGCCGACGGTGGCCTTTTCATACCAGCGCAGGCGTTCCCACCAGGAATATGCTTCGCGCTGCGCCTTGCGGGTCGCGCCGATGCCTTGGGCCTCGTTCATGCGGAAGTATTCGAGCAGGTCCATCCCCGCCGACCACGAAGTGCCCTCTCCGGTCAGCACCAGCACTTGCACATCGTCGCGGAACTCCAGCTCGTTCAGGACTTCGAGCATCCGGCGGTTGAGCTTGGGGCTCATGCAGTTGCGCTTGTCCGGCCGGTTGAACCAGACCCAGGCGATCCCGTCCGCCACTTCGAAACGAACGGTCTCCGCCTCGGGGCGCGGATCGGGTTGCGACGGCATGGCCATGATGAAATGCTCCCTTGCAAAAAATCGGTGGGTGAAACCCACATCGCTATCGCTCATAGCAATCGGTATTGCTCAGAACAACAGGGATGGTTACCCAATCCCCGATGCGCGATCCGCTTCCAGGATTCCCCGGCTATTCGCTGCGCCGCGCCGCCTATGCCACGGCGGCGGAACTGGCGACGCGCCTGGCCCCGCTGGAACTGCGCCAGTCGGATCTTTCGGTGCTGATCCTGATCGGCGAAAATCCGGGGGTGACCGCCAGCGCCATCGGGCGCCAGCTGGATATCCAGCGCGCCAACATGGTGCCGCTGCTCAAGCGGCTGGAAGATGCCGGCCGGATCGGGCGCGAACCGATCGACGGCAAATCGCAGGGCCTCGCCCTGACGCCCGTGGGGCGCAGGACCCTGGCCAAGGGGCTCGCGCTGGTCGAAGCGTTCGAGGCGGAACTGCTGCAACGCATCCCGGCCGAACATCGCGCACACCTTCTGCCGGCGCTGGAAGCCCTCTGGCGTTGAGCCCCGCCCTCTTCTAACCCTGTCGCACACGTATTCGATGGGAGACGGCAAGTGAGTGACGGCGTGGTCTATCCGGTGCCCGAGGAATGGGCGAAGAACGCGCTGATCGACGCCGAAACCTACGCCCGGAAATACCGCCAATCGGTGGAAGATCCCGACGGCTTCTGGCGCGAGGAAGCGCGCCGGCTGGACTGGATCAAGCCGTTCACCCGGGTCAAGGACACCAGCTTCCACGAAGCCGATTTCCGTATCCGCTGGTTCGAGGACGGCACGCTGAACCTCGCCGCGAACTGCCTCGACCGGCATCTGGCCGAGCGGGGCGACCAGACGGCGATCATCTGGGAGCCGGACGATCCGGCCACGCCCGGCCGCACGCTCACCTATCGCCAGCTGCATGCGGAAACCTGCCGCTTCGCCAACCTCCTCAAGGCCGAAGGCGTCCGCCGGGGGGATCGGGTCACGCTTTACCTGCCGATGGTCCCGGAAGCGGCGATCGCGATGCTCGCCTGCGCGCGGATCGGGGCGATCCATTCGATCGTCTTCGCCGGCTTCAGCCCCGAAGCGCTCGGCAGCCGGATCGAGGACTGCGACAGCGACGTGGTCGTCACCGCCGATGAGGGGCTGCGCGGCGGCAAGCGCATCCCGCTCAAGGCCAATGTCGATGCCGCGCTGGAACGGCACGGCAAGGTCCGCCGGGTGATCGTGCTGCGCCATACCGGGGCGGATGTGCCCATGGTGGAAGGCCGCGATATCGACTGGGCCGAGGCGATCGCCGGCCACGCCGCGGATTGCCCGGCCGAGGAAATGGGCGCGGAAGACCCGCTGTTCATCCTCTATACCAGCGGCTCCACCGGCAAGCCCAAGGGCGTGCTCCACACCACGGGCGGCTATGCCCTGTGGTGCGCGGCCACGCACGAATACGTGTTCGATTATCGCCCCCATGCCGACGGCAGCCCGCAGGTCTATTGGTGCGCGGCGGATATCGGCTGGGTCACCGGGCACAGCTATGTGGTCTATGGCCCGCTTGCCAACGGGGCGATCACGGTGATGTTCGAAGGGGTGCCCAACTACCCCGATTTTTCCCGCTTCTGGCAAGTGGTGGACAAGCACGGGGTAGAGATCTTCTACGCCGCTCCCACCGCCCTGCGCGCGCTGATGCGCGAGGGGGAGGAATGGGTGAGGAAGACCAGCCGCAAGACCCTGCGCCTGCTCGGCAGCGTGGGGGAACCGATCAATCCGGAAGCCTGGGAATGGTATTACCACGTGGTCGGCGATTCCCGCTGCCCCATCGTGGACACCTGGTGGCAGACGGAAACCGGCGGCCACATGATCACGCCCCTGCCCGGCGCCACCCCGCTCAAGCCCGGCAGCGGCGCCTGGCCGTTCTTCGGCGTGATCCCCCAGATCATGGATGGCGATAGCCAGCCAGTGGAAGGCCCCGGCTCCGGCGCGCTGGTCATCGCCGATAGCTGGCCCGGCCAGATGCGCACCGTCTATGGCGATCACGCCCGCTTCTTCGATACCTATTTCAGCCAGTATCCCGGCAAGTACTGCACCGGCGACGGGTGCCGCAGGGACGAGGACGGATACTACTGGATTACCGGCCGCATCGATGACGTGATCAACGTAAGCGGCCACCGCATGGGCACGGCGGAGGTCGAAAGCGCGCTGGTGCTGCATGACAAGGTGGCCGAAGCCGCCGTCGTCGGCTTCCCGCACGCGATCAAGGGCCAGGGCATCTATGCCTATGTCACCACCACCTCCGGAACGCAGGATACCGACGCCCTGCGCCAGGAACTGATCGCCTGGGTCCGCAAGGTGATCGGCCCGATCGCCACGCCCGACGTGCTCCAGTTCGCGCCCGCCCTGCCCAAGACCCGCAGCGGCAAGATCATGCGCCGCATCCTACGCAAGATCGCGGAGAACGATACCGACAACCTGGGCGACACCACCACCCTGGCCGACCCGGCCGTGGTGGACGATCTGCTGGCGAACCGGCCGCAGGCCTAGCCGTATCGCCGTTCGGCCCTTCACGCGGCCATGTTGAGCGTATCGAGCAGCGCGCGCAGCCGTTCGCGGCGCGGTTGGAGCGTGCGCCTTACCTGCCGATCCCCGGCATAGGCGGTCCAGGCGACGGACCACACGATGGCGAAGACGATCCAGGCGTGGTGCCACCACGAGAAGCTGGTGTCGGTGTTGATCTGGAAGGCGAGCCAGTAGATCAGCAGCGCGCCGATCATCACCGGCGCCGACCATAGGACGGCGGCCGCCCACCGTCCGTTGGAGATCTGGTATTCCACCAGGGACAGGTTGCGGCGGACTTCGTCCTTCAAACTGTTGCCGAAGCCGCGTTCGCGCAGCGCCAGGCGCCGGTGGCTCACCCAGAACACCGCGACCCACAGCACGAACGTGCCCGCGCCGATCGCGGCCGCAACCTGCTGGAGCGCGGGGCCGCGATTGAGGATCGTCACCCACAGCCAGAACGCCGCGAAGGCCGCCATGGCCGGGCCGACGACATAAGTGATCCACTGGTCCCGCCGCAGCGTCCGCCGGATCTTGTCCCGCTCGCTGCGCAGCACCAGCCGCAGCAGGTCGGCGTTCACGCCATAGAGCGGCTTGTCGTCCTGGGCCTTCCAGGCTTCCAGCATCTGGTCAAAGTCCATCGTGCTCTTCCTTCGCGAGCTGGGCGCTGAGCGCCGCCTTGATGCGATTGATCTTCACCCCGACATGGCTTTCGCCGAGGCCGAGGATTTGCGACATCTCGCGGTAGCTGAAGCCATCGAGCATCAGCAGCGCCAGCGAGCGGTTCACCTCGTCAAGCTCGGCGATCCGCTGGTAGATCCATTCCAGCCGAGGATCGCGGTCCGCCGGGGTGACAAGCAGCGCCGTCGCCGCCTCGAAATCCTGCCGGCCTGCGCCGTGCTTGCGTTCCTTGCGGGTCCAGGCGAGCGCGGTGTTCAGCGCCACGCGGTAAATCCAGGTGGTCACGGCCGCGTCGCCCCGGAACGCCTCGACCGAATGCCACAATTGCAGCGCGATCTCCTGGAACAGGTCCTCGCTGTCGGAATGCGTGGCGCCATAGGCGCGGGCGACCTTGAACAGGATCGCCTTGTGTGCATCCAGCCATTCTCCGAAGATTCGATCGCGTTCGGCTTCCGTCATTCCCCACCTTTGCGCCGTTAGTAGCGCGGGAAGCGGATTTTCTTACGGCGGCCCCGGCCGGGGGTGCGCGGCGGGGCCGATTACAATCGGATTAACGGGGTAGCCAACTATCGCCGGCGGTGCTCTATTCGCGGCAAAATCAAACAGGGAGAAGGGGAACCCCGATGCTCAAGCCGATCAGCCGCGCCCTGGTGGTGCCTGCCTTGTCTTTCGCCGCATTGTCCTTCGTGGCAATGGCGCCGGCCCCGGCCGCCGCGCAGCCCGCCGAACAGCCGCAGGCCTGCCAGCGCGCCTGCCTCGAAGGCTTCGTCAACCGCTATCTCCAGGCGATGGCGGATGGGAAGGTCGATCCGGCGCTGTTCTCCCCCACCGCCCGCTTCACCGAAAACGGGATCGAGCTGCCGCTCGGCAATGAGGGGCTGTGGGCCACGGCCAGCGGGGTCGGCAAGTACAAGCTCTATGTCCCCGACGTGGAAACGCAGCAGATCGGCTTCCTCGGCACCGTGCTGGAAGAAGCCTCCAGCTCGGCCACTGGGCCGCAGCGCCCGGCGGAGCTGGTCGGCCTTTCGCTGCGCCTGCGGATCGAAGACGGCAAGATCACCGAGATCGAACAGATCGCCGCCCGGCCCGATCGCCCGCTCGGCGCCACGGCCGACAATGCCGCCAGCAACAGCCCCTTCCCCGCCACCGGCGCTGCGGTGGAGGCGATGGGCGCGCCCAATGCCCGATTCATGCAACCTATCCCGGAAAACCAGCGGCAGAGCCGGGCCGACCTGATCCGCATCGCCAATTACTATTTCGACGCGGTCGAACGGAACACCGGGCACGATTACTACCCCTTCACCGATGATTGCCTGCGCCATGAAAACGGCATGGTCATCGTCGGTCCGCCGGGCACCATCGGCATGCGCGGCCAGCCGGTCCAGGGCTGCAAGGAACAGCTTCAGACATCGCTGATCGGCGCCGTCACCGGCATCCGCGACCGGCGCTACGTTGCGGTGGACCGGGAACGCGGCATCGTGTTCTCCTTCGCCTTCTTCGATCACCGGCCGATCGACTGGACCTGGCAACTGGGCGAGCTGTTCAAGATCGAAGGCGAGAACATCAGCCGGATCGAAGCGATCTTCATTCGCGGGCCTTACGGGGTCTGTTCGGGCTGGAGCACTTACGAACAGTGCCGCAGCGAGAGAATTCAGGACGTCCGCTAAGGCCGCCTTTTGGGAGGATAACCGTAACATGATCCGCAAGCTCCTTCTTGCCGCCCTGATGCTCGGCGGCGCCACGCCGGCCCTGGCGCAGAACGGCCCGCCGCCCAGCCCCTATGCCCCGCTGCAAGACCATCCCACTTGCACGCGCGACCAGCTCAAGGCGGCCACCACCGCTTATGTCGAGGCGCAGCGCACCGGCGATATCTCGAAGCTGCCGCTCGATCCCAAGGTCCATTTCCTGACCAACATGAAAACGGTCGAGCGCGGCGAGGGGCTGTGGAACACCGCCCTGCCGATCGCCAACGCGATGAGCTTCCACGATGACAAGCGGTGCAAGACCTTCACCGAGATCATCGTCAACCAGGGCAGCACGCCCTACGTCATCGGCACGCGGCTATACATGCATGACGGCAAGGTGATCCGCGTCGACAGCATCGTGACCAAGCCCGGGGATTGGCTGTTCAACGCCAATGCCTTCCTGAAATATACGAAGCAGGAAAACTGGGAGCCGCTGCACCGCTATCAGCGGACCGCGCCGGCCGAGATGATCCGCGGCGCCAACGCCTATCTCGACGGCTTTGCCGACAAGTTCACCGATCCGCCGTGGGGCGTGCCCTGCGCGCGGCTGGAAGGCGGGGCCTACACCAACCGCAACAACAGTGCCACCGCCAGCTGCGAAGCGGGGATGCCGGCGGGCGTGCTCTACATCACCCATCGCGATTACCTGATCGACGAGGAGATGGGCGTCATCAACGTGTTCTGCCGCTTCGGCGGGCGCGAGGAAGCCCCGGATTCGCACACCTTCCGCTATATCGACGGCAAGTTCCGGCAGATCCACACGCTCACCCCCATCCCCGGCCCCCAGGCCAACGACGACGGCAGCATGGCCGGCGGCGCCCCCGACCCCAACGCCTGAGGCGGGAGGGCACTGAACGGCGTGATCAGATGGCGCCTGGGAAACCAGGCCGCCATCTGACCCCGGCAGACCGATCGACGCTCGCAGAGGCGCGGAGACGCCAGGGCTTATCCAACCCCCGTCACTCCCGTGAGCGGAGGCCCTGGGACCATCCCAACCAAACACTCGTCATTGCGAGCGTAGCGAAGCAATCCAGAGCGTATTGCACTGCCGCCCTGGATTGCTTCGCTACGCTCGCAATGACGAATTCGGGGTTAGGCGATCGCACTCGTCCGTCTTCCGCTTTCGCGGGAGCGAGGAAGAAGGGATCGGTCCTCCGCGTCTCTGCGAGCGCTTAGGCGATCAAGCCATAACCGGCCCGGCCTGCACGCCCTCAGCAGAGGCATTCGCGACGCTGAGCCCCGCCCCAACATGATCGCCAGATCGGAGAATCAGTTCAACCTGGCCCGCAACACCTCGTTCACCACCTGCGGGTTGCCCTTGCCCTGCATGGCCTTCATCGTCTGGCCGACGAAGAAGCCGAACAGCGCTTCCTTGCCCGCCTTGTACTGCTCCACCTTGTCGGCATTGTCGGCCAGCACTTTGTCCACCGCCGCTTCGATCGCGCCGCTGTCGCTTTCCTGCTTCAGCCCTTCCCGCTCCACGATGGCGCCCGCGCTGTCGCCCGTTTCCAGCATGGTTTCCAGCACCTGCTTGGCGATCGAGCCGGAGATCGTGCCCTTGCCGATCAGCGCCAGCAACTCCCCCGCCCGGGCATGGCTTACAGGGCTGTCCTCCAGCGAATGGCCGGCCTTGTTGAGCGCGCCGAAGAATTCGGAGATCAGCCAGTTGCTCGCCTGCTTGGCGACTTCGGCCGGCGGCTTGCCCTGCGCCGCCGCGGCTTCCAGCAGCAGCGCTTCGAACCAGCGTGCCGTCTCCACCTCCGCCGTCAGCACGCCCGCGTTATAAGCCGAAAGCCCCAGTTCCTCGATATAGCGGCGGCGCTTGGCGTCGGGCAGCTCGGGCAGGCTGGCGCGGCATTCGTCCAGAAAGGCATCGTCCAGTTCCAGCGGCAGCAGGTCCGGATCGGGGAAATAGCGGTAATCGTGCGCGTCTTCCTTGCTGCGCATGGACCGCGTGGTGCCGCTGCCCGGATCGAACAGGCGGGTTTCCTGCACCACCGTGCCGCCGTCCTCGATCAGATCGACCTGGCGGCGCGCCTCATGCTCGATCGCCTGCATCACGAAGCGCACGGAATTGACGTTCTTGGTCTCCGTCCGCGTGCCGAACGGCTCGCCCGGCTTCCGCACGGAAACGTTCACGTCCGCGCGCATGGAGCCTTCCTCCATGTTGCCGTCGCAGCTTCCGACATAGCGCAGGATACTGCGCAACTTGCGCACGTAAGCCCCCGCTTCGGCTGGGCTGCGCATGTCCGGCCGGCTGACGATCTCCATCAGCGCCACGCCCGAACGGTTGAGATCGACATAGCTCATCGTCGGGTGCTGATCGTGCATCAGCTTGCCCGCGTCCTGCTCCACATGGATGCGCTCGATGCCGATGCGCTTGTCCTCGGCAATGCCGGCCTTCTCGTCGGCCTCGATCGTCAGGCCGCCTTCGCCCACCAGCGGGTGATAGAGCTGGCTGATCTGATAGCCCTGCGGCAGATCGGCATAGAAGTAGTTCTTGCGGTCGAACCGGCTCCACGCGTTGATCTGGGCATCGATCGCCATGCCCGTGCGCACCGCCTGGCGGATGCACTCCCTGTTCGGCACCGGCAGCATGCCGGGCATCGCCGCGTCCACCAGGCTGACCTGGCTGTTCGGCTCCGCCCCGAAGGCGGTCGAAGCGCCGGAAAACAGCTTGGCCCTGCTCGTCACCTGGGCATGGACTTCCAGCCCGATGACGACTTCCCAATCGCCGGTGGCGCCGTGGATGCGATAAGTGGATTCAGTCATGGCTCTGCCGATATAGCCGCTTCGCCTGCTAGGGAAGCGTCAGATTGGCGCAACCGACGGCGCGGGGGCCGGCGGGGCGAAGCGGCGGGTCCATTGCCGCGCCGGCTCCTCGATGAAACGCCAGGCGAGCCAGGCGGCGGCCAGCGCCAGCGCAGTGAGGCCAAGGGTGATCAGCGTGGCGATAAGCGGCGGCGGATTCACGCTGAGCAGGCCGAAGGTATGGCGCCCGGGCCTGATCCAGTCGGCATGGCCCATCGCGGCGAACAGGCGCGGCAGGAAGCGGTTGGGCACGATCACGAAGAACAGGTGGACCATGTAGAGCGCGAAGGAGAGCCGCCCCAGCGTGACCAGCGGCCGCGCCTGCAACACCCGGCTGGCGATCCCGCCGTCGCGCGCGAAGACCAGCACCGTGATCGCGAACAGCACGTCGGTTGCGGGAAGCCAGGCCGCCGTCTTGCCTGGAAGGCACAGCAGGGTGACCATGGCGGCCAGCAGCGTGCATTCCGCCAGGCTCAACAGCGCGGCCCCCGGCTCGATGCCGCGCATATGCTGGTGGATCGCATAGCACGCCACGCCGATCGGAAAGCCCAGCAGCCCGCGCTGGAGCAGGCGGCCGAAACCGATCACGTTGAACCCGGTGTAAAGCGCCCAGGCGGAGGCAAGCGCCAGCGCGATCGTCAGCGCAAGGGCCCAGCGCCCGCGCCCGAACAGCGCGGCGGCCAGGGCATAGACCACGATCTCCACCGCCACGGCCCAGCTCACCGGCGCGAAGAAATTGCCCGCCCCGCGCACGAAGGCGTCGAGCAGGAACACCCCGCGCACCAGCTCCGACAGCGGATGCGCCTCGTGCAGCAGCGGACGGAAGACGAGGAACTCCAGCGCCACGAACCCGGCCACGGTGGCGATGTGCAGCGGATAGACCCGCCCCAGCCGCACCAGCATGAAGCGCCCGCGCGGATACCCCCGCGCCAGCCGCCCACCATAGCTCGCGGCGATCACGAAGCCGGACAGCACGAAAAAGAAATCGACCAGCATCCAGCCGTATCGAAACGGTGCAAGCCCGGCGACCCAGCCGAAATCGCCCATATGGTAATACACCACCGCCAGCGCCGCGAGCCCACGCAGGGAATCGAGGGCGATGAAGCGTTGCCCGTGCGTTTCGCTCATCGCCATCGTCCGGCGCAGTGATACCGGCTTGATATGGATTGGAGCGCGGCCCTCATGCGCTGAGCCACTGACGCGGGAGCAGCGATTGTCAATGCATTGCCGCCAGTCCCATGCTCTCGGCTCTTGCCTCTAGTTCGTATCCTTGTTTCGGAATGGCTCAGCGCGGCAACGACGATTGATCCTCTGCCCAGACCATGTCATTTAAATTGCGCATCGCTGTGACACAGGATCTGGGGGATTCGATGCGTCAGCTCATAGACGACTATATTCATGGCTCGGAACACCCCGATCTTGTCGTTTATCGTCGAGATTTCGATGAGAAATTCGATCTCGAATATTGGGAGCGCAGCATTCGCGACATGTGCGCCCTGGGCGGGTTCTACAACAAACGCATCCTCGAAGTCGGCTGCGGTTTCGGCTGGGACGCGGTGGGCCTGTCGCACCTAGGAGGAAACGAGGTCGTCGCGATCGACATCCTCCCCTCGATGATCGACGGCTTTAGCGAATGCCTCGCGTCCGCCCGGGCCAAGGGCCACGTCTTGAATATAGAGCCGAAAGTGGCGGATATCTGCTCGCTCGACGAAGAGGAATCGTTTGACGGAATCTATTCGTCCGAAGCGCTGGAGCACGTCCACGATCTCACCGCGATGTTCGAGCGGTGCTATGATTTGCTTAAGCCGGGCGGTACTCTCCTGCTGCGCAATGACAGCAATCGCTTCAACAGCAGCTTCCGCGAATCCACCTTCGAAATGTGGAAGGAACGCGACACGTCGTGGGAACACGCCGAATGGCTCAAGACCGAGATCCGTCCGGTCGAGCACGCCAATGCCAAGCCTTATGGCGCGATGCGGCAGGAAATCATCGATGAGACCGGCATTGCCTTCACGCCCGATCAGCAGGCCAAGCTAGTCGCGGCGACCGCGGGCATGATCCGACCGGAAATCGTCAAGGCGGCGGAAACCTATCGTGACAGGGGCACATTGCCGACCCCGCCGAAATTCGCGTGGTGTCGCAATCCTGAAACCGGCGAATATGCCGAGCGCCTGCTTGATCCCTTCGAACTGCGTGACATGCTGAAACAAGCGGGCTTCAGGAACGTGTCGCTGCGGCACGGCTTCACCAAGTTTCCGTTCCGCCTGGCGAACGGGATCGCCTTCCGCCCGATCAACGAATTCCTGTTCGATCGCCGCGGGCTGTTCCTGCTCCGGGCGGACAAGTAAAAAACTGCTCGTCAAAGCCTTCACGTGAAGAAGGGCCGGCGCTGGCCGTCCCTCGCTACCACCACGTCTCCGGCCGCGCCGTGAACCCCGCGCGCTGCTCGATCGCCAGCCCGGCGTTGAGCACGCTCTGCTCGTCGAACGGCCGGCCGATGATCTGCAAGCCCAGTGGCAGGCTCTCGCCGTTGAGGCCGGCGGGCACGCTCATCGCCGGGAGGCCGGCCAGGCTGGCGGGGACGGAGAACACGTCGTTCAGGTACATCGCCAGCGGATCGTCCAGCTTGTCGCCCAGGGCGAAGGCGGCTGTCGGGGTGGTCGGCGCCAGGATCACGTCGCAGCGCGCCCAGGCTTCCGAGAAATCGCGCGCGATCAGGGTGCGGACCTTCTGCGCCTGCGTGTAATAGGCGTCGTAGAACCCGGCGGAGAGCACGTAAGTGCCGATCAGGATGCGGCGCTTCACCTCGTCGCCGAAGCCGGCGGCGCGCGTCGCGGCGTACATCTCTTGCAGATTCGCGCCCTGCGGCAGTTCGCGCAGACCATAGCGCACGCCGTCATAGCGGGCGAGGTTGCTGGAGGCTTCGGCCGGGGCGATGATGTAATAGGCCGGCAGCGCGTATTTCGTGTGCGGCAGGCTGATGTCGACCACTTCGGCGCCGGCATCCTTCAGCCAGGCGATGCCCTGGTCCCAACTCCCCAGGATATCCGGGTCCGTCCCGTCCATCCGGTATTCGCGCGGAATGCCCACGCGCTTGCCTTTGAGATCGGCGTCCAGCGAAGCGGCCCATTCCGGCACCGGCAGGTCGAGGCTGGTCGAATCCTTGGGATCGAACCCGGCCATCGCCTCCAGCATCAGCGCGCAATCCTCCACGCTGCGGGCCATCGGCCCCGCCTGGTCGAGCGAACTGGCGAAAGCGACCACGCCCCAGCGGCTGCACCGCCCGTAAGTCGGCTTGATGCCGGCAATGCCGGTGAAGGCGGCCGGCTGGCGGATCGATCCACCGGTGTCGGTGCCGGTCGCCGCCGGGCACAGTCGCGCGGCAACCGCCGCACTGCTGCCGCCGGAAGAGCCGCCGGGGGCCAGCGCCGCATTGCCGCCTTTGCGGCGCCACGGGCTGATGACGTTCCCGAAATAACTCGTCTCATTGGACGAACCCATCGCGAACTGGTCGAGGTTGAGCTTGCCCAGCATACCCGCGCCGGCATCCCACAGCTTCTGGCTCACCGTGCTTTCGTATTCGGGCACGAAGCCTTCGAGGATGTGGCTCGCCGCCGTGGTCTGCACGCCGCGCGTGGCGAACAGGTCCTTCATCCCGATCGGCACGCCGGCCATCTTGCCCAGCGGCTTGCCCGCCGCGCGGGCGGTATCCACCGTATCCGCCGCTTCCAGCGCCTTGTCCGGCGTGGCGACGATGAACGCATTGAGCGCGGAAGCCGCGGCGACATTGGCGTTGAACGCCTCAGCCACTTCGCGCGCGGTGAAATCGCCGGCGGCAACGCCATCCCGGATCGCCTTGACGCCGAGGTCGGTAAGGTCCGTCATGCCCAAAAACCGTCCGTGCTGAGCTTGTCGAAGCACCGCTTTGTCTTCGGACACGGCGCTGAAAGGAAAGACGACCCTTCGACAGGCTCAGGGCAAGCGGAGAAAAGGAGGGGCCGCATCACTCGATCACCTTCGGCACGCCGAAAAACCCGTGCTCGGCCACCGGGGCGTTCGCCAGCACCGCATCGCGCAGGCCGCCGCCGGTCAGCGGATCGGCATCGACCACGTCCTCCCGCAGGCGCAGCGCCTGCGGGATCACCGCCGTCATCGGCTCCACGCCGGCGCAATCGACTTCGCCGAGCTGCTCGATCCAGCCGAGGATGGAATTAAGCTCGGGCACCATGCGGTCGAGCTCGGGCTCGTCCATCCGGATGCGCGCGAGGCTGGCGATCTTCGCCACGGTTTCGCGGGTGACTGACATGGCGGCGGCGTTAGCCGGGCGCCGCCCGCGCTTCAAGCGGCGCCGTGGCTATTCGAACGGTTCGCCGAACGGCTGGCCATCGACATATATCTGCCGCCCGCTCCAAGGCCGTATCTCGACATGGGAATCGGCCTTCAGCGTGGGCGCGGGCTTGTCCTTGGGCTGCGGCTGTGTCCCGCCCAGCTCGACCACGCTGTAAGTTGCCCCCGAAAGGATGGCGACGCGCTGGATACCGGCCTCCGGCGAACCGAGATCGAGCGCGACACAATCGGCCGGGCAGACCCAGGGATTGGCCACCAGATAGTCGAGCACGCGCTTGCGCAGAACCACGTCCTCCGGCTGCACCCGCAGGGCGAACTCCTCGCGCGTTCGGTTCTGATCGCTGTCGAAGCCGCGATAAGGGCGTTGGCTCTGCGCCAGCGTGGCTTGCGCCAGCTCGGCCACCTCGGCACGGTCGCTCTTCGCCAGCCGCGCCAGCGCTCGCCGCCCCGGCTCTCCGAAATCCCACCGCAGCGCGGCGAAATCGAATTGCTCCGGCGTCACCTTGCCGCTTTCCAGCCGCGCGATCTGGTTGCGGGTGGAGATCGCCCCGAAATCGAGGATCGGCAGGGCCAGCAGCAGCGCCAGGACGCAGCCGCCCAGCGCGAGATGGAAATTGGCCGCCCGCAGCTTGCCGGTCCAGCCGTGCCGGCCGCCCCGCGCCAGCGCGACCCAGTAACCCACGCCCCACGCGCAGGCGACGGCGATGGCGACCAGGCCCCACAGCCGCTCGGGCGCGAAGCCGTACTGGTTGAGGCGGAGGCCCATCGATACCGCCGCGAACACCGCCAGCGGCAGGATCACCACCGCCAGCACCAGCGCGGCGATCCGCATTACCCGATTGCCGGTCATCTCCGCGTCGCTTTGCCGCAGGATCGCACTCGCCAGCACGAAGGACCCGGCGGCGCATGTCAGCAGGATCGGCGTGGCGCTGCGGGTCGCTTCCCACAGAACCTGGGGGCCGGACACCGCACTCGCGAGCAGGAACACCGTGAGCCCCACGGCCAGGGGCACCGCCAGCAGCGACAGCACCAGCAGCACCACCGTCTGTAAGGTGGTCAGCACCTTGAGCTGATTGCGCAGGATGCCCAGCGCCGCGCCGAAGGCGAGGCCGGAGAATGTCCAGCCGAACCAGCCTTCGTTCATCGCATCGCGCAGGAAATCGATCTTCAGCAGATGGAACAGCTCGGACAGCAGCACGAGGGCGAGCCAGGCCAGGCCGGTGAAGGCGAGCGATCCCGCGGCGGCGATCGCATCGGTCCAGATATGGCGATAGATCGCGATGTAAGGGGTGGCGAGCCGCGTGCGCACGAAACCCGCCTGGAACAGCGGCAGGGCCAGCGCCGTGGCGATCACGCCGGCGGCCAGGCCATATTGCTCGTCGGGCAGGTTTTCGCCGTAACGCACCGCGCGCCAGGTGAGCCCGGCCATGACCACGCCGGCCGCCAGCGCGAACAGCGCCGGCCCTTTCCAGCGATCCTCATCGATCGTGAAGGCCGCGCCCAGCGAACCGAACAGCAGGAAGGCGGCCGCCGCCATCTGCCACGGCACATTGTCGCGCCCGCCGGTTATCAGATGGATCAGCAGCGCGGCCACGCCCAGCAGGCCGGCCAGCAGCCAGGGCCTCAGCGGCCAGTCGCTTGCTTCCACGCTTTCGGCTTCAACGGCCTCACTCGCCATCCGGCTTCCCCTCCATGCGTCAGGAAGCGCCAGAATGCCGCAAGTCGCACCGCTTTACATGAGCAAAACGTGAGCGATCGGTGAAATCGGCCGCGGCCCCCTTCCTTCGCGGGAAGAGGGCGCCTTTCCGAGCCTTGCTTAGTTGGTCGTTCCCGGCGCCGGAGCCGGGGCGGGGGCGGGGGCCGCCGCGCCCGCGCCGCCCTGCTGCTCCATCACCATCTTCTGCAACTGCTGGAAGCGCTGCTCCGCCTCGGCCATCGGCATGAAGTCGACCAGTTCGATCTCGAACGTGAGGTCGGCGTTGGCCGGGATCGGCGAGCCCGGAGGCGGGCTGGCGCCATAGGCCATCTCCGACGGAATCTTCACCGTGTACTTGCCGCCCTTCTGCATCTTGAGCACCGCGTCCCGGAAACCGGGGATCATGCCTTCCAGTTGCAGCGGATAGCCTTCCGGCACCACGCCGGGAATCGGCAGGGGAAGATCCTGCGACTTGTCGAAGACCGTGCCGTCCTTCAGCTTGCCGGTATAGCGCACGAACACGACGTCATCCTTCTTGGGATGATCGCCGCTGCCGGCGGTGAGCGTGCTCACGCTCACGCGCGGTACGGTGAGATAGGCATAGGCGGCCGAAAGGCCGATGCCGATCAGGATGCCCAGGACCAGCATGAGAAGCGATCCCCTGGAGATCGGCTTCAGCGGAACGCGAGTGACTTCGGCCATTGGCTGTGTCCTGGAAATAGGCAAAGGGCGCGAAAGTCCGGACCCCGCGCCCCTTTGGCTTAGCTGTGTCGCAGTGGCAAGCGGCGTGTTTCCGCGCGGTCCGTTCGTACCGGCGCCACGCCCGCTCTTGCGGAAGGGGCCTTACTTGACGCCGTCGCGCTCGGCGCGCTTGCGCTCGAGCTTGCGGGCGCGGCGGACGGCGGCCGCCTTCTCGCGGGCGCGCCGCTCGCTCGGCTTCTCATAGTGGCGGCGCAGCTTCATCTCGCGATAAACGCCTTCACGCTGCAGCTTCTTCTTGAGCGCGCGGAGGGCCTGCTCGACATTGTTATCGCGGACGATGATCTGCATAAACTTAAGCCACCTCTTCAATTCCGAACGGGAGCCCGCGGTTTTCGGCGCGGGCCGCACCATGATTCCAGACAACGACACAAGCGCCGAATCCGTTCCGGACCGGCTGGAGTGGCGGCGCCGATAGGGGAAACCGGCGGTGAAGGCAAGCTCCACGGCCCTGGCGAACAACCGGCGGGCCGCTTGCCTTCGCCCGCCGGCCGGGGCAAAAGAGCCCCCGCAGGGAATGGGGTCTCCCTTGTAACCGCGATCGTGCTGATGACTCCTGCTTTATCCGCCCCCTTTCGGGCGCATGGCAGGATTCGCGCATGGAACAGCTTTGTTACCGACCTTCCGCGACGGGGCCCACCCCGCTAAGGGCCTCCCGATGAACACACCCTCACCCCTGGCCGCCTCGCTCTATGTCGCGCTGGGCGGCGGCGCGGGCGCCGTGCTGCGCTATCAGGCGGGGCGGCTGATGACGCACTGGCTGGGGCCGAACGTGGCCTTCCCGTGGCCGACCTTCATGATCAATGTGACCGGCAGCCTCGCCATGGGCCTGCTGGCCGGATATCTCGCCCGCCACGGGCAGGGCGGTGAGCACTGGCGGCTGCTGCTGGGCGTCGGCCTGCTGGGCGGCTATACCACATTCTCCTCCTTCAGCCTGGAAGCGATGCTGCTGATCGAACGCCACCAGTTCGGCCCCGCCTTCGGCTATGCCGCCGGCTCGGTGCTGGCCGGGATCGTCGCCCTGTGGCTGGGGCTGGTCACGATGAGGGCTGTCGGATGAGCGGGGACGTGCGCCAGTTCACCGTGCAGCCGGACGATGACGGCATCCGGCTGGACCGCTGGTTCAAGCGCCACTTGCCGCAAGTCGGCTTCGCCACCGTTTCGCGCTGGGCGCGCACCGGGCAGGTCCGCGTGGACGGCAAGCGCGCCCGGCCAGAGGATCGGCTCACCGCCGGGCAGATCGTGCGCGTGCCCCCGGGCGGGGAGACCGCGCGCCCGCAAGCCAAACGCCGCGAGCTGACCGAAGATCAGCGCGCCCAGGCCGAAGCCATGGTGATCCGCAAGACGCCGTCCGCGCTGGTGCTCAACAAGCCGCCCGGCCTCGCCACCCAGGGCGGCACCGGTACGCATCACCATGTCGATGGCCTGCTCGATGCCTTCGCCGGGGAAGGCGATCCACGCCCCCGGCTGGTCCACCGGCTGGACAAGGATACCAGCGGCGTGCTGCTGGTCGCCCGCACGCCGGGCAGCGCGGCATTCTTCTCCCGGCGCTTCTCCGGCCGCTCGGCGAAGAAGATCTACTGGGCCCTGGTGATCGGCGTGCCCGAGGTCGCGGACGGCACGATCGACGCGCCGCTGGCCAAGCAGCCCGGCACAGGCGGCGAGAAGATGCATGTCGATATGGAGTCCGGCCAGCCGGCGAAGACGCGCTATCGCGTGGTGGACCGGGCCGGCAACCGCGCGGCCTGGGTGGAATTGCAGCCGCTCACCGGCCGCACGCACCAGCTGCGCGTCCACATGGCCGCGATCGGCCACCCCATCGTGGGTGACGGGAAGTACGGCGGGCAGGATGCGTTCCTGACCGGCTCGATCAGCCGCAAGATGCACCTCCACGCGCGGCGGCTGGTGATCGATTCGCCCGATGCGGGCGAGGGCGGAACGCTGGACGTGACCGCCGAGCTGCCCGAACACTTCGCCGCCAGCATGGAACAGCTCGGTTTCGATCCGGCGGGGAGCGAGGCGGTTCCCGAAAAGGCCCCGCCCGCTCCCACGCGTGAGGCGAAGAAGCAGGCGGCCAAGGCCCACGCCAAGCAATATCGCAAGGCCCGCCGGGGCGAACGCCGCACGCGCGGCGCGCCGGCCTCGAAGAAGGGAAAGCGATGAACACCGCACCGCGCAGCGGGGCATGAGGCCGCACCCCCCCTCCACCCCCCTTCGGGTGGTCCCCCTCCCCATGCCGGGGAGCACTGCATGACCCGCCTTGCGGTGTTCGATTGCGACGGCACCCTGGTCGATGGGCAGGCCGCCGTCTGCGGCGCCATGACGGCGGCCTTTTCCCATTGCGGCCTCGTCGCCCCGCCCAGCCATGCCGTGCGCCGCATCGTCGGCCTGAGCTTGCCGGTGGCGATGCGCCATCTGGCGCCCGATGCGCCGGCCGACGTGCATGACCAACTCGTCTCCGCTTACAAGCAGGCTTTCTCCCGCGCCCGTGCCGAAGGCCGCGTGGCAGAGCCGCTTTACGGCGGCATCCGCGCGCTTCTGGGCACGTTGCAGGGCGGCGGCTGGCAGCTGGGCGTCGCCACCGGCAAGTCCGATCGCGGGCTTGCCAACTGCCTCACCCAGCACGCGATCCTGGACCTGTTCGTCACCCTGCAAACCGCCGATCGCCACCCGTCCAAGCCGCATCCGGCGATGCTGGAGGCCGCCATGGCCGAAGCCGGCGCGCACCCGTCGCAAACGGCGATGATCGGCGACACGGCCTATGACATCGAAATGGCCAAAGCCGCCGGCTGCCGCGCGCTGGGCGTCGCCTGGGGCTATCACGCGCCGGAGGAATTGCTGGCCGCCGGGGCCGAAGCCGTGGCACACACGGCGGCCGAACTGGGGGAAATGCTCGATGGCTGATCCGGTGGACGATGAAACAGCGCGCCGCCGCTGGTCGGTCATCCAGGCCGTGCGCTTCGCCGGCGTGGCGCTGGTGCTGGTCGGGATTCTGATCCGCTACGCCGTGATCCCCGCCCCGCTCGCCGTGGGCGTGGCGCTCATCGTCGTGGGGCTGGTCGGCACGTTCTTCATGCCTGTCATGCTGGCCCGCAAATGGCGGACGCCTCCGTCATGAAGCGGTTCTGGACCGATGTGGGGGTGGAGCCGGCGGACGGCGGCTGGCAGGTGACCCTGGACGGCCGCCCGATCCGCACCCAGGGCGGCGCGGCGCAAATCGTGCCCAGCCGCGCGCTGGCCCATGCCCTGGCGAAAGAATGGCGCGCGCAGGGCGAAACCGTCGATCCGCACGCCTTCCCGCTGCGCGATCTTGCCGATTATGCGATCGACCATGTCGCGCCCAACCCGGCCGAAACGGTCGCTCGCCTGCTGCCTTATGCGGAGACCGATACGCTCTGCTACCGCGCCGATCCGGACGAGCCGATCTACCGCCGCCAGCGTGATCTGTGGGAGCCGCTGCTGATCGGGTTCGAGGCGCGCCACGGCGTGCGCCTGGAACGCACCAGCGGCGTGATCCACAAGCCCCACCCGCCCGAAACGCTCAGCGCCTTGCGCGCCGCGCTGGAAGCGAAAGACCCCTTCACGCTGGCCGCTCTCCAGACCCTCGCGCCCCTCGCCGCCTCGCTCAGCGTGGCCCTGGAAGCCATTGAGCCGGGGGCCGACCCCGACCACCTGTTCGCCGCCGCCAATTGCGAGCAGGACTGGCAAGCCGAACAATGGGGCTGGGATTCCGAAGCCGAACGCGCCCGCGCGATCCGGCTCACGGCGTTCCAGGCTGCGGCCCAGTTCGCGGACCTGGCGCGGGAGTAAGGGTGGGGCGTGGCCGCCCTTCGCCAAAACCATCGTCATTGCGAGCGTAGTGAAGCCATCCAGAGCGGTTCTGCGCGGCCCTGGATTGCTTCGCTACGCTCGCAATGACGATTGAAGGCTAATCGAGGGCTAGAGGCAGGCGACCTCGCCTACCCCACCCATTCCGCCACTTCGGCCGCCACCTGGTTGGCGGCCTGATTGAGCGCCGGTCCCACCGCGGTCACGTCGGGGGCTATGCCCGGAACGCGGCTTTCGAAACGGCGGGTGCGCACGTTGCCGTCGGGCATTTGCAGCACTGCGTCGTAACGGACGATCACGCTGCTGGTGGCGGCATCGTAGCCTATATCGAGCAGGCGGCCCGACAGCGTGGTCGCCGCGCTATAGCCCAGCCCCCCCTCGCCCACCACGAGCCGGGCGCCCCGCGCGCGGATCGTTTCGGCCAAAAGCTGCTGGAACAGGCGCGTGGGCTTTTCGACCCACACCGCATCCTTGAGATAGGCGACGCCGGAATCGGATACCTGCACCGGCACGCGGGTGACGGAAAGTCGCTGCTCGGCCGTGGGCTCGACCACCGCCAGCACCGAAGTCGCCGGGCCGGCCACGTCCGAACCGGGCGATGCCATGCGGGCGGGCGTCAGCGTGATCAGCTGTTCCGGCGGCTTGGGCGCCAGGCTGATGCAGCCGGCCAGCGCCATGGCCAGCGTGGCGGGCAGCAAGGCTCGTTTCAGCATCGGATGCGCTCCCCTCATGGCCCCCTTCATGGCTTGTAGTCCGGCAGCTTCGGCTTGCCGATCAGGGCGCCGGCGCCGTCGCTCTCGATCCGCTCGGTCACCGCGCGCAGCGCCTCGCTGGTGCGCCGCAGGTCCTGCAACGTGGCATTGGCCGCCGGCAGGGTGGTCACGGTCAGTTCGCGGGCGGCCGGGCGGGTTTCCTCCAGCGCTCCCTGCAAGCTGTCCGCCGCCTTCTGCGCGGATCGCAACGTGGTGCGCATTTCATCCGCCAGGCTGGTGCCTTCCTTGTTGAGCAACTGGTCGGTCGAGCGCAGCGTCGTCTCGAAGGCATTCAGCGTCTCGGTCGATTGCGCCAGCGTCTTCTGCAACTCGCGCAGGGTGCCGCGCGCCTCGGGCCCCATGCTCGCCAGCTCGGCGCTCATCTTGTCGGTGTTCTTGAGGATGCCGCTGATCGAGGCCTGGTTCTCGTCCGACAGCAGGCGGGTCAGGCGGTCGGTCAGCGTCGCCAGCCGTTCCAGCAGCAGCGGCGCGCTGGCGAGGATTTCGCCCAGGCCGCCGCGCTCGGCCGGGATCACCGGCACGCCTTCGGGGCCGGGCTCCGTGATCGGCGGCGCGCCCCGCACCGCCCCGCCCAGCGAAATGGTCGAAACGCCGGTGAAGCTGGCGGAGATCGTGGCCGTGGTGCCTTGCAGGATCGGGATGTCGTTGTTGATCGACACCCGCACCCGCACGAAGCTGGGATCCTTCTTCCACAGCTCGATCCGGTTCACCTGCCCGGCAGGGACGCCCTGGAAAGTGACTTCGGAACCGTTGGCAAGGCCGCCCACGGATTGCGGGAAAAAGATGTCGTAGTCCTTGCGATTGGCGGCGCCGAGCTGGGCCAGCCATATGATGAAGGCCGCCAGCAGGGCGAGCAGCACCAGCGAGACCGCGCCTACCCAAACATAGTTCGCCCGTGTTTCCATTGGCTTGCCCCTATGCCTTCCGCTCGGCGTTGTTGTCCACGGATTTCCCCCGCTCGTGGCTTTCGTGGGCGCCGCGGCTGCGCGGGCCGTTGAAATATTCCTGTATCCACGGGTGATCCAGTTGCAACAGCTCGGGGATCGTGCCCACGGCCACCACTTTCCTGTCCGCCAGCACCGCCACCCGGTCACAGATGGCATAAAGCGTGTCGAGATCGTGCGTGATGAGGAACACGGTGAGGCCGAGGATGTCGGTCAGCTCGCGCGTCAGGCTGTCGAAGTTGGCCGCCGCGATCGGATCGAGCCCGGCGGTCGGCTCGTCGAGGAACAGCAGCTCGGGATCGAGCGCCAGCGCGCGGGCCAGGCCGGCGCGCTTCCTCATCCCGCCGGAAAGCTCGGACGGATACTTGGCCGTAGAGTCCTCCGGCAACCCGCTCATCACCACCTTGTAGCGTGCGATCTCGTGGCGCAGCTGGGGATCGAGTTCGGGAAAGAACTGCTTCAGCGGGACTTCCACGTTCTCCGCCACCGTCAGGGTGGAAAACAGCGCGCCGCCTTGGAACAGCACGCCCCACCGGCTGCGCACCGCGGCTTCCTCGCCCGGCTCGGCGCCGATGGTGTTCTTGCCGAACACCTCGATCGTGCCCGCATCGGGGATCTGCAACCCGATGATGGACCGCATCAGCACGGATTTGCCGGTGCCCGATCCGCCGACCACGCCCAGGATCTCGCCGCGCCTGACCTTGAGCGAAAGATCCTCGTGAATCACCTGGTGGCCGAAACTGTTGCGCAGCCCTTCGATGACGATCGGATATTCGCCCCCGAAGCTCTCCATCACGTCGTCGCGCGCTTCGACCATGACGTCGTCGCGGATGTGATCCTCGCCGCTCATGCCCAGCCCAGTTCGGTGAAGAACACCGCGAAGAACGCGTCGAGCACGATGACCATGAAGATCGCCTGCACCACCGCCTTGGTCGTCCGCAGGCCCACGTCTTCAGAGCTGCCCTGCACCTGCATCCCCTGGTAACAGCCGGCCAGCGCCACGATCAGGCCGAACACCGGCGCCTTTATCAGCCCGACCCACAGGTCATAGATCGGCACCACTTCCTGGATGCGGCTGAGGAAGGTGAGGAACGGGATGCCCAGCGTCAGGTCGGCGATGAACGCGCCGCCGATAATCGCCACGACGGAGGAGAAGAAGCCGAGCAGCGGCATCATCAGCACCGCCGCCATGACTCGGGGCAGGACCAGCGCTTCCATCGGCGAAACGCCGATCGTGCGCATGGCGTCGATCTCTTCCGTCAGCTTCATCGTGCCGATCTGCGCCGCGAAGGCGGAGCCGGATCGGCCGGCGACCATGATCGCCGTCATCAGCACGCCCAGCTCGCGCAGGGAAAGCCGGCCGGTCAGGTTGATCGTGTAGATCTCCGCCCCGAACTGGCGGAGCTGCGCCGCGCCCTGCTGGGCGATGACGATGCCGATCAGGAAGCTCATCAGCGTGATGATGCCGATGGCGGAAACGCCCACCAGCTCGAACTGGCGCACCAGCGCGCGATAGGCGAAGCGCGTCGGATGCAGCATCACCCGCCCGCTGGCGACGATCATCATGCCCAGGAAGCCGACGAAGCGCACCACGCCGTGGCCGAACGCGATCACCTTTTCGCCGGTATCGGCCGCCACGCGGATCGGCAGCGGCGGGCGTTCGGGGGCGATCGGCGCGGTGCTGGCGCTTTCGCCCACCGTCGCGATCAGCTTGCCCGCCTGCTCGCTCGCGCCCGTGATGGGGGCCTTGTGCTCGTCGGCGAAGCGCCAGACCACCCAGGCGCCCACGGTGTCGATGTCGCCGGCATCGGAGATATCGACGGCCTGCACCGGATCGGTGAATTCGCGCAGCTTGCGGTCGAGCACGCCGATCGTCGCCACCAGCAACGGGCCCTCAAGCCTCACGGTGGTGCGGCCGCCCGCCTCCTGTACGGTGAAATCGGCCCATTCGCGCATGACGGCCATGCTATGCGGACAAATCTCTGTTGCGGCAAGGTATCCCGCAACACCAACCCCCTCATTACCCAAGACATCGCTCCCAGCTTCGTCATTCCGGGAAAAGAGGCGAAGAGCGAAGAGGATCGCGATGAACGCGCAGCCGTTGCCCTGCGCCGGGGACGCTGGCAAAGGCGCAAGCCAAGATGACCAGCGAACTCGCCAAGACATTCGATCCCGCCGCGATAGAGGCGAAATGGTATTCCCATTGGGAAGGCACCGGCCTGTTCCGCCCCGACCGGCCGGACGCGCAGCCTTTCACCATCGTCAACCCGCCGCCCAACGTCACCGGCAGCCTGCATATCGGCCACGCGCTGGACAATACCCTGCAGGACATCGTCGTGCGGTACGAGCGGCTGCGGGGGAAAGACGCGCTGTGGGTGGTCGGCACCGATCACGCCGGCATCGCCACCCAGATGGTCGTCGAACGCCAGCTGGAACAGCGGCAGGACAAGCGCACCAATTACACCCGCGAACAATTCGTGGAGAAGGTCTGGGAATGGAAGGCGGAAAGCGGCGGCGCGATCACCCGCCAGCTCCGCCGCCTCGGCTGCTCGATGGACTGGAGCCGCGAGCAGTTCACCATGGACCCGCACTTCACCCGCGCGGTGACGAAGGTCTTCGTCGATCTCTACAACGAAGGCCTGATCTACCGCGACAAGCGGCTGGTGAACTGGGACCCCAAGCTCAAGACCGCGATCAGCGACCTGGAAGTCGAGACGCGCGACGTGGCAAGCGGCTTCTGGCACTTCCGCTATGCGCTGGCCGACGGCGTCACGCTCGATAACGGCGCGGACCACATCGTCGTCGCCACCACCCGGCCGGAAACCATGCTGGCCGACATGGCCGTGGCCGTCAGCGCCGATGATCCGCGCTACAAGTCCGTCATCGGCAAGGACATCCTCCAGCCGATCACCGGCCGCCGCTTCAAGGTCATCGCCGACGAGCACGCCGATCCCGAACTGGGCTCCGGCGCGGTGAAGATCACCCCCGGCCACGATTTCAACGACTTCGAAGTGGGCAAGCGCGCCGGCATCAAGCCCGCCGACATGCTCAACATGTTCGATGCCGAAGCCCGCGTGGTGCAGACGGCGGACGGCCTGGTGCCCGAGGAATTCCTCGGCCTCGACCGCTTCGAGGCGCGCAAGCTCGTCGTCGAGCGGATGAAGGAACTCGGCTTCCTCGTTCCCTACGTGGACAAAAACGGCGCCGAACACGACGCCGAACCCCGCACCGTCGCCACCCCCTTCGGCGATCGCGGCGGCGTGGTGATCGAACCCTGGCTGACCGACCAGTGGTACGTCGATGCCGAAACCCTCGCCCAGCCGCCGATCCAGGCCGTGCGCGACGGGCGGATCGAGATCGTCCCGAAAAGCTGGGAGAAGACCTTCTTCAACTGGATGGAGAACATCCAGCCGTGGTGCGTCAGCCGCCAACTCTGGTGGGGGCATCGGATTCCGGCGTGGTATGACGAAGACGGCCAGCCCTACGTTGCCGAAACCGAAGAGGAAGCCCAGGCCCTCGCCGGCAACAGGAAGCTGACCCGCGATAACGACGTCCTCGACACCTGGTTCTCCTCCGCCCTCTGGCCCTTCACCACCCTGGGCTGGCCGGATGATCTCCCCTCCCCTTCAGGGGAGGGGCCGGGGGTGGGGGCTGTCGGCATGCGGGACGCCGGATCGACAGGCCCCACCCCAACCCCTTCCCTGAAGGGGAGGGGCTTGTTGGCCCGCCATTACCCCAACGATCTGCTCATCTCGGGCTTTGACATCCTGTTCTTCTGGGACGCGCGCATGGCGATGCAGGGGATGCATTTCATGGGCGATGTCCCGTGGAAGCGGCTGTACCTCCACGGCCTCGTCCGCGCGGCGGATGGGCAGAAGATGTCCAAGTCCAAAGGCAATGTGGTCGATCCGCTGGGCCTGATCGACCAGTACGGCGCCGACGCGCTGCGCTTCTTCATGGCGGCCATGGAAAGCCAGGGCCGCGACGTGAAGATGGATGAAAGCCGGGTGGAAGGCTATCGCAACTTCGCCACAAAGCTCTGGAACGCCACGCGTTTCTGCCAGGCCAACGGCATTGGGGCGAGCACCACGCTCGCCGCGCCCATGGCCACCAGCGCCGTCAATCGCTGGATCGTCGGCGAAGTCGTCGAAACCCTCGAAGCGCTCGACAAGGCGATGGCCGACCTGCGCTTCGACGCCGCGGCCAACACCGTGTACCACTTCGCCTGGAATACCTTCTGCGACTGGTATCTGGAACTGATCAAGCCTGTCTCGAGCGGAGACGAGAGAGGCCGGATCGACGCCGAAAGCCGCGCCGTCGCCGGCTGGGTGCTCGACCAGATCCTGGTCATGCTCCACCCGTTCATGCCCTTCGTCACCGAAGAGCTGTGGCACGCGCAAGGCGAGCGGCCTTACGAGCTGATCGTGGCGAAATGGCCCCAACCGGACGCGACCGTGGATGCCGAGGCCAAGGCGGAAGTCGAATGGCTGATCGCGCTCACCTCCGGCATCCGCGCCGCGAAGAACGAGCTGGGCATCGCGCCCGGCGCGAAGCTCGCTGCCTATCTCGAAAACGCCAGCGCCACCGCGCGCAAGGTGATCGAAGGCAGCGGCGCGGCGATAGAGCGCCTGGCCCGCCTGTCCTCCGTCACCGTCGGCCCGGCCCCGGCCGGCGCCGCGATGCAGGTCGGCGCGGGGGAGGACAGCTTCGTCATCCCGCTGGAAGGCGTGATCGACATCGAGGCCGAAAAGGCCCGCCTGGCCAAGGCTCGAGACGCTTCCGCGAAAGAGCGCGACAGCCTTGCCAAGCGGCTGGAAAATCCCGCCTTCATCGAAAGGGCCAAGCCCGAAGCGGTCGAAAAAGCCCGCGCCGACCACGCCCATCATGCGGCGGAAGTGGGCCGGCTGGAAGCGGCGCTGGCCCGGCTGGGGTGAAGGGTCCGCCGCCCGGACTCGTCACCTCAACCCCACGCCGTCACCCTGAACTTGTTTCAGGGTCCATTTCCCGATTTGACGCGGAGCTCTCCGCTCCGAGCTGGGTCAACCGCAACGCCGTTTCCGCGGCTTGATTCGAAGCAGGCGGCACGATGGATGCTGAACCAAGTTCAGCATGACCCATGAATGGAGGCCGCCTCGCTCCCCACCCCACCACCGCCAAACTTTCCTACCGGCCCCGTTTCCGGCAAAGGCCGCGCGATGATTTCCCCCCGCTCTTCCCTTTTCGTCATCCCCGCGAAAGCGGGGACCCAGTCGGCTCTTGCGCATCCCCGCAACGGTGACCGGGTCCCTGCACTCGCGGGAATGACGCGTCAGGGATGTGCACACGCGGCCCACCCGCAAGGTGACGCTTTCGCCCCCAAGGTGACACATCCACCCCGCAAAGTGACGGTTCGCGCGTTTTCGCCCAGGACACTGTCAACACCGTCAACACCCCCGGCCGGTCCGTGCCGCTAGTCCTCGCCACCACGACCCCGGGAGAGCCGGAGATTTTCGCCTCGCTCCAGGGTGAAGGGCCCAGCATGGGCAAGCCCTGCGCCTTCATCCGCCTGTCGCGCTGCAATCTCGCCTGCGTGTGGTGCGACACCGCCTATACCTGGCGCTTCGAAGGGGACAGCCGCCCGCACCGCTCCGGCCTCGCCTATGATCGCAAGGCCAACCAGGTGACGCTGAGCGAGGAAGACGCCGCCGCGCGCATCGCCGCGCTCGGCCAGCAGCGGCTGGTCGTCACCGGGGGCGAGCCGCTGCTCCAGGCCGCGGCCCTCGCCCGGATGCTGGCGCTGCTGCCCGGCATCAGGGTGGAGATCGAGACCAACGGCACTGTCGCCCCGCCGCCCGCGCTCGATGCGCTGGTGCGGCAATACAACGTCAGCCCCAAGCTGGCGCATTCGGGCAACGCCGCCCTGCTGGCGCTGGTGCCGGAAAGGCTGGCGCAGTGGGCGGCGGAACCGCGCGCGGCGTTCAAGTTCGTGATCGCGGAACCTTCCGACGTTGATGAAGTCCTAGCACTCATGGCCCAGCACGCCGTGCCCCCCGACCGCGTTTACCTCATGGCGGAAGGCACGGATCCGGCCACGCTGGCGCGCCGTGAAAAGTGGCTTGCACAGCTTTGCCTGAAACACGAATTGACTCTGTCCAAGCGATTGCACATCGAACTCTACGGCGACACCCGCGGGACATAGGGGAGGGAAGGCTGATGGCATCACGGCCGCCGGCGATGCGGGGCGATCTCACCGAAGGGCCGGTGATGCGCACGCTGCTCATGTTCAGCGTGCCCATGCTGCTCAGCAACATGCTCCAGTCGCTCAGCGGCACGGTCAACTCGATCTGGGTCGGCCGGCTGATCGGTGAAGAGGCGCTGGCCGCCACGGTCAACGCCAACATCATCATGTTCCTGGTTGCCGGCGCGGCGTTCGGCTTCGGCATGGCCGGCACGGTCAAGATCGGGCAGCGCTTCGGCGCGCGCGATGTCGATGGCGCCCGCCGCACGTTCGGTACGGCAGTGGGCTTTTCGGCCATGCTCATGGTCGCCATCGCGGTGATCGGCTGGCTCGCCGCGCCGCTGCTGCTCGACGCGCTCGAAACGCCCGGCGGCGCCTATCCCCTGGCGCTGACTTATATCCGGCTGATGTTCATCTCCATGCCGTTCATGATGGTCTCGGTGATCCTCACCATGGGCCTGCGCGGCACCGGCGATGCGCGCACGCCGCTGATCTTCATGGGCGTCACCGTGGCGATCGACACCGTTCTCAATCCGATGCTGATCTCCGGCTTCGGCCCGTTCCCGGAAATGGGCATCGCCGGCTCGGCCACCTCAACGATCATCGCCAGCCTGGTCTCGTTCGTGACCATGGTGATCTACGTCTATGCCAAGGACCTGCCCTTGCGCCTGCGCGGGGCGGAACTGCGCTATCTGCGGCCCCGGCGGGAGGAACTGCATTATATCATCACCAAGGGCATCCCGATGGGCGCGCAGATGCTGGTGATGAGCGCGGCCGGCATCATCGTGGTCGGCCTGGTGAACCGCGAAGGACTGCTGATAACCGCCGCCTATGCCGCGGCCATGCAGCTTTTCACTTATATCCAGATGCCGGCCATGGCGATCGGCGGCGCGGTCAGCGCGATGGCCGCGCAGTTCATCGGCGCGAAGAAGTGGCACGCGCTGGACCATGTCACCCGCGCGGGCGTGCTCATCAACTTCGCGCTGACCGGCGCGCTGACCGCGCTGCTGCTGATCTTCGATCGCCCCGCGCTGGTGCTGTTCCTCGGGCCGGAAAGCCCCGCCGTGCCGCTCGCCCGGCACATCCAGTTCCTCGCCGTATGGAGCTTCGTCGTCTTCGGGGTGACCATGGTCTATTCGGCCACGATGCGCGCCGCCAATGCGGTGTGGATCCCGCTGATGATCATCGCCGTGGCGCTCTATCCGGTGCGCCTGGGCTTCTATTTCCTGACTTACGACTGGCTCGGCGCCGATGCGATCTGGCTGTCGTTCCCGGTCGGCTCGGTCGCCGCCCTGGTGCTCGGCTGGTGGTTCTACCACTATTACGACTGGCGCAAGGACGCGCGGGCCGAAACCAGCGAGGAAGCCCAGGAACAGGTGCAATCCGACGGCGAGCCGGCCGGCCGCTACGCGCCCAACCTGTGACATAGCCGGGGCGGCAGGGCGCCGCGCCGGCGAACCGCGCGCTTATTTCCCCTGCGCGCGCCAGCGCTGCACGGTGCGGACCACCTGGTCTTCCTCGCCGCCGCTTTCGCTCCACAACTCGGTGAAACTCGGGTCTTCGGAAGCGGGGCGCTTGGGTTCTTCCAGCGTGTCGAACGACACGCGCACCGGGATCGCCACGCCTTCGCCGCAGATGATGCATTCGCGGTTGCGCAGGGCCGGGATGGAATCGAGGAAGCCGCGCGCCCCTTCGGGCATGGCGGCTTTCACGAACGCCTGGTCGCTGTCGTTGTTGAGCCGCATGGAGATGATCGTCCCGCACTGCGACAGCACGCCTTCGGCCAGATCCGACGGGCGCTGGGTGATGAGGCCCAGCGAAATGCCGTACTTGCGGCCTTCCTTGGCGATGCGGCTGAGGATGCGCCCGACGGAAGAACCCTCGGCATTCTTCTCGCTGGGGACGTAGCGATGCGCTTCTTCGCATACCAGCAGGATCGGCCGCGTCTTCTCCTCGCGGCCCCACACGGCGAAATCGAACACCATGCGGCTCAGCACCGCCACCACGGTGGACGTGATGTCCGACGGCACGCCGGACACGTCGATGATCGAGATCGGCTTGCCTTCCCCCGGCATGCGGAAGATCTTGGAGATGAACTGGGTCATCGTGTCGCCCACCAGCATCCCCGAGAACATGAACTGATAGCGCGGATCGCCCTTCAGTTCGTCCACCTTGGTCTTGATGCGCATGTAAGGGGCCGAGGTGCTCGCCTTGTCGAGCTTGCCCATCTCGTCCTGGATGATGTTGGTCAGGTCGCTGAGCAGATAGGGGATCGGCGAATCCACGGTGATCTTGCCCAGGCTCTCGGCCAGCCGGCTCTTGCCCCGCGCCTTGAGCAGGCACTTGGCCAGGATATCGGCATCCTCCTGCCGGTCGTTGCCGGTGGAAGTCAGGAACACTTCGCAGTGCTCCTCGAAGTTCATCAGCCAATAAGGCATTTGCAGGTTGCCGACATCGAAGATGACCCCGGTGTTCCGGAACGCGGCGGAATACTCGCCGTGCGGGTCGATCATCACGATGTGGCCCTGGGGGGCGCTTTCGCAGATGCGGTGCAGGATCAGCGCCGCGCTGGTGGATTTGCCGGTGCCGGTCGATCCCAGCAGCGCGAAGTGCTTGCCCAGCATCGCATCGACATAGAGCCCGGCGCGGATGTCGCCGGTGGGATAAACGGTGCCGATCTCGATCGCGTTGCGTCCGTCGGACGAATAGATCTGCCGCAAGTCCTCGGTCGTCGCCGGGTAGATCAGCGCGCCGGGGATCGGATAGCGAGTCACGCCGCGGCGGAACCCGCGGATCTTGCCGGTCAGCTTCTCCTCGCGGCCTTCGCCCATGAAATCGATGCCGGCCAGGATCCCGCCGTCGTTGCGCCGGTCCTGCCGCTGGTCGCGCACGCTGGCCAGCAGCCAGCCGTCGCTGGTCTTGATCTTGACCTGGCTGCCGACCTGGCCGGCCAGGGCGATGGACGGGTCATCGTCTTCCATGCATTCGTTGAGCCGCTGCGGATCGAGCGCGATCTGCGATCCCGATCCGGCGATCTCCAGCACCACGCCGATCGGCTCGCTGCCGTTGTCCGCCCTGCCGACCGGCGCCGGGCGCATGCCCAGGTCGATCGCGCCCGGCTCGTCCGCGGGATTGAAGGTGTGGAACGGCGGGTTCGACATATCGCTCATGCAGGGAAATCCGGTCGCTTTGCGCCTGAATTATTCCGCATGGGGTTAAATTTGGGTCAAGACGGCCGTCAGACACCGCCCCGCATGTCAGACCAGCGCGAAGATCCGGCCGGCCAGCCAGCCCATCAGCACCGACAGAACCACCGCGAACAGGCCATAGAGGAAGCCGGAGTTGTCCGCCTGATCGGCCACGAAACGCTCGAACCCCTGCTTGCGCACTTCGACATCGGCGATCGCCGACGCGATCACCCGGCCGCGTGCGATGGCGAAAGTCTCGGCGGTATAGCGGCCCGTCGTCACGTTCGAAGGCAGGGCGATGCGCGCCTGGTAGAGCACCCCGCCGCTGATGGTGACGCCGGCGCCGTCTTCCTGGTACAGGCCCTGCCGCCGGTTCAGGTCCACCAGCCCGCGCGTGAAGCGCGCCTGCTCTTCCGGATCGATCGCCCCGGTGGGGGAAAGCTGGAGGAAGTCCAGGCCCAATTCGTAGATCGCCGCGGTGCGCTCGTCCACGATGTCGCCGATCGGGCGCGAACTGGCCATGGCGAAGAACGCGGGGGCAGACCGGAAGGCCGTGCTGTGCGCGTTGAGCCAGATGCCGAACTTCTTTTCCTTCTCGCGCACCAGGATCGGCTCGGTCGGCCCTTTCAGCACCACCACCACGTCATAAGGCTGGCTGGCGCGCCGCCCCTGGGGATCGAGGATCGCGCCGAACAGCAGCAGTTCGGTGCCGGTGAAGCCCTGGCGCACCTGGATCTCGTGCTGCGAAACCTCGGGCACCAGGATGGGATCGCGCTGCGCCGAAAGGGCGAACAGGGCCAGTACGGCGAACAGGGCGCGGACACAGGCGCCGGCCCCCGTCATAGCGGCAGCACCGTATAGACCTCGTCCGGCCGCACCCCCAGCCCGAAGGCCATCCTCAGGGCGATCACCAGCACGATGATGGCCAGCGCCAGGCGCAGCAGCTCCGGCTTCGCGCTGAGTGCCAGGCGGCTGCCGATCTGCGCGCCGGTGACCGAACCCAGCAGCAGCAGGCCGGCCAGCACGATGTCCACCGCCCTGGTCGTCAGCGCGTGCATCATCGTGGTGATGATGGTGACGAACAGGATCTGGAACAGCGAAGTGCCGACCACGACATTGGCGCTCATCCCCAGGATGTAGAGCATCGCCGGAACCAGGATGAACCCGCCGCCCACGCCCATCAGCATGGTCAGGATGCCGGTGACGAATCCCAGGAACAGGGGCGCCAGGGGCGAGATGTAGAGGCCGGAGCGGTAGAACCGCCAGCGCATCGGCAGGCTGGCGATCAGCGGGTGGTGCCGGCGCTTCGCCGCGCGGGGGCGTTCGCCGCCGGCGCGCAAGGCGCTGATGCTCTCCCGCCCCATGAGGCCGCCGATCATGCCCAGCAGCAGCACGTAGAGGATGTTGATCACCGTATCGATCTGGCCGAGCGATTCCAGCAGGCGGAACAGCAAGGCGCCCACGGCCACGCCGACCACGCCGCCGGCAACGGTGACCGCGCCCATCTGGTAATCGACGCCGCCGCGGCGGCTATAGGCGAACACGCCTGAAACGCTGGCTCCCGTCACCTGGCTGGCGGAGGACGCCGCCGCGACCGTGGGCGGAACCCCATAGAAGATCAGCAGCGGCGTGGTCAGGAAGCCGCCGCCAACGCCGAAAATGCCCGACAGGATTCCCGTCGCCGCACCCAGCAGGACAATCACCAGCCCATTGACCGCCAGGTTCGCGATAGGGAGGTAGACGTCCATGCCTCGCGGTAACGCATGCACGCAAAGGTTTGAAGATGGCGGCTCAGAAACCCGCGGAAAGCGTCAGTGTCGGGGCGCTTGCCGGCTGCGCCTTGCCGGCGATGCGGAAGCGATAATCGGCCGACAGGCGGCCGCGCGCTCCGCCCAGCGGGAAAGTGATCGCGGCGGTCGGCCCCACGTCCATCCGCGACGAACCTTCCTGCGCCCCGCCCCATGCGCCTGCCCCGGTGGACAGTTCGGTATCGCCGGCGCGGGCCAGCGTGCGTTCGGCGCGCACCTGGCCATCCACGTAAGCCGTGGCGAATTCTCCGCCGACATAACCGCCCTGCACGTAAACCTCGCCGCGCAGTGCCAGCGGCAGCGCCGTGGGCGGCAATTCGCTCACCGCATAGACGGCCGGCCGTACATGCCTGCCCGCCTCGCTCTCCCCCAGGCGCAGTTCGGCCACCGTGCGCAACGGCACGCCCGCCAGCGGCCGAAGCGAAAGGCCACCGGCCAGTTCTCTCTCCCGCGATCCGGCCAGGGCGCTGGCGACCCGCACATGCGCGCGCAACTGCGCCGGATCGCCGGGCGACAGGGCATAGCGCACCGTCGCGCCCGCCTGGCTGCGGCCATAGCTCGGGCGGTCGATCAGCGCCGGCCCGCCCTGCCCGCTATCCCGCCGCAGGAGCAGCCACGCGTCGCCTGACCAGCGCGTGCCGGGCACCTGCCGCTGGGGACGGTGCATGGGGGCAAGCTGCGATGGAGCTTCGCGCTCGATGAAGAGGTGATCGGAGGGGCTGGCCTCGGCCGGAGCCGCATAAGCGGGTGGCGGATCGGGTTGCTTGGGAAGCGAGACCGCCCACGCCGGTGACAAGGGGGATGGCGGCGCGAAAGCGACGGCAACGGCGATGACCGGGCGCTCTGGCAACCGGGCATAGCGCGCCAGTGCCGGCGCGGGCGTCGCAGGCGCGCTGCCGGCCTCTTGCTCGCGGGCGGGCGAAACGGGCGCCCGGGCGATGTTCGTCGGCGGCCGTTCCGGCTCGAAGGCTTCCGCGGGCGAGGCGAAGGGGGGTTCCCAAAGCGCCACGCGCAGCGCCAGCCACCCGGCCAGGATCGCGCCGAGCAGCAGCAGCGGCTGGCCACGCATTCCGGTGCGGTCGGTCACGCGGAAGGCCGGACGGGGCGCGCCGTGGGATAGGCGTGGTGGAACGTCTTGTCCCAGCGCGGCTTGGCGCCGAACAGCGCCGCGACATAAGCCGCCAGCGCCCGGCGGCCGGCCATGATCGCGACCACGTTGGTCACCGGTATCCGCGCCAGCGCCCGCACGCCTTCCTGCCAGCCATATTCGCGCGCCGTGAAGACGAAGCGCATGGCGGCGCGCCAGAGGAAGGCCGCGAAGTTGGCCGCCAGCAGCGCATCAAGCAACGGAGCCTCACGCCATAGTGCGGCCAGATCGCCCCTCACACCGAATGTGCGGATCGCCAGCAGCACGGCGCCGAGCACCAGCAGCAGATAGCCGGCGAACAGGACCAGCGCCGTCATCGGCCCGCGCCGGTCACGCAGAAGCATCCAGCGTTCGCCCGCGCCGCCGTTCCACCCCAGCCGGTCCCAGCCCTGCAAGGCTATGCCGTGGATCCAGCGGGCCTTCTGCCGCACGGCATGGTCGATCCGGGCGGGGAAGCAGGCCCGCGTGGCCACAAGCTGGCCGTCCTCCCCGCGCAAGCGCAGAAACCGCGAGCGGCCGCCCAGCGCCCTGATGCGCAGGCCCAGCTCGTAATCCTCGGTAAGCGAATCGGTGGCGAAAGGCCCCGGCCAGCCGGTTCGCGCGGCGAGGACCGCAAGCATCCGGCGCGAAAAGCCGCAACCCACGCCGGCCGCCGGCAGCGAGGCCGCAAGCGCCTCGCGCACGATCATCGCCTTGCCGTGCGCTTCGGCGAATTCTTCACAGTAATGGCTGCCGATCCAGCGCGAGGCGCGCTGCGCTTCGGGCAGGACGGGAAGCTGGATGAAATCGGCCCGTTCCAGCGCGGCGTCCAGCAGCGCCAGCGCCGCCGGATCGACCATGTCCTCCGCATCATGCAGCACGACCAGCCGGAACCCCTGTCCCACACGCGCTTCGTCGGCTTGCATCGCGGCGTAGAGGCGGTTCAGGCAATCGGCCTTGGTGGTCGGGCCATCGGCATCATGGATGACCACCCGCGCTCGCGGGTCCCCACCCGCGCCGCGCATGATCGCCTCCAGCGTATCGGGATCGTTGCGATAGCAGCCGATATACAGCCGCAATTCCGCCTGCGGCCACGCGGCAAGGGCATGGGCCACGGTGTATTCGATGATGTGGCTTTCCTGCCAGGCCGCGATTAGCACCGCCGCCGGGCCGGTGAGCGGGCGCCCCTGCGCTTGGCCGCGATCGATGCGAGGGGTCCGCGCCCGGCCGGTGAGCTTGAGCCAGAGCCACCCCACGTCGATCGCCAGTTCGTCCACGGCGCCGATCAGGAAGAATACGCCGGCAAACAGCAGCAGCTCACGCTCCGCCAGCGCCAGCCATTCGAGCGGCGTCCAGTACCCCACGATATCCCCCAGGAAATCTCTTATTTTTCCTGGGTGTACGTGGTTAACGGCAAGACGCAAGACCCTGCTTGCGTTCAATGCGGTTGCAAGGGCGGGCGCTTTGCCGGAAGGGCAGGCCCATGGCCCCGCCTCGCCTGCTTTCCGCCGCCAGCCGCCCGTTGAAGGCACTGTTCGTCAGCGATGCCTTCGCCGGCGTGCTGCTGATCGTGGTGGCGGTGCTGGCGATCGTCGCCGCCAATTCGCCCCTCGCCGGCGCATACCACCAGGTCTTCCACGGCGAACTCGGCTGGAGTCCCCTTCCCAAGCTCCACACCCTGCACGCCTGGATCAACGATGCGGTGATGGCGGTGTTCTTCTTCGTCGTCGGCCTGGAGGTGAAGCGCGAGATGATCCTCGGC
This sequence comes from Altererythrobacter sp., assembly GCA_017308255.1. Classification (GTDB taxonomy): domain Bacteria; phylum Pseudomonadota; class Alphaproteobacteria; order Sphingomonadales; family Sphingomonadaceae; genus Croceibacterium_A. The sequence continues at coordinate 62,263 of JAFKFN010000007.1, read as the reverse complement.
AATCTGGCCACGCCCGCCAGCCGCCGCCTGCCGGTGCTGGCGGCCGCCATGGGCATGGCGATGCCCGCGCTAGTCTATTTTTCGATAGCCGGGGGGGAGCCAGGCCTGGCGCGTGGCTGGGCCATTCCCAGCGCCACCGATATCGCCTTCGCGATGGGCGTGATCGGCCTGCTCGGCAACCGGGTGCCGCCGGCGCTCAGGCTGTTCCTGCTGACGGTGGCGATCGTGGACGATATCGGCGCGGTCCTGATCATCGCGCTGTTCTATAGCCAGGGCCTCTCGTTCGCCTGGCTGCTGGCCGCCGTGCTGGTGGTGGGCGGGCTCGTGGCGCTCAACAAGGCCGGCGTGCGGCAGATCTGGCCTTTCATCCTGGGCGCGCTGCTGCTGTGGTTCTGCGTGCTCAATTCCGGCATCCACGCCACTATCGCCGGCGTGGCGGCGGCGCTGACGATCCCGCTGCGGGCGCGGGGCGGATATCCGATGCTGGAGAACCTGGAACATGCGCTGGTAGGCTGGAACGCCTACCTGGTCGTGCCGCTGTTCGGCTTCGCCAATGCCGGCGTTTCGCTGAGCGGCCTGGGGTTCGACGCGCTGCTGGACCCCCTGCCGCTGGCCATCGGCGCGGGGCTGGTCCTGGGCAAGCAGACGGGCATTTTCGCCAGTATCGTGGCGGCCGACAAGCTGGGTTTCGCGCCGCGCCCGGAAGGGGCGAGCTGGACCCAGATCTGGGGCACCGCCGTGCTCTGCGGCATCGGCTTCACGATGAGCCTGTTCATCGGCGCCCTGGCCTTCCCCCGCCATCCCCTGCTGGTGGAAGAGGCCAAGCTCGGCGTGCTCGCCGGCTCGCTGATCTCGGCGCTGCTCGGTTATGCAGTGCTGCGCCTGGCGCGCGGGCTCAAGGCCTGATCGTCAAGCCTTCGCCACGGGCGCATCTTCGCCCAGGTCTTCGTACCAGGCTTCCACCGGGCCATTGAGCTTGAGCGTCAGCGGGCGCCCCTTGCGGTCCATCGTCTTGCCCGCCTGCACGCGCACCCACCCGCCCGAGATCGAGTATTCCTCGACATTCGTGCGGACCACGCCCTTGAAGCGGATACCGATCCCGCGCCTGAGCTTGTCGGCGTCGAACCACTCGCTCGCGGGATCGATCGCCAGCCGGTCGGGCGGCACGTCAGGCGCGTTCGGCGGGGTCTGGACGGGCTCGGCGGCGGGGGTTTCTTCGCTCATGCCGCGCGCTTAGCCACGCCGGCGCGGGAAAATCAATCCGGCGGCGGGGTTTCCGTCGGCGCCGTGCCCGGTTGCGGCGGGGTTTCGGCCGGCGCGCTGTCGGGCCGGTCGAAATCGCCCTGGCCCGGCTGCACTTCGTCCGGCGTGCGATCCGGGCGGTCGATGTCGGGCTTGTTCGGCACGATTTCGTCCGGCTGCTTGCCGGGATGGTCGCGATCCATGGGGAATGATCCTTTCCCCGATGAAACACCCGGGCGCGCCCTCCCGTTCCGCTCCGGCGGCAGAGCGGCACACGGCCTGCCGTGCCGCTTGCCCTTTCCGGCCCATGCGGCTAACGGCACCACCCTGTTTCGCAGGCGGCAGCCTGCTGGGATTCGTCGGGCCGCGGGCGTGGCGGAACTGGTAGACGCGCTGGATTTAGGTTCCAGTATCGCAAGATGTGGGGGTTCGAGTCCCTTCGCCCGCACCAGTTCCGTCCTGGCGCTGGCTTCGTAGAGGTTTGTTCGAAAAGGCTTATCAATGCAGATCGTCGAAACGGCCAATGAAGGGCTCAAGCGCGCTTACACGGTGAAGATCCCGGCCAAGGAAATCGCCGCGCGGATCGACGCCGAGGTGAAGAAGGTCGCCCCGCAGGTGCGGATGCCCGGCTTCCGCCCCGGCAAGGTGCCCGCGAATCTGATCAAGAAGATGCATGGCGAAGCGCTTCATTCCGATGCGTTCAACGCCAGCGTGCGCGAATCGATCGACACGCTGATGCGCGAGAAGAAGCTGCGCCCGGCGTTGCAGCCCAAGGTCGATCTGGGCGAAGGCTATGCCGAGGGCAAGGATGCCGAGCTGACGGTGGAGCTGGAAGTGCTCCCCGAGATCGAGGCGCCTTCGATCGAAGGCCTCAAGCTCGAAAAGCTGACCGTGGCGGTGGCTGACGAGCAGGTGGAGGAATCGCTCCAGCAGCTCGCTTCCAACCAGAAGACCTACACCGACGCGCCCAAGACGAAGAAGGCGGCGGACGGCGACCAGCTGATCATCGACTTCGTGGGCCGCGTGGACGGCCACGAGTTCGAAGGCGGCAAGGCCGAAGGCGTGCCGCTGGTGATCGGTTCCGGCCAGTTCATCCCCGGTTTCGAGGAACAGCTCGCCGGCGTGAAGACGGGCGATACGAAGACGATCAAGGTAACCTTCCCCGTCGATTACCCGGCCCCCGATCTCAAGGGCAAGGAAGCGGAATTCGATATCACCGTTCAGCAGGTCAAGGTGGCCGGCGAAACCAAGGTGGACGAGGATTTCGCCAAGGCGCTGGGGCTCGACAGCCTCGACAAGCTGAAGGAACTGCTGAAGGCCCAGCTCGAACAGGAAACCGCCGGCCTCACCCGCACCCAGATGAAGCGCCAGCTGCTCGACAAGCTGGCGGCGGACCACGATTTCGCCGTGCCCCCCACCATGGTGGAGGCGGAGTTTGAGCAGATCTGGCAGCAGCTCCAGGCGGAAATCGCCAAGGAAGAAGATCCCGAGGCAGGCCTCAAGGAAATCGAGGCGGAGAAGGACGATTACAAGCGCATCGCCGAACGGCGCGTGCGCCTGGGCCTGCTGCTGTCGGAAATCGGCCAGAGCAACAATGTCGAGGTTTCGGCCCAGGAAATGGGCATGCTGATCCAGCAGGCCGCGCAGCAGTATCGCCCGGAAGATCGGGAACGGTTCGTCGAATACGTCCGCCAGGATGCGATGGCCCAGGCCCAGCTGCGCGCCCCGCTCTATGAAGACAAGGTCGTCGATTTCCTGTTCGACAAGGCCGAGATCACCGAACGACAGGTGAGCCGCGAGGAACTCGAAGCCGCGATCGAGGCCGAGGAAACCGCCCCGCCGCCGGCCAAGCCCGCGGCCAAGAAGGCCACCGCCAAGAAGCCGGCCGCCAAGGCCGAGGCTCCGGCGAAGGACAAGCCGGCCAAGGCTCCGGCTAAGAAGGCCGAAGCGCCGGCCAAGGAAGACGCCAAGGCCCCGGCCAAGAAGGCGCCCGCCAAGAAAGCCGCGCCCGCCGAGACGGAGAAACCGGCCGCCAAGGAAAAGCCAGCCGCCAAGAAGGCCGCGCCGAAAAAGGCCGCCGCCAAGAAATAACACCTACCGCTCACTCTTGGGCACACCACGGGGCCGGGCCGCAGCAAAAGCGCCCCGGCCCCGTTTGCTTCACCCCCATGAATCGTCATTGCGAGCGTAGCGAAGCAATCCAGGGCGTATCGCGTTGTGGCCCTGGATTGCTTCGCTACGCTCGCAATGACGATTCCGGGGGTTGGGAATGCCATAGCGTAGGCGCGTAGGGGGTTGGGGTTGGGGGCGCCCCGCCCTCTAGAAGCTGCCCTTCACCGTCAGGCGATAGATCGTCGAGATATTGAGCCGGCGGCGTTCGATGAACTCGATCGGGGAACGGTCGCGCAGGCCGGCGTAGACCGTGCGATCGAAAATGCCCTGCCCGCCGGTCAGGTTTGACTTGCACGCTCAAAACAGTGCGGCGCGAGCGCTTCGACCAACCGCCGATCCTGCCTGTCGAATGCAATACGCGTCTTGCGGCTTTGCCTCGATTCCCAATTTCATCCGGCTGCCCCCGATGAGACACCGGGAAGGATCGCTCTTGAACAACCGCGGGCGACACGCGACATAGGCGCGGCATTCTGACGAGAGGACTTTCATGATCGATCTGTTCGGCGATTCCGGCGCCCAGGGGAAATTTCACACCGATCCCGTCACCGGCGCTCTCGTCCCGGTGGTGGTCGAAAGCACCAGCCGGGGCGAGCGCAGCTTCGACATCTTCAGCCGCCTGCTGCGCGAACGAATCGTGTTCGTGACCGGCCAGGTGGAAGACACGATGGCCAGCCTGATCGTGGCCCAGCTGCTGTTCCTCGAAAGCGAGAACAGCCAGGATATCTCGATGTACATCAATTCGCCTGGCGGCGTGGTGACGGCCGGCATGGCGATCCACGACACCATGCAGTACATCAAGCCCAAGGTCCGCACCGTGTGCATCGGCCAGGCGGCGTCGATGGGCAGCTTCCTGCTCGCCGCGGGTGAGCCGGGGATGCGCGTGGCCCTGCCCAATGCGCGGATCATGGTCCACCAGCCGTCCGGGGGCGCGCGCGGCATGGCCTCCGACATCGAGATCCAGGCCAAGGAAATCCTGCGCATCCGCAAGCGGATGAACGATCTCTACGCTAAATATACCGGCAAGACGCTGACCGAGATCGAGAAGGCGATGGATCGCGACACCTTTCTGGAAGCCGAAGAGGCGCTTGCCTTCGGCATCGTGGACAAGGTCTTCGCCCATCGCCCGAAGGACGAGGAAGCGGCCAATGCCAGCGGCAGCGGCGGGGCGCCGGAATAACCCCCGCGCGCCGCGATCGGGGCGAAACCTTTTGCCACCGAATTGTAGCAATTTGGCAACCTTGCCCCTTCAGGCTGGAGCAAGCCGTGGGTTTTAGGGTTGTTGCGATTGATATTGACACCTTCGGGTTTACATTCCCGGGGGCGAATCCCGTCGCGGCCCAATTCCGGTCCGTGCCGGGGACATGGACGAGAATATGACGAAACTGAGCGGTTCCGACAGCAAGAGCACTCTCTACTGCAGCTTCTGCGGCAAGTCGCAGCACGAAGTGCGCAAGCTGATTGCCGGCCCCACCGTGTTCATCTGCGATGAATGCGTGGAGCTGTGCAACGACATCATCCGCGAGGAAACCAAGGGCGGGATCGCCGGCAAGAAAGACGGCGAAATCGCCACGCCGCACCAGATCTGCGAAACGCTCAACGATTATGTCATCGGGCAGGACCGCGCCAAGCGGGTGCTCTCGGTCGCGGTGCACAATCACTACAAGCGGCTGAAGCACAGCGGCAAGGCCGGCGATGTGGAACTGGCCAAGTCCAACATCCTGCTCGTCGGCCCCACCGGCAGCGGCAAGACGCTGCTGGCGCAGACGCTGGCGCGCACCTTCGACGTGCCTTTCACCATGGCCGATGCCACCACGCTGACGGAAGCCGGTTATGTGGGCGAGGATGTGGAGAACATCATCCTCAAGCTGCTCCAGGCCAGCGACTACAACGTCGAGAAGGCGCAGCATGGCATCGTCTACATCGACGAGATCGACAAGATCACCCGCAAGGCGGAAAACCCCTCCATCACCCGCGATGTTTCGGGCGAAGGTGTGCAGCAGGCGCTGCTCAAGCTGATGGAAGGCACCACCGCCAGCGTTCCGCCGCAGGGCGGGCGCAAGCATCCGCAGCAGGAATTCCTGCAAGTGGACACGACCAACATCCTGTTCATCTGCGGCGGCGCGTTCGCGGGGCTGGAAAAGATCATCGGCGACCGCCTGCAGAAGCGCTCGATCGGCTTCGGCGCGCATATCGCCGATCCGGAACAGGCCCGCGTGGGTGAAATGCTCGAAAAGTGTGAGCCGGAAGATCTGCTCAAGTTCGGGCTGATCCCCGAATTCGTCGGCCGCCTGCCGGTGATCGCCACGCTGCACGATCTCGACGTGGCCGCGCTGGTGCAGATCCTCAAGGAACCGAAGAACGCTCTGGTCAAGCAGTACCACAAGCTGTTCGAGCTGGAGGATGTGGAACTGACCTTCACCGACGACGCCCTCCAGGCGATCGCCAAGAAGGCCATCAAGCGCAAGACCGGCGCACGCGGCCTGCGCTCGATCGTGGAGGCGATCCTGCTCGACACCATGTTCGACCTGCCGAGCATGGACGACGTGAGCGAAGTGGTGGTGGACAAGGACGTGGTCGAAGGCCGCAAGGAACCGATCCGCGTCGTCTCCAGCGACGGCAAGAAGAAAGAAGAAGCGGCTTAAACCGGGCGCGGGGCGCGAGGTCGGGATGGCAATCCTCGCCTTCGCGCTCGGGGCCTTGTTTTCGGCGCCGCTTTGGCTGGTATCGCGCCATTTCGCCCCTCGCTTCGAGAACTGCGAGCGCGTGGCGATGAACTGGTCATTGGACGGCAGGCCGGATTACTACGCCTCGCCGCGCATGGCTCTTACCCTATCCCCTGTCATCGGCACCGTGGCGCTCCTGCTTCTTGCCGGTGGAATCGCTTTCGCCACTCCCTTGGAAGACCGGATCGCCGCCTTGGCGGTGATCCCCTTCGCCGGTCTGGTCTTCCTCGGCATCCACGCCACCCACATGCATTTCGCGGCACGCGCAGCGGCAGCGGCAGCCTCTCGGGACAGCTGATCCCTTCTCGGCGAGGGGCGGGACTATTTTCCCCGCTCGACCAATGCCGTCAGCCGGGCAAAACGCTCCGGCGGCAACAGCTCCGACGGCCGGTAATAGGCTTCAAAAGCCGGAATGCCTTCCGGCAGGGCCACCCAGGGCATGCGGCTCCCGGTGAAAACCACCGCGTCGGGCCGGAACGCGCCCGGTTCATCGAAAGCACCCACGCGAATGCCCACGCCTGCACGGCCGACGCGCGGGTAATAGCTGAACAGCGCGGTTCCACACTCTGCGCAGCGGCTGACCACATGCTCCCCGCCGCTGCCGGAGGTGAACGTGCTTTCCGCCAGGTTGCCGCCCAGCATGGCCAGGCGTTCGCTTTCGTAGAAGGCGTTGACCACACTGGTGGAGCCGGTCTGCCGCTGGCACAGCCGGCAATGGCAGTTGTTGACGTAGATCGGCTCTCCCTCAACGCGGAACCGCACCGCGCCGCAGCCGCACCCTCCTTCGTGAACCTGCTCCATCACCAGCCTCCCCGGCCTCAGCCGCAGTCCACGCAGTGCTCGTCCTCGCCCGTCTCCACCTGCACGGTGGTGTGGCCGATGCCGAAGCGGTGCTCCAGCTCGTGGGCCAGCCCGTGCAGGAAGGTATCGCCCGATTGCCCGCCCGGCATCACCAGATGGGCGGTCAGCGCGGTCTCCGTGGTACTCATCGGCCAGATGTGCAGGTCATGCACCGCCACCACGCCCGGCAATCCGCCGAGGTAAGCCCGCACCGCGGTCTCGTCCACGGAATCGGGCACGGCCAGCAGGCCCATCTTCACGCTGTCTTTCAGCAGGCCCCAGGTGCCCCAGCCGATCACCGCGACAATGAACAGGCTGGTCACCGGATCGACCCACAGGGCCCCGGTCAACAGGATCACCGCGCCCGCCACCACCACGCCCACCGAAACCAGCGCATCGGCCGCCATGTGCAGGAAGGCGCCGCGGATGTTGATGTCGCTCTTGCGCCCGCTGGCGAACAGCAGCGCGGTCGCCCCGTTGATGAGGATGCCCACGCCCGCCACCACGATCATCGTCCAGCCTTCCACCGGCGCGGGGGTGAACAGGCGATCCAGGGTTTCGAGCAGGATCGCCCCCAGCGCGACCAGCAGCAAGGCCGCGTTGGCCAGCGCAGCCAGGATCGAACTAGCCTTGTAGCCATAAGTGAAGCGCCCGCTGGCCGGCAGCGTGCTCATGTATGCGGCACCCCAGGCGATCACCAGGCTGAGCACATCGGACAGGTTGTGCCCGGCATCGGCCACCAGCGCCATCGAGCCCGACCAGATGCCGAACCCCGCCTCGACCAGCACGAACACGGAATTAAGCGCGATGCCGATGGCAAAGGCGCGGCCATAGCCCCGCCCGCCCGCCAGCCCGCCTGCGGGCCCATGCGAATGCCCATGCGAATGATGGTGGCCTGTCACGCGCTCACTCGTAGACGCAGGCGTCCAGGCCGTCACGCCGCACCGCGCCGATGCGCGCCTGGATGGTGTTGCCATAACGCCGGGTGAAGCCGCTCGGGCTTACTACCGCGCGCTGCTTGGGCAGCGGCAGGGCGGCCGCGATGCGGGCGGCTTCGGACCGGCTGAGGCGCGCGGCGGAATGATGGAAATAGCGCTGCGCCCCCGCTTCCACGCCATAGGTGCCGATGCCCGTCTCGGCGACGTTGAGATAGACTTCGATGATCCGCCGCTTGCCCCAGATCTGTTCGATCAGCACCGTGAACCAGGCTTCCAGCCCCTTGCGGAAATAGCCGCCGCCTTGCCACAGGAACACGTTCTTGGCCGTCTGCTGGCTGATGGTGGAGCCGCCGCGGATGCGGCCCCCCTTCGCATTGCGCTCGATCGCCTTCTCGATCGCCTCGCGATCGAAGCCGTTGTGGCTGCAGAACTTGCCGTCCTCCCCGGCGATCGCGGCCGAAACCATGTTCCGGTCGATCCGGCTCAAGGGCGTCCAGTCCTTGGTGATGCCGTTCTTGTCCATCAGCATCGTCGCCGTAACCGGCACCGGAACGAAACGATAGAAGATCACCAGCGCGAAGCTGAGGCCCACGAACCCAAGCACCGTCCAGAACAGGAAGCGCAGCACGCGGAGCATGCGGCTCACCTAACGGGCCCGCGCGGGCTATGCAATCGGCGCCCCGCCTCTATTTCCCCCCGCCGCGCCGCCAGGCGAAATACTCGCTCAACGCCGCCAGGCGATCGGCGGCGGGCACCGGGATCGGCCTGGCTTCCGCGCCCAGTTCCATCACCGTCGGCCTTCCGGGTGCGAACTCGGGCCACGCGGGAAGCCCCTGACCGTTCGGATTTCCGCTTTTCGCGAAGTTGACCCAATAACCCTGGAGTTGCCGGCTGAGCGCGCGGTCGGCCTCGCTCCAGGCCGCCCGGCCGGACCGCTTGTCCTCGTTCCCGAAGACAAAGGCCACTTCGCTGCCGTGCGCGCTGCCATCCGGGCTTTGCGCCGTGGGGCGGTGGAACCAATAGGCATAGACCGGACGCGTGCCTTTCTCCGCCTGCAGGCGCGCCCAGGTGAAGCCGTTCCATACGAAGCTGTCCGTGCGCAAACGCGCGCTGGAGCGCGTGGCTTCGGCTTCGGTCGCGTGGGGATATAGAGCGAGGATCGTCTCCGCCTTCGCCCCGTATCCCTCGCGCACCTGCTTTTCGAACTGTTCCGGCGTCACTGGATTGCCGCCGCTGCCCCATTCGTTCGAGGTATGGCCTACCAGCAGCGGCACGTCGCTGAACTGCCCGGCCTGCCAAAGCGGGAAGAAATCGCCCGGAATCACGTGGCCGTCCGCCGCCGGGGCAAAGCGCGGCGCGCCGGGCGCACGCTGTCCGTCATCCAGCGCCTTGGCCGAAAGGGCCCGCGCCTCCCCCAGCGTGTGTGCGCCCAGGGTTTCGAGCCAAGCTTTCCCGTTCGCTTCGGCGAAAGCCAGCGTCGGGATCCCGCCGCCCGCTTGCCCTGCCGCGCTCTGCAACGGGGCGAAGCTCGATCCGCTTTCGGATATGGCCTTGTGGAACAGGCCCCTGGCCAGCGGTGAGGCGACAAGATCGCTCACCGCCTGCCCGCCCGCCGAATGGCCCATCACGGTGACATTGCCCGGATCACCGCCGAACCGCGCGATGTTGTCCCGCACCCATTGGAGGCCGGCGATCTGATCTAGCAGCCCGTAATTGCCCGATCCGTGCCCGCTTTCGGCCGAAAGCTCCGGCGTGGCGAGGAAGCCGAACGGGCCCAGGCGATAATTGATCGCCACGAACACCACGCCCTGCCGCGCGAAGTTCGCGCCATCGTAGAGCGGCACGCTGCTCATCCCCGAATTGAACCCGCCGCCATAGAACCAGGCGATCACCGGCAGCTTGTCGGTGGGCGCGCCCGCCGGGGTCCACACGTCGATGTAGAGACAATCTTCGCTGAGCGGCGCGGTCGAGCCCATCTGCCGCGCCAGCTGTTCGCCTTGCATGCAGGCCGGGCCGAATTCGGTGGTCTTGCGCACCCCCACCCACGGGACGGGCGGTTGCGGCGCCTTCCAGCGCAGATCGCCGGTGGGCGGGGCGGCAAAAGGGATGCCCTTGAAGATGGAAAGGCCGCCTTCGACACCCCCTTCCACCGCCCCGCCGGCCACGTCCACCTGGCGGATTTCCGCCAGAGCCGGGCTTGCCGCAAGCACCAGAACCAGCGCGGCGCAGATTGTCTTCATCATGCCTCTCCCGTTCGTCAGCGAACAGGTGTGCCGCAACTCGCCCGGCGAATCCAGCTAGCGCAAGGTGCGCAAGGTGATCGAATGGCGGGTGCTTTCCATCGGGGCGATCGAATGTTCCCAGTCCTGCCGCACTTCGCCCGCCAGGCGATAAAGCGAACGCGGCGGCAGCAAGAGCTTGCGGCGCTCGAACCCCGTGGCGGTGCGCCGTCGCAACCGCAGGACACAGGGGGCGCCGAGCGAAAGGCCCAGCACCTCGCCGTATTGCGGCCGGTCGCGATGCCAACCGATGCCCGCGCCGGGGTCATACCGCAGCAGCAGCACCTGCTCGAGCGCTTCCGGGCGCAGTCCCGCCAGGGGCGCGAGTTTCTCGCGCAAGGCGATCAGCCAGTCAGGCAGCGGCGGAGCTTCCGTCACGCGGGCGCGCTGATAGTCATAGGCGCTGCCATAATGCGCGGTGAGCCGCTTGCCGCGCCACTGGCCGAACACGAACGGCGCCAGCGGCGCGGCATCGATCCGCGCGCGAAGCGCCGGTTCCTCCGCCTCGCTCACCGCCTCGGGCACGAATAGCAGGCCCGGCACGACGGGGACGGGCTCGGCCCGCGCAAACAAGTCTCCTTGGATCGCCATCGCACTCTATATGGGAACGATGCAGGCGCAGACGATCCTTTCCTTCGAGACCCGCGGCCCCGCGCTGTACGACATCACCGGCGAGGTGGCCCGCTGGGTGCGCGAAACGGGTGTGGCCAACGGCCTGCTCACCCTGTTCTGCCAGCACACCAGCGCCAGCCTGCTGATCACCGAAAACGCCTCCCCCGCCGTCCACCGCGACATGTTGCGCTGGCTTGGCCGACTGGCCCCCGAAGGCCGCGATTACGAGCACGCGGCCGAAGGGCCCGACGACATGCCCGCCCACCTCAAATCCGCGCTCACCGGCAATAGCCTGACGATCCCCGTCGGTGACGGGCGCCCGCTCCTCGGCACCTGGCAAGGCATCTACCTCGCCGAACACCGCCACGCCCCGCACCGCCGCAAGGTCGTGGCGCATGTCATAGGGGACTGATCCGAAGTGGACGCGGTTCTTCTTGCAGCCTATATGTGAATCACACACATGACGGCATGGAGTTCGCGTTCGATCCGGCCAAGGATGAAGCCAATCGGTTCAAGCATGGATTGCGGCTGAGTTTCGGCAAAAGGATTTTCGATGACCCGCGGATGGCATTGATCCCGACGATCCGCCTCGGGGACGAGGAAGAACGGTGGAAGGCGGTCGGTATGGTGGACGGTAAGCTCTACACCGCCGTGCATGTCTGGCGAGGTGAAGTGATCCGCTTCATTTCCGTCAGAAGGAGCAACCCAGGTGAACAAAGAGACTACGATCGCAATTCCGGCTGATCCGAATGATCCCGAGGATCGGGATGTTTCGGTCGCCGGTCTGGAGCGGGCTCATATGGGGCGTCGTTTCCGGATCCTGCGCCACAAGCTCGGCATGACTCAGGAACAGTTCGCCAAGGCCTTTGGCATCCCCCTCACCAGCCTGCGGCAATATGAAATGGCGCGCTACATGCCGCCGCCGGCGGTGCGCGCCTATCTTAAGGTTATCGAGGCGGAACCGGACATGGTGCGCAAGGCGGTTGCCGGCTAGACGCGCCCCAGGTCCCCCAGCCCGATCGTGCCGCTGGCCATGTCCAGCATCCGGTCGAGGCTTTTCTTGGCGGCGATGCGCAGGTTTTCCTCGATCTCGATCCGCGGCTCCAGGTCGCGCAGGGCCACGTAGAGCTTCTCCACGGTGTTGAGCGCCATGTAGGGGCAGATGTTGCAGTTGCAGTTGCCGTCAGCCCCCGGCGCGCCAATGAAGCGCTTTTCGGGCAGCGCCTTTTCCATCTGGTGGATGATGTGCGGCTCCGTCGCCACGATCAGCGTGTCGCCGGTGAAGGTCCGCGCGAATTGCAGGATCGAGCTGGTGGAGCCGACATGATCGGCATGGTCGATGATGTGCGGCGGGCATTCCGGGTGCGCGGCCACGGGCGCATCGGGATATTGCGCCTTGAGCTTCATCAGCTCGCGCTCGCTGAACGCCTCGTGCACGATGCACACGCCGGGCCACAACAGCATGTCGCGATCGAACTTGCGGTTGAGATAGCCGCCCAGGTGCCGATCCGGCCCGAAGATGATCGGCTGATCCTTCGGGATCTGGCTGATGATCGTTTCCGCGCTGGAACTGGTGACGATCACGTCGCTCAGCGCCTTCACCTCGGTGGAGCAGTTGATGTAAGTCAGCGCGATGTGATCGGGATGAGCCTCGCGGAAAGCCTTGAACTTCTGCGGCGGGCAGGAATCCTCCAGGCTGCATCCGGCATCCATGTCGGGCAGGACGACGATCTTGTCCGGGCTGAGGATCTTGGCCGTATCGGCCATGAACTTGACCCCGCAGAAGGCGATCACATCGGCGTCCGTATCTGCCGCCTTGCGCGAAAGCTCCAGCGAATCGCCGACGAAATCCGCCAGATCCTGCAATTCCGGCTTCTGGTAATAATGCGCCAGGATCACGGCATTACGCTCTTTGCGCAGGCGATCGATCTCGGCGCGCAAGTCGGCGCCGACGGGCGGCTTGGTGAGCTGGCTGGTCATGCCGGAGAGATAGGCGCGTCGCCCCTCCCCGGCAAGCCGACTACCCCCGCCGGGCGAAGGGTGATCGCACGTGGTCGAAATACGCGTCGAGGACACTCGCCCAAAGCCTTCGTCATTGCGAGCGTAGCGAAGCAATCCAGCGCGGCAGCGCAATGCGCTCTGGATTGCTTCGCTACGCTCGCAATGACGATCCAGAGGTTAGATCAGAGGTTGAGAATGTGCCTCGACGATTCAGAGGCCGAACAATGCCCCTCCAACCCTAGCGCGTGGGCACGGCCTCGCCGTCGAAGCGGACGTTCACCGTCACATTGCCGTAACCGGCCACCTGGAGCGGGATGGCGAGGTTCTGGCGGATCGCCTCTTTCGCGGCCGTGCGCGCCAGGCCCATCAGCACCGGATTGGCCGCCTGCTCCTGCGCCTGCTGTTCGGCCAGGCGCGTATTGTCGCGGGTCAGCTTGTCCTGCGCGTCACGGCTGATCCAGATGCCTTCGCGCAGATATTGCGCGCGCGCCTCGTCGAGATTGGGCCGGCCGACTTGCAGCGGCGGCAATTGCACGTCGAGCGTGTGCGCCCCTTCGTCCCAGCGCATCCGGCCGCGATCCATCTGCGACAGGTCGAGCGTATAGTCGACCCGCGCCGGGATCACCGCCACCTGGCGCGACTGGACCAGGCCCAGATAGCGCGCATCCGTGCTCGCCACGACCGGCGAGAGCTGGGCCGAGAACACCGTCAGCCGGTTCTGCTTTTCGAAGGCGACCAGGCTGGTGGCGAGCGGATCGCCGTAATCCCGCGGCCCGAACGCGCGCCAGGCGAGCCAGGCGCTGATCGCCAGCATGAGGATGAACAGGAACCACGGCACCGCCTGCAGGCGCGCCAGCGGCCGTTCCTGCCGTGGCAGCGCACCCAGCGCGGTCTGCTCCCTGGTCAGCTTGTGCTCGTCCATATCTCTCCCCTTCGGGCCACCCGGGCCCGTCGTTCCAGATCGATCAGGTGCGCCTTCACCGATTGGCCCGCCGCCGGCCGCAGGCGCGGGTCTATCCCCTTGTACATCAATGATACCAAGTCCCCGACATCCCGCCCCTCCTGGTCGAGCAGGCGGAGTATCTGCCGCTCGCGCTGGCGCCTGTGGCCGATCATCCCGCGCACAAGCTGCCGGGGATTGGTCACCTGCGGCCCATGCGCCGGATAATAGACCCGATCGGCCCGTGCGTGGAGCGTCTCCAGGCTCGCCATATAGGCCGCCATGTCGCCGTCCGGCGGGGCGACCACGCTGGTGGACCAGCCCATGACATGATCGCCGGTGAACAGCGCGCCGGTTTCCTCCAGCGCATAGCACAAGTGGTTGGAGGTATGGCCGGGCGTCGCCAGCGCGGTCAGCGTCCAGCCGGGGCCGGCAATGCTTTCTCCGTCCGCCAGCACCCGGTCGGGGGCGTAATCGGGATCGAACGGGGCATCGGCGCGCGGCTCGTCGCTTTGCAGCACCAGCGGCGCGCAGCCGATCACCGGCGCGCCCGTCCGCGCGGCAAGCGGGGCGGCCGCGGGCGAATGATCGCGGTGGGTGTGGGTGCAGCAGATCGCCAGCACCGGCTCATCCCCAATCGCCGCCTCCAGCGCGGCCAGGTGTTTCGCCTCGGCCGGGCCGGGATCGATCACCGCCAGCCCCTCGCCCGCGCCGACCAGGTATGTCTGCGTGCCGGTGTATGTATAGGGGGAGCCGTTGGGCGCGAGCACGCGCCGAACCAGGGGTTCGAGGGGCTCGGCAAGGCCCGTGGGCCAGGGGTGCGGCGGCAGCGGCATGCAAGGCGATATGGGGGCGCTGCCGGGACAAGTCACCCTCCGCGGCGCGTAAGGCGCTGACGCTAAAGGCTGGCCACGGCCTTCCCCAGCCGGTCGCGCAGGCGATGGACCGCGCCCGGCGACGCCGCGAACTGCTCGTGCCAGGCTTTGTCCAGCCGCTCCACCCGGGCATAGAAGCGCTGGGTGCGGCCGACCAGGTCCATCAGCTCGCTCGGCAATTCGGCGATGGGCTCCGAAGGCGATTCCGCCGGCGGCCGACGCAGGCGGCCGTGGCGGCGCAGCTGGAATTCCGACAGCTCCCCGGCGAAATAGGCCCGGCGATTGAGCAGCCAGGCAATCGCGTGCATCATCCGGGTGGTGGTGCGCAGCGCCTCGCACGACAGGGCGACCCGGGCCAGATCCTCGTTCCGCGAGGCAAGCGCCAGCCGGCCCGAAAGGTCGAACGCGGCGCGCGCTTCATCGGCCAGCACCAGCGCTTCCCAGTAAAGCGTCTCGACTATTGTCGGGCTCAGATCGGCGGTTCCGGCCATATAAACCGTCACGTTATCGCAACTGGGCAGCACCGCGCCAGTTCCCCCGGCCCGTTTTTCCGCCGTTCCCGAACTCTGTCCCGAATAGATACGGGGAACCACTTAGGCGATGATATCGGGCGTCAGGTAATCCTCGATCATCGCGATCTGGTCTTTCAGGCGCAGCTTGCGCTTCTTGAGCCGGGCGATCTGCAACTGGTCCTGGCTTTCCGCCGCGCTCAGCGCGGCGATCGCCGCATCCAAATCGCGATGCTCGACCCGCAAGCCCGCCAGCCGCTTGCGCATCTCCTCTTCGGTCACCCGGCCACAACCCCCTATCGCAAGCGCTGCTGAAAGCCGGCCCCGCATCCCGTCGGAAGGGCGCCGCATCGCCCGGGCGCGCCACTTCGCCGCAGCCAGGGTTTGAAGCCTTAAGCCTTCTATGATTTGATGACAATCGGCGGCGCGCGGGCTTTCCCGCGAGTCGCCGGCGGGGGTCGCAAACCGGGGGCCCTTTCCTGGGCGCCCAACCACAGGAGAATGCGTATGGAAGCCTCGCATGTCGCCGCCCTTCAGGCGAAGCACGAAGGGCTGGAGCAACGCCTCAGAGAAGAAATGGCGAGGCCTGCTCCCGACAGTACGATGGTCCAATCGCTCAAGAAGCAGAAGCTCAAGATCAAGGAGCAGATGGCGCATATCTATATCTAGCGCCACGATCAGGTAACGGCGTGCCGCGGGCCCGATGGGGCTCGCGCCCGCCGGGAACGTTTCCCAAATCCGGCCTAATGCGATAGGCGATAACCATGTCCGCCGTCGCCGCCGCCCGCCTGATCCTCACCCGCCTGCGCGAAATCATGCAGGCACGCACCCATGCCCAGGGCAAGCTCAACCAGGTGGTCGAGATCATCGGCGATTCGCTGCACAGCGAAGTCTGCTCGATCTATCTCCTGCGCGAAGGCATGTTGCAGCTCTTCGCCACGCGCGGCCTGAACCAGAGCGCGGTCCATGTCACCAAGCTGGCGGTCGGCGCCGGCCTGACCGGCACGATCGCCCAGAACATCGAGACGCTGAACCTGGCGGAAGCGGCGACGCATCCCGAGTTCCAGTACCGCCCCGAGACGGGGGAGGAAAAGTTCCATTCCTTCGCCGGCGTGCCGATCGTGCGGCGCGAACGGGCGATCGGCGTGCTCACCGTGCAGCATACCGAGCCGCGCCGTTATGAAGAGGTGGAGATCGAGGCGCTGCAGACGGTCGCCATGGTGCTGGCCGAACTGATCACCAATGCCGGCCTGGTGGATGACGAGAGCACCGCCGGACTCGACGCCGCCCACGCCGGGCAGGAAGTGCTGCCGGGCCTGCAACTGGTGAAGGGCCTCGCCTTCGGCCAGGCGGTATTCCACCAGCCGCGCATCGTCATCGAACAGACGGTGGCCGAGGATATCGAGGCCGAGCGGCAGCGGGTCTATCTCGCCTTCGACCGGATGCGCGAGCAGATCGAGCAGATGGCCGGCCAGGCCGAATTCGGCGTGGATGGCGAACACGAGCAGGTGCTCGAGACCTACAAGATGTTCGCCTATGACGAAGGCTGGAGCCGCCGGATCAACGAGGCGATCGATTCCGGCCTTACCGCCGAAGCGGCGATAGAGCGGGTCCAGCAGCGCACCCGGATGCGGATGCGCGAGATCCAGGATCCCCTGCTGCAAGACCGGATGCACGATCTGGAGGATCTGTCGAACCGGCTGCTGCGCATCGTCTCGGGCCAGCTCGGCACCGCCGCCAGCCTGGGCCTGCGCGGCGATTCGATCCTCATCGCCCGCAATCTCGGCCCGGCCGAGCTGCTTGAATACGACAAGCGCCGGCTGAAAGGCGTGGTGCTGGAGGAAGGCTCGCTCACCGCCCACGTGGTGATCGTGGCGCGGGCGATGGGCATCCCGGTGCTCGGCCGCGTGCGCAATGCGCGCGGGTTGATCCGCGAGGGGGACCAGCTCCTGCTCGACGGCGATGGCGCGCAGCTAACCGTGCGCCCGGCACAGGGCGTGCTCGATGCCTTCGACGCCCGGCTCACCCGCAGCCGCGAAAAGCAGGCCAGCTATGCCCTGATGCGCGAGGTGGAACCGTTCACGCGTGACGGCGTGCGCATCGAAGTGATGATGAACGCGGGCCTGCGTGACGACATGCCCATGCTCAGCCTCACCGGCGCCGACGGCATCGGCCTGTTCCGCACCGAGTTCCAGTTCCTCGTGTCCGCCGCCCTGCCCCAGCGCGACCGGCAGACCCGGCTCTATCGCGACGTGCTGGAAGCCGCAGGCGAAAAGCCGGTGGTCTTCCGCACGGTGGATATCGGCGGCGACAAGTCGCTGCCTTATCTGCGCAGCGAAACCAGTCGGGAGGACGAGAACCCGGCCATGGGCTGGCGCGCCCTGCGCTTGGCGCTGGAGCGCGAGGGGCTGCTCAAGGTCCAGGCGCGCTCGCTGATCCAGGCGGCGGCGGGCAAGACGCTCAACGTCATGTTCCCGATGGTCTCCGAACCGTGGGAATTCGATGCCGCCAGGGATGTGTTCGAAAGCCAGATGGACTTTCTCCGGCGGTGCAAGAAGACCCTGCCCGATGCCGTCCGCTATGGCGTGATGCTGGAGGTTCCCTCGCTCGCCGAGATGCTCGACGTGCTGATCCCCCGGCTGTCGTTCATTTCGGTCGGCACCAACGACCTCACCCAGTTCCTGTTCGCCGCCGATCGCGGCAACCCGATGCTGGCCGAACGGTATGACTGGCT
Source organism: Altererythrobacter sp. (assembly GCA_017308255.1). GTDB lineage: Bacteria > Pseudomonadota > Alphaproteobacteria > Sphingomonadales > Sphingomonadaceae > Croceibacterium_A. The sequence continues at coordinate 44,398 of JAFKFN010000007.1, read as the reverse complement.
GAGCCCGGCGATCCTGCGCTTCCTGCGCCGGGTGATCGCGGCCACCGTCGGTCATCCGGTGCAGCTGGGCGTCTGCGGGGAAATGGGCGGGCGGCAGCTGGAAGCGCTGGCGCTGATCGGGCTCGGCATCCGCCGGCTGTCGATCACCCCCGCGGCGGTCGGCCCGATCAAGGAACTGGTCCGCAAGGTCGATACGCGCGAAATCGGCAAGGCGATGAGCGGCTGGCTCGCCTCCCCCCCGCCCAACATGCGCACGGCCATGCTCGAATGGACGGCGCGGCACGACATCGAAGTCGAATAAGCGGGTAGAAAGGTTACCCGCCTTGACTTGGGCCGCGCACCTCTCTCACTAGCGGTTCAGGGTTCACGACTGGACCAATTCGAAGCATTCCAGACCTGATAAGCGATGCCGTTATCAATGATGGGCGTTGTCAGTGATGGGCTGGGCCCCTAGGCTGGAGCGGGAATGGCGGAAGACGAGATCGAGGAAGCGGCCCCGGCTGGCGAGGGCATTGGCGCTCAGCTGCGCGCGGCGCGTGAGGCGCAGGGCCTGACGCTTGCCCAGGTGGCGGCGGAAACACGCATTCCCCAGCGGCACCTCCAGACGATCGAACAAGGCGATTTCGCCGCCCTCCCGGCGCGCACTTATGCGATCGGCTTCTCGCGCAGCTATGCCAAGCTGGTGGGCCTCGATGCCGATGCGGTGGCCGATACCGTGCGGGCGGAACTCGATGCGCAGGAACCGCATGCCCACCATCGCCCCGCCAGCTTCGAACCGGGGGATCCGGCGCGGGTGCCGTCACGCGCGCTTGGCTGGCTTTCGGGCCTGGCGGCCGTGCTGGTGCTGCTCGGCCTGTTCTTCGCCGCGCGCACCTTCTTCGCCCCGGCCGCCGAACTGCCCTCGCTGGTCAGCCCGACGGAGGCCGTTGCGGCCGATCCCGCGCAGGCCGCTCCGGCCGCCGCCCCTTCCGCCGCTCCGGATGGCCCGGTGGTCTTCACCGCGCTTGAAGAGGGGATCTGGGTCAAGTTCTATGACGCCAATGGAATGCAGCTGATGCAGAAGCTGATGACCAAGGGCGAAAGCTATACCGTGCCCGCCGATGCGCAGGGGCCGCAATTGTGGACCGGACGGCCCGACGCCCTGGCGATCACCGTGGGCGGGCGACCGATCCCCAAGCTGGCCGAACGCGATCAGGTCATGCGTGACGTGCTCGTCACCGCCCCAGCTCTGCTGGCGCGGGCCGGATCGGCAGCGCCCGCTCCGGCGGCTTCGCCCACAGTCTAGCGGCGCTTGCAACTCGACAAGCGAATCCCGCCTTGGCACACAGGGCGCACATGTTCAGGCACGGTTCGCCTGCCGGGCGATAGGCGCCGGCCGGAAACCGCGCGTGGGGAAGCATTGGCCGGATTTCGGCCCGGAATCTTGGAGGAATCGCAAGCAATGACGAGCGGCTGGCACACCACCCGCAAGACGATCGCCGCCCTGCTGCTGGCCGGCGTCGCCATGGCCCTGCCGGGGCCGGCCGCGGCGCAGGACAGTGACGCGCGGCTGCGGCGGATCGAAAGCCAGATCAACGCCTTGCAGCGCGCGGTCTTCCCTGGGGGCGACGGGCGCTATTTCACGCCGGAAGTCGATACCTCTCGGCCGCAGACCCCGACGCCCGCCGTGCCCACGCCGTCAAGCTCCGCGCTCACCGACATGCTCGCCCGTCTCGACGCGCTGGAAGCGCAGCTTGCCGGGCTCACCGCGCGCACGGAGGAAAACGCCAATCAGCTCGCCCAGCTCGAAGCGCAGATGAAGGCCATGCGCGATGCGCAGGCCGCCGCCCCGGTGGCGATCGCGCCGCCCACCGGCGTCATCCCGGTGCCGTCCGCCAGCGGCGCGGCGCCTGCCCCCGGCCGCACCCCGGCGGCATCCACGCCCACGCCGGCTCCCGCGGCCGCCAGCGCGCCCAGCCCCGCGCGCGTCGCCGCCGTGCAGGCGATCGCCAAGCCTTCGACCGGCGATGCCGGCGACGACGAATACACTTACGGCTTCCGCCTGTGGGAAGCGGGGTTCTTTCCCGAGGCGCGGCAGCAGCTTTCGCTGTTCCTCCAGAAATATCCCACTCATGCGAAGGCCAGCTACGGCCGCAACCTGCTGGGCCGGGCCTTCCTCGATGACGGCAAGCCGCGCGAAGCCGCCGCCGCATTCCTGGAGAATTACCAGAAGGACAAGAACGGCGCCCGGGCGGCCGACAGCCTGCTGTTCCTGTCCGAGGCGATGGTCGGCATCGGCGATACGGACCGCGCCTGCATCGCGCTGGCGGAGTTCAGCGAAGCCTATCCGGCGCTCGCCACCGGACGGCTGAAGGAACAGTATGACCGCGACCGGAGCAAGGTCACCTGCCAGTAAAGCGCCGGACCCGGCGCTCGTAGAGCGCTTCCGGCACGGGCTTGAGCGTCTCTGGCCCGAAAACGACCGGCTGGGCCTGGCCGTCTCCGGCGGGCCGGACAGCATGGCCATGCTGCTGCTGGCGGCGGCCGCGCTTCCCGGCCGCATCGAAGTCGCCACGGTGGATCACGGGCTCAGGCCCGAAAGCGCCGCCGAATGCGCCATGGTGGCGCGCACCTGCCTCGATCGTGGCGTGCCGTGCGAAGCGCTGCCGGTGCGCGTGCACGCGGGCAACGTCCAGGCGGAGGCGCGGTCCGCGCGCTATGCCGCCCTGGCGCAATGGGCCGTGCGGCGCGGCCTTTCCGCCATCGCCACCGCGCATCACGCCGACGATCAGGCCGAGACGCTGCTGATGCGCCTCAATCGGGGCAGCGGGGTGTCCGGCCTGGCCGGAATCCGCGAGCGTAGCGTCATTTCCCCGTCCGCCATCCCCGTGATCCGCCCGCTGCTGGCCTTCCGCCATGCGGAACTGGCGGCGCTCGTCGCGGCTTGCGGCATCGAAGCCGTGCAGGACCCCAGCAATACCAGCGATCGCTTCGACCGCGTCCGCCTGCGCAAGGCGCTGGCGGAAAGTCCCTGGCTCGATCCCCTGGCGCTGGCCACCTCCGCCGCGCACCTCGCGACGGCCGATGAGGCGCTGGAATGGGCCGCCGGCCGCGAATGGAACGAGCACGTCGTGGGGACGGAACAGGGCTTTCGCTATCGCCGGCTCGCCCCCCGCGCCGTGGCGATACGCGTGCTCGCCCGCATCGTCGCCGATTTCGGCGGCCAGGCACGCGGGCAGGACCTCGCCCGGCTGCTGGACCGCCTCGAACGCGGCGAAAGCGGCAATGTCGCCGGTGTGCTCGCCACCGTCGAAGGCTGCGACTGGTTTTTCCGGCGCGAGCCTCCCCGCCGAAGCCAGGGCTGACCCTTTCCCCTTCGCCAAAATCACCGCGTCATGGCGAGCGCAGCGAAGCACCCGGCGGCAGCGCGATACGCCCTGGATCGCTTCGCCCCGCTCGCAACGACGCACGCTTTTGCGAAGGCCAAAGCCTACCCATGCGCGCCGAAGTGGTTGGCGATCGCCGTGCCGATCCTCAGCGACAGGTCATAGGCCCGCTCGATCGGATCGATGAACGCGCGGCGGATCGCGCCATAGCCTTCGTCGCCGCCCTCGGGATAATCGGTCGGCTCGCTCAGGCGGAAATCGCCGATCCGGGGAAAGTGAGTCGGATAGGCGCGGCGAAGCTGCGTCATCGCCTCGTCGATCCGCAGGGTGAAGACCATTTCCAGCACGTCCTCGCGCGCCACGTCGTTGGCGCGGCTGAACGCCGGAATCGACACCGCGCGGATGAACATGTGCTGGAACAGCGCCAGCCGCAGCGCATGGCACGCGCCGATCGCGCGGCGGACATATTCGCGGTCGGCCCGCGGATTCGCGTCGGGTACCAGGGCGAACAGCCGGTGCAGCTTCAGCGCATCCACCCTCAGGCGCGAGGTCAGCCGGCGGAACACCTCCGCCCGATCGTCGGCGATGAGATATTCGGCCAGCGCCTCGCACGGCCGCGACAGATGGCCTTCGGTTCCGCGATAGGGGCGGCTGGCCCAATAGGCCGAATTGAACAGCTCGCCATAGGCCGCCACCGTCTTGATGCTGCCCAACGCATCGGCCCCTCTCACCAGACGGATAAGCTGCCGGCCCCGCTCGCTCTCGCGCAGCAATTCGGCCACCGCCTCGTAACTGCCTTCCGCCGCGCTGCCGATGCCGGCGATCACATTCACCGGATAGCCCAGCTGCTGGAGGATCGCATTGTGCGGAATGGCGCGGATCTGCCTGAGGCTCATCTCGCGGTCCGCCGAAAGGTCGCCCTGCCGGCGCGACACGCGGCTGCCGGTGGGGTTCAGCAGACCAAGCCCGAACGCCGTCACCGCCCGGGCATAAGTCCGGCTTTCCAGCAGGTGATGCTGGCGGTCCTTGATCGCCCGATAGAAATCGAGGCTCAGATCCGTGCGCTTGTAGAATGGATCGGGCGGCGCGGCGGGGTCCGCTTCGGCCGGGTGCAGCTCGGCCAGGCGGGTCAGCGTGGCCAGCGCCAGCTCGGGCGTGGCGAAGAACAGGTAGCCGTCGCCACCCTGGAAGCTCTCCTCGGGCTCCAGCCGGATGCCCGCGCGGGCGAAGCGCCGCCGCGCCCACGGGCTCAGCGCCCAGGCCAGCCGATCGGCGAAGGAATCCGGATGCGCGCCCCGGCCCATCGATTCGCCGTGGGTGTTGAACACCAGCGCGGCGACATCGGTAAGGCCATTGGCCTGCATCGCCTCGGCCAGCCGCCCTTGCAGCCGCTCGATCGCCAGGCTCGCGGGTATCTGCCCGATGAAGCGCCCGGCGTCGGAAAAGCCGGTCTGGATCGAAACCCGCCCGCGCCGCCGCGCATAGGCGCGGTATTCCTCTTCCGCCAGCAGCGCGTCAAGGAAGCGGCCGCCGTGTTCCAGCGCGTTTTCCGTCTCGAACAGCGGGGAAACGTCCACCTTGTCCGCCACCCCGAACAGTTCCGCGAAATAGAGCGCGGCCAGCACCGTCGCCGGCTGCTCGCTTTCCGCCACCAGCATCCGGATCGGGGCATCGGCATCGATGTGCTTCAGGATCTGGGCGATGGCCAGGAACTGGCGGATCGCGGTGGAGCTTTCGATGGCCAGCGCGGCGAAATTGGAACGCAGCGGCTTCACCTCGCGGATCGCCCGGCGCAGGTGCACCACCGCCCCCTTGCTTGCCAGATCCAGCTCGCTTTCCGGGTCCAGCCGCCGGCGAACGGCATTGTGCAGCTGCTTGGCGTTCACCCGGAAATGGATCCAGCCCATGCCCAAGCCGTCCGCCCGCATCGCCGCCGCCAGCGTCTTCAGCGCAATGGCGCGCGCGGCATCCGCGCCCGCCGCCTCCCCCTCCAGCGCGTCGATAAATCGCTTCAGCGACAGCAGCTTGTGCGGATCGTCGCCGGTCAGCCGGTTCGCCGCCTCCGAAAGCACCGCCGGGTCCGACAGGTCGCCGCCGAAATCCTCCGCCCGCTCGGCGGCATAGGCGGCAGCGGGCCGCAGTTCCGCCAGCAGGGGATGGCTGCCGTCGATTGTCTCCAGCGCGGCGACATAGTGCGCCAGCCGCTCGGCCTTTTCGGCCAGGCGGAAACCGATCGACTGCGCCCAGCCAATGTCCGTCCGCCCGTCCATGTCATAGCCGACCCAGGTGGCGAAGCGGAACGGCAGCGGCCTGAACTGCGCCCACGCCTCCGGCCATTCCCGCCGGGCGTGGGTCAGAAGCCCGGCAATGATGGCGTCGCGCGCATCCTGGGCATGGGTGATCGCCCGCATCGCCTGCGCGTGCTCGAAGGCCAGGGTGATCGCCGGCCGTTCCGCCGGCGCGACGCAGGCGGCCGCGTCGATCGGCTCCTCGCTGCTGGCGGCCGCCGCCACCGCGTCCGACTGGGCCGGGGTGAGCAGGAAGGTCGGATGCGCGGTGAACACGGCATGGAGCACCGGATGCTCCCACCGGGCGCGAAACGCGGCGAAATCGCCGCCATGCGCCAAGCGGTCCACCCGCGCGGCATTATCCCCGCGCGCAACCGGCGCCACCAGGCGGCGCAGATGGCCGGCGCGGCTCTTCAACGCATCGCATTCCAGCTCCGCAATCAGGGCCTCGCACTGATCGAGCGTCAGCTCGCCGCGCTCGATCAGCCGCGAGAGATCGAGCGCAAGCTGGAACACCGGATTGAACAGCGGTGTCTCTTCGGTATGCGCGTGCAGCGCCTGGAGCCGTCCGGTGAGGTCGGCGATCGTCCTCACGTCGTTCCGGGGCCCAGCAAGGCGGCTTCACGGGCCAGCGCCTCCACCTCGCCGAACCCGGCGCCGCGCGGCACCACCCAGCTTCCGCCGACGCAGAGCACCGATTCCAGCTTGAGCCAATCGGGCGCGGTTTCGGCGGTGATGCCGCCGGTCGGGCAGAAGCGGCATTCGGCGAACGGGGCGGAAAGCGCCTGCAACCCCTTGATCCCGCCGGACGTACTGGCCGGGAAGAACTTGAAGTGCGTCAGCCCCAGATCCAGCCCGCGCATGATGTCGCTGGCGGTGGAAATGCCCGGCAGGTACGGCACCTTGCGCCCGATCGCCAGCCGCGCCAGCCGATCGGTCAGCCCTGGCGAAACGATGAATTCCGCCCCGGCCTCCAGCGCATCGTCGAACTGCTGCGGGTTGGTCACCGTGCCGGCGCCCACGATCGCACCCGGCACCTGCTTCATCTCGCGGATCGCCTGGAACGCGGCGGGGGTGCGCAGCGTCACTTCCAGCACGCGCAGGCCGCCCGCCACCAGCGCCTGGGCCAGCGCGCCCGCCTGGCTTGCATAATCGACCACCAGCACCGGGATCACCGGCGCCGTGCGCATCAGCTGCCCGATGGAACTCATCGCGCGCGCTCCGGCATATGTTCGCAGGCGAAGGCGGCCACCGCGCCGAAAAGCCCCGGCTGGGGATGAACGATCAACTTCACCGGTATGCCTGCCATCATCTCCGTATAACGTCCCTTGAAACGAAATCGTTCTCCGAAGGCGGATCGCGGCAGCAGCTCGCGCAGCCTCAGCCCCACTCCGCCGGCGAGCACCACCGCACTGGCCCCGTGCGCCAGCGCGTAATCGCCCGCCACGCTGCCCAGCGAAGCGCAGAAGCGATCCACCGCGGCCGTGGCCAGGCTGTCCTCGCGCGCCAGCCCGCGCTCCCAGATGATCCGGTCCTCGGGAATCTCGACCGTGCGCTTCTCGGTCGCCGCCAGCGCCGCATAGATCTCGCAGATGCCGGGGCCGGCATGAACCCGCTCGGTCGAAACCCGCAAGTGCTGGCGGCGCAGCTTGGCCATCATCCAGTCGTCCACGGCGTCGAGCGGCGCGAAGTCGATATGTCCGCCTTCGGTCGGCTGGACGTGATAGCCGCCGTCATGGCGGTGGAAATGCGCCACGCCCAGGCCCGTGCCGGGGCCGATCACGCTTACCGTGCCGCGCTTCGGCAGGGGCTTGTCGGGCCCGGTGATGTGGATCAGCTGATCCTCCGGCGCGCGGGCAACGGCATGGGCCACCGCGCCGAAATCGTTGATCAGGGTCACCCGGTCGACCCCCAGCTGCTGGTCGATCGCCAGCGTGTGGAAGATCCAGCTATTGTTTGTCATGCGCACCGTTTCGCCCACGATCGGCGCGGCGATGGCGATCGAGACCGCGCGCGGCACCGCGCATTGGCAGCGCCGCTCGAACTCCTCCCACGCCGTCTGCAGGCTGGCATAATCGTCGGTGTTCAGCGTTACCGGCTCGCCCAGCGTGATCGCCCCGTCGTCACCGATGGACGCCAGCGCGAAGCGCGCGTGCGTGCCGCCGACATCAAGAGCGACGAGATCGGTGCTCAAGAGCCCCTCCCCTTCAGGGGAGGGGTTGGGGTGGAGGCTGTGAAGGAAGGGCGACGCGCCACTCTCACAGTGCACCCATGGCCAGCATCGCTGATCCACCTTTCTCGGCCTCGTCCGCCCCCAGGCGGAACATCGCGAACAGCTCGCGCGCGGTGCCCGGCTTCGCTTCCGGCGTCGCCGCCGGCTCGCGCGCGGAAAGGTCCGCGCGGGTCGAAAGCTCGCCCCGATTGCCGCACAGTGTGATCACATCCCCATCGCGCAAGCGGGCCAGCGGCCCTCCGCTATGCGCTTCGGGGCTGACATGGATCGCCGCCGGCACCTTGCCGCTGGCGCCGGACATGCGCCCATCGGTGACCAGGGCCACCTTGTGCCCCCGGTCCTGCAACACGCCCAGCACCGGCGTCAGCTTGTGCAACTCGGGCATGCCGTTCGCGCGCGGGCCCTGGAAGCGGACCACCACCACCACGTCGCGGTCCAGTTCGCCGGCCTCGAACGCGCCGGCCACGTCCTCCTGCCGCTCGAAGATCCGGCACGGCGCCTCGATCGTCCAGCGCTCCGGCTCGACCGCGCTGGTCTTGAACGTCCCGCGCCCCAGGTTGCCTTCGACCAGCCGCATCCCGCCATCGGGCATGAACGGCTTCGCCACCGGGCGCAGGATCGTCTCGTCCCCGGCCGGCCCCACCTCGCGCCAGGCCAGCGCCTCGCCATCCAGCCACGGCTCGCGGGTATAGGCGCCCAGGTCCTCGCCGAACACGGTGAGGATATCGCGGTGGGCAAGCCCGGCGTCGAGCAGCTCGCGCACCACGAAGCCCAGCCCGCCGGCGGCCTGGAAGTGATTCACGTCGCTCGCGCCATTGGGATAGACCCGCGCCAGCAGCGGCACCGCCGCGCTCAGCTCGTCCATGTCGCGCCAATCGACCTGGATGCCCGCCGCGCGGGCGAAGGCCGGGATATGCAGCGCGTGATTGGTCGATCCGCCGGTCGCCAGCAGGCCGACGATCGCATTGACCACCGCCTTTTCATCCACGCAGCGCGCCAGCGGGCGGTAATCGTTGCCATGGCGGGTGATCGCCGCCAGCCGGTGCACGGCCGCGCGGGTCAGCGCCTGGCGCAAGGGCGTGCCCGGATTGATGAAGGCCGAACCGGGCAGCGCCAGCCCCATCAGGTCCAGCATCATCTGGTTGGTATTGGCCGTGCCATAGAACGTGCACACGCCCGGCGCGTGATAGCTCCTGGCTTCGCTTTCGAGCAGTTCGGCCCGCGTCGCCTTGCCTTCGGCATAGAGCTGGCGGACGCGCTGCTTCTCCTTGTTGGAAAGGCCCGTGGGCATCGCCCCCGCCGAAATGAAGATCGCCGGCAGGAAGCCGAACCGCAGGCCGCCGATCAGCAGGCCCGGCACGATCTTGTCGCACATGCCCAGCATGGCCACGCTGTCGTACATCGCATGGCTCAGTGACACCGCGGTGGACAGCGCGATGACATCGCGGCTGAACAGCGACAGCTCCATGCTGTCGGTGCCCTGGGTCACCCCGTCGCACATCGCCGGGGTGCAGCCCGCCACTTGCGCCGTGGCCCCCACTTCGCGCGCCCAGACCTTCATCAGCGGCGGATAGGCGCCGAACGGCTGGTGAGAGGAGATCGTGTCGTTATAGGCGCTGACCACGCCGATGTTCGGCCCCGATTGCCCTGCGATCGAGGCCTTGTCCTCGCCCATCGCCGCGAAGCCGTGCGCCAGGTTGGAACAGGGCAGCGCGGCATTGCGATCCGCGTGCTTCGCCCCTTCCGCCTCCATCAGCTCGAGATAGCGGCGGCGGCTGTCGCGCGAACGCTCGATGATCCGGTCGGTGACGCGGGCGACGGCGGGGTGGAGGTTCGTCATGGGCAGGCAGGCATCGTCTGATTCGCACGCAGGCGCGAAGGCGCGGAGAATAATAAGGAAAGAGATTTCCCGCGCCAAGGCGCCTCCCTTTCCGCCGCGCTGCGGGGTCGCCGCCCGAACATCTCACTCATGCCAGCTCACTCCATCGCGCTCCGCCAGGGCGATGGCGGCGCTCGGGCCCCAGCTTCCGGCGCTGTACGGCTTGGGTTCGAGCCCTTCCTTGGCCCATTGTTCGCGGATGGCGTCGACCCAGGCCCATTGCGCTTCCACCTCGTCGCGGCGGACGAACAGGGTCTGGTCGCAGTCGATCAGGTCCAGGATCAGCCGCTCATAGGCGATGCGCCGCTCCTTGCCGGAAAAGGCATCGGGCATGTCGATGTCCAGCGGCACCTCGCGCAAGGACATGCCCTCGCGGTCCAGCCCCGGCACCTTGGCCATCAGCGACAGGGTAATGTTCTCTTCCGGCTGGATGCCGATCAGCAGCGCGTTCGGCTTGGCCCGGGTGCCGCTGAAGATCAGGTGCGGCACGGGGCGGAACTGGACCAGGATCTCGGTCACTCGCTCGGGCAGCCGCTTGCCGGTGCGCAGGTAGAACGGCACCCCTTTCCAGCGCCAGTTGTCCACATGCGCCTTCAGCGCCACGAATGTCTCGGTCTGGCTGTCGCGGCCCAGTTCCTCGTCGTATCCGGGCACGATCTTTCCATCCACCGCGCCGGCGCGATACTGGCCCGTCACGCTTTCGCCGGCGGCCAGCGGACGCAGCGCGCGCAGCACCTTCACCTTCTCGTCGCGCACCGCCTCCGCCTCCATGTGCGTCGGCGGCTCCATCGCCACCAGCGAAAGGAGCTGCAGCATGTGGTTCTGCACCATGTCGCGCAGGGCGCCGGTCTGGTCGTAGAATTCGGCCCGCTGCTCCACACCCACCGTCTCGGCCACGGTGATCTGCACATGGTCGATATGGGTGGCGTTCCACAGCGGCTCGAACATCACGTTGGCAAAGCGCAGCGCCAGCAAGTTCTGCACCGTTTCCTTGCCCAGGTAATGGTCGATCCGGAAAATCCGGTTCTCCGGAAAGGCGATGGCCACCGCATCGTTGATCTCGCAGCTTGACGCGAGGTCGAGGCCGAGCGGCTTCTCCAGCCCGATGCGCGCGCCCTCGCCCGCCAGGCCCGCCTTCTCCAGCCCGCGGATCGTCGGCTCGAACAGCTTGGGGGCGGTGGACAGGAAGATCGCCAGCCGTTCCGTCCGCCCGGCCAGCTTCGTGGCCAGATCGGCGTATCCATCCGCCTGCGTCACATCGAGCTGCTGGTAATGCAGCCGGTTGAGGAAATCGGCCATGCCGCCGCGGCGCTGCTTGGGCAGGAACTTCTCCACCGCCGCGCGCGCGAAATTGCGGAACTCCGCATCGGTCATCTGCGATCGCGCCGTGCCCAGAATCTGCAGCTTCGGGTCCAGTAGCCCGTCGGCATGCAACGCGCAGAGCGAAGGCAGCAGCATCCGTTGCGACAGATCCCCCGTGGCCCCGAACAGTAACAGCGTATCGGCTTTCGACGTCATATCCCGGCCACTTTCCCTTCCCCTTCCCCGCTCCTGCTGCACCGCAACAGGCGGCGCCGCAAGGTCAACGGATAATTATTACCGCTGCCATCGCACCTGCGCGCGCCCTCAACCGAAATGGCCCCGATTCCCAGGGGATTTTCGCAGGCATCTGGTCCCTAACGCCCACCGCCCGCCGCTTGTTTCAGTCTTGCGGTGAGGAAATGCGCGCCAGCACCAGCGCCGATCCGACCAGCGCGATGCCCACGAAGTCCATCGGCGAGAGCACTTCGCCGAACGACAGCCAGCCCGCCAGCGCCGCCACCGCCGGCTGGCACAGCAGCGCGATGCCGATCACCAGCGGCGTGAAATGGCGCAAGGCATAGACCAGCAGCCCCTGGCCGACGATCTGGCTGCTGATCGCCAGGCCCACCACCGGCCGCCAATCGTCGGGCACGATCTTTTCCCCGGCGATCAGCGCCACCGTCATCAGCGCCGCGGCGCTGGCCAGGCCCGACCAGGTCAGCAGGCTCCACCCGCCCACCGTCTTGCGCGCATCCTTCAGGATGATCAGATAGCCGGCATAGAGCATGCCCCCCAGCAGGCAGAACCAGTCGCCCAGCAGCGTGCGCGGCGAAATCTCGAACGATCGGCCCATCAGGATCGCCGCGCCCGCCAGCGCCGCGATCATCGCCGGCCATTCGCGCCCACGCGGCAGGCGGCGCCAGGCGATGAAGCCCCAGGCCATCAGGATCAGGCTGCCGGCATTGCCGAACAGCGTCGCATTGGCCAGCCGGGTCAGCCCGATGCCGGTGTGCCAGCTGGCCACGTCGAGCCCGAAGAACAGGCCGCCCAGCAGCACCACCAGCAGGGTCTTGCGCGGCAGGCCGCCGATCGGCTGGCCGTTCGCCCTGGCCAGCAGCGCCAGGGCCGGCAGGGCCAGCGCAACGCGCCAGAACCCGGTCGCCACCGGGCCGGTATCGGCGATCCGCACGAACCAGGGGCCCATCGCCAGCGCCACATTGCCCGCCACCAGCGCGGCCAGCGGCAGCAGGCGGACTCGGGGGGCGGAAGCGGAAACCGGGGCATCCATCGCGCTCGTCTAGCGCCGCCACGCGCGGCGGCTATAGGAGAATGGAAAACCGCGTTCGAAAGGCGGATCTATGGCGATGCGATCATGGCTGTTCGTCCCCGGCGACAGCGAGACCAAGCTGGGCAAGGCCGCCGGCCTGGGCGCGGACGTCGTGATCGTCGATCTGGAGGATGCCGTCGCCCCGCCGGCCAAGCCGCAAGCGCGCCTGCTGGCGAAGGCCTGGCTGGAACGCCACAGCGGCGCCGATGCCGGCCCGTCGTGCTGGCTGCGCATCAATGCGCTCGACACGCCGCTCTGGCGCGAAGACCTCGCCGTGGCCATGCCCGGCCGGCCGCACGGGATCGTCGTGCCCAAGGCCGCCGGGCCTGAGCAGCTTCAGGCCCTGGCCGGCGAGCTGGCCACGCTGGAGCAGCGCCACGGCATCGCGCCCGGCTCGACGCGGATCGTCCCCCTGGTTAGCGAAACGCCGGCCGCCGCGCTCGGCATCGCGGCTTATGCCATGGCCGCGCAGCCGCGCCTCGCCGGCCTCACCTGGGGCGCCGAGGACCTTTCCGCCGCCCTCGGCGCCAGCCGCAAGCGTGACGCACAGGGTCGCTGGACGGACACCTTCCGCTTCGTCCGCGCACAAGTGCTGCTCGCCGCCCACGCGCGCGGCGTCATGGCGATCGACACGCTCCATGCCGAATTCCGCGATCTCGACGGCCTCGCCCGCGTGGCCGCCGAAGCCCGCGCCGATGGCTTCGCCGGAATGCTGGCGATCCATCCGTCGCAAGTGCCGGTGATCAACGCCGCCTTCACCCCCACCGAGGCGGAGATCGCCCAGGCCCGGGCCATCGTCGACGCCTTCAGCGCCCACCCCGGCGTCGGCGCGCTCGCGCTCGAGGGCCGGATGCTCGACCAGCCGCACCTGGAACAAGCCCGGCGGCTCCTGGCCAGCCTGGATTAGTCAACCCGACCCGCCGGCCCGCCGACCGGCCGACCGGCCGACCGGCTGATCCACCGGCCCTTACCCCCGTTTGGTCGCGACGGTGAAAGCGACCGAACCTAACAGCGTCAATCCGCGGCAGTGGTCGGCGTCGCCGCTGGCGTCCCGGTTGGCGCCGCACCAGTCTCGCCCGCGCCCTCGCTCGCCTCGCCTTCCGCTGCGGCGGCACTGGCTTCGTCGCCCGCCTGGGCTCTCGCCCCCGCTTTCGGCTCCGCCAGCGGCGGCTGCGAACGCACGGTATCGAGTGGCAGCATCGAATCGCTGATCGTGCCTTCCAGAACCTCGCCGCTGGGCGCGCGCGCTTCGTCGCCCGATTTGTCGCCGCCGCAGGCCGCCAGCAGTGCCAGCGGGGCAAAGGCCAGGAACAGGCCGGGGCGCAGGAGCGGTGTCGTCAAGCAGTTCACTCCGGCGTCTCCAGCGAGGTCCCCAGCGCGCTCAGGAAATCCCCGGCGCGCGCCCGCAATGCCCCATCCCATTCCTCCGGCGCAACCGCAAGGCCGAGCCGCGCCAGGCTGGTCACGCCGTATTCGGCGATCCCGCACGGCACGATGCCCGAGAAATGCGACAGATCGGGATCGAGGTTCACCGCGAAGCCATGCATCGTCACCCACTTGCGCACTCTCACCCCGATCGCGCCGATCTTGGCTTCGGTGCCGTCGCGGTCGCGCGTCCAGATGCCGATCCGTTCCGGCACGGCCCAGGCTTCCACGCCGAAATCGCCCAGCGTGGCGATCACCCAGCTTTCCAGCGCATGGACGAACCGCCGCACGTCGCGCCCCTGCCTCGCCAGGTCGAGCAGGACATAGCCCACCCGCTGCCCCGGCCCGTGATAGGTATAGCGCCCGCCGCGCCCGGTCTCGACCACCTCGAACCGCGCGTCGAGCAGCTCTCCAGCCGGGGCGCTGGTCCCGGCGGTGTAGACCGGCGGATGTTCCAGCAGCCAGATCAGTTCCGCCGCCTCGCCCGCCCGGATCGCCGCGTTGCGCGCTTCCTGCTCGGCCAGGGCGGCGCGATAGGGCACGCTTGCGCGCTCGTGCCGCCATTCCACCCGCGCGCTTTCGTTTATTGTGGGCCGTTCCATGGTTGCGCGTTTGCTGGCGCGTCGAATCGCGCTTATCAAGGGGCGAACGCGTCGAAGGGGGAGTTTGCGGATGAAGTTCGACATGAGCGCGGCCTGGCGGGACGCCATGGCGATGGTTTCGGCCAACCGCGAAGTCCTGCTGGTATTCGCCGGCATCTTCTTCTTCCTGCCCAGCGCCGTGCTCGGCTTCGCCGTGGGCGACGTGCAGGAAACCATGCTGGCCGATCCGGAAAACGCCCAGAAGATCATGCTGTCGGTCTATACTTCGTGGAGCTGGCTCATCGCGTTCGCCGCTCTCATTACGGTGGTGGGTTATCTGGCCCTGCTGGCGCTCCTGCGCGATCATCGCCGGCCGACCGTGGGCGAAGCGATCAAGACGGGGCTGATCGGCCTCCTGCCCGCCATCGGGGCTTATCTCCTGCTGGCGTTCGGAGTCACCCTGATCTTCGCCGCGCTGGCCGGTATTGCCAGGGCCATCGGCAACCCCGGGCTCAGCGTGGTGCTGGGCCTCGTCGCCGTTGTCCTGGTGATCTATCTCATGGTGAAGTTCGTGCTGTCCGCCCCGGTGATCGCGATCGACCGGGTCTACAATCCGTTCAAGGCCCTCGCCCGAAGCTGGCGGCTGACCAAGGGCAACAGCGTGCGGCTGTTCCTGTTCTACCTGCTGCTTTTGATCGCCTATGTCGTGATCGCCGTGGTGGTCAGCGCGGTGATCGGGCTGCTGGCCGTGCTGGTCGGCCCGGCGATAGGGGTGCCGCTCAATGCCATCGTGTCCGCGCTGATCAGCGCCGTCGCCACGGTGATCTTCGCGGCGGTGCTGGCGGCGATTCACCGCCAGCTCGGCGGGCCGTGGACCGCGCCGGTCAGCGAACCTTTCGAATAGCGGGCGTCGCCCCGGCGTTCAGGCCTTCCAGCCCCAGGCCAGCAGGCAGGGCGGGATGTTCAGCCAGGTGAAGCCCGTATCGACTCGGGCGAAATGGCGCGCGGTCAGATCGCGGGCCGTGGTGCTGAACTGATAAGTCAGGAAGGCGCCGCCCGGCCGGATAACCCGGTGCGTGGCGGCGGCGATGGCCGGCCCCACGCCATCGGGCAAGGTGGAGAACGGCAGGCCCGACAGCACGTAATCCGCGTGCTCGTGCCCCAGCGAACGGACGATCGCCTCCACGTCCTCCGCCGAACCCAGCACCGCATGGAAGCGGCTGTCGCGGATCGTGCGATTCAGATAGTCGATGAACAGCGGATTGGTGTCGATGACGATCAATTCACCGCCGCGCCGCAGCCGTTCCAGCACCGGGCGGCAGAACGTGCCCACGCCCGGCCCGTATTCCACGAACAGCTTGCATTCGTCCCAGTTCACCGGGGCCAGCATCTTGTCGATCGTCGATTTCGACGAGGGGATGATCGAACCGACCATCCGCGGATGCTCCAGAAATCCCTGGAAGAACACTCCGGCCGGCCCCAGCGCCTCGGCGATCTTGCGTTTCAGCTTCACGCCGCGGCGTTCTTGAGCCAACTCGCTGTCCATCTGGCCGTGTCTCTCTTTCCGCCCCTTCAAGAGGGGTCACGAAGGCCGGGCGTTTGCAGATATGGGCCGGCGATGCAAGCCGGGTCCGGGATCGGATTCACAATATCTCGTTCACTTTATCGGCCGGGCGGCACAGCCGCGCGCCCTTTTCCGTTTCCACCAGCGGGCGTTCGATCAGGATCGGTTCCGCCGCCATGGCATCAAGCACCGTGGCATCGTCCGCCTCGGTCAGGCCGCGTTCCTCGGCATCGGTGCCGCGCGTGCGCAGGGCTTCGCGGGGGGCGATTCCCGCATCGCGATAGAGCTGCGCCAGCTTCTCGCGCGAAGGCGGGTGCTTCAGGTATTCGACCACGTCCAGCTCGATGTCGTCGCGCGCTTCCAGCTGCGCCAGAACGGTCCGCGAAGTGCCGCATTTCGGGTTATGCCAGATCGTCGCTTTCATCGTTTCCTCTTCCAGACGGGGTTTGCTTTCACCGCTCGGGCGCGCGCATCGCGGGCACGGCCGCGGCGGCATCCCGGGGGTCGATGCCCGGCGCCGGCGCCGCGCTCAGCGTTTCGGCGCGCTGGGTCACGCGCACCGCCTGCCTCACCGCGCGGATCAGCCGGGGATAGACGCCGCAGGGGCACAAGTTGGGGATCGCCTGCCGGATGGCCTCGTCGCTGGGATTGGGATCGCGCGCCAGCAGCGCCGCGGCGGCGATGGCGATTCCCGGCGTGCAGAAGCCGCACTGGATCGCCTGTTCCGCCACCAGCGCTTGCTGCACCGGGTGCGAACGATCGCGCGACAGGCCCTCGATCGTGCGCACGATCCGCCCTTCGGCCTCGCCCAGGGTGACCAGGCAGCTCCTCAGCGCGGCCCCGTCCACCAGCACCATGCAGGCCCCGCAATCGCCCACGCCGCAGCCATATTTGGTGCCCGTCAGATTGGCTGCGTCGCGCAGCGCCCATAGCAGGGGCGTCTGCGGGTCCATGTCGATGCGGATCGGCCGGTCGTTGACGGTGAGATCGGTCATGCCACCCCCTTTTTCGTCATTGCGAGCGCAGCGGAAGCGAAGCTGGCCTTGGCCAACCAATCGTCGCTTCGCTCCTCGCAATGACGAAAGGGAACTGCCGGCCGGTCATGCCTCGGGCGCGTAGCTTTCGAGGTAAGTGCAGCGGCCGCAGCGGAAGGTCTCCACCGCCAGCCGTTTCTTGCCCTTGATCTTGAGGCCGTACCATGCCTTTTCCACGGCGCCTTCGATCCATTCGGTGGCCGCCTTCTGGTTGCCGTCCTTCAGTTCCAGCAAAAAGCCCTGTTCCATTCGCCCGCTGCATTTGGGGCAGGTCTTGCTCATTCCCGCCAGCCCCGGTCCACGCTGTCGAGCTTGCGCACCCAGGCTTCGAAATCCGCGCGGCCGAAGTCCTTCAGCGCCACCTGGTCCCGGTCCCGCTGATGCACCGCGATCACCTCCGGCGCCACGCGGATCGGCTGGCCCAGCGCGGCGGTCTTCACCTGGATCTCGCACGCGCGCTGGAGCATGTAGTAATTGAGGAACATCTCATAGAGCGTTTCCCCCAGCACCACCGGGCCGTGGTTGCGCAGCATCAGCACGCGCCCGTCGCCCAGGTCGCGCAGCAGCCGCTCCCCCTCTTCCGCCCGCACGGTGATGCCTTCGAAGTCGTGATAGCCCACCTGCCCTTCGAAGAAGCAGGCATAGAAATTGGTCGGCGTCAGCCCGGCCTCGCTGGAACAGACCGCCATGGTGTCGGGCGTATGGGTGTGGACGATGGCATGGGCCCAGGGGATATGCCGGTGGAAACAGGCGTGCTGGGTGAAGCCCGCCTTGTTCACCGGATGCGGGCTGGAACACAGCTGGTTCCCCTCGCTGTCGATCTTGACCAGGTTGCTGGCCGTCACTTCCGACCACAACAAGCCATAGGGGTTGATGAGGAACGCCTCCTCCCCCGGAACCCGCACGGTGATGTGGTTATAGATCGATTCCGACCAGTTCATCATGTCGAAGATGCGATAGCAGGCGGCCAGCTCCTGCCGCGCCGTCCATTCGGCCTCGCTGCACTGCGAATTGCGCCTCAACTGCGTGGCCATGCCCTGTCACCTTCCTGGCTCTCCACCCGGGCAGGCCTTAGCACGCCGAGATTGACTTTGTCGCGCTGATTGGCAAGCGAGTGCTAAAGCCGAAACAACGGCGACGGGAGAGAGCGATGGCGGAAGAACTCGGCTATGGTCAGCCGATGGGCGGTGTGGCGCAAACGGCGTTCATCGTGCCGGACTTGCGCCAGGCGATCGACCGCTGGGTGGCGGACATGCGCGCCGGGCCGTTCTTCGTGCTCCCCAACTTCCTGATCCCCGGCCAGACTTATCGCGGCGAGGAATCGCGCGCCGACATCACCCTGGCCATGGGCTTCGCCGGGCACATGCTGATCGAACTGATCCAGCCGCTGGACGATCACCCTTCCGTCTATCAGGAAACCATCCGCCTGCGCGGCTACGGCTTCCACCACGTCGGCATCGCCTGCGCGGACGTGGATGCCGACAGCCGCGCCTATCAGGCGCGCGGCTATCACGAGGCGTTCCGCGCCACGGTGCCCACGGGGGGCGAGGTAGTCTATCTCGACAACGGCACCGGCGCCCAGCTCGGCTTTCTCGAGCTGCTCCCGGTCACGCCGGGCATGGACGAGACCTTCACCCGCTTCTGGCACGCCAGCCGCGATTGGGACGGCCGCGATCCGGTGCGAAGTTTCGTCTGAAAACCAGGGATTTCGGGGCCCGCGCAGCGGGATTGGGAGAGAAACGAACATGCAGCCAAGCGGCACGCCCCGGCAGGGCAACTGGGTCAACAATTCGGCCGGCTACCAGATATTCCTGGTTTTCCTGCTGAGCCTCAATTTCGGGATCGTGTTCTTCGACCGGCAGGCGCTCAACGTGCTGATGCCCTCGGTGCAGCCGGAACTGGGCCTGTCGCAGACGCAGATCGGCATAATCGCCGGCGGCCTCAGCTTCACCTGGGCCATCGCCGCGTTCTTCTATGGGCGGCTGTCGGATTCGCTCGGCAAGCGCAAGATCCTGCTGGTGCTGGCCACGCTGTCCTTCTCTCTCTGTTCGTTCCTGACCGGCCTTGCCTCCAGTTTCGCCCTATTGCTCGGCGCGCGGCTGCTGATGGGCGCGGCCGAAGGCGGCGTCATGCCGATCAGTCACGCGATGGTCGCCAGCGAGGTTGATCCCAAGCGGCGCGGCCTGGCGCAAGGCGTGGCGCAGAACCTCGGCTCGAACCTGCTCGGCAGCTTCGCCGCCCCGGTGGTGCTGGTGGCCTTCGCCGAAGCCTTCAGCTGGCGCGAATCCTTCTACCTTGCTGGCGTTCCGGGCATCGTCAGCGCCATCATAATGTGGTTCCTGCTCAAGGAGCCTGCGCCCCTGCCCAAGCCGGAAACCGAAAGCTCGATGACCATTCGCGAGGCGATCAAGGTCCGCAACATGTGGATCTGCGTCGTCGTCGGTGTCCTCATGGTGGCCCATTTCGTCATCACCTGGGCGTTCATGCCGCTTTACCTGGTGCAGACGAAAGGCTTCGACGAGATAACCGGAAGCTGGATCATGGGCTCGCTAGGCATCGCCGCGGCGATCTACAGCTTCGTGATCTCCGGCCTGTCCGACGTGGTCGGGCGCAAGCCGGTCATGGTGATCCTGCCGTTCCTGTCGGTCGTCGGCCCGCTGGCCGCGATGTATTACAGCGGGCCGGCCACCGCGCTGGCGGCGATCTTCTTCGTCGGCTGGGCCGTCAACGGCATCTTTCCGATCTTCATGGCCACGATCCCTTCGGAAAGCTTCCGCCCGCTCCACCATGCCACCGTGCTCGGCCTTGCCATGGGCTCGTGCGAAATCCTCGGCGGCGTGTTCGGCCCGCCGGTCGCCGGCTGGCTGAACGATACCTTCGGCGTCAATTCCTTCCTGTGGATGCTGATGATTCTGGCGCTGATCAGCGGCTTCGTGGCCATGGGCCTCAGGGAAACCGCCCCGGCGGTGCTGGCCCGGCGCGGCCTCGCCCCGGCGGCGGCCTGAACCGGCGCCCAGACGAACGCTGCCCGAACGCTTGCCTGCCCGGCAAGCGTTCGGCACATTCGCCAAGCAGAGTCCCGGTCACAGGGACCGCGTGAGAGGATCGACATGCCCGAAACCCCCACTACCGAGCCCTGGGCCGGCACGCCGCCCGTCCCCATGGCGCTGCGCCCCGGCGCCCAGCCCGAAGCCTACATGGCCAAGATCGCCGAGGGGGACGAACGCCTATGGGTCCCGATCGGCCGGCCCATGGTGGAGGAAGTCTATTCCAAGCCCGTGTGGATCAGCCCCACGCTGAACATGTGGGCCGATGTGCTGATGGCCAAGAAGCCGTGCATCGTGAACCGGCATTATCATCCCAAGCCGATCTGGGCCTATACGATCAGCGGCAAGTGGGCTTACCTGGAGCATGAGTGGACGGCCACCGCCGGCGATTTCATCTTCGAAACGCCGGGCGAAAGCCACACCCTCGTCTCCTATGCGCATACCGATCCGATGAAGGTGTTCTTCGTCGTCTCCGGCCCGCTGATGTGGCTGGACGAACAGGGCAATACCGTCGGCCATTACGACGTGTTCGATTACATCCGCGATGCCCGCGCCCACTACAAGGAGGTCGGCATCGCCGACGATTATCTCGACAGCCTGATGCGCTGAGAAGGAGCCGTGCCATGGCCAGCGTGATGAAAGCCCCGCCCAATACCGAACAGCGGATCGTGGACGTTCCGTTCACCTACAAGGACCTCGTCCGCGCCCACACGCCCGGTGGCCGCTACATCGATGCGGAAACCGACGATGACAGCCCGTGGGTCCCCTTCGGCGAAACCGCCGCGATCAAGCATCTGGCGTTCGACGTGCGCCAGAACGCCTATTCGAACATCCTGTGGATGAAGGGCCCCGGCACGATCGGCACCCATTTCCACCGCGGCACGGTGACCATGGTCTGCATCACCGGCAGCGTGCGCTACCTGGAATACGACTGGGTCGCCTCCCCCGGCGGGCTGATCTTCGAAGTGCCCGGCGAAAGCCACACGCTGGTCACCGATCACCCGGAAGGCTGCAAGCTGTGGGGCTGGATGGTCGGCCCGATCGAATTCTACGACAATGGGGCCAAGCTGATCGAAACGGTCGACGTGTGGTGGATGATCAACCACTACGAAAGCTACTGCAAGGAACAGGGCATCCCGATCAATCCGAAGCTGTATCTCTAGGGGCGCCTTATCCGTCAGCCGCCCTTGTTCGAACCCCACACCCCTTTCTTCGTCATTCCCGCGAAAGCGGGAACCCAGGGCGGTGTTGTGCAACAGGAGCCGACTGGGTCCCGCTTTCGCGGGAATGACGAAGGTTTGCGGAATCGTGAAAGGACAAGAATGAACACCCCCCGCACTCTCGATCAGTTCGATATCCGCGGCCGCTCGGCGCTGGTCACCGGCGCCGCCAGCGGCATCGGCCTCGCCTATGCCGAATGCATGGCGGAAGCCGGCGCGAAAGTGACTCTCACCGATATCGACGCCGCTGGGGCGGAGCGCGAGGCCAGGCGGCTGGTGGACGAAGGCTACGAAGCGCGCTGGGATGCCTGCGACGTGTCGCAGCTCGATCAGGTCGCCGCCGCGTTCGACAATCACGTGGCCGCCTTCGGCCATTGCGACATCGCCTTCGCCAATGCCGGGCTGGACGTGGGCAACGGCTTCTGGTCGCCCGAGGGGGACCGCAACCCCGCCGGCCAGCTCGACGTTTACGAGCCGGAACGGTGGTACAAGTCCATCGCCGTCAATCTCACCGGCGTGTTCCACACCGTGCGCGAGGCGGCGCGGGTGATGAAGGCGAACGAGCGCAACGGGCACCGCCGGGGCGGCGCGATCGTCATCACCAGTTCCAACGCGGCCGAGGTGAACGAGGCGATCGTCGGCGTGCCCTACATGGCGGCCAAGGCCGGCGTGAAGCACTTCATGCGCCACGCGGCTTATGAACTCGCCGCCTATGGCATCCGCGTCAACGCCATCGCGCCGGGGCCGTTCGTCACCAATATCGGCGATGGCTGGGTCAAGAAGAACCCCGCCGCCAAGGCCGCCTGGGATGAACTGGTGCCCGTCGGCCGCATGGCCGAAACCTACCAGATCAAGCCCCTCGCCCTCCTCCTCGCCTCCGACGCCGGCAGCTACATCACCGGCGCCCACGTGATGATCGACGGCGGGATGCAGCTCGGCCCGGTGAAGCCGCTGAATCCCTAGGCGTGACTGACCCGCCCCTCGCCAAAGCACTCGTCGTTGCGAGCGTAGCGAAGCAATCCAGGGCGGCAGCGCAATACGCCCTGGATTGCTTCGCTACGCTCGCAATGACGAAGGTAGGGTGAGACGATCCAGAGGTTGGGATAATCTGGGTCGGACCCTACTGCTGAACCGGCTTTGGTCTTTCCTACCGTGCCTTTGTTGTGCTCTGAATGAGCGGCAAGGCCAACGACGCGCCAAGGGGCAAAAAACCGCTCTTCCAAAGATGACACCCATCCACCCTTTACCCTTATAAAACAGGACCTAACGTGAATCTCCGCACCCCCTTATCCGTGACGCCAAAGGTGACACGTCGCCCTTCCGGAAAGCTCCCATGCGCGCGGTGACGTTCCAGGCCCTGCACCAGCCGCTCGCGTTCGAGACCCTGCCCGATCCCACGCCGGCGCCGGATCAGGTCGTGGTCAAGGTCGGCCGCTGCGGCATCTGCGGCAGCGATCTGCACATGACGGAAGACGCCGCCTACGGCTGCAAGCATGGCGACGTGCTGGGTCATGAGTTCGCCGGCGAAGTGGTCGGCCTCGGTCGCGAGGTCGAGGGCCTTAGGACGGGCGATCTCGTCTCGGTCATCCCCCTGGCCAGTTGCGGCCATTGCGAATCCTGCCGCAAGGGCGAAGTCCAGTGGTGCGAACAGTTCGCCCTGCAAGGCGGCGGCTATGCCGAATACGCGCTCACCCGCCCCAACCAGTGCGTGAAGCTGGGCGCCAACGTCTCGCTCGCCGATGGCGCGATCATCGAACCGCTGGCCGTGGCCCTGCACGGCGTGCACCTGTCCGGCATGAAGGCGGGCGACAAGGTGCTGGTGCTCGGCGCCGGGCCGATCGGGCTGGCCGTGGCCTTCTGGGCCCATCGCATGGGCGCGGCGAAAGTGGCGGTGCAGGACGTGGCCGATTTCCAGCGCGATCGGGCGATCGGCATGGGGGCGGATATCTTCGTGGTCGATCCGGCGGACCCGGTCGGCAGCGCCGAAGCGGGCCTGGGCGGGCAGGCGGCCGTGGTGTTCGAATGCGTCGGCATCCCCGGCCTGATCGATCAGGCAGTCCGCCAGGTCCGCAACCGCGGCACGATCCTGCTGCTGGGCCTGTGCACCCGGCCCGACACCTTCAACAGCTTCGCCATGCTCAGCAAGGAAGTGCGCCTGGTCACCAGCGCGTTCTTCACCGTGCCGGAATACGAAGCCGCCCTCGCCGCGCTCGACGCCGGCGCCCTGGAACCGCGCCTGCTGGTCACCGGCACGATCTCGCTCGGTGAAACGCCGGAGGTGTTCGAAAGCCTGAAACGGCGCACCAGCCAGTGCAAGGTCCTGATCGCGCCGTGACTTTGCTACGTCCCCAAGACCTCACCGCGTCATCCCCGCGAAAGTGGGGGAGCCAGTCGCCTCCCTTAACATCGCCCTGGGTCCCCGCTTCCGCGGGGATGACGAACAGGGAGGGCTCGGGTCTCGAATAGATCGCGCTTTGGAGATTGCGCGACTTCACCCTTTCGGCGCAAGGGGCGCGGGCCGGATAGCGCTTTCCAGCATGGCGAAGTCCGCGCCCGCCGCGCCGCCTTCGACTTGCGCCGAAAGCGCCCGATAGGCCGTCAGCGCCGCCTCTCCTTCCGGGGTCAGCCGCGCGCCGGCGTTCTGGCCGCCGCCGGGATGCGTTTCCACCAGCGGCGAGGCGAAGCAGCGATTCATCGTATCCACCAGCAGCCAGGCCCGGCGATAGCTCATCTTCAGCGCGCGCCCGGCCGCGGAGATGGAGCCGGTGCGCACGATCGCCTCCAGCAGGTCCGCCTTGCCCGGCCCCATGGCGATCTCGTCACCGCAATAGAGCTGGAGCTTGAGCTTGAGGCGGGCCATGCCCCGGCCGCCGGCTCAGGCAAGCGGGCGGCTGGAACCGAAGAACAGCGCCTGGCTGATCGCGGCGCGAACCGTGTCTTCCTGGAAGGGCTTGGTGATCAGATAGGTCGGCTCCGGCCGGTCGCCCGTCAGCAGGCGTTCCGGATAGGCGGTGATGAAGATCACCGGCACGGTATCGATCGCCAGGATGTCGTCCACCGCGTCCAGGCCCGACGAACCGTCGGCCAGCTGGATATCGGCCAGCACCAGGCCGGGCGTGCATTCGGCGACGATCTGCTGCGCCTGGGTGCGCGTGGCCGCCGTGCCGCAGATCTCGTGCCCCAGCGATCGCACGAGGTCTTCGAGCTGCATCGAGATCAGCGGCTCGTCCTCGATGATCAGCACGCTGGTGGACGTCTCGCGCTCGATCTCCTCGATCGCCTCGGCCACCAGCCGCTCCACATCGTCCTGGCTCATGCCCATGATCTCGCCCGCCTCGGCCGGGGAGAAATCCTCCACCGTGGTCAGGAGCAGCGCCTGGCGGTTCAGCGGCGTGATCCGGCGCAAGTGATCCTGCGCCGCGCTTTCATGCAGGCCCTGCGGCGAAACATCGGCGGGCACTTCGAGATAGGCGGTCGCCCACACCTTGTTGAACGCGCGGTACAGCGGCACGCGGCCGCCGCTCAGCGATTCGGCCAGTTCCCCATCCGCCAGCGCGGCTTCCAGCGTCGCCTTTACGAAGGCGTCGCCTGTGGCCTGCGAGCCGGTAAGAGCGCGGGCATAACGGCGCAGAAACGGCAGATGAGCAGCAACTTCGGCCCCGATCGACATAGAACCCCTTCCCAAGATCTCGTGGACATCAACGTGCCTTGCCGCCGCTGGTTCCAGCGGACGCGAGGCGCGGTTCGCATGCCAACATGGGGCCTTCGTCGGCGCGCCGCAAACGTTGTGTCGACCGAATTCAAAAAAAGTTTCGCGGGCGGGAACCAGCCTGCTGGACGCTCATTGAGGATACGTCACCGCCGAGACCCCCCCTCCCGTCCAAGCGGCTGGTGATACGATCCCGAAAGGCCTCCGCTCCATCGAGCGGAGGCCTTTTTTTCGGCCTATTCCGGTGCCGCGATGGAACGCGCGGCCGGCCCGAAGGATCAGGACCGCGCGCCGCGCAGGCGGGCGATGAAGCCTGGCTTCGCATCGCTCGCCAGCGCTTCGGCAAGCTGTGCCGGGTCATAGGGCTTCTCGAAGATCGGCCCCAGCTCGGCGATCTCGGGCGGGATATCGCTGGGCGACCCGGTGGAGAAAACGATGCTCGGCCGCGGCGGGCCGAGAAGATCGACCAGTTCCGCGATGGCCCAGCCATCGTCGCGATCGGCCAGGTGCACGTCGATCACCAGCGCGTTGGGAGAGCCCGATTCCAGGGCCTGCATCGTGCTGGCGATGCTGGGGCACAGGATCACCTGCTTGGCGCCCGCATCCTGCAAGGCGGCCTCGATCGCCAGCGCCAGCACGGGATCGTCCTCGACCACCACTACCCGGCCGAGCCGCTTCCTTGTCTTTCTTGCCGATTTCGCGCGCGCCATCTCTGTCCCCGCGCCGCGACAATGGGCGCCGGGGAAAAACGGTGCGGAATCAGCGCGGTTCCCCGCGCCGCCGCGCGGTTACAGCGGCCTGCCGTAGATACGGTATTCGCGGTTGTTGCGCCCCTCGATCGCGTCGGCGATGGCCAGCATCCCCTGGTTGTCCTCCAGGATCCAGCCCACCTCCGCGCGCTTCGCCCCGTGGCTGCCCACGGAATAGCGGCGGATGTATTCGATCATCATGAAGGCAAGCTGGCTCGCCATGCGCGAGGCTTGCAGCCGCTTGACCACGCCCATCAGCGGCACGCGGAAGTCGGCCGGCTGGGGATTGCGCAGCCACCACAGCAACTTGATCCAGTTTAACGGGAACAGCCGCCCCTTCATCGGCTTAAGCAGCGCGTTCACATCGGGCAGGGCGAGCATGAAGGCCACCGGCTCGCCGTCAAGCTCGGCGATCATGTTGGCCCCTTCCAAGATCAGCGGCGCCAGCTTCTTGGCGCCATAGCGCTTCTCGCTCTCGGTGAAGGGAACGAAGCCCCAGTTCTTTGACCAGGCATCGTTGAGGATGTCGATGATGATCGCCGCGTCGCGATCGAAATGGCTCTTGTCCACCGGGCGCACCTTGATCCGCCCGTTCTTCTCGCCCGAGGCCACGATGCGGTCGATCAGCGGGGGGAACGCCTTGTCCACCGCCAGGTCATAAGTCAGCAGCCGCTTGGCCACGGTATAGCCGGCGCTTTCGATCCATTGTTGATATTCGGGCTTGTTGTGGCCCATCATCACCATCGGCGAATGATCGTGCCCTTTCACCAGCAGGCCCGGCTCTTCCCAGATGGAAAGGCTGATCGGCGCCAGCACGCGGGTCATGCCCTGGTCGCGCAGCCACTGCTCGGCGCGGGCGATCAGGGCGTGGGCCGCGGTCTCGTCCTCGGCCTCGAACAGGCCCCAGTTGCCGGTGCCCGGCCCCATGCCCTGTTCGGGCGGCTGGGCCAGCGCAAGCTCGTCATAATGCGCCGAGATGCGGCCCACGATCCGCCCGTTCCGGCGGGCCAGGAAAAGCTGCATCTTGGCGTGTTCGTGAAACGGGTTCTTGCCCGGCGTCAGCAGCTCGACCACTTCGGCGCGCAGCGGCGGCACCCAGTTGGGATCGCCAGCGTTGAGGCGATAGGCGAGATCGACGAATGCGTCGAAGTCGCGCTTGCCGGATACCGGAGCGATCACTACCTCGGCTATCGACACGGTTGAGACCTTATATTCAGGGGACGCTCAGCCCTGCGTGCGCTATGGGCGCATTGTCAAGCCGCCATCCGTGAAGCAGCACGGGTGCGGCAAAGGCGCCCGCACCGCATCGGGCCTGTATGGAACGAAGCCATGAACGCCAGTGAAGCCATCAATGATCGCGCCACGTCGCCGGGCCAGGCCGGGCCGGGCCGGAATGCCGCGGCCGATGATATGGAGATGCTGCGCGCCGCGGCTGAGCTCACGCGCGATATCAGCACCGCCCGCCCGGGCATCTACTGGCCCGACATGCTGCTGTCGGCAGCCATCGGCTATGCCGCGCTGGCCGGCGCGATCCTGGCCGGCAGCGTTCCGCTGGCGATCCTGTGCGGCGTTGTCGCGGTGCTCGCTCTCTATCGCGCGCTGCTGTTCATCCATGAATTGACGCACCTGCACCGCAACGCGCTGCCGGGCTTCCGCCTGGCGTGGAATCTCCTCGTCGGCATCCCCCTGCTCACGCCGTCGCTGATGTATGAGAACGTGCATACGCTGCATCACGCGCGCACGCGCTATGGCACGGTGGACGATCCCGAATATCTGCCGCTGGCGCTGATGAAGCCGTGGTCCTTGCCGCTGTTCATCCTCATCGCCCTGCTGGCGCCAGTGGCCTTCCTGATCCGCTCGGGTGTGCTGGTGCCGCTGGGGGTGATCGTGCCGCCTCTGCGCAAGCTAGTCTGGGAACGGTTCTCGGCGCTGACCATCAATCCCCAGTTCCGCCGCCGCCCGGCCGAAGGCGCGTTCGCCCGGCAGGTCTTCTGGCAGGAACTGGGCGCGTCGGTTTGGGCCGTTGCCGTGCTCGCCAGCCCGTTGTTCCTCGGCTGGCGGCCGCTGCTGATCGCGCTGGTGATCGTCTCGGGCGTGGCGGTGCTGAACCAGCTTCGCACGCTGGTGGCGCATCTGTGGGGCAACGAGGGCGAACCGATGAGCGTGACGGCGCAATACCTCGATTCAGTGAACGTGCCGCCGCCCGCGCCGTGGGCCGGCCTGTGGGCCCCCGTCGGCCTGCGCTATCACGCGCTGCACCATCTGCTGCCCAGCGTGCCTTATCATTCGCTGGCCGAAGCGCATCGCCGGCTGGCCGCTCGCTTCGGCGTGGAATCGACCTATGCCCGCGCGAACTATCCGGGAATGGTCACGCTGATCGCCCGCATCGCGCGCAGCACGATGGGCAAGCCCCACCCCGAAACCGGTCTCGGCGAACGTAGCCTGCGCGCCTGATCGCCCACGCGGCGTCCGGCTTCGAACGCCTTCGTCATCGGAAAAAGGAAAGGGCGCGCAAGCCGGATTGGCTTGCGCGCCCTGTTCGATTGCCTTCGCAAGAGCCGGAAGGCGGGCGATCCGCCCGCCTCGGCCGTGCGGTATGGCTTACTGCGCCGGAGCGTCGGTCGCCGCACCCGTGGCAGCCGCGTCGGTCGCGGCGTCGGTGGCCACGTCCGTGGCGGCGTCGGTCGCAACGTCGGTCGCGGTGTCGGTCGCGATCGGGGTCTCTTCAACCACCGTGGTGTCTTCGGCAGCCGGCTCCTGAGTGGTGTCGCCGCAAGCCGACAGAGCGAACAGGAACGAGGCCGAAGCGGCAGCCAGAGCGATCTTCTTCATATCAGTTTCTCCTAGAGTGGGCCTCAAACCCACAGACTCGCAGCGGCGCGAGCCGGCCCCAAATAATGGCAAAAATATGGCGACGCAAGCGGCGTTGCAGGGCCCTGGCTCGGGCTATTCCTCGGTGCGGATCAGGACCGTCTCGCCGATCAGGAAAAACAGCACGAACGGCGCCCAGGCGGCCAGCAGCGGCGGATAGCCCCCGAAGCTGCCCATCGCCAGGGCGGCGTTGTCGACCACGAAATAGGCGAAGCCCAGCGCCATGCCGATCACCGCGCGGGCGAACAGGTGCCCCGAACGCGCCAGGCCGAACCCCGCCACCGCGCCCAGCAAGGGCATGAGCACGGCGGAAAGCGGGCCGGATATCTTGTGCCACCACTTGCCCTTGAGCTCCGCGGTACGGCGGCCGGCGGCATCCATCGCACCGATCGATTCCCGCAGCTCCCCGATCGCCTCGGCATCGGGATCGACCTTGCGCAGGGCCACCTGCTGCAACGTGATACCGGGCGCGAGTACCAAGGGCTGGGCCAGCTCGCGCGTCTCGGCCGTGCCCACGTCCAGCACGCGGGGTTGCTCCAGCCGCCAGCCGGGATTGGCCCAGCGCGCCAGCGGCCCGCGATACTGGCGCATGATCATGCCGTTCTTGTCCAGCTCGTAGAACGTGACCCCGCGCATGACCGTCTGCGCGCCCGACCCCTCTATCAGCGAGGCCAGCATCACGTCGTTGCCATCGTTCAGGTAGATGTTCGCCCGCGCGCCGCTGTCGCGCGGCAGCGCGCCGTAATCGTTCGCCTCCCACACCTTCAGCGTCGCCGTCGCGCGGGTCACGACCCGCTCGTTGAAGGCGAACGAGAAGCCCGAGACCAGCAGCGCCGCCAGCACCAGCGGGGCGAGGATCTGGTGGGCCGAGAGGCCGGCGGCCTTCATCGCCACCACTTCGCTGTTCTGGTTGAAGGTGGCCAGCGTCAGGATCGTGGCCAGCAGCACCGAATAAGGCAGGAACCGCGAGACCAGCTGGGGAATGCGCAGCGATACATAGCGCAGCAGCTCCCCCTCGCCATTGCCCGGGTGGGCCAGGATGTCGCCCGCGTTGCTCAGCAGGTCGAGCATCATCAGCACCAGCACCAGCATGACCAGCACCGCCAGGATGCGGACCATGAAGGTCTTGCCCAGATACCAGGTCAGCGTGCGCGAGGGAAAGAAATCAAACAGCACCGGCGGCTGCTTCCTCGATCGACGGATCGCTTGATGCGGTGCGGTCGCGCCGGCGCAGCAGCGCTCGCACGCGCTTGATCAGCTTGGCGTAAACGGATTCCAGGGCGCCGATCGCCTGGCCGCCGGGCACGAAGGCGACCTGGAAATACATCCAGCCTATCAGCACGGCAAACACGGCAAAGGGGCCCCACAGCGCCAGCAGCGGGTCTATCCGCCCCAGCGTGGCCACCTCCTGCCCGTATTGGTTGACCTTGTGATAGGCCACCACCATCACGATCGACACGAACACGCCCAATGAGGAGGTGGAGCGCTTGGGCGGGATCGCCAGGGCCACCGCCAGCAGCGGCAGCATCAGCATCATCACCACTTCGACGATCCGGTAATTGAACGCCGCCTGCCCCTCCACTCGCTTGATCGGCGCCACGTTCTGGTCGCGCCAACCCAGTTCGAGCAGTTCGGGCAGCAGGTATTCGCGGCTCTCGTCACCGCGGGCGCGGAATTCCTCGATGCGCGGCAGGTCGATCGGCAGGTCGTCGCGCGCGAAGCTCAGCACGCGCGGGGCTTCGCCGGGCATCTCCTGCACGATCGTGCCGTCGGTCAGCCGGAAGATGATCGTGTCGCGGTTCTCGGCGTCGGCCAGGAAGCGCCCTTCGCGCGCGGAGATCGACAGGACCTGCCCCTTGTCGTTCGCCACCCGCGCGAAGATGCCGATCAGGCGGCGGCCGTCATCCTGGCTTTCCTCGATCCGCAGCGCCACCTTGTCCTTGAGCGTGGTGAACTCCCCCACCTTGATCGCCGCGCCCAACGCGCCCGAGCGCAGCTCGAAATCGAGCTGCTCGTAACCGTACCGTGCCAGCGGCTGCCAATACCCCACGATCAGCAGGTTCAGCGCCAGCAGCACCAGCGTGATCATATAGGGGACCCTGAGCAGGCGGGTATAGCTCCACCCCACGGCGCGCAGGACATCCAGCTCGCTGGTCGTCGCCAGCTTGCGGAAGGCGAACAGGATGCCCAGCATCAGCCCCAGGGGAATCGCCAGCCCGGCATATTCCGGGATGAGGTTGACCAGCATGCGGAAGACGATGGTCACCGGCCCGCCTTCGGAAGAGACGAACTCCATCAGCCGCAGCATCTTCTCCAGCATGAGCAGAGAAGCGGCGAGCAGGAACACGCCGAACATCGGCACGATCGTGAGCCGGAACACGTATCGGTCAATGGCGGTAATAATCTTCAAGATCAGCCCAACGGCCCAATGATCGCAGAGTTTCGAGCGGCGCTATAGCCACGCCTCCGCGCCAGGTCATTCCCCCATTTCGGGCCAGGGCTATGGGTCGGGGCGAAGGATCAGGCCTTTTCCAGCGTGCATTGCAGCGGATGCTGGTTAACGCGCGCGAAATCCATCACCTGGTTCACCTTGGTTTCCGCCACTTCATAGGGAAACACGCCGCAAACCCCCACGCCCTTCTGGTGGACGTGGAGCATGACCCGCGTGGCCTGTTCCAGATCCATCCGGAAGAACCGCTTCAGCACCATGACGACGAATTCCATCGGCGTGTAATCGTCGTTGAGCATCAGCACCTTGTACTGCTGCGGCTTCTTCGGCCGCGCGCGGGTGCGGGTGGCGAGCCCGACCTGGCCCTGGCCGTCGGTTCCCCCGGTGCCGTTGTCGGTGCCCTCGTCCTCTCCGGCCGCCAGCACGGGCGAAGGGAGCCCTTCAGGTGCGGGCAGGATCGAGGCGGCGGGGCAGCGCATGGGAACGGAATATCGCATCAAGGCGCGCCGCTTCAAGATGTTCGCGTGCAAATCGCGGTTAACCGGTGCGCAACGCAAACGGGCCGGGCGGCTGGCAGCCGTCCGGCCCGGACTATCCGCCGAGGGAGAGGAGGAATCGGCGGATAAAGCGTCGCTTTGCAGGCCTCAGGCGGCCCGGGTCAGCTTTTCGGCGGCGACATTCACCCGGCCCGAAAGGGGCGCGAAGGCTTCGTTCGCCAGCTTGATCAGCGCTTCCGTGTTCTTCGAGCTGCTGGCGACCAGCGCATCGAAATTGCGGCGCGCGATCTTGCCTTGCAGCTGGAACAGTTCCGTCGGGCTCTTGACCGCGGCCAGTTCCTTCAGATCGGCGGTCATCGTCTCGTAAGCGCCCTTGGCGTCCTCGACATAGGTCTTGCCCAGGTTCTGTGCGCCGCCGGCCAGGATCTTGCCGCTTTCGACAAGCGCCTCGACATTGCCCTTGGTGAACTCGCTCGCCTCGGTCAGGGCTTCAGAACTCTTTTCGTAAGCCGCGCGGGCACGGGTCTGGAACTCGCCGAGCGCGTCGTTGATCGGCTGGGTGAAATCGGTGGTGCTGGTCTTGGCAGTGGCCATGATCTTGTCCTTTTCGGAAACGGTCGATGTCTGGGCAAAGGTCTTTCGCGGAACCGGCTTGCGGCGCGGCGTCCGGCGGGCCGGGGCGGGCTTCGCGGCCGATGTCCCGGTCTTTGTTGTCCTGATCTTGGATGTTCTGGTCTTGGCGGCCCTCTTCGCCGGGGCCTTCAAAGGCTTGGCCGGCGGCTCGGGGGCCACTTGCGGCGCTTTCACCTCGGCCGCGGCGGTCGCTTCGGCGTATGCTTTCTCCGCGCTTTCGGCGCTCGGATCGGAAACGTCAGCCATGATTCCTCGCTCGCCTCCTCAGGGATGCAAAGCTCTTGTTGCACTGCACAATATGGAATGAGGCTGGCCGCTGTCAACGCTTTTTGTGCAATGCACAAAAATAGCCGGATCATCGCATCGCAACATAGCGACCGGGCGCATTGTCGCGCGCCTGATCCTCCGGCTCGGCCAGAGAGCGCTTGCCGCCGGCTTCCACCTTTTCGGGCGCCTGATCGCGCAGCCAGTCGAACCAGTCGTTCCACCAGCTTCCCGGATGCTCCTCGGCCCCGCGCAGGAAGGCTTCCAGCGATTCGGTCGGGCCGCCGATCCAGTATTGATACTTGTCCGCCGCCGGCGGGTTGATGACGCCGGCGATGTGGCCGCTGCCCGCCAGCACGAAGCGCGCCGGCCCTTTCAGATAGGCCAACATGCGCAGCACGCTTTCCGCGGGGGCGATATGGTCCTCGCGCCCGGCCTGGACATAGGCAGGCGTGCTGATCAGGCCGAGGTCGATCGGCGTTCCGTCAGCCGTCAGCGCGTCGGGTACCACCAGCCGATTGTCGCGATAGCAGTCGCGCAGATAGGCTTCGTGCCATTTCGCCGGCAGGTTGGTCACGTCGCCGTTCCAGTGCAGCAGGTCGAAGGCCGGATAATCCTCGCCCAGCAGATAGTGATTGATCACCGTGTTCCAGATCAGATCCGTGCCGCGCAGCAGGTTGAAGGTCGCCGCCATATAGCGCCCGTCCAGATAGCCGCCCCGGCTGGCCTGACGGATCATTTCCATCTGCGTTTCGTCGATGAACAGCTTGAGATCGCCCGCCCGCTCGAAATCGACCTGCGCCGTCAGGAAGGTGGCGCTGGCGACCTTGCCGGCTCCTTCCCGGCGGGCGAGCACCGCCAGCGTCGCCGCCAGCGTGGTGCCGGCCACGCAATAGCCCATCGCGTGCACCGCGGGCACGCCCAGCCTCTCGCGCACCACGTCGATCGCTTCGATCTGGGCGCGCACGTAATCGTCCCAGGTCACATGGGCCAGGCTCTCGTCGGCCGAGCGCCAGGATACCATGAACACGGTCACGCCCCGCTCCACCGCCCACTTGACGAAGCTTTTCCGGGGATTGAGGTCGAGGATGTAGAAACGGTTGATCCACGGCGGGAAGATCACCAGCGGCACCGCCAGCACCTGCTCCGTCGCCGGGGCATACTGGATCAGCTGGAACAGCTCCGTCTCGTGGACCACCTTGCCCGGCGTGGCGGCGATGTTCTCGCCCAGCGTGAAGCGGCTTTCGTCGGTGTGGGTCAGCTGCCCGCGCTGGAGATCGCGCGCCAGCCGCTCCATGCCCTTGGCCAGGTTCTCGCCATGGGTCTCCAGCGTGCGTTCCAGCACCAGCGGGTTCATCAGCGGGAAGTTCGCCGGGCTCATCGCGTCGAGCACGGTGCGGGTGGCGAAGCGCAGCTGTTCGCGCTCCTTCTCGTCCAGTGCTTCGACCGAATCGACAGCCTCCAGCACGCGTTCGGCCAGGAACAGATAGGTCTGGTGGATCAGGGCGAACACCGGCTGCTCGCGCCACGCCGGGTCGGCGAAGCGCCGGTCCTGGCGGGGAAGCGCGATCTCCCCCTTGCCGGGCGTCTTGTCATCGGCCGCCTTCGGGCCGACGCCGTATTGCCCCAGCACCTCTTCCCACAGGGCCATACCCTCTTCGACCATCTCCGCCTGCCGCCGGGGATCGAACAGCGGCGTGCGTTCGAACCAGCCCTGCATCACGCCGAACCATTCGGCCGGATTGGCCAGAAACGGGATCGGCATGTCCGGAATCGCCTGCTGCCGCTGGAACTCGAACCACATCGTCTGCAGCTTCAAGGCGGATTCGCCCCATTGCGAAAGCTGCCCCTCGCCCGGCGGGGCCTCTTCCGCCTCGGGCAGGAAAGTGCGCATCATCTGCAGCGCCGCCTCGCCCTGGGCTTGCAGCATTCCGGTGAAGATGTCGTCCGCTCCGGCGGACTCGCTCGATTGGGCCATTACAGCCCATCATAAGCACGAATATTGCATTTGGCAGGGGCAATCCCAACGTGCGATTGCGCTGACCCGCCGATTCCGCCACAATCGCGCTTCCGCGCGCCGCAGGGCTCGCGGCTTTTCGCCACACCAATGGATAAACGAGGTCATGGAAACCGATTTCTACCGCATCAAGCGCCTGCCGCCCTATGTCATCGCCGAAGTCAACGCGATGCGGGCAGCAGCACGCGCCGGCGGCAGGGACATCATCGACCTCGGCATGGGCAACCCCGACTTGCCGCCCCCGCAGCATGTGATCGACAAGCTGTGCGAAGTGGCCCAGCGGCCGGAGGCCCACGGCTATTCGCAGTCCAAGGGCATCCCCGGCCTGCGCAAGGCCCAGGCGAACTATTACCAGCGCCGCTGGGGGGTCGATGTCGATCCCGAAAGCGAAGTCGTGGTCACGCTCGGCTCGAAGGAAGGGCTGGCCAGCCTCGCCACCGCGATCACCGCGCCGGGGGATACGATCCTGGCGCCGAATCCCAGCTATCCGATCCACACGTTCGGCTTCATCATCGCCGGGGCCAGCATCCGCGCGGTGCCGACCACGCCTGACGAACGCTATTGGGATTCGCTCGACCGGGCGATGCGCTTCACCAGCCCGCGCCCCACGGTGCTGGTGGTGAACTATCCGTCCAACCCCACCGCCGAAGTGGTCGATCTCGCCTTCTACCAGCGGCTGGTGGACTGGGCGAAGGAAAACCAGGTCTGGGTCCTGTCGGACCTCGCCTATTCGGAACTTTATTATAACGGCCAGCCGACCCCCTCGATCCTCCAGGCCAAGGGGGCGATGGATGTGGCGGTGGAATTCACGAGCCTGTCCAAGACGTTCTCGATGGCCGGCTGGCGGATCGGCTTCGCGGTCGGCAACCAGACGCTGATCGCCGCGCTCACCCGGGTGAAGAGCTATATCGACTATGGCGCCTTCACCCCGATGCAGGCCGCCGCCTGCGCCGCGCTCAACGGCCCGCAGGACATCGTCGAGAAGAACCGGGAACTTTACCACAAGCGGCGGGACGTGCTGGTGGAAGCCTTCGGCCGCGCCGGCTGGAACATTCCGGCCCCGCCGGCCTCGATGTTCGCCTGGGCCCCGTTGCCGCCGGCGCTGAAGGACATGGGCAGCCTGGAATTCTCCAAGCAGCTCCTGACCCATGCCGATGTCGCCGTCGCCCCCGGCGTCGGCTATGGCGAGGACGGCGAAGGCTACGTCCGCATCGCCCTGGTCGAGAACGAGCAGCGCCTGCGGCAGGCGGCCCGCAACGTGAAGCGCTATCTGCAACAGATGGGCGTCAACAGCTCGGCAGCCTGAGACATACTTGAGTTGCCACGCTCGATTTCACCCGCGTTCAGGCCGGCTGGCCCACCCTGCGTTTCGCCGCGCAGGTCAGGCCGTCCGGCCCGGGCGCGGGACGCGGCTTTGTGCCCGGCGGATTTCCTGTTAGGCACGCCGGACAAATAGATAGCATGCTACCAAACGGCCGGAGAGCCGGGGCGCACAAGAGGAGGGAAGCAGGATGGACGAGGGGACTGTGGCGAGGCCCGGCGCGGCCGGCGGGTCCGTCCTCGATGTCGGTAAGTTCCTGCAAGGGCTCCGCATCACGCCCTTCCATCGGCGGCTGCTGATCCTGTCCTGCCTGGTGACGTTCTTCGACGGGCTGGATTTCTCGCTGATCGCCTACACGCTCCCCTATATCCGGGACGAGATGCAGCTGAGCGAGGCCATGATGGGCAACGTCAGCATGGCGGCGTTCATCGGCCAGATGATCGGCTCCCTCGTCGGGTCCTATGCCGCCGATCTCGTCGGGCGCCGCCCGATCATCCTGATCTGCACCGTGCTGGCCGCCGTGCTGACGTTCATCACCGGCTATGCCCAGACGCCCGAGATGCTGATCCTCCTGCGCCTGGTCGGCGGGCTGGCGATCGGCGGCCTGCTGGCGCCGGCCTGGTCGCTGAACATCGAATCGATGCCCAAGGCCATGCGCGCCACTTCGGTCACGATCATCATGCTGGGCTTCAGCGCCGGCGGATCGGCCGCCGGGCAGGTGGCCAACTATTTCGCCCCGGCCGACGGGTTCTACGCCGCGCACGTCGCCGCGCTCGGCGGGTTCCTGCCGGGGCCGGGCTGGCACACGGTGTTCTTCTTCTGCGGCGGGCTCACGTTCCTGCTGGCGATCTTCCTCCAGTTCACGCTGCCCGAATCGACTCGCTGGCTGGTGGCCAAGAACAAGCCCGCGGCGCGGATCGCGCCGATGATCCAGCGGTTCGATCCCGATCTGGACGTCTCGCGCTATACCGGCTTCGAACTGAGCGACGAACGCAAGACCACTGCCCGGCAGAACCCCTTCGCCAAGTTCGCGGAGCTGTTCCGTGGCCCGCTGGCTTACATCACCCCGCTGATCTGGGTGGCCTATTTCTGTTCGTCCTTCGCCATCTACCTGAAATCGAGCTTCAGCGTGCTGTTCCTCGAAGAGCTGGACCTCAGCGTGGAGACGGCGACCAACATCGGCTCGATCGGCGGGCTGGTTGGCGCGGTGTTCGGCGTGGTGCTGCTGATGTTCACTGAAAGGCGCGGCCCCGCCTGGATCACGATCGCGCCGCTGATCGGCATTCCCTTCCTGCTGCTGATCGGCTTCGGCGCCGTGCTCGGTGGCCCGCTGTTCATCCCCGTCATCCTGGTCGGAACGGTCCTGGTCGGCGCCGGGCATGCCGCCGTCATCTCCATTACCAGCATCTACTATCCCAGCGCCGTGCGCTCCACGGGGGGCGGATGGGCCAGCTTCATGGCCAAGTTCGCCGCCGTCGCCGCGCCCTATTTCGGATCGCGCCTGTTCCTCGGCAGCGATGCCAAGGTGCTCGATGGCTATGTGTTCTCCGCCGTGTGCCTGGCCGGTGTCGTGATATGCGTGCTGGCCCTCGCTCCGTTCGCCCGGCGCCTCGTCGATCATGGGGCGGACGAGCCCGCCACCGTTCAGGAACAAACCGCATGACCTTGCGCTCCCTCGCCGCCAACACCCCCGGCCGCCGCGCCAACTGGAAGGCGCTCGGCCTCAGCGCCGAAGACATGGAGAAGCCGAAGATCGCGGTGGTCAACAGCTCCAGCGAGCTGGCGATCTGCTATGCCCATCTCGACGGGATCGCCCGCATCGTGAAGGAGGAAATCCGCGCCGCCGGCGGTGTGCCGTTCGAAGTGCGCACCGCCGCGCCCAGCGATTTCATCACCGGCGCGGCCAAGCGCGGCAGCTACATCCTGGCCGGGCGTGACATCATCGCCAACGATATCGAAGTGCAGGTCGAAGCCGCCCTGCTCGACGGCATGATCTGCCTGACCAGCTGCGACAAGACGCCGCCGGGCCACCTCATGGCCGCCGCCCGGCTGAACATCCCCACCTTGCTCGTCATCGGCGGCTACCAGCCGGCGGGCGAGATCGACGGCCAGCCGGTCGATGTCGAGGATGTGTGGTCGGGCTCGGTCGGCGAACGCTTCGGCGCCAAGCCGAAGTTCCCCGTGGCGCAGATGGCCGAAAACGCCATTCGCGGCCCCGGCGTCTGCGCCGGCATGGCCACCGCCAACACGATGCACTCGGTGGTGGAGGCTCTCGGCATGGCCTTGCCCGGCCACGCCCCGGTGCGCGCCAACAGTGCGAAGATGCAGGCCAACGCGCGCGAAGCCGCCCGCCGCATCGTGCAGATGGTCCACGAGGACTTGCGCCCGCGCCAGATCCTCACCCATGGCGCCTTCCGCAACGCCATTGCCACCGTGCTGGCAGTCTCCGGCTCGATCAACGCCATCAAGCACCTCCAGGCCACCGCGATCGAGGCGGAAAGCGACATAGACGTCTTCGCCCTGTGGGAAGAGATGAGCGACGTGCCGGTCCTTTCCGCCGTGCGCCCCACCGGCGATGTGCGGATCGAACGGTTCGAGGATGCCGGCGGCGCCCGCGCCGTGCTCAAGCGGCTCGAAAGCCGGATCGACACCTCAGTGCTCACCTGCACCGGCAAGACGCTGGCCGAAAACCTCGCCGGATACGAGATTCCCGGGCCGGACGTGATCCGCCCGCTGGCCGATCCCGTGGGCCCCGGCCCCGCCATCGCCATTCTCAAGGGCAACTTCGCCGAAACCGCCGTGGTCCGCCTGGGCATTCGCGACGGCTCCCGGCCCGAAGAGTTCTCCGGCCCCGCGCGCGTGTTCGAGAGCGTGGATCTGTGCATGGACGCCATCGCCGAAGGCAAGGTCCAGCCCGGCGACGTGGTCGTCGCCCGCAACCAGGGCCTCAAGGGCGGCCCGGCCATGGGCGGAAGCGCCAGCGTGATCCTCTTCGCGCTCGATGCCGCCGGCCTGGCCAAGACCACCGCCTTCGTCACCGATGGCCAGCTTTCGGGCCTGTGCCTCAAGGGCCTCACCGTCGCCGAAGTCGCGCCCGAGGCGGCCACCGGCGGCCCCATCGGCAAAGTGCGCGACGGCGACACGATCCGCATCAGCGTCGCCAGGCGCTCGATCGATATCGACGTCCCCGCCGATGAACTCGCTGCCCGCGAAGCCCCCGGCTACCTCAACCCCGCCACGGGCTACCTCGCCAATTTCCGCCAGGACGTCCAACCCATGAGCACCGGCGGCGTCCTGCTGCCGCCAAGCGGCTGAGGGCGCGATTGTCCGGCCGGCCCTCCTGATCGCCCAGCCCTCAAGCGTCATTTCGCTCGCAATGACGAAGCAAGGGGTGGAGGGATCGGCGCCTCTCCTCTAAAATTTCAGGCGTAATCCGAACACCCTGGTCCCGTCCCCCTTGTCGATGGACCCGAGTTCCAGATTGCCGATCCTGAAATTCAACGCCTCATTCAATCCGTTCCGGGCAGTGGCCGGCGGTTCGATGCGGCCGAGCCGATATTGGTCATTGTCCACTTCCGCACAGACGACGATTTCGTCAGCTGTCGGCTGGGGACAATCGCTTTGCGCCCGGCCTGTTTCCGATCGGGCTTCGGTATCGACAGGTCCATAAACCGGGCCGGCGGCGGCGACGGATTCCGGAACTACCGGAACAGCCACAATGGCCGGCGGCAGCGCGCCTACGGGCACGCCTCACCTGGCCATCTGGCGCGCGCGTATTCCGAAACGGTCAAGACACACGATCCTTCCCTCGGAAAGTCCCAGGTTAACGCTGTTAGCCAGGTGCCGTCAACGAGCACCGGCAGCAGCAGAGGGCACCTTTCACCCAGCTCGCCGCCGCCACCACCACCCGGCCACCTGACACCTCACCCGGTCGTCCCGGCATCCGGCGTGAAATAGCGCGCGGCGATTTCCGCCTGGCGGAGCAGCGCGTCAGCATGATCGCCTTGCCCCAGGCGGGCCAATTCCTCGGCCGCTTGCTCGCGTTCCTCCATTTCCCGTCGCAGCACCTCCCGGAGTTGGGCCTCGGTCAGGAGCAGCCTTTCCACTTCGGCCGAGGTTCCGAATGCCGGCGCCGTGTCGATGGGCGGGGCCTCGGCATTGTCGATGGCGGCGAGGAGCGAGCGGAGCACGGCGATCTCGTCGGCCCGCTTGGCCTTCAGCGCGCCCAGCAGATCGCCGCGCATCCGCGCTTTCATCTCCACCGCCGAAAGCACCGCCCGTCTCCTGATCCTCAGTTCGCGCCCCTGTTCTGCGCCAGGACCCGGTCGATCGCAATGACGGCCTCGCGGTAGTGCTTCCGGTCCAGGCCGCCGTAGCGATCGACGAAGGAGGTTTCCGAAAGCCCTTCCGGCTCGCGCAGCAGGGCTTGCGGCAACAGGTCGTCCTCGCCGGCCTTGCGCAGCGCGGCGAGGGTCTGCGCGGCGCTTGCCGGGTCGAGCGCGCGAAGCGCCGTCTGCATGCCCGAACGATCCGCGGCCAGATCGATGAAGGAAAAGCCGGAGCCTTCGGGAAGGCTGTCGCGCAGTTCCTTCCATTCGCCCAGGCTGCTGGTGGTATCCTCGCCCAGCACGGCGGTCAGCCCGGCCGAAAAGGCCCAGTGCTTGGCCAGGTCCTCGCGCTGCTGCAAAGTGATCGCGCGGCCGGGACGGGGGCAGGCCTTCGCCAGCACGGCCGCCTTGGGGACCAGCGCCTCGGCCTGCTCACCCACGACATAGAATGAAAGCGCGACGAATGCCGCCCGGGTCTGCGCCTGCGTTTCGCTCGCCTGCGCCCGGGCAAAAGTCCGGGCCACGAGTTCCGACAGCGTCTTCGCCGGCGTTTCCTTCTCGGCCGCCGCGATCCGGCAATAGATCGCGCTCACCAGCGGGGCATCGACAGTCTGGCCGGCGGCGGAGATCAGCCCGTGTACCATCCCGCTGCTGCCCGTCAGCGCCAGATCGGCAAGCACCGCATGCTCCGTCACGCTGACCTGGCGGACGATGGTGTCGAGCGGAGGAATGTTGACGCCCTTGAGCCGCAGCACCCATCGGCCCAGCTCCGCGAACCAGCGCCCGGCCACGGGCGGAAAGCTCACCCGGCCCACTTTCAGGCGATAGGCCGGAAAGCCGCCGTGCCGCCCGGTCACGCTGGCATCCGCGTTGATCCATAGCCCCAAGGGAAGCGCAATGCTGGCTTTCGCGGCCAGCACGCCCCCGTCCACCGCGCCGTCGAACCGCGCCTTGCCCGTGGCATCGCTCGCCAGGGCGGTAAGGCCGCTGATCGCCTTGCTGTCCAGCCTTATGCGCACGGGCTTGTCCGGCGCGCGGACGGCCTCGATCTGGCTCCAGATTCCGCGCGCGGCCGCGATGTCCCGCGCCGTCGGCCGCGCGCGCGGTTCCACCGTGGGGGTGACGCCGATGAACAGGACGGCGACCAAGGCGATCAGCAGCAGCAGGGCAAGGGCCACGCGGCGCAGGCGCCGGGGCCAGGGAGAAGGCTGCTGTGCGGTCATGGTCGAAGTCATCGCGGCCCTTGTCACGTGCCCGATCCCATGTCGCACCCGCCATCCATTGAAAGACGCTTTCCTACAGAGGGGCGATCATGTCAGCCAGCCCCCATGCCGCATTCGCCAACCCAACCCCCGGAAAAACCGCCCATTCTTTCCAGGCAAGGTGACGCTTTCGGAGGTAAGGTGACACTCCCTTCTGGACAGTGTCACATGTGTCAACACCCCGGCCACGCGAACCCGGGGCGGAACGGGACGACTCGTTTCCTTGCCCGGCCCGATCAGTGCCGGGCGCCCCCTCCAACGGCCCCCACGGCGATCAGGGCGATCCCGCCCAGCTCCAGCACATGGTTCAGGCGAAAGAACCCGATGTCCTTCCCCAGCATCATGTCCACATGGTGGAACGAGGCGGCACGAACGATCACGAAGGTGCAGAGGGTAACGAGGCCGAACTGCGCCAGCCGCACCCAGGCGCCG
Source organism: Altererythrobacter sp. (assembly GCA_017308255.1). Classification (GTDB taxonomy): domain Bacteria; phylum Pseudomonadota; class Alphaproteobacteria; order Sphingomonadales; family Sphingomonadaceae; genus Croceibacterium_A. The sequence continues at coordinate 2,601 of JAFKFN010000007.1, read as the reverse complement.
CCCCGCCGGAACAGCCACAGCAGGGCGGCGACGGCGGCGGTCCCCGCCACGGCCACGCCGACGATGAAGGCATACTGCACCGCTCGCCGGCTTTCATACCAACCCTCGCTCTTGGCCAGCGTCCTGCCCAGGTTGAGCACCAGGCTTTGAAGGTCGAGCTGCTTGTTGATGCCGAGCGCGACGAGGATCACCGCGGTGACCAGCCAGAACCGCCGCCGCATGCGCGCCGCCAGGATGCCCTTGCGCGTCGGCGGAACGGGCGCGGAGGCAAGCCGGAAGCCGCGAAGGCACAGCAGCGCCGTGGCGGCATAGGCGGCCACGGTGAACCAGCCCAGGAAAGTCGGATCGCCGATGCCCACATGCCAATCGCCCATTATGCCCCCTTCCGCCGCTTCAGCCCGCCGGGCGGATGGAACGGGCCGCGCTCATTCGGCGGCCTGGGCCTGCCCGGCGGCGTGCACCGCCGCGTCGTCGCTCAGATGCGCGCCCTGTTGCCGCAGGATCGCGCGCACTTCGTCCACGTCCACCTCTCGCGGCCGCAGGCCCCGGTTCGCCGCCACCGCCGCGCCCACGCCCGCCGCGTGGCCGGTCAGCCAGCATTGCGGAATCTCGCGCATGAAGCCGTGGCTGTTCGCGTCGCACGAGATATGCCGCCCGGCCGCCAGCAACCCGTCCAGCGCGCGCGGGATCAGGCAGCCATAGGGGACGGAGACCACCGGGAACTTGGGGCTGATCGAAGGGCTGACACCCACCTCGTCGGCACGCGGGGTGCCATCGCCCCAGTCCTTCCGCTCGATCCGTCCGACGCCCGCCAGCCGCCGCGTATGGCGCACGCCCAGCTGGCTGGCGCTTTGCAGCGAATAGACCGCCTCGAACCCCGGCGCGTGGCGGCGAAAGAACTGGCAGTGGCCTTCCATCAGCCGATGGCTGCGGATTTCCACTTCGGTCATGTCGTCCACGTCCAGCGCGGAAAGGCCCGACTGGCGCGGCCCCAGGAACAGGGCGATGTCCTTGCGCCAGCTCACGTAAGGCGTCTGGAAGAAGCCCAGTTCCTGCCGCCCGCGCTCCATGAAGTCGCGCAGCTGCTCGGGATGATGGACTTTCCAGTCGATCCACCGATCCATGTCCACGCCGCCCAGCACCCAGCCGGTGTTCATCGAATGGTGGACGTCGCCTTCCTCGATATCGGTATCGAAGTCCGCCCCGGCGCGGGCGAACATGTCGCCGTCGCCCGTGGTGTCGACTACCACCTTGGCCAGGATCGCCTGGCGCCCGGCCTTGCTTTCGAAGATCACGCCCTTGGCCGCGCCGTCTTCCACCAGCGGCCGCGCCGCCCAGGCGTGGAACACGATCCTGACGCCCGATTGCAGCAGCATCTCCTGGTTGTTGAGCTTCATCCGCTCGGGATCCAGCGTCGGCGCCCATTGCACGATGCCGTGGAAGGCGGTGGTGCGCTGGCCCCAGTAAGCGAACTTGGCCGCGTCCCGGCTGCCCCAGTCCGCGCGCGGCGGGCCGGCCACCGCCTCGGGCGGCATCCGCTCGATGAACTCGCGCGCGAAGCCCTGGATCACGTGGTTGCCCTGCCAGTCGGTCATGCGGTCGATCCACATGACCAGACCGCCGGTGGAAAGCCCGCCCAGGCAGTTGTATCGCTCCACCAGCGTCACGTCCGCGCCGGCCCTGGCCGCCGCCCAGGCCGCCGCGCAGCCCGCCGGGCCGCCGCCGATCACCGCCACGTCGCAAGTGTGATAAACGTCGATCTCGCGCGCATCCTCGCGCACGGTGCCGCCACGCCGGGGGGGCGGCAAATTGCGGCCAGCGCTTTCGAACACGTCGGAACCGAGGAATCGATCCTCGCCGTGCCCGGCGATCCGCTGCATCTTTACGTCTTCGGCCATCGCTCTCATCCGCCTGTCGCTTCGCGAGCTAACGATTACCACGAAGCGGGGCAAGCGCGGCCGGCGAATGAACGTTGCGCGCCCCGCCCCCATTCGCTAGGGGCGCCGGTTCCGGCCCGATGGCGGAGTGGTTACGCAGAGGACTGCAAATCCTTGCACGCCGGTTCGATTCCGGCTCGGGCCTCCATCTCTCTCAGTTTTGTGCGGAATATCATCCGCCTGGCCGGCTCGATGCCTGGCCCCGCCGATCTCCGGCCGGACGACCTCTCCCCTTTTCGCCGAGGAATCGGAACTTTTCCCACGCATGGCTCGCTTCGACGCCGGCGCTCGCTTCGGCGCGCCAGGCGGCCGCCACCACGGCCCCTCAGAGGATCAGGAGCGGAAAGGGCGATGCAGGATGCCTGACTCGGTCAAGATCAAGCCGCCCGATCACGATGCGATAGCCTCTACCTTGAGCGCTGCGGACGACCGGGTTGTCCTGTCCCATTGGCTTCCTCCGCGATGGGGCGTCATTCCCCAGATCAGGATCGGCCGGCGCTGGTTCAACATCCTCTGGAGCATCCCGATCGGGGCGGCCGGGTTGGTCCTGCTGATCGCGCTTGCCCAGAGCTTGCGGGAACTGCCCGGCGTTCAGGCCTTCATCAGGGCTTATCCCGGCATCGCGCAGGCAGCCCCTTCGGTCGATACGGGATTCCCGATCTGG
>JAFKFN010000035.1 GCA_017308255.1 Altererythrobacter sp. | reverse complement strand
ATAGCGACTTGGCAAATGGGTTTGTCCGTTGCAGTCTGTGTCCAAACAAAAAACGGGGCTTTCAGTCCTGGTTGAGGGGACCCACGTCATGCGCCTGCCATCTCGCCTGCTTTTGCTTTCGCTGGTTCTTCCGCTGTCACTGGGGGCGGGGTCCGGGGCTTATGCCCAGGACAGCCATGCCCACGATCAGGCAGACGGGGGGGCGGATGGGGGTGTGGATACGTCTCCTGTGGCGATGAGGCGGCTGGTGTGGTCCGATCCGGCGGCCTGGCCTGGCGGGAAGGTGCCGGGCAAGGGCGATGCGGTGGTGATCGGGCGGGACATGGATGTCGTCCTCGACGTCGTTCCGCCGGCCTTGCGCAGCGTGACCATCGACGGCAAGCTCAGCTTTGCCGACGATCGCGATCTCGCCCTGGAGACCGAGTGGATCTACCTGCGGCGCGGCGAGCTGCGGATCGGCAGCGAGGGCAAGCCCTACAAGCACAATGCCACGATCACCCTGACCGACAACGTTCCCGATGAAGACATCAATACCATGGGGGATCGGGGCATCCTGGTCATGGGCGGCAAGCTGGAGCTGCATGGCGACCGCGAGCATACCTGGACCAAGCTTTCCAGCACCGCCAAGGCCGGCAGCACGAAGATCGAGGTGCTGGATGCCGGCGGCTGGCGCAAGGGCGACGAGATCGTCCTGGCCTCGACCGACTTCGATCCGCGGCAGGCGGAAAAGCGCACGATCACCGCCATCCGCGGGAACGCGATCACGCTCGATAAGCCGCTCGAGTACATGCACTTCGGCGAGATCACCTTCGGTGTCGACGAGCGCGGCGAAGTGGGCCTGCTGACGCGCAACATCCGCATCCAGGCTTCGGACGATGCGGAGAAGACGTACTTCGGCGGGCACATCATGGCGATGCTCCAGTCCGACGTGCACATCTCGGGCGTCGAGCTCTCCCGCATGGGCCAGGACACCTACAGCCGCTGCGTCACCGTGCACGGCACCAATAACGTGCGGGTCGAAAACAACGTCACCTTCAACACCGTGGGCCACTGCTTCTTCCTCGAAGACGGCGTCGAAACCGGAAACCAGATCGTCCACAACCTCGGCATACAGACTAAGTGCCATCCCGACGGCAAACCCTGCGTTCCCACAAACCTCGGCCCGTTCCTGGTGGAGGGCGGCAAGAACTTCGATACCTCCGGCCAGCTCGCCAAGGATATCCTGATCCCTTCGGACAATAACGTCTCGACTTTCTGGATCACGAACCCCGACAACATCTATCGCGACAACGTCGCCGCCGGATCGGACCAAATCGGGTTCTGGTTCGCCTTGCCGGAGCACCCGACCGGCGCGTTCGACGGCAAGGAAGGCAGCGGGGATATCTGGCCGCGCCGCACGCCGGTGGGAGAATTCAAGGGCAATACCGCCCACTCCAACTTCGACGGGCTGATGCTCGACCGTGGCCCCCGGCCCGATGGCACTTTCGCCACCGGCGGGCATATTGCCCTTGCCGATCCCACCGATGCGAACAGCGCCCAGGTGGAAACGGTTATCCAGGATTTCACCAGCTACAAGAACCGGAATGGCGGCCTCTGGGCCCGCGGCGAGATGGACGTGTTCAAGAACCTGAGAGTAGCCGACAACGCGATCGGCTATACCCATGCGTCAGCCAACTTCGGCCGTTCCGCCTTCACGTCGCGAGTGGTCGATTCGCTGTTCGTCGGCGAAAGCGCGAATATCGGCAATCCCAGGACACCGCAGGAAGTGGCTTACGGCCGCAGCCTGCCGGAGCCCCAACTCGCGGATTTCCCGATCCGTGGCTACGAATTCTACGATTACCGGCATGACCTGGACAATGTCACCTTCGTGAATTTCCAGGACAACGCCACCCGCAAGACGGGCGCGATCTCCTACCTGCTGTACACCAGCTTTGGAATGAGCTCCAACAACACCATACAGCGCGCGAAATTCGTCAATGCCAAGCCGGTGTATTTCCCACCCGTGGAGCACAAGTGGAGCAACGACGATTACGGCAACGGCACTTACAAGACCGCGGTGTTCCACGATCTGGACGGTTCGGTCGGCGGTGTCCCCAACGCCTTCATTCTCATCAACGACGAAAGCACCGGAATCGCGATCGATAACGCCTGTGAGATCAAGCCGAGCTGGAATGCCGCGGTGTGCACGGGCGATGTCGGACGCCTGGCTGTCGGCGGCGCTGGCGGGCCCGGTGGACCGGGCATCCCCGGCTTCGGCGGCGCTCCCGGCGCGGGTCCTCCCCGAGGCCCGGCCGCCCGCCCCGGCGCTGCCCCTGGTCCCGCCGGCGCCGGCGGACCCGGCGCGGCGTTTGGCCGCCCCGCCGGAGGCCCGCCGGAGCCCCCCGTCGTCCTCAGCCGCAACGACAAGCATTTCCCCATCACCGGGGAAACCAATGTACGCGCGGGTACCGAGATCAAGGTGATCACCGAACGGCCTTCCGTGAATCTCAACGTGAAGGAACTGGACAGCGGCTCATGGGTGATCTTCGAGCTGCCGGGCTTCACCAGTGCAGCCTCGGGCACGCCGCGGGCCAGCCTGAATGCCCTGCGCGAGGCCAGCGACACCTCGTATTATGAGGGCAACGGTTCGCTTTGGGTCAAGCTTGTCTCCACGGGTGACATCCTTGGCAACGGCCCCGGCGCCGGAGTGAGCCTCCAGGCAAGCCGGTAAGCCGGATCCTGTCATGTGAATAAGAGCCCCTGGCGCAGCCGGGGGCTCTCCAAGCCGGCCGCGCCCTAGAAGCTCACGCCGGCTCAGGCTCCCGCTTGTTCGCTTCGATTGCGGACACTTCCGGTCCGTACTCGTTGATCGTCGCCCGGCGCAGATCGCGCTTGTAGCGATAGCGTTCAAATGACGTCGCACTGTGCATCGTGCACCGGTTGTCCCAGACAACCATGTCACGGGGCCGCCACTTGTGCGAATAGACGTACCTGTCCTGCGTGGCGAACCGATACAGCTCGTCGAGAAACGCCTGCGCCTCCGCCTCCGGCCAGCCTTCGATCCCGATACCATGCCAGCCCATGTAGAGCGCCTTGCGCCCGCTGGCCGAGGTGCGGACGAGCGGATGGGTCGTGCGCGGATAGTGCTTGCGCATGGCCTCATCCTCGAATTCCACCCCATTGCGCTGCAAGGCCCGAAACAAGTCGTGGTCGACGGTCAGCCCGGCAACCCGCTCCTTCATCTCGTCGGGCAGGTCCGCATAGACGGCGCGGGTATCGACATACTGCGTGTCCGCGCCGGCCGGCGGGGTCACGTAGGCCAGCAGGAATGACCACTTCGTGGGCCACGAGTTGAACGGGCTGTCGGTATGAAACAGCTCAAAGTCCGCCGGTTGCGCTCCGTCCGGCTTGGGCTGGATGATCTCCCCCTCGTCGTCGAGATTGCTGATGTCATAGAGTTCTTTGGCAATCCGCTTGCGCCCCGGGGGCGCCAGTTCGAGCGGGCCGAACGCCCGGGCGAAGCGGATGTGGTCCTCATCCGAAAGGCTTGCATCGCGAATGACGCAAACGGCGTATTTCGCCATGGCCTCCTCGAAGAAGGCGACGGTTTCCGGCGTGATCGGCGCGGATGTATCAAGGCCCACGATTTCGCCGACGAACAGGGGATGCAGTTGATTGATCTCCATCGCGATTGCCCTTGTCCCTCTTCCAGTGGCCCCTTGTGACACCTTCGCGTGCCCATGCTCCTCGAAGCGAGGTTTGCTGCAGCGAATGGCGGTGAGCCAAGCCTAGACTGAGACCTCTCACCGCCGGCAAAATAGTGCCGACAATTGGGCGGGATGCGCCCGCGCGAGGGATTCTCCCACGGCGCGATGCGGTCGGCCGGACAATTCACAGCACTATTTTCATCGTGGGAGAGTGGCCCAGACCGGCACCTGCAAACGAAGGCGCAAAAAATGCGGCTGTTCCGCGCGCTCCGCACAAAGCGGAGGGCGGAGCTGCCGACAGGCGCCCAACGGCAAGATTGCCGGGAGGGAGACGATGACTTTGACCCCCATACGCACTGTGCGTCGCAGGCAGGCTTTCGCCTTTGTGGGAAGCGCCTCGCTCCTGGTTCTCGCCAGCCCCGCCGTTGCGCAAGGCGCACCCGCCGACGAGCCGACATCGGCCGAGAGTTCCGGCCCAGGCGTGATCGTGGTCACCGGCACGCGCATCGGGGGTGAGGCCCCCGTCGGCACGGCTCTGGTTCAACTGGGCCAGGAGGATATCCAGGCCACCGGCCTGACAAGCACGGCGGACGTTCTCAACACGGTCCCCTCGATCCTCAAACTGGGGGGCGGTGACAACTACGCCGGCGGCCAGGCGCAACAGGCGAACACCATCAACTCGTTCAATTTCAACAAGTCCCCGAACATCCGCGGGCTTGGGGTGGGGGCCACACTTAGCCTGGTGAACGGCCACAGGGTTCCATACGAAGGCGGCAACATGAACGCCTTCGACGGCGACAACTATCCTGCACAGATGATCCAGCGGATCGACGTGGTGCAGGACGGTGGCTCCGCCCTCTACGGCGCGGACGCCATCGCCGGCACCGTAAACTACATCCTCCGCCGCCCGGAGGATACCTTCGAAGTCCAGGGCGGCTACCGCAAGAACGACGGCCAGGAAGGCTGGTACGTTACCGGGGTCGCCGGGCTCCGCTGGGCCGAAGGAAGCGACCTGGAAGGCGGCTTCATCGCCTCCTACCAGCATTCCTATCAGGATGCTTTCGAAGCGTCGGCCCGCCCCGATCTCTACAACGACGATCTGTCGCCTTACGGCGGGCCGCCGTCAGCGCTCTATTCCGCGCCGGGCAATGTCGTGGTCAATGGGACTTACTACGGTATTCCGGCCGGCCAGGACGGAAACCGCCTGACACTGTCGGATCTCCGTTCGACGCCGAACTTCTTCAATACCTGGAACGGGATCGAGGTCATCCCGGAGGTGAAGGCCGATCGGTTCTCCGTGAACTTCGAGCAAAATCTGACGGACTGGCTGCGGGTGTTCGGCGATGCCCTTTATGTGCATCGCGATTTCGCGATCAGGGGGCCGAACTCCTCGACAAGCAACCGGGTTACCAACCTGGGACAGCTGCCGCGAATTCCCAACAGCAATCCCTTCAGCCCATGCAACCCGAGCCACTACGCTGGCGGAGTGGTCACCGGGCCGGCCCAACTGGTTGCCGAATGCGCGACCGGTTCGCTCGCCGTCGCCTACAGCACGGTGTACGACATCGGCCCGCCGATGCGCACGGGCACGACGGAGACCTGGACGTATGGCGGGGGTCTCGACATCGACCTGCCTTACGACTGGTCGGCGCGGTTCTCGGCCTACGCCGGGACACACGATGCCCCTTCGGTCACCACGCAAACCGGCGGGGCGCCTGCCCCCGATTTCGCGACCTTCAACTTCTTCTGTGATCCCACCGCCTTCCAGTGCACCGACGAGGCGACGGCCGCCGCCATCCTTGCGCGGGGCAATTCGCTGATCAACCGCACGAAGTACGAGATGCAGGTCTATGCGGCCACCGCGGACGGGCCCCTGTTCTCGCTGCCGGCCGGTGATGTGAAGCTGGCGGTCGGCTTCGAGCAGTACGAGAGTTCGCTGCTCAACCAGAACAACTTCGGGGGCAACAATTTCAATCCGCGCAGCATTTCGTCGGTCTTCGGCGAGCTGTTCGTGCCGCTGGTCTCGCCGGAGGCGAGCATTCCCGGCCTCTACGAATTGCAGGTCAACGGCTCGTTGCGCTACGACGACTATAGCGATGCCGGCTCCACGACGAATCCCCGCATCGGGATCAACTGGAGGCCCGTCGAAGACCTGAAGATATTCGGCAGCTGGGGAACGTCGTTTCGCGCACCGGGGCTTGCCGACAACGATCCGTTCTCACAGACCGGGGTCATACCTCTGGTGACCTCCGGCGCGCAGATTTCCAGCTCGATTTGCGGCGCCTGCCAGAGCATCCCGTTCGGCGCGATCTATCAGTCGATCGGCGGCGCCAACCGTGATCTCAAACCCGAAACCTCGGAAAGCTATGCGATCGGAGCGGACTGGACGCCCGCCGCGCTTCCCCGGCTGAGCGTTTCCGCAAAATACTGGTGGATCAGCTACGAAGGGCAGGTTTCGACGCCAGCTTTCAATGTCGGCAGCGTGAACGCCATCAACCAGCAGATCTACAATTCGCAGATCATCTATAACCCGGCACTGTTCCCCGAGCTTGCGGCCAACAACCCCACCGCGTTCTTCGGAAATTTCCCGACGATCGATTCAGCCAATCCGGCTTGCGCCGCCGTGCTGGGCCAGCAGGTGACCACCCAGGCGCTCTATGACTCGATGATAACCTGCTACAACACAGGGGGCGAGCGCGGGGGGCTGTTCGGCCCGCCAACCGCGCCCGCAAACGTGTTGGCCCTTGTCAGCGGTCGCAGGATCAACGCCGGAAAGACAGTGGGCGACGGGTTCGATTTCAACGTCGCCTATTCGTTCGACACCGGCGCGAACCGGTGGAACCTTGGTGCGGTCGCGACCTATAATCTCGGCTGGAAGGTCTCCCCTCTTCCCGGCGCGCCCCTGATCGAGGAGGTCAACGAGGTGGGCTATCCGTTGGCATTCCAGGGCCGCGGACAACTGGGCTGGGAGCGGGAATTCGATTTCGGGCGGGTATTCGCGAACGGCTTCGTGAACTTCCGGAATTCCTACAAGATCGACCCGCAGCAGCTGCCGATCGGCGTGGATCCGTCCTACTCGCGCATCGATTCCTACACGACGTTCGACCTTACGCTGGGTTTCGACACGGGCGATTCCGGGCATTCCTGGATGACGGACAATTTCAACGTGATCTTCAGCATTCAGAACCTTTTCGACGCGGATCCGCCGCTGGTTGTCAATCAGGCCGGGCTGGCAGGCACCGCCATCCGGTTCGATCCAACGTACGGCAGCCCGCTTGGCCGGGTATTCCAGATACAGGTCGGAAAAAAATTCTGACGTCCCCGGTGCCGCGGGTGAGAATGACGAGGAGATCGAGCGAGGCAGCGGCCACGCCTCGTTTCGGCCTGCGATCGCCTTCGACCAGGGTGAGCCCCATGCGCCGGGCGAGAAAAGGCCTCCTCGTGCGGCAAGGTGTGTGGCTCGCTCTGGCAGCCACCGTGTTTCCAGGCTCCGGGGCGGCATTCGCCGCCGCCAGCTCGCAGGATGTCGCATTGGCTCCACCACCCCGCCTCGCAGAACCGGGCCCCGTACCGGTCACCGGCCATCCCGACCCGCTATCGCTCCTCGACGATGAGGACGCGACGCTCGCGGCCAACAAGCGCCTAGTGTTCGACATGTGGCGCAGCGTCGTCAACGCCGGCCATGTGGAAGTGGCGGACGACCTGCTCCAGCCGGATTATATCCAGCACAGTCCGGTGCTGCCGACCGGGCGCGACGCCTTCAAGACGATCTTCTCCGCCGTGCCGCGTCGCGAGATACCCGCCCTGGTCTCGCCGCCGCTGGTGACGATCCTCGCCGAAGGCGATCTGGTGGTCATGGCCCTGGCGGAAGAACAAGCCCTGGCCTCGGGAGACGGACGGTACATCACCACGCACTTCAACCTGTTCCGCGCTGAGCGAGGCCGCCTGGCGGAGCACTGGCATTCGGTTCAGACGGCCCCGGGAGCGGATGTCCTTCCTCCCGAGTCGGGTGGTCCTCAGCCGGTGACAGGCGCCGTGGGCTCCGCGCAGCTTGCGCTGCTGCAAGCCGCAGACCCGGTGCTGGCGGGCAACAAGCGCTTCGTCTTCGATGCCTGGCGGCAAGTGATCCAGGCCGGTCGAGAGGATCTGGCCGATCGCTATTTCGCCGGCGGATACATCGAACACGATCCGAATTTCGGCTCCGGCCTTCCCGCCCTCAAGCGTCGGCTTGCCGGGCAGCCCGATAAGCCGGTGGCGCAGGCCATCGATGCCCCGCTCGTCACCGTGCTGGCGCAGGGCGACCTGGTGGTGCTGGTTTACGGGCGCGAGCATCCCCACCCGCACCGGGCGGGCAAGACTTACACCACCACACTGTTCGACATGTTCCGCATAACGGATGGCCGGATCGCGGAGCACTGGAACGGTGCCAGCAGGCCGGACGCAGCGGTTCCGGAATATGGCAATTGATCGCCGGGGGAGAAACTGCGTGAACGACATTGCCGCCGCCGGGATCAAGGCGACGCTTCCTTCCCCCGCTGACGAACCGTGGCCCCCGCTGCGGCAGGCTTATTATGCCGCCTGGGTGCTCGCCGCCGCGCAGATGTGCGCGATGCTGAACAACGGCGTCATGACGCTGATGGTCGAGCCGGTGAAGCGCGATCTCCAGCTGACCGATCTGCAGATGAGTTACCTGCTCGGCTTCTCGGTTGTGCTGTTCTATGCGCTCGTCGGCATCCCGGCCGCGCGACTGGTCGATCGATACAACCGCAAATGGCTGATGACGATCTCGGTCGTGATCTGGAGCCTGGCCACCGCCGCCAGCGGCCTCGCTTCGACCTTCTGGCAGTTCTTCGCGGCACGCTTCGGCATCGGCGCGGGGGAATCGATCAATGGTCCGCTGTCGTATTCGCTGCTCGCCGACTATTTTCCGCCTGAAAAGCTGCCGCGCGGCATCGCGATCTACAACGCCGGGTTGCAAGGCGGAAACGCGCTGTCGCTGCTGCTCGGCGCCTTCCTGTTCTACATCCTGACCGGCCTGCCGACGATCGATTTGCCGCTGGTCGGCATCCTGCGTGACTGGCAGCTGGTGTTCATCGGCACGGGCCTCGTCGGTATTCCGATCGCGCTGCTGGTCATGAGCATGGCGGAGCCGAAGCGCCGCGGGCACAGCAAGCTGGTTGCAGGGACCAGGCCGCAAGGGGCGACTCTGCGCGGCGTGATCGCCTACCTGTGGCACCACAAGCGGGTGTACGGCCCGATGTTCCTCGGCCTCAGCTTCACCTCCATTCACATGATGGGGGTTGGCGCGTGGACCGCGGCCTTCTATACCCGCACTTTCGGCTGGGACCCGGCGACGATCGGGCTCTATTCAGGGCTTATCAGCCTCGGGCTGGCAGGCCCGGCGCTGTTCGGCGCGGTGTGGTTCAACGAATATCTGCGCAAGCGCGGCCATGCCGATACCAACATGCGCGTGATGGCGATCGGCCTGACGATCGCTGCCCCGATCATGATCGCGGCGCCGCTGATGCCTTCCCCCTATCTCGCGCTGGCGCTCTTCGGATTGGGGCCGGCGCTGATGCTGGTCGCCGCGCCTTCGCTCAACACCGCGCTGCAGATCATCACCCCCAACGAGATGCGCGGGCAGATGACGGCGATCTATCTGTTCATCGTGCTGGCGCTCAGCCAGGCGATCGGGCCGACCTTTTTCGCGTTTCTGACGCAGGTGGTGTTCGGCGACGAAGCGCAGTTGCGCTACGCGATCGCGACGAGTGCAGCGGTGCTCTTTCCCGCGACCGCGATCACCTACTGGCTCGGCGTTCGGCCCTATCGCCATCGAATCCTGGAGCTGCAGGCGCAAGGCGCCCCGGTCTAGGCCAATTATCGTCACTATTTTGCGCCCGCCGGGTCGCTAGGCAAAGGCGGAAAACGGGAGAAGGCTGGAAATGGCAAGGAAACGGGCAACGATCGTAATCGTCCACGGCGCATGGGTCGGCGGCTGGCGCTGGCGCAATGTTGCCGACGAGCTGCGCGATCGGGGCCACTATGTGTTCACGCCGACGTTGACCGGCCTGGGAGAGCGCGAGCACCTGACCCATCCGGACGTCAACGTGTCGCTCCATGCGCTGGATATCGCCAATGTCATCAAGTTCGAAGCGCTGGAGAACATCCTCCTGGTCGGCCATTCCTATGGCGGCATGCCGGTAACGCAGGCGACCGAACTGATACCCGAAGGGGTCGTCCAGTCGCTGATGTACCTCGATGCGTTCTGCCCCGAGAACGGCCAGTCCCTGAACGATCTGGTCCCGGGCGAACCGCACTTGCCCCCCGAGGGCGAGGACTATCTGGTCCCGCCCCCCAGGATCAACCTTGTGGGCTTCAACACACACATGACGGCGGAGGCGCGCGCATCCTACGAGGACCGCCGCACCCCGCAATCGGTCCACTGCTTTGACGAGAAGGTGAGGCTGACCGGCGCGCTCGAACGGATCGCCCAGAAGACCTACGTCGTCGCTACCGGCTATCCGAACGACACGTTCCGCCCGGTGGCCGAACGGCTCCGCCAGCGCGGCGGCTGGCGGGTGGAGGAAATGCCCTACACCCACGATCTTCAACACGTGGCGGTTCAGGAAACGGCCGACATGATCGAAACGGCCCTGCCCTGACGGATACGCGGTGGCGGCGGGGCGCGGCGGCAGACCTGTCGCGCAATGTCGGCACTATTTTTACCTGACTTGCCGGGCAAATTCACCCTGACGGCAAGCGGGCGGCGGCTGAACACGCGATCGCCGGAACTGGTCGTTGGGAGATGACCTTTGGAAAGTGCAGCTACAGTTGTCGGCACGGCTCCCGCCTATATCGACACGTTCGTCCGCTATTCGGAACGCGCGGCGGACGGCGGCTGGATCGAGAAGAACGGCAGCTATTCGTTCGCGATGGAGGACCACGACGCCAGGGTCCGCAATGCCCGGCTGGCCGATACCGCGTTCGATACGCATGGCTTTACGCTCGTCAGACATGCGACCGATGTCGACTTTGCCGACAAGGAAGATTTCGAGAAGCGGTACTATCCGGAAGTCTGCCGGATCGTGAAGGAGCTCACAGGGGCGAGCCACGTCTATGCCTTCATGGGCATCCTTCGCGGCGGCGAGGACGCCAAGGGCGGGGGGCCGGCGCTCAGTGCCCACGTCGATTTCAACGAGCCCGCACTGCGTCAATGGCTCGGCCGCCTGGTTCCCGAGCGCATGGAGGAGTTCGCCGGCAAGCGGATCATGAACGTCAACGTCTGGCGCGGAACGATCCCGGTGGAGAACATGCCGCTGGCCGTGTGCGACGCCCGCAGCGTGGAAAAGAGCGATTTCCTGCGCGTATCGCTGGGGAAGCCCGAAGGCGGCTTTCGCGATGACATGCCGGCGGGCCTCAACATGGCCTTCAATCCCCGGCACGCGTGGTATTACTATCCGGACATGCAGCCGGACGAGGCGCTGGTGTTCCGCCTTTTCGACAGCGCGAACTCCGACTGGAAGATGGCCGGGCACACCGCCGTCGTCGATCCGACCAGCCAGCCCGGCTCACCCCAGCGGCAGAGCTTCGAAGTCAGAACCATCGCGGTCTTCGGATGAAGGTTCGGCCGGGGATCTTCATCGCAACCGCCCGGCGGCGGGCCTCAGCCGGGCGCGGCGCCGGCGGGCGCACCGATGCGGAAATGCGCTTCCTCCAGCCTGACGAGGCGGGCGTGCCCGTCCTTCTGCCAGGGATCCTCAGCCAGGCGGGCGCGCACTTCATCCTCGCTGTCCGCCAGAAATATGAACAATACGTCGCTCGTTTCCTGCAGCAGCCCAGCCATGGCGATGAAGCCTTCCGCCTCCAGCCCGCCCATGTAGGCGGCATGATCGGCAAAGCCGTCCTGCTCATGCGCCTCTCTGGAATGATCCCACGCTTCGGTGCGCTTCACAAGCGCGACGAACGTCTTTTTCATCACCAACACCCCTTTCGTGCCAAATATTGCGGTAATGATATATGTCCCGCAAAGTAAGGCAAGCCGATATTCGGAGATATTGAAATGCAAGTCTTTGCGTTTGACTGGACTGCTTACGGCGAAAATCTCGATCATTTTCGCACGAATGGTGAAATGCCGCGTCTTGTTAGGGATCATTTCGATCCTTCTGTGGCATTCCATACGTATAAAAACCATGTGGAAGCCTGGATAGAACTGGAGAAGCAGGGCTTCGATGGCGTCGCGATAAACGAACACCACGGCACGCCCTTCGGGCTGGGCAATTCCCCCAACCTCATGGCGGCGGCGCTTTCCCAGGTTACCGAGCGGCTGAAAATCCTCATCTACGCCAACCTGCTGCCGATCCACGAGCCTCTGAGGCTGGCCGAGGAACTGGCCATGCTGGACTGCATGACCAATGGCCGGTTGATCGCCGGCGTGGGCCGGGGGGCGCCGCGCGAGTACAAGATCTTCAACGTGCCGATGAGCGAATCGCGCGGCCGCTTCAACGAAGCTTTCGAGGTGATGCGCCGCGCCTGGACGGATGACCGCTTCTCCTTCGACGGAGAGTTCTACAAGTTCGACGACGTATCGATCTGGCCGCGCCCGATGCAGCAACCGCATCCGCCGGTGTGGGTGCCGTTGACGGGCTCCAAGGAAACCATCGAATGGGCGGCGGCACACGATGCCGCGATCACGCCCGGCATCTTCCCAGGGCCGATGCGCGAGGACACGATCCGCTATTTCGCGCAGTGCCAGGCGAAATACGGCCGCACCGTCGACCCCAACAAGATCAGCATCATGGTGGATTGCTACGTCGCCGATTCGAAGGACCAGGCGGTGGAAGAGTACGGGCCCCACCTGATGTACCTGTTCAACACCCTGCTGCGCTACGATCAGGTGTGGCAGGAGGACGTGAAGAAGCAGGGCTATTACAGCAGCACAGCCTTCGAACATCTGCGCCAGGGCGCAAAGGGTACGCTGGCGGAAGATGACACCGTCTTCAACGAGTGGACGATCGATACCGTTCGCGGCGCGGCGCAGCAGATGCCGATCGGATCGGCCGATGAAGTGGTCGAACGGATCATCGCGGAATGCGACGACGCCGGGGCCAACAATGTCCTCCTGGTCTGCAACCGCGGCGACATCCCGCACGAGATGTACCTCAACCAGATCCGCCGGATCGGCCAGGAGGTGCTCCCACGGCTCCAGGCCCACAACGTGGCGGTGGTGCCGCACGCCGAACAGCGGCAGGCCGCGGAATAGCCGTCACCAAGGCGCCGACACCGATCCGCAAAGCAGGCGGCGCCTGGCCGGATACGTAATGGGATGGGGATGGAAACAATGCCGCAGCCGATCGCGCAAGCTCTCTTCCTGCTGCCGGCAGGCCGATGACGGCCGTTTCCCCCAGCGCCGAAATGGCGGCGCCGGCAGCAGAGCGGCCGGCAGCGGCGGAGGATCACCCGCTGCTGCGCGATGGTTACAAGCGGTGGCTCGTCTTCGTCCTGTTGCTGGTGTCGATCTTCAACTTTGCCGACAGGGCGATCCTCGCGGTGCTGGCCCAGCCGATCAAGGAAGACCTGCACCTCACCGATACCGATCTCGGCATCCTTCAGGGGCTGGGCTTTGCGATCCTCTATTCGGTGCTGGGGATTCCCCTGGGGATGCTGGCCGAACGCATGCGCAGGACACGGCTCCTGACCGCCTGCATCGCCGTGTGGTCGGCGATGACGGTGGCCTGCGGGTTCGCTACGAGCTTCACAACCATGCTGCTGGGCAGGATCGGGGTGGGCGTGGGCGAAGCAGGCGCGCAGCCGATCACCAATTCCCTCGTTTCCGACCATTATCCGCCCAGCCGCCGCGCATCGGTGTTTTCCTTGATCCTGCTCGGTTCACCGCTGGGTTTCCTGCTGGGGCAGTCGGCCGGCGGCATCGTCGCGAGCCATTGGGGCTGGCGGGAAGCCTTTTACGTCATGGGCGTGCCGGGCATAATCGTGGCCCTGCTGATCCTGTTCACCTTGCGAGAACCGCCGCGCGGCCTCGTCGATGGCACGGCAAAGGCCGCCGTCGCGACACCCGTGCCGTCGCTGAGGGAAGTTCTGCGCTATCTGTTCGCCAAACGGGCGTTCCGCCATCTGCTTGCCGGCTTCGTGATCGTCAGCTTCACGATGAACGCCATCGCCAACTTCGTGCTGCCGTTCTACCTGCGCGGCTTCGACGTTCCACTGGCCACGATAGGCGTCCTGTTCGGCGTGGTGAGCTTCTTTTCCAACGGCATCGGTATGCTGCTGGGCGGATTCGGCTTCGATGCGCTGGGCAAGCGGGACATTCGTTGGACGCTGTGGGGCCCGGCGCTTGGCATGGTGATCTGCATCCCGATCTATTTCGGGGCCTTCATCAGCCACGAGCTTTATCTCTCGCTGGCGTTCATCTTCTTCGGCAACATGGCGCTCGCCACGTTCATGGCGCCGACGTGGGCATCGATGCAGAACCTGGCCGGTCCCCGTATGCGGGCCACGACGTCAGCTGTCGGCGCGCTGGCGATCGGCGTGCTCGGCGCGGGGCTCGGCCCAACAGTCGTGGGTTTTCTCAGCGACAGGTTCGCCTCCAGTTCGTTCACTGGGGGAAATTTCCTGGCCTCGTGCCCCGGTGGGCGGGGAAGCGATGGGATCGGCACCGCGCTCGACGGGGCGTGCCTCTCCGCCTCGGCCGATGGCTTGCGCTTCGCGCTGATCAGCGTGCTTGGCGTGTTCGTCTGGGCCGCGTTCCACTACCTCCTCGCCGCGCGCAGCCTGCGGCGGGATCTTTATGATCCGAAGGAGGAGGAGACGCCCGCCTGAGCCGGGCGGCGTCGGTCAGATCGGCCGATCGCGGCTCATGTGCAGCATGACCTGGGCGGATTCGCGCTTGGCCCAATCGAGGTGCTCGGTGCCGGGGCCGTCCATCCTGTCGAGCAGACGGCGCAACAGGTCGAAATACTCGGTTTGCATGCTGACCGGCAGGCGCTCGATCAGGAAGGGATGGAAGCGGGCTTCGTATGCCGCGAGACAGCGGGAGAACAAATCGATGATCGGGCTGTCCGCCAGCTGCGACACGAACTGGACCAGGCGCAGCAGATCGTAGCGATCGATCTGGTCGCGGCGCTGAACTTTCGTGAGAAGCTTTTCAAGTTCGGCACGCTGCTTTCGGCTCGCCCGGCTTACCGCCAGCGCGGGGACAAATCGATTGAGCTGGAAGAGGATCGTCCCGGCCACCTTCGGGTCCATTTGCCGGCCGATCAGGAAAGCAAGGACGAGGCGGATGCCGCCCGTGGCGTGCAGACTGCGCACGACCAGCCCGTTCCCTCTGCCCCGTCGACACTCGACAAGCCCGCTGTCCTGCAATTGTCGGATGGCTTGGCGCAGGGTCGCCCGGCTTACGCTGAACCGTTCACAGAGGTCCCATTCCGAGCCCAGACGTTGGCCCGGGCACCCATCGCGCAGGATCTGCGCGGCGAGGCGCCGTGCCACCAGCGCGGCAAGCGTGCGGTCGTCTTCCTGCCACCTGGTATCGATAACCGGCAGGGGAAGAAGATCGCTGCCGTTGCGCAGCCACGTCACGAGATCGCTGTTGAGCGCATCGACCTCGGCCATGGCGATGTCGACGGCGCCAGCCGCCACGGCCTCCGTCAGTGTTCTGGCATGGGATCCCGCCTTCGCGCACCAGTCGCGCGCGCCGGGAAGGGAAGCGTCGAACTCGTCCGTCAATTCGTTGAGACAGGTGGCGAACAACTGCACCACCGGCTCCCCGCTCATTCCGGCAAGAGCTGTGCGGGTCTGCATGTGCCAGGACAGGCCGTTGTCGCCCTCCCGCGGAACGGCAAGCGCAGCCGCCGTGGGTTCGCCCCGCCGCGACGACACAGCAAGATAGACCGCTGTCGAATCCACAGCCTCCCGCGCGTCCAGCAAGTGGTTGCGAGTGACGCCCGCAATGCGGAACGCATTGGCCAGCTCCAGCCCGATCGTGTCGGTATCGGGCTGGGCCACGATAAAGCCGCCGCAGGGACCGGGCCGCAAACGGCCGAGGCCGCGACGTTCGAGCAGGGCGACCGCCTCCCGCGCAGCTGCCCGGCCGACGGCATAATGCTCTGACAATTCGCGAAGCGATCCCATTACTTCGCCCACCGGAACGTTGCTGGTGGCGATCTCGTCTTCCATCCGCCGGGCCAGCTTTTCGGCAAGCCGGGCTGCCGTTGCATCCTCGCTCACCGATGCGCTGTAGATCTTTTCCGCGGTTCTCATCCGGTCCTCTCGGACGCGATTGAAACTGGGGCAGCGCGGATATGCAAGCCGAAAGCGATGCCGGGCGAAATATATATTCGAGAACAAAAGTCGGCACTATTTTCCAAGCCTTGGCGACATCATCGTGGCTTTAAATGTGCCCGTTCGCTGCCTTCTTCCAACGCGAGGCGGGCCCATCTTTGAGATTGTTCGACTTTCCGCGCAAAATGCTCACGGACGCCCCTGCTCCATGTCCTGCGGATCCCAAGGAGGGTCCCGCGCCGTTGCAGGTGGAAGACTTCCGCCACGCGCTGCGGCGCCTGGGAGCAGCCGTGACGATAGTGGCAACGGTCGATCGCGATGGCATGCCGCGGGGCCTGATGATGACCGCGGTCATGTCGCTCAGCTTCGAGCCGCCCTCCATGCTGCTGGCGATCAACCGCTCGGCATCGGCTCTGCCCGCGCTGCTTGAGCATGGCCGCTTCAGCATCAACCTGATCGGCGCCGGGGAAGAGGAGGCGTGCAGAAACTTTGCGGCGGCCGCGCCCGAGAGCCGGTTCCAAGCCGATCATTGGGAGCAGCATCCGGATCGCGTGCCGATCTATCGCAATGCGATCGCGACCATCATTTGCGACGTCGGTGACGTCCAGACGTTCGGCACACACGCCATCGTCCGCGGGCTGGTGCGAAGCACGCGTTACACGCACAGCACCGATTGCCTCGTTTATCTGGACGGGCGCTTCTGCCGCACCGCGGCAGGAGACGGCTTGCAGTTGCCATGACGGAAGCCGAAGCGGAGGAACTGCTGCCCGATTACCGGCGCCTGGGCCGAGAAGGCCGCTCGCGCGGCGTCGTGGAGTCCGCGTTGGACGGTGTCCGGGAAGGTCGCATGGCGATCGTCGTCACCGGAGACGATAAAGATCCGATCGGCCATCTCGTGGTGAGCGCGCGCCTGACAACGCCGGAATCCGTGAATTTCATGGCGACGCATGGGCGCGGCGTGGTTTGTCTCGTCATCCAGCAAGCCGATCTCGAGCGGTTGCAACTGCCCATGCAGCATCGGCGCTTCGGCCCGAGTGGGCGCGAGGCGCCCGTATCCATCGAAGCCCGCGACGGCGTGTCCACGGGCATTTCTGCCGCCGATCGCGCGCGAACCGTGCGGGTTGCCGCCGATCCCGCGAGTGGGCCGGAAGACCTTATCTCTCCAGGGCACATCTTTCCCTTGTTGGCCAGCGAGGGTGGTGTTTTCACGCTGCCCGGGCCAGCCGAAGCGGCGGTGGATCTCTGCCGGCTCGCCGGCCTTGCCGGCCCGGCGACTCTCTGCGCCGTGCTCGACGAGGATGGCGCCAAGGCGCCACTGCAGCGGCTGCTGGCTTTCGGTGGCAGGTTCGGCATCCCCGTCGTCGGCAGCCGTGAGTTGCTCGATTATCGCTGCAATTTCGACAGGCAACTGGAGCGCGTGAGGGAAGACCTGTTCGAACCCGAGACGGGCGGCGTTCTCCGCGCGATCATCTATCGGAGCCTGGTCGACGGGCGCGAGGTCCTGGCGCTCGTCCATGATGCCGACAGCCGGGCCGGACCGGGCCTCATTCGGCTGCAGCCAGCGATATCGCTGCCCGAACAGCTCGGAATTTGGAGCGCACGGGAGCGCATGCGTCAGTCATTGAAGGAGATCGGCGCGGCAGGGCGCGGCGCGGTGTTGATGCTGGAGCCCTCGTCACCTGGAACGCTGTCCCGGTCGGTGATCGCCGAAGAGGAAAAGGAACCCATGGCGTTTGCTGACGGGGCTTTGATCGCCCGTGTCCTGAAGGAGCTGCGTTTCGAGGAGATCAGCCTTCCCGATCACGACAAGGGCACTGCCTTGATCCTCGCGCAGCTCGGTTTGCGCATCTTCCCCAAGACGGATGTCGCACGATGAGGATCTACGCACGCCGATGCGCGCATTCTCATTCGTTTCACGCTTAGTCTGGCGAGCAGCTGGACCATCGCGAACGATCCGGCGCGCCCAAAAACAAAAACGGCCCTCAAGGGGCCGGGCGTAAGGATCGTTCTGGAATGGTGGTTGCGGGGGTTGGATTTGAACCAACGACCTTCAGGTTATGAGCCTGACGAGCTACCGGACTGCTCCACCCCGCGATAAGATTGTTCGCTAGCCTCAGGCGCCGGTGGCCTAATAGGGGGCCGTGGCATCCTCGCGCCTCCGGCGCTGCGGGCGGCCGGTCGGCCTTGCGGACCTATGGGTCCGGGGCTCCTCCCTCGAAAGGGAGGACAAAGTGAATGGGTTTTCCGCGTACCACGCCGGCTGCAATGCCTGGCGGCGTCCTACTCTTCCAACGCTTGAGCGTTAGTACCATCGGCGCTGCCTGGTTTCACGGCCGAGTTCGAGAAGGGATCGGGTGGGTCACAGGCGCTATGACCACCAAGCAATGAAGCCGGCGTAGTGGGCATCATCGAAGAATTCCTCGATGATGCCGGTGCGGGTTAAATCGATGCGTTGTTGAGGCGTTATCCGGCTGGAAAATCCTCCAACAACAGGCAGGCCTGTCGTTGATGGTGGGATTCTACAAGCGCGAACAGAGTTATTAGGACCGGTTAGCTCCACGCATTACTGCGCTTCCACACCCGGCCTATCAACGTGATGGTCTATCACGACTCGATGATTGCTAATCTTGAGGGAGGCTTCCCGCTTAGATGCTTTCAGCGGTTATCCCGTCCGTACATAGCTACCCTGCGGCACTGCTGGCGCAATGACAGGTACACCAGAGGTACGTTCACCCCGGTCCTCTCGTACTAGGGGCAACTCCTCTCAACAATCGACGCCCACGGCAGATAGGGACCAAACTGTCTCGCGACGTTCTGAACCCAGCTCACGTACCACTTTAATTGGCGAACAGCCAAACCCTTGGGACCTGCTCCAGCCCCAGGATGTGATGAGCCGACATCGAGGTGCCAAACGATTCCG
>JAFKFN010000006.1:172197-215856 GCA_017308255.1 Altererythrobacter sp. | reverse complement strand
CTCGGCATCGCCGACGAGGCCCAGCACATGCGGGCCGACGATCACGCCGGCCAGGAGGTAGCCCAGCGTGGCGCCCAGCCCCAGCCGCCGGAACAGCAGCACGCAGGCCAGCGCGAAGCCCAGCAGCAGGAAGCCGTCGCGCAAGACGAATCCGGCTCCCGAATCCTCCATCGTACCTCCTGCCGCCTCGGGCGCCCGCGCCCGGCATCCCCGCATCTACGGACGGCGCGCGCGCTTGGATAGACGGAACGCATCGGCGCCGGGGCCGACTTGCTCCGCCGCCGGAAGAGCATAGGATGCGCGCCGGGGCGAGAAGGAGCGGGGCAATGGCGGCACGCGGACCGGCGCAAGACGATGTGCTCATCGTGGGCGGCAGCCTGGTGGGGCTCTCGGCGGCGGCGTTCCTCGGCCATCACGGCATATCCGCCACGGTGGTGGAAAAGCACGCCGGCACCTCCATCCACCCGCGTGCCGGCTATTTCCACATCGGCACGATGGAAGCCTATCGCCGGATCGGGCTGGAGCCTGCGATCCGCGAGGCTTCCGAAGAACAGTTCGGGCCGGACGGCGGGATCAACCTAGTCGAATCGCTCGCCGGGCGGGAACTGGCCCGCTTCGTGGACAGCATCAACGCCGGGGTGGAACCCTACAGTGCCTGCCGCCGGTTCTTCATGACCCAGCAGAGCCTGGAGCCGCTGCTGCATCGCCGCGCGGCCGAACTGGGGGCCGACCTGCATTATCGCACCGAGCTGATCGGGTTCGAACAGTTCGACGACCACGTGGTGGCCGAGCTGCGCGATCTCGCCAGCGGCGAAACCTGGCGGACCCGCGCGAAATGGATGATCGCGGCGGACGGCAATCGCAGCGCGGTGCGCCAGGCGCTGAATATCGCCATGCACGGGCCAGGCCTGCTGTCGGACAGCATCACGATCTATTTCAAGGCCGATTGCCGCCCTTGGCTCGACGGGCGCCAGCTTGGCGTGATCTACGTCGCCAATGCCGACCAGCGCGGCTTCTTCCGCTTCGAGGCAGGGGGCACGCGCGGGTTCCTGGCGGTCAACACGCTGGGTGACCTGTCGCTGCCGGGCGCCACCGATGTCGCGGGCGATACCTCGCCCGAACGCTGCGTGGCGCTGGTCCGCTCGGCGGTCGGCGTGCCCGATCTGGCCATCGAGATAGAGGATGTCGCCACGTGGAAGGCGACCGCCGAATGCGCCGAAGCCTATCGCCAACACCGCGTGTTCCTCGCCGGCGACGCGGCGCACGTCGTCCCGCCCACCGGCGGCTTCGGCGGCAATACCGGGGTGCAGGACGCGGCCAATCTCGCCTGGAAGCTGGCCGCCGTGCTGAACGGCGAGGCGGACGAGACCCTGCTCGACAGCTACGAGGCGGAACGGCGCCCGGTCGGCCAGCTTACCGTGGAGCAGGCCTATGCCCGCTACATCCGCCGCGTCACGCCGGAGGAGATTGGCCCCGATACGCCCGAGCTGCTGGACGAGCTGACGATGGAGATCGGCCAGTTCTACCGCTCGAACGCCGTGGCCGAAGGCCGCCGCGAGGATGAGCCCGCCTGCCTCCACCCCGACCACACCCGCGGCCGCCCCGGCGCCCGCGTGCCCCACGCCTGGCTGGAAGACGGCCGCTCCACGCTCGATTGTGCCGTGAACGCCCCCGTGTGGCTGGCCGGCCCCGACGCGGTTCCCGAAAGCGGGCCTTACGAAACCGTCAGGCTCTCGCCGGAAACCGCCGAACGCTGCGGCATCGGCCCTGCGGGCGCCATGCTCGCCCGATCGGACGGTTTCGTGGCGTGCGTGGTGCGGGCGGCGTGACCCGGGTCTTCCCAGCTCGAAGATGTACGCGATGGATGGAAAGTGGACGACAATAGTTCCACTAGTGAGTCACGTAGTGCGCGATCCCCGCCAACAGTGCTGCGCACGTCAGACCAAAGAAAATTATGATCCTGCGTTCAGACTTCGCGGACCAAACGAGTAACCCGTAGAACCACACAGGCGAAGCCACGATACCTAACCAAACGATTGTAACCACAGGATGCTTCGGGTTCCAAAGATTAAACCCGAACGTAATGCCGACGAACAACGCATATGCGGCAACCAAGCAGACCGGCACGAACAGAAGAGTCAAGAGAAGCCGCATCGCAACGACCGAATAGGCCAAAAAAAGCTTGCCTTCCCTACTCATAGGTATGTTTGTGCCGTTTGACGGCGATATCTGCAATGATCGAAAGCCCACGTTGAAAATCGGCCATCAGCCGCACCACCACCGCCCTCGCTTGTCTCACGAGGATGTAGTGCCCTTCACCCGCCGTAAACCCACCTTTTCCTACGAGGCGCAAAGCTGGTAAGGGCGCGCGCGATGGCTGCTGTCATGAAACCGCCGATTGCCGCCGCCTAAGGTGACGGTTCGAACCGCAAGGTGACATTTCGAGGCCAAAGTGACATTTGCCCTTGGACAGTGTCAGATGTGTCAACACCTGTCAGGAAACGACGCGCTGAAATGAACGAAATCCGCCCCTGGCGAACGATTCACCGGCGGCCCAGCCGCCAGATCATGGTCGGCAACGTGCCGGTCGGCGGCGATGCGCCGATCAGCGTGCAGACGATGACCAACACGCCCACGTCGGACCCGAAGGCGACGATCGACCAGATCCGCCGCTGCGAGGATGCCGGGGCGGACATTATCCGCGTTTCCTGCCCCGATGTGGAAAGCACCGCGGCGCTCAAGCAGATCGTCCGCGCCGCGCGCGTGCCGATCGTGGCGGACATCCACTTCCACTACAAGCGCGCGCTGGAAGCCGCCGATGCCGGCGCCGCCTGCCTGCGGATCAACCCGGGCAACATCGGTTCGGCCGAACGCGTCAACGAAGTGGTCAACGCGGCGAAAGCGAACCACTGCGCGATTCGCATCGGGGTGAACGCCGGCAGCCTTGAGAAAGACCTGCTGGAGAAATACGCCGAGCCCTGCCCCGAAGCGCTAGTCGAATCCGCGCTCGATCACATCAAGCTGTTGCAGGACCGCGATTTCCACGAATTCAAGGTGGCGGTGAAGGCCAGCGACGTGTTCCTGGCGGTCGCCGCCTACATGCAGCTGGCCGACGCGGTCGATTGCCCGCTGCACCTCGGCATCACCGAAGCCGGCGGGCTGATCGGCGGCACGGTGAAATCCAGCATCGGCATGGGCAACCTTCTGTGGGCCGGCATCGGCGACACGATCCGCGTCTCGCTGTCCGCCGAGCCGGAGCAGGAAGTGCGCGTGGGGTTCGAGATCCTCAAGGCGCTCGGCCTGCGCACGCGCGGCGTGCGGGTGGTCTCCTGCCCGAGCTGCGCCCGCCAGGGGTTCGACGTGATCCGCACGGTGCAGGCGCTGGAGGACCGGCTCCAGCACATCAAGACGCCGCTTTCGCTGTCCGTCCTCGGCTGCGTGGTCAACGGCCCGGGCGAAGCGCGCGAAACCGATATCGGCATCACCGGCGGCGGCGCCGGCAAGCACATGGTCTATCTTTCCGGCGTCACCGATCACCACGTGGCCGATGCCGACATGCTCGACCATATCGTCGAGCTGGTGGAGAAGAAGGCGGCGGAGATCGAGGCCGCCGCCGAACTGCCTGCGGAAGCGGCGGAATAGGGTTTACCGGGGGTTAAGCCGCGCCCCGCTAGACAGGACGTGCAAGCAAAGGGCAGGAACCCACGGGTGGACAGGCGCAGCTTCATCGTTTCGGCCGCCGCGACAGCGGGCACGCTTGCGCTGCCCGCCCGGGTCGCCGCGCAGGCCAGCGGGCTCGACGCGCGCGGGACGAAGATCCTGGAACTCGCCCGCGCCGAAGTCGCCCGCGCCGGGGATGCCTTGTGGCGGCGTGACATCGCCGGGATCCTGGACTTCGGCGTCCATTCGTCGATCCCCCGGTTCCATTTCGCCCATCTGGAAAACGGCACCGTGCAATCGTTCCGCGTGGCCCACGGCATGGGCTCCGACCCGGAGCATGACGGCTTCCTCAACTGGTTTTCGAACGTGCCCGGCTCCAACGCCACCAGCCGGGGGGCCTATATCACTTGGGAATGGTACACCGGCAAATACGGCACCTCGGTGCGCCTGGGCGGGCTCGAGCCCGACAATTCGAATGCGCTCGACCGGGCGATCGTCATGCATTCGGCCGATTATTGCACCGAAGCCCATGTCGAACGCTGGGGCCGGCTGGGCCGCTCCAACGGCTGCTTCGCCATGGCGCCCAGCGACTTCCTCTTCGCCCTGTCGCAGCTTTCCGGCGGACGGCTGCTCTATGCGGACCAGCTGGGTCTGGGTTAGTTGGTATTAACTTTATAACCGATTAGGTTATATTCCCCCACCCCGAGTTCGTCATTGCGAGCGTAGCGAAGCAATTCAGGGCGGCAGAGCAATACGCCCTGAATTGCTTCGCTACGCTCGCAATGACGATTCTTAGGGTTGGGATCGGCTTAAAACTGAGGTCGGCTTAAGATTGGGGTAGCTCTCAGCATAGAGGCCGGCCCTCAAGGCTGAGGGACCAGCCGGTCATCCCGCCGCACCACCCCGGTCAAGACGTCTGCAAGTCGTCGATGATCGGGACGACTTCCTCGCTCGTCACGCGGGCGCGGTTTGCCACGCGGGGGCGCTCGAAGCTCGCCAGCACCGGCGCGTCGCGGCCGTAGATGTCGTTGAAGGTCTTCAGTTCCCCGCCGATGTCGCGCGCCATGGTGAAATAGGTGATGTAAACCGCCATGGTCTTCTTCACCGGCACCCGCGTGTATTCGCCGGAGGTGGAGATCTCCACCGCCTCGTCACGCGTGGCGCCCTGGCCCAGGATGGCAATGGTCATGGCCAGTTCCAGCGCCCGCTCGGTACGGATGCAGCCATGGCTCAGCGCGCGGTTATCCTGGTTGAACAGGTTGCGGCTGGGCGTGTCGTGCAGGAAGATCGCATGCGGATTGGGCATGTCCAGCTTCATCAGGCCCAGCGAGTTGTTAGGCCCCGGCTGCTGCACCACGCTGACATAGCCGTTCGCGCCCTGCGTCGCCTTGTAGCCGTTGGCCCGCGCCCAGGCGGGATTGTTCAGTGCCCGCGCGCCCAGGCCTTCGCCCTTCACAATCGACTGCGGCACCGTCCAGGTCGGGTTGAAGATCACCCCTTCGACGATCTCCGCCAGCTGCGGGGTGGCCGTGCGGCCCGGCTTGCCCACGATCGTGCGATAGGTGCGGATGATCTTGTTGTTGACCGTCAGCCGCAGCTGGAATTCCGGCACGTTGGTCAGCAGGTATTGCGCGCCCAGATCGCGCTGGAGCCAGCGCCAGCGATCCATGTTGGCGCGGATCAGCGCGCGGCGCTTGGTATCGCTTGCGGGCGTCTTCGCCAGTTCGTCGCGCAGGGCGGCGTAATCGGGATGCGTGGGATCGAGCGCGGCGAGCGCGCCGGCGATATCGCCGCTGGCCAGTGCATCGGCCATGACCTTGCCGGTCGGCAGGATGTCGGGATCGGGATCGACCACGAACCACTGCTTGCGCGCTTCCATCGGCGTGCGCCCGTCGCGCAGGTCCTCCACCAGCCAGGTGAACGCCTGGCTCGCCACTTCGTCCAGTTGCGGGCTGGCCCCGGCGGCGATTGCCGTGCGCAAGTCGGCCAGGCGATAGTCCTTGGGATCGAGCCCTTCGGCGCCGATGCCCTCCACCGCGGCGAGCAGCGCGCGCGCCCGGTCCACCGGCCATGGCATGACCGCCGGATAATCGAGCACCGGCGGCAGGGTGAGGATGCGGCCCGTGGGCACGGCGATGACTTCGCCGGGGTTGCCGCCCGCCGGCGGCACGGGCGCCGGGACGACCGGCAGATCCTGCGCCATGGCGGGAAGCGCCAGGGCTCCGGCCAGGCCGGAGACGAGAAAGGTACGCAGCGAAAACGTCATCTTCGGGTAGGGCCCTGTTTGCCGTGCGGCCCGGCTTCCTTGCCGGCCCCGGCTCAAATCAAGCGAGCCGGATTCTGCCTTGTTCGCCCAAATGTATCAAGCCGCGCGCCTGACTGTCCGCTGAATCTTTCGTTATCGTGGATTGTCCCTATCCGGCCTATTGGGATCGATCATGCGAGACCGGCCAGCCCTTCCCTTCATCGCGACGCTCGCCGGGGTCGCCCTCTATTCGCTGATGGACGCGCTGATGAAGGGCGCTTCGCTGGCGATCGGGGCCTACAGCGCGCTGCTGTGGCGCAGCGCGGCGGCGATGCTGCTGGCGGTGCCGCTGTGGCACCTGAGCGGCGGCCGCTGGCCGGAACACAAGACGGTTCGCCTGCACCTCCTGCGCGGCTGCGTATCGGCGGCCATGGCGCTGACGTTCTTCTTCGGGTTGACCCTGCTGCCGATGGCCGAGGCGATCGCGCTGTCGTTCATCGCCCCGCTGATCGCGCTCTATCTCGCCGCCGCCGTGCTGGGCGAGACGATTCGCCCCGGCGCCGTCGCCGCCTCGCTGCTCGGCCTGGTGGGCGTGGTCGTGATCGCCTATGCCCGGCTCGACGCCAGCGGGCATGGCGACGGGGCGGCGCTGGGTATCGCCGCGGTGCTGCTGTCGGCCGTGCTCTATGCATGGAACCTGGTGCTGCAACGGCGCCAGGCGCAGCTGGCAAGGCCTCTCGAAGTCGCCAGCTTCATGAACACGACGGTGCTGCTGTGCCTGCTGCCGTTCGCGCCGTGGTTCGCGCGGATGCCTTCCGGCACGCTGATCGCCGCGGCGATAGCCGGCGCGGCGGCGCTGGCGGTGAGCGCCGGGATGCTGTTTTCCTGGGCCTATGCCCGGGCGGAGGCGCAAGTCCTGGTGCCGGTCGAATACAGCGCGTTCGGCTGGGCGGCGCTGATGGGCTGGCTGGCCTTCGGCGAACGGCTGACCTGGCCCACCTTGCTGGGCACGGCGCTGGTGACGGCCGCCTGCTGGATCGCCGCCCCTCGCCGCCGCCCTGAACAGACGGCCGCCTGACGAAGCGCCTGGAGTATGATCCTCTAACTGACGAGTGTTCCAACCAAAGATGAGCACGCTTTAAGGCGTGGCTTCCGCCTGCGCTTGCGCCGGCTCCCCCTGGCCAAGGCCTGAGGCCTGCCACACCAGGCCCAGTGCGCCGCCCAGGAAAGCCGCCAGCACCAGTGCCAGCGCCATGGGAAGGACATAGAGCGGTTCCCGCCGCCTGCCCGATGGACCCAGTGTCATGCCCCGTCCCTTCCGCTTTGCCGACGCGCGGCTTGACCTTGCGCCTGCGAACGCGCAAGCGCCAACGCAAATCCGGCCCCGTCGTTTTTACGAGCCTTGCGGCCGGAGCAGCAAGACAGGAGGATCATCGTCCATGACCCAGGTCGGCAAGAATTCGCTCGACACCCGCAGCCTGATGGACGTGCGCGGCAAGCAGTACGCTTATTATTCCCTCAACAGCGCGGCCGAGAAGATCGGCGATGTCAGCCGGCTGCCGTTCTCGATGAAGGTTCTGCTGGAGAACCTGCTGCGGTTCGAGGATGCCGGCTTCACCGTCTCCGTCGGTGACATCCAGGCGATCGCCGACTGGCAGAAGAACCCGGTTACCGGCAAGGAAATCCAGTATCGCCCCGCCCGCGTGCTGATGCAGGATTTCACCGGCGTGCCCTGCGTGGTCGATCTGGCCGCGATGCGCGATGCGATCGCCCGGCTGGGCGGCGATACCTCCAAGATCAATCCGCTGGTGCCGGTGCACCTGGTCATCGACCATTCGGTCATGGTCGACGAGTTCGGCCATCCCCGGGCGTTCGAGAAGAACGTGGAATTCGAATACCAGCGCAATCTGGAACGCTACGATTTCCTCAAGTGGGGTTCCAAGAGCCTGGCCAATTTCAAGGCCGTGCCCCCCGGCACCGGCATCTGTCACCAGGTGAACCTGGAACATATCGCCCAATGCGTGTGGACCAGCCGTGACGCGGACGGCGCGCTGGTGGCCTATCCGGACACCTGCGTCGGCACCGACAGCCATACCACGATGGTCAACGGCCTGGGCGTGCTGGGCTGGGGCGTGGGCGGGATCGAGGCCGAGGCGGCGATGCTCGGCCAGCCGGTTTCCATGCTGATTCCCGAAGTGGTCGGCTTCAAGTTCACCGGCCGGCTGAGGGAAGGGGTGACCGCCACCGATCTCGTGCTCACCTGCACGCAGATGCTCCGCGCGCGGGGCGTTGTCGGACGGTTCGTGGAATACTTCGGCCCCGGCCTCGCCTCGCTGTCGCTGGCCGATCGCGCGACGCTGGCCAACATGGCGCCCGAATACGGCGCCACCTGCGGCTTCTTCGGCATCGACGGCAAGACGCTGGACTACTTGCGGCTGACGGGCCGCGAGGAGGACCAGATCGCCCTGGTCGAAGCCTATGCCCGCGAACAGGGCTTCTGGCTCGATCCGGCCGCGCCCGATCCGATCTTCACCGACTCGCTCGAACTCGATCTCGGCAGCGTGGTCCCCTCGCTGGCCGGGCCCAAGCGCCCGCAGGACAAGGTGGCGCTGCCCGAGGTGGACGAGCTGTTCAACGAGGAACTGCGGACGCTCTACGGCAAGAGCAAGGCCACCCGCGTGGCGGTGGAAGGCAAGGCGCACGATGTCGGCGATGGCGACGTGGTCATCGC
This sequence comes from Altererythrobacter sp., assembly GCA_017308255.1. GTDB lineage: Bacteria > Pseudomonadota > Alphaproteobacteria > Sphingomonadales > Sphingomonadaceae > Croceibacterium_A. The sequence goes on along the minus strand of JAFKFN010000006.1, from coordinate 207,220 downwards.
GGCGATCACCAGCTGCACCAATACCAGCAACCCCGACGTGCTGATCGCCGCCGGCCTGGTGGCCAAGAAGGCGAACGAAAAGGGCCTGAAGCCCAAGCCGTGGGTCAAGACCAGCCTGGCGCCGGGAAGCCAGGTGGTGACCGATTACCTCAAGAAGGCCGGCCTGCAGGAACACCTGGACGCGCTCGGCTTCGATCTGGTGGGCTATGGCTGCACCACCTGCATCGGCAATTCCGGCCCGCTCGACCCGCCGATCAGCGCCGCGATCAACAACAGCAACCTGGTCGCCGCCTCGGTGCTTTCGGGCAACCGCAACTTCGAAGGGCGGGTGTCGCCCGATGTGCGCGCCAACTTCCTCGCCAGCCCGCCGCTGGTGGTCGCCTATGCGCTGAAGGGCACCGTGACCGAGGACATCGTCGATACGCCGATCGGCCAGGGCAAGGATGGCAAGGACGTGTTCCTCAAGGACATCTGGCCGTCCAACAACGAGGTCGCGGAAATCCGGTCCGGCAGCATCGACCGGACGATGTTCGAGGCGCGCTATGCCGATGTCTACAAGGGCGATGCGCACTGGCAGGCGATCGACGTCACCGGATCGGACACCTACCGGTGGCGCGCCGGCAGCACTTACGTGGCCAATCCGCCTTACTTTGACGGCATGGAGATGACCCCGGCCCCGGTGGGCGACATCGTCGACGCGCTACCGCTGGCGATCCTGGGCGATTCGGTGACCACCGATCACATCAGCCCGGCCGGCTCGATCAAGGAAGACAGCCCCGCCGGGCGCTATCTGATCGAACACCAGGTCGCCAAGGCGGACTTCAATTCCTATGGCAGCCGGCGCGGCAATCACGAAGTGATGATGCGCGGCACCTTCGCCAATATCCGCATCCGCAACGAAATGGTGCCGGGCGTGGAAGGCGGCATGACCCGCTATGGCGACGAGACCATGGCGATCTACGACGCCGCGATGCGGCACAAGGCCGACGGCACGCCGCTGGTGGTGATCGCCGGCAAGGAATACGGCACCGGGTCGAGCCGCGACTGGGCGGCCAAGGGCACCGTGCTGCTGGGCGTGCGCGCGGTGATCGTGGAGAGCTTCGAGCGCATCCACCGCTCCAACCTCGTCGGCATGGGCGTGCTGCCGCTGCAATTCACGAATGGCGACAGTCGCTCCAGCCTGAAGCTCACGGGTGACGATCGCTTCACCATCGAAGGGCTCGCCAGCCTGGCGCCCGGGCAGGACGTGACCGTTACCGTGACCCGCCCTTCGGGCGAGCGCTTCGCCTTCACCGCCAAGTGCCGGATCGATACCGCCAACGAGATGGAATACTACCGCAACGGCGGCATCCTGCAGTACGTGCTGCGCAAGCTGGCTGCCTAGGTTCGGACCGGGCGGCTTTCTTCGGAAGCCGCCCGTCCACTCGCCGTGCGACAGGCGGTATAGCCCATTGCCGGGCTATTTGCCGGGATCGAACAGCCCGGTCTGCGAGCCGCTGGGCGGCGCGAGCCCCAAGTGGGTCCAGCCGCCATCGTTGAGGCACCGCCCGCGCGCGGTGCGGGCGACGAGGCCGAGCTGGATCAGATAGGGTTCGACCACGTCCTCGATCGTGTCGCGCGGCTCGGCCAGGCCGGCGGCGAGCGTCTCCACCCCCACCGGGCCGCCCTTGTAGGTCTCCGCGATCATGGTGAGGTAACGCCGGTCCATCGCATCGAGCCCGAGCGAATCCACTTCGAGCCGGGTCAGCGCCGTATCAGCCATCTCCGCCGTGACCGTCAGCGCGCCGGCGACATGGGCGAAGTCCCGCACCCGGCGCAGCAGGCGGCCGGCGACGCGCGGCGTGCCGCGGCTGCGACGGGCGATCTCGTGCGCACCGCCGGTGTCGATGGCGATGCCGAGCAGCCTGGCCCCGCGCGCCACGACACGCTCCAGCTCCGCCACGGTGTAGAAGTTCAGCCGCACCGGGATGCCGAACCGATCGCGCAAAGGCGTGGTCAGCAGCCCCTGCCGGGTGGTCGCGCCGATCAGCGTGAAAGGCGGCAAGTCGATCCGCACCGAGCGCGCCGAAGGCCCCTCGCCGATGATGAGATCGAGCGCGCGATCCTCCATCGCCGGGTAAAGCACTTCCTCCACCACGGGATTGAGCCGATGGATCTCGTCGATGAACAGGACGTCGTGCGGTTCGAGATTGGTCAGCAGCGCGGCGAGATCGCCGGCCTTGCCGATCACCGGGCCGCTGGTGCCGCGAAAGCCGACGCCCAGTTCCTTGGCCACGATCTGGGCCAGCGTGGTCTTGCCGAGGCCAGGGGGGCCGAAGAACAGCACATGGTCCATCGCCTCCCCCCGCCCGCGCGCCGCCTCGATGAACACCCGCAGGTTCTCCCGCGCCGCTTCCTGCCCGACGAATTCGCCAAGCGACTTCGGGCGCAAGGCCGCGTCCTGATCCTCCGGCTGGCGCTGGGGCGAGAGACTGGGGTTATCGGTCATCCAGCTTGCGCCTTGGCAGACCTTTTCGGGCGACACATCCACCAGAAAAAGGCACCGCTGATCGCACCGAGTCCGAAAATCTCAAGTATGGCGAGAAAATCCTGCCAACGTCCGTATGCGGTCTTCACCCCGTTAACGACGGTCGCTTGTCCATCGACCCATGCATTGTAATTGATTGGCTCCTCAAAAGCCGAAATCAAACCGAAAATTAAGAATGGGAGGGCAGCGATGAGGCCCCCCGCGATGACGCAAATCCATATATTGAACGGGATGCGTCGCCATAGGACCGCCAGCGCGATCCCGCCCAAGACGATGGCGAAGACCTCAACCATGACGAGCGTGTAAAACGCCAGCATCGCCGCCCCAATGATCGCGAGAGGACCGTTGCTCTGTGCTCATGAAAAAGCATCGAAAGCAAAGAGAATTCCGACCGGAAGCAAAGGGGCAGTAAGCAATGCCCCGATTGCCTGTTGTTTTGATGGGTAATCGTCGTGGTTCACCCCGCCGCCCTCTTCAGCGCAACCCGCACCAAGTCGTTCAGCCCCGCCCCCTCGCCCAGTTCGGCCTGCGCGTGGGCCACGGCGCTGGTGGCCACGGCGGGTTTGAAGCCGAGGTTCTGCAAGGCGGAGACGGCGTCGGCGCTGGCGCTGCCGAGTTGGGAAATCGCGGCGAGGGGGACGCCGGCGGGGGCGCCGGGCAGTGCGCCGGCCTTGTCCTTCAATTCGTTGACGATGCGGCCGGCGAGTTTGGGCCCTACGCCTTGCGCCCGTGCCACTTGCGCGGCGTCGCCGGCGGCGCAGGCCTGTTGCAGTTCCCCGGTGGTGAGCGCGGAGAGGATCGCGAGGGCGACCTTGCCGCCGACGCCCTGCACCTGGGTGAGCAGGCGGAACCAGTCGCGTTCTTCCGCCGTGGCGAAGCCTAGCAGCCGCATGGCGTTCTCGCTCACCTGCAAATCGGTGAACACGGTACATTCGTCACCCGCGACGCCGAGGGCGGACAGCGTCTTGCTGGAGCAATGGACGAGATAGCCGACGCCGCGGACGTCGATCACCGCCCAATCCGCCCCTGCTTCGTCGAGCCGCCCCGTCAGCTTCGCAATCATGGTTTGTTCCTGCCCGAGCGAGGCGGGTTTGGCCAGAGCGATTCGCGGCGAAACCCCCGGCAAGGTGACAGGTGTTGACAGGTCTGACACTGTCCAGGGCGGAAAAACGAGAGTGTCACCTTGGAGGCGAAACCGTCACCTTGCGCGCGGGGCTGGAGGGGGACCGGGGTGGCCATGGCCGATACCTGGCAGATCGGCGCGGCGTAGGAAAACGCGAGCGGGGGAGAAGGGAGTCAAGCGAAGGCGCGAAGAAACAGGGTTCCATCCCTTACCTCGTCATCCCCGCGAATGCGGGGACCCAATTGACGCTGCGCGACCTTCCCGTTCGCTGGGTTCCCGCGTGCGCGGGAATGACGAAGTTGGGGGAGCGCCGCGAATATGGACAGCGGGGCGCAGTTCCGCCAAACGCTTCGGCCCATGAGCTTCAACACTTTCGGCCGCGTGTTTCGGATGACCACCTGGGGCGAGAGCCATGGGCCGGCGCTGGGCGCGGTGGTGGACGGGTGCCCGCCGGGGCTGGCGATCAGCGAGGCGGCGATCCAGCCGTTCCTGGACGCGCGCAAGCCGGGGACGAGCAAGTTCACCACGCAGCGGCGCGAGGCGGATCTGGTGAAGATCCTTTCCGGCGTGTTCGAAGGGAAGACCACCGGCACGCCGATCAGCCTGATGATCGAGAACACCGATCAGCGATCGAAGGATTATTCCGAAGTCGCCAAGGCCTATCGCCCCGGCCATGCCGACTATGCCTATGACGCCAAGTACGGGTTCCGCGACTATCGCGGCGGGGGGCGGTCCAGCGCGCGGGAGACGGCGGCGCGCGTGGCGGCAGGCGCGGTGGCGCGGCTGGCGATCCCGGAAGTGGCGATCACCGCCTATGTGTCGGAAATCGGCGGCGATGCGATCGACCGCGCGGCGTTCGACGCCGGTGAGATCGGGCGGAATCCGTTCTTCTGCCCCGATGCCGGGGCCGCCGCGCGCTGGGAGACGCTGGTGGACGCGGCGCGCAAGGATGGCAGCTCTCTGGGCGCGGTGGTCGAATGCGTGGCGACGGGCGTTCCCGCCGGCTGGGGCGCGCCGATCTATGGCAAGCTGGATGCGGACCTGGCCGCGGGGATGATGGGGATCAACGCGGTGAAAGGCGTGGAGATCGGCGAGGGATTCGCGGCCGCCGCACTGCGCGGCGAGGAAAATGCCGATCCGATGCGGCCGGGCGCCAATGGCGCGCCGGAGTTCGCCGCCAATCATGCGGGCGGAATCGCCGGGGGCATTTCCACCGGCCAGCCCGTGGTGGTGCGCGTGGCGTTCAAGCCGACCAGTTCCATCCTGATCCCGCAGGACACGATCACCCGCGAAGGAGAGGCGACGCAGCTGGCCACCAGGGGCCGCCATGACCCCTGCGTGGGCATCCGCGGCACCCCGGTGGTGGAAGCGATGATGGCGCTGGTGCTGGCCGACCACAAGCTGCTGCACCGGGCGCAAGTCGGCTAGACCGCGCAAATGGCGAATAGATGCTGCTCGCGCCGTGCAGCATCGTTCACTTAACCGCCAAGGCGCGCATTACCTTGATGTGGCGGGAAGCATTTCGCGCAGCCAATGGTCGAGGAGGTTCAACCACTGGTCACTGCTCTTTCCTTGGGGAGCAATTCCAAAGCCGTGACCTCCCGTGGCGAACATGTGAAGTTCGGCGGGCACACGCGCCTTTCTCCAGGCCATATAGGTCCGGGCGTAGACATCCGAGTTGTAGTCCTCTGCGTTGAGAGGATCGTCGAAAGCTGCCGTGATAAAGAGGGGCGGCGCCCATGCCGGGACATCGGGCAAGCCCGACATCGTTCCATAGATCGCCGCAACGGCATCGGGCCGTGATGCTTCGTCAGCCGTCAGCGCGAGCCCCACGGCGGTGTAGGCCCCTGCCGAGAATCCGATGAAGCCGATCCGGTCAGGCGACAGGTGCCACTGGGCAGCATGTGCCCGCACATAGCGAACAGCCTCCAGCGCATCTTCCCGGGTTGCGACTTCCTCAGCGGCGGACACACCCGGCGGGATGACGTCGGAATAGACCGGCATCGGCATTCCGACCATCTTCAGGAAAGGCTCGGTGTCCGCTGGCGTCGGAACCAGCCGGTACTTCAGTACGAAGGCCGCTATACCCCTGTCATTGAGCCAGCGGGCGATCTGATACCCTTGCTGATCGATACTGAGCGCGAGAGTTCCACCGCCCGGCGCGACGATCATTGCGGTACCCGTTGCCTTGTCCGCGGCCGGCAGGAATGGCGTCAGAGTCGCCTGGGATACGTTTCTGACAACCAGCGTCCCCGTCGGCCCGATCCACCACGGTGCGGCTTCGGAGCCGCGCAAGCGCAGCCAGCTTTCCCGAGCCGGATTATCCGTCTTCCCGGATAACCTGATCGACCGTGTTTCCTCGGGCGGGGGCGCGGTTTCTTCCCATATCCCGGCATATTCCGTGGCTTCAGAAGAAAGGACGCGGTGGGGCCAAGCCAGCAAGGACAGCGCGAGCAAGACCTGCAAAACCGCGCTTCGGTTGCTCGCTCTCATCCCTGACCCGCCTTCAAGTCTTGTGGCGCCGGCGCGGCTCACGATAAGCCGTCCTGGGGCACCTCGTGTGATCGGCAGATATCATACCGGTAGTATGATTTTGGAGTCAAGCAATGGGCGCAAGGGGACGCAAGCCGAGGAAGATTGGCGCCAAGGGAGCCGAAACGCGCCGTCTCCTGCTTGAAGAAGCGGCCAAGCTGTTTCTCACGAAGGGGATCGGCGCGACGTCTCTGGACCAGATTGCCGTGGCCGCCGGTGTTACCAAGGGCGCGATCTACGACCACTTCGACAGCAAAACAGACCTGGTGTTCGAGCTGTTTGCGGCGCGCGGAAGCCCGATCCTGAATGCCTTGCAAGAAGACCGCGTAGGGGTGGAACAGCTCGAGATCCTTTTGGAACACCTGATGTCGACGCTGCCGGCCAATCCCGATTACGTTACCAGCCAAAACGAGTTCAACCACTACATCTCCAGCAACCCGGAGCGCAGCACGCGCTTCAAGACGCTGGCTCAAGACAGCTTGATCGGCATTGCCGCTCGATTGGAGGAAACGACCAAGGAAGGCGATCTTCCGCTCGGCCCCCTGGAAACTGCAATCGCGCTGAGTGCGATCCATTCCGGCCTGCTCTTTCATCGGCTGATCGCCCCCGATCTGGTGACCGATGAAGCCGCACGCACCATATTCTGCCGCATTTTGGGCCTGACGCGGGATAGGGCGTCATCCGATGCGCCGCGATCCAGCGGCGAAACCACCCCCGCTCAATGACGCGCGCGCCAATCCGATCGATGACTGATCGACGGAGCCGATGTTAGCGATCGCAACAAGTCGATTTACTGCGCCGCGGCAGGTCTTATCTGAGCGCCTGCAACCCGCACTTTTCGCAACGCCAAGCAACTGGAGACATCATGGGTATCATCGGCAGCACCATCAAGCCGTTCAAGGCGACCGCTTTCCAGGCGGGCAAGGACTTCTATGACGTGACCGAAGCCGACATTGCCAACAAGTGGGCGGTGTTCTTCTTCTATCCGGCGGACTTCACCTTCGTCTGCCCGACCGAGCTGGAAGACCTGGGCCAGCATTACGAGATGCTCCAGAAGCTGGGCGTGGAAGTCTTCGCCGTGTCTACCGACACGCATTTCAGCCACAAGGCCTGGCACGACACTTCGGACAAGATCAGCAAGCTGACCTATCCGTTCCTGGGCGACCAGATGCACACGCTGGCCAACAACTTCGGCGTGCTGCGTGAAGGCCAGGGCCTGGCCGATCGCGCCACCTTCGTGGTCGATCCCGACGGCGTGATCCAGATCATGGAGATCACCTGCGAAGGCGTGGGCCGCAACGCCAACGAGCTGACGCGCAAGATCCGCGCCGCGCAGTACGTCCGCGCCCACCCTGGGCAGGTCTGCCCGGCGGCGTGGGAGGAAGGCGAAGAGACCCTCGCGCCTTCGCTCGACCTCGTCGGCAAGCTCTGAGGTCCGTCGCCGCCGCAAGGCGGCGCGGCCCGAACAGTAATTTTCCGCGCCGCCTGCCGGGCGGCGTGGCGAGGCCCGGGGCGCCCCTCCCCCCACCCGTGCCCTGGGCCTCCAACCCTCCCCGTGAACGGGGAGGTAGCGGCCGTGCAAGCGGCTGACGGAGGGGGGCTGCCGGCGGAACGCGATGGCGCGTGAAGCCGCAAACCCCCGCTGCCATCCCGCGGATGGTCCCCCTCCCGGCCAGCGGGAGGACTTAAGGAGAAGACGATGCTCGACGCCACAATGACCGGCCAGCTCAAGCAATATCTCGCCATGCTGCGCGAACCCATCGAACTCGTCGCCTCGCTGGGCGACGATGCCAAATCGGCCCAGACGCGCGAGCTGCTGAGCGAGATCGCCGCGCTGAGCGACAAGGTTTCCGCCAGTTTCGACGGCGACAACCCGCGCAAGCCCAGCTTCGTGATCCGCCGCGCCGCCGATGCCGAGAAGTGGGTCCGCTTCGCGGGCCTGCCGATGGGACACGAATTCACCAGCCTGGTGCTGGCGATGCTGTGGGCCGGCGGCCACCCGCCGAAGGTTTCGGACGAGGTACTGCAGCAGATCCGCGATCTGGAAGGCGATTTCGCGTTCGAGATGTATTTCTCGCTTTCGTGCCACAACTGCCCCGACGTGGTGCAGGCGCTGACGCTGCTGGCGTTGGAGAACCCGCGCATCACCGCCACGCTGATCGAAGGCGGCGCATTCCAGCAGGAAGTGGACGAACGCGGCGTGATGGCCGTGCCGGCCACGTTCCTCAACGGCGAGATGTTCGCCAGCGGCAAGATGAGTGTCGAGGAACTGCTGGCCAAGCTCGACACGGGCGCCGAGGCGCGCACGGCGGAAAAGTTGTCCGAGAAGGCGCCGTTCGACGTGCTGATCGTGGGCGGCGGACCGGCCGGAGCGGCGGCCAGCATCTACGCCGCGCGCAAGGGCTTCCGCACCGGCATCGCCGCCGAGCGCTTCGGCGGGCAAGCGCTCGATACCCTGGGGATCGAGAACTTCATCTCGGTCAAGTACACCGAAGGCCCCAAGCTGGCCCGTGAGCTGGAGGCGCATGTCGCCGAAAACGGCGTCGACGTGATGAATCTGGCGCAGGCAGAAAAGCTCATCGCGGCCGGGCGCGCGGGCGAATTGCACGAGATCGTGCTGAAGAACGGCGCCTCATTGAAAGCGCGCGCGCTGGTGATTGCCACCGGCGCTCGCTGGCGCAACCTGGGGGTTCCGGGCGAATTCGAATATCGCAACCGGGGCGTGGCCTATTGCCCGCACTGCGACGGGCCGCTGTTCAAGGGCAAGCGCGTGGCGGTGATCGGCGGCGGCAATTCCGGCGTGGAAGCGGCGATCGACCTGGCCAACATCGTCGGCCACGTGACGCTGATCGAATTCGCGGACAGCCTCTGTGCCGACCAGGTGCTGCAGGACAAGCTGCGCTCCATGCCGAACGTGGACATCCACGTTTCCGCCCAAACGACGGAGATCACCGGGGACGGCGAGCGGGTGAGCGGCCTGATCTACAAGAACCGCGCGACCGGCGAGGAACACCGCGTGGAGCTGGAAGGCGTGTTCGTGCAGATCGGCCTGGTCCCTAACACCGAGTGGCTGAAGGATTCGGGGCTGGCCCTGTCGAACTTCGGCGAGATCGAGATCGACGCGAAAGCCGCGACCAACCTGCCCGGCGTGTTCGCCGCCGGCGACGTGACCACGGTGCCTTACAAGCAGATCGTCATCGCCATGGGCGAAGGGTCCAAGGCGGCGCTGTCGGCGTTCGATTACATCATCCGCAATGCACCGGCCGAAGCGATCGCGGAAGCAGCCTGACCGGCCGGCTCAGCGCCTTCGCTTGAGCACCAGATAGAGCGCGCCCTCGCCCCCGTGGCGGGGGTGCGCTTTTCGAATCGCGGCAATGTCCGGGCCATGCGGGCCGGCGGCCAGCCAATCGAGCACTTTGGCCCGGATCGCGCCGCGCCGGCTGCCCCGGTCAGCGGCTTCGGCCGGGCGCGGCTTGCCGGTGACCAGCAGCACCACGCGCGCCCCCATCGCCGTCGCCTGGCCGAGCCCCGCGCCCAGCCGCGCGTGCGCCTGGTCCAGCGTGTGGCCATGGAGATCGAGCACGAAATCGGGCGAGAGATCGCCGCGCGCGAGCTTGCGGTCCCAGGTCGAATCGAGGCTCGAGCGATCGAGTGCCTTCGGCGGGGGTGGCGGAACGCCCGCTGCGCGGCGGGGGGCGGGCGTGGACAGGCGCTTCGCGGGCGTTGGAGCTGGCTCCGGAGGCTGCTTCGATTCGTCCGGCGGAGGCAGCGCTCTGCCGGCCAGCGGGCGCACCGTCGCCGCGACCCTGCGCCACAGCGCCGCTTCCTCGCGGCTGAGGCCGCGCGGCGCGCTCATTGCCCGCCGAGCCGGGCCAGCGTTCCCTTCGGTAGCAGCAGCAGGGCCCGGCCCCGCGCGCTCATCCCGCCGGCGATCGTGCGCGCTTCGGCCCCGGCGCCCCAGAAGGTATCGAACCGGTTGGGCCCCTTGATCGCCCCACCGGTGTCCTGCGCGATCCACAGGCCATCCGCCTCGGGCCGGTCCATTTCCAGGAAAACGGGCGCGCCGAGAGGGACGAAAGCCGGGTCCGCCGCCACCGAGCTTTCGCGCCGCACGGGCACTTCGAGCGCGCCGAGCGGGCCATCGCCGGTCAGCTCGCGGAAGAACACCCACGACTTGTTCTCGCGCATCAGCGCCGCGCCTTCCGCGGGATAATCGTGCAGGTACTGCATGATGCCCTGCATCGAGGAAGGGTACTGCCCCGGCCCGTCACCCAGCAGGCCGCGCTGGCGCATCAGCGCGCCGATGGCGACATAATCGCGCCCGTTCTGGCCGGCGTAGCCGATGCGGATCACCTCTCCCTGGGGATCGACCAGCCGGCCGGAGCCCTGGATCTGTAGGAAGAAGAATTCCACCGGGTCCGCCGCCCAGGCGATCTCCAGCCCCCGGCCGGCAAGCGCGCCCGCCTCGATCTCGGCGCGGTCGTAATAGGGGACGAAACGGCCGTTCTCGTCATAGCGGCCGAGCGGCGGCTGGCCGCTGCGCTGGTCCGCCGGCATGTCATCCGGCCAGGCGCGGACGAGATCGGAGGGCAAGGCATAGACCGGCACCTCGAAGCCCGGCCGGCGCACGCGCGATCCCGCGATCTCTGGTTCGTAATAGCCGGTGGCGAAGGCGGCCCCGTCACCCACTTGCGCGGTTTCGAAGTAGCCCGCGAAAAAGCGGGCGGCATCGCCCCGGGGCCAAGCCGTCGCGGCGGTGCAGGCCGGGCGCCAGTCGTCCCCGCGAGTCAGGGCGCTGGCATCGGTGCGCTGGACCAGCTTGGGACAGCTTTCGAGAAACGAGCCGAGCGCGGCGGCGGCATCATCCGCCCGCAGGCCGAGCGATTCGATCGAAGGGCCGGGGCGCACGCCGGCAAGCAGCGCGGTGGCAGGGGCTGGAGGCGGCGCGGCGCCGGGCCGTTCGCCCGGCGGGATGGCGCGGCAACTGGCAAGCAAGGCGAACGCCGCGAATGCAGCGATGCGCGCCGCCCGCATGGCCGGGATCAGCCTTCGTCGGTTTCGTCGAGCAGCCAGTCGGGCCCGCTGGCGTTCACTTCGCGGGCGAAAGTCCAGATGTCGTTGCTTTCCACCGCGTCATCGAGCGAGCCGGCGATCACGTTGCCGTCCTTGTCCCGGGTGACGGTGGCGACATCGGCGCTGAAGCGTACGGTGATGCGCGCGGTGCGGCCTTCCAGCGCGGCGGATTCGACCACCGTATCCTCGATCCGCACGAGCCGGTTTTCGAGCACTTCGCCGGCTGCCTCACGCGCGTCGATCGCGGCGGCGAAGCCGGCGTAGACGTCATCGTCGCAAAGCTGACGCAGTTCTTCCCTGTCGCCGCGCCAGAAGGCTTCGAGGATCATTGCATAGGCGGCCTTGGCGCCTTCGAGGAAGGTCAGCAGGTCAAACCGGCGGTCCGCCATGGAGATGTCGCGCAGGCCCTGTTCGATCGCGGGCGGAAAGCCGGCGATCTCACGCTGGGGGCGCGGCGTTTCGGCCGCGGGCGCGGCCACGGCATGGGGCGCGTTGCCGGTGCCCCGTTCGAAACGGGTAGGCACCGCCTCTTCCTCATGCTCCGCCCTGCGGCCGAGGACGGAATAGAGCCTGAGGCCGAGAAAAGCCGCGATCATGGCCAGGATGACGATTTCAACGATCACTTCGCTTGTCCGATCAAATGCCGGAGGGTGCGCCCTGGGAGGGCGCCGCTTGCGCCGGCGTAGTCCCAATCGTGCCCGAAATAGGTGCCAAATACAAATGAACAACACCCCGCCGGCCGCGCCGGTCCACGATTGTGACGCTTTTTTCGCAGGCGTTGCGGCTGCGCCATGCCGGTGCTAGCGCGCGGACACGTTCCAAAAACCTGTTTTACCGAAAGTGGAAACGCATGGCCGAACAAGGCGACGTCCTCACCAATCTCGATTCGGACACCGCGAATGGCGGCAACGGCGCGGACACGCTGCCCGTGGCCGGGCTGCTGTCGCAATATGTGAAGGACCTTTCGGTCGAGAATCCCCGCGCGCCGGAAAGCCTCCAGTGGACGGAGCAGCCGGCGATCGACGTGCAGTTCAACATCGGATCGCGCAAGATCAACGACGAGGTGAACGAGATCGAGCTGAAAGTGGGCGTCACCGCCAAGGCGGGGCAAGGCACGGCCTATATCGTCGAGCTGGCCTATTGCGGCCTGGTGGGCATGCGCAACATGACCGACGAGCAGAAGCACGCCTTCACTTACGCCGAAGCGCCGCGCATCCTGTTCCCCTTCGCCCGGCGCGTGCTGGCCGATGCCGTGCGCGACGCGGGCTTCGCGCCGCTGCTGCTCGATCCGATCGATTTCAACGGGCTCTACATTCAGCAGTTGCAGCAGCAACAGCAGCAGCCGGATGGACAAGGCGGGACCCCGGCCAGCGAAAGCTGATTTTCCCATAGAGGGGGAACGGGCTTGAGCAGCCTGGTCAAGAACGTCGGCACGATCGGCGGCCTGACCGCGCTGAGCCGCGTGTTCGGCTTCGTGCGCGACATGCTGCTGGCCCGGGTGCTGGGCGCGGGGCTGGCGGCGGATGCCTGGCAACTGGCCTTCACCCTGCCGAACACCTTCCGCCGGCTGTTTGCCGAAGGCGCTTTTTCCGTGGCTTTCGTGCCGATGTATTCGCGCGCGCTGCACGCGGAAGAGGGCGGCGAGGCGGCGGCCGAGCGCTTCGCCAATGACGTGCTGGCGGTGTTCGTATGGGTGCTGCTGGGCTTTTCGGCCGTGGCGATGCTGGCTATGCCGGGAATCGTCTGGCTGCTGGCGCGCGAATACCAGGCGGTGCCGGGCAAGTTCGAACTGGCGGTCAACCTTTCGCGGATCACCTTCCCCTATCTGATGCTGGTCAGCCTGGTGGCGATGCTGTCGGGCCTGCTCAATGCGCGATCGCGCTTCGCGCCCGGCGCCTTCGTGCCGGTGCTGCTCAATGTGGTGCTGATCGGCGGCATCGTGGCCGGTTACGTTCTGCGCGAGGATTTCGGCGGCAGCGACGTGACGGTGGCCTATGCCCAATCGGTGGCGCTGGCGCTGGCCGGCGTGGCGCAGCTTGCCTATATGACCTGGGCCACGCGCAAGGCGGGCGTCCGCCTGACGATGACCTGGCCGCGCCTGACGCCCGAGGTGCGCAGGCTGGGGATGCTGATCCTGCCCGCGACCTTCGGCGCCGGCATCTACCAGATCAGCCAGCTGGTCGACACGTTCTTCGCCACCAGCCTGCCGCAGGGCTCGCTGACGCTGCTCAAGATGGCCGACCGGCTGAACCAGATGCCGCTGGGCATCTTCGGCATCGCGCTGGGCACGGCGATCCTGCCGATGCTGGCGCGGCATATCCAGACGGGCGACGGCCCCGAGGCGCAGCGGCTGCAAGCCAATGCGGTGGAAGTGGGCACGCTGCTGACCCTGCCCGCCGCGGCTGCGCTGGCGATCTGCGCCCCGGCCTTCGTGACCGCATTCTTCGTGGGCGGGCGAATGACCCAGGCCGACGGGGCGATCATGGCGCATATCGTCATCGCCCTGGTCTGCGGATTGCCGGCCTATGTGCTGGTCAAGGTGTTCCAGCCGGCCTTCTTCAGCCGGGAAGACACGCGCACCCCGGTGTGGGTGGCGGCGGGCGCGCTGGCGATCAACATCACGATCAATTTCATCGTCGTGCCGATCTACGGCATCGTGGGCCTAGCGGGGGCGACGGCGTTCACCGCCACGCTCAACGTGCTGACGCTCTACACGCTGCTGCACCGGCGCGGCTGGTTCCACATGACCGGCAAGCTGGCCGGGCGAATCGCCCGCCAGATCGTCGCCACCCTGGCGATGAGCGCGCTGCTGCTGTGGCTGATGCCGCTGATGGCCGACCGCTATGGCGGCAACGTGATCGAACGGATGTGGTCGCTGGCTGTGCTGGTGGGCGCGGGCATCATCGCGTTCTTCGCCGTGGCCTGGCTGATCGGCGCGATCGATAAGGACCTGCTGGCGCAGCTGCGGCGCAAGCGGAAGGCCGAGCCGGTCAATCTTTCCGAGTAGGGTTTCACCCGCGGCATAATGTGATATGCGCGCCGGCGATGGAAACCATGGCCCCCCTCCTGCGTAAGCGCACGCGCTTCACCGCGCGCGGCCGGGCGGCCTGGCGATGGCCGAGCAGCGCCACCTGCTGAGCGCAGCGCCCGGCCTTTCGGGCGCCCTGTTTTTCCAAATCCGATTTTTTCGAGGCCATCACTATGCGCATTGTTTCCGGTATCCAGCCGACCGGCTCCCTCCACCTTGGCAATTATCTCGGCGCCATCCGCAACTGGGCGCGGATGCAGGATTCGATGGAACAAGGCAGCGAATGCCTGTTCTTCCTGGCCGATCTTCATGCGATCTCCATGCCCCACGATCCCGCCGAACTGCGCGCGGCGACGCTGGAGATGACGGCGGCGCTGGTCGCCTGCGGCATCGATCCGAACCGCTCGATCCTGTTCAACCAGGCGCAAGTCCCCGCCCATGCCGAGATGCAATGGCTGCTGAACGGCACCGCGCGGATGGGCTGGCTGAACCGCATGACGCAGTTCAAGGACAAGTCCGGCAAGAACCGCGAAGGCGCCAGCGTGGCGCTGTTCACTTATCCCGTGCTGCAGGCGGCCGATGTGCTGCTGTACCAGGCCACCCACGTGCCGGTGGGGGAGGACCAGAAGCAGCATCTGGAGCTTGCCCGCGACATCGCGCAGAAGTTCAACAACGACTTCTGCCCGGACGATGCGCCGGTGTTCACCCTGCCCGATCCGATCATCCCGCCGGAAGCCGCGCGGATCATGAGCCTGCGCGACGGGACCATGAAGATGAGCAAGTCCGACCCTTCGGACATGAGCCGGATCAACCTGTCCGACCATCCCGACGAGGTGATGAAGAAGGTCAAGAAGGCCAAGACCGATCCCGAGCCGCTGCCGAGCGAGGTGGAAGGCCTAGCCGGCCGGGCCGAGGCGCTCAACCTGGTGGCGATCTATGCCGCCCTGTCCGACCGGACAGTGGCGGACGTGCTGGCCGAATACGGCGGGCAGGGGTTCGGGGTGTTCAAGCCCGCGCTAGGCGAATTGATGGTGGAAACGCTGCGGCCGATCACGGAGCGGTTCAACGCCCTGCTGCGCGATCGCGAAGCGCTGGACGCCATCCTCGCTCGCGGGGCCGCCCGCGCACGCGCGATCGCGGAGCCGACTCTTGCCGCGACGTACGAGGCGCTGGGGCTGGTCCGGGGGTGAATCGCGGCGGGGCGGAGACGTGCCTGAAAAGCCTGGGTTTTCCCGCTTGCGGCATTCAAGCGCTATTCAGCCCGCCGGGTTTATGACACGGTATATCGATGGCAGACCCGTGCCGGGTTGAGGGACAGCGGCGGGCTACGCACCTGAGTTTCGGAGTCTTTCGCATGAACACCTTCAGCAACTGGGGCAGCAAATGGCGCCGCACCGCGAAGCTCGCCTTGGCGACTTTCGCGATCGGCGCGCTGGCGGCCTGCGCCTCCCCCTTCCGGGCCGATGTTTCACGGTTCGAATCGCAATTGCCGGCCCCCGCCGGCCAGACTTTCGCCGTAGTGGCGGACGATCCGGCGCTGGCCGGCGGCATCGAGTTCCGCAGCTATGCCAAACTCGTCGCCGATCACCTGGCGGCGCTGGGATACACGCCCGTGGCCAATGCCTCGGACGCGCAGCTCATCGTCAAGTTCGACTATGGCGTGGACAACGGGCGCGAGCGGGTGCGTTCGTCCGGGTTCTATCGCGATCCGTTCTACAATTCCTGGTACAGCTATCGCCCGGTGGTCTATCGCACGCCGAACGGGCCGCGCGTGGCCTATGTGCCCTATCGCGAGTGGGGCTATGGCTGGAACGACAGCTTCTTCAACGGGCCGGACGTCTATAGCTATACCGTCTATACCAGCGGCATCGAGCTGAAGATCGACCGCGCATCGGATGGCCAGCGGCTGTTCGAAGGCCAGGCGGAAGCCGCGTCGACCTCGAACAGGCTGCAATACCTGGTGCCCAACCTGATCGACGCGATGTTCACCGATTTCCCGGGCAATTCGGGAGAGACGGTGCGCATTTCGGTGGCGCCGGAGAACCAGAGCCGCCGCTGAGCGCGGGTCAGGCCTTCATCGTCATTGCGAGCGTAGCGAAGCAATCCAGGGCCGCGCTGCACCGCCCCTGGATTGCTTCGTCGCTACGCTCCTCGCAATGACGACTTTCCTTGCATGATCAAACCAGCCGGGCGTGGCCGCCGGTGGAGCCGAATCCGCCGGAGCCGCGCTCCGTCTGGTCCAGTTCGGCGACTTCCTGCCATACCGCGAGCGTGACTGGCGCGAGCACGAGCTGGGCGATGCGGTCGCCGCGGTGGACCGGGAACGGCTCGGCCCCGTGGTTGATCAGGATGACTTTCACTTCGCCGCGATAATCGGAATCGATCGTGCCGGGCGTGTTGGGCACAGTGATGCCGTGCTTGAGCGCCAGGCCCGAGCGTGGGCGCACCTGGATCTCGTAGCCTTCAGGAATCGCCAGTGAAAAGCCGGTGGCAACGGCGTGACGGGCGCCCGGCGCCAGCGTGACGTTCTCCGCCGCGACCACGTCCATCCCGGCGGCCCCCGGCGTCGCATAAGCCGGCAGCGGCAGGCCATCGCCGTGCGGCAAGCGGCGGATGCGCACCGATGCCGTGTCAGGCATCGGCCAGGGCCTCCGCCATGCGTTCCACCAGCTTGTGCGCCACGGCCTGCTTGCTCATGCGTTCCCAGTTCTCCGTCTTGCCCTCGCGTATGAGGTGCACGGTGTTTTCATCGCCGCCCATCGCGCCCTTGCCCCCAGGCTGCGGCGTGACATCGTTGGCGACGATCCAGTCCACCCCTTTCGCCTTGCGCTTGCGCTGGGCATTGGCGAGCACGTCTTCCGTTTCGGCCGCGAAGCCGATCAGCAGCCGGGGCCGCTGCCGGCCGGCCGCCACCGTGGCGAGGATATCGGGGTTTTCGGCCAGCAGCAGGGCCGGCGGGGCGGAGCCGCGCTTCTTGATCTTTTCCGGGGCGAAATCCTTGGTCCGCCAATCCGCCACGGCGGCGACCATCACGCCCACATCGGCCGGCAGCGCCTTCTTGACCGCCTTGGCCATCTCCTCCGCCGTCTCCACGTCGATCCGATCCACGCCAGGCGGCGTCGCCAGCATGACCGGGCCGGACACCAGCGTGACCCGCGCACCGGCGGCGGCGGCCATGGCGGCGATCGCGAAGCCCTGCTTCCCGCTCGACCGATTGGCGATGTAGCGCACCGGGTCGATCGGCTCGTACGTCGGCCCGGCGGTGACCAGCACGTGCCGGCCGTAGAGCGGGCGATGCTCGGGCGCTTCCTCGAAATCCGGCTGGCCCGCGAGGGGATCGAACGCCTGCGGCATGTCATCGGGCTCCGCCCCGGCCGCTTCCGGCACGGCGCGGGCGGGATCGAGCTGGTGATGGATCGCCTGCAGATCCGTCGGCGGCGCGGACCGGGCCTTGCCCTTCTTCGCCAGGACCGGCCCGCCGGTGAGCACGGGTTCGGGCAGCGGTGGGCCCGGGGGCGGCAGGTCCTCGGCCGGGATCCGGGCGAACTCTTCATCGGAATAGCCGACTTCATCGTCGCGGATGCGGCGGGCGGTGCTGCGCGGGATGATCGAGGAAAGCAGGCCGGCAAGGCCGCCCTTCGCGCCCTCGGCCGGCGCCGGCGGCTCTTCTTCCTCCGGCTCCAGCGCCTCGATGAAGGCGGTGATATCCGCCGGTCCGGCTTCTCCGGGATCGAGCCCCAGCATGTCGGCGATTTCCAGCCAGACCATTTCCGGTTCCGGCAGCCGCCCGGCGCCGAATTCGCCGCAGGCCATTTCGCCTTCCGCCGGCGGCATCACCCTTACGCCCGCATCGCGCAGCCAGGTGACGTTGCGCTGCGTGGCGCCATGATGCCACATGCGCACGTTCATCGCCGGCACGGCAAGCACCGGCTTGTCGGTGGCGAGGATCAGCGTGGTGGCGAGATCATCGGCGATGCCGGCGGCCATCTTGGCCATCAGGTCCGCCGTGGCGGGGCAGACGACTACCAGATCGGCCGAACGGCTGAGCTGGATATGGCCGATCTCCGCCTCGTCCTTCAGATCCCACAGCGAGGTGTGGACCTGACTGCCGGAAAGCGCGGCAAGGCTCATCGGCGTGACGAACTGCGCGCCGCCTTCCGTCAGCACGCACGTGACCTCCGCCCCGCCCTTGCGGATGAGACGGACAAGCTCGCACGCCTTGTAGGCGGCGATGCCGCCGCCGACGACCAGCAGGATACGCGGCGCAACCATGCGGCGGTGTTCAACTCCCACGGCTATTCACCCGGCTTCGCGAGATAGCTACGCGACAAGTCATTAACCAGCCCCCCGAGGGCCGAACCCTGCCGGACCTTGCCCCGCGATGGTTAAGGTTTGCCTAGCGCAGCCCGCCCGAGCGAGGCCAGCGCACGGGGGGCGAAGGCGAAGCCCATGAACAGCACGGGCGCAATCACCAGGCCCCAGTAGAAGTTGTTATCCCGCCCGGCGATGGCGAAGGCCAGCGCATATCCCAGGAACAGGAAGGTGCCGAACGTCCCCGCCGGGGATCGCCAGCCAGCCCATCCCGCCATGGCCACCACGACGAGGGGACCGGCCAGCCAATGCGGCAGGAAGCGCAGGTTGCTGGACAGCACGATATTGGACAGCGCGCCGGACAGCCCGCGCAGCGCCAGCCAGCTGTCCGACAGCCGATCGGTGGGCAGGGTATGGGCGGAGACAAGCTGCAAATGGACCGTGAGCGCGGCGAGGAACAGCGCGGCCAGCGCGGCCCACGCCGCGCCTTCGCGCCAGTCGCGCCGCCACACGGCCATCGCCCCCATGAGCAGGACGAACGGCAGGGCTTGCTCGCGAATCGCCAGCGCCAGCGCGGCGACGGCGAGCGAGGCGCCCCAGCGGCCCGGCCGATGCAGCGCGAAAGCCAGCGCCAGCAAGGCACCGGCCCACAGCTCGTGCAGCACGAAGAAGTAGGAGTTGAGGCCAAGGGAGATGCCGACATACAGGAAGGCCAGCTTCCACAGCCGGTGCGGTTCGCCCCCCGGTTCTTCCCCCAGCCGCCGCCACCACGCGGCGAGCGTCGCCAGCAGCAGGATCACGGCCGCCGCGATCTGCCCCGAATGGCCGAGCCAGGCGTCGAGATAGGCCAGCGTGGGCAGCCGCACCGCCAGCCCCGGCCGGACGGGATAATTCGCGGCGCGCTGCGCTTCGACGATGAAATCGTAATAGCTTTCACCCTTCGCGATGCGCTCGATCACGCTGTCGTAGAAAGCGAGATCGGCATCGCGCACCGGCGCGGGCGTGGCGGGATCGGGGCCGCGCAGGACTTCGCCGGCGGACGGCGTGGGGATTTCGGACGGGCCGGCGGTGATCGGCACCAGGGCCGATGCCAGCAGCAGCAAGCCGAGCGCCAGCAGCGCCAGCCGCGCGCGAAACCGGGGCCAGTGGGCAAGGCGATCCCACGCGGGCGGCGCGGTGTCCGCCCCGCTCGCTAGATCGCGAAGCCCCAGTGCGATGCTGCCCAAACCAAAGCCCCTCCGGCCAATGCCGCGAGGATATAGCCCACCCAGTGGTTACTTCGGCGTTTACGCTCCCACACCAGCTCGATTTCGGGCAGCGGCGGCTGTTCGGGCGCGCCGCCTTTGGGTGGAAAGCGATCCTCCACCCGCCGGACCAGATCGGGCAGGCGCAGCAGGGTCTGGAGATCGGTGCGGATGCGGTCGGCCAGCGCCGCTTCCGGCCCCAGCTCGTCACGGATCCAGTTCTTCACATAGGGCGCGGAAACGTCCCACATGTTGATCGCGGGATCGAGCTGCGTGGCAATCCCTTCGACCATGACCATGGTTTTTTGCAGCAGCAGCAGGTGCGGCTGGGTCTGCATGTCGAAATCGCGGGTGATGGCGAACAGGCTGTCGAGCATCTGCCCGACCGACAGCTCGCTGACCGGCTTGCCGCGCATCGGTTCCCCCACCGCGCGCAGGGCGGTGGCGAATTCGTCCACCGAATGATAGCTGGGGACGTATTGCGCCTCGAAATGGATTTCGGCCACGCGGCGGTAATTGCCGGTGGTGAGGCCATAGAGGATTTCCGCCAGCCATTGCCGGGCGCGCCGGTCGATCCGGCCCATGATCCCGAAATCGATGGCAACGATGGTGCCGTCGGGCCGCACGAACAGGTTCCCCTGGTGCATGTCGGCGTGGAAGAAGCCCCCGCTGATCGCCTGGGTAAGGAAGGCCAGCACCAGGCGGCTGGCAAGCTGGGGCAGGTCGTGCCCGGCGGCGCGCAGCGCTTCCACATCACCGATCTTGATGCCGTCGATCCATTCGATGGTCATCACCCGGCTATTGCTGCGGTCCCAGTCGATCGACGGGATGCGATAGCCTTCGAAGCCGCGCATGGATTCGGCGAGTTCGGAAGCGGACGCCGCCTCGCGCCGCAGGTCCAGCTCGCGATTGGTCCAGCGCTTGAAATTGGCGATGGTGAGGCGCGGGCGCAAGCGCCGCGCTTCGCCGCCCAGCGCCTCGAGATGGGCGGCGGCCCATTCATAGGTGTCGATGTCACGCGCGAAGCGTTCGCGGATGCCGGGGCGCAGGACCTTGACGGCGACCTGCCTGCCGTCGGCAGTCACCGCGCGGTGGACCTGGGCGATGGAGGCGGACCCCACCGGCTCAGGATCGACATGGGCGAAGAGGGTGTCGATCGGCTGTTCGAAGCTGCGTTCGATCTGCGCTTCGATCCGCGCGTAAGGCACCGGCGGCAGACTGTCCTGCAGGCTGAGCAGGTTGTGCGCCGCTTCCTCTCCCACCAGATCGGGGCGGGTCGCCAGCGTCTGGCCTAGCTTGATCGCCGCCGGGCCGATCGCCTGGAAGGCCGCGGCATAATCCGGCACACGCGGCTGGCGCGTGCCGAAGCGGGCGATGCGGACCAGACGGCGCACCGGCGGGGGCGTGTTGGGATCGCGCTCTATCCCGCGCAGGGCCCCATGCCGCGCCAGGGTGCGGCCCCAGGAGAGCAGCCGCCAGATGTGGATGGCCGGCTGGGTCATCGAAATGCTTCGCTCGCTTGCCGAGCGATGCCCTCATCTCCCCTCCCGCTTGCGGGAGGGGCCGGGGGAGGGCTCGTCGAGGAAGAAGCAAACACTCCCCCCCCTGACCCCTCCCGCAAGCGGGAGGGGAAATGGCGGGTTGCCGGCCTTCGGCGGCAGACGCTGTTCAAACTTTCCACCCCGAATGGATCGCCACGAGGCCGCCCAGGATCGGTTCCACCCGGGTACGTTCGAACCCGGCAGCGCGGATCATGCGTTCGAACTCCGGCATCGGCGGGAAGCGGCGGATCGATTCGATCAGGTAGCGATAGCTCGCCTCGTCATGCGCGATGGCCTTGCCGATCAGCGGCACCAGCTTGTGCGAATAGGTATCGTAGACTTCCCTGAAGCCCGGCCATTCGGTGGCCGAGAATTCCAGGCAGAAGAACCGTCCGCCGTATTTCAGCACGCGGAATGCCTCGGCCAGGGCCTTGTCGATATGAGTCACGTTACGGATGCCGAACGCGATGGTGTAGGCATCGAACGTGCGGGCGGGATAAGCCAGCTCCTCCGCATTCTGGCGCGACCAGACCAGCGTATCGATGCCGCGCTTGACCGCCCGTTCGATGCCGACGTCGAGCATTTCCTGATTGATGTCCGCCACGGTGACATCGGCGCCGGCTTCGGCAAGGCGGAAGGCGATATCCCCCGTGCCGCCGGCCATGTCGAGGATCGCCTCCCCCGGCTGGGGCTTCACCCGGCGGACGAAGCGATCCTTCCACAGCCGGTGCATCCCGCCGGACATCGCATCGTTCATCACGTCGTACTTGGCCGCGACATTGGAGAACACCGCGCCGACGCGGCGCGTCTTCTCCTGCGGATCGACGCTTTCGTAGCCGAAGGATACCTGTTCGCTCATGCCGGCTCCTCTAGGGTCTGTATCCATACCTAGCAACGGCCTGGACGGAGTGGATTTTGGCGCAGGGCCAGGAATGAGGAGAGGGGCGATGCCTCAGCATCGTGCCCGACGAGAGACGACGGCCTGCGTCAAAAGCCGCCCGCCGCTGCGCGGTCGCGCTAGGTATGGGTCTGTACCCCACGCCCGGCAAGCGCGGCGACGATGATGCCGAGGAGGATCAGCGCCATGCCGGCGAAGTGGAACGGATGCAGCGTCTCGCCCAGCAGCGCGGCGGAGAGGAAGGCGCCGAACAGCGGCATCATCGTGATCGCCTGCCCCGCCCGCGCCGGCCCGACCACGCCCGCCGCGTGGTTGTAGATGAAGTAGGACAGGAGCGAGGGTAGCAGCGCCACATAGACGAACGCCCCGACGAGCTGCGGGCTCCACACCGGCCCATGCCCCGCGTGCCATTCCCACACAGAGAGCGGCGCCATGGCCAGCACCCCGATGAAGAACGTGGTGGCGATGAAGCTGACGGGGGAGATGGGCGGGCGCAGCCGCAGCAGCACCGTGTAGAGCGCCCAGACCGCCACCGCGCACAGCACCAGCGCATCGCCCAATCCGAAATGGAGGCGCAGGGCCGATGCGGGATCGCCCCTGAACACGATCACCACCACTCCGGCCACCGAAGCCAGCACCCCCAGCGCCTGCCCCCAGGTCGACCGCGCGCCGAACAGCACCCGGTCGGCCAGCATGACCGCGGGGGGAATCGATGCCTGCAACAGCAGGGCATTGGTGGCGGGGGTATATTTGAGGCCCGAATAAAGCAGCGCGTTGAACGCGGCGATGCCCAGCAGGCCGAGCAGCACGATCGCCTTCCAGCCGCGCACGATGGCCGGCCAATCCCGCCGCAACGGAGCCACGGCGAACGGCAGTAGGACAAGACTCGCCCCGGCCCAGCGCACGAAAGCCAGCGTGAAGGGGCCGACATCGCCGCGCACCGCGCGCGCGACGATCGCGTTGCCCGCCCACAGCAGCATGACTAGCCCCAGGAGGAGGAAAGCGCGGGTGTGCTGGCGATCGGCAAACATCGGCCAGGGCCCTAGTGGCATATGCCATGCTTGGCGATGGCCGAGTGCGCCGCTATCGCGCGGCGATGCCCGAGTTGCCCGAAGTCGAAACCACGGTGCGCGGCCTGGCCCGCTATCTCGACGGGGAGCGGATCGAGCGGGTCACGCCCCGGCGGCCGGACATGCGCTTTCCCTTCCCGCCGCATCTGGTGCAGGCCTTGACCGGCGCGGCCGTCACCGGCCTGGGCCGGCGCGCCAAATACGGCCTGATCCATACCGACCGCGACGCGACGCTGGTGTTCCATCTGGGCATGAGCGGGCGCTGGCGGATCGATCCGCAAGAACTGGGCAAGCACGACCACCTGATCCTGGAGACGAGAACGCATCGCTTCGCGCTGTGCGACCCGCGCCGGTTCGGCTTCGTCGACCTGGTCGATACCCCGGCTCTGGAACAATGGCCCGCCTTCGCCGCGATGGGGCCGGAGCCGCTGGGCCCCGATCTTACGCCGGAACACCTCCACCGCGCCTTCGCCGGGCGGCGGCAGGCGGTGAAGCTGCTGCTGCTCGACCAGCGGATCGTGGCCGGGCTGGGCAACATCTATGTGTGCGAGGCGCTGTTCCGCGCGCGAATCGATCCGCGCAAGGCCGCCGGCCGGGTGAGCCGTCCGGCGCTGGGCCGGCTGGTGCCGGCGATCAGGGACGTGCTGGAACAGGCGATCGGCGACGGCGGATCGACCTTGCGCGACTATGCCCGGCCCGATGGCGAGCTGGGCTATTTCGCCACGCGCTTTGCGGTCTATGGCCAAGAAGGCCAGTGTTGCCCGCGCGATGACGGCGGTACGATCCGGCGCATCGTGCAAGGCGGGCGCAGCACCTGGTATTGCCCGCGATGCCAGACGTGAGCGAGCACGAGCGGCGTTTGCTTGACGATTCGCGACCCCGCCGCTAAGGGCGCCGCTTTCCGGTGGGTAACCGCCGTTTTTCCGCGATCCTGTCGCAAGATGATGTTCCGGCCGCGTGCAAGCGGCCCGAGGTAAGGACTGATATGGCCAATACGCCGCAAGCCAAGAAGCGCATCCGCCGCAACGACAAGCGCGCCGAGATCAACGGCGCCCGCATGAGCCGCATCCGCAGCTTCGTGAAGAAGGTGGAAACGGCGATCGCCGGCGGCGACAAGGACGCGGCCCAGGCAGCGCTCAAGAGTGCCCAGCCCGAACTGGCCCGCGGCGTGGCCCGCGGCGTGCTCCACAAGAACACCGTGGCACGCAAGATGAGCCGACTCAGCAAGCGAGTCGCGGCGCTCTGATTCTCGCCCGCCGGGCGTTAACCAAGAACGAAATTCGAACGAGGCCGGCCGATTTCGCGCCGGCCTTTTTTGCATTCGCGAAGCAAAAGCGAGGCCCCCGCAAAAACAAAAGGGATTCCGGCGATTCGCCGGAATGTCATATTCTTTTTGCGCGGATTCAGGCAGTTGAACGGACGGCTGCGGGCTTGCCACGAGTCAAGCCGATATATTTCACTTTTTTTATGATCGCAGCCTTGCCCGGCAAGACCAGCCGTTCATAACAGGGGCCACGGCCGGTGCGACATCGCTCCGGCTGCCAACATCGAGATGTCGCCAAGGGGAAACCCCGCGCAGCCTTGGGCTCGCGGGACGGCGGGTTGCGTCCTGCCCCCCGACTGCGTCGATGGATGGATTAGCCGAGCCTATCGGGGAGGACAGGGTTCAATGATTCGCATGGGGCCACACACTGGCCGGTCGGAACCGGCCAGGGGACACGCCGATGAGGGGCACGTGGAAGATCAGGAAGCAATCGATCTGGCGGCCGACTGGTCGGACATCAGCCAAGGGCTCCGCAAGGATCTGGGCCACCAGCTTTACAGCCAGTGGATCAGGCCGATTCAGCTCGGCAGCTTCTGCAAGGAAAGCGGCACGCTGCACCTGTTCCTGCCCACCGAGTTTTCCGCCAATTGGGTGCAGGACCGATTCCACGACCGGCTCTCGCTCGCCTGGAAGATCGCCCGGGGCGAGGTGAGGAACGTCAAGATCGGCGTTCACCCCGGCCGCCGCAAGCTGGCCGACCTCGATCTGCGCGGGGAGGACGGCTTCGGCCACCGCGCCGCCAATGACGGCCCGCCGGGCGGCGCGCTGGCCAAGCTGGCGATGGAATCGATCGGAGACGACGGCTTCACCTCCTCCGTGGGCCTCGATCCCTCGCTGACGTTCGCCGCCTTCGTCGCCGGCACCACCAACGTGCTGGCCAAGAACGCGGCCGAGCGCATGGCCAAGGCGGAAAAGCCGCAGTTCTCGCCGCTCTATCTCAAGGCCGCGACCGGCCACGGCAAGACGCACCTGCTGCACGCCATCGGCCACGCCTATCTCCAGGCGCATCCGCGCGCGCGCATCTTCTATTGCAGCGCAGAGCGCTTCATGGTGGAGTTCGTCTCGGCGCTCAAATCCAACGCGATGATCGAGTTCAAGGCGCGCCTGCGCGGCTTCGACCTGCTGCTGGTGGACGATATCCAGTTCATCATCGGCAAGGCCAGCGCGCAGGAAGAACTGCTCTATACGATCGATGCGCTGCTGGCCGAAGGCAAGCGGCTGGTCTTCGCCGCCGACCGCGCGCCGCAAGCGCTCGACGGGGTGGAGCCGCGCCTGCTCAGCCGCCTGTCGATGGGCCTCGTCGCCGATATCCAGCCGGCCGACATCGAGCTGCGCCGGGCGATCCTGCAATCGAAGCTCACCCGCTTCGCCCCGCTGGAAGTGCCGGCCGACGTGATCGAGTTCCTGGCCCGCACGATCAACCGCAACGTGCGCGAGCTGGTAGGCGGGCTAAACAAGCTGATCGCCTATGCCCAGCTCACCGGGCAGGAAGTCTCGCTGCAACTGGCCGAGGAGCAGTTGACCGACATCCTTTCGGCCAACCGCCGGCGGATCACGATCGACGAGATCCAGCGCACCGTGTGCCAGTTCTACCGCATCGACCGGGCCGAGATGTCGAGCAAGCGCCGCGCCCGCGCGGTGGTTCGCCCGCGCCAGGTGGCGATGTATCTGGCCAAGGTGCTGACCCCGCGAAGCTATCCCGAGATCGGCCGCAAGTTCGGCGGCCGCGATCATTCCACGGTGATCCATGCGGTGCGGCTGATCGAGGACCTGCGCAAGCGCGATGCCGACATGGACGGCGACGTGAGAAGCCTGCTGCGGCAACTGGAGAACTGAGCGCGCCTTTTGCCCGGCCCTTCGACACAGGGGGAAGCGAGCGGGCCGGGGAATGATTCACGCGGAGGCGCGGAGATTATGGCGCACGCGGAGGCGCGGAGGCGCGGAGCGGTCTTTTGCGGCGAAGCCGCTTTCTACTCGCGCATTCGCCTCTTGAGGAGATGCTAGGGTCTGGATGCGGCTTCGCCGCTGAAACGGGCTCCTCCGCGCCTCCGCGTCTCTGCGAGCGTAAAAATTCACCTCTTCCGCGTCTTCGCGCGAGTCCGACCTCCGCCCGCCCTCAACATGTCGAAGAGCCCGGCTCGACGCACAGCGCCGCGGTGCTTGTCGAAGCGCGTTTGCCCGCCTAGCTGGCGAGCATGGCTCTTCCGCCCCGTCGCCTGAACCGCTTCGCCCGCCACATCGTCCTGCCGGAGATCGGCGGCGCCGGGCAGGCGGTGCTGGCCGAAGCGACGGTGGCGCTGATCGGGATCGGCGGAATCGGCTCGCCCGCGCTGCAATACCTCGCCGCCGCCGGGATCGGCTCGCTGGTGCTGATCGACGACGACACGGTCGATGAAAGCAATCTCCAGCGGCAGACGATCTTTCGCGCCGATTCGGTGGGCCACCGCAAGGCCGACGTCGGCGAAGCCTGGGTGCGCGAATTCGATTGCGAGCTGGAGGTCCACTGGCTGGCCGAGCGCCTGACGGTGGCCAATGCCCGGGAACTGATCGCCGGCGCCAGCCTGGTGCTCGACGGCTGCGACAATTTCGCCACTCGCCTGGCGGTGTCGGACGCCTGCGTGGCCACGCACACCCCGCTGCTGTCCGCCGCCGTGGGCCGCTTCCAGGGCCAGGTCGGCGCCTTCGCCGGGCACCTGCCCGACAAGCCGTGCTATCGCTGCTACGTGGGCGATGCCTTCGATGCCGACGATTGCGACACCTGCGCGGACGACGGGATGCTGGGCGCCATGGCCGGATGGGTCGGCACTTTCGCCGCGCTGCAAGCGATCCGCGTGCTGCTGGCGCCGCTGGGCGCGCTGGGCGATCCGCAATGGGGCAAGCTCCACGTGCTCGACGGGCTGACGCCGGGGATGCGCACGCTCAACATCGCGAAGGACCCGGCCTGCAAGGCCTGTGGGGGCGGTTGAAGGGGGCGCTCGCAGAGACGCGGAGGCGCGGAGATACCGCACTTTACCCCCCGTTTCGTCATCCCCGCGAACGCGGGGACCCAGTCAGGTCTTGGTTGAAGCGCCTTCTCTTCGAGAGCGGAGATAGAAGCGAACTTGGTCACCAGGCCAATCAATCCTGAGATGGCGCTCGCATCGCCCTGGATTGCTTCGCTTCGCTCGCAATGACGAGGAAGGGTTGGGCGATCTGGCAAGAGCCCACTGGGTCCCCGCGTTCGCGGGGATGACGAATGGTAGGGGGCGACATCTTGGCACCCCCGCCTTCGCATGAAAGTTCTTCTCTTCTCCGCGCCTCCGCGTCTCTGCGAGCGCCCCCTTCAACCGCCGATCATTTCAGCCACCCACTCCGGCACCAGCTCGCTCGCCGGGCCAAGGCGCGATTCGTCGAACCAGGCGGAGCCCTGGCTGCGTTCCAGGTTGAGTTCCAGCGTCCGGGCGCCGTGGCTCTTGGCCTGCTGGACGAAGCCCGCCGCCGGATAGACCGCGCCCGACGTGCCGATCGAGACGAACATATCCGCCCGGGCGAGCGCGGCGAAGATGCGGTCCATGCCGTAGGGCATTTCGCCGAACCAGACGATGTCGGGCCTGAGACTGCGCGCGGAGCAGGCGGGGCATGGCGGGCTGTCCAGCAAGGTATCGGTCCAGCCATGGCGCGCATCGCAAGCCGTGCACCAGGCGGACAGCGCTTCGCCATGCATGTGCAGGACGCGGGCCGCGCCCGCGCGTTCGTGCAGGTCGTCGATGTTCTGGGTGACGATCAGCAATTCGCCGCGTTCGCCAGGCGGCCAGGCGCGGTCTAACCGGGCCAGTGCGGCATGCGCCGGGTTCGGCCGGGCCGCACGCACGCCCGCGCGGCGCGCGTCGTAGAACCGCTGGACGAGCTGCGGATCGCGGCGGAAGGCTTGCGGGGTGGCCACGTCTTCCACCCGGTGATCTTCCCACAGGCCATCTTCCGCGCGGAAAGTCCGCAGGCCGCTTTCGGCGCTTATCCCCGCGCCGGTGAGGATCACGATGTTGCGGATGCCGTCCATTGCCCCCATGAAGCACGCGCACAAGGAGAGGCGCAATGGCGCGCATCGGAATCATCGGCAATGAAGGGCGCATGGGCCATGCGCTGGCCCGCGCGATCGAGGCGGCGGGGCACGAGAACGCGGGCGGCGTGGACCGGGGCGGCGACGTGGCTGCGCTGGCCGACCGCAGCGACACCCTGGTGGACTTCACCGCGCCCAGCGCGCTGGAGGCCAATCTCCACGCCGCGGTGGGCGCCGGCATCCCGATCCTGATCGGCACCACCGGCCTGACCGACGTGCATCACGCGCTGATCGACAAGGCCTCGCTGGCGATCCCGGTGCTGCAGACGGGCAATACCTCGCTGGGCGTCACCCTGCTGGCGCACCTGGTGAAGGAAGCCGCCGCGCGGCTGGGGCCGGAATGGGACATCGAAGTGCTGGAGATGCATCACCGGATGAAGGTCGATGCGCCTTCGGGCACCGCGCTGCTGCTGGGCGAAGCGGCGGCGGAAGGGCGCGGGATCGATTTTCACGCGCCGGAGGGGCCGGGCCGCTATGGCCATACCGGCCCGCGCGAGCCGGGCTCGATCGGCTTCGCCTCCCTGCGCGGGGGCACGGTGGCGGGCGAACACAGCGTGATCCTGGCCGGCCCGCAAGAGCGGCTGACCCTTTCGCACAGTGCCGAGGACCGGATGATCTTCGCCCACGGCGCGGTGCGCGGCGCGGTGTGGCTGATCGGGCAGCCCGCCGGCCGTTACATGATGAGGCAGGTGCTGGGGCTTTGACCCGCGAGCAGATTTTCGAATTCTTCCGCCGTCTGGCCGAGGCCAACCCCTCGCCCGAAACCGAGCTGGAGTTCGGCAATACCTATCAGCTGCTGGTGGCCGTGGTGCTGAGCGCGCAGGCGACCGACGCCGGCGTGAACAAGGCGACGCGGCGCCTGTTCCAGCAGGTGAAGACGCCGCAGCAGATGGTCGAGCTGGGCGAAGAGGGCCTGAAGGAGCACATCAAGACGATCGGCCTGTTCAACGCCAAGGCGAAGAACGTGATCGCCTTGTCCGAAAAGTTGATCGCCGATCACCAGGGCGAAGTGCCGCGAAGCCTGGAGGCGCTGATCGCCCTGCCCGGCGTGGGCCGCAAGACGGCCAATGTCGTGCTCAACTGCGCGTTCGGCGAGGAAACCTTCGCCGTCGATACGCATGTGTTCCGCGTGTGCAACCGCACCGGGCTGGCCCGGGGCAAGACGCCCGAACAGGTGGAGGCGAAGCTGGAGAAGCGCGTGCCCCAGCCGTTCCGCCGCCATGCGCATCACTGGCTGATCCTGCACGGCCGTTACACCTGCAAGGCGCGCCTGCCCGAATGCTGGCGCTGCCCCGTGGTGGATCTGTGCGCCTATCGGAACAAGGTGCTGGAAAAGCCCGTTGGCAAAGGCAAGCGGGCGTCCGCTCCGTCATAGAGGCGACAGGACGCCCGTTTCGAGGAGAAGGACCATGACCCTACGCCTTGCCACTGCCTCGCTTATCGCCGCCGCTGCCGCTTCACTGGCCGGCTGCACCGCCGAACCCGCGAGCACGCCCCGAACCAATGCGCCCGCCGCGGTGGCCGTGGGGGAAGCGGTCGATTGCGTCAGCACCGGCGAGATCGACGACACCCGCGTGCGTGATAACCGTACGATCGATTTCGTGATGCGCGACGGGAAGGTGTATCGCAACACCTTGCCGGTGGCCTGCTCTCCGCTCGGCTTCGAGAAGCGCTTCGCTTACCGGACCACGACGGCCCGCCTGTGCAGCAGCGACACGATCACCGTGCTGCAATCCGGCGGCGTGGGCGCGCCCACGTGCGGGCTGGGCAAGTTCGTGCCCGTGAACCTGAAGGAAAACCAGGCCTTCTGAGCGATACCGCTAGGCCGGCGCTGGGGCGGCCGGCTCGCGGTTGAGCGCGCTGATCACTTGCGCGGCGACGAGATCGCCGATCACGTTGAGCGTGGTGCGGCACATGTCGAGGAATCGGTCCACCCCCAGGATCAGGCCGATTCCCTCGGGCGGGACGCCCACGCCCGCAAGGATCAGCGCGATGACCGGCAGCGAGCCGCCGGGAACGCCGGCCGTGCCGACGCCCGCCAGGATGCACACCAGCATCACGAACAACTGATCCCCCAGGCCCAGCTCCACGCCGAAGAACTGGGCCAGGAACAGCACCGTCACGCCTTCGAACATCGCCGTGCCGTTCTGGTTGGCGGTGGCGCCGATGGTGAGCACGAAGCGGGCGATCTTCGGCGGCAGGCGCAATTCGCTGTCCGCCACCCGCAGCGAAGTGGGCAGCGTCGCGTTGGAGCTGGCGGTGGAGAACGCCATCACGCTCGCCTCGCGGGTCTCGCGGAAGAAGGCCAGGGGGCTCTTCCCGGCGACGAACCTCAGCAGCGCGGGGAACACGCCGAACATCTGGATGCCGAGCGCCAGCAGCACGACGCCGACGAAGGCGGCCAGCTTGACCAGCAAGTCCCACCCGAACTGCGCCGAGAGGTTGAACATGAAGCAGAAGATCGCCAGCGGCGCGAGCTGGATGACGAGCCCGATCAGCTTCATCGCCACTTCGAACACGCCTTCGATCACACCCTTGAGCTGGCGGGTGCGCGGGGTCTGCACCAGCAGCAGGCCGATGCCGAAGAACAGCGCGAAGAACATCACCGCCAGGATGTCGTTGTCGGTCATCGCGGCGACCACGTTGCTGGGCACGATGGCGACCACCGCGTTCACCCCGGCATCGCTGTTGGCCGAAGCGGCGATGATGCCGCGCGCGCCCTCCCCGCCCTGGGCCAGCAGATCGCGCGCGGCGGCGGGATCGACGCCCTGCCCCGGCTTCAGCAGGTTGACCGCCGCGAGCGAGACGGCGACCGCGATGCCCGAGACGATCACGGTATAGGCCAGCGTCATCAGCCCGATCCGCTTCAGCTCGCGCACCTCGCCCATTTCGGCGATCCCGACGACGAGCGCGGAGAACAGCAGCGGCAGCACCAGCATGAACAGCAGCCGCAGGAAGATCTGCCCGATCGGGCCGGTGACATAAGTCACCACGGCGCCGACCCACATCGCATCGCGCGCGAAGGTATAGGCGAGCAGGCCGGCAACCAGGCCGGCGACGAACCCGATCAGGATGCGCCATTGCAGCTTGCCGTGGGTGGCCGGCGCGGCGCCTTCGGCGATCTGTTCGGCGTTGAAACTCATAAGCGGCCCTAGCCCTCTCTCGTCATCGCCGGCGGCGATCCTACCCGCCGAGCGCGGCCAGGGCGATCCGCCGGTAGATCCGCACGAGCGCGTCCAGATCGTCGAGCGAAGCGGCCTCGTCACGCTTGTGCATGGTGGCGTTCGGCAGGCCGAATTCGATCACCGGGCACAGATCCTTGAGGAACCGCGCATCGGACGTGCCGCCGCTGGTGGACAGTTCCGGCCGGATGCCTGTTTCCGCTTCCACCGCCGCAACCACGCTATCGGCGAAAGGGCCTGGCGAGGTGAAATAGGATTCGCCCGAAATCACCGGGCGCGCCGTGCCGCCGTGGCGCGCGGCGACCGCGGCCACCCGCGCGCCCAGCGCGGCGCCGGTGTGCAATTCGTTGAAACGGATCGAAAGGCGCGCCCTGGCGCGCGACGGAATCACGTTGGTGGCGGAATTGCCGACCGCGATATCGGTGATCTCCAGGTTCGACGGCTGGAACCATTCGGTCCCTTCGTCGAGCACCAGGGCATCGAGTTCCGCCAGCATCGCCACCAGGCGGGGAAGCGGATTGTCGGCCAGGTGCGGATAGGCGACATGCCCTTCCCTGCCTTCGACCTCGAGCCAGACGTTGACCGAGCCGCGCCGGCCGATCTTGGCCATGTCGCCCAGGCGATGCACCGACGTCGGTTCACCCACCAGGCACAGGTCGGGCAGTTCCCCCCGCTGGCGAATCAGATCGATCAGCGCGCGGGTGCCGTGGATCGCTTCGCCTTCCTCGTCACCGGTGATGATGAAGCTCACGGTGCCGGCATCGGGCGGAACGTCCGCCATGGCCGCGACCATCGCCGCCACGGCGCTCTTCATATCCACCGCCCCGCGGCCGTAGAGCAGGCCGCCCCGCCGTTCCGGCGCGAAGGGGCCGCTGGACCAGCCTTCCCCCGGCGGCACCACGTCGAGATGGCCGGCGAACGCGAAATGCCGGCTGCCCGGCGGGCCCCGGCGAATGGCCAGGCAATTCTCCACCTCATCCCCGGCGATAAATCGGTGCACCTCGAACCCGAGCGGCGCCAGCATGGCTTCGAGCGTATCGAACACCGGCCCGCGCGCCGGGGTCACGCTTTCGCATGCGATCAGCGCTTCGGCCAGGTTCGCGACATCGCTGTTGTTCCCCATCACAGGCGAGCTAGACCAGCCGGCGCGCCAATGCCACCCGGAGACCGCAGTGATGCCCAAGATCGATCTGCAGGCGATCCCGCAGCAGAACCGCACCGGCTATCCGGCGCCTTATGACGAGGAGGTCCAGGGCCGCTGGTATCGCCGCCTCGCGCCTGCAGCGGGCCTGACGGCGATGGGCGCCAGCCATGTGGTGCTGAAACCGGGGGCGTGGAGCTCGCAGCGCCACTGGCATACCGAGGAGGACGAGTTGGTCGTGGTGCTTTCCGGCGAAGCGGTGCTGGTGGAGGATCGGAGCGAAACCGTGTTGCGCGCGGGCGACGTGGCCGCCTGGCCGAAAGGCGCCCGCGACGGCCATCACTTGCAGAACCGAAGCGGGGCCGATTGCGTGATGATCGCGGTGAGCGCCGGGGACAGCGCGCGCGACTGGGGCGAATATCCCGACATCGACCTGAGGTTCGAAGGCGATGCCTACCTGCACAAGGACGGCACGCCTTATCCGCCGAAGGGTTAGCGCGCGCACCTTGGGTTCAATCATTCGTCATTGCGAGCGTAGCGAAGCAATCCAGAGCGTATGGCTCTGCCGCCCTGGATTGCTTCGCTACGCTCGCAATGACGATTCAGAGATAGCCGATCACGCCGCCGCCGACGCTAGGCGACTTCGAACTGCTCGATCGTCCACTGTTCGTCCTCGGCGGCGCGGATCCATTCCTGCATCCAGTCGTGTTCCCAGATCGCCTGCATATAGGCCTGGGCGAAGCCGGGGACGCCGATGCCGTATGTCACGAAGCGCGTGACGAGCGGCGCATAGAAGATGTCGGCGGCGCTGAACGTGCCGAACAGGAACGGGCCGCCCTTGCCGAAGCGGGCGCGCGCCTCTGCCCAGAGGCCGAGAATGCGGACGATATCGGCGCGCGCCTCGTCCGTCAGTTCGAGGCCCGAAATGCGCTTGCGGACATTCATCGGACACAGGCGGCGCAGCGCCAGGTAAGCGCTGTGCATTTCCGCGACCACGGAGCGAGCCATGCCGCGCGCGCCATCGTCCTTGGGCCAGAAGCGATCGCGGCCCACCTTGTCGGCCAGGTATTCGAGAATCGCCAGCGAATCCCACACCACCACGTCACCGTCCCACAGCACCGGGACCTTGCCGGCGCTCGGCTGGAACTGGCCTTCCTGCCTCTTCGCGGCTTGCCAATCGTCCCCGTCGATGTGGACGGTAAGCTCCTCGAACGCGAGGCCGGACTGCTTGGCCGCGAGCCAGCCGCGCAGCGACCAGCTGGAATAGTTCTTGTTGCCGATGATTAGCTTCACGCGTGGCGCCCCGTCTGCCGTTGCCAGCTTCGGGTACGGGGACCTAAGCATTCACCCACGGCCTGTCGAGGGTGAACGGACCCGCGATGCCCTGAACATCGCGGGGAGAAATGACTCCTCTGGCCTCTGGACAAAGCCGTCCCAATTCGGAACAGTGGTTTTCTAACCCTCTCATTGCAAACGCGAATGGTGACATGGGCCTTGGGGGCCACCTATAGCGATCAATGGGGGTGGTAGCAGGATCAAACAGGGGCATCGTGCCTATGCCGCCGGCGAATTCATCGAAAAGCGAAACGAAACCGGGATTCGCACGTCTGAAATGGGCGCTGGGCGCCGCGGCCCTGGCGATGCTGGGAACCGGCACCGCGCTGATCGGAACGGGCGGCACGGCCGCCGTGGCCAAGGCCCTGCAGGACCCCCTTTCCCTTCTGGCCGACCGTTCGCCCGGCAGCCGGGCGAAAGGCGCGCTGTTTTCCACCAAAGGGCCGAAGGTGGCGGGCAAGCCCATCGAACGGGTCCTGTCCGGCGAACGCACGCGGCCGCCCGTCGCGGAGGAGGCCGCGCCCGAGGCGGACCTGGCGGGGCCGGTGGCCGACCCGCTGATGACTGTCGCCGCGGCGGAACTGCCGGTGCCGTTCCT
>JAFKFN010000006.1:0-172082 GCA_017308255.1 Altererythrobacter sp. | reverse complement strand
GGCGCGCCCGCGCCGCTGGTGCCCGGCACGCCTTCGTTCTCGCACCCCGGACCCAACCCGGGAATCTTCGTCCCGATCGGCGACCTGCCGCCGGGCGGTTCCCCTGGTCCCGGCCCAGGGCCCGGCCCGGGTCCTGGTCCCGGCCCGGGTCCGGGTCCCGGTCCTGGCCCCGATCCTGGAACGCCGACCGATCCGACACCCCCGGTCTCCGCCGTGCCTGAGCCCGGCACCTGGGTGATGCTGATCCTGGGCTTCTTCCTGGTCGGCGGATCGCTTCGCGCGGGCGCGCGGCGCGCCGCCGCCAGCCGAAGCATCGCCTGACCTGCGGCGGGGACGCCGGTGGGAAAGCGCGCTTACCTGATCGCCGGAGGGGCCGTGCTGATCGTGGCGACGGCATTCACCGCGGCGCGTTCCTTCACCAGTGTGCCCGCCGAGCCTGCCGTTGCGGCGGCGGACCCGAGCTATGACAATGTCCGCCAGTGGTATCCGCGTGGCGAGGCGCCGGTGCTGGCCCTGCCGGGCGGGCAGACCAAGGCGATCCAGAGCGTTCTCAACATCCGCCGGCCGATGAAATACGGCGATTTCGTGTGGGACGAAAAGGGCGTGCCGGAAGGGCCGCTGTGGGTGCGGGCCGATCTCGACCGGCAGATCGTTTCGGTGTTCCGCGGCGGGAACGAGATCGGCACGGCCGTGATCCTTTATGGCGCGGACAGCAAGCCGACCCCGGAAGGCGTCTTCCCGGTGCTGGAAAAGGCCGCCGATTATCATTCGCGCACTTATGACGCGCCGATGCCTTTCACCTTGCGGCTGACCGCCGATGGCGTGGCGATCCACGGCAGCGACGTGCGCGAACGCGCGGCCACGCATGGCTGCATCGGCGTGCCGCTGGAATTCGCCCGCCGGCTGTTCAACCAGACGCAGGTGGGGGACGAGGTCTTCGTGCTGAAATCGGCCGATACGTAAACGGCTTGATAACCAATGGCATCAACCGGTTCCTGACATCTTGATGGAAAACCTTCCCCAAGCTAGCGGGAGGTTTCCGTTCCATGGCACGATCACGGCTGAAAGCGGCTTTGCCGGCCTGTCTGGTGGCGTTCATGGCGCCGGCGCTGATCGGGGCTTCGGGCTCTTTCGACAGCTTCGAGAGCCGCGTGCTGGCGGTGCATAACCTCGAACGCCGGCAACTGGGCATAGAACCGTTGCACTGGGACGCCGCCCTGGCCGCTTCGGCGCAGCGCTGGGCGGATCGGCTGGCCGCCAGCGGCCGCTTCGAACACGCCCCGCGGGACGGCGCCGCGCCGCAGGGCGAAAATCTCTGGGCCGGGACCAGCGGCTATTTCTCCGTGGAATCGATGGTGGGGGCCTGGACACGCGAGAAGCGCTTCTTCCGCGAAGGCGCCTTCCCGAACAACAGCGTCACGGGCGAGGTCAGCGATGTCGGCCACTATACCCAGGTGATCTGGCGCGCGACGCGCGAAGTCGGCTGCGCGCGGGCGCGGGGCGAGGAGATGGACATCCTGGTGTGCCGCTATGCCGAACCGGGCAACTATATAGGCGAACGGCCCTTCTGACGCGCGGCCGGTCCGCCGATCCCGGCGGCCTGGTCAGGCTTCGACGTCGGCCAGGATGGCGGCGCGCAGTTCCGCGATGCCCATGCCCTTTTCGGCGCTGGTGACGTGGATTTTCGGATAGGCCGCGGGGTGCTTGCGCGCCGCCGCTTCCACCCCCGCCAGGGTTTCCGCCAGTTCGCTGGCCTTGACCTTGTCGGCCTTGGTCAGGACCAGGCGATAGCCCACTGCCGCCTGGTCGAGCATCGCCATCATCTCCGCATCGGGCGGCTTGATGCCGTGGCGGCTGTCGATCAGCACCAGGGCGCGCTTGAGCGGCTGCCGCCCGCGCAGGAAATCGTTCACCATGCGGCGCCAGCGCTCCACCGTCTTCAGCGGCGCCTTGGCGAAGCCGTAGCCGGGCATGTCCACCAGGCGGAAACGCGTGGGCGTGCCCACTTCGAAGAAGTTCAGTTCCTGCGTCCGCCCCGGCGTGACCGAGGCGCGGGCCAGCGCCTTGCGGCCAGCGACGGCGTTGATCAGCGAGCTTTTCCCCACGTTCGAGCGGCCCGCGAAAGCCACCTCGGGATAGTCCCCCGGAGGCAGGAAGTTCAGCGACGGGGCCGAAAGCAGGAAATCCACCCGGCCGGAGAACAGCCGGCGGGCTTCCTCGGCCAGAGCCTCATCCTCGCCCTCGCCCGTATCCGGACCCGCTGGCAGGTCCGTCATCCCTTGGCCTTCGTCTTGGCCTTTTCGGCGCGATCCTTCTCCGCCTGCGCCTTGAGCTGCGGATGCCGGGAATAGAGATACTGCTGCTGCGCCAGGGTGAGCACGTTCGAGGTGATCCAGTAGATCAGCAGCCCGGCCGCGAACGGCGCCATGACGAACATCATCACCCACGGCATGATCATGAACATCTGCTGCTGCACCGGGTCCATCTGCGCCGGGTTGAGCCGGAATTGCAGCCACATCGTGATCCCCAGCAGCAACGCCAGCACGCCGATGCCGAGGAAGCTGGGCGGCGTGAACGGCAGCAGGCCGAACAGGTTCAGGATATGCAGCGGATCGGGCACCGAAAGGTCCTTGATCCACAGGATGAACGGCTTGTGGCGCATCTCGATCGCCACCAGCAGCGTCTTGTAGAGCGCGAAGAAGATCGGAATCTGCAGGAATATCGGCAGGCATCCGGCCAGCGGATTGACGCCTTCATCCTTGTAGAGCTTGCCCATTTCCTGCTGCAGGCGGACGCGATCGTCCTTGTAGCGTTCCTGCAGCGCCTTCATCTTCGGCTGCACCGCGCGCATCTGCGCCATGGACGCGAACTGCTTGTGCGCGATCGGGAACATCAGCCCGCGCACGACCACCGTCAGCAGGATGATCGCCACGCCGAAGTTGCCGGTGAGCTGGTAAAGCTCCTTCAGCAGCCAGAAGATCGGGTACATGAACCAGCGGAACCAGCCCCAGTCGATCGCCAGGCCGAAGTTCGCCACGCCGGCATCCTCGTAATGGTCGAGGACTTCGCTTTCCTTGGCGCCGGCGAACAGGCGCGTGGTGCGGGTCACCTGCTTGCCGGAGCCGACGGTGACGGGATCGTAGATCAGATCCGCCCGGTAATCGTCCCCTCCCAGGGCGCGGAAATCGCCTTCGCTGCGCGCGCCTTCCTGCGGGATCAGCGCCGAAAGCCAGTAGATATCGGTATAGCCTATCCAGCCGATCGGCCCCTGGGGCATGATCGTGCGGCTCTTGTCGATATCGTCATAATCGATGCTGAAATCGACCGAGCCGGCGAAATGGCCGATCGGGCCGGAATGGACGCTCCAGGTATCCTGGCTGGCCGTGCGGCTGGTGCGGTTGAGGAAGGCATAAGGGCGCAGGACAATGGAGCCGGCGCCGGTGTTGGCCACCGTCTGTTCGACGCTGAGCATGTAATACTGGTCGATGGCGAAACGCAGGGTGAAAAGCTGGCCCTGGCCGTTGTCCCACGTCAGCGTGACGGGATTGCCGGGCGCGAGCGGGCCGCCTTCGACGTGCCACACCGTGCGCGCATCGGGCAAGGCGACGCCTTCGCCGACCCAGCCGAACTGGGCGAACTGCTGCGCGGGCGTGCCGGAAGGCGAGAACAGCCGTTCCGGCCCGC
Organism: Altererythrobacter sp.; assembly: GCA_017308255.1. GTDB lineage: Bacteria > Pseudomonadota > Alphaproteobacteria > Sphingomonadales > Sphingomonadaceae > Croceibacterium_A. The sequence continues at coordinate 168,398 of JAFKFN010000006.1, read as the reverse complement.
TATCCTTCTCCACCGTCTGGCGATGGGTCTTGAGAACGATATCATCCACCCGCGCGCCCACGGGGTTGATCGAGCCGGCCACTTCCGGCGCGTCGATCCTCACCCGCCCCGGCTCCGCCAGGGCCGTCTGCACGTCACGCGCTTCCTCGGCCTGTTCCGCCGGATCGGTCAGCCCGCCGTCGCGCGTGTGCAGGGCCTTGGCGCGTTCGGCCGGCTTTTCCGCCTGGGCCGTGACGGCCGGCGCGGTGGGCGGCTGCTGCGGGTAGAATTGGCTCATCACGAAGTCGAAGCCGAACACCAGAGCGAGGCTCAGCACGACGGCGACGATCAGGTTGCGCTGGTTGTTCAAGATGCGATCCTAAGTGAGTTGAGCTTGCCGCCGGTTCAAGTTCCGGCTGAACATCGGTCAGGGCACCGGGTCGTAGCCATGTCCCCCCCAAGGGTGGCAGCGCATTAGCCGCTTGGCCGCCATCCATCCACCCTTGATCGCGCCATGCTTCTCGATCGCTTCGATCGCATACTGGCTGCACGAAGGCTGGTAGCGGCACGACGGCGGCAGGACCCGCGAAGGGCCGAGCTGCCAGCCACGGGCGAGGAGGATGAGCAGGCGCTTCATGCGAGTGCCCGGAGGGATAAGGGTTCACGCGGAGACGCGGAGACGCGGAGGAGGTGATTTTCACGCTCGCGGAGGCGCGGAGGCGCGGAGGGGACGGCTTTCGCGGCGAAGCCGCATCCCGGCCCCTGCGTCTTAGCAATGGGCGAAGGTGCGAAGAGAAAGCGGCTTTGCCGCAAGAACGGCCCCCTCCGCGCCTCCGCGCCTCTGCGAGCGCCAGAATCTCTACGCCCCAGCGCCTCCACGCGAATCATGATCTGCGCCTCCGGGGCGGATCGCCCTTGCCCGCCGCAGCGCGCGCCAGGGCAACGCCCAGTTCCTCGCGCAGCAGGCTGAAATCGCGCTCGATCCCGCCTTCGCGGCCGATCAGCACGTGATCGTGATCGGGCAGCCCCTGGGCCGGCAACGCGGCGCGGAGCAATTCGCGGAAGCGGCGCTTCATCCGGTTGCGGACGACCGCGTTGCCGATCTTCCTGGTCACGGTCACGCCATAGCGCTTGCCCAGGCCGCCATTGGGATAGGCCAGCAGCACGAAACCCGCCCGCGCGACCCGCAGGCCCCGGTTGGCAGCGACGAAATCGGCGCGGCGCTTCAGGACCGCGATGGCTGGGGAGCGCTCGCCCGGCTCAGGCGCAGAGGATCTTGCGGCCACGCTTGCGGCGGGCGCGAAGCACCTTGCGGCCGCCCGGGGTCGCCTTGCGGGCGAAGAACCCGTGCCGGCGCGCGCGGACGAGGTTGCTCGGCTGGAAAGTGCGCTTCATCGTCTTGATCCTGAATCAACGAAAAACGGCCGCCGATACGGGCGGCCTTGCCTTGGCGGCGCGCCTAGTAGAGCCCGCCCGCCGAGTCAACCCGCAGGGCGCGGCGCAAAGGCCGGCTTCCCGCCTCGACATGTGCGTGCGCCGCGCTATCACGCTGATCAACAGGGGGAAATAGCGTGGTCGCACTGGTATCGACGGTGGCCTATCTGGGCCTCGACGCGCGCGCGGTGGAAGTGCAGTGCCAAATCGCGCCGGGCCTGCCCCGGTTCAACGTGGTGGGCCTGCCCGACAAGGCGGTGGGCGAAAGCCGCGAACGCGTGCATTCCGCGCTGGCTGCGATGGGGCTGGCGCTGCCGCCCAAGCGGATCACAATCAACCTTTCACCGGCCGACCTGCCCAAGGAAGGCAGCCATTACGACCTGCCGATCGCGCTGGCGCTGCTGGCGGCGATGGGCGTGACCGATGCGGAACAACTGGCCGACTGGATCGCCGTGGGCGAACTGGCGCTCGACGGGCGCATCGTGCCCTCGCCCGGCGTGCTGCTGGCCGCGCTTCATGCAAGCGAGCGGGAACAAGGCCTGATCTGCCCCGTGGCGCAGGGGGCCGAGGCGCGCTGGGCCAGCGGCGTGCCGGTGATCGCCGCGCCCGATCTGATCAGCCTGCTCAATCACCTGAAAGGCACGCAGCAGTTGCCCGAGCCGCGCCCCGGCGAAGTGGACGAGCCGGAGCGGGGGCCGGACCTGCGGCAGGTCAAAGGCCAGGAAACCGCCAAGCGCGCGCTGGAGATCGCCGCGGCCGGCGGGCACAACCTGTTGATGATCGGTCCGCCGGGCGCGGGCAAATCGCTGCTGGCGAGCTGCCTGCCCGGCATCCTGCCACCGCTGGCCTCGACCGAAGCGCTGGAGGTGAGCATGGTCGCCTCCGTCGCCGGGACGCTCGAAGGCGGCCGGCTCAGCCGCACGCGCCCGTTCCGCGCGCCGCATCATTCGGCGAGCATGGCGGCGCTGACCGGCGGCGGGCTGCGCGTGCGCCCGGGCGAAGTAAGCCTGGCGCATCTGGGCGTGCTGTTCCTCGACGAATTGCCCGAATTCCAGCGCGCGGTGCTCGATTCGCTGCGCCAGCCGCTGGAAACCGGCAAGGTCGATGTCGCCCGCGCCAATGCCCACGTCTCCTACCCGGCGAGAGTGCAACTGGTCGCGGCGATGAACCCGTGCCGCTGCGGCCACCTGGGCGATGCTTCCCTCGCCTGCAGCCGCGCCCCACGCTGCGCGGCCGATTACCAGGGCAAGGTCTCCGGCCCGCTGCTCGACCGGATCGATCTGCATGTCGAGGTGGAAGCGGTGAGCGCCGCCGACCTCGCCCTGCCGCCGCCCGCCGAAGGCTCGGCCGAAGTCGCCGCACGCGTGGCGCGGGCGCGCGAATGCCAGGCCGCGCGTGGCGTCCGCTCGAACGCGGAACTGGAGGGCGACGTGCTGGAGCAACACGCCACGCCCGACGAAGCCGGCCGCAAGCTGCTGCATCAGGCGGCCGAGACCATGCGCCTGTCCGCGCGGAGCTATACCCGGATGCTGCGCGTGGCGCGCACGATCGCCGATCTGGCCGGAGCGGACGAGGTGGGCCGCATCCATGTGGCGGAAGCGCTGAGCTATCGGCGGCAGCCGCCGCGAGCGTGAAATGCGATAATGATCGAAACGGCGGCCACAAGCGCGGGCGGCGCCTTGGACGGGACCTGTCCGCCCCGCGCCATCGATAAGACGCCGCCGGATAAAAGCGCTACAGGTGCGCCCATGGATCAGATCGCCGTCATTCAGACACTCATGACAGGGATCCTCTACAACGACGGGCTTCGGAGATTCTCGCGGGGCTGGAGCTGCCAGGAGCGTCACCCTGTAGACCTACACAATGCTGTTCGACAGCCCGCTAGATGAAACACCTCATCGGATTGAATTCTGCGCCGAAGATCCAGCTGAAGCATTCCCGATTGCAAAGCGCGAATGCGGTATTAATCCTGTCGAGGTCTGGGAAGGCGGCAATCACCTTGGTAAGCTGACCCTCATGCAAGGTGCATTCTGGGAGATCGGTTGACGACTTCGCGGTGATCAGCTTGCGATCAAGTGCTGTCCATGCTTCTTGTGTCAAAATCCAGAGTAGGGGGGATCGTGAGTATGCCGCTATTGAAACCGCCGTTTCTCGTTAGTCATCCGATTCTGTCCGGCCTGATCTTCGCCGCCTTATTCGTTCCCATGACATTGCTTATGAATGCCATTGGCGGTGTCATCGTTGAGAACCCGATCAGCCTAATCATCTCAGCCGTTCCCGTTGGTATTGCTTGGGGGTATTGTATGAGCTGGTGGCTCAAGCGGGAGTCGATCGACGACGGCTAAGAAGAATAGCTCGGCCACTCGGGCCATTCCTAGGGATGGGGACCGTGACCTCGTTGCCATTCCCGCGCGCCGCCCGAAAATCCTAGCAGCACGAGCGCGACCGGGATCGCAAACTCGGTCCAGTGCTCCAAGGTAGCAACTTGATACCCCAGCAGGAACAGCCCCAATCCGCCCGCCGCGCACAGCAACTTGGCCAGCCTGAGCCCAGTTGCGCGTGAGATTCCGCTTGTCGCCGCGCGGCTTGGATCACGTCCCGTCCAGGCGTCACTATCGGCTTTGATTGGCTCCATGATTTCCCCATCGTCTTGGGCGAGAATGGACGACGCCGGCAACTTGAGCAATGGGTAGAGTTGGACTTCTTTGGCCGCCCGGGTTGGCTGGCCAGCTTCGCTCGCAATGACGAGGAGATGCGTCGCCCTGGAATCCCATTTTTCGCAGAGATGACGAAGGATGAAAAAATCTCCGTTGATGAGCTCGAGAGCGACGCTGAATGCAACGGATTATGGAGGGGTGTCGCCCTATCGGGAAGGGGACACCCCTCCACCACCGGGCTTGCGGCCCGGCGGCCCCCTGGAGGAGGCTGGATGGCCCAGGATGCCTAGCTGCCGGCGGCCGCATCCTGCGCGATGTTGTAGACCGAGACGATCTTCCAGCCGAGGCCCGCGACCCGGGACTTCGTATCGGTCGCCTTGTGCCACACGGTCTGGTTGTTCATCGTCACCACGTGCGGTTCGCCGTCTTCGGCCCGCGTGGTGTAGCGGGTGGTGCCGGTAGTGACGGCCAGCTCGCCGCTCTTGCCGGCCCAGGCGGGACCGGGGGTGAATTCCATCGTCAGGCCGGGATCGGCCAGCGTCTTTTCGAACGCGGCGCGGATGGCGGCGCTGCCCACTTGCGGCTCGGCCCCGGCGGTGATCACCACGGCATCATCGGCATAACTGCGCATGATCCCCTGGACGTCATGGGCGTCGAAGGCGTCGATCACCGTCTGTTCGGTCAGATGCACGGTTTCCAGCGTCGTTTCGGGATCGATGCTGCAAGCCGCGAGCAGAACGAGCGGGAGCAATGGAAGGCATCGGGGCAGGCATCGGGTCGGCGTCATCCTCATCCCTTTCGCAGGAGGTGAGGGTTTTCCTGCCATGGCGCCGGGCATGGTGCTTTGACCGCGCTCAAAACGCCTGGAGCGCAACCATCCTGGCTGAAAGACTCAGAGTTGGGCGATCATGCCTAGGAGGGCTCGGAACGATCCTGCCAGGCGAGATCGCGCCAGCACAACTCGCGCCCATCGGCGGCGCGGATGCGGATCGGGGCGATCGGCCGCCGATCGCGCGTATCGACCAGGACAGGATTCGCCGGCGTGCGCATCGTGTACTTTTCCCCCCACTGGCGCAGGGCGAGCATGGCCGGCAGGAGATCGCAGCCCTTTTCCGTCAGCCGGTATTCCACCTTGCGGCGATCGTGTTCGCACGGCGTGCGCTGGAGCACACCATGGCGCACCAGCCGCGAGAGCCGATCGGACAGGATGTTGCGGGCGATGCCAAGCTCGCTGGAAAAGTTCTCGAAATGGACGATGCCGTTAAAAGCGGCGCGCAGGATCAGGAACGACCAGCGTTCCCCCATGACCTCTAGCGCCGGGGGAAGGCCGCAGCTTCCCGACCGCTTCATGTCCTCTTGCACCCTGCCCATCGGGAACCTTGTAACGCAATGAGCCGGCAATGCCAGCTTGCGCCCAAACCGATCCCGAATTAAGTGGCGAATCGAAACTCTTCCGCGTCCCGGCCTTCATTCTCCATCAGGGACGCCACCTGGAGCCCCGCGCAGTCCCCCCTGGCGCGGGGGTCTTTTCATCTGCTTAGCAGGCCGTGGGCGATGAGCTGCGCTTCCAGCGCCGCGGCATCGGTGAACAGATGCGCCCGCCATCCGCGCTTCGCAGCAGCGGCGACGTTGGCGGCATTGTCATCGGTGAAGAACAGCGCATCGGGCGCCGGGCCGAAGCGGGCTTCGGCGATTTCATAGATGCGCGGGTCGGGCTTGGCGCAGCGCTCCTCGCCCGAGACGACAACATCGGTGAACAGATCGAACAGCGGCGCGGTGGGCCGGAACCCTGCCCAGAACTCGGCGCCGAAATTGGTCAGGCCAAAGAGCGGCACGCCCGCATCGGCGAGGCGCCGGACAAGCGCGTGCGTGCCGGGAATGGCGTGAGGCAGGGTTTCGTTGAAGCGCGCCGGATAAGCTTCGATCAGCGCGCGGTGATCGGGGAATTGCGCCAGGCGTTCGGGCAGCATTTCGGCCAAGGGCCGGCCGCCGTCGCTCTGGAAATGCCATTCGTCGGTGATGACGTTGGCGAGGAACCAATCGAGTTCCGCCGGATCATCGATCAGCTTTTCGAAGAGGAAGCGCAGGTTCCAGTCATAGAGCACGCGGCCGATATCGAAAACGACCGCCCTCGGCCCATCAGGCATGGAAAAGGCCCCCGAAAGCTCGGAGGCCCCTTGCATTGTCGCGGCGCGCCCGAGGCGCGGCCGGCATCAACCCTGGCGAGCCTTGAAGCGCCGGTTGGTCTTGTTGATCACATAAGTCCGGCCGCGACGGCGGATCACGCGGTTGTCGCGATGGCGGCCCTTGAGCGACTTGAGGCTGTTGACGATCTTCATGGTCAGAATTCCAAAAAATACAGCACCGGAAGCGCACCCCCGATGCCGGAAATCACGCCAGCGCCCCTATGCGGGCGTGGCGCCCAAGTCAAGCATCGCCGCGAATCTCGCCCAGCCTGCGCTCCCACGCCAGGGCGTGGGCGACGATCCGGTCGAGATCGGCGTGTTGCGGCTGCCAGGGCAGCGTTTCCTTGATGCGCGAGGGATCGGAAATCAGCGAATCCGAATCGCCCGGCCGGCGCGGGGCGAGAACGCGCTCGATCGTCCGGTTGGTCACCCGGTCCACCGCGTCGAGCACTTCGAACACCGAGAAGCCGCGCCCATAGCCGCAGTTCATCGTCAGCGAGCGTTCCGGCTGCTCGATCAGCGCTTCCAGAGCCAGCACATGCGCGGCGGCGAGATCGGAGACATGGATGTAATCGCGCACGCCGGTGCCATCTGGCGTGTCGTAATCGGTGCCGAAGACCGAGACGCTGGCGCGTTTGCCCAGGGCGGCTTCGACCGCGACCTTGATCAGGTGCGTCGCCCCGGCGGTGGACTGGCCGCTGCGCGCCTGCGGATCGGCCCCCGCGACGTTGAAATAGCGCAGCGCGCAATAATTGAGCGGATGGGCCGCGGCGGTATCGGCCAGCATCTGCTCCGTCATCAGCTTCGACCAGCCGTAGGGATTGATCGGGCGCTGGGGCGTGTCTTCACGAACCGGCGACACCTCGGGCGCGCCGTAAGTCGCCGCGGTGCTGGAGAAGATGAAATGCGGCACGCCCGCCTTCACCGCCGCGTCTATCACCGCGCGGCTCTTCACCGTGTTGTTGTGATAGTATTTGAGGGGGTTCTCCACCGATTCGGGCACCACGATCGAACCGGCGAAATGCATCACCGCGCGGGTGCCCTGCTCCGCGAAAATACGGGCCAGGAGCGCCGCATCCTCTATATCGCCGTGGTAGAACGGAACCTGGTCGGGAACGGCGAAGCGGAAGCCGGTCGTCAGGTTGTCGACCACCGCCACGGGCCAGCCGCGATCGAGCAGGGCCAGCACCGCGTGGCTGCCGATATAACCGGCGCCGCCGGTGACGAGGACGGGAACGGGTTCGACCATGATGCCGCGCTACGGGCCGCCGCGACGGGGTGCAACGGCTTTTGCATTGGCAAGACCGGCAACCGGGATGCTATCCGGGCGTTGCATGGCCATGAAACACTCTGCGAAACACACCGCGATCCTCGCCGCTCTCGCCCCCGCCGCGCTGCTGGCGGGCTGCGCCACGCCCGCCTATGTCTCGCCGGTGGAAGTGACGCGCTTCACCGCGCCGCAGGCCGCGCTCGGCGCCGGCACCATATCGCTGCGGCCGGGGCCCGGGAATGCGGCGGATTCGTGGGACCAGACCGCGTTCCAGGCCGCCGTGGCGGACGAGCTGACCCGCCTCGGCTATACCGTTACCGAGGGGGAGGCGCGCCAGGTGGCCGTCGTCACCGTAAGGCGCGCCAGCGAGCGGGCCGGCACCGAGCGTTCGCCGGTCAATGTCGGCGTGGGCGGATCGACCGGCACCTATGGCTCGGGCCTGGGGCTGGGCGTCGGCTTCAATCTCGGCGGCGGGCGGGCGGCGGAGCAGATCGACACCGAGCTGCGCGTATCCATCATGCCGGCCGGAAGCATAGAGGCCCTGTGGGAAGGGCGCGCGCGCTTCACCGCCACCGCCAACAGCGATTATGCCAGCCGGCAGGCCGCCGCCGCGAAGCTGGCCGCTGCACTGTTCGCCGGGTTCCCCGGCCGCTCGGGAGAGACGATCGAAGTACGATGAGGCATCCCGACATTTCCATCGATGCCGCGTTCGACAGCGGCAACATCGAGATCGTTTCCGTGGCCGGCGCTTCCGCCCGCCTCAGGATTCGCCGCGACAACCGCTCGGAATTCTACCAGTGGTTCCACTTCCGCGTGGCCGGCGCCGAAGGGCGCGAGCTGGAGCTGAAGATCGGCGACCTGGGCGCCTCCGCCTATCCGGATGGCTGGCCCGGCTATCGCGCCTGCGTGTCCGAGGATCGCGGATACTGGGGCCGGGCCGATACGACTTTCGACCGGAACGAGGACGGCGGCACGCTGACCATCCGCTATGCCCCGGCAAGCGACCTGGCGTGGTTCGCCTATTTCGCCCCCTACTCGCTGGAACGGCACCACGATCTCGTGTCCGAAGCGGCGGCGAGCGAGGGGGTGGCCTATCGCTGCCTGGGCCACAGCATCGACGGGCGGCCGATCGATTGCCTGGAAATGGGCGAAGGCCCGGTGCCGGTCTGGCTTTTCGCCCGCCAGCATCCCGGCGAAAGCATGGCCGAGTGGTGGATGGAAGGCGCGCTGGAAACCCTGTGCGACGCCGCCGATCCGGTGGCGCGCCTGCTGCGGCGCAGTTGCCGGCTGCACATCGTGCCCAACTGCAACCCGGACGGATCGGTGCGCGGGCATCTGAGGACCAATGCCGTGGGCGTGAACCTCAACCGCGAATGGCATGCGCCCAGCATGGAGCGATCGCCCGAAGTGCTGGCCATCCGCAACGCCATGGACCGCACCGGCGTGCGCTTCGCGATGGACGTCCACGGCGACGAGGCGATTCCGGCGAACTTCCTGGCCGGCTTCGAAGGCATCCCGTCATGGCGCGATGCGCTGGGCGAGGAATTCATCCGCTATCGCACGATCCTGGACCGGCGCAGCGCCGACTTCCAGACCGCCAGGGGCTATCCGGCGGCGGCGCCGGGCCGCGCCAACATGACGATGAGCACCAATCAGATCGCCGAACGCTTCGGCGCCTGTGCGATGACGCTGGAAATGCCGTTCAAGGACAACGACGATTTGCCCGATCCGGACCAGGGCTGGAGCCCGGAACGCTGCAAGCTGCTGGCCCGCGATTGCCTGGCCAGCCTGTTGGAGTGGCTGGAGCCCTGAGGCGCCTTGGCGGCCCGATCCGATGCGGCCCTTCAAACCCACCCAGCTCTCCTCGGGAGGCCGGATCGACCGGCACCGACACGATGTCCCTTATGCCACCGTGCTGCTCAGCGGCGCCTACGAAGAAGCGGGCGACGCAGGGCGCGTGACCGCCTCTGCCGGGGAGGTGCTGCTGCACGCGCCGTTCTCCTGCCACCTGAACCGCATATCCGGCCAGCGCACGCGCGTGATCGACCTGCCGCTGCCGTTCGACGGATGCCGCCGCCCTTCCCGCGCGCATATCGCCGATCCCGACGCGGTCGTGCGGCTGAGCGAGCGCGACCCGCACGCGGCGGTCGCCTGCCTGATCGAGCAGATCGTTCCGATGGAGATTGCCAGCGAATCCCCCGCCGACCGGCTGGCTTTGGCGCTGCGCGGCGGGTCGCCGCCCGCCATCGGCGGCTGGGCGCGGCGGGAGGGTGTCTCACGCGAGCACATCTCGCGCCGGTTCCGCGCCGCTTACGGGGTAACCGCCGCGACCTATCGGGCCGAGAATCAAGCGCGCGAGGCGTGGTTCGCCATCGTCAATTCAGCCGAGAGCCTGGCCATGGTCGCCGCCGAAGCCGGCTTCGCGGATCAGGCGCACATGAACCGCGCGGTCCTGCGGCTGACCGGGCGCACACCGGGCCAGTGGCGCCGCTGGGGAGCGGCGAGCCGTCCTCGGCCCGACTAGAAGCGACACTTCGGGTCACATTCGTTCAAGAATGATCCGGCGCGCCATGCTCTCACCGCGCCATGTCGCAGCCAGACCGCCCCTTCGCCGAACTCACCGGCTTCCGCTTCCGCCTGTGGCCGCTGCTGCTGGCCGCTTTGCTGATGGTAGCCCTGCTGGAGGCCGGGCGCGGCGCGGCGCGGTGGACTTATTCTCAAGGGCAGGCACTGTGGGGCGAGCACGTTTCGATCTTCCTGAATCTCGCGGTCCTGTTCCAGGCTGCGCTGGGGCTCGCCGGAATCCTCATCATGCGCCGCCTCTTGCCGCAAGCGGACGATCACCTGCGCTGGCCCCCTGGCAAGAGCTATGTCGGCCTGGCGCTGGCGATCGGGGCAGGCATGGGCCTCGTCATGCTGGTGGCCGATTACTGGCCGGAACTGCTGGCGCGCACGCCTCTGAACGATAGCTATACGGTCACCGCGTTCGATGCCGGCGGTTTCCTCTTCGCCATGGCGATCACCGGCCTCGCCGAAGAGACCATCTTTCGCGGGTTGCTGGTCGGCCTGCTGGTGGTGCTCGTTCCCGGCCGCCTGCGGATCGGCCGCCTCGACCTTCCGGTGGCCGGCTATGCCGTGGCGCTGATGTTCGGCCTGGCGCACTGGCAGACTTTCACGGTCGATCCGCTTCACCTCGCGATCGCCCAGCAGATCTATGCCTTCGCTTGGGGGCTCGCCTACGTCTGGCTCATGGAACGGTCGCGCAGCCTGCTGGCGCCGATGGTCGCGCACGGCATGGGCAACTTCACCGAAGTCGCCATTGTGATGCTGCTCGGCATGCTCTGGGCCTAGCGGCCGCGCGGCGGGGAAACCGGCGACCCGGCGCCGCCGGCCCCCTGGTTGGTTACTGGCGCGTGCCGGTGACCGGGATCACCCCCATGGGAGAGGTCACTTCGGCGGTGAGATTGTTGCCGTCGACCGAACCCGAATAGGCCAGTTCCATCGGCATGTCGCCGAACGCCAGCGTGCGCTTGAACGAGAACTTCGCGCCATCCACCTTCACGTCGCTGACGGTGCTCTGCATCGGCGGCATGGCCTGGCCATCGGGGCCGGTCATCGGCTTGTCCTTGATGTCCACCGTGTAAGTTCCGTTCGCTTCGGCCACGGTGACGGTCGATTCGAACTTCTGCCCTTGCGCGTCCACCACCGTGTTCCAGGTGCCGACAACCGGCGAACCCGCGGCCAGCGCCGGAACCGCCGCCACCGACGCACCCGCGACCAGCGCGGCGAAAGCAAGTTTCTTCAACATGGCATCCCTCCCAGAACCTGGCAGCGCCGTGGGGCGCACCAGGGAGAGCGTAACCGAGCGCCCAGGATGGAACAATGCAATGATTGTCACAGAAGGGCAATCGATGCCTCTCGCCGGCAAGGGGATTTGACTGGCGCGCCAATCCGGTCAATCGGGAGGCCCAAAGGAGAATCCCATGACCGCGCTGCGCCCCGATATCGACCCCGACGGCTTGCTCGAATACTCGGTCGTTTTCACCGACCGCTCGCTCAATCACATGAGCCAGACGTTCCAGCAGGTGATGCGCGACATCCACGCGACGCTGTGCGAGGTCTATGGGGCCGACCGCGCCGTAGTGATCCCGGGCGGCGGGACTTACGCGATGGAATCGGTCGCCCGCCAGCTCGCCACCGGCAAGACGGCGCTGGTGATCCGCAACGGCTTCTTCTCCTATCGCTGGACGCAGATCTTCGAGGCCGGGGCCATCCCCGCGCACGAGATCGTGATGAAGGCGCGGCGCGTGGGAGACGGCCCGCAGGCGCCGTTCGCCCCGGCGCCGATCGAGGAAGTGGTCGAGCGCATCCGGGCGGAGAAGCCCGATGTGGTCTTCGCCCCCCATGTGGAGACGGCATCGGGCATGATCCTGCCCGACGCCTATATCCGCGCCGTGGCCGAAGCCGTGCACGAAGTGGGCGGCCTCTTCGTGCTGGACTGCATCGCTTCGGGCTGCGTGTGGGTGGACATGCGCGAAACCGGGGTGGACGTGCTGATATCCGCCCCGCAGAAGGGCTGGTCCGCCCCGCCTTCGTCCGGCCTGGTGATGCTGAACGACGCCGCGCTGGAGCGCGTAAAGGCCGCGCAGACGACCAGCTTCGCGCTGGATCTCAACAAGTGGAACGCGATCATGGAAGCCTATCTCGGCGGCGGCCATGCCTATCACGCGACGATGCCGACCGACGCCCTGCGCGTGTTCCACAAGGCGATGATGGAAACCAAGGCCTTCGGCTTCGCCAGGGCCTGCGAAGCGCAGTGGGAACAGGGCAACGCGGTGCGCCGGATACTTGAGCAGCGCGGCGTGCGATCGGTGGCGGCCGAAGGCTTCCAGGCGCCGGGCGTGGTGGTCAGCTATACCGACGATCCCGAAGTGCAAAGCGGCAAGAAGTTCGCCGCCCAGGGCTTGCAGATCGCGGCCGGCGTGCCGCTGATGTGCGACGAGGGGCCGGATTACAAAAGCTTCCGCCTGGGCCTGTTCGGGCTCGACAAGCTGAAGGACGTGCCCGGAAGCCTGGGCCGGCTGAGCGACGCGTTCGACGCGGTGTTTTAAGGTCCTTCGACAAGCTCGGGATGAGCGGGGTGGGGTAGATTGGCCGGCCCCGCCCCTCCGAAGGGGAATGGGCGCGGGCCTGCTTTGCGGCTTATTCCGCCGCCTCTTGCAAGGCGTAGGGATCGACATCCCGCCAGTCGGCATTGCCCGGATAGGCGAAGCTGACGGCGCGGATGGCGGACCAGTCGATGGTGTCGCCGACGAATGACAGCTCGCCGGTATCGCGGTGGCGCTTCACGGCGTCGAGCAGCAGCTTGCGCGCGCGGTAGATCACGCGGTCGCAGGTGCCGAGGTATTCCCGGGTGCGATCGACGATCGGGCCCATCGATTCCTGCACCGCGAAATCCTCGTAGGCGTTGCCGCGGCCGGTTATGCCGGACCAGTGGCCGTCCTTCATCGCCTGCCGGTCCTGGTGCCAGAGGTTTTCCGGCCCACCCATGTCGGAATTGAAGTGATCGGGATCGCCCGACCACATGCCGAAGGCGCCGAATAAGTCCCGGCTCAAAGGCGCTTCGGTGTCATAGGCGATGTACCATTGGGCAGTGGTCACATCGTCGATCGGGATCGAGCAGCAGACGATGCGCGGGCCGTGCGGGGCGGATGGGATGAACGAGAAGAACGGCAGCGCCACCTCGCGCACGCGGGCGTAGCGACGGGCGCCGCCTTCCTCGCGAATCGCGCCTTCGCGGAAGCCATAGGGCCGCTCGTCGAATTCGAACGCGGGCGCGCCGTCGCCCAGCATGTAGTCGCTTTCGGCCTTGAAGTAGTTACGCCCGCGCTCGCTGCGAAGATTGGCGGAATGCAGGAACGTGACATGCGCCGAATCGAGCAGGGCCTCCAGCCCTTGCAGCCAGTTGGTGCGGATGATCCCGCGATAGGGCTGGACCTGGTCCGGAGAGAGGCGGGTGAACTCGTAATCCGGGAAGCGCGGCGGCGTGTCCTTCGCGCCCATGTAGACCCACACCAGCCCGCCGGCCTCGTGCACCGGATGGCTGCGGACGGGCACGCTTTCGGCGAAGCGTTCGCGCTGGGCGCGCGGCTCTGTCGGGGCATCGACGCATTGGCCATCCACGCTGAATTTCCAGCCGTGGAACACGCAGCGCAGGCCGTTATCCTCGTTACGCGCGAGCGCCAGGCTGGCGCAGCGGTGGGGGCAGGCTTCCTGCATGAAGCCGACGCGCCCGTCGGTGGCGCGGAAGGCGACGAAGTTTTCGCCGAACAGGCGCACCTTTTCCGGCGCGCCATCCGCCTCCAGCCTGGCCGAACGGCAGGCGGGCACCCAGTATTCGCGCAGCATGGCGCCCATCGGGGTACCCGGCTCTATCCGGGTGAGCAGCGCATTATCCGCCTGGTTGAGCATAACCGGCTCCTCTCGCGCGCGGTCCTGGCCGCATTGCGAGGGAGCCTAGCAGGATTCGGCCAGGGGGGAAATCAGCCGCCCGGATCGCGCCGCGCGGCGGCTTCTTCTTCCGGCGTGCGCTGGGGCGCGGCGGGGCCTTCCCCCATCGGCTCGGCCTGTTGCGGGATCTGCTTCACGGACTTGATCTCGGCGTCCTTCTCCGCCTCCGACATGCCTTTCTTGAAGCTGCTGATGCCTTTGCCGAAATCGCCCATGACTTCGGAAATGCGGCCGCGGCCGAACAGCACCAGCACCACCAGGGCGACGATGATCCAGTGGAACAGCGAAAGGGAACCCATGAGTCTACGTCTCTCCGTTTCGCGACCAATAGCATCTTGCCGCACGGTTATCCAAGGCCCGGCCGCAATCCGCCGCAATATGCGCCGATGCGCGGCGGATTGCCGCTTTGCCGATCGCGATGACAGGGAAATGACAGATCAGGGCTGCACCACCACCCAGCGCACCGGCGTATCCCCCGCTTGCGTGGAAAGCGCGGAATTGGCGGTCCACAAGGTCCACGGGCGGCCCGCGTAGTCAGGCTGGAACCAATCGCGCTCCAGCCAGATATTGCGCTCTATCCGCGCGGCGAGGTGGTAGCGCTGCTCGAAGCGGGACGAGAGCTTGAGCACCACCGGCTTGCCCACGTGGCCTTCGACCTGATTGAGGAAGGTCGTCAGCTCGCTTTCCAGCCCGGCCTCGCTGGCCGGATCGGCACAGGCATCGGCCAGCTTGTCGAGCGCGATCGCCGGCGGTAGCAGCGAGGAATCGCGCGGCACCATGGTGACGAAGTTGGCCGCCTGCCGTTCCGCCGGCACGCAGGGATCATAGGCGTGGACCACGCCGAACGGCAGCGCGCTGGCCCGCACCTGTTCCAGGTTCGTGGCGAAGCGCGCATCGCGCCCGGATGCGCCCGCGCTCGCCTCCAGATAGACGAAATCGGCGCCGATCGCCCGCAGCGCCTTGAAATCGGCCGGCCCGTCCACCGCGCCGATCAGCACGCCCTGCACCGGGAATTGCGCGCGCGGCGGCGCCCAGTGGCGGCCTTGCCACCACAGGATGCCGGCGCCCACCAGCGCCACGAGCAGCAGCAGCGCGGCAAGGCGCCGGCGCCAGGAATAGGCGCGTTTCTTTCCCACGTTGTGTCGAAGCCTCCGTCAGGCCCTGATATGGAGGACGCAGATGAGCGTAAAGAGCCGCCGCGCGGTGGCGAAGTCTGTTTCCACCTTGCCTTCCAGCGCTTCCAGCAATTGCCGCGTGCCGCGATCGTGGATCGCCCGGCGGGCCATGTCCACCGTCTCGATCTCTCGCGGGGAAGCCTTGCGCACCGCCTTGTAGTACGAATCGCAGATCGCGAAATATTCGCGCACCACCCGGCGGAAGCGAGCGAGGCCGAGGCCGAGCGTTTCCGCCTCCACCCCGGCGCCGTCGCTCACCGCGATCGCCAGCCGCCCTTCGTCCACCGCCAGGCGCAGCGACCATGGCCCGGCATGGCCGCGCGCCACCGCCCGCAATGGCGTGAAACGATTCTCCTGCGCCAGATCGCGCAGCGCCACCTCGCGCTCACGCTCGACCTCCACGCTGCGCTTCAGCAGCGTGGCTTCGTCAAGCGTCAGGGCGGCGATGCGGTTATCGGCCATGGCTGCTTTTCGCAGATGCAATATGGGTGGGGCAAGGGACGAAGATCGCGCCGTGGGCGTGCCCCTCCACCGAGGGCCTTTTCCTTCCATCCCCGCTTTCCACAGGCTGCCCCAATGGCCAGACTCTTGCCGCCGGAGTCCGGCAAGCCCATCAAGGGCCAATGGCCACCCAGATCGCTGACCGTCCCGCCGCCGAAGCCCCCGCCGGCCGCGCCCTGCCCGCGAACCTGGAGGCGGAAGCCGCGTTCCTGGGCGCGGTGCTGATCGACAACCGCCTGCTGGAAGACCTGACCGTGCCGATTCGGCCGGAGCATTTCTTCGAGCCGCTCCACGCGCGGATACTCGATCGGGTGATGCTGCTGCTCGACAGGCAGATGGTGGTGACGCCCGTCACCCTGAAACCTTATTTCGAAGCCGATCCGGCGATGGCCGAGCTGGGCGGCACCGGCTATCTCGCCCGCCTCACCGCCGATGGCCAGGGCCTGCTCGCCCCGCGGGAGCTGGCGCAGCAGATCTATGACCTGGCCTTGCTGCGCGAGCTGGTCACCGTGGGCCGCGAACTGGTCGAAAACGCGCTCGACACCTCCGACGAGGTGGAGCCGATGCGCCAGATCGAGGAAGCCGAGGCCGCGCTGTTCCGCGTGGCCGAAGGCGCCGGCGGCGGGAGCGAGGCGGAAAGCTTCGGCCAGGCCGCCAAGCAGGCCATCAAGCTGGTGGAAGCGGCGCTCAATTCCGGCGGCCATGTCGCGGGCAAGACCACCGGCTTCACCTCGCTCAACGACAAGTGCGGCGGCCTGCATGACAGCGACCTCATCATCCTGGCCGGCCGGCCCGGCATGGGCAAGAGCTCGCTGGCGATGAACATCGCCTATAATTGCGCGGCACGGCTGAAGCGCGACCGGGAAGAGGGGATCGAGAAATCGACCGGCGCCGGCGTGGCGGTGTTCAGCCTGGTAATGTCGAAGGACCAGCTGGCCACCCGTATCCTGGCGGAACAATCGGGCATCCCCAGCGAAGCCTTGCGCATGGGCAAGCTGAGCCGCGAGGACTTCCACGAGCTGTCGCGCGCCAGCAACCGGCTGAACGACCTGCCGCTTTATATCGACGATACGCCGGCCCTGACCATCGGCGCCCTGCGCACGCGCGCGCGGCGGCTGAAACGCAAGCACGACATCGGGCTGATCATCGTGGACTACCTGCAGCTTCTCCAGGGCAGCAATCGCAGCCAGGACAACCGCGTGAACGAGATCTCCGAGATCAGCCGCGGCCTGAAGACGCTGGCCAAGGAACTGCAAGCCCCCGTGATCGCGCTTTCCCAGCTGAGCCGCGCGGTGGAACAGCGCGAGGACAAGCGGCCCCAGCTGTCGGACCTCAGGGAATCGGGCTCGATCGAGCAGGACGCCGACATGGTCTGGTTCATCTTCCGCGAGGATTACTACGTCGGCGCGAAGGAGCCCGACGTGAACGACCAGCAGGCCTATGAAAGCTGGCGGACCAAGATGGACAGCATCTATGGCCTGGCCGAACTGATCGTGGCCAAGCAGCGCCACGGCTCCACCGGCAAGGTGCGGTTGCGGTTCGAAGCGAAGATCACCCGCTTCAGCGACCTGGCTGAAGGGGATTATCCGGCCGGATACGACTAGCGCCGGAGGCCGGCATCGTCCTTGCGCCGGGCCCCTTACCAAGGGCGCTCGCGGAGCCAGTCCTTGCCTTGCCCCAGGTTCAGCTTGCGGCTGACGGTATAGTCCACCACCGTGACGAGGAACCAGCTCAGCCGCCAGCGCAGGCGATTGAACAGGGTGGCCCGGGCGGCGTGGATCTCGCGGGTGATTTCCCGGGATGCCGGCAGGTGGGCCGCGAAGTATTCCCGCAGCCGCGCGGCCAGGGCCGCGTCCTCGATCTTGAGCACGATCTCCAGATTCAGGAACAGGCTGCGCATGTCGAAATTGGCGCTGCCGAGATAGCTCGTGTCATCCAGCACGATCAGCTTGGTGTGCAGCTTGCACGGCTGGAATTCCCATATCCGCGCGCCGGAACGCAGCAGCTTTCCATAAAGCGCGCGGGCGGCGCCGATCGTCGCCCCGTTGTCGGACCGGGCGGGAAACAGCAGCCGCACCCGCCCTTTCCGGGCGATCGCGCAAAGCCGCCTGAGCAGCCGTGGCGGGGGCGAGAAATAGGCCATGATCATCTCCAGACGATCGCCCTCCACCAGATCGGAGCAGACCTCGCGCGCCCAGCTGGAAAGGCCCCGCGTCGGCCCGCCGATCAGCAGCTGGACGGGCCCGTCACCGCCGTTCCACTGGTGGACCTTGCGACGGATGGCGCGGAACTTCGCGCCGGGTTGCCTGGCCCAGGCCTCCAACTCCGCGAACCAGTCGGCCACGCGGGCCACCACCGGCCCTTCCACGGTGAAGGCCAGGTCGCTCCAGCCGTCGCCGCCCAGCGGCTCGAAATAGCTGTTCTCGACATTGAATCCGCCGAGCATCGCCACCGTCCGGTCAACGACGACGATCTTCTGGTGATTGCGGATCAGGTAGCGCCGGCTCCATCGCGGGGCGAAGCGGCAGAACGATCCGCCGGCGTCGATCAGCGGCGCGAAGAATGCCGCATCGGCGACCGCGCCGAATCCGTCGACGATCACGTGGACATCCACCCCGCGCCGCGCCGCCGCGGCCAGCGAATCGCGCACCCGGGCGCCGCATTCGTCGGTCGCGAAGATGTAGAAGGCCACGCAAAGCTGCTCGCGCGCGCCGTCGATCAGGCTGAGCAGCGCCTTCAGGCGATCGGGCCCGCCTGGCAGGAAAACGAGGGAATGACCCTGGGCCTGGATGGAAAAGGACGGCGGATCGCAGAATGTCGCCGGGTTCGTTTCGTCATCCGCCATGCCTCTTCCTAACAGGCTGCGCACGGGGGAAAACCTTGACTTGGAGCCCTTGCCCACCTAAATGCGGCGCTTTCCGGAAAACTCGTTTATCGGAGTGCCCATGGCGCGCGTTACCGTCGAAGATTGTGTCGACAAGGTTCCCAACCGTTTCGATCTCGTGCTGCTCGCCGCGCAGCGTGCGCGTGAGATTTCGGGTGGGGCGGAACTGACTCTCGACCGCGACCGCGACAAGAACCCGGTCGTCGCCCTGCGCGAGATCGCCGAACAGAACATCAAGCCCAAGATTCTGCACGAGAGCCTGGTTCAGTCGCTCCAGCGCGTGCTGCCCGATGAAGAGGACGAGGCGGACGAGATCGGCTCGCTCAGCCAGTCGGCCGAAGCGATGCGCCTTTCGGCCGCCGCCCCGGCCCGTTCGACCTCGATCGGTGGCGATTACGACGGCTGAGACCGCCTGACAGGTGAGATAAGAAAAAGGGCCGCGCTGCGAGGCGTGGCCCTTTTTCTTTGCAAGCGGCCGGAGGCCCAGACGCCGGCTATGCGCCCAGCTTATGCCCCTTGCGGGGCCTGGCCGCCGAAGCGCTTGCCGGCCTTGGGGATCGAGGAGCCGCGCACCGGACGCGAGGTGATCGGGCCCTTGGGCTCTTCCGGCCGGTCGATCTTGCCGTCTTCGAGCAACTGCTTGATCTCATCGCCGGTCAGCGTCTCGTATTCGAGCATGGCCTGCGCCAGCAGGTGGAGCTGGTCCAGGTGCTGGGTGAGAACGCTGGTGGCCCGGGCGTGGGCATCGTCCACCAGGCCGCGAATCTCGGCGTCGATCAGCTTGTTCGTCTCGTCGGACATCATCGTCCGCTGCGAGCCGCCCATGCCGAGATAGCCTTCGTACTGATCCTCGTATTGCAGCGGGCCGAGCTTGTCCGACATGCCCCACTTGGTGACCATGTTGCGCGCCAGGCTGGTGGCATAGGAAATGTCCGACGACGCGCCCGAGCTGACCTTGTCATGGCCGAAGATAAGCTCTTCCGCCACGCGGCCGCCCATGCTGACCGACAGGTTCGCCAGCATCTTGTCGCGGTGATAGGAATAGCTGTCACGTTCCGGCAGCCGCATCACCATCCCCAGTGCGCGCCCGCGCGGGATGATGGTCGCCTTGTGGATCGGATCGCTGGCCGGCTCGTGCACCGAAACGATGGCATGGCCCGCCTCGTGATAGGCGGTCATCTTCTTCTCGTCCTCGGTCATGACCATGCTGCGCCGTTCCGCGCCCATCATGACCTTGTCCTTGGCGTCCTCGAACTCCTGCATCGCGACGAGGCGCTTGTTGCGCCGCGCGGCCAGCAGCGCCGCCTCGTTGACGAGGTTGGCGAGGTCCGCGCCGGAGAAGCCGGGCGTGCCGCGCGCGATGGTGCGCGAATTGACGTCGGGCGCCAGCGGCACCTTCTTCATATGCACGGCGAGGATCTTCTCGCGCCCGTCGATATCGGGCACCGGCACCACCACCTGGCGATCGAAACGGCCGGGGCGAAGCAAGGCCGGATCGAGCACGTCGGGCCGGTTAGTGGCGGCGATGATGATGATGCCTTCGTTCGCTTCGAAGCCGTCCATCTCCACCAGCAGCTGGTTCAGCGTCTGCTCGCGCTCGTCATTCGAGTTGCCGAGGCCGTGGCCGCGATGGCGGCCGACCGCGTCGATCTCGTCGATGAAGACGATGCACGGCGCGTTCTTCTTCGCCTGCTCGAACATGTCACGCACGCGGCTGGCGCCGACGCCGACGAACATCTCCACGAAGTCGGAGCCCGAGATGGTGAAGAACGGCACCCGCGCCTCCCCCGCGATCGCGCGGGCGAGCAGCGTCTTGCCGGTGCCGGGCGAACCGACCAGCAACGCGCCCTTGGGAATCTGGCCGCCGAGCTTGGAGAAGCGCTGCGGATCCTTGAGGAACTCGACGATCTCCTCCAGCTCCTCGCGCGCCTCGTCGATGCCGGCGACATCGTCGAACGTCACGCGGCCCTGCTTTTCGGTGAGCAGCTTGGCCTTCGACTTGCCGAAGCCCATCGCGCCCGAACCGCCGCCCTTCTGCACCTGGCGCAGCGCGAAGAAGGCGACGCCCAGGATCAGCAGGAACGGAAGCGACTGGATCAGGATATAGAGCAGCAGGTTCGGTTCCTGCGACGGCGTCCCGGAGATCTGCACCCCGTTGTCGACCAGAAGGCTGGTCAGCTCGGTATCATTGGGCACCGGCACGGTGCTGAAGGCGGAGCCGTTCTTGAGCTTGCCGGCGATCTTCTCAGGCGCGATCTGGACTTCGGCCACGCTGCCTTCGGCCACGCGGTTGCGGAAATCCGAATAGCTGATCTGCGTGCCGGCGACCTCTCGCGGGCCGCCGAACATCGATACCACCAGCAGCAGCGCCAGGAAGATACCGCCCCAAACGAGCAGGCTCTTGACCCAGGGATTGCCGTTGTTTTCCGGCTCGCGATTGTCGCTCATCGATAGTCCTTGCGTGTTCCCCCGCAATGTAGGCGCGCATCAGTGAATGGCAAGCTAACGTCTAGGGCCTCTGATGCACGGCCAGCAGGCGTTCGGACAAGTCCGCGCCCTGCTGCCCGGTTATCTCGTAGACCGCTTCGAAATCGCCCTTGCGCACCGAGGGGCCGAGTGCCGATGGCAGCTTGGGCGCGGCAATGATCGGGGCGATGCCGCGCAGGCCCGTATCGCGCGCGCCGGCGACGATCCCGACGAGCGCGCCGCCCGGCGAGCGGAACCGCGCGATATAGCCATAGTCGCGATAATAGACCGGCGAGGCGCGGTTGCGCGCTTCCTGGCTGGTGAAGGTCTTTTCCGATTTCTTGTCATAGAGTTCGTCATAGCTTTCGCCGATGTCGAACCCGGAATTCATAAAATTGACGTCTTCCAGCAGGTGCATGCCGCTGAACAGCCCGACATAGACCACGTCGAAATAGTTCAGCATGTCGGGCTGGAGCTGGGACGCGGCGAGAATGCTGACCTGCCGGCCGCCCCGCGCCAGGATCGGCACGATCTGGTTCAGCCCATAGGAGACCGAGAACGGCAGGTAATTGAGGCTGACGTCCTCCGCCCGGCCATACCGCTCCGGCTCAAGGTCCTGCATCAGTTCGAGATCGGCGGTCGAGTTCACGCGAAAATCGCGGATCAGCCGCCCATGTTCCGGCGACAGGGGATCGATTTCGGCGAACATGTAGTAATCGCCGACCACGATCATCTTGGGCCGCGGGGAATCGAGGAACGGCTTCCAGAAGGCATTGGCCGGCGGCGCCTCGTTCCGTTCCGTCGAGGTGCGGCCAAGGAAGAAGGCGCCCGCCAGCACGAGAAGCGCCAAAGCCAGCCAGGCGAGCGAGCCAAGCCGGCGCGGCCGAGCCTGGGGCACCAGCTCCTCGGCCAGCGTCGAAGGGCCATCCTCGGTCAGCCGCAGGGCATAAGTGCCCGGGGGCAGGGTCAGCCGGGGCGCGTCACTCTGCTCTCCCTCCGCCGCGTAGAAATCCTCCAGCCGCTTGCGCAGGCGATGGATGTAAACGCGCACGGTGGCGTCATCGACGCCGGTATCGGTCTGGCCGAACACGCTTTCGGCGATTTCCGCTTGCGAGACGGAAGGGGTATCCGGGCCGCGAGCAGCGAGGAAATCGAACAGTTCGAGCAGCCGCCCGCTTTCGCCCAGCGTACCGCTCTGGCGCACGCGCGCGACGGCGGCGTTGAAACGCGCGACGGCAGCGGGATCGTTCCTCCCCAAGTTCCTCAATCCCTCCATTCCAGATTGGGCGATCCGCGCCAGCCCCCGATGTAACGCGGTGTAACGTGGCGATTACCGTAATTCACTAGGCTTGGCGAGGATTGCCCTGCCATGGCGGTTTCATAGGGAGCTCTTAGGGACGAAGAGACAAGATAACCATATGAAATCGCTATATTCTATCTCGCGTCAAACCTTGCTGTGCGGTGTCGCCGCCGCTGCGATGGCAGCCTGTCCATCGCTCTCCCACGCCCAGGACGCGGCCGCGAGCCCCAGCGCTTCCGGCCAGGCCGACGAATCGGCGGATCACACGGACGATGCCGACAATACGCACACGATCTATGTCTATGGACGCGGCGAGAAGCGCATCGGCATCGCCGGTGCGGCCAGCGAAGGGGGCGTGGCCGGGGCCGACATCGAAGTGCGCCCGCTGCTTCGCCCGGGTGAGCTGCTGGAGGCGACGCCGGGCCTGATCGCCACGCAGCATTCGGGCGGCGGCAAGGCCAACCAGTATTTCCTGCGCGGGTTCAACCTCGATCACGGAACGGATTTCGGCCTGTACATCGACGACATGCCGATGAACTTCCGTACCCACGGGCACGGGCAAGGCTATCTCGACGTGAACGGCCTCATCCCCGAAGCGGTGGAACGGGTGGATTACCGCAAGGGCCCTTATCGCGCGGATGCCGGAGACTTCAGCTTTGTCGGGTCGGCCCAGATCACCACCCGCGACAGGCTGGAGCCCTTCGCGCTCGCCGAAGTGGGCCAGTACGGCTATCGTCGGTTCTTGGCCGGCGGCTCCGCCAAGGTCGGCGGCGGGGACCTGCTGGTGATCGGCCAGGCCAAGCTGAACGACGGGCCGTGGCAGCTGCCGGAAGACTTCGAAGGCTATTCCGGCCTGATCAAATACTCGGCGCTCCTGGGCGACGGCCAGTTCCAGGCCTCGCTCAATATCTACGACGCCAGCTGGGCGCCGACCGAGCAGACGCCCGAGCGCGTGATCGGCACGCCGCTGTGCGCGGACCGCTATTGCAGCCTGGACCCGACGCTGCGCGGCAAGACCGAACGCGAGATCCTCACGCTGAACTATCAGTCTTCGAACTGGCGGGTCACCGCCTGGGCGCAGCATTACGACTGGTCACTGCTGTCGAACTTCACCTTCTTCCTCGACGATCCGGTGAACGGGGACCAGCTGCGCCAGTACGAGGAACTGTGGTCCTACGGCGGCCGGCTGGAACATACGTTCGATTTCAGCGACGCCGTTTCGCTGCGCCTGGGCACGGAGCTGCGCCACGACTCGCTCGATCCCGTGGGCCTCGATCACACCAGGGACGGGGCATTCCTCGATACCAAGGGCGCCTTCAAGGCGGATGAAAGCAGTGCCGGCCTCTATGCCGAGGCGATCGTCCGCCCGGTGGACCGGCTGATGGTGATCGGCGGCCTGCGCGGCGACTGGTATCGGTTCGAGACGCAGGCGCTGGCCGGCGAGAACAGCTGGGGCGGCACGGTCAAGGACCATATCCTCTCCCCCAAGATCGGGGTGAATTACGAGCTGGTCGACGGCATCGCGCTTTATGCCAATTGGGGCCAGGGCTTCCATTCCAACGACGCGCGCGGGGTGACCAATCCGGACGATCCGGCGCCAGGCCTGGTGGAAGGCACGTTCAAGGAAGTCGGCGGGCGGTTCGAGCGCGGCGAGTTCATCCTCACCGGCGTCTACTGGTGGAGCTATATCGACAGCGAGCTGATCTACGTCGGCGATTCCGGCGCGGTCGAGCCGAGCGATCCCGGCCGGCGCCATGGCTATGAGCTGACGGGGTTCTGGAAGCCGAACGACTGGCTGGCGGTGGATGCCGTGTGGACCGGCTCGAAAGCGCACTACGTCGGCCTCCCCAAGGGCGAGAACTACGTGCCCGGCGCTCTAGAAAGCTCGGGCGAGCTGGGCGTTTCGGCGATCTTCCCGGACTGGAACGTCTCCGGGCGGCTGCGCTATCTCGGCCCCCATGCGCTGATCGAGGACAATTCGGTCCGCGCAAAATCCACCGCGCTGTTCAACCTTCGGGCGGCGTGGACCCCGCAGCGGTTCAAGGGCTGGGAGATCAACGCCGAACTGCTCAACGCGTTCAATTCCCACGGCAACGATATCGACTATTTCTACGCCACCCGCTTCCCCGGCGAACCGGCGGATGGGGTAGAAGACGTCAACAGCCGCGTCGTCGAGCCGCGCCAGGTGCGCGTCGGCATCAAGAAAACGTTCTGACCGCTCCCCGGCGGCGCAGCGGGTAGCGCCGCCGCCTTCAGGCCCGCCCGTCCTCATGGCACGGGCGGGCCTTTTTCATGCGCGCGCGAACACCTCAGCGACTGACGCGGGCAGCCCCACGCGACGCTTCGCCTTGAAATTGCCGCATCTTGCGCTTGGTTAATTGCGGAACTGAGGGCCGTTCGCAGGGGTTCATCCGGTGTGACGCTTCGTGTGCGGTGCAACAGCGCCGGCCGATATTTTGAGCCTCACAAAAAAAGGAACCAATTCCAGTACCTTGAGTTTCGTGAAAAGATAATCCGCTTGCAATCATCCGCAGAAATATGTTGCAATGCAACAAAGGCTCGAATCCGATGCAACGAGAGGGCGCGGCGACGGATAATTTTCAGGGAATATCCATGACAGTTCACGATACGGCTATTGCCCATGCTGCCCCGCCCCCACCTGGCGCGGACATCCGTTCGATTTTCAACCGTCCCCTGGATGTGCAACCGGCCACGCGCCACATCGCCCTGGTCGGCACCTTCACCCCGCGCAAGTGCGGCATCGCCACCTTCGGCACCGATATCTTCGACAAGCTGGCCGAATTCCATCCCGGCATCCGGGTGAGCGTCTATGCGCTGGACGATCCGCGCAACCCGCTGGACTATGCCAATGTGGCGGGAACGATCGCGGAGAACGATCCCGAGGCTTACCTGGAGGCTGCCCGGCTGATCAACGAAAGCGGCGCCGAGGCCGTGTGGCTGCAGCACGAATACGGCATCTTCGGCGGCGTGGACGGCGAGATGGTGCGCGATTTCGTGGACCGGCTGGCCGCGCCGCTGATCCTGACGCCGCACACCGTGCTGAGCGAGCCCAGCGAGCGCCAGCGCGAGATCCTGCAGCACCTGATACGCCGCGCGAGCCGGATCATGGTGATGAGCCGCCATGCGCGCGACTTGCTGGTCGAACGCTATCACGCCTCGCCCGAATTGCTGCAGGTCCTGCCGCATGGCGCGCCGGACCGGCCTTTCGGCCGTTCGGCCGAGTTCAAGAAGCGGCTGGGCCATGATGGCCGGAACGTGCTGATGACGTTCGGCCTGCTCGGGCCCGGCAAGGGGCTGGAGCGTGTGATCCAGGCGATGCCGGCGATCGTCGAGCGCCATCCCGACACGATCTATCGCATCGTCGGCGCCACGCATCCCAATCTCGCCGCCAGCGAGGGCGAAGCCTATCGCGAGCGGTTGCAGGCCGAGGCCGAAGCGCTGGGCGTGGCGGACCGGATCGAGTGGGAGAACCGCTTCCTCGATACCGACGAGCTGCTCGACCAGCTGGAAGCCTGCGACATCTACGTGACGCCGTATTTCAATCTCCAGCAATCCACCTCCGGCACGCTGAGCTATGCGGTGGCGCTGGGCAAGGCGGTGGTTTCCACCCCCTATCTCCACGCGCGCGAATTGCTGGCGAGCGACGCCGGGCGGCTGATCGAGCCGGACAGCGCCGAGGCGATCGCCCGGGCGGTGATCGCCTTGCTGGACGACGAGGCGGAGCTGCAGGCCCTGCAACGCCGCGCCTATGCCAGGGGCCGGCAGACGATCTGGCCCCGCTTTGCCGACGGCGCGGCCGCGCTGATCGAAGCGGCGGTCGCCCCCGTGCCGCTCCCGGTGCCGTTCACCGCCACGCCCGGCCTGTCGGGCGTCTTCGGCATGTGCGACGGCACGGGCATCCTCCAGCACGCCATCGGCATCGTGCCCGACCGCCGGCACGGCTATTGCCTGGACGACAATGCCCGCGCGCTGATGCTGATAAACGTGGCCGCCGGCCTGCCCGAGCGCGACCGGATCCATTGGAGCCAGACCTTCGCCTCTTTCATCCAGCACGCCTGGAATCCCGACAAGAGCGCCTTCCGCAACTTCATGCGTTACGACCGCACCTGGTGCGAGGAGCAGGGGTCCGAAGATGCCAATGGCCGCGCGCTTTGGGCGCTGGGCCAGACCATCGAATGTTCGCCGATCGAGGACATGCGGACCTGGGCCTGGGATCTCTATCAGGCCGCTCTGCCCCATTACGCCGAGCAGCAATCGCCGCGCGCGATCGCCTTCGCCATGCTGGGCGCCGCATCCGTGCTGCGCGCGGCGCCGCACCACCAGGACTCGCACGACTTGCTGGTGGCCGGCGCCGACGTGCTCCACCGCCTGCTCAATTCCACCCGCCGTCCCGACTGGGCGTGGTTCGAGGCGGTGCTCGGCTATGACAACCCGCGGCTGAGCCAGGCGCTGATCGAAGCCGGCCTGGTGCTGGATGACGGGCGCTATATCGCGGCCGGGGTGGAAACGCTGGAATGGATCGCCGAACGCCAGATCGCCGCCGGCGGCCACTTCCGCCCGATCGGCTGCGAGAGCTTCTACCTCAAGCATGCGGACCCGCTGCCGTTCGACCAGCAGCCGCTGGAGGCGCAGGCGGCCATCGAAGCGGCCCGCGCGGCCTTCGCCGCGACGCGCGACGGGCGTTGGTTCGACCACGCCAAGGCGGCATGGAACTGGTTTTTCGGCGCCAACGACCGGGGCGTGACGCTGGGCGATCTCGCGACGGGGCGTTGCCGTGACGGGATCACCCCCCGGGGCGCCAATATAAACTGTGGAGCAGAGTCGATCCTGGCCTTTCAACTCGCGCATTATTCCGTGCTAGCGCTCGCCGGCGCACAGCAGCGCGATTCGATTGGAGACGATCTTGGGGGTCGAACCCGAATTTCCGCAAAGTCCGCTGCAAATCCTTGACGAGCGGCTCTACGCCGACCCGTCACGCGTCGTTCTTCGCCCCTTCCATCTTGGCTGGCAGGCCAAGAACGGCAGCACGCGCGCGCAGAAGCTGGTGGAAGACATCGCCGCGCTGAGCGAGGAGGAAGTCCAGCAGGAATACGATCGCGTGCGGCAGGATTTCGTGGCGCGCCACTGGCAGACGGAGATGATGTTCGAGGAGCGGTTCGACGAACTGAAAGACAATCTCGAGATCGACACGTCCGGCTTTTCTCAGACCCGCAAGCGGCTGATCGGCGCCTTCTTCTGCCACGAATATTCCTATGCCGCGGCGGCGCTGATGAACCCGTCGATCGTGCCGCATCCCGATCAGAGCGGCATCGCCGGGGGCGCAGTGCGCTTCGTGCTGAGCCTGCGGGCCGTGGGCGAAGGCCACATCAGCTCGATCGCGTTCCGCGAAGGCATCGCCAATCCCGACGGCACGTTCACGCTGTGGCCGCAGGGAGCGTTCGCCACCTCGGTCAATCTCGACGATGCCAGCCTGCATGACAGCGACAGCGGCGTGGTGGTCCACCGCCATCCCGACAGCAACCTGTCGAACACGGTGATCTTCCCGATTACCGAGCAGCAGGCCGGGGGGCTGGAAGACTTGCGCCTCGTCCGCTTCGATCACGGCGGCGGGGACTATGAATGGATCGGCACTTACACTGCCTATTCCGGACGCGCGATCCGTTCGGAGCTGCTGCGCACGCTGGATTTCCGCCGCTTCCTGCTGGAGCCGGTCAAGGGCCGCGCCGGACGCAACAAGGGCATGGCGCTGTTTCCCGAGAAGATCGGCGACAAGTATGCCATGGTCGGCCGGCAGGACGGCAAGAACCTGTTCCTGCTGAAATCCGACCGGCTCGATCGCTGGAATACCGAGGGCACCCTGCTGATGGAGCCCAAGTATCCGTGGGAGTTCATCCAGATCGGCAATTGCGGCAGTCCGATCCTGACCGATGCCGGCTGGCTGATCTTCACCCATGGCGTGGGCGCGATGCGCAAGTATTCGCTGGGCGCCGCGCTGCTGGATCGCGACGATCCCTCCAGGTTGATCGGCCGCACGGCCGAGCCCGTGCTGACCGCGGTGGACGCCGACCGCGCGGGCTATGTGCCCAACGTGGTCTATACCTGCGGGGCGCTGAAGGTGGGGGAGCGGCTGCTGCTGCCTTACGGCATCTCCGACAGCGCGGTGGGCTTCGCCACGGTGGAGATAAAGGCCCTGCTGGACCTCATGGTGTGATCGGGCGTTAGACGGGCATGATCCTAGAGACCAAGACCGTCGAAAAACCCTGGGGCAAGGATGTGCTGCCCCCGCCCTTCCAGACCCCCGCCGGCAAGCGGATCGGGGAGATCTGGTTCGAGCCGCCCGCCGGATTGCCGCAGCTGCTGGTGAAATACATCTTCACCAGCGAAAAACTGTCGGTGCAGGTCCATCCCTCCGACGCGCAGACCGAGGCGGCGGGGCTGGGCCGGCAGGGCAAGGAGGAATGCTGGCTGGTGATCGACGCCGAACCGGGCGCGACGCTGGGCATCGGCTTTTCGGAGGATATCGACGCCGAAACGATGCGCCGGGCCGCGCTGGACGGCAGCATCGAACGGATGCTGGTGTGGCATCCGGTGAAGACGGGCGATTTCTTCTACATCCCGGCGAATACCGTACATGCGATCGGCGGCGGCTGTTCGATCATCGAGACCCAGCAGAATTCCGACATCACCTATCGCCTCTACGACTATGGCCGCCCGCGCGAGCTGCATCTGGACAAGGGCATCGCCGTGGCCAAAGGCGCGCCTTACGACATGCGCCGCTATCGCCACGTGTCGGCCGGGGACGAATCGCTGGTGGATGGGCCCTATTTCCGTCTCGACCAGGTGGCCGGCCTGCCGAGCGAGGAACAGGCGGCGAAGTACCGCGGCCGACTGCTGGTGATCCCGCGCAAGGGCACGGCGAGCGTGGCCGGCGAGCCGGTGAAGCCGGGGGAAGTTGCGCTGGCCCAATCGCTGGAGGATGTGGTGTTCGATCCCGATGGAAGCTGCCTGATCGCGCAGAGTTGCTGAGGGGCGTCAGGTCCAACGCTCGTCATTGCGAGGAGCGTAGCGACGAAGCAATCCAGGGGCGGCAGCGCAATACGCCCTGGATTGCTTCGCTCCGCTCGCAATGACGATCCCGGGGGGATTCGGCCCTACCGCCCTTTCCACACCGGCGCGCGCTTCTCCACGAAAGCGGCCATGCCTTCGGCCTTGTCTTCCGTCATGGCGAGCAGGTGGAACAGGCGCCGTTCGAGGCGGAGGCCTTCCTCTAGCGGAAGCTGCTGGGACGCATCGACCAGTTCCTTGGCGGCCAGCACCGCGAACGGAGGCATCCGGGCGATTTCGGCGGCGATGCCGAGCGCGACATCGAGCAGGTCTTGCGCCGGGACGACGCGCGCGACGAGCCCGGCCCGTTCCGCTTCGGCCGCGTCGATCATGCGGCCGGTGAGGATCAGTTCCATAGCTTTCGCCTTGCCCACCGCGCGGGCCAGCCGCTGCGAACCGCCCATGCCGGGGACCACGCCCAGCTTGATCTCCGGCTGGCCGAACCGGGCGCTGTCGGCCGCGACGATGAAATCCGCCATCATCGCCAGCTCGCATCCGCCGCCAAGCGCGAAGCCGTTGACCGCCGCGATCCACGGCTTGCGCACGGCCTTCACCAGATCGCCCTGCCAGCGGGCGAACATGTCGCGCCCATAGAATTCGGCCGGGGCCATCGCGGCCATTTCCTTGATGTCGGCCCCGGCGGCGAAGGCTTTGTCGCCCGCGCCGGTGAGCACCGCACAGCGCTGCGTGTCATCGGCCTCGAACGCGGCGAAGGCGGCGATCAGATCGTCCAGCACCGCGCTGTTGAGCGCGTTGAGGGCTTGCGGGCGGTTGAGCGTGACCAGGGTCACCCCGTCGCGCGTTTCGACCAGCAGATTGGCATAATCCGTCATTGCCGGCGCATCATAGGCGCGTGCGGGCGAACCGCCAGCGGTTTGCCGCCACCGGCGCTTGCGGGCGCGCGCGCCATGCGGCATGGCGGCGCGCGTAACGCTGACTGGAACCGGCCGCGGATCGGCCGGATTGGGACTATCACCATGGCACATCGCGATCCGATCGAAGACAAGCTCGTCGTCCTGATCGGCGGAAGCGGCTTTTTCGGCACTTACGTCGCGCAGAGTCTGCTGCAACGCGGCGCGCGCCTGCGCATTGCCGCGCGGCACCCCGAACGCGCGATCCGGCTGCGCCCGCTGGCCAACCTGGGGCAGATCCAGTTCGTGCGCTGCAACGTGAAGGATCGCCGCAGCGTGGAGCTGGCCCTGCACGGCGCGGACGCGGCGGCCTATCTGGTCGGCACCTGGGGAAGCGACCAGCGCGCGCTTCAGGCCAAGGGCGCCGGGCTGGCCGCCTCCATCGCCGCGGCGCAAGGGACGAAGGCCTTCGCCTATGTCTCCGCCATCGGCGCCGACGCCGAGGGGGACAGCGGCTATGCCGTGACGAAGGCCGAGGGTGAGCAACTGGTCCTTTCCGCCTTCCCCAAGGCGACGGTGCTGCGCCCCTCGATCCTGTTCGGGGAAGACGATGCGTTCGTGAACCGGTTCGCCGGCCTGATCGCCCGCGCCCCGGCGCTCCCGGTGTTCGGAAGCACGGCGCGGCTGCAGCCCCTGTTCGTGGACGACGCGGCGGACGCGCTGGCCAATGCCCTGGCGGACCCGGCGAAGCACGGCGGCAAGACTTACGAGATCGCCGGCCCCGAAGTGCTCACGATGCATGAGCTGCACGAACGCATCGCCGCCGCGCAGGAGCGGGAGCGACTGTTCTTCCCGGTGCCGGATGCTCTCGCCAGGCTTTTCGCCCTGCTGCCGGGGACGCCGATGACGCTGGACCAGTGGAAGCTGCTCAAGCAGGGCAACGTACCTTCCGGCGCGCTGCCGGGGATCGAGGCGCTGGGTGTCCGGCCCCGGCCGCTGGCCCTGTTCCTGGACCGCTGGATGACCCGCTTTCGCAAGCACGGCAGGTTCAGCGTGGGGAGCGAGGCGGCGTAGCCGTTCTCGGACCCTCCCGATCGCCATTGCGAGCATAGCAGGGGCGCGGAAGCCTGGTGGCGATGCCGCTTTCAAAAGCGCTCCATCTTGGCGCCTTGGCGTGAGGTACCCCCCTCTTCGTCATCCCCGCGAAAGCGGGGACCCAGGGCGATGTGGCGCCTTAGATGTGGCGCCATAAGAGCCGACTGGATTCCCGCTTTCGCGGGAATGACGAAGCGAAGGGTTGGAGTGTTCTCTCCGCGCTTCCGCTATGCTCGCAATGACAAGGCAAGCCCGCCCCTTAGGAAGAAGGCCGCGCCGAATCTTCCGGCAGCAGGTTCAGCGGCTCGACCAGCAGGGTTGCGCCGTCGCTGCCGCTTACGCGGACACGTTCGCCGGCGGCGGCATCGGGGCCGCGGACCAGCCATTCACTGTCGCCCAGCTTGACCCGGCCGCTGCCGTTCTCGATCGCCTGGACGACCACGGCGGTTTCCCCCACCAGCCGCGCCCCGCGCCGGTTCATCAGCGGGTCGGCGCTTTCGATCGGCTGGTCCCGCAGGAAGCGCCGCGCGGAAAAGACGAAGATCAGCGCGAAACAGACGAAATCGAGCACCTGATAGGGCAGCGACAGGCCGAGCACCGCGGTGAGCGCCCCGGTGGCGATCGCCGCCAGCGCCAGCCAGATCAGGTAGACGCCAGGCAGGAGCATTTCCGCCCCGGCCAGCACGACGCCGAGCGTTAGCCAGATCCAGTGCGCTTGCAGGCCGTCGAGCCAGTCCACCGGCCCGCCCCTAAGGCTGCCTGTTGCGCGGCACGCCGGCGGCGGTCTTGCCGCCGACATCCAGCGGCGTGCCGGTAGCGCCCTTCTGCCCTGGAGCAGCGTCCTGGCCGCCGGTGACCGCGCGCGCCAGCTCGCCGATCCCGCCGAGCGTGCCGATCAGCTGCGTGGCCTCCACCGGGAACAGGATCGTCTTGGCATTGGGAGAGGTGGCGAACTTGGCCACCGCCTTGGTGTATTCCTGGGCGATGAAGTAATTGAGCGCCTCGCTGCCGCTTTGCGCGATGGCGTCGGACACCATGCGCGTCGCCTGGGCTTCCGCCTCCGCAGCGCGTTCGCGGGCTTCGGCCTCGCGGAACGCGGCTTCGCGCTTCCCTTCGGCCGAGAGGATGGCCGATTGCTTTTCGCCCTCGGCGCGCAGGATGCGGCTGGCGCGATCGCCCTCTGCCTCAAGGATATCGGCGCGCTTGATACGCTCCGCCTTCATCTGCCGGGCCATGGCCTCGGAAATGTCGATCGGCGGGCGGATGTCCTTGATCTCCACGCGGGTGATCTTGACCCCCCAGGGGGACGTCGCATGATCGACCACGGAAAGCAGCCGTGCGTTGATCTCGTCCCGCTTGGACAGCGTCTCGTCGAGATCCATCGAGCCCATGACCGTGCGCAGATTGGTGGTCGTCAGGGCCATGAGCGCGGAATAGAGGTTGGACACCTCGTAAGCCGCCTTCCCGGCGTCGAGCACCTGGAAGAACACCACCGCATCCACGCCGACCATAGCGTTGTCCTTGGTGATGATCTCCTGACCGGGGATGTCGAGCACCTGTTCCATCATGTTCACCTTGTGGCCGACCCGATCGAAGATCGGGATGATCAGGTGCAGGCCCGGCTCTGCCGCCAGGGTGAACTTGCCGAACCGCTCGATCGTATAGACGAAGCCCTGCCTTACCACGCGCACGGCCATCATCAGGAAGATGACCAGCAGCACCAGCAGCGCGATCAGGAACGGGCCCATCGATAAACTCCCCTCTGTTTTCGCTTGCATGGTAACCCGCGCGGGTGTTGCGAGCAAAGCGAAAGCGGACGCACCGGCGCCCACCCCGTTGTGTTGCCCCGAGCGCTCGCATAAGGACGGACAAAATCAATCAGAGGCGCCGCGGCGCCCGGGACGGGAGAGGGATCGGAATGAAGCTCTGGACGGGTCTGCTGGCGGGCGCTGCGCTCGCGATCATCGGCACTGGGGTCATGGCGCAGAACGCGCGTCCGCCGGCGCCGGCCAACGCCGCGCCCGAGAGGCAGCGCCCCGCCGGCCCGCCGCCGAACACCCTGGGTGACGGGCCATGGGACGTGCAGGGCTGGGACGCCAAGCTGCATGTCGAAGTCGTCACCAAGGGGCTGGACCACCCGTGGGGCATGGCCTTCCTGCCCGACGGCGGAATCCTCGTCACAGAGCGGCCCGGCCGCCTGCGCCTGATCCGCAACGGCGTGCTGGACCCGCAGCCGATCGAAGGCCTGCCGACGATCTACGCCACCGGCATCTCCGGCCTGACGGACATTGTGCTGGACCCGAATTTCGCCAGTAACCACCTGATCTACATAAGCTACAGCAAGCCGGCGCCGGACACGCCGCCGGGCACCAATCCGGCCCAGACCGACGCCACGCTGGCCGTGATGCGCGCCAAGTGGGACGGGGCCCACAAGCTTACTGAGGTGAAGGACATCCTGGTGGCAGACGCCTGGTACGGCAAGCCGCCACTGCCCGAGAAGTGCTGCGGCCAGGGGCCGGCGTCGGGCAGCTTCGGCGGGCGCCTCGCGCTCGATGGCGAAGGCCACCTGTTCGTGACCAGCGGCGATCGCAACTTCGGCGAAAAGGTGCAGGACCCGTCGAACCACTTCGGCAAGATCCTGCGCATCAACCTGGACGGCACCCCCGCGAAGGACAATCCCTTCGCCGGCCGGGCCGGTTACAAGGCGGATATCTGGTCCACCGGCCATCGCAACCAGCTGGGCCTGTTCTACGATGCGCCGACCGGGCGGCTGTGGGAAACGGAGTTCGGCCCGCGCGGCGGCGACGAGATCAACCTGATCACCAAGGGCGGCAATTACGGCTGGATCGACGTCACCCAGGGCAATCACTACAACAACGAACCGTCGCACAAGGGCATACGGGGCGTTGCCGGCTATATCGATCCGGTCTGGGCCTTCCCGCCGTCAGGCAATCCGGGCAATGTCGCGATCTATCGCGGCAAGCTGTTCCCGCAATGGCAGGGCGATCTGCTGGTGGTGAACATGTCCCGCCCGCCCGCGCTCATCCGCATGAAGCTTTCGCCCGAAGGGCATGTGGTGGCCAGCGAAAGCCTGCTGACGAACCTCAACCAGCGCCTGCGCGACGTGCGCGTGGGGCCCGATGGCGCGATCTACATCCTGACGGACGAAACCGCCGGCGCGGTGCTGAAGATCACGCCGGGAAGCTGAGCTACTTGCCCTTGGCGTCAGCCGCCTGCGCCTCGCGTTCCTGCAGGCGCAGCTGGCGGTTGACGCCGAGCACCTTGGTGATGCCGGGCATGTTCGGCAGGCCATCGTAGATCGCGCCGAGATAGGCGCGATCGAATTCGGTCATCCGGCCGGGCGGTGTGGCGCCGGGATCGAACAGAGCCAGGATCGTATCCATCGGCTGCCCGTCGCTTTCCACCGGCCGCGTGCGGGCGAGCCCGCGCATCATGGCATAATCGGCCAGCTGCAGCAGTGTCTTGCCCTGCACATCGTCGCGGTCGAACAGGACCAGAACCCAGACGATATCCTCGCGCATGGCCAGGTAAATGCGAGAGCTGGCCATCCACTGGCTGGAGCCCGCCGGCATCCCGTCACGCGTGCGCTTCACGGTGGCGGTCCACACGCGCACCGGCCCTTCTTCCCCCAGCAGCTCGCGCAATTCATGCGGGGGCATGTCGCGGAACAGCCAATATCGGCCCTTCTGGATCGAGCGGATGGTTTCCTGCCCGTCATCGACGAAGGCGACCACGAAGTTGGGCCGGCAGGTGCCGTCGTCGCGCGTCATCCGCAGCCCAAGATCCTCCGCCGTGGCGCGGATGCGGTCGATCATCAGCGCGGCATCTTCCGCCTGCAACCCGGAGATGCCGGGGCAAAGCCGATCGCCTTCGAAACGCGGCAGCGCGAAGTGGCGGATCGCGCCCGGCACGGTGACGGCGCGCGCCTGGCGTGTCACTTCGGTCTGCGTCGACGGTTCGCCCGTCCGGCCGGTGACGACGATATCCTCACCCGCCTCGGCGGCGGGCGCCGGCTCTGCCGGCTGAGCCGAGGCAGTGGACGGTGCGGCGGCGAGGCCGGCCAGGCCCGCGAGAATAGCTGCCCGAAGCATGAGTCCCCCTTCCCGCTTGCCTCGTTACCCGTCTGCCACCGCCCGGCCTGGCTCGGCGCGGTGGCTTACTCCCGCGCTTCGGCGACCGCCGGATCGGCCTCGCCTTCCTGGAGGCGCAGCTGGCGGTTGACGCCAAGCACTTTGGTGACGCCCGGTATGTTGGGAATCCCGTCATAGACCGCCGCCAGATAGGCCCGGTCGAATTCGGTCAGCTTCGCCGGCGGACTGCCGCTGGGATCGAACAGGGCGAGGATCGTGTCCATCGGATGCCCTTCGCCATCCACCGGCCGCGTGCGGGCGAGCCCGCGCATCGTGGCGTAATCGGCCAGTTGCAGCAGCGTCTTGCCCTTCACCCCTTCCCGGTCGAACAGCACGACCACCCGCGTGATATCCTCGCGGATCGCCAGGTAGATCTTCGAATGCGCCATCCAGGTATTGACCTGCGGCGGATCGAACAGGCTGACGCTGCGCGGAATGGGCATGCCGTCACGCGTGCGCATCTGGGTGATCGTCCAGACGCGAACCGGCCCTTCTTCCGAAAGCAGCTTGCGCCGCTCGCTCGGGCTCATGTCCTGGAATGCCCAGCCGTTGTGATCGGCGATCTGCTGGAGATTCTCCGCCCCGTTCTCCACGAAGGCGACGATGAAATTGGGGCGGCAGGTGCCGTCATCCTTGGTGAGCCCCAGGCCGAGGAGCTGGGCATTGTCGCGCAGGCGATCGATCATCAGCGAAGCGGCGTCCGCTTCCAGCCCCATGACGCCCGGGCACAGCTTGTCCTGGAAACGGGCCATCGGCTCATGCCGGATCGCGCTGCTCATGTCGGTGATCGCGCGGGCCTGGCGGCTCACTTCGGTGGACGTCGCTGCCTTGCCCGTGACGACGATGTTCTCATTGTCGTCAGTGGGCGAATCCGATTGCGCCCAGCCGGGAGCGGCGAACATCAGGAAGCCGGCCAGCCCCGCGAGAAACCTTGCGCCACGTTTGTTCATGCCGTCAGAACTCCGCTTGGCCGAGGCCCAAAGCCGCCGCTATTGAAAGATCGCAACGCCGGTGGCTTTCTCCAGCGCGAGCTTGCGCGTCGGGCCGGGGATGTTCGGAATCCCTGAATAAAGCTCGCGCAGATAGGTCTTGTCGAAATCCGTCAGCCCGGCCGGGGCATTGGCGCCGCCGTCGAACAGCGAAACGATGGAAGCCGCCCGCGCGCTTTCGGTTTGCGGCAGAGTGTCGGTCAGCGCGCGGAAGGTGACGTAATCGGCCAGTTGCCCGATCGTCATCCCCGCCATCGCATCGCGATCGAGGAAGACCTGCACCGAGATGATATCGTTGCGCGTGGCGCCGTAGATCTTCGAATGGGCCATGAACCCCGTGGCCTGGGGCACGCTGGCGAGACCCTGCGAGCGTTCCACCACGACCCCGTCGCGCGTGCGCGGTATAACACGCACCAGCGCCCGCGCTGGGCCGGTTTCATTGAACAGGCGCGCCCGATCTTCGTCGGCCATGGAATTGAACAGCCAGTTATCGGACCGGCGGAGGGCTTCGACCGTATCCTTCCCGCTGGCGACGAATTGCACCAGCAGGTTCGGCTTGCAGGTTTCCGGCGCATCGAGACGGCGGCCGAACGCCTCCAGATTCTGGCGGATGCGCCAGACCATGGCTTCGGCCGATTCGATGTCCATGCCGGCGATGCCGGGACAGATATTGTCTTCGAAACGGGGAAGCGGCTCATCAACCGCGCGCGCATTCGCCGGATTGGCGGCCAGGAAACCGGCCAGCGTGGCGAATACGGAAACAAGACGGGCAAGCCGACTGCAAGCAGACATAAGGTACGCGCCTCCCAAACGCTTACCTCCCATTATTCGACAAGCGAGCGCACGGGGCAATGCCGGAGTTGTCACAAAGAGTAACCACGCCGGGCAGTGCGGACCCGGCCTAGACGTTCGGCCTGCGCCGCCGGGTCAGCCGCTTCACGCCCATCCATGCCCCCAGCAGGCAGAGCAGGGACACGCCCGCCAGCAAGGGCAGCACCACGATATCCCACAGCGGCCGTTCGCGCAGGACGGAGAAGTCCAGCCTGTGCAGCGCCAGATGCCACCAGCGGAAGGCGCGGCTGTCCGCGTCCACGAAGCCGATCAGCTCGCCCGTGCGCGGATCGAAATAGAGCCGGGTGGCATCCGCATCGCCATAGATCACCCGCCAGGCAGGGAGCAGCGCCGGCGTGCTGTGATGGCTGTAATGATAGGCATCGCCTTGCGCGATCATCCCTTGCGAGGCGATCGGCGTGCCCGGCTTGGCCGCGGACCCCAGCCGCGCAAGGTCCACGTCGGCAAGCGGGGCCGGCGTAAGATCGGGAAGCGAGGCGCGGGTGCGTTCGCCATCACGGCCCACCAGCACCGCCCAGGCCCGGCCGCCCCGCACCGTGACTTCGGCCGAGACGACGCCCGGCCGCGGATGCGCGGCCAGGGCATGGGTCAGAGCCTCCACATCGCCCCCTTCGATCGGCCGGCCGGCAAGGCTTTGCATTTCCTGGCCCGGCCCATCGCCCGCCAGCCAGCCCCAAGGGTTCATCGACGCGAAGCCGCTGAACACCCAGGTCAGCGTCACCAGCCCGAACACCAGACCCAGCCAATGGTGCCACAGGGCGACGCCGCGGAACGGCGACCAGCGCTTGCCGCGCCGCCGCCAGGTGACGATGCCCACGTAGAGGCCGGTGACGGTGAGGAACGTGCCGAGCAGCGACGTGTAGATCACCACTTGGCTCCACAGTGGTCCGTTATCGCGCAGGGTGCGGAAATACAGCCAGTGCGGCACCGCGCCGAGCCAGTTCCAGAAGCGCTCGCTGGCATGGGTATCCTGCACCACTTGGCCGGTGAGACCGGAGACGTAGAGCACGCTGCCGCGCGCATCGGCGAACTGCGCCTTCCACAGCGGGGCATAGCGGCGGACCGAGATCGTCCACTGGTCCCCGTCGACAGGCGCGATCCGCAGCGCCGGATCGGTGCCGAATGTGTTGCGCATATAGGTGCGTGCGATCTCGGCCGCCTCGCGCTCCCCGATTTCCGGCGCGGCGGGCCCGGCCAGGCTGGTCAGTTCGGGGCCAGCCGGCCCGAACCAGCGCAGCACCGGCCTGCCGGCGACCATCTCGATCGCCGCGCGGTCCACCGGATCGTCCGGGAAATCGACATGGTCGCAGCACGCCGAGAGATCGAGCGGGTCGAGCCCGGCAGTGCGCTCCGTCGCGCTCGTCTCGGGATAGGAGACGTACATCATCACGAAGCCCGACAGCGCCCACAGCGCCATCAGCAGCGACAGCGCGACGCCAAGCCAGCGATGCGTCAGGAACAAGGTGCGCCGCACCCCGCGCATCGCCCGTCTCGCACGGGAAACGCGGGGCGCGGCGCCCGGCGGCGGAGAGAGGCCGCCGCCGATATCAGCCGGTGATGCTGAAGGTAACATGCAAGGTCATCGGTGTTCCACGGAAGCCTGCGATATAGGGCGTATTGGTGACATCCTGCCGCACGCGGGTGAGATTGGTATCGTAATCCGCATCGAACGCGTTCTCCAGCCTCAGGCCGATCCGCTGGTGCAGATCGCGATCGAGGAACGCCCAGGCCGAAAGATCGAGCACGGCGCGATCGCCGTAGTTGGTCCGGCCCAGACCGCCTGGATTGGTATAGAGATTGCCCACGTAGTTGAGCGTCGCCCCGCCGCCGAAACGACCGCTGGGCGCCTGCGCGGCGAGGATCAGCTTGGCCTGGTCGCGCGGGATGTTGTTGAGCTGCAGATCGCTGCCCTCGGTCTTCGCCACGGTGTGGGTGTAATCCACCGTGGCGCTGAGCACCCGGCTCAACTGCACGGTGGCCACCGCTTCGCCGCCCCACATTTTCACCGCATCGGGCGTGTTGATGATGAAGCCGTCTGGATATTCGGGCAAGTCGTAGGTCACGCTGATGAGGTTATCGACCTTGCGGTGGAAGCCCATGACCTCGGCCGAGAACGGCCCCCGGCGGAAGCCCAGGCCGCCTTCCACGTTGAAGCTCTCTTCGCCCACCAGATTGGGATTTCCCCGTTCGCAGCAGGGATCGATCACATAGAGTTCATAGGCATCGGGCAGGCGGAATGACGTGCCCACCTGGCCGCGCACGTAAGCGCCTTCGTTCTGGCCGAAGCGGCCGGAAACGTTCCACACCGTCTTGCTCTGCCCATCGGACGGCATGTTGTGGCGCACGCCGGCCGCCAGGCTCAGCGCCCCGGCATCGAACTTCACCTGGGCGAAGGGGGCGTGAACCTCTTCCTTCGAGGGAGCAATCAGGAACACGTCGTCGCGCCCGTTGTACTTCTGGAAATCGTAGCCGGCGACGAGAGCGATCTGATCGGTCGCCTTGTATTCGCCGAGCACGTTCACGCCGCGATCTTCGAAGCCCCATATCTCGCCGTCGTTGATCGAGGTGACGCCGCCGGTCATCTCGCCGCCGGCGTTCAGGGTCGGCTGCAGGTCGAGATAGGTCGAATCCCAATCGTGCCAGTAGCCCTTGATATAGAGGCCGAAGCGATCGCTGGGCGTCCAGTCGATCTTGAGCGATGCGACCTCCTCGTTGCGCTGGTTCCAGTTCGCCACGTTGTCTTCCGCCTTGGCGAAATCCAGCCGCGCGTCGGTGTGCTGATAAGACGCGCTGAGCCGGAAGGCGTCCGACGGCTCGAACGCATATTTGCCGCCCAGCGTCGTGACCCGATAGCCGCGCTTGCGGTCGAGCGCGCTGGGCTGCATGTCCGCGTCGCGAAACGGCTGGAAGCCTTCGGCCTGGTCGTGCGAGATATAGCCGACGAAATAGTGGTCGCCCACGCTGCCGCGCGCATAGCCGTTGAGGTGGTAGCCTTCGTTGGTGTCATAGCCGACTTCCACCTTGCCATCGCTGCGCGAAGTGAAGCCGCGGGTGACGATGTTGACGATGCCGCCGACCGCCTGGGTGCCGTAATAGAGCCCTTGCCCGCCTTTCAGCACCTCCACACGCTCGATCATGCTGGCAGGCAACGTGTCGAGCGGCGAGGTGGAAGCATAAAGCCGGTTGTTGATCCGCACCCCGTCCACCAGGAACAGCACTTCGCTGGTGCGCGAGCCGGTGAGGGATGCCTGCACGTAGTCGAACGCGCCGCTCTTGGGCGAGATGAACAGGCCGGGCACCAGCGTCAGCGCGCCGGCGGCGTCCTCATATCCCGCCTTGTCGATCGCCTCCCCCTCGACGATCTCCAGGCGCGAACCGTATTTCTCCAGTTCCTCCGGCGTCGATTCCTCGAGCTTGTCGCCCAGGACGATGATCGGCTCCCCTTCGTCCTGCGCGGCTTCCTGGGCATCCTGCGCGAGGGCAGGCCCGGCGGCGGCAAGCGCCAGGCCGGCAGCGCTCGCCATCAGGGCGACCCGTCCGGATATTCTCATCGTCATCATCCCTCGTGCTCTTTCGGAGTTGCCGAGGGGGACTAGGGACGGCCGGCAAGGCGCGGCAGTTAATTACGGTAATGCGGCGTTACAGTTACGTTACGCGCCGGTTACCTGCTTTGGGCCTCACCCTTCCTTGCGCGACTGGCGTTTGCGTTCGTGCGGATCGAGGTAGCGCTTGCGCAGCCGGATGCTCTGCGGGGTGACTTCGACCAGTTCGTCACCCTGGATGTAGGCGATCGCTTGTTCGAGCGTCATCTTGCGCGGCGGAGTGAGACGGACGGCGTCGTCCTTGCCGGTGGAGCGGAAGTTGGTGAGCTGCTTGGACTTGAGCGGATTCACCTCAAGGTCCTGCGGCTTGGCGTTTTCGCCGATGATCATGCCTTCGTAGAGCTTGTCGCCGGGGCTGATGAAGAGCACGCCGCGCTCTTCCAGCGCGTTGAGCGCGTAAGGCACCGCCTCGCCCTGCTCCATGGAGATCAGCACGCCGTTCTGGCGGCCCTGGATCGGGCCCTTGTAGGGGCCGTATTTCTCGAACAGGCGGTTCATGATGCCGGTGCCGCGCGTGTCGGACAGGAACTCGCCGTGATAGCCGATCAGGCCGCGGCTGGGCGCGCTGAACGTAATGCGCGTCTTGCCGCCGCCGCTGGGGCGCATGTCGGTCATCTCGCCCTTTCGCTGGGCGATCTTCTCCACCACGGTGCCGGAGAATTCGTCATCGACGTCCACCACCACCGTCTCGTACGGCTCCTCACGGCCGTTCTCGCCTTCGCGGAACAGCACGCGGGGGCGGCTGATCGACAGCTCGAAGCCTTCACGGCGCATGGTCTCGATAAGAACGCCGAGCTGAAGCTCGCCGCGGCCGGCGACTTCGAAGGCGTCCTTGTCCTGGCTCTCGGTGATGCGGATGGCGACGTTGCCTTCCGCCTCACGCTCCAGCCGGTCGCGGATCACGCGGCTCTGCACCTTGTCGCCCTCACGCCCGGCATACGGGCTGTCGTTGACCGAAAAGCTCATCGCCAGCGTCGGCGGATCAATCGGGCGCGCGGCGATCGGCACGGTGACGGTGGGCTTGGCGATCGTATTGGACACGGTCGCCCTGGTCAGGCCGGCGATGGCGACGATGTCGCCCGCTTCGGCGCTTTCCACCGGCACGCGATCGAGCCCGCGATAGGCGAAGACCTTGGAGGCGCGGCCTTCCTCCACCGGCTTGCCGTCCACGTCGATGGCGCGGATCGGCATGTTGACGTCCAGCCGGCCGCTTTCGATGCGGCCGGTGAGAATGCGGCCCAGGAAGGGATCGCGATCGAGCAGGGTGGCGATCATCTTGAATTCGCCGGTCTTGTCGAGACCCGGTTCCGGCACATGACCGACGATGGTCTGGAACAGGGGCAGCAGATCGCCGCTGCGCACATCCGGGTCCTCGCCCGCGTAGCCCGAGCGGCCGGATGCATAGAGGACCGGGAAATCGAGCTGCTCGTCATTGGCATCGAGCCCGACGAACAGGTCGAACACTTCGTTGAGCACTTCGTCGGCGCGCGCGTCGGGCCGGTCGATCTTGTTGATGACCACGATGGGGCGCAGGCCCAGGCCAAGCGCCTTGCCGGTGACGAACTTTGTCTGCGGCATCGGCCCTTCGGCGGAGTCGACGAGGAGGATCA
Source organism: Altererythrobacter sp. (assembly GCA_017308255.1). Lineage (GTDB taxonomy): Bacteria > Pseudomonadota > Alphaproteobacteria > Sphingomonadales > Sphingomonadaceae > Croceibacterium_A. Next base: position 125,761 of record JAFKFN010000006.1, on the reverse strand, counting down.
CGCCATCCACCATCGACAGGATGCGTTCCACCTCGGCGCCGAAATCGGCGTGGCCGGGGGTATCGACGATGTTGATACGGAAGGTTTCGCTGGCGCCCGGGGGAGCCCATTCGACCGAGGTTGGCTTGGCCAGGATGGTGATCCCGCGCTCTTTCTCCAGGTCGTTCGAGTCCATCGCGCGCTCTTCCACGCGCTGGTTTTCGCGAAAGGTGCCGGATTGGCGGAACAATTGATCGACGAGCGTGGTCTTGCCGTGATCGACGTGGGCGATGATCGCCACGTTGCGAAGGCTCATAGGCACGGGACTCTCATAGGAGATTTTCAGGAGGCGGCTGGCGCGCGCACTTAGGGATAGACGGGGGCGCTGTCCACCATGGCCGTGGGGTAAAATTTGCGCTTGTTAAGGCACAAAGCGGCCATGCTCCCGAACGCCACGTGTGAGAGCGGCGCGGCTTGGCCGCGAGGGCCGTTCCTTCCGCGCCTCTGCGAGAGTCAAAAAAAGAAACGCTGCGCCCGGCCCAAGCACGTGGGGGGTTAATCGCACGGACAATTTGGCCTAGGGCGCAGCGCAACCTATATCGACGGGCGACAGTGCCCACGCTTGGAGACGCTTTAGATGAACGATCCCGTCCTGGAGAAGCCCGCGACGGCTACCAGCCTGCACCCGCTCGAACAGCTTGCGGCGACCAATCCGGATGCCGAGATCTGGTGGGATTCGAGCCCGCTGATCTATCCGAGCTGGAAGCAGGAAACGCTGGCCAAGGCGCCTGAGGGCGAACGCGCTGCGTGGGACGAACAGCTCACCCGCTTCTATGACGATGCGACGATCCAGCGCGAAGGCACGATGGGCTTCCGCGGTGTGACGACCAATCCGCCGCTCTCGCTCCAGGCGATCAAGCTGGCGCCCGAGATGTGGGCGGCCGAGATCAAGAGCATCGCGGCGAAGAACCCCGGCCTCGATTATGAAGGCGTGTACTGGGCAATGTACCTCGACCTGGTGAAGAAGGGCGCCGACGCGATCCGCCCCGTGTTCGACAAGTCGGGCGGCAAGTATGGTTTCCTTTCCGGCCAGGTCGATCCGCGCTTCGTGCGCGATGGCGACAAGATGCTGGCGCAGGGCCTGACCATCGCCGCCCAGGGCGAGAACGTCATGGTCAAGCTGCCCGGCTCCAAGGAAGGTTACGAGGTGCTGGAGGAGCTGACCGCGCGCGGCATCTCCACCAACAACACCACCAGCTTCACCGTGCCGCAGTACATGCGCTGCATGGCAGCGGTGAGCGCCGGGCTTTACCGCGCCAAGGCGGCGGGCGTGGACCTGAGCAAGTGGCGCTCGGTCATCACGCACATGTCCGCCCGCCTCGGCGAGCTGAGCGACTGGAAGACGGAAGCCAAGGCGCGCGGGATCGAGCTGACCCTGCCCGAGATCCGCGACGGTGAGGAAGCGGTGCTGAAGCGCGCCTATCACTATGGCAAGAAGGTGGGCCACCCGTCGAAGATGCTGCAGTGCTCGATGCGAGTGGAGAAGGACGAGCGCACCGGCAAGACGGTGAGCCGCCACATCCAGGACTTCGCCGGCAGCGACATGGTCTATACCTGCCCGCCGGGCTATATCGCCGGGCTGATGACCGCGGGGCTCGAACCGTTCGATCCCCACGCGATCAACCGCGAGCCGAACAAGGCGAGCATCGAGAAGCTCATGAAGCTGCCGAGCTTCCGCGCGGCTTACGAGTTCGACGGCATGACTCCGGACCAGTTCGCCCATTTCGGCGCCTTCAAGGCCACCGAAACCGAGTTTGCCGCGGCGACCCGGCAGACGGTGGACTTCGTGCGCATGACGCTGGAAAGCTGAGATAACGGGAACGGCGCGGCTCAGCCGCGCCGTTCACCCAGGTTATCCAGCGCTTGCAGCAGCTCGTCGAATTCGGCGGTGTCCTCGTCCACCGCGAAGACGACCTTGAGGCTGCTGCCTAGCATCCTCAGGTTCGTCTGTGTGAGCAGCCCAACCGCAACGATCTTGTCATTTTCCATGGCGACCATTCGTTCGCACACCACGCGTGCGCGAAACTCCTTGCCATTTCAACGATGAGGCGTGCCCGCCGGTTCCACACTTGATTTTTGATGCCAAAAAGCGGCCGGCTAAACCTGCCGGAAGTTGAACACCGCGTTGAGCACGAAGACCACCAGCCCCGCGAACACCGAGACGATGACCCGCGCCGTGAGATAATGCAGGTGCGTCCATTCGAGCAGCGCAGCGTAGAACAGCATAGTCACCGCCAAGCCCACGCTGGCGTTCACCAGGAACAGGGCATAGCCGGCGGCGGGCGGCCGGTCGGTGCCACGGAATATCCAGGCGCGGCCGAGAACGTAATGCAGGCTGTTGGCGACGAGGAAGCCGATGCCGGCGGCGGGCACCTCGGGAAAGCCCCCCTCCTGGACGAGCGCGTAAAGCACGCCCAGGCCGACCATGAACACGCTGCAGCTGACCACGGTGTTGCGCCACAGCATCCTGCCCACCCGCGGCGACAGCAGGCGCTCGAGCAGGCCGCGCTCGTCTTCGGGGCGATCTGGCGGGAAAGCGGCCTCCCCTTGCGAAAAATCAGCCATCAGGCGCGGGTAGCGGCCAAGAGCGGGTGAAGCGAGGGCTCTCCATCGTGGGCGTCGGGCCATTCGGCGCGGCGCTTGACGAAGGGATTGAGGAACAGCGCGGGCAGCTTGAGGAACAGCAACTCGGAATGAATGAAGCCGTCCACCATGCGCTCCCACGCCCGCGGCGCGCGCCGGGCGTGATCGCGCAGCCATTGTTCATAGGGCGCCCAGTGGCTCGGCTCGTCTTTCCGGATGATCTGGAAGATGCGCACCAGCACAGGGTCCGACCGCACGTGGCTGTTGGCCAGCAGGGTTTCGACCTGACGATAGCCCCGCCGTTCGGTCAACGCGATCACCCGGCACAGCCGCTCGAACAGATCGTCGTGCGCGATCACTTCATTCGTATCGAGCCGGTCGATCGTGCGCCCGAACATGATTTCAACGAAGCGGTCGATATGGCCGAACTTGCGCCCCACCTTCAGCGGCATGATCCCCCGGCGTTCGAACCAGCGGCGGAACATGACGTAGTGCTTACGCTCGTCCGCCCGGTGGCTCTCGATCATGGCGATCAGCGCCCGATCGTCTGGCGAGCGCGCACGAACCGCTTCCAGCACCCGGTCGATGGCGGTGTAGCCGCGATGCTCGTTATAAAGATAGATCGACCCCAGAAGATCGAGATACCGGCGGGCGAACCAGGCGCGCATGCTGCTCTCCCCCGCTGCGTGGCGGCCGCGGTGACGGCCGTTATAGACCCGCCCGGCGGAAAGAAGCACGGTTTTTTGCTTAACGGCGCCAGTCGAACGTATAGGTCAGCGCCAGCCCGCCCGAAATCTGATCGCGCGAGCCATAGCTTCGCACAATCGGCGAATCCGCCGCATCGCCTGTCATCCGGTCATACTTGGCATAGGCATAGAGGCCCCAGCTGGGACTGAGCGGGGTGAGGAAGGTTGCCGTGGCGCCGATGGCATGGATGCCGCCGCCCGGATCGTAAGCCGGCAACCCGCTGGCGGGCGCATCCGCCGGGGCGACGCCGAAATAGGCATCGTTGTAGCGGTTATCGCCCCAGGTCACGCGCGGCCCCACGGCGAAGAGCCAGCGATCGCCGTCGCGGAAGATCGCATCGGCGCCGGCCGTGCCGGTCCAGCCCTTGTGGCCGGAAAGGCCCTTGCGCAGTTCCGCCCGCAAGCGAAGATGATCGCCCAGCTCGTATTGGGCGAAACCGCCGGCTTCCAGGCTGAAGCCGACCTTGGGCAGAGTGGTGCCGACATCCTCCGCGGTGCGCGACCATTGCCAGTTGACCACCGGCCCCACGCTGACGCCGTGGCTCCGAACGAGATGGATGCCGAAGCTGTCGTCGGCCGCCTCGAACGCGAAGGGTTCATCGCCCCGCGCGCGGTCCAGCCCGACCAGCGCACCGATTCGCAGATCCTTGGCCCCGGGATAAGCGGGATAGGCCTGCGGGCCGATCATGACCCGGATGCGGACCGGCTCTTCGGAAGCCTTTTCCTGCGCGAAGGCGGGGGCGGCAAGCGCCAGCGCGGCCAAGGCGGCAGCGAAGGAGGCCAGCCGGCAATAGGGCGAAGTGGTCAGACGCGTACTCCCCGGGCGCGGCGCTCAATCCGCCCAATAAAGCCGTTCGGGATTATCTACCAATAGCTTGCGCTGGAGTTCCTCACTGGGCGCGATGCGCGGAATCATATCCACCAGGTGCCCATCGTCCGGGATATTGTCCTGCATGTTGGGATGCGGCCAGTCGGTGCCCCAGATGCAGCGATCCGGATAATCGGCCACCAGCGGCGCCACCGCCTCGGCAAAGGCATTCCACGGATCGCCGCCCCGCCCCTCTTTGGGGGGATCGAGCCGATCGGGGCACGTGGGCTTGAAGTGGATATCCGGGCGGCTGTCCAGCAGCGCGCGGAAGGCGCGCATGTCGGGGCCGTCAGAGCCTTGCGTCACGTCCGGGCGGCCCATGTGGTCCACCACCAGCGGCACCGGGATCGCGTCCATGAACGGGCGCAGTTCTTCCAGGATGTCGGCCTCGAAATAGATCACCACGTGCCAGCCCTTGGGCAGGCGCTTGCTCACTTCGAGAAACTTGTCCTTCGGCGCATCGTCGACCAGGCGCTTGAGGAAGTTGAAGCGGATGCCGCGCATGCCGCCGGCGTGCAAGGACTGCAAAACCTCTGACGAAATCGCCGGATCGACCACCGCCACGCCGCGCGCCTTACCGTCCGACAGGCGGATGGCGTTCAGCGTGGCGCGGTTGTCGGTGCCGTGGCAGCTCGCCTGAACGATGACGTTCCTCGAGAAACCCAGATAGTCGCGCAAGGCGAAGAGCTTTTCCGGCCCGGCATCTTCCGGCAGGTACTTGGCCTTGGGGCTGAACGGGAACTGCGCCATGGGCCCGAACACATGGCAATGCGCGTCCACCGCACCCGGCGGCGGGGTATAGCGCGGCTTGGACGGATTCGAGTGCCAGCTTACGATGCGATCGGTCATTCCTGCTCCACTACTTTCCTTTATTCAGGCAAACACCACGCCGTCCATCAGCTTGCGCGCGGTCCTCAGCAGGGCGGCGGTTTCCACTTCGCCGGTCTCGCCCATCGTCATCACGCAGGACATCTCCCCGCTGGGATGTTCGATGCTGAGCGTCTTGACCCGGCCTTCGGGGACCACCGCCACTTCGGCCGCCGGAGAACCTTCGACCAGACAGGCGGTGGCCGCCGTGACCGCGCCGAGCACGCCGATGCTGGCATGGGCGCGATGGGGAATGAATACCCGCGTGGTCACCGCACCGCCATGCCGGGGCGGCGCCACCAAGGTCATCTTGGGAACCGACTTCGCCTTCACGTCGCCCAGGTTCATCAGCGGGCCGGCGGCGAGGCGGATCGCTTCGATCTTCTCGCGGATCGGCGCGAACGCCTCGCTCTCCAGCTCCTCGCGCGTCTCGTAGCCACTGGCGCCGACGTCTTCCGCCTTGAACACGATGCATGGCATGCCGTTGTCGATCAGGGTGCAGCGCACGCCTTCGATCACGTCCACCGCCTTGCCCGTGGGCAGCAGCGCGCCGCAGGAAGAGCCGGCGGTATCGCGGAACTCCAGCGGGATCGGCGCATGGGTACCGGGGACGCCGTCGATGCGCGCATCGCCGGCATAAGTCACGGTGCCGCCCGGCGTCTGCACCGTGGCCACGGCGACCTGGCCGGTGTTCTCCATGAAGATCGCCACGCGGGTTTCGTCGCCGGTGGCCGCCACCAGCCCGCGCTCGATCGCGAAAGGTCCGATGCCGGCCAGGATATTGCCGCAGTTCTGCGCATCGGTGACGATCGCCTGATCGACGAAGACCTGCAGGAACAGGTAATCGACGTCGATCCCCTCGCGCGTCGATTTCCTCACCACGCCCACCTTGCTGGTCAGCGGATCGGCGCCGCCCATGCCGTCGATCTGGCGCGGGTCGGGGCTGCCCATCACGCGCAGCAGGAAGGCGTCGCGCGCCTCGGTATCCTGGGGCAGGTCCGAAGCGAGGAAATAGCCGCCTTTCGAAGTGCCGCCCCGCATCCACATGACGGGGGCCGATGCCTGAACCATCCGCTTCATCCTTCCCGCCTCGCTCCCAGGGCGAGGCCCCTGGCTAGACCCACTTCAAACCCATGTCGGTGAGCTTCTGGCGGAAGCCGTACATGTCCAGGCCAAGCTCCCCCGCGGCCAGGCGCTGGCGCTTGCTTTCCTCGTTGGCGGTGCGCGCCTGGGCGGTTTCGAGCACCTTGGCGGCTTCCGCGCGCTTGACCACGCACACGCCGTCATCGTCGGCGACGATCACGTCGCCCGGTTCGATATAGGCGCCGGCGCAGACCACCGGCACGTTCACGCTGCCGAGGCTGGCCTTGATCGTGCCTTGCGCGAAGATGCGCTTCGACCAGACGGGAAAGTTCATCTCGTGCAAGTCGCGCACGTCGCGCACGCCGGCATCGATGATCAGGCCGCGCACGCCGCGCGCCTGGGCGCTGGTGGCCAGCAGATCGCCGAAATAGCCGTCTTCGCATGGAGATGTCGGCGCGATCACCAGCACGTCACCTTCGCGGCACTGCTCGATCGCGGCATGGACCATGTAGTTGTCGCCCGGCGGGACCGAGATCGTCACCGCCGTCGCGCCGATCCTCGCGCCGGGATAGATCGGCCGCATGTAGCTGGCGAGCAGGCCCTTGCGGCCTTGCGCTTCATGCACCGTGGCGACGCCGCAGGCGCCGAGGCCATCAACCACGTCAATCGGGGTCCGTTCGATATTCTGGACGACGATTCCGCTCATCTCTCGCGATTCCTCACCAATGATGTACGCGAAGTCCGGTGGACCCGGGCGCCGCCTTGCGTCAAGGGCTGCGAGGGAGCCTTCGCAAACTTGTAAGCACTACTTACATTCAGTAACGGCAGAGCCAGAAGAATGCCTAGTTCGACAAACCCTCTTTCCGCGCCCGCTTCACCCGTGCGGGTGGCGCTGATCGGCTTCGGCGAGGCCGGCGAGAAATTCGCCCGCTCGGCGAACTGGCAGGGCCATGCGCGCGGCTGGGACATCCTGCCCGAACGGCGCGCGCTGATGGCCCGGTATGGCGTCGAATCCGCCGACAGCGCCGAAGCCGCGCTGGCCGATTGCGGGGTGCTGCTGTCGCTGGTCACCGCCGATGCCGCGCTCGAAGCCGCCCGGCAATATGCCGCGCTGCTGCCCGAAGGCTCGTTCTGGTGCGACATGAACTCCGTCTCGCCCGACACCAAGCGGCAGGCCGCCGCCCTCGTCGAAGCCGGCGGCGGGCGCTATGTCGACGTGGCGGTGATGGCGCCGGTCGATGCCGCGCTGGCCGTGCCGCTGCTGCTGTCGGGCCCCCACGCCGCCGGGGTGGAACCGCTGCTGGCCGCGCTGGGCTTTTCCAATACCCGGGTCGTGGGCGATGCGCTGGGCAAGGCTTCGGCGATCAAGATGATCCGCTCCGTCATGATCAAGGGGATCGAGGCGCTGAGCGACGAATGCGCCAGCGCGGCCGATGCGGCCGGCGTGTTCGACGAAGTGATGGCCTCGCTCGACGCTTCGGAGAAGACCGCCGGCTGGGCCGAGAAGGTGGCCTACAATCGCGAGCGGATGGAAGTGCACGGCCTGCGCCGCGCGGCGGAAATGGAAGAATCCGCCCGTACGCTGGAAGGCCTGGGAATCGAACCGGTGATGACGCGCGGCACCATCGTCCGCCAACGTCGCGCCGCCAAATCCACGGATAAGGGAAAAGAGGCCGCATGACTCTGATCATCGACTGCCATGGTCACTACACCACCGCGCCCGAGCCGCATAACCAGTGGCGCGAGGCACAGAAGGCCGCGTTCAAGGCAGGCACGGCTCCGCCCCCCTATCCGGCGATCTCCGACGACGAGATCCGCGAGACCATCGAGACCAACCAGCTGCGCCTGATCAAGGAGCGGGGGGCGGATCACACGGTGTTCAGCCCGCGCGCCAGCGCCATGGCGCACCACGTGGGCGACCAGGCGGTGAGCGAGGCCTGGTCGATCGCCTGCAACGATCTGATCTATCGCGTGACGGAACTGTTCCCCGAATGGTTCAGCGGCGTGTGCATGCTGCCGCAGAGCCCCAAGGCGGATCTGACCGCGAGCATCAAGGAACTGCGCCGCTGCGTGGAGGAACTGGGCTTCATCGGCTGCAACCTCAACCCCGATTCGAGCGGCGGGCACTTCGACCAGCCGCCGTTGACCGACGAATCATGGTTCCCGCTCTACGAGACGATGTGCGAGCTGGACGTGCCGGCGATGATCCACGTCTCGGGCAGCTGCAACCCGGCCATGCACGCCACCGGCGGGTTCTATCTCGCGGCCGATACCGTCGCCTTTATGCAGTTGCTCCAGGGAGACCTGTTCGGCCGTTTCCCCAATTTGCGATTCATCATACCGCACGGCGGTGGCGCGGTGCCATTCCACTGGGGCCGTTACCGCGGCCTTGCCGACATGCTGAAGCAGCCGAGCCTGGACAAGCACCTGATGAACAACGTCTATTTCGATACCTGCGTCTATCATCAGCCGGGCATCGATCTGCTGGCCGAAGTGATCGAGACCAAGAACATCCTGTTCGGCAGCGAGATGGTGGGAGCCGTGCGCGGGATCGATCCCACGACCGGGCATTATTTCGATGACACTAAACGCTATATCGATGCCCTTCCGCTGGATGAAGCTGCTAAACATGCGATCTTCGAAGGCAACGCACGGCGGGTGTTCCCCCGCCTGGATGCAAGGCTGAAGGCGCAGAACAGATGACCGAAACCGACCACGCCTCGATCGCGACCGGCTTCGCCCCGTGCGAGAAGCCCGAGCGTTACATCCAGCAACTCGTCAGCCACTGGAGCCACAAGATGGCCACCAGCTATGACGCGGGCGACGGCATGGGCGTGTTCCCGTTCTCCGACACCGAAAACGCGGTAATGACGGCGCGCGAAGGCGGCATCGCCATCACGCTGACCACCGGCGACCACGAGCGCAACGTGCACATGCGCGGCGTGATCGAGCGTCATCTCGATCGCTTCGCCTTCCGCGAGGCGCCGCTCACTTACGAATGGAAAGAACAATGAGCGACAAGAAAGAGCGGATCGACATCCACAAGTACCTCGCCGAGTTCGAGGACATCCCCGGCACCCGCGTGTTCACCGCGCAGCGGGCGCGCCAGGGCTATAACCTGAACCAGTTCGCAATGAGCCTGATGAAGGCGGAGAACCGCGAACGGTTCCTGGCCGACGAGAAGGCCTATCTCGACGAATGGCCGCTGACCGACGCAGCGAAGCAGGCGGTGCTGAATCGCGACTATAATGCGATGATCGACGAGGGCGGGAACATCTACTTCCTCTCCAAGCTGTTCAGCACGGACAGGAAGAGCTTCCAGTTCGCCGCCGGATCGATGACCGGGATGAGCCAGGAAGAATACGCCGAGATGATGCTCAAGGGCGGCCGTTCGCCCGAAGGACAGCGTTCGAAAAAAGGAGGCTACTGACATGGCCCGCATTACCGCCGGCATCACTTCGAGCCACATTCCCGCGCTGGGCGCCGCGATCCAGACCGGCAAGACCGGCGACGATTACTGGGGCCCGGTGTTCAAGGGCTACGAACCGATCCGCCAATGGATCAAGCGGCCCGGCAACACGCCGGACGTGGTGATCCTGGTCTATAACGACCACGCATCGGCGTTCGACATGAACATCATCCCCACCTTCGCCATCGGCTGCGCCGAGCGCTTCAAGCCGGCCGACGAGGGCTGGGGCCCGCGCCCGGTGCCCGACGTGATCGGCCATCCCGACTTGGCCTGGCACATCGCGCAGAGCCTGATCCTCGACGATTTCGACATGACCATCATGAACCAGATGGACGTCGATCACGGCTGCACCGTGCCGCTGTCGATGATCTTCGGCGAGCCTGAGGAATGGCCCTGCAAGGTCATCCCCTTCCCGGTCAACGTGGTCACCTATCCGCCGCCTTCGGGCCGGCGCTGCTTCAACCTGGGCGACAGCATCAAGGCGGCGGTGGAGAGCTTCCCCGAAGACCTCGACGTGCAGGTCTGGGGCACCGGCGGGATGAGCCACCAGTTGCAGGGGCCGCGCGCCGGCCTCATCAACAAGGAGTTCGACCTCAACTTCATCGACAAGCTGATCAAGGACCCCGAGACGCTGAGCAAGATGCCGCACATCGAGTATCTGCGCGAAGCCGGCTCGGAAGGCATCGAACTGGTCATGTGGCTGATCATGCGCGGCGCGCTGGGCGACAAGGTGGAGGAGCTTTACCGCTTCTATCACATCCCCGCGTCGAACACCGCGCTCGGCGCGCTGATCCTCCAGCCCGAGGGAATGGACGCGGAACCGCCCGCGATCCGCGAGCAGGTGGACGCCTGATCGATCCTCCCCTCCCGCTTGCGGGAGGGCCGGGGGAGGGCCTATCGGGTCAGGCGCTCCCCTCGGAACAAACCCGACCCTCCCCTAGCCCCTCCCCGTCAGCGGGGAGGGAACCAGTCAGGAGACCCCCATGCGCATTGCCCTCGTCGGCGCCGGTGCTTTCGGCGAAAAGCATCTCGATGGCCTGAAGAACGTCGACGGCGTCGAAATCGCCTCCGTCATCTCCCGCCGCATCGAGCAGGCGGAAGAAGTCGCCGCCAAATATGGCGCCAGCCATTGGGGCACCGAGCTGAGCGAAGCGCTCGCTCTCGACGATGTGGACGCGGTGATCCTCTGCACGCCCACCCAGATGCACGCCGAACAGGCGATCGCCTGCATGGACGCAGGCAAGCACGTGCAGGTGGAAATCCCGCTGGCGGATTCCTGGCCCGACGCCCAGGCGGTGATGGACAAGCAGAAGGAAACCGGCCTGGTCTGCATGGTCGGCCACACCCGGCGCTTCAATCCCAGCCACCAATGGGTGCACAACCGCATCGTGGCCGGCGAGCTGGCGATCCAGCAGATGGACGTGCAGACCTATTTCTTCCGCCGCAAGAACATGAACGCCAAGGGTGAGCCACGTTCGTGGACCGACCACCTGCTGTGGCACCACGCGGCGCACACCATCGATCTCTTCGCCTATCAGACGGGCAAGATCGTCACCGCCAACGCGATCCAGGGGCCGAAGCATCCGGAACTGGGCATCGCGATGGACATGTCGATCCAGCTCAAGAGCGAGACGGGCGCGATCTGTACGCTGTCGCTGTCGTTCAACAACGATGGGCCACTGGGCACCTTCTTCCGCTATATCGGCGATACCGGCACCTACATCGCCCGCTACGATGATCTGGTGACCGGCAAGGAAGAGCCGGTGGACCTGACGGGCGTGGCCGTGTCGAACAACGGCATCGAGCTGCAGGACCGCGAATTCATCGCCGCGATCCGCGAAGGGCGCGAGCCGAACAGCTCGATCGCCCAGGTGATCGACTGCTATCGCGTGATCGGTGAGCTCGCCGCCAGCCTGGAAGCGCAGGACGGCTGGTCCTGAGCCGTTAACGGGTTCTTGACCTGCCGAGAGTGTAGGGCGATCCTCGCACCAGAAAAATTGGAATGCGGGGGAATCGATGGCTGAACTGGACCGGATCCTGGGCGAAGCCCAGGAGACGCACCGTTTGATGCAGGAAGCGGTCAGGAGCACGGGCGACCGCGCGGTGCGCGACATCGTGCGGTTGCGCACGCGGTTCGCCACGCTGGTCGCCGAGATGATGGGCGCGATCAAGACCGATGCCCGCCTGAGCGCGCGGCCCGAGCTGGCGCGCGAGTTCGAGCGGCAGTTCTTCGAAATGCGCCAGGCGCTGGCCCAGCACCAGGCCGCCTGGCGCAGCGCGAACATCGATGCCGATTCCGCCGGCTATCGCCGCGCGACCGATGCATTGGGGCGCAAGCAGGACGAATTCTACACCTGGGCAAAGGACGCGCTGGTCGGCGCCTGATCCGGGCTTGCGACTTGGCGCCCGCCTCTGCACAGAGGGGGCATGAGTCTCAAAACCCGAACGATCGCCGGCACCGAGCTTCATCCCGTGGGGCTCGGCTGCATGAACCTGTCCTGGGCCTATGGCACGCCGCCGAGCGCGCAGGAAGGCGCCCGCCTGCTGGCCCGCGCACTGGACCTGGGCTGCAACCATTTCGATACCGCGCGCATATACGGCGCCGGGAAGAACGAAGCGCTGATCGGCGAAACGCTGCACGGCCGCCGGAACGAATTCTTCCTCGTTTCCAAGGGCGGCATCGTGGTGGACGGGCCGCGCCGGGGCGTCGATTGCTCGCCCGAGGCCATCAGTGCGGGGATCGACGAAAGCCTGCGCCTGCTGCGGACCGATCACATCGATCTCTACTACATGCATCGGTTCGATCCGAAGGTGCCGATCGCCGATTCGGTCGGTGCGATGACGCGGGCGATCGAAGCCGGCAAGATCGGGGCCTATGGCGTCAGCGAGTGGAGTTCCGCCCATATCCGCGAAGCCCACGCCGTGCATCCGGTGGGCGCGGTGCAGACCGAATATTCGCTGTGGACCCGCAACGTGGAATTGGCGGTGCTGGAAACCTGCCGTGAACTGGGGATCGCCTTCGTGGCCTTCTCGCCCGTGGGGCGCGGGGCGCTGGGCGGGCTACTGGAGGATCCTTCGACGCTGGAGGAGCAGGACCTCAGGACCAAGATGCCGCGCTTCAACGCCGAAAACTGGCCGCACAACCGCGCGCTGATCGCGCAACTGGTGGCGCTGGCGGAAGATGCCGGCGTCACCGCCGCGCAGCTGGCGCTGGCCTGGGTGCTGTCACGCGGGGAGCATGTTCACGTGATCCCCGGCACGACCAGCGAGCAGCACCTCGCCGATAACCTGCGCGCCTGGGAACTGCCGATCCCGCAGGACGTCCTGGACGCGGCGGGCGCGCTGATCAACGAGCAGACGGTGGCCGGCCATCGCTATCACGACGCGATCCGGCCGACGATCGACACCGAGGAGTTCGAACCGGCATGAACGATGTGCGCGCAACGGTCGGCTATGCCCGGCGCACCGCGCAGCGCCCCTATTTCTATGCCAACGCGCACGAGAAGGATTTCGTCCCCCTCGCCCCGGAAGAAGTGGCAATCGTCGATGCACGCGGCCTGGACTGCACGCTCGACCGTGAGGGCTTCACGCTTGTCCAGCACAAGAGCGCGGTGGCGGATCTGACCGATCTCGATCAGGTGACGGCGGTCCACCGGGGGGAGATCGCCGATCTGCTGCGGCAGGTCACCGGCTGCGACCACGTGGCGATGACGCCGATGGGCATCCTGCGCTTTTCGGAACGGCTGGGCGAGAACGCCGCGCACGACAATTCGCACCCGGCGCGGTTCGTCCACGTCGACATCGCGCGCGAGGCCGCCGCCGCCATGCGCGCCAAGGGTGCGCCGCCAGGCCGCACCGTGACGCGCAGCGCCCAGTACAATGTCTGGCGGGCACTCTCCGGCGCGCCGCAGGACGTTTCGCTGGCGCTCTGCGCCTGGCCCAGCATCGCACCCGAGGACCTGATCGATTGCGACGCGATCTTCGATCCGCTGGATGGCAGCGCGGAATGGAGCTTCGCCAATTACCTGCTGGCGGCCAACCCGAACCACCGCTGGTACTATTATGCGGACATGACGCCTGACGAAGCGATCGTGTTCAAGACCAGCGAAAGCGATCCCGCGCGGGCGCAACTGATGCCGCATGGCGCGTTCGACAACCCGCTCGCCGGGCCCGACTCGCCCCCGCGCGTGAGCCTGGAGATGCGCGGGACCTGCTACTGGTTCGGCTGAGTCCGGCGAGGCCGGCCCATCGGTAACGTTTCGTTAGGCATTGGGGCGGACAATGCCGCCGATGGCGCGCGCGATCCTTCTTTCCCTCACCACGGGCCGCATGGCGGAAGCGGCGCGCATCGCCCTGGTGATCGCCTGCGCCGCCACGCTGATCCTCGCTGGCGAAGCGCTGCCGCTTTAGGCCTGGCGCCGGCCGCCATATTTCAGATGAATCAGCGGGTACGGCCTGCCGGCGGGATCGGTATCCGATCGGCCCGTGCGCACGAAACCGCGCGCCTCGTAGAACGGCAGGGCATTGGTGGCCTGCTCATTGGCATCGACCACGGCATCGGGCGCGAGGGTGAGCGCGTGGTTCAACAGCGCGGTGCCGAAACCCCGCCCATGCACGGCCGGATCGACGAAGAGCGCATCGATCAGCTTGCCGTCCATGGCCAGGAAGCCGACCGGGCGATCGCCATCGTCGACCAGCCACAGGTCGGCGGTGGGCAGCCATTCGGCGACGATCGCATCGATATCGGCCCGATGCTCGGCACTGAGGAACGGGTGAGTCACCTCAACGGCGGCACGCCAGATCTCCAGCGCGCGCGCCGCATCGGCCCGCGTGCCACGCCGAACTTTCATTTCAGATCGGGCGCGGTCGCCTCGGCCCTGAGCAGGGCGATCGCCTCGTCCAGCGGCAGGACCCGCTGGCGTTCCTCGCCCAGGGTGCGGATGGCCACGGTGCCCTCCTCGGCCTCGCGCTTGCCGACGATCAGCAGGTGCGGAACCTTCTTCACCGAGTGTTCGCGCACCTTGTAGTTGATCTTCTCGTTGCGAAGATCGGTCTCGGCACGGATGCCCGCGGCGGCCAGCTTTTCAGCCACGGCATGGGCATAGCCATCGGCATCGGACACGATCGTCGCCACCACCGCCTGCACCGGGGCCAGCCATACCGGCAGCTTGCCGGCATAGTGTTCGATCAGGATGCCGATGAAACGTTCGTAACTGCCGAAGATCGCGCGGTGGAGCATGATCGGGCGATGGCGATCGCCATCCTCGCCGACATAGCTTGCATCCAGCCGCTCCGGCAGCACGCGGTCGGACTGGATCGTGCCGACCTGCCACGTGCGGCCGATCGCATCGGTAAGATGCCATTCCAGCTTGGGGGCATAGAACGCCCCTTCACCGGGAAGCTCCTCCCACCCGAAAGCTTCGGTGGCGAAGCCGGCCCTGGTCACGGCGTCGCGCAATTCGGCTTCGGCCACGTCCCACACCTCGTCGCTGCCGAAGCGGTTCTCCGGCCGCAGCGCGAGCTTGATCGCGTAAGTGAAGCCGAAATCCTTGTAGACCCGGTCGGCCAGCTGGCAGAACGCGCGCACTTCCTCCACGATCTGGTCTTCGCGGCAGAAGATATGCGCGTCGTCCTGGGTGAACTGGCGCACGCGCATCAGCCCGTGCAGCGCGCCGTGCGGCTCGTTGCGGTGGCAGCAGCCGTTTTCGTAAAGGCGCAGCGGCAGATCGCGATAGCTCTTGATGCCCTGGTGGAAGATCAGCACGTGCGCCGGGCAGTTCATCGGCTTCAGCGCCATCCATTCGGCGGCGTCGGAAACCAGTGGCCCTTCATCCTCGGTGTTCGGCACCTCGTCAGGGATGACGAACATGTTCTCGCGGTACTTGCCCCAGTGGCCGGATTGCTCCCACTGGCGCGCGTCCATCACCTGCGGGGTCTTGACTTCGCGATAGCCGGCGCCGTCGATCGCGCGGCGCATATAGGCTTCCAGCTCGCGCCAGATCACATAGCCCTTGGGGTGCCAGAACACGCTGCCGTGGGCTTCCTGCTGGAGGTGGAACAAGTCCATTTCCTGCCCCAGCTTGCGGTGATCGCGCTTGGCCGCTTCCTCCAGCCGGACGAGATAGGCGTCGAGCTGCTTCCTGTTGAGCCAGCCGGTGCCGTAGATGCGGCTGAGCATCGCGTTGCGCTGGTCGCCGCGCCAGTAGGCGCCGGAGACGCGGGTGAGCTTGAACGCCTGCGGATCGAGCTTGCCGGTGCTGGCGAGATGCGGGCCACGGCACATGTCCAGCCAGTCGCTGCCGGATCGATAGACGGTCAGTTCCTCGCCCTCGGGGAGGTCGGCGGCCCATTCGGCCTTGAAGCGCTCTCCCTGCTGCTCGAACCAGGCGATGAGCTGGTCGCGCGTCCAGGCTTCGCGGGTGAGCGGCTTGTCGGCGGCGATGATCTCGCGCATCTTCGCCTCGATCGCCGGCAGGTCCTCTTCGGTGAAGGGACCACGCGCGCCGGGGGCGAAATCGTAATAGAAGCCGTCGTCGGTCGCCGGGCCGAAGGTGATCTGCGTATCGGGCCACAGCGCCTGCACCGCCTCGGCCAGCACGTGGGCATAGTCGTGGCGCACCAGTTCCAGAGCGTCGGCCTCGTCACGCGCGGTGATCAGCGCCAGTTCGGCATCCCGTTCGAACGGGCGGCCGATATCGCGCACTTCGCCGTCCACGCGCGCCGCCAGCGCCGCCTTGGCAAGCCCGGGGCCGATGGCAGCCGCCACGTCGGCCGGCGTGGAGCCGGGCGGCACTTCGCGCACCGAACCATCGGGCAAGCTGATCTTGAGCATTTCGGTCATTGTGGGATTTCGTCCATCGCGGCCTCGCGCAATGGCACAAGCCCGCCTGCTGAGAAAGGGTTACTGCTCGGGAACCGAGAACTGGCCGGTTACCCGCCCGCCTTGGGTTGCCGTGGTCGAGGCCCCGCCACCCCCGCCTTCCACCGTAGAAAGGCCGGTGTTGAGGTCCATCGTCAGCCGCCCGCCGTTGAGCGTATCGGTGCCCCGGCGCAGCGCGACACCGCCCGAGAGGATGATGACGCGGCGGTTGAAATCATAGACCGCGGCCGCCCCGCGGGCGAATTCGGTGCCCCGGTGGACGGTGACGCCGCCGGTGGCATCGATCCGCTGGATGCGCAGCGAACCCTCATTGGTATAGGCCACCGTGGTGCGCGCGGCGGTGAGCTTGAGATCGCCCTGGGTGATGACCACGTCGCCCGAAAGGACCACGCGGTTCTGCCGGTCCTGCAACTCGATCCGATCGGCGGCGTAGTTCACCGGCTGGTTGGAATTGAACCCGGCGATGCCTTGCGCTTCGGCCAGAGAACCGAAGCCGAGCACGGCCGCCGCCACCGCGACGAACGCGGCGGCGAAGGAACGCAGGGCAACACTGCCGATCGAGCGGCGGTTCATCATCGTAACGGTCCTTACGCGCTCGATCCGGGGGTGAAAAGCCTCGCTCATGGCATCCGCATCTTTCCGGGCACCATCCGCAGCCGAGCCCTGCCTTCCAGGGCGAGGGTGCGGGCATCGAGATCGGCGCTGAGGCTGTTGGCGGAGAAAGTCCCCGCCGGGATCGCCCCTTCGACACCGCCCGAACCGACCAGCCGCCGGCCCGGCAGGTCCACCGACACGCCGCGCGCCGCGATGCGATAGCCGTCCGCCGCGGCGAACGTCACCGTGCCGTCCACATCCACCGTGCGATCGTCGATATTGTAGCGCCCGCCCGGCGCCTGCAGCACCGCCGGCCCATCGTTGAGCTGCATCCGTGCGGTCAGGTCACGCAGCTGCACCACCGGCACGCTGGCGCTCTGCTGCACCGCCTCGCCGGCCGAAAGGGTGAACGGGCGCCCTTTCTTGTCCTGCCCGCGATAGAGCGCTTCATCCACCCGCAGGCGATCCTCCGCCGTGGCCACCTTGTTGCGATCGAGCAGGAAGCTCACCTCGCCGCGCGGGCCCAGGGGGGAGATCAGCATCGCGGCCGCCACCGCGCCGACCAGCGCCGGAAGCACCACGGCCAGCACCCTCACCGCGCGGTCGAGCGAGCTGCCCGGAGCGGCGAAGGCCCGCCTTCGATCGCGGATATGATCGGCTTGCTCGCTCATCGCCAGCCCATGTGGCGGCTACGCCGCGCGTTTCAATCGTGGGTGAAGATGTCCTGCTCGGCCCATCCGGCGATATCGAGCCGGGCGCGCGTCGGCAGGAAGTCGAAGCACGCCTGGGCGATGCCCCGCCGCCCCTCGCGCGCCAGGCGTTCCTCGAACACCGCGACCAGCCGGTGCAGGAAACGCACGTCGGACGCCGCATAGTCGCGCTGCGCCTCGCTCAGCTCGGGCGCACCCCAGTCGCTCGATTGCTGCTGCTTGGAGATGTCCTCCCCCAGCAGTTCCTGGACCAGGTTCTTGAGGCCGTGCCGATCGGTGTACGTGCGAGTCAGCTTGCTGGCGATCTTGGTGCAGAACACCGGCGCGGCGACGACGCCGAGATAGTATTCGATCGCGGCCAGGTCGAAGCGGGCGAAATGATAGATCTTCACCCGCGCGGGATCGGCCAGCACGGCTTTCAGGTTGGGCGCATCGTAGCGGCTGTTGACGCCGAAGCGCACCAGATGTTCGTCCCCCTGCCCGTCGCTCACCTGCACCACGCACAGCCGGTCACGCGGCGTGACGAGCCCCATGGTCTCGGTATCGATCGCGATCGCCCCAGGCGCCAGCACGCCGGCGGGCAAGTCTTCTTCATGGAAATGCACTGCCATCGCCGGGCCTTAGGCCGATTGGGGATAGAGGGAAAGGGGCGGTGGCAAGCGCCCGCACACCGGCATAGACCCAGGGGCGTGAGCGAAACGATCCCGGAAAGCTGGCGCCCGGCGCTGGAACCCGTCCTGGCGATGCCGGAAAGCCGGCGCCTGGGCGGCTGGCTCCGCCGCGAAGAGGCCAGCGGCAAGACGATATACCCCCCGCGCGGGCAGCGCCTGCGCGCGCTGGAGCTGACTCCGCTGGACAAGGTCAGGGTCGTGATCCTGGGGCAGGATCCCTATCACGGGCCCGGCCAGGCGCACGGCCTGTGCTTTTCGGTGCCGGAAGGGGTGCGCGTGCCGCCGTCGCTGGTCAACATCCACAAGGAACTGCGCGACGACATAGGCGTCGCCATCCCGCCGCACGGCAACCTGGAGCACTGGGCGCGGCAGGGCGTGCTGCTGCTGAACAATTCGCTGACAGTGGAGGCCGGCCGCGCGGGCAGCCATGCCGGCAAAGGCTGGGAAGCGATCACCGATGCCGCCGTGGCCGCCGTCGCCCGGCGTGAAGAGCCCAGCGTGTTCATCCTGTGGGGCAGCCACGCCCGCAACAAGGCCCAGCGCGTGCCCGAACTGGGGCCGGGCACGCGCCATCTCGTGCTGACATCGCCCCATCCCAGCCCGCTCTCGGCCCATTCCGGCTTTTTCGGCTCCAAGCCGTTCAGCAAGGCGAACGCCTTTCTCGAAGCGCACGGACGGGGAAAGATCGACTGGTAGGCTCCTGCCTTGGGGGCGGGTGGAGCGGCCTGATTTCCATCGGCCGGAGACAGTTCTTTGGGATCGCCTGTTGCCAAGCGGCCCCGCGGATGCGAGCGATGGCCCGTGGCGACGGATAGATCCAAGGAAATGCACTGGGGTTTGCTTGCGGGCTCCGTAGGGCCGCGCATCCGGGTATTGCGCAACGCGCTGAGCGCGCGGTCGATCTCGGTCTCCGCGCCGCACGGATTGCCGACGGGCTCGCTCACCGTGCTCTCGCTCGTCGCCGCCAATCCCGGCAGCTCGCAGACGGCGCTGGCGGAACGCGCCGGGCTCAACAAGTCCGCGCTGGTGGGCATCATCGACCAGCTGGAACAGCGCGGCCTGATCGCGCGCGACCGCTCCACCATCGACCGGCGGCGCTATGGCGTCACTGTCACGCCGGAAGGCGAGAAAGCGATGGCGGCCCTGTTCGCGGCGGTGGACAAGGAAGAAAAACCCATCCGCGATGCCCTAGGCGCGGCGGACATGGACGTGCTGCTGGCCTTGCTCGACCGGGCGATCGGGGCGCTGGATACCCGGTAGCGCCGTTTCGGACGCCACCCCGGTCGAGCCGATCATCCTTCCAGCGCCGGCGGAATACGCGGCGGAAGGCAGCGAAGACGACCTGGCGGCGCGAGGAAAGACATTCCGCATCCTGCCGCAGAAGCGCGGTTGCCCGCAGTCCAGCCCGGACGTGATCATCGTCTGCGCGCCGGAAGACGAAGAAACTATCGCTACAGGCCCGCCGGCCCGCCCCCGCCCACCACGATGGAGGAGATCGGCGATGCACTGCGCCTGCAAGTCGGGCCGGTCGAAGGGGACGTCGTGCAGATGCCCACGCTCCATGGCGCGCCCTCCGTCGGCGTGCGTGCGCGCATTCGGTTCTGAATTCGAACGAGGCGCGCCGACCGGCGGCGGAAGACGAAGCGTCGTGCCAGATTTTTCTTCACGCAAAGACGCGAAGGCGCCAAGCCGCTTTTCACGTTCGCACGAAAGCCTTTGGTTTCGTCGTTGCGAGGAGGCGGAGCCGGCGAAGCAATCCAGGGCCGTTCCAACCGCCCTGGATTGGTTGGCCTTTGGCCAGCTTCGCTTCCGCTGCGCTCGCAATGACGAAGCTGGGATGAGATAGGCCACGCACGAAAGACCCGCTCGGCGCCCGCCGTCGCGGTGGCACTATCTCCTGGCCCCCGCGTGAGGCTTTGTTCGATCGTCAGCGCGGCAGTTCGCTTGCCCCCATCAGCGCCTGGTCCACCGCGCGCGCTGCCTGGCGGCCTTCGCGGATGGCCCAGACGATCAGCGACTGGCCACGGCGCATGTCGCCGCAGGCGAAGATCATCGGATCGCTGGTGCGATAATCGTCCGTGTTGGCGGCGACATTGCCGCGATCGGTCAGCGCGACGCCCGACTGCGCCAGCAGCCCCGGCTTGCGCGGACCGAGGAAGCCCATGGCCAGCAGGATCAGGTCCGCCGGAATGACGAATTCGCTGCCCGGGATCTCCGTCATCTGCCGGTCGATCCATTCGATGCGGGTGCACTTGAGTCCGGTGACGCGGCCGTCTTCGCCCACCACTTCCTTGGTCAGCACGGCCCAGTCGCGCTCCACCCCTTCCTCGTGGCTGCTGGAGGTGCGCAGCTTCATCGGCCAGTTCGGCCAGGTGAGCGCCTTGTCTTCCTTCTCCGGCGGACGAGGCATGATCTCGATCTGGGTCACGCTCTTGGCGCCCTGGCGATTGGCGGTGCCGACACAGTCGGAGCCGGTATCGCCGCCGCCGATCACGATGACATGCTTGCCCGCCGCGGTCAGCGTGCCGCGCGGGGCGGCGCGTTCCTCGCTGTCGCCGGCGTTGCGCTTATTCTGCTGGGTCAGGTATTCCATCGCCTGCCGCACGTCCGACAGCTCGGCGCCGGGGATCTGGAGCGGGCGCGGGTCTTCCGCCCCGCCGGCCAGCACGATCGCATCGAAGTTCTCCTTGAGAGCCCTGAGCGATACGTCCACGCCGACTTCGGTGGAGGTTTTGAAGGTCACCCCTTCCGCCTCCATCTGCACGGCGCGCCGGTTGATGAGGTGCTTTTCCATCTTGAAGTCGGGTATGCCGTAGCGGAGCAGGCCGCCGATACGATCCGCCTTCTCGAACACGGTCACCGAATGGCCGGCGCGGGCGAGCTGCTGCGCGCAGGCCAGGCCCGCCGGGCCGCTGCCGACGATGGCGACGCTCTTGCCGGTTTCCCGGTCGGGCACATGCGGCCGGATCCAGTGTTCCTTCCACCCGCGATCGACGATGGCGCATTCGATCGACTTGATGGTCACCGGCTGGTCGATGATGTTGAGCGTGCAGCTTGCCTCGCACGGGGCGGGGCAGATCCGGCCGGTAAACTCGGGAAAGTTATTGGTCGAATGCAGGTTATCCAGCGCGTTGCGCCAATCGCCTTCATAGACGAGGTGATTCCAGTCGGGGATCTGGTTGTTCACCGGGCAGCCGTTGTGACAATAGGGGATGCCGCAGTTCATGCACCGGGCGGCCTGGTTGCGCAGGCCTTCCTCGCTGTGCGGGACCACGAACTCCCGATAATGCCGGATGCGCTCCTTCGGGTCCGCATAAGTGCGGTCTTCGCGCCCGATTTCCAGGAAGCCGGTTTCCTTGCCCATCTGCAACTTATCCAATCAAACCTTCGTCATCCCCGCGAAAGCGGGGACCCAGTAGACGCTGCGCGACCTTTCCGGGTGCGCTGGGTTCCCGCTTTCGCGGGAATGACGAAAAAGGAAGGTGTCCATCTCTATTCCGCCGCGACGGTGGCGGCTTCGTCGCGTTCGGCTTCGAGCTGTTTCAGCGCGGCGGCATAGTCGCGCGGCATGACCTTGACGAACTTGCCCAATGCCGCCTCCCAATCGTCGAGCAGCGCGGCGGCGCGTTTCGAGCCGGTGTGCAGCTTGTGCCGCTCGATCAGGATGCGCAGCCGTTCGGCATCGTGGCGCAGCATATCGCCCATCCCGGAATCGCTGACGTTGACCGGGCGCTGTTGCGGGCGGCCGGCCCCCTCGTCTTCCGATGGCGCGGAATCGATCGGCACGAGATCGACTTGCGCCATATTGCAGCGATCGCGGAAGCTGCCGTCCTCGTCATAGACGTAGGCGATGCCGCCCGACATGCCCGCGGCGAAATTGCGCCCGGTGCGGCCGAGCACGGCGACAACGCCGCCGGTCATGTATTCGCAGCAATGATCGCCCGCGCCTTCGACCACCGCGACCGCGCCCGAATTGCGCACCGCGAAGCGTTCCCCCGCGACGCCGTTGAAATAGGCCTCGCCGGCGATGGCGCCGTAAAGCACGGTGTTGCCGACGATGATGTTATCGGTCGGCTCGCGGTCGACATGGCTCGGCTGGCGGACGATCACGCGCCCGCCCGACAAGCCCTTGCCGACATAGTCATTGGCATCGCCCACCAGGTCGAGCGTGACGCCGTGGACCGCCCAGGCGCCGAAGCTCTGCCCGGCCACGCCCGTGAAGCTGATGCGCAGCTGATCGGGCTTCAGGCCCGCATGGCCGTGGCGCCGGGCGATCTCGCCCGAAAGCATCGCGCCGACAGTGCGGTTGACGTTGCGCACCGTGCGTTCGAGCACCACCGTCTCGCCGCTCTCGATCGCCGGGCGGGCGGCCTCGATCAGATCGTTGTCGAGCGCGGCGGCCAGGCCGTGATCCTGCTCGATCGTCTGGTGCAACGACATGCCGGCCGCCGGTTCCACCCGGTGCAGCAGGCGGGAAAGGTCCACCCCGCGCGCCTTCCAGTGATCGATCGCCGGCTTCATGTCGATCCGGTCCACCCGGCCGATCATCTCCTCGACGGTGCGGAAGCCCATCTCCGCCATGATCTGGCGCAGTTCCTCGGCCACGAAGAAGAAATAGTTGATCACGTGTTCCGGCTGGCCGGTGAAGCGGGCCCGCAGCACCGGGTTCTGCGTCGCCACGCCCACCGGGCAGGTGTTGAGATGGCACTTGCGCATCATGATGCAGCCGGCGGCGATCAAGGGCGCGGTGGCGAAGCCGAATTCGTCCGCGCCGAGCAGTGCGCCGATGGCGACATCGCGCCCGGTCCGAAGGCCGCCGTCCACCTGCACGGCGATGCGGCTGCGCAGGTCGTTGAGCAGCAGCGTCTGCTGGGTTTCGGCCAGGCCGATTTCCCACGGGCTGCCCGCATGGGTCAGGCTGGTCAGCGGCGAAGCGCCGGTGCCGCCTTCATAGCCGGAGATGGTCACGTGATCGGCCCGCGCCTTGGAGACGCCCGCGGCGACCGTGCCCACCCCCACTTCCGACACCAGCTTCACCGAAACGCGCGCCGCCGGATTCACGTTCTTGAGATCGTGGATCAGCTGCGCCAGGTCTTCGATCGAATAGATGTCGTGGTGCGGCGGCGGGCTGATGAGGCCCACGCCCGGGGTCGAATGGCGAGTCCGGCCGATGATCTTGTCGACCTTGTGGCCGGGCAGCTGGCCGCCCTCGCCCGGCTTCGCGCCCTGGGCCATCTTGATCTGGAGATCGTCGGCATTGACCAGATATTCGGTGGTGACGCCGAACCGCCCGCTGGCGACCTGCTTGATCGCCGAACGCATCGAATCGCCGTTTTCCAGCGGGCGGAAGCGCTGGGGATCCTCGCCGCCTTCGCCGGTGTTCGACTTGCCGCCGATGCGGTTCATCGCCTTGGCCAGCGTGGTGTGTGCTTCCCAGCTGATCGAGCCGTAGCTCATCGCCCCGGTGGCGAACCGCTTGACGATTTCCTCGGCCGGCTCGACCTCTTCCAGCGGAAGGGGTCTTGCCGCCTTCTTCAGCTCCATCAGCCCACGGATCGTCAGCAGCCGCTGGGACTGCTCGTTGATGGACTTCGCGAACTCTTCGTAGTTCTTGTAATCGTTGCCGCGCACCGCATGCTGCAGGCTGGCGACGGATTCGGGCGTCCAGGCATGATCCTCGCCCCGCAAGCGATATTGATAGATGCCGCCGACATCGAGCATCTTCTCGTAGATCGGGTTGTCGCCATAGGCGGCGGCGTGGCGCCGCACCGCCTCTTCGGCCACTTCCCGCAGGCCGATGCCTTCGATCGTGGTCGCCGTGCCGGTGAAGTACTTGTCCACGAACTCGCTCGACAGGCCGACCGCGTCGAAGATCTGCGCCCCGCAATAGGACTGATAGGTCGAGATGCCCATCTTGGACATGACCTTGAGGATGCCCTTGCCGATGGCCTTGATGTAGTTCTTGTGGACCTGCTTGGTGGTCAGTTCCGGGAACTTGTGCTTGCGGATCTGCTCCAGCGTCTCGAACGCGACATAGGGATTGATCGCTTCCGCGCCATAGCCCGCCAGGGCGCAGAAATGATGCACCTCCCGCGCTTCGCCGGTTTCCACCACTAGGCCGGTCTGCATCCGCAGGCCCTGCCGGACCAGGTGATGATGCACCGCCGCCGTTGCCAGCAGGGCCGGCATGTCGATCCGGTCCTTGCTCTGCGCACGGTCCGACAGGATGAGGATGTTCTTGTCCGCCAGCACGGCTTCGGTGGCCGCCCAGCACATTTCCTTGATCGCCATCTCCAGCCCGTCGACGCCGGTGGAGGCATCCCAGGTCATGTCGATGGTGGCGGTGCGGAACGCGCCGTCGAGCGCTTCCTCCACCGAGCGGATCTTCGCCAGATCCTCGTTGGACAGGATCGGTTGCGAGACTTCCAGCCGCTTGTGCGTGCCGGCGCCATGGCCCAGCAGATTGGGGCGCGGGCCGATCATCGACAGCAGGCTCATCACCAGTTCCTCGCGGATCGGGTCGATCGGCGGGTTGGTGACCTGGGCGAAGTTCTGCTTGAAATAATCGAACAGCAGGCGGGGCCGGCGGCTCAGCACCGCGATCGGCGTATCGGTGCCCATCGATCCGATCGGATCATCGGCATTCACGGCCATCGGCTCGAGGAACTTGGTGATATCCTCTTGCGTGTAGCCGAAGCCCTGCTGGTGCCTGAGCAGGGTCTCGTCGTCGGTGACGATTTCCTGCAGATGCGCATCGAGCGCCTCGAGATCCTCCAGCTTGTACTGCGCCTGGTTCAGCCACCGCTCGTAAGGATGCGCTTCGGCGAGCTGAGCCTTCAGCTCCTCGTCCTCGACGATACGGCCCTGCTCCAGATCGATCAGCAGCATCCGGCCGGGCTGCAGCCGCCACTTGCGGACGATGTCCTCTTCCCGGAACGGCAGTACGCCGCTTTCCGACGCCATGCAGACGATATCGTCGCGTGTCACGGTGAAGCGCGCGGGGCGCAGGCCGTTGCGATCCAGCGTGGCGCCGATCTGGCGGCCATCGGTGAAGGCCACGGCGGCCGGGCCGTCCCACGGCTCCATCAGCGCGGCATGATATTCGTAGAACGCGCGGCGCGCCGGATCCATCGTCGGGTTGCCGGCCCAGGCTTCCGGGATCAGCATCATCATCGCATGGACGAGGCTGTATCCGCCGAGCAGCAGCAGTTCGAGCGCGTTGTCGAGGCAGGCGGTATCCGATTGCCCGTGGGGCACGATCGGCCACAGCTTATCGAGATCGGCGCCCAGCAGCGGCGATTCCATCGTCCGCCGGCGGGCGTTCATCCAGTTCACGTTGCCGCGAACGGTGTTGATTTCGCCGTTATGAGCGATGAGGCGATAGGGGTGCGCCAGCTTCCAGCTGGGGAAGGTATTAGTCGAGAACCGCTGATGCACCAGGCCCAGCGCCGAAACGCACAGCGGATCGCGCAGATCGCCGTAGAAGCTGCCCACCTGGTTCGCCAGCAGCAGGCCCTTGTAGACCACCGTGCGGCTGGAGAAGCTGGGCATGTAGAGATGCGTGATCTCGGGCATGCCGTGCTTTTCCGCCAGGTCGGCCAGCGGGTTCTGCGTCTGCTTGCGGATCACGATCAGCTTGCGCTCGAACGCGTCCTGATCGGCGCAGTTATCGCCCCGGCCGACGAAGCACTGGCGGATCATCGGCATGGATTCGAGCACGGCCTTGCCCAGCCCGTCGGTGTTGGTCGGCACGTCGCGCCAGCCAATCAGGTGCTGGCCTTCCTTGGCGATGAACTTTTCGAACTGGCCGCAGATGAACTCGCGCGCTTCCTCGCGCTGGGGGAGGAAGCACATGGCCACGGCGTAATCGCCCGGCGGCGGCAGGGTCAGCCCTTCGCTTTCCGCCCATTGGCGATAGAGCGGGTCCGGGATCTGCAGCAGGATGCCCGCGCCGTCACCCAGCAGCGGATCCGCCCCCACCGCGCCGCGGTGATCGAGATTGGCGAGAATTTCCAGCGCCTGGCTTACGATCGCGTGCGATTTGGCGCCCTTGATATGGGCGACGAAGCCTACACCGCAGGAGTCATGTTCGTTGCGGGGATCGTATAGGCCCTGAGGCGCGGGGTACTCTCTTAACACACTTGTTCCTGTTCCAGCCGGCGGGGTTCCCGGAGCCACGGCATGGCGCCATGGCCCGAATCACCCCAAATTGGGGGCCCGGATTGTTGCGAGCCCCCCCCAATGACGGCAGGACACGGTTTTTGCAAGATAGCAGCGACAGCGCCACAAAGTTGCGCCTAACGCGGTACCGGCGCAATTTCGCGTCAGGCGCTGCGCCCGGATCAGGCGATCACGCCCCAGGCAAGCCTACGCCCGGCTAGCGCGGGTTGGCCCTGATCCACTGTTCCACCACCGGGGCGATCCGGGCACGCCATTTGCTGCCGTTGAAGATGCCGTAATGGCCGACGTCCTTGGCCAGGTGATACTTCTTGCGCTTCTTCGGCAGGCGCGTGGCCAGATCGAGCGCGGCCTTCGTCTGCCCGATGCCGGAGATATCGTCCCGCTCGCCCTCTATCGCCAGCAGGGCGGTGTCGCGGATGGCGGCCGGATCGATCGGCTTGCCGCGATGGACGAACTGACTCCGGGGCAGCGTGTGGCGCTGGAACACGTGCTCGATCGTCTGGAGATAGAACTCGGCGGTCATGTCGCAGACCGACAGGTATTCATCGTAGAACCGCTTGGTCGCGTCGGCGCTTTCCTGGTCGCCCAGGGTGAGATGCTTGAACATCTCGTAATGGCTCATCAGGTGGCTCTGGATATTCATCGACAGGAACCCGGCGAGCTGCAGGAAGCCGGGATAGACCTGCCGCCCGGCGCCCGGATAATTGAGCGGCACGGTGGCGATGACGCTGCGCTTGAACCACGACAGCGGCCGTTCCATCGCCACGTCGTCCACCGGGGTGGGGCTGGCGCGGGTGTCGATCGGCCCGCCCATCATCGTCAGGGTGGCCGGGCGGCACGGGTCGCGCTCCGCCCCCATCACCGCCGCGGCCGCAAAGGCCGGCACCGAAGGCTGGCACACGGCGAGCACATGCGTATCGGGGCCGATGAAGCGGAGGAATTCGATCAGATAGTCGATATAATCGTCCAGATCGAAACGGCCTTCCGACACCGGCACCATCTTGGCGTCGGCCCAGTCGGTGATCCACACTTCCTGATTTTCCACCATGCGCGCCACCGTGCCGCGCAGCAGCGTGGCGTAGTGGCCGCTCATCGGCGCGACGATCAGCAGCCGGGGGGCTTCCTTGGGCAGGCCCTCGCGCTTGAAATGCCGCAGGGCGCCGAACGGCTTTTCCAGCACCACGGTTTCGCTCACGGCCCGTTCGGCGCCGTCCACGTCCACCGCGGCGATGTTGAAGGCGGGCTTGCCGCGTTCCTCATAGAGATGGGCGAAGACCTGGAGCGCGCTGGCGATGATCGGCCCGGTTCCGAAATAGCCCATCGGCAAGGCCGGGTTGTTGAGCAATTCGGCCCCGATCGCCGCCCAGCTGCTGGCGCTGCCCAGCAGCGAGCGTTGCAGCTCGTAAGTGTCGTAAAGCACTAGGCGCCGCCCGCCGGCGCGAGATCGATCCTGCTCATCACCCTTATGTAAGCGTTCTGTTGCGGCGCGGCAAACGCTCTCGTTCGAGGTCACGCTTCTAACCGCGCGCCTAATCGGCTAGGCGCGCGCCATGGCCCGCCGTCCACGCCCGCTCCCGCCCGAAGGAAAGCCCGCCAAGGATCTTGGCCCGCTGCGCATGATCTGGCGGGAAACCTTCCGCTATCGCGGGCGAGTCGCCGCGGCGCTGGCCGCGCTGGTCGTCAGTTCGGCGGCCACGCTGGCGATCCCCTATCGCTTCAAGGAAATCATCGACCGCGCGTTCGGCGACAAGGCCGACCTGGTGGTGATCAACCATTCGTTCCGCTACCTGATGATGATCGTCGTGGTGCTCGGCGTGGCCAGCGCGGTGCGGTTCTATTTCGTGAGCTGGCTGGGCGAACGGGTGGTGGCCGATCTCAGGCTCAAGGTGCAGACCAACCTGCTCAGGCTGTCGCCCGGCTTCTTCGAGGAGAATTCGCCCAGCGAGATCGCCTCGCGGATGACGTCCGACACCGCGATCATCGAACAGGTGGTGGGCACGACCGTATCGGTCGCCTTGCGCAATCTAATCACCGGCCTCGGCGGCGTGGTGCTGCTCTTCGTGCTGGCCCCGGTGCAATCCGCCTATCTGGTGGGCGGCGCTTTTGTGATCGCGCTGGTCATGCGCCTGTTCGGCCGCCGCCTGCGCACCGTCGCCCGCACCAGCCAGGACCGGGTGGCCACCGTTGGCGCGAGGGTGACCGAAGTGCTGGGCGCGATGAAGATCGTCCAGGGCTTCAACCAGGAACAGCGCGAAGCCGACCGCTTCGGGGAAGCGGTGGAAGCCACCTTCGATACCGCCAAGCGGCGCATCCTGCTGCGGGCCATAATGACCGCCGGCTTCATCACCATCGTATTCGGCGCCATTACGGCCTTGATGTGGGACGGCGCGCTGAGCGTGGCGGCGGGGCGGATCACCGGCGGGACCATCGCCGCGATCGTGGTGGTCGGCGTCATGGTGTCGGGCGCGTTCGGGGCGCTGTCGGAAGTCTATGCCGACCTGCTGCGCGGCGCGGGCGCGGCCAGCCGCCTCAACGAGCTGCTGCTGGAAAAGCCGCAGATCGCGCCGCCCGCCCGCCCGATAGAGCTGCCCAGCCCCGCGCGCGGCAGCCTGGCGTTCCAGGGCGTGACCTTCCGCTATCCGACCCGGCCCGAAACCGCCGCGCTGGCCGATTTCGACCTTACGGTGGAACCGGGAGAGAATGTCGCCATCGTCGGCCCCTCAGGCGCGGGCAAGTCCACCGTGTTCCAGCTGGCGGAACGGTTCTACGATCCCCAGGCCGGCACGATCCGGCTTGACGGGGTGCCGCTGGTCCAGGCGGACCCGGCGGAGATCCGCCGGCGGATCGCGCTGGTGCCGCAGGAAGGCACGCTGTTCGCCGCCAATGCGCGCGACAACTTGCGCTACGGCAACTGGGACGCGAGCGAGGACGCGATCTGGGAGGCCGCCCGATCAGCCAATGCCGAAGGCTTCCTGCGCGCCCTGCCGCAGGGGCTCGATACCTTTCTGGGAGAAGGTGGGGCGCGGCTTTCCGGCGGGCAGCGTCAGCGCATCGCCATTGCCCGCGCCGTGCTGTGCGATGCGCCGATCCTGCTGCTGGACGAAGCGACCAGCGCTCTCGACGCCGAGAGCGAGCGGCTGGTGCAGGAAGCGCTCGAGCGGCTGATGGAGGGGCGCACCACGCTGGTCATCGCCCATCGCCTGGCCACCGTGCGCGCGGCGGACCGGATCGTGGTCATGGACGAAGGCCGCATCGTGGAACAGGGCACTCATGCCGAATTACAGGCGGCCGGCGGGCTCTATGCCCGGCTCGCAGCGCTGCAATTCAACGATGCCGCCGCCGCTTGACGCGCGCTCTCAGCCCGCATTAATCGACCAAGTATCATATGAAACCGACGAAGCGCGCCCGTTTCGGGATCGGCGCGCTATAGCCGTTCGATCCATCCATTTGCAGCCGCCCGGCTGACGAAAGGCTTTGCACTATGATCCGATCGCTGTGGACCGCTGGACTATCCGCTTTGGCCCTTGCCCTGGCGGTGCCCGCCGTGGCGCAGGACACGGCGGAGGAACGCAGCGCGCCGCCGCAGATGTCATTCGGCACCTGGGGCGTGGATGTCAGCGGGCTCGACCCGGCGATCGATCCGGGTGACGACTTCTTCGCCTACGTCAATCGCAAGTGGATCGACGCCAACCCGATCCCGCCCGAGTTCGCCCGATACGGCGCGTTCAACCTGCTGGCCGAGAAATCCACGGCCGATGTCGAGAAGCTGATCAGCAGCCTGGTCACGTCCAATCCGCCCGCCGGATCGCAGGCACGCCGGATCGTCGATGCCTTCGATGCCTATCTCGATACCGCCGCGATCGACGCCAAGGGCCTTGCCCCCGCGCAGCCCTACCTGGATAGGATCGCCAAGGCCCCCGATCTGGCCGCGCTTGCCGAACTCTTCGCCGAGCCGGGCTATCCCGGGCTAATCGCCGCCGGCGTGACGGTCGATCCGAAAGACCCCAACAGCTACATCGTCGCTGTCGGCTTCGATGGCATGGGCCTGCCCGATCGCGATTTCTACCTGGTGGACAGCGAGCGCAATCGCGCGATCCAGGCGGCCTACAAGGATTACGTGGCCTTCCTGCTCGGAAAGGCCGGCTATGACGATCCGCGGGCCATGGCCGAGAAGGTCTATGCCTTCGAGCATCAGGTGGCCGAGGTGGAATGGGCACGCGCCTCGCTACGTGACGACAACATCACGTACAACAAGCTCTCGCGCGCGGAACTGCTGGCGCTGGCGCCGCAATTCCCCCTCGCGCGAGAGCTGACGGCCGCCGGATTCGGCGACCAGCAGCAATTCCTCGTCCCGCAGATCCCACCGACCGCCGAGGAGGTCGAGCAATACCGGATCACGCCCGAGATTCTCGACGGCATCGGCGGCGGCACGCCGGCCATGCTCACGCTGCTCGGCGAAACGGACCTCGATACGATCAAGGCCTTCATGGTCGCCCGCTTTCTCAGCAACAGCGCGCCGGTTCTGCCGAGCGAGATCGATGACGCCAATTTCGCCTTCTACGGCAAGCTGCTGAACGGGCAGGAAGTGAAGCGGCCCCGCTGGAAGCGGGCCATCGCCTCCACCGAAGGGATGCTGGGCGAGCAGCTCGGCAAGCTCTATGTCGACACCTATTTCCCGCCCGAAAGCAAGGCGGCGATGGATGCGCTGGTGGTCAACTTGCGCAAGGCGCTGGCGGCAAGCATCGCCGAAAACACCTGGATGAGCGAGGCGACCAAGAAGGAAGCCATCGCCAAGCTCGACGCCTTCACCCCCAAGATCGGCTATCCGGACACGTTCGAGACTTATGACGGCCTGGACATCCGGGTGGACGATCCGCTGGGCAACCGGGTGCGGGCGATCGGCTGGCAGCTGGCCGACGATCGCTCCAAGCTCGGCAAGCCGGTGGACCGCAGCGAATGGGGCATGCTGCCGCAGACGGTGAACGCCTATTACAATTCGGTGTTCAACGAGATCGTCTTTCCGGCGGCGATCCTGCAACAGCCGTTCTTCGGGCCCAATGCCGATCCGGCGGTGAATTACGGCGGCATCGGCGCGGTGATCGGCCACGAGATGGGCCATGGCTTCGACGATCAGGGCGCGAAGTCCGACGGCAGCGGCGCGCTGCGCGACTGGTGGGCGCCGGAAGACCTCGCCTATTTCACCGAACTGGGCAACAAGCTGGCCGCGCAATACAGCCGGTATTGCCCCTATGACGATGGCAAGACCTGCGTGGACGGGCGCCTGACGCTGGGCGAGAACATCGGCGACGTGGGCGGGCTCAGCCTGGCCTATCGCGCCTATCGGATGTCGCTGAACGGGAAGGAAGCGCCGGTGATCGACGGGCTGACCGGCGACCAGCGGTTCTTCATCGCCTGGGCGCAGGTCTGGCGCTCCATGCAGCGCGAGGCGGCCGGCCGCCAGCGGCTGCTGACCGATCCGCACAGCCCCGAGGAATTCCGTGCCAACGGCGCCGTGCGCAACCAGGACGCCTGGTACAAGGCCTTCAACGTGACCCCGGATGACGCTCTCTACCTGCCGCCCGGGGAACGCGTGCATATCTGGTGACGATGCGACAGGCGGAGCGGGCGGCGCTTGACTTCAGCGCCCGCTCCGCCATGACCCGGCGCCCATGGGACTGACCCTCACCGCCATCCTGCTCGGCATTGTCGAGGGCCTGACCGAGTTCATCCCGGTCTCCTCCACCGGCCACCTGATCCTCGCTTCCGAGCTGTTCGGATACAGCTCCGCACAATGGTCCGCGTTCAACGTGGTGATCCAGCTGGGCGCGATCCTGGCGGTGGTGGTGCAATATTGGCGCACCTTCTGGAACGCCGGCATCGGCGTGCTGACCCTGCAACAGGAAGGCCTGCGTTTCGCGCGCAATATCCTGGTCGCCTTCCTGCCTTCGGCGGTGCTGGGACTGCTGCTGAAAGACTATATCGACGTGCTCCTGCAAAGCCCCTCGGTCGTGGCCTGGGCGCTGATCCTGGGTGGAATCGCGATCCTGGGGATCGAGAAGGCGGTGACGCCCGGCCCCTCCGTCGGCGTGGCGGAGCTGCCGCTGAAGCAGGTGATCGGCGTCGGGTTCGCCCAGTGCCTGGCGATGATCCCGGGGGTCAGCCGTTCCGGCGCGACGATCATGGGCGCGCTGGCGATGGGCGTCGGCCGCAAGACGGCGGCGGAGTTCTCCTTCTTCCTTGCCGTGCCGACGATGATCGGCGCATCGACGCTGGAACTGGCCGACAACCACGTGCAGCTGGCCAGCGGCGGCGGCGTGGGCTGGGGCGAGATCGCGGTCGGCTTCGTCGTCTCCTTCCTCGTCGCGCTGGCGGTGATCCGCGTGTTCGTGGCCTATGTCAGCCGCCACGGCTTCGCGCCATTCGCCTGGTATCGCATCGTCGTGGGCGCCGCGGCGGTGGCCTGGCTGGCGATGCGCTGAGGCTAATCAGACATATTTTTGCCGTATTTCGCGGAACCAAAGGCCCGCAGCAGGATTGACCGGAAAGCGCACACGGGTGCGCTTTGTCCCGGCTGACGGCGGCGACGCTGCGTCGCCAACGAAATGAAGCGAAACGGAAAAGGGGTACCGGAATGAAGAAGCTTATCGCGATCGCCTCTCTGGCGGCGCTGGGCCTTGGCGTGGCGGCTTGCGACAGCGCCGCCGAAAAGGCAGCCAAGGAAGAAGCGGAAGCCACCGAGCAGGCGGTCGACGCGCGCGCCGACGCCATGGAAGCGGCGGCCCAGGGCACCGCGACCGAAGAGGCCGTGGAGAATCAGGCCGATGCCATGCGCGAATCCGCCGACAAGGCAGCGGACGCCGCCGAGGATCGCGCGGATGCGGCCGGAAACGCCATGCAGAGCTCGACCGGCCAGTAAGCCAGGCACCGAGACGAAAAAGGCCGGCCCGGAAGCGATTTCCGGGCCGGTTTTTTCATGCCGTCAGACCGGCTTCGCCCCCGAACCGCGCCCGCCACGCAGATGATACTCCTGCGTGCCTCGGTTCAGCACGTCATCTACGTCGATCAATGCCGAGTTGGCGTAAGTGAAGCCTGGGTTGATACTGCGGTACAGGCGATCGAAATCGCGCTCCACCGTCTGGTGATAGAGATCGCTGAAGCTTTCGATCACGAAGTAGGTCGGTTGCAGATCGTCGATCACGTAGTCCGTGCGCATGACTCGATCGACGTTCAGCATGATCCGATTGGGCGAGCGACCCTCCAGCGCGAAGACCGCTTCGCGCGGGCCGGACAGGATGCCCGCGCCATAGATGCGCAAGGCCCCCTGTTCGAGCATCAGCCCGAATTCGACGGTGTACCAGTATAGCGCGCCGAGCGCCTTCAGCCGGTTGTAGCGCATCGCCTTCCATCCGGCCCGGCCGTATTCCTGCATGTAATCGGCGAAGACCGGATCGGTCAGCAGGGGGACATGGCCGAACACGTCGTGAAAAACGTCCGGTTCCTGGATGTAGTCGAACTGGTCGCGGCCGCGGATGAAGTTGCCGGCCGGGAAGCGGCGATTGGCAAGGTGCCAGAAGAACACGTGATCGGGGATCAGCATCGGCACCGGCACCACGCTCCACCCGGTCAGCGCGCCGAGTTCTTCCGAAAGCCGGGCGAATTCCGGCACGCCGCCGCGATTCAGGTGCAGCTTCTGCAAGCCCGCCATGAAGGCGGAGCAGGCGCGGCCGGGAAGGATATCCATCTGCCGTTCGAACAGCGCATTCCAGATCGCATCCTCGTCCGCCGAATAGCTGCGCTGATGGGGCTCCAGCCAGTCCTCGCCCACATGCGCCGGGCGGCGCAGCGGCGCGGTGAACACATCCGGGTCCACATCGGGCAGGGCGGAGAAATCGCCCCTGGGATCGGCGATGGCGGCCATGGCTTGCATGGGAACGTCTAGCACACCGCGGCGTGCCGACAAAAACGCAGGTTATCGCGCCGCCCGCGTTTCGGCGGCGGTGGGGGTGGCGGAGGGCGGCGCCTGGGGCGGAAGGCGCTGCTCATCGAGCATTTCCGCCGCCTGATCCAGCGCCCGCTCTTCACCCACGGTCACCGCGCCGGGGCCGGGATCCTCGTCAGCGGCGCCACAGCCGGACAGCAGCACGGCAGCCAGGCAAAGGGCGGGCAAGGCGCCAGCCCTGTCCGCCCCCATGGATTTGCCGGAAAGCAAAGGGCTTACTGCGCCTCGGCCGCCTTGGCGGCGGCTTCCGCTTCGGCGGCTGCATCGACGGCGGCATCGCCCGCCTCTTGCGCCGTGGCGTTCACCGCGCCTTCCGTAGCGGCCGCTTCGGTGGCCGCGTCGCTGGCGGTGTCGGCAACGGGATCGGGCGCGTCGGCCATGGCTTCGTCAGCCGGCATCTCGACCGTATCGGCCATCGCGTCTTCCGACGCATCGTCGGCACTGCCGCAGCCGGCCAGGGCAAAAGCGCCGGCGGCAGCGGCGATGAGGGCGAATTTCTTCATCGGATAGACCTCTTCCTTGTCGTCCTTAAAGCAGGCGAACCGTACCTGCGCCTGGCTTCACTAGCCGAGCCGCCCGGCCAAGAAAACGGCAAAACCGTGGCACGCGCGGTTCACGCCGGCGCGCCGATCTGCCACAGCCTTGCCCATGGCGACGGCGGTGGAACGGATCGGCGACGCCCGCGACACGCTGCGCCGGGTCTTTGGGTTCGAGCAGTTTCGCGGCGTTCAGGCCCAGGTGATCGAGCGGGTTCTGGCAGGCGAATCGACGCTGGCGGTGATGCCCACCGGCGCGGGCAAATCGCTGACCTACCAGCTTCCCGCCACGATGCTGCCGGGCACCTGCGTGGTGGTCTCCCCCCTGATCGCGCTGATGCACGACCAGCTCCGCTCGGCGCGGGCCAACGGCATTCGCGCGGCCACGCTGACCAGCGTGGACGACGATCGGGCCGCCACCATCGCCGCCTTCCGCGCCGGCGAGCTGGACTTGCTCTACATCGCGCCCGAGCGGGCCAGCCAGCCGCATTTCCGCGAGCTTCTGGCCAGCGCGCCGCTGGCCCTGTTCGCCGTGGACGAGGCGCATTGCGTATCCGAATGGGGGCACGATTTCCGCCCCGATTATCGCCAGCTCCGCCCGCTGATGGATGCCTCCCCGCAAGTGCCGCGCCTGGCGCTGACGGCCACGGCGGATGCGCACACGCGGGCGGACGTGCTGAGCCAGCTGGGCATTCCGCCGGAAGGCCTGGTGGTCGCCGGCTTCGACCGGCCCAACATCCGCTACGCGATCCGCCATCGCGAAAACGGCGCGCGCCAGCTGGCCGATCTGCTGCGCGAGCAGTGCGGCCCCGGCATCGTCTATGCCCCCACGCGCCGGAAAGTGGACGATCTGTCGGCCAAGCTGGCGGCGGCGAGCGGGCGGCCCGTGCTGCCCTATCACGCCGGGCTGCCGGCGGAAGAACGCGCGGCCAATCAGGCCGCCTTCGTCGCCAGCGAAGACATGGTCATGGTGGCGACCATCGCCTTCGGCATGGGCATCGACAAGCCCGACGTGCGCTTCGTGGCCCACGCGGGCATCCCGAAATCGATCGAGGCCTATTACCAGGAAACCGGCCGCGCCGGCCGCGACGGCGATCCCGCGCTGGCGCTGATGCTGTGGGCCGCGGGCGATTTCGCCCAGGCCCGCCAGCGGCTCGGCGAGATCGAGGAAGCGCGGCAAGTGGGGGAGCGGGCGCGGCTGGACGCCCTGGCGCGGCTGGTCGAAACGCCCGGCTGCCGCCGCGCGGTGCTGTTGCGCCATTTCGGCGAGGACCCGCCCGAACGCTGCGGCAACTGCGACAACTGCCTGGAAGCGCCCAGCGTCCTCGACGTCACCGAACTGGCCCGCAAGTTTCTCAGCGCAGTCTATCGCACGGGGCAGAGCTTCGGCTTCGGCCATGTGCAGAAAGTGCTGGTGGGCGCCGAGGACGAGCGGGTGCGCCAGCGCGGGCATGATCGGCTCTCGGTGTTCGGCATCGTCGGCGCGGACGAAGCGAGGCTGCTCCAGCCGCTGAGCCGGGCCTTGCAGGCGCGCGGCAGCCTGGTCCCGACCGAGCACGGCGGCCTGCGCCTGGACGGCGACGCGCGGGCGATCCTGAAAGGCGATGCCGCGGTGGAGATCGTCCAGCCGCCGCCAACGCGCAAGGAACGCCGCCGCCGCGAACAGGCGCCCAACCCCGTGGGCGACCCGCTGTTCGAAGCCTTGCGCGCGCTGCGCCGCGAGCTGGCGGCCGAAGCGCAAGTGCCGCCTTACGTGATCTTCCACGATGCGACCTTGCGCGAAATGGCCGCTGCACGCCCCGCCTCACTGGCGGAGCTGGGCGAAATCCCCGGTGTGGGCGCACGCAAGCTGGAAGCTTACGGAGACGCGTTTCTGGCGGTGATACGGCAGCACTAAGGCTTCCTAATCCCTGTATCGTCATTGCGAGGAGCGCAGCGACGAGTGTTTCAGCCAAAGGCGAACATACTCCAGTCGGCTTGCTGCCCGCCTCCAGTTCTGCTTGACCGAGCGCTCTTCTGATATAAATATGATATCATATTTATCCAAAAGGGGGATTCGTCATGTCCGAGCACAAGACTTCGATGGAGCGCAGTGGCGAGGCGCCGGCGAGCACGTATAGCGGCTATCCGATGCTGCTGGTCTGGCTGGCGCTGCTGGCGTGGACGATCTTCGCGCTGCTGTCCTTCTTCCACGCGATAGCTCTCCAGCCGCCACGGTTCTCCCCACCTTGGGCAGCAGGCGCGCCCGCTGCCGCCGCTCCACTGGTCTGGCCGTGGCTGGTTGGGTGGGTCTGCGGCCTGCTGCTGTTCCTGCTCACCCTGTTCGGCTTCTTCATGATCCAGCCGAACCAGTCGGCGGTGATCACCCTGTTCGGCAAGTATCGCGGCACGGAACGCGCGCAGGGCCTGCGCTGGATCTGGCCGTGGATGAGCCGCAAGAAGTTCTCCGTCCGCGCGAACAACATGCATTCGGAAAAGGTCAAGGTGAACGACCTGCGCGGCAATCCGATCGAGGTGGCCTGCAACGTGGTGTGGCGCGTGGCCGATACCGCGCAGGCGGCGTTCGACGTGGACGATTACAAGGCTTTCGTGAACATCCAGATCGAGGCCGGCCTGCGCACGGTGGCCGCGCGCCATCCCTATGACGACATCGAGCACGGCGAAACCACGCTCCGTTCCGACCACGAGATCGTCAATGGCGAGCTTCGGGTCGAGCTGAACGAGCGGCTTTCGGTGGCCGGCATCGTGGTGGACGAAGCCGGGCTCACCCACCTGGCTTATGCGCCGGAGATCGCCGGGGCCATGCTGCGCCGGCAGCAGGCCGAAGCGGTGATCGCCGCGCGCGCCAAGCTGGTGATGGGCGCGGTGAGCATGGTGCAGATGGCGCTCGACAAGCTGAGCGAGGAAGACGTCGTCGAACTCGATGACGAGCGCCGGGCGGCCATGGTCAGCAACCTGATGGTCGTGCTGTGCGGCGAACGCGATGTGAACCCGGTGGTGAACGCGGGCACGCTTTACCAGTAAGCCCCCGTCAGCAAGCTCATGCCCCAGGCACCGAAGAAAGCTTTTCCTCTCCGCCTCGACCCCGCGCTCCACGCGGCGGTCGAGCGGCTGGCGGCGCAGGAGCTGCGCTCGGTCAACGCCGAGCTGGAGATCCTGCTGCGCGAGGCCCTGGCCCGGCGCGGAATCAAGATCGCCCCGGCCGAGCCGCGCAAGCGCGGGCGGCCGCCGAAACGAGAGGTGGATTAGATGCGCATCATGAAAGGAGCGATCGCCGCCATGGCCCTGTTGTCCGCAAGCGCCGGCGCCGCGCAGCCGGCGCAAGAGATCACCGCCCCGGGCCCGCAAGGGGACCTGCACGGGACCTTCCTCGCACCGGCGGATGGGGGGCCGATCCTCCTGATCATTCCCGGCTCCGGCCCCACCGACCGCGACGGCAACAGTCCCGCGGGCCTCAGCGCCGCGTCCTATCGTCTGCTGGCGGAAGGCCTGGCCGCCCAAGGCATCGGCTCGGTCAGGATAGACAAGCGCGGCATGTTCGCCAGCGCCGCAGCGGTGGCCGATCCCAATGCCGTCACCATCGATAGCTATGTCGCCGATGTGGCGAGCTGGATCGGCGCGATCCGCGGCAAGACCGGCGCGCGCTGCGTGTGGC
This sequence comes from Altererythrobacter sp., assembly GCA_017308255.1. Taxonomy (GTDB): domain Bacteria; phylum Pseudomonadota; class Alphaproteobacteria; order Sphingomonadales; family Sphingomonadaceae; genus Croceibacterium_A. Next base: position 86,880 of record JAFKFN010000006.1, on the reverse strand, counting down.
TGGCCGGCCATAGCGAAGGCGGCCTGGTGGCGCTGGCGGCGGCCGGGAAGGTGGAAGCGCTGTGCGGGCTCGTGCTGATCGCGACGCCAGGCCGGTCACTTGGCACGATCATGCGCGAACAGCTGCAGGCCAATCCGGCCAATGCGCCCGTCCTGCCCGATGCGCTGCGCGCCATCGCGCTGCTAGAGGCCGGCCAACACGTTGATATCAGCGGGTTTCATCCGGCCTTGCAGCAGCTGTTCGCGCCGCAAGTGCAGGATTTCCTGATCGACATGATGAAGCTGGACCCGGCCAAGCTGGCCGCCGCGACCGATCTGCCGATGCTGATCGTGCAAGGGAACCGCGACATCCAGATCTCGCTGGCCGATGCCGAGGCCCTGCACACCGCGCGGCCGACGGCCGTCTACCGGGTGCTGAACCACGTCAACCACACGCTCAAGACCGTGGACAGCGAAGATCTCGCCGCCAACATCGCCACTTACACCGATCCGAACCTGCCGATCGCGCCGGCAGTGGTGGATGCCATCGCGGCGTTCGTCACCACGCAACAAGGAGATTGACGATGCCGCCCCTGTTCCCGGACAAGGAGCCATGGTTCCCGGTCAAGCGGTTCGGCTATGGCGCAGGTCTGCCGATCGCTCGGCAGGGATGGTTCGCGCTGCTGGCCTATGTGGCGGCCATGGTTGGCCTCGGCTTTGTGTCGACGGGGGTGAGCGGCCTGGCGCTGGCGGGCATCGTCGTGATCATGATCGCGGTCACCGCGGTTTTCGTGCTGATCGTGAAGGCGCGCACGAATGGGGCGTGGCGCTGGCGCTGGGGCGAGGACGCCTGAGGTTGCGCCTCGCGCCAAACGGAAGAGGGGGCGGCCGATGAAGTTCGGGGTGTTCGACCACGTGGATGACAGCGCATTGCCGCTCTCCGACCATTACGAGGCGCGCCTCATGATGGCGGAAGTTTATGATCGGCTGGGCTTCCACTGCTATCATGTGGCGGAACATCACGGCACGCCGCTGGGCCTGGCCCCTTCACCCAGCGTACTGTTTGCCGCGCTGAGCCAGCGGACGAAACGCCTGCGCTTCGGCCCGCTGGTCTATCTGCTGCCGATCTATCATCCGTTGCGGCTGATCGAGGAAGTGGCGATGCTCGATGCGCTGTCCGGCGGGCGTTTCCAGCTCGGCGTGGGGCGGGGGGTCTCGCCGATCGAGCTGGGTTTCCACGGGCTCGATATGGCCGAGCAGCGCGAACGGTTCGACGAGGCGCTGGAAGTGCTGCTCAAGGGCCTTTCATCCGACCAGCTCGACCACGCTGGCACCTTCTATCGCTTCGACAACGTGCCCATGGTTCTGCGCCCAGTGCAGCGCCCCCATCCGCCGCTGTGGTACGGCGCCGGGAGCCCGGATTCGATCCGCTGGTGCGCGCGCAATGACGTCAACATGGTCACGCTGGCGCTGGGGGAGCGGGCGCGACAGGCGATGGACCTCTATCGCGGCGAGTGGGCCGGCCCGCCGGAGGCCATGCCGCTGATCGGGGTGAGCCGCCATATCGTGGTGGCGGACAGCGACGAGGAAGCCCTGGCGCTCGCCCGCCCGGCCTATGCGCGCTGGCGGCGCAACATGGCCCGCCTGTGGGAGGAGTGCGGCGACGGCTTTCCGCTGGCGGCGCACCTGCCCGAAGAGTGGGATGCCGCCGCGGCCATGGGCCATGGCTGCGCCGGTTCTCCGCAGACGGTGCGCGCCTTCGTCGCGCGCGAGGTCGAACGCGGCATCACCTACTTCGTCGCCGCGCTCGCCTTCGGGGACTTGCGGCTTCCCGCCGTGACCCGCTCCGCCGAACTGTTCGCCGCCGAAGTCATGCCCGCTTTCGAGGGCGCGGGCCTTTAGCCCGGATCCGACGTGCTTCGCGCGGCGCCCCCGCCAGGGAGGGAGGCTCAAACGCCTCGACTCTTGCGGGTGCCGGCGGAACTGAAAGCGGGGGCGAAGGTGACCGAGGAGGCGGGGATGGACTCGGTGAACGAGAGGACCTGGAAATAGTCCGCCAGGGGCCCTTCGATGTGCAACGGCGTGCCTGTCACGAATCCGAAGCGGCTGTAGAGCGCGGGATCGCCCAGCAGGACGATGCCTTGCGCGCCGGCCTTGCGCCAATGCGCCGCACCGGCTTCGACCAGCGCACGGCCGATACCTCGCCCCTGCTGTTCGGGCAGCACCGAGATCGGGCCGAGCGTGTACCAGCCGCCCTCCCCGCCAGAAAGGATCGCGCGGGAGAAGGCGACATGGCCGACGATCGCCCCGCCTTCCTCGGCGACGAGCGAAAGCGCCAGATCGCCGCTGGTGCGCAAGGCGTCGACGATCGCCGGCTCGGTCCCCTCGCTGTGCGGATGATCGGCGAAGGCGGCTTCGGTCACATGGTGGATCGCCGGCTCGTCGCCCGGCTGTTCGGTTCTTATGGTCATAGCAGGTGCCCCGCCTTGTCGCGCTTGGTGGCGAGATAGCGGGCATTGTGCGGATTAGTGGGGATGCGGTGTGGAACGCGCTCCACCACCGCCACCCCCGCGGCTTCCAGCGCGGCGACCTTGGCCGGGTTGTTGGTCATCAGCCGCACGGCGGGAATGCCCAGCAGGTCCAGCATCCGTGCCGCCACCGGGAAATCCCGCGCTTCCTCCGGCAGGCCGAGGCGGCGGTTGGCTTCCAGCGTATCGAACCCTTCGTCCTGCAGGCGATAGGCGCGTAGCTTGTTGACCAGGCCGATGCCGCGCCCTTCCTGCCGCAGGTACAGCAGCACGCCCCAGCCGCCGCCGCGCGCTTCTTGCGCCATAGCGGCGAGCGCGTGGTCGAGCTGCGGACCGCAATCGCAGCGCAGCGAGCCCAGGATATCGCCGGTGAGGCATTCCGAATGGAGCCGCACCAACGGCGGTCGCTCCGACGTCTGCCCGCCGACGATCAGCGCGACATGTTCGCGCGTATCGTCCGCGCTGCGGAACACGACGATTTCGCCCTGCTCGCTCGCCGCGACGGGCAGGCGGGCGCGGGTGGCGATGGCAAGGCGTGCCGGATCGAGGAACGCGGCAAGATCCGCCGCATCGAGCGCGACCGGCTCCCCGGCAGGCTCCGCCGCGACGAGGAAGGCGGGGAGAATGCCGGCGATCCGCGCCAGCTCCATCGCCACGGCAGCTTCATCGCGCCATTCGAGCGGTTCGGCCGCGAACGGCCCCTTGAGCGGCGAATCGAGATCGAGCGCCGGGTCCGCCACCGGCAGCGCGGCGGCAAGATCCAGCGGCTCGGCCGCGCGAATCAGCACGGGGGCGTGCGGATCGGCGGCTTCGCGCTGATTGGCAAGCTTCAGCGTTGCCGCACGGGCCGCCGATATCAGCGCCAGGTTCGAGTGCGCCGCGCCCGGCGCCGTTTCCACCGGAAGCAGCGGCGGCGCCCGGCCGATCGCCAGGGGCCAGCCGTGCCGCAACGCATCGACGGCCTGCGCCGCGCGCCGTGAAGAGGGCGTCCGAGGCGGGCCGGCGCTCAGAGAGCGAGTTCCGTGACCAGCGGGACGTGGTCCGAAGGCTGGTCCCACCGCCGGGTTTCCTCGACGAAGCGATACGCCCGCGATTGCGCGGCGACTTCGGGCGAGGCCCAGACGTGATCGAGCCGCCGCCCCTGGTCCTTCTGCCGCCAGTACGAGCGATAGCTCCACCACGAATAGTTCCGCTCCGGCGCCGGGATATGCTTGCGGCCCAGGTCCACCCAGCCATGCGCGCCCTGGAAGCGGTCAAGCGCCTCGACCTCGATCGGCGTGTGGCTGACGACCTTGAGCAAGGCCTTGTGATCGTAAACGTCACATTGCAGCGGGGCGATGTTGAAATCGCCGACGATCAGCGTCGGCCGGTCAAGCGCATCGGCCCAGCGCGTCATCCGATCGAGGAAATCCAGCTTCTGGCCGAACTTGAGATTGACCTCACGATCCGGAATATCGCCGCCGGCGGGGATATAGACGTTCTCCAGCAGCAGGCCCTGCCCTTCGCCCAGCAGTTCCACGCCCACATGCCGCGCCTCGCCATTATCCTGCCAGTCATGCCGGCCGATCTCGCGCAGGGGGATACGGCTGACGGTGGCAACGCCGTGATAGCCCTTCTGCCCGTGAATCGCGCGGTGACGATAGCCCAGCGATTCGAAGGCGGCGTGGGGGAACTGTTCCTCGCGGCACTTGATCTCTTGCAGGCACAGCACATCGGGCGCTTCCTGCTGGAGGAAACGCGCGACCTGATCGATGCGCAGGCGGACGGAATTGATGTTCCAGGTGGCGATGGAAACCATGGCTTGCGGATAGATAGGGAGCGCGCCCGCCGCAAGGGAGCCTCCGGGCACGATTCGGTTCGCGACCAGCGAACCGCTGCCCGAGCTTAGACGAGGAAGCCAGCCGACCCGGAGGGCGCGCGCCAGGCGCTTGAGGGCGCAAACAGAAGATCAAAAAACCCCCGTCGCGGGGGCATTGCGACGGGGGTCCGTTGAGCGTTCGTCACGCTTACCTGGCGACGTCTCTCGCGAGGTCAGGGCAACAGGGGGGAAACCCGCCTCTCGCCACCAAGCAAGGAAATCCTAGGGATTCGCGGCTTGCTGGTAAATGAATAGGAGGATTCGGCTGGTCGCATCGTGGCCTCCGCTCACGGCGAACCGTTTATCCCGGGCGACGACTCGTGCGCCGCGGATCGCGATAGGTGAAGGTGCTGTCAGGAACGGACATGCCGTAACTCTGGTTCGTCAAGCGGACCGTGGTGCGCTTGTTCTGCGCATCGAGCGCGACCCAGTTGGTCAGCTGGAGCCCGCCGGGCGCCGCGCTGTCGCGGACGAAGATCAGGGTGATCGTTATCCCGTTCTTCGAATCCTTGACATCGATGGTGATCACATTCGGATTGGACGAGGGGACCACCGTGCCATAGCGCTTCACGTCACGCTTGGGATCGAGCAGCGCGCTGAGCGGCGAACTGCCGATCGGCCATGACTGGACTTGGTTCACTTCATAATCGATCAGCGTCAGCCGGCTGCCGTTGGAGACCACCAGCATCTTGGCCGACGGCTCGTACTCGAAGCGGATGCGGCCCGGGCGCTTGATCGTCAGCGTGCCGCGAACGCTCTGCCCGGTGCGATCGGTCTGGACGAAATCCGCCTTCATGGTGGAAATGCCGCGCAGCGCGGCGACCGCCTGATCGAGCGCATCGGTGCCTTGTGCCATGGCCGGCGCAGCGGAAAAACCGAGCGCGGCGGGCAGGGCGGCAGCCAGCGCGCCCGCAAGAGCGAGGCGCAGCGGCGTTGTGGCGATCTTGGACAAGGCGTTCATGCTCCCGGCGCTAGGCACGGGCCATTGAACCGGCTGTGAACCCAGGGGTTCCCGGCTGTTAAGCAAGCCCTGAGGCTTACTTGATCTTGCCTTCCTTGAACTCGACATGCTTCTTCGCGATCGGATCGTACTTGCGGAAGGTCAGCTTTTCGGTCTGGTTCCGCGGGTTCTTCTTGGTCACGTAAAAGAAGCCGGTGTCGGCCGTCGAATTCAGCCGAATCTTGATCGTTGCGGGCTTCGCCATGGTCTGATTCCCGAAAAATATCCGTAGGGCGTAGCGCCCGAAACGACAGGGGCGACGCGCACGGCGCCGCCCATCCGCGCGGGCCTTTGCGGCGCACGGCGGGAAAAGTCAAGCAGGCCGAACGGTGGGCACGTTCTCCTGTCGCCTTGAACCAGCTCTTCCGGTATATATCGCTGCACGGAGGGGAATATGGCAAACGCTGAACTGGAAGCCTTTATTGACGAAACAATCAAAGTAGCAGCGCAAAAAGGCTACCATCCCACCATTTTTATCGGGATGCGCCGTAACTATGGTACCGTCGAAGCCATCTCGCGCCTAGTTGTAAACGGCGATGTGCAAAGCGGATTTTCGAGGCTAAAGAAGCTTGGATTGCTCGATTACACAATCGAGGCAGCGGTAATAAAATACCCGACAGAGTTTTCGAATACGGTTCAAGAATGCGCTGCGTTTCGCCTCCGCTTGGTCCAGAACCAATAATACCGCAGAGATAGCCGAGTAGGGCCCCGCTGAACAGCTACCACTCCACCTTGCCGCGATTGGCCTTGACCGTGCCGCGCGCCTTCTTGGCCTTGAGGCGCTGGGCTTTGCCGACGCGGTTGACCCGGCTCTTGGCGCGCTTCTTCGGTTCGGCCAAGGCCTGTGCGATCAGTTCCACCAGGCGCGCGCGGGCATCTTCGCGGTTGGCCTCCTGCGTGCGGAGGCGGCGCGCGGCGATCACGATCTCCCCCCGCGCGGTCATCCGGCTGCCGGCGAGGGCCTTGAGGCGGTGGAACACTGGCGGTTCCAGCCGCAGCGCGAAGACATCCAGGCGCAGCTGCACCGCCGTCGCCACCTTGTTGACGTTCTGCCCACCGGGGCCGGAAGCGGCGATGAAGCTTTCCTCCGCCAGCGCCAGCGCGCGGGCGATCAGCGCGTCGCCCTCATCCGCCATCGGCGAAACCGAGCCCGGCGAAATCGGCCGGCAAAGGCGCCATGGCGGCGATCGGCGGCTTGCCTTCGCGCGGGACTTCCAGTGCCGCCGCGTGGAGCAGCGTGCGGGGCGCACCTTTCCCGTCGCCGTAAACCGGATCGCCGAGCAGCGGCACGCCGATCCCGCTGGCGGCATGGACGCGGATCTGGTGCGTGCGGCCGGTCTCCGGCCGGAACTCCACCAGCGCGCGGCCGCCGCTTGTCGCCACGACGCGCCAGTGGGTGAGCGCCGGCTTGCCCTTCTTCGCCGGGATCATCCGCCAGCCCTTCTCCGCGCTGCTGATCTTGCTCAGCGCCAGGTCCACCGTACCTTCGCTCTCCAGCGGAATGCCGGCAAGCACGCCAAGATAGCGCTTGCCCACCAGCCGAGCCTCGAACGCAGCGGCGAAGCGCTTCAGCGCCTTGGGATTGCGCGCGAGAAGCAGGCAGCCCGAGGTGTCGGCATCGAGCCGGTGAACCGGCATCGGCAGCCGCTGGAAGCCGAGCTTCAGATCGCCCAGATGATCATCCAGAGAAGCGCCGCCGGCGCGCGGTTGATCCATCGGCAAGCCGCCGGGCTTGTCGATCACCAGCGCTTCGCCGTCTTCGAAGAGAATGGGGATTGCCATTCGCCCCCTCTAGACCGTTCGTCCTGAGCTTGTCGAAGGGCAGTCTTCGCTTTCAGCGCTATGCCGAAGTGAAAAGCGGTCCGTCGACAGGCTCAGGGCGAACGGAATTAGCGGGGGGCGGGAATCATGCCAGGGCACCGGCGATGCGCCGCAGCGCTTCTTCCAGCACCGCCTCGTCAGCGGCGAAGCTGATGCGGAAGCCGTCCTTGCCGCCGAAAGCGCTGGCGGCGACCACGGCCACGCCGTGTTCCAGCAGGTGCAGCGCCAGCTTGCCGTCGTCGCCGCCAAAGCGGCCCATCAGGGGCGTGGCATCGACGAAGCAATAGAACGCGCCGTCAGGCACCGGGGTGGAGAGGCCGGGAATGGCGTTCACCGCCGAAACCACCAGGTCGCGCCGCTGGCGGAAGCGCTCGCGCCATTCGGCAAGGAAATCCTGCGGGCCTTCGAAAGCGGCCACCGCCGCGGCCTGGCTGACCGCCGCCGGGTTGCCGCTGGCATTCGATTGCAGCCGGCCCATGGCCTCGATCAGCCAGGCGGGGCCGGTCGCCACGCCGATGCGGAAGCCGGTCATCGCGTGGCTCTTGGACACGCCCGAGACGGTGCACACACGATCGGCGAGGTCGGGGAACAGGGCCGCCAGCGTGGCGTGCGGCTGGCCCGTGTAGATCAGCGGCGCGTAGATATCGTCGGACAGGACCATGACCTGCGGATGGCGGCGCAACACCTCGGCGATTCCGCGCAGCATCTCGGCCGGATAGACCGCGCCGGTGGGATTGCCGGGGCTGTTGAGCAGCAGCCACTGGGTGCGCGGGGTTATCAGGGCGTCGAGATCGCCTGCCTCGAAGCGGAAGCCATGGTGCGCGTGGGTGACCAGCGGCACCACCTGGCCTCCGGCGAAACGCACCATCTGCGGATAGCTGACCCACCACGGGCTGGGCACGATGACCTCGTCCCCCTCGCCCACCGTGGCGGCGAGCGCTTCGAAGATCGCCTGCTTGCCGCCGGCGGTGACGATCACCTGTTCCGGCTGGCAGGCGATCCCCAGATCGCGGCGGAAATGCAGCGCCGCCGCCTGCTTGAGATGGAGCGTGCCGGTGACCGGGGTGTACTTGGTGGCCCCGGCATCGAGCGCCGCCTTGGCGGCCGCGATCACATGGGGCGGCGTGGCGAAATCGGGTTCCCCCACCGACAGCGAGATCACGTCCCGCCCGGCCTCGCGGAGCGCAGTGGCGCGGTCGGTCATCGCCGTGGTGGGCGAGGCGGCGATGCGGCGCAGCGCCGGACTCAGGTGCTCGTGGCTCATGGTATCAACCTCGCCGGGATCAGGCCGCGTAGCGCGTTGCCGATGAAGAAGCCATCAGCCAGGTCTTCCAGCGCCAGTTCCGCCTCCCGCGCGCGGCCTTCCATGAGCAGCTCGGCCCGCAGGACGCCCGGCAGCAGGCCCAACGAGGCCGGCGGGGTCAGCAGCACGCCGGCCCTTTCGACGAATACATTGGTGAAGCTGCCTTCGGTGACCAGCCCGTCATCCCGCACCAGCAGCGCCTCGCGCGCGCCGCCCGCCCGCGCGACGGCAAGCGCTTCCTCGTGAAAGCCGCGATCCGTCGTCTTGTGCCGCAAGCGCCAATCGCCCGGCACTACCGGCAGCGGCAAGGCCACGCAGGGCGCCACGCCCTCCATCGGCGGCGGCAAGGGCGCCGCTTCCAGCGCGATCTCTCCCTGGCGGGAGAGCAGCAGCCGCAGCCGCGTGGGCGCCTCCAGCTCGAAGCACAGCGCCTGGATGCGGTTGCGCGCCTCGTGCCGGTCGAACGCGAAGCCCAGTTCGGTGGCGCTGTGCTTCAGGCGGCCGACGTGCAGCTCCAGCCGGGGCACGCCCTCCTCGGGATCGAACAGCATCGTCTCGATCAGGTCGAACCCGCCCGCCGCGCCCCGGGCGAAGCCGCCCTTGACCAGGCATTCGCGCCATTCGGCCATGCCGTGGCTGTCCGCCACGATCGCCCCGCCGACGCCCAGCACCGCCCTGTGGCGCTGGTTTTCGCCAGGGGTGAGCCGCACCGTGCGGATAGCGACGTTGAACGCCGCGTCCCCGTTGCCGTCGATCCGGCCGATGGAGCCACAATAAGGGCCGCGCGCATCGCGCTCGAGGTCGTCGATCAACTCCATCGCACGAATCTTCGGCGCACCGGTGATCGAGCCGCACGGGAACAGCGCGCGGATCATGTCCATCGCGCCTTTGCCCGGCACAAGCTCGGCCCGCACGGTGGAGACCATCGTATGCACCGTGGGATAGGTTTCGATGGCAAACAAGTTATCGACCCGCACCGAGCCGGCCTCCGCAACGCGCGAGAGGTCATTGCGCAGCAGATCGACGATCATCAGGTTCTCGGCCTTGTCCTTGGCCGAAGCGGCCAGCTCGGCAATGAACGCCGCGTCCTCGGCTTCGTCACGCCCACGCGGGCGAGTGCCCTTCATCGGCTTCGTTTTTGCCGCGCGGCCCTTGAGCGAGAAGAACAGCTCCGGGCTGAAGGACAGCAGCCAATCCGAACCGTCGAAGATCACGCCGCCATAGCCGGCGCCGGCCGAAGGGCGGATCGCCGCGTAGATCGCCAGGGGATCGCCACGCGCGGGGCCGGCAAGCGGCATCGTCAGGTTGGCCTGGTAGATGTCGCCGGCGCGAATCGCTTCCTGCAGCGCCGCGAAAGCATCGAGATAGCCGCCGATGGAAATCTGCGGCTCCAACGGGCCGATCGAGGCGGGGGCGGCCCCGGCACGCTCCGCCAGCCAACGCGGCACATCCGCGGCGGGGATCGTGCGCAGCGCATCGAACAGTCCGAACCACAGCAGCGGACCCACCGCCCCGCTGCGCATCTGGGCCAGCGCCCCCAGCTTCGGCTCCAGCGCAAGGCCCGCTTCGTAGGCGAGATAGCCGGCCAGCGTGCCGCCGGTCTCGCGCCGGGCGGCATCGGCGGCTTCCAGCGCCGGCAGCACTTCATCCGGCCGCCGGGCGACGAAGACGCGCACCGGGTTCTCGAACAACTGCGCATCGCTGGCGCCTTCCCCGCGCGCATCGTCGAGCAGGACGAAAGGTTGGTGTTCGGCCATTTTCGCGCTCTACCGCCAAATCGGCCCATGTCTATCGGTTGACGGCCAATCGCTTGACCGCCCGGCTTGGCCTGCGGCAGACCGACGCAAAGGCACGGGAGCAGTCGATGGCATCTATCTTTCTCGGACTTGGCGCGAATGGCGAGCGGCAGGTGCTCGAACTCTCGCGGGCGAATCGGCATGGGTTGATCGCGGGGGCGACCGGCACCGGCAAGACGGTGACCCTGCAGGGACTGGCCGAGGATTTCTCCGCCGCCGGCGTTCCGGTGTTCCTGGCCGATGTGAAAGGCGACCTTTCGGGTATCTGCATGGCCGGCTCCCCCACGGCCAAGAATGCCGACAAGCTGGAAGCGCGGGCGAAGGAGATCGGCCTGGCGGATTATGCCTATGCCGACAATCCGGCGGTGTTCTGGGACCTTTACGGCGAGCAGGGCCACCCGATCCGCACCACCGTTTCGGAAATGGGGCCGCTGCTGCTGTCACGCCTGCTGGGCCTCAACGAAACGCAGGAAGGCGTGCTCAACATCGCCTTCCGCTTTGCCGACGACCAGGGCCTGCTGTTGCTGGACCTGAAGGACTTGCAGGCGATGCTGGTCCATACGGCCGAGAACGCCGCCGAGCTGACGACGCGGTACGGCAACGTCACCAAGGCCAGCGTCGGTTCCATCCAGCGCCAGTTGCTGACGCTCGACAGCCAGGGCGGCGCGCTGTTCTTCGGGGAGCCGGCGCTGGAGATCGTCGATTTCATCAAGACCGACGAGCAGGGGCGCGGGATCATCAATATCCTGGCGGCCGACAAGCTGATGTGCAGCCCCAAGCTCTATGCCACGTTCCTGCTGTGGCTGCTGGCCGAGCTGTTCGAAGTGCTGCCCGAAGTAGGCGATCCGGAGAAGCCGAAGCTGGTGTTCTTCTTCGACGAGGCGCACCTGCTGTTCGACGATGCGCCGAACGCCCTGCGGGACAAGATCGAGCAGGTGGTGCGCCTGATCCGTTCCAAGGGCGTGGGCGTCTATTTCGTCACCCAGAACCCGATCGATATTCCCGAGGAAGTGGCCGGCCAGCTGGGCAACCGGGTGCAGCACGCGCTGCGCGCCTTCACCCCGCGCGACCAGAAGGCGATCAAGGCGGCGGCCGACACGTTCCGCATCAATCCCGAGCTGAACGTCGCCACTGCGATCACCGAGCTGAAAGTAGGCGAGGCACTGGTTTCCATGCTGCTGGAAGACGGCGCGCCTTCCATTGTCCAGCGCACGCTGATCAAGCCGCCGCGCAGCCGGCTGGGACCGGTGACCGACAAGGAACGGGCGATCATCCAGTCTTTGAGCCCCTTCGCCGGCAAGTACGATACGCCGGTGGACCGCGAGAGCTGTTCCGAAGTGCTGGCGCAGAAAGCCGCCGACGCCGCCGCCACGGCCGCGGAAGTGGCCGAGAAAGGGCACGAGGAAGTCGCCCGGCGCGAACAGCTCAATACCGGCATCTGGGGCAAGGTGTTCTCGAAGGCGGGGAAGCGCGCGGCGGGCGCGGTCGCCGGCTCCGCCGCCACGATCGCCGCCGCAGCGGTGACCGGGCGCAAGTCACGCTCCAACCCCATGCGCAATGCGGCGACATCGGCGGCCGGATCGATCGCGACCGATCTCGCCGGGCCTTATGTCGGCCGCTTCGTGCGCAATATCATCGGCGGGCTGATGCGGTAGGTCGCTTTCGATTGGGGAGATGTGGAGACCCCAATTCCTCATCCCCGCGAAGCGGGGCCTGGAGCAGGATCGCCTGACGCTGAATCGTCATTGCGAGGAGCGTAGTGACGAAGCAATCCAGGGCGGCTCAATACGCCCCTGGATTGCTTCGCTACGCTCGCAATGACGAGTGTTTCAACCAAAGGCGATCATGCTCCAGGTTCCCGCGTTCGCGGAATGACGAGAGGATCGAAGTTTTCCGCCAGGCCCCCGGTTCAGCCATCCGCCTCGTGCTTATGCTCGCGGGTGGATTCGAGCATGCCTTCATGGATGAAGCCGATCTGGCGCACTTCCATCGCGCGGCGTTTCAGTTCGCCGCGCATGGCCAGATATTCGATCTCCATCTGCTCGGTCACCGTCGGGCGGCTGTCTTCCAGCGCTTCCTCGAAATCCTGCGCCGTCACGTCGGTGGCCGCTTCGCCGCGTGTGCGGATGGCGATCAAGCCGGCGCGGCGGACCACGTCTTCCAGGTCGGCCCCGGTATAGCGCTCCGTCCGCGCGGCCAGGCTGGCGAGATCGACGTCCTCGGCCAGCGGCATGTTGCGCGTGTGGATGCCGAGGATGTGCAGCCGGCCGGGCTCGTCCGGCGCGCCGACATAGACCAGTTCGTCGAACCGGCCGGGCCTGAGCAGCGCGGGATCGACCAGGCCGGGGCGGTTAGTCGCCCCGATCACCACGATCGAGTTCAGTTCCTCCATCCCGTCCATTTCGGCGAGGATGGTGTTGACCACGCGGGCGGTGACCTTCGGCTCGTTGCCGCTGGTGCCGCGCGCGGGCACCAGGCTGTCGATCTCGTCGATGAAGATCACGCAGGGCGCCACCTGGCGCGCGCGGGCGAACATGCGGCTGATCTGCTGTTCGCTCTCGCCATACCACTTGGACAGCAGGTCGGAGCTTTTCATCGAGATGAAGTTCGCCTCCGCCTCCTTGGCGACGGCCTTGGCGAGCAGGGTCTTGCCGGTGCCAGGCGGGCCATAGAGCAGGAAGCCCTTGGCCGGGCGGATGCCGATCCGTTCGAACGCGGCCGGGTTCTTGAGCGGCAGCTCCACGCCTTCGCGCAGCTTCTCTTCCGCATCGTCCACGCCGCCGATATCGGCCCAGCCCACGGTCGGCGCCTGGACCATGACCTCGCGCATCGCGCTCGGCTGCACGCGCTTCAGGGCTTCGCGGAAGTCGTTCTTTTCGACCTGCAGTTCCTCAAGCACTTCGGTGGGGATCGTGCGGGCGTCGAGGTCCAGCTTCGGCATGATCCGCCGCACCGCCTCGATCGCCGCCTCGCGCGCCAGGGCGGCGAGATCGGCGCCGACGAAGCCATGCGTGCTGCGGGCCAGTTCCTGGAGATCGACCCCTTCGCCCAGCGGCATGCCGCGGGTGTGGATGGCCAGGATCTCGCGCCGGCCCTGCTCGTCAGGCACGCCGATGATGATCTCGCGGTCGAAGCGGCCGGGGCGGCGGAGCGCCTCGTCGATCGCATCGGGCCGGTTGGTGGCGGCGATGACCACCAGGTTGGAACGGGCCTGCAACCCGTCCATCAGCGTCAACAGCTGGGCGACCAGCCGCTTTTCCGCCTCCCCCTGGACGTTCTGGCGCTTGGGCGCGATCGAATCGATCTCGTCGATGAACACGATCGCCGGCTGCGCGCGCTCTGCCTCTTCGAACACCTCGCGCAGGCGCCGTTCGCTCTCGCCATAGGCGGAGCCCATGATCTCCGGCCCGTTGATGGTGAAGAACTGGGCGTCGCTTTCATTGGCCACCGCCTGGGCCAGCCGGGTCTTGCCCGTGCCGGGCGGGCCGTGCAGCAGCACGCCCTTGGGCGGATCGACGCCCAGGCGCGTGAACAGCTCGGGATAGCGCAGCGGCAGTTCCACCATCTCGCGCAGGGCCTTGATGGTTTCCTCCATGCCGCCGACGTCGTCGTAGTTGATGATGCCGCGCCCGTCGCGCGGCTCCTCGAACTCGGCGCGCAGCTCCACCTCGGTGTTCTCGTCGATGTGGACGATGCCCTTGGGCACCGTGGCGACGACCTGGAGGCGGATCTGCGTCAGCGCATAAGCCGGGGCATTGAACATCCGGCGGACATCCGGCGGCACGTTGGTGACCGGCTGCTGGCCATGGGTGGCGACGAGATCGCCGGCGACCAGCGGGCGCTTGAAGAACACGCGCTTCAGGGCCTCGCTCGGCCCTTGCAACCGCATCTCGCGCTGGGCCGGGGCGAAGACCACCCGCGTGGCGGGGCGCGATTCGGCGCGGCGGATCTTGACGTGCTCGCCCGAGGCGGTGTCGGCATTGGCGCGTTGCAGGCCGTCGAGGCGGACGACTTCCAGCGTCTCATCCTCGGCATAGGCCTGGAAGGCGATCGCCGCGGTGATCCGCTTGCCTTCGATCTCGACTGCGTCGCCTTCGGTGATGCCGAGCGCCTGGAACGCCGAACGCGGCATGCGCGCCACGCCGCGGCCGCTTTCTTCCTGGCGGGCGGCGGCGACTTGCAGCCGCACCGTTCCCTGCTCGAGTGTTGCTGCGTCCGCTTCGGCCATCGCCCTCTCGCCTTGATTGTTCGTTCGACCGCGAAGCTAGGAAGGCGCGGTCCGGATTGCAAACAGGCACAGCGAGGGAAAGTGCCGCGACCAAGGCCATCGCCGGGCGCGAAGGATAAAAAAAGGCCCGGCCGTTGCCGGCCGGGCCTGGGAGTTTTTGGGAGAGGATGCCTGAAAGGCCTGCTCCATATGCGGGGGAGGCCCGATCTTCGCAAGTGCGAAAAGCGCAACTAGACTTGCATAAAGTGCAACTGTGCGTCGAATTTCCTTTATAAATACGTTATTTAGCTCTGGGTCGGCTCATGCCGGCCGGCCTCGCCGACCGTTGCCAAGCCACGGCATATTGCAATGCACAATATCCTCTTTCGCCGATACGGTCTTGACGTTATTCCCCCCGTGTCGATCATGAACGGACGCCGCGTGGGGACGGCGCCGCTGCCTTGGTCGTGAGAGGGGTTGCCGATGAAGAAACTCTATCCTGATGCCCGGGCCGCTCTCGATGGCCTGCTGCGCGACGGCATGCTGATCGCGGCCGGCGGCTTCGGCCTGTGCGGCATTCCCGAGCGGCTGATCGAAGCCATCGAAGCCAGCGGGGTGAAAAACCTCACGGTCGCCAGCAACAACGCCGGGATCGACAACGAAGGGATCGGCAAGCTGTTGCGCACCCGGCAGGTGAGCAAGATGATCGCCTCCTATGTCGGCGAGAACAAGGAGTTCGAACGGCAATATCTCACCGGCGAACTGGAAGTCGAGTTCTGCCCTCAGGGCACCCTGGCCGAACGGATGCGCGCCGGCGGGGCCGGCATTCCGGGCTTCTACACGCGCACCGGCGTCGGCACCCAGGTGGCGGAAGGCAAGGAAACCAAGGTGTTCGACGGGGAAGAATACGTGCTCGAACGCGGGATCTTCGCCGATCTTTCGATCGCCAAGGCATGGAAAGCCGACGAGACCGGCAACTGCGTCTTCCGCAAGACCGCCCGCAACTTCAACCTGCCGGCCGCCACGTGCGGGCGGGTCTGCGTGGTGGAGGTGGAGGAAGTGGTGCCTGCCGGCTCCCTCGATCCCGACAGCATCCACCTGCCCGGCGTCTATGTGCAGCGGATCATCGTGGGCAGCCCCTATGACAAGAAGATCGAATTCGTGACCACGCGCGAAAGGGAGGCGGCGTGATGGCCCAGGAAAGCAAGGGCCAGGCAGGCAACGGGTGGACCCGCGACCAGATGGCCGCCCGCGCCGCGCGCGAATTGCAGGACGGGTTCTACGTTAACCTCGGCATCGGCATCCCCACCTTGGTGGCCAACCATATCCCGCCGGGCATGGACGTGACGCTGCAGAGCGAGAACGGGATGCTGGGCATCGGCCCCTTCCCTTATCCCGACGCGGTCGATCCCGACCTGATCAACGCCGGCAAGCAGACCGTCAGCGAGCTGCCGCGCACAGCCTATTTCGACAGCGCCACCAGCTTCGGCATGATCCGCGGCGGGCATATCGACCTGGCCGTGCTCGGATCGATGGAAGTGTCCGAGAACGGCGACATCGCCAACTGGATGATCCCCGGCAAGATGATCAAGGGCATGGGCGGGGCGATGGACCTGGTCGCCGGGGTCAAGAAGATCATCGTGGTGATGGAGCATGTTTCCCGCAACGGCGATCCGAAGTTCATCCCCGAATGCACGCTGCCGCTGACCGGGCGGAACGTGGTCGACATGATCGTGACCGATCTCGCCGTGTTCCAGCGGCCGGACCATGCGAGCCCCTTCAAGCTGATCGAGCTGGCGCCCGGCGTGAGCGCGGAGGAAGTGGCCGCGAAGACCACCGCAGCCTACCTGTCGTAAGCGACGTCCTCGGTACCGGCAGCCTCATCCGGTCGCACGGCGAACCTCGGCATGCGGGCGACGCTCGAGCGGATGTCCGCCGCCCGGAAGCTGTCGCGAGCAAGGCGGCCAGGCCGAACTCCAGGCTGCGGCACGGCCATGGCGGATTGCGCGCCGCGTAATCGGCGCTCGCCAAGCTCCTTCATCCTTGGCAAGCTGGCCCGCTAAGCCCCGGTAAAGCGGGCGCGGGAGGAGAATGCCGTGAGCCTGAATACACGCCGCGATTCGCCGTGGCTGGCGCTTATCGTGCTGACAGCGATCAGCACCGTGGGGTTCGTCGACCGGATCGTGGTCAACGTGCTGGTCGAGCCGATCAAGGGCGAATTCGCGCTCAGCGATACGCAGGTTTCGCTGATGGGCATGGCCTTCACGGCGCTCAACATCGGCGTCGCCCTGGTGATCGCGCGGCTGGCCGAACGCATGCGGCGGCTGACGCTGATTTCGCTGGGCACGCTGCTGTGGTCGGCGGCGACAGCGGCCTGCGGCCTGGCCGCGAGCTGGGTGCAATTGCTGCTCGCCCGCATGGGCGTGGGCCTGGGCGAGGCGATCGGCTTGCCGAGCAACCAATCGGTGGTGGCCGACTATTTCGCCCCGCACAAGCGCGGCCTGGCGATGTCGGTGCTGATGCTGGCCCCGCCGGTCGGCGCGTTCATCGGCTTCGTCGGCGGCGGCTGGATCGCGCAGGAGTTCGACTGGCGCTTCACGTTCCTGATCGCCGCCGTACCCGGCATCGTGCTGGCGGTGATCGCCTGGCTGCTGGTGGCGGAGCCGCCGCGCGGCCGGCACGATAGCGACGCCAGCGACGCGGTGCCGCCGCTCTCCCAGGTCCTGCGCCGCCTGTTCCTGCTGCCGAGCGCGCGCAACCTGGTGATCGGATCGGCGCTGGCGGCCATGCTGGGCTTCGGGCTCAATTACTTCTTCACCTCGCTGATGATCCGGCGCTTTGACGTGGGCCTGGCCGAAGCCGGCCTCTATTCCGGCCTGATCGCCAGCGCCCCGGCAGCGCTTTCGGTGATCGGCAGCGGCTGGCTGGCTGACAGGCTCTCGGCCCGGAACCCGGCGGCTTATGCGCTGATCCCCGCGGTGTGCCTGCTCATCGGCGGGCCGCTCTATGTCTTCGCGATTACGCGCGATGATCTCACGGTGCTGCTGGCCCTGATCGCGGTGACGACTTTCCTGACCTTCGGCTATCTCGGCGTGACCTATGCCGCGCTGCAGAACCTGATGCATCCGCGCATGCGCGTGTCCGCCTTCGCGGTGCTCAACGTGGTCTATGGCCTGGCCAGCGCGCTCGGCCCGTTCCTGCTCGGCTGGCTGAGCGATACCATGGCCCGGACCCACGGCGCGGCAGACGGCCTGGCGGTGGCGATGGCCATAGCCGGCGCGCTCTATGTCTGGGCCGGGCTCCACTACCTGCTGGCGGCGCGGCGCCTGGGGCGGGACACGGCGGCCGTGCAGGCGTCCTAGCTGCGGCTCAGTCCTGCACGGCCCAGCGCAGCCCCACATTGTCTGGGACATAGAGGACCGGCAGCTCCTCGCCGGCAGTCACCAGCGCCTGATCCAGCGGTATCGCGTCGGGCGCCTCGCCGGCGGCGAAAACCTGGACCAGGCGCCTGCCCTCGATTGGCAGGAGCTCCGGCGGAATAGCGATCGAACGCCGGCCGGTCTCACGCAGCCAGTCGGGACGGCCGTCGACGGCCGTCACCAGCGAATGAACCACCTGAAGATCGACCGCTTGCCCCAATTGGCCGGAGGAGACAGGCTTTCCATCCTTGAAGAAGATCGCAGGTCCGGCGGCCAGTCTTGAAGCGAGCACCCGTTGCAGCGCACGAACCTTCTGGTTGGACGCGGTTTCAGCGAAGGTGGTCTGGTCCACGGTAAGCGGATCAATGCGGGTGAGACCTGCCAGCCGCGCCGCCATCCATCCCTGCTCGGTCGGCGGAAGCGGACGCTCCCCGGCATGAGCATACCCCACGTGGATCAAGAACTTCGCGTCGGGGCCCGCTTCAGCCAGGGCGCGCACAAGGTTCTCGGCCTGCGCCTGCTCGCGCAAGGCGATGCGATCTTCTGTTGATGCTGCGAGGAACTCTGGCGAGAACGCTGTTTCATAAGCGACTGGATGATAGCCGAGCGCCAGCACCCGGCGCACCAGATAGGCGAACATCGGATCGACGGTGAACGTGCCGCTGGTCCAGCGCGGATAACCTTGGCTCTCCAGCCAGCCCATTTCCTCGGCGGCGGCGTCAGGGCTGAAGTTGGTGAAGGTTTCGGCCGCGTAATGAGTGAAGCCGAGCGGCCTCAGCGCTTCGGCGACCTTGAGGATGAAGGCGCGATCGCGCGGATTGTCATGCGCTTCGTTGACGATGACGATGCGCGTCAGCCGGGCCCGGCTGACGATCGCAGCGATCGCATCTTGGGCTTCGGCCCCGTCGTACGCCGCAAGCTCGGCGTCGTCCGGGGTGACCGAGGGATCGGGCGCCGCGCCGTTCACCACAAAACCGTCAAGCACCGGGCGGAACTGACCATAAGTCGATTGCACGAGGTCGTTCACTTCGGAAGGATCGGCTTGTTCGACCATGTCCATCGCTTCGAGATAGTGGCCCCTCGTGAGGCTCTCCATGAAGCGTTGATCGAGAGGCTGGACTGCTGGCGTCGCGTTCGGCGGCGGTGTGGCGTCCTGGGCTGCGGCTGAAGCGCCCATCTGCACCGGAATGGCGAAGCTCGCCAGTACTGACAGGGCTGCGATCCCTCTCCCCATGGAACACCCTCCCCCGAGTCCCGGCCCCGGCCGAATATGGCATTCTGCCGGATCGGGCTGAACACGAGAGAAACGCCTTCAAACGAAAAAGGCCCCGCCTTGCGGCAGGGCCTTTGCTGGAAACGCGAGGGCGTGCGTGTCAGGCGAGCGCCGCCTTCAGGTCCTCAACCAAGTCGGTCTTTTCCCACGGGAAGAATCCGCCTTCCGCCTTGCGGCCGAAGTGGCCGTAGGCGGCGGTCTTGCGGTAGATCGGCTTGTTGAGGCCCAGGTGCGTGCGGATGGCGCGCGGGGTCAGGCCGCCGAGCTTGTCGATGCTCTGGATCGCCTGCTCGATCCTGTCGTCGCCCACCGTGCCGGTGCCGTGCGTATCGACATAGAGCGACAGCGGCTTCGACACGCCGATGGCATAGGCGAGCTGGATCGTGCAGCGCTTCGCCAGGCCGGCGGCCACGATGTTCTTGGCCAGATAGCGGCTGATATAGGCGGCCGAGCGGTCCACCTTGGTGGGATCCTTGCCGCTGAACGCGCCGCCGCCGTGCGGGGCCGCGCCGCCATAAGTATCGACGATGATCTTGCGCCCGGTAAGGCCGGCATCGCCATCCGGGCCGCCGATCTCGAAGCTGCCGGTGGGGTTGATGTGATATTCGGTTTCGTCCGAGAGCAGTTCGGCCGGCAGCACATCGGCCACCACCTTCTTCACATAGGCGTGGAGCCGGGCTTCCTTTTCGCCTTCGTCATAGCCCTTGGCATGCTGGGTGGAGACGACGATCGCCGTGGCGGCGACAGGCTTGCCGTTCTCGAAGCGCAGCGTCACCTGACTCTTGGTATCCGGTTCCAGGAATGGGGCCGCGCCGGAATGGCGATCGGCGGCCATGCGTTCCAGGATCTTGTGGCTGTAGTAGAGCGTCGCCGGCATCAGGTCGGGCGTCTCGTCACAGGCGAAGCCGAACATGATGCCCTGGTCGCCGGCGCCTTCATCCTTGTTGCCGCTGGCATCCACGCCTTGGGCGATATGCGCCGACTGGCCGTGCAGGTGGTTTTCGAACTTCAGCGTTTCCCAATGGAAACCGGCCTGTTCATAGCCGATGTCCTTCACCGTCTGGCGGACGGTCTTCTCGATCTCGTCAAGCGCGCCGGGGGCCCACTCGCCGTTCTCGTACACGCCCTTGCAGCGGATTTCGCCGGCCAGCACGACGAGCTGGGTGGTCGTAAGCGTCTCGCACGCCACGCGCGCCTCGGGATCCTTGGACAGGAACAAGTCGACGATGGCATCGGAAATCTGGTCCGACACCTTGTCGGGATGGCCTTCCGACACACTTTCGGACGTGAACAGATAGGTCTGACGCATTCGGCTGGTTTCCCTGGGATGCGGGCTAGGCCGCGGAGATATCGGACACGGGGAGATAACGGCGGCTCGACCGTGAGGCAATAAGGCCGGCGCAAAGGAAAACCATCGCCCAGGCAAACGACAGGAGCAGGCCGAGCCGGGCGAAGGGGGTAGGCGGCCCGGCTGGCGGAATGACGCCATCGATGCGGCCGGAACGATGCATCGGCAGCCATGCGCGAACCGCGCCGCGCGCGTCGATCACCGCGCTGATCCCGCTGGTGGTGGATCGCAGCACCGGCAAGGCTTCCTCGATCGCCCTCAGGCGGGCTTGCGCCAGGTGCTGCGGGGGGCCGAAGCGGCCGAACCAGCCATCGTTGGAGGGATTGTAGATGTAGTCCGGGCGGTCGGCGCGATCGACGACTTCGCCGGAAAACACGATCTCGTAGCAGATCTGCACGCCCGCCTTGCCCCAAGGCCCGAGATCGAGCGTGCGCGGCCCGGGGCCGGGCAGGAAATCGATCGTCCCCGCGACCAGCCGCGACAGGCCGATCGGTTCCAGCAAGGGGCGCATCGGCAGATATTCGCCATAAGGCACGAGGTGCGCCTTGGCATAGCCGCCGAGGATATCCCCTTCGGCGTCGAGCGCCGTCACCGCGTTATAGGCGGCCACCGCGCGCCCATCGGCGATCTCCAGATCCACGCCGCCGGTCAGCAGCACGCTGCCGGGGCCGATGATCCGCCCGATCCGCCGGCGCGCGGCGTCGGGATCGCCGAACGCGGTCATGCGATCGTAGAACCGCTGCGGATAGCCGGGGCGCAAGTAATCGGCGAGGCCGGATTCCGGCCACAGGACCACGCGCCGCTCGCCGGCCTGGCGGGGCATACTATTGCCGGCCAGAAGGGCGAAGTTCGCCTCGTAATAAGAAGGATCGTCCAGCCGATCCTGCGCGATGCCCGGCTGCACCAGGGTGAAGGGAATCGAGCCTTCGCGCGGCGGTGCCGAGGGCGGCAGGATCATCCCCACGGCGATGAGGCCGGCGACGATCAGCGCCGGGAACGGCCGCCGTTCGCGCAGCAGCACGGCCAGCGCAGCGGCCAGGAACACTGCAAGGCCGGACAGGGCATAAGTCCCCATCCACGGCGCCAGCGCGGCGAGCCCCGGCCGGCCAAAGCCGCCGAGGAGGATCACGGCGAAGGGGTTCCACGCATAGCCGGTGAACACCGCCGCGCGGAGCATTTCCGACACGGTCCAGCAGCCGGCGAAAGCCAGGGCGAAAGTCCAGCCGATGCCCCTGCGTTCGTCGGATCGTTGCCTGGCACCGGCGATCGCCCAGGCGCCGAGCGCCGCCAGCGCGGGATAGATGGCGAGGTAGAGCGAAAGCAGCGGCACCGCCGCCCAGCCGAGCACCGGGGGCATTTCCGCCTGATAAGTGAAGGCGGTGGCGATCCAGTTGTTGCCGAAGGTGAAATGGCCGAAGCCGAACAGCCAGCCGAGCAGCGCGGCACGCCGGGCATCGGGCGCGGCGGCGGCCAGGGCGGCAAAGGCAGCCATGGCGGCGAGCGCCAGCGGCCAGTAGCCGAGCGGCTGAAAGCCCGCCGCCGCGAGAACGCCCAGGAGGAGCGCGGCGAGGCGCGGGTATCGGCCCGCCGATTGCCAGACGCCCCTCAGGGGGCTCATGCTGAGCGACATGGCGCCGTTCGTACGCGACGCAGCGCCTGGCGCAAGGGTCAGCCGATCGCTTCGAGCGTTTCCTCGCCGCTGTCGTCAGCCGGGCGCGTACGGCGCGTGCGGCGGGCGCGCGGCTTGGCTTCTTCCTCGTCGCGGGAAATCGACGGCGGCAGCACCGCGGCATCCAGCCCCGCTTCGCCGCTTTCGCCCTGCTCTGCCGCCTCGCTGGCCGCGCCGTTGGCCGCCTTGCCCCGCCCGCGCGAGCGCTGGCCGCGGCTCTGGCGGACGAAGGGATTGCGCTCCTCCGTCTCGGCCTCTTCGCCTTCCACCCCGCGTTCCCCTTCATCGGAAGCCGGCGCTTCCTTGCGCGAACGCTGGGTGCGAGCGGGCTCTTCGGTTTCCTCGGCGTCGTAGCCGTCGTTGAACGCGGCTTCGGGCTCGTCCCGATCCTCACGATCATCGCGGCGCGGGCGCTGGTCTTCGCGCTGGGCGCGGCTGTCGGCGACCACGCGGAAGTAGTGATCGGCGAACTGCAGATAGTATTCGGTCTGCACGCGATCGCCGTTCAGCGAGGCGTCGTGCGCCAGCTTCCGGTATTTCTCCAGCAGCTGGGGCGCATTGCCGCGAGCGCGGCTGTCGATCCGATTGCCCTGGTTGCCGCCACCCTGGCCGCGATTGCCGCCACGGCCACGCCGGCGATTATTGTTGCGATTCTGGTTCAAGGAAAATCCGTTTCCTTATCTGTTGACCGGGAATTCCGGTCGCATGACCCCATGCCACGGCGTTCAACAAACGCTCCGTAGCCCCATCCGCACGATAGACGGGCCTCCGCCCTCAACATCTTACGCAAATGACGGAGTTAAGACCGGGTGCCTGGCTTTCGCCTCCCCACCACTGGCCTGAGTGGGGAGGTAGTGGCTTGCAACCTATTTGCCAAGACTTAATTGTTGCTATCCGTGCTGGACATTGTCCGAGCGCAATCGCAGCACCAGCGCGCGGGGGCGGCCGCCGAGATCGCGGCGCAAGTCCCAGATAAAGCCGGCAGCGGCAGCGATGGCTGCCACGGCTTCGGCCTGCGTGGCACCGATTTCGAGCACGGCGACGCCGTTTTCGGCGAGCAGCGCGGGCAGCTGGGGAATGAGGAGGCGGTAATCGTCGAGCCCTTCCGGCCCGGCGAACAAGGCCCCTTCCGGCTCCCAGCGGCGCACGTCCGGCTCTATGGCGGCATCGTCCTCCACATAAGGCGGATTGGCGAGAATCAGGTCGAACCGGCCGAGATCGTCAGCCCAGCCCGGCCGGCTCCAATCGCGCCGCAGCAGCGTTGCGCAATGGCCCATCGCATGGCGCGACGCGTTGCGAGCCGCGATCGCCAGCGCTTCCTCCGATCGGTCTATCCCGACGCCCTCGCCCCCGCCCGCTTCCGCCAGGACGGTGAGGAGCAAGGCGCCCGAACCCACCCCGCAATCGAGCGCGCGGCGCGGCGTGGGGCAGGCTTCCAGCGCGGCCGCCACCGTGGTTTCGCTGTCCATGCGCGGAATCAGGACGCCGGGCGCGACGACGAATTCGCGCCCGTAGAATTCCTTGCGGCCGAGGATGTAGGCGACAGGCTCGTGCCGTTCGCGCCGCGCGACCAACCCCTGGAACCCGGCCGGTGCGTCATCCCGCATGTGCCGCAGCAGCAGGTCGTTGCGGCCAACGCCCAGCGCCTGCGCCATCAGCAGCTCGGCATCCAGCCGGGCGCTGTCGGAAGTCACCGATAGCCGCGCGGTCGCTTCCCGGAGGGCTTCGGCGACAGTCATCCTTCGACACGCTCGGGACGAGCGGAAGCGGGGGCAACGGGAACGGAGAACCTTTCCGGATGCCGAGCCTGGCGAAGCACGCGGGCCGCCGCCGGCGTCATTCGCCGAGGGCAGCCAGCCGCTTGGCCTGATCCTCTGCGATCAGCGCATCGACCAGTTCGCCCAGCCCGGGCCCGGCCAGGACTTCGTCCAGCTTGTGCAGCGTCAGGCCGATGCGGTGGTCGGTCACCCGCCCTTGCGGGAAATTGTACGTGCGGATGCGTTCCGAACGGTCGCCGCTGCCGACCATCGCCTTGCGCGCCTCCGCCTCGGCGCCGTGAGCTTCGTCGCGCATCTTCTCGTAGATGCGCGTCCGCAGCACGGCCATGGCCCTGGCCCGGTTGCGGTGCTGGCTGCGCTCGTCCTGCATGGCGACGACGATGCCGGTGGGCAGGTGAGTCAACCGTACCGCCGAATCGGTCTTGTTGACGTGCTGGCCGCCGGCCCCGCTCGACCGATAGATGTCGACGCGCAGGTCCTTGTCCTCGATCTGCACGTCGATCTCGGCGGGCTCGGGCATCACGGCCACGGTGGCGGCGGACGTATGAATGCGTCCGCCGCTCTCGGTCACCGGCACGCGCTGCACGCGGTGGACCCCGCTTTCGAACTTCAGCTTGGCGAACACGCCGGTGCCAACGATCTGGGCGATCACTTCCTTGAAGCCGCCGAGATCGTTCGCGTTCACGTCCATGACCTCGACCTTCCATCCCTGCGAGGCGGCATAGGCTTCGTACATGCGGAACAGGTCGGCAGCGAACAGCGCCGCCTCGTCGCCGCCGGTGCCGGCGCGGATTTCCAGCAGCGCCGGGCGCGCATCCGCCTCGTCACGCGGCAGGAGCGCGATGGCCAGGCGATGTTCCGCCTCGGGCAGCGCCTTGCGCAGGACGGCAAGCTCCTCCTCGGCGATGGCGTGCATCTCCGGGTCCTGGGTGAGCGCCGCCAGCTCCGCGATCTCGGCACGCATCTCGCGCACTTCGTGGGCGGCCTTGGCCACCGGCTCCAGCTCCGCATAGTCGCGGCTGGCGGCCACGAAGGCATCGCCTTCGAGCCGGCCCGAGGCAAGGCGCGCTTCGAGCTCGGAGAAGCGATGCGTTATCTGCGCCAGGCGGTCTTCGGGGATGGTCATTGGCCCTGCGCCAGCACCAGCGGCAGCACGATCGCGTCGATCTTCTCGACCCATTCATCCGGCCCGCGCAGGGCGCGGACGGCCTGATCCTGCTCTTCGTCGAAGGTGAAGCTGAGAATCACCCGGGCACCGGCCTTCACCGCCTTGTCGAACCGTTTCCGGGGTGAGCCGCTGGCGACGATATCCGCCGAGAAGCCGGCTCGCCTCAACTGCGCGAGGCTCTGCTGCGCCACTCTCAGCGCGCGATCGTCCTCCACCACCAGGATCACGTCGAGCGCATCGATCGCGAGTTTGCGGGCATCCGCCACCAGCATCGCCAGCCGCTCGATCCCCGCCGCCCAGCCGACTGCGGGCACATGCGGGCCGCCAAGGGTTTCGATCAGCCCGTCATACCGCCCGCCGCCCAGCACGGTGCCTTGCGCGCCGAGGCGGTCGGTGACGAATTCGAAGGCGGTGTGGCGATAGTAGTCGAGCCCGCGCACCAGCGTGGCGTTGCGGTGCCAGGCCACGCCGGCGGCATCGAGCCCTTCGGTGACCTGGAGGAAATAGCGTTCCGCCTCGCCGCTCAGGAAATCGTCGATGCGCGGCGCTTCGTGGACCAGCGCCTTGTCACGCGGGTCCTTCGAATCGAGGATACGCAACGGATTGCGCTCCAGCCGTTCCTGCGAATCCTCGCTCAACGCATCGCGGCTTTCGCGGAAATGTTCGACCAGCGCCATGCGCCAGGCCTCCCGGCTGGGCGCATCGCCGAGCGTGTTGAGTTGCAGCGTCACCCCTTCGGCGATGCCCAGTTCCTTCAGCAGCTGATCGGCCATCGCCAGCAGTTCCACGTCCGCCTGCGGTTCCGCCGCGCCGAGGATTTCGGCGTCGAGCTGGTGGAACTGGCGATAGCGGCCCTTCTGCGGCCGCTCGTAGCGGAACAGCGGGCCGTGCGTGGCGACCTTGAGCGGGGCGTATTGCTGCCAGCCGTCGGTGAGATAGGCGCGGGCGATGCCGGCGGTGAATTCCGGCCGCAGGGTGAGCGATTCCCCGCCGCGATCCTCGAACGAATACATTTCCTTCGAAACCACATCGGTCGTCTCGCCCAGCGAGCGGGAGAAGACCTCGGTCTTCTCGAACACCGGCATCTCCACCCGGCGGAAGCGATAGAGCTTGCGGATGCGCTCGAACGTCTCGACCACGTGAGCGAACGCCTCCGCCTCGGTGCCGAAGATGTCCTGGGTGCCGCGAATGGGGCGGGGGGTTTCGATTTTCGCCATGGTCGGCGCGCTTACCTCCAATGCGGGCTCTCGCAAAGCCGCGTCGGCGCGTGGCCGGCCAAGCGGTTGCGATCGCGCCTACTTCCCGCCAAAACCCCTGTCCATGACGACATCTCGCGCGGCCGCCCCGCTCTTCGCCGTCCTGCTGCTTGGCGCCACGGGCACCGGCGCCGCCCAATCCGTTCCGCAATCCGCCCCCATCGCCGTTCCCGCCGAGCGGACGATTCCGGCCGCGCGGGACGTGCCCTTCCCCGGAACGATCGGCCTGACGATCGACGCCAGCGACGTGACGCGCGGGGTATTCCGCGTGGTGGAGACCGTGCCCGTGCCGCCGGGCGAGAGCGAGCTGATCCTACAACTGCCCGAATGGCTGCCCGGCAAGCACGGCCCGCGCGGGGCCATGAACCTGATCGCCGATGTACGCTTCGAAGTGGATGGCAAGCCCGCCCCCTGGCGGCGGGACCCGATCGAAACCTACGCCTTCCGCATTGCCCTGCCCTCGGGCGCGAAGGAAGTGACCGCGCGGTTCGTCTACACCTCGCCGCTGCAAACCAGCGAGGGCCGCATCGTGATGACGCGGGAGATGCTCAATCTCCAGTGGGAAGCGATGAGCCTCTATCCCGCCGGGCACTATGTGCGGCAGATCCGCTTCGCACCCACGGTGACATTCCCGAGCGGCTGGGAAGCGTTCACCGCGCTCGACGGCAAGAACGTGCGCGGCGACACGGTGAGCTGGGACACGGTCGATTACGAAACGCTGGTCGATTCGCCTGTCTTCGCCGGCAAGTACGCGAAGCAATGGGACCTGGGACACGCGGTGAAGCTGGACGTGGTGGCCGACAAGCCCGAGCAGCTGGTGCTGGCGCCGGAGCATCTGGCCATGTTCGAGAAGCTGGTGGACGAGACGCTGGCGATCTACGGCGCGAAGCACTTCGATCATTATGACCTGCTGCTGGCGCTGACCGATCGGATGGGCGGCATCGGCCTGGAGCACCACCGGTCGAGCGAGAACGACTACGAGCCCGAGACATTCGTGAAATGGGACGATTACGGCTGGGCCCGCAACGTCATCCCCCATGAATTCAACCATAGCTGGAACGGCAAGTACCGCCGCCCCGCCGCCCTGTGGACACCCGATTACCGCCAGCCGATGCAAGGCAGTCTCCTGTGGATGTACGAAGGGCAGGACCAGTTCTGGGGCTATGTCCTGGCGGCCCGTTCCGGCCTGCAATCCAAGGACGTGGTGCTGGGGGCGCTGGCCAATTCGGCCGGGTTCTATGCCGTCCAGCCCGGCCGCGCCTGGCGTTCGGTGGAAGATACCACGTTCGATCCGATCATCGATGCGCGACGGCCGCAGCCCTATAGCTCGCTGAGCCGCAACGAAGACTATTACTCCGAAGGGCTGCTGGTATGGCTGGAGGCCGACCAGATCATCCGCGAAGGCACGCGCGGGAAGAAGGGCCTGGACGATTTCGCCCGCGCCTTCTTCGGCATGAACGATGGCGACTGGGGTGTGCTGACCTATACCTTCGACGACATCGTCGAGGCGCTGAACGCCATCTATCCGTATGACTGGGCCAGCTTCCTGCAAGACCGCTTCCAGACCCCCGGCCAGCCTGCGCCGCTGGCCGGCCTGGAGAAGGCCGGATACCGCCTGGTGTGGAAGGAAGACCAGAACCCTTACGAAAAGGGCCGCACCTCTGGCTCGGGCGCGATCAACCTGCAGTATTCGCTCGGCGTCTCGCTGAGCAAGGACGGCACCGTCACCGCGACGTTGTGGGGCAGCCCGGCGTTCAACGCGGGAATCGTCAGCAGTGCGCAGATCGTGGCGGTGAACGGCGAAGCCTATAGCGCCGCCGGGATCAGGAAGGCGATCACCGATGCGAAGGATGGGCACGATCCGATCGAGCTGCTGGTCCGGCGCGGGGAGCGTTACATGACGGTGCCGGTCGATTACCACGGCGGCCTGCGCTGGCCGTGGCTGGAGCCGGCCGGCAAGGGCGAGCAGCCGCTCGACCGCCTGCTGGCGCCGAGAACGAAGTGACGCCGCCACACGCGCGCGCTACATCGGCGGCGTGACGCGCGGCGCCGCCAGAAAGGGCATCGGCAATCGGCTGGCGCCGGGCCGGTTCCTGCTGTTCCTAGCGCTTCTGCCGCTGGCCTTCTGGGCCCATCGCGCCGCCTTCGGCGCCACGCACTTGGCGGACAACGCGGCCATGGCGTTCGATGCGGCCGCGCTGGTCTTCCTGCTTTCGCTGGTGCCCCTGGTGCGGTCTTCCAAGGCAGCGGACATGCGCGTTCATTCCGCCGCCAATGACGCCAACCGCGGCTTGGTCCTGGTGCTGACGATGCTGCTGGCCTTCGCCGTGCTGGCGGCGATCGCCGGCGAAATGGGCGCCGCCCGCCACGGAGAACCCGCGGCCATCGCCAAGCTGATCGGCACCCTGCTGCTGATCTGGCTTTTCGCCAACAGCATCTATGCGCTGCATTACGCGCATATCTATTACGGCCAGCGCGATGGAAAGGACGCGGGCGGGCTGTCCTTCCCCGAGACCGCGCTGCCGGACTATCGCGACTTCACTTATTTCGCCTTCACCCTGGGCATGACGTTCCAGACCTCGGACGTGGCGATCACCTCGCGCAGAATCCGCTACGTGGCGCTGCTGCACAGCTGCGGCGCCTTCGTGTTCAACATCGGGGTGATCGCCTTCGCGATCAACGCGGTGGGCGGGGGTTAGAGTACGCTCACCTAACCTGGAATCGTCATTGCGAGCGTAGCGAAGCAATCCAGAGCGACAGCGCAAAACGCTCTGGATTGCTTCGCTACGCTCGCAATGACGAGTGTTTCAACCAGACAGGACTATTCCGCCGCTTCCAGGAACCGGTCATCGATCGAGGTTTCGGCTTCCCAGCTCTTGAGTTCGGGCAGCACCTTGTCCGCGAACAGGCGCATGTTCTTCAGCGCTTCCTCCTGCGGCATGCCGCCGAAATAGACATGGGGGAAGAAGCCCTGCGGCCGGTAGAATTCCTTCAGTTCCCACATCCTCTCGAGGATCATCTGCGGTGTGCCGGCCACCACGCCCTTGGAGAATTCCTCCACGTAAGGTGCGATCGCCTCGGGCGCGAGGACCATGTTCTCGTAGTGCTCGTAGCCCTTGATGTCCGGGAACTTGCCCGGCGTATCGAGGTGATAGTTGCGGATCGCCGCGCGCATGGTGTTGGCCAGGTACTTGCGGCCCTGCGCCTCGGCATATTCGGCGCTTTCATCGATGTAGTAATTGCCGCCCAGCATCGGTGGCGGGGGTGTGGTGCCCGGGCCGTTCACTTCCTGCCACACGGCGGTGTACTTGTCGGGCGGCACGTCCTTGCCGCGCTGGGGCAGCATCAGGATCATGTTGCCGCAGCCCAGCCGGGCTGCCGTGTACATCGAATTGCCCGACAGGCTGCCGCAGAACTTGCGGCCTTCGAAGCTCTTGATCGGGCGGGGCCGCAGCTCGCTGCGCGGGATCGTGCCGAACGCGCCCTCGCCCTCGATCACGCCGGTCTCCAGCGCGGGAATGAGCACTTCGAGGATATCGTTGTAGAGCGCGCGGCTCTTGTTCATGTCCACGTCCAGCCCGGCGAACTCATGCTGCGCCAGGCCGCCGCCGAAGCCGAGGATCACGCGCCCGCCCGAGAGAATGTCGAGGTTGACGATCCGCTCCGCCAGCCGCACCGGATGATGCCACGGTACGATGATGCACTGCGTGCCCAGCTTCACGTGCCGCGTGCGGGCGGCGATATAGGTCAACAGCTGCACGGGATCGTTGGACATCGAATAGTCGGTGAAATGGTGTTCGGTGATCCACACCGAATCGAACCCCAGCTCTTCCGCCATGACGAGGTTTTCGACTTCCTCGCGCACGAAGCGGGCGTCGTCGTAATCCTTGCCGCGCTGATGGGCGAAGCCGGTTGCCAAGCCTACGTGCATCGCAATGTCCTCTTCCGTCGTTTTGCCGCGGAAGATGCCTCACTTCACCGGCGCGGGCAATTCGAGTCTCGCCAAGCAGCGATCCATCGGCTAGCGCGCGCCTCAAAAAAAGGAGGGGGTGCCGATCCTCTCGAAGGAAGCGAGCATCCATGCGTATCGAATATATCCCGGTTGGCGACAATCCGCCGGAAAGCCTCAACGTCATCATCGAAGTGCCGGTGGGCGGGGAGCCGGTGAAGTACGAGTTCGACAAGAAGAGCGGCGCCCTGTTCGTCGATCGCATCCTGCATACGCCGATGCGCTATCCGGCGAACTACGGCTTCGTGCCGCACACCCTTTCGCCCGATGGCGATCCGCTCGACGCGCTGGTGGTCGCCCGTTCACCCTTCATCCCCGGCTGCGTGGTGCGCGCCCGACCGATCGGCGTGCTCAACCTGGAAGACGAGCACGGCGGCGACGAGAAGCTGATCTGCGTGCCCATGGACACGACTTTCCCGTATTATTCCGATGTCGGCGAGCGGCAGGACCTGCCCTCTATCGTGCTCCAGCAGATCGAGCACTTCTTCACCCACTACAAGGATCTGGAAAGCGAGAAGTGGGTCCGCATCGGCGAATGGGGCGACGCGGCCGCAGCGCGGCGAATCGTTGTAGAGGCGATCGAGCGGGCCAAGACCGGCTGATCGCAAACCGGCCGTCTGCGATCAGAACAGCGCGGTGATGGCCCGGAACACCCCCGTCAGCACCAGCGGGAGGCCGAGGGCGCAGAGCCACAGCACGATCTGGTCGCGGCGGAAGCGGCTGGCGAATTCGGGATTGGCCGCCTCGCTGTCGCTCAGCGCGGCCCAGCGTTTTTCGAACAGGCGGCAGGCGGGGATGATCGCGGCGATCAGCACCACTAGGGCAAGATAAGGCAGCGCGGAGCCGTGGCCGGTCTTGAGCGTCGTCATGGTCCAGAAGATCTGCAAGCCGGTATAGACCAGCAGCGCATAGGCGACGTTGTCGCTCATCTTCCGGCGCCAATCCAGCTTGCGGCTTGCGTGCATCTGCTTCGCCGCGGACGGCCGTTGCGCCTTGTCCATGCCTTTCTCCTCTCATTCCCCGAATCGGGACTATCTCACCGGGGTTCCCGGCATTCAAGCCCACGCCGGCCCCGGTCCATGCACGAATCTTGCCAAGCGGGGTTCAATCCCGCCGCCCAGATGCTAAATCCCGAGGCATGACCGAGCTCGAGCCCGACGCTATCGACACCCGATCCCTGGCCGAAGCCATGGCCGACGCGCCCGTGAACGCCGCGCCGCCGATCCCGCAGGGCGGGCTGGAAGTGGTGTCCATCGCCAAGAGTTACGACAAGCGCGCCGTGCTCAGCGACATCTCGCTGACCGTCGGCAAGGGCGAGGTGCTGGGCCTGCTCGGCCCCAACGGCGCTGGCAAGACCACCTGCTTCTATTCGATCATGGGCCTGGTGCGGCCGGATTCGGGGCGCATCCTGATGGACGGCGTCGATGTCACCAAGCTGCCGATGTACCGCCGGGCGATCCTGGGCCTCGGCTATCTGCCGCAGGAAACCAGCATCTTCCGCGGGATGACCGTGGCCCAGAATATCGATTGCGTGCTCGAGATGACCGAGCCCGACAAGCACACCCGCGCGGCGGAGCTGGAGCGGCTGCTGGACGAATTCCACCTCGCGCGGCTGCGCGACAGCCCCGCCATGGCGCTTTCCGGCGGCGAACGGCGCCGCTGCGAAATCGCCCGCGCGCTGGCGGCCAAGCCGTCGATCATGCTGCTGGACGAACCGTTCGCCGGCATCGACCCGCTTTCCATCGGCGATATCCGTGAACTGGTGAAGGACCTGAAGCGGCGCGGGATCGGCGTGCTGATCACCGACCACAACGTGCGCGAGACGCTCGACATCGTCGATCGCGCCTGCATCATCTACGGCGGCCAGGTGCTGTTCGCCGGCAGCCCGGAAGACCTGGTTGCCGATCCCAATGTGCGCCGGCTCTACCTGGGGGAAAGCTTCGAACTATGAGTGGCGTCGATCCGCGCCTGACCGTGTCAGTCGCTGCGCCCGGCGCCGGACATCAGGACGAGCATGGCTCGGCCCGAGCGAAAGCCTGACGATGGGGTTGGCTCCGCGTCTCGACCTGCGGCAGACGCAATCGCTGACGATGACGCCGCAACTCCAGCAGGCGATCAAGCTGCTGGCGCTGTCCAACCTCGAAATCGAAACGTTCATCGGTGAAGCGCTGGAAAGCAATCCCCTGCTTGAAGCCGGGGACCTTCGGAGCGAGGCGCCCGTCGCCGCGCCCGACGCGCCTGACGAGCCGCGCCCGGAGCCGACCGCCGATGAACTGATCCTGCGCGGCCAGGGCGAAGCGGATGCGCCGCTCGATATCGATCCGACGGCTCTCGACCGCGACCGCGATACGGGAGACTGGGGCGCCGCCGGTTCCGCCGGAGCGGAAGGCCCGGACATCGGCGAGCGCGGCGGCGATGGGCCGACGCTGGCCCAGCATCTCGAAACCCAGGTCGGCGCCGCCAGCGACGATGCGCGGCTGGTCTTCATCGCCCGGCATCTCATCAATCTGCTCGACGAGGCGGGCTATCTCCACACCTCCCTGCGCGAGGTGGCGGAGGATCTGGACGTACCGCTGGCGCGAGTGGAGGAAGCGCTGGCCGTGGTCCAGACGCTGGACCCCACGGGCGTCGGCGCACGCACGCTGGCCGAATGCCTGGCGCTCCAGGCGAGGGAAGCCGATCGCTATGACCCGTGCATGGCGCGGCTGATCGAGAACCTGGAGCTGGTTTCGCGCGGGGAGTTCGCCCGGCTCAAGCGGATGTGCGAGGTGGATGACGAGGACTTCGCCGACATGCTGGCCGAACTGCGCGGCTACGATCCCAAGCCGGGCCTCCGGTTCGGCGGCGGCGAAAGCGCGCCGGTGGTCCCGGACGTGCTCGTCACCGGCGATGCCGAGCGGGGCTGGGACATCGCGCTCAACCAGGCGACCTTGCCGCGGCTGGTGCTCAATCGGTCCTACTACGTGGAACTGCGTAGCTGCTGCGCCGACAAGCTTTCGCGCGGCTGGCTGGGCGAGAAGCTGGCCGACGCGCGCGCGCTGGTGAAGGCGCTGGACCAGCGGCAGAAGACGATCCTCAAGGTCGCCTCGGAAATCGTCCGGCAGCAGGAAGGCTTCTTCCGCCGGGGCGTCTCCCAGCTCAAGCCGCTGACGCTGCGCACGGTGGCGGAAGCGATCGGCATGCACGAAAGCACGGTGAGCCGGGTCACGTCGAACAAGTACCTCACTTGCAAGCGCGGCACGTTCGAACTGAAGTACTTCTTCACCAGCGGCATCGCCTCGACCGATGGCGAAGGCGCCGTCTCGGCGGAAACCGTCAAGGCCGAGATCCGCGCGCTGTGCGATGCGGAAAGCCCCGACGACATCCTGTCAGACGACAAGCTGGTGGAACTGCTGCGCGCCAAGGGTTTCGATCTGGCCCGCCGCACCGTGGCCAAATACCGCGAGGCGATCGGCATCGGCAGCTCCGTCCAGCGCCGGCGCCAGAAGCGGTTGGCGCGGGTGGCCTAGGGGCGGCGCGGGCCGGCTCCCGCCTGTGGCCGAAAGGACTCGCTGTCTCCCGGCGCGCCCCGTTTACCGTTAATTAACCTTTTTCGTTGAGAGGTTGCGTGGTTAATTGCGATCAACACCTCTTAGCAGTGTGTTACCGGCGGGCCGAGGAGGGGCGTTTCCCATGCGCGTGTTGCTGATCGAAGACGAGCCGACGACGGCCAAGGCGATCGAGCTGATGCTCACGACCGAAGGTTTCAACGTCTACTCGACCGATCTGGGCGAGGAGGGGCTCGATCTCGGCAAGCTCTATGATTACGACATCATCCTGCTCGACCTGAACCTGCCTGACATGCACGGTTACGACGTGCTGAAGAAGCTGCGCGTGGCCAAGGTGCAGACGCCGGTGCTGATCCTGTCCGGCATTTCGGAGATGGATTCGAAGATCCGCAGCTTCGGCTTCGGCGCCGACGATTACGTGACCAAGCCGTTCCACCGTGACGAGCTGGTCGCCCGCATCTATGCCGTGGTGCGCCGCTCGAAAGGCCACTCGCAATCGATCATCCGCACCGGCAAGCTGGCGGTGAACCTCGATGCCAAGACGGTGGAAGTGGATGGCGCCCGCGTCCATCTGACCGGCAAGGAATATGCGATGCTGGAGCTGCTTTCGCTCCGCAAGGGCACCACGCTGACCAAGGAAATGTTCCTCAACCACCTGTATGGCGGGATGGACGAGCCGGAACTCAAGATCATCGACGTGTTCATCTGCAAGCTGCGCAAGAAGCTGTCGAGCGCCTGCGGCGGCGAAAATTACATCGAAACCGTCTGGGGCCGCGGCTACGTGCTGCGCGAACCGGGCGAAGAGGTCGAAGCGGCCTGATTCCAGACCCTCTCCTGGTATGGACAAGATGCCGCCCCGGACTTCGGTCCGGGGCGGTTTTCTTTGGTGATGCCGACGCCCTGCGATTCAGAAGAACGTTCCGCGCGCCAGGATCGCGTCGGCCAGCCGCACGACAACGGGCAGCCTGGACAGCGGCGCGATGAGCATCGTCATGACGACCAGCGCGGCGTAGCCGCAGATATAGGCGGGATGGACGCGGCCCCGGGTGCGCCAGTCGAATACCGCCGCCGGCACCAGCAGCAGGCCCACCGTCAGGACATGCGGCCATGGGCCGGGCGTCAGGCCACTGAGGATGATCCAGCGCGCGATGCCTGGGATGCTGACGCACAGCACCGCGCACAGCATCAGCCTGCGGTGCCAATCGGGGCGCGCGCGAAGGGCGATCGCAACCTAGAAGAGGCCGGCGAAAAACGCCGCGTTGAGCGCGTTCAGGACAAGGAAGAATCCCGGCATGAAGAAGGGCGGCGAACGCCCTTCGGCGACCATCTGGACAGTAAGCGCAAGGCCGACAACGACAATCCAGGCCGCGAAGACCGCACCGGCAATACCCAGCCGGCGATGCAGGTCGACCCGGTGCGCCGCCACGAGCGCGTTCTGAGCGATGTAGAGCGCGATCCAGCCCATGAAGCTGACGGCATGGACATGGACCCACCACGGCTGCGCGAAGTTGGTGACGCCAAGGACGATGCGCAGCCCGAACCCGCCGACCACCATCGCCGCCACCGCGAGCGACATGGCCAGGAAGAACAGTCGTTCGCGATCCTGCGATGAACGGGCGGGTGCCGTCTTGAGGGGCAACGAGGCCATGTGAACCGTCTCCCGATATGCCGCTGCCTGGCCCGGTTTGCCCATATTCCAGCAGCGGACAAATGGGGCTAATGTCCCGGCGAGGGGCCGGGGACGCCGAAATCGCGGGACAAGTGTCCCAGGCCGCCTTGAGAAGGGGTGAGGCCACGTGGTCGAAGAGCGTATCCGCTATACCTTTTCGCGGGACGGCACGCGGATCGCCTGGACGGAGTCCGGCGCCGGACCGCTGACGGTGCTGCAGGGCGCCAACTCGATCACCGACTTGCGCCGGGACAGGGAAAACCCCTTGCGGCGCGATCTCGTCCGTTATCTCAGCGAGCGCTACCGCCTCGTCCGCTACGACCATCGCGGATGCGGGTCGAGCCAGCGCGGAGTGACGGAGCAGGGGCTTGCTGTCTGGACCGAGGATCTGGCCGCGGTGGCCGAGGCGGCCTGCGGCGAGAGGCCCTTCGTTCTCCTGGCGCTGTCACAAGCGGCGGCGGCCGCGGCCAGTTTTGCGGCCGCCTGTCCCGAACGTCTCTCGCACCTCGTTCTCTATGCCCCGGCCATTCGCGGCATGAAGACGATCGGCAATGGGCGCCGGGCCGCCGCGGCGGATGCGTTTCTCGAACTTGTGCGAACCGGCTGGGGGGAGCGCTTTCCCGGTCCTCGAACGCTGGCTTCCAGCCTGCTGGTCCCCGATCCGACCGAAGAGGAAGCCCGATGGAGCCCCGGGCACTTGTTGCAGTCCGTGGATGAGGACGATGCATGGCGTTTCTTCGCCGCCGACGCTGCGACCGACGCCAGCGCCTGCCTTCCCCGGATCGCCACGCCGACCCTGGTCATCCAGCCATCGCATGATCGCGTCGTCCTGCCGGAATGGGCGCGAGAAGCCGCGGGTGCCATCCCGGGGGCCGAATACATCGAGGTCGACAGCGAAAATCACATCATGCTGGGGCGCGACCCGGCCTTCCTCCGAATTCTCGCCGCGTTCGACCGGTTCGTCAGCCCCGCCCCCGCAGCCGAAGGGGCCGGCAGCCTGTCGCTTCGCGAACGCGAGATACTGGAACTGATGAGCCGCGGCCTGAATGGCGACGCGATCGCGCTGGAATTGAGCATCGCCCCGAAGACGGTCCGCAACAGGATGACCGGGATTTTCGACAAGATGGGCGTGAACTCTCGAACGCAGGCGGTAGCCGCCTACATGCGCGGCGCCGGCAGCGGCTGAGACCGTCTGGACAAGCGCGGCTCGGTGAGCAAAGCGCTCCGCCATGACCGCGCACAAGGCAGGCGATCCGATCACGCTCAACCGGCTTTACGGCCGATCGAAGGGGAAAGCCCTGCGCGCGGGGCAGCAGGCGCTGGTGGATGATCTGCTGCCGCGAATCGCGGTGCCGGACGAAGGGCCGGTGACGGCCGAGCGCCTGTTCGGTCACGATTGCCCGCTCCATTTCGAGATCGGCTTCGGCGGCGGGGAGCATCTCGCCGCGCGGGCCGATATGCTGCCCGATCACGGCTTTATCGGCTGCGAACCCTTCATCAACGGCGTGGCCCAGGCGCTGATGCACGTGAGCGGCGACCACGGGGCCCATGCGCCGCTGGCCAATGTCCGCCTGCACCACGGCGATGCGCTGGACGTGCTGCGCCGAGTGCCCGATGGCGCCTTGTCGTTCATCTACCTGCTGCATCCTGATCCCTGGCCAAAGGCGCGCCACGCCAAGCGGCGGATGATGAACGATGGGCCGGTCGAGATGTTCGCGCGCAAGTTGAAGCCTGGGGGCGAGCTGCGCTTCGGCACCGATCACCCGGTCTACCTGCGCCACGCGCTGATGGTGATGCGGCGCCATGCCGATGCCTTCGAATGGCTCGTCGAGGGGCCTGAAAGCTGGCAGCGCCGGCCCGGCGGATGGAGCGAAACCCGCTATGAGGCGAAGGCCCGGCGCGAGGGGCACGAGGTCTGGTACTTCCGCTATCGCCGCAGATAAGCCGCAATTGATCGAAATAGGCTCGCTTCCCAGCCAGATTGATTCTCTATCTTTTTGGTTGAGAAAGCGCTCGCTAACGCGCGACGGATAGACCGGGAGCCTGCTGCATGCATTTTGGCGAATTCGATCTTGCCGCCCTGCTGCCCTTCATCGGGGTGGGATTCGCTGCCCAGCTGGTGGACGGCGCACTGGGCATGGCGTTCGGGGTGATCTCGAACACGCTGCTGGTCGGCGTGCTCGGGGTGCCGCCGGCGCTCGCTTCGCAGCGGGTGCATATCGTGGAGTGCTTCACCACCGCCACGTCCGGCCTCAGCCACCTGTTCCACCGCAACGTGGATGGGAAGCTGTTTATCCGGCTGGTCATCCCCGGGATGATCGGCGGGTTCCTGGGCGCCTATCTGCTGTCCAGCCTGGATGCCACCATCGTGAAGCCGTTCGTGCTGATCTATCTGACGGTGATCGGGCTCTACATCCTGTGGCGCGGGCTGATGTATCCGCCCAAGCTCAAGGAAGCGAAACTGGTGGCGCCGCTGGGCCTTGCCGGCGGTTTTCTCGATGCGGTGGGCGGCGGCGGCTGGGGGCCGGTGGTCACATCGAACCTGCTGATCCAGGGCGCCGATCCGCGCAAGGTGGTGGGCACGGTCAATTCGGCCGAGTTCTTCCTGACGGTGACCATCTCGGCCGCGTTCATCTATCATCTCGGGGTGGCGGACCTTGCCGGGGCGACGCTGGGCCTGCTGATCGGCGGCATCCTCGCCGCGCCGCTCGGCGCCTGGGCGGCCAAGCATTTCCCGCCCAAGCAGATGCTGGTGCTGGTCGGCACGGTGCTGACCCTGACCAGCGTCTATGGCGTGTGGAGCGCGTGGAGCTGAGGCCGCTCTCGCAGCCTAAGCCGCGAGACTGGCCGCAAGACCGGCAGGGCCCCCGCCGCCGGGCGCGGCCATCCGCGAAAGATCCAGGCCGCTGGGCGTCTGGAACAGGCGCAGGCCGAACAGCGGCAGCACCGCCAGGATATGGTCGAAGATGTCGCCCTGGATATCCTCGTAATCGCCCCAGCGCGTGGTCGAGGTGAAGCAGTAGATTTCCAGCGGCAGGCCCTGCGCCGTGGGATCGAGCTGCCGCACCAGCAAGGTCATGTCCTGGGCGATCCGCGGGTGCGCGCGCAGATAGGCGAGCACATAGGCGCGGAAAGTGCCGACGTTGGTCACACGCCGCTCGTTCACGGGATCGCGGCCGGCCTGCGCAAGCTTCTGGTTCCAGTGACCGATCTCCTCATGCTTATGGGCCAGGTAATCGTCCAGCAGCGCAAAGCGGCGCAGGCCGGCGATCTCGTCGGCGTCGAGAAAGCGGACACCGTTCTGATCGATGGCAAGCGAACGCTTGATCCTGCGTCCGCCCGATTCCTGCATGCCGCGCCAGTTCTTGAAGCTTTCCGAGATCAGCCGGTGAGTCGGGATTGTGGTGATCGTCTTGTCCCAGTTCTGCACTTTCACCGTGTGCAAGGCGATGTCGATCACGTCGCCATCGGCATTGAGGGCGGGCATTTCGATCCAGTCGCCCACGCGCAGCATGTCGTTGGACGTCAGCTGCACCGAGGCGACGAGCGAGAGGATCGTGTCGCTGAACACCAGCATGAGGACCGCCGCCATGGCCCCCAGTCCCGACAGCAGAAGCAGCGGCGATTGTTCCATCAGCACGGCGACCATCAGGATGGCCGCCGTGACGAAGAGGACGATCTTCACCACCTGGATGTAGCCCTTTATGGGCCGGCTGGCCGCATCGGGCCGGCGCGCGTAGATCTCGTTGGCGAAAGTCAGCGCCGCACTGATGGCCAGGGCGATCGTCAGGATGATGAAGGCACCGACTACGTTGCGCGTCACCGTGACTATCCAGAGCGGAATGTGCGGCACCAGCGCTATGCCGCTCGATACGATCAGTGCCGGAACGATATTGGCCAACCGCGCACCGATGGTGGCCGGCACCGGCCAGTCGCCCGGCGCGATGCGCCCGATCACCCGCAGGATGACATGCTTGATGATGAAGTTGGCAGCCGCGGCCGCGAACACCAGAACGGCGATGCCGGCCAGGGCCTGAAGCCAGGGGGGCGAGCCGGGAAGCAGATCGAGAGTGGGAGAAATCAGAGCAGTGGTGTCGGGTAAGGCCATCGTTTCAGGGCCCCGAAGCCGATGGCGCCGGGCAATTCCTCTTCAAAAAAAGGGTCGTGGAGAGGGGCTAACCTGACAAGGCAGGCCCGCGATGTCAAATCGGCCGCGATCCGGACGGCGGCCTGGCGGGGTTGAAATGCCCGCTCCCCGGTGATTCAGCCCTCTATGTTTCCCGGCTCAGGCGGCGGCGATCCCGGTGACGGCGATCAGCACGGCTAGGCCTACGAGCACGCGAAGGTTGAGCGCGAAACCGACGAGGCCGCCAGCCGCGCCGGCCACGCCGGACGCGTGATTGGCGCGGTACCAGGCGGCTTCCGACGCCCGCGTGGCCGCGGTGCGCACGCCGTAGAACGCGTTGGGCTCGATCAGTCCCAGCGCCAGCGGCAGGCTGACCATCACAAGGATAAGCGGCCCCATGGCCAGCAGCCACGGCGTGCCCGCCTTCTTCACCCCACCACGCCCGCTGCGGCCAGAACTGCCAGCGTAAGGAGATCGGGTGTCGTGGCGGTCATCGGCGCGATCTGCACCGGTTTTTCCATGCCGATCAGCATCGGCCCGATCGTGGCGTTGCCCGCTAGCTCGCGCAGCAGCTTGGCCGAAAGATTGGCCGATTGCAGGCCGGGCATGACCAGCACGTTGGCCGGGCCGGACAGGCGACTGAACGGATAGAGCGCCTTGACCCGGGGGTTGAGCGCCGCGTCGGGCGCCATTTCGCCTTCGTACTCGAAGCCGGGATCCTCTTCATCGAGCAGGTGCACCGCGTCGCGGATGTTCCCCAGCCAGCGGCCCGGCGGATTGCCGAAGGTGGAATAAGACAGGAAGGCAACGCGCGGTTCATGCCCCAGGCGCCGCGCCACGGCGGCGGTTTCCCGGGCGATATGCGCCAGCTCTTCCGCGCCCGGCCGCTCGTTGATCGTCGTATCGGCCAGGAACACCGTATAGTGCTTGCCGATCATCATGTGCACGCCGAACGGGACCTGTCCCGGCTTCGGGTCGAGCACATGGCTGACTTCCCGCATCGTCTGGGCGAACGTGCGCGTGAGGCCCGAGATCATCGCATCGCCGTGGCCGAGCGCCAGCAACAGCGAGGCGAAGGTATTGCGGTCCTGGTTGACCATGCGCCGCACGTCGCGCTCGGTATAGCCGCGCCGCTGCAGCCGCCGGTAGAGATAGTCCACCATCTGCGGCACCAGCTCGGAATCGGCGGAGTTCTGGATTTCGAACGAATCGGGATTGCCGACGCCCAGTTCCACCAGCTTGTCACGCACCGCCTGGGTGCGGCCGACAAGCACCGGCGTGCCATAGCCGAAATCCTGAAACTGGATCGCGGCGCGCAGCACCACTTCCTCTTCCGCTTCGGCGAAGACCACCCGCTTGGGATTGTTCTTCACTTCGGCATAGACGCTGGTCAGCACCGAGGTCGTCGGGTTGAGGCGGCTCTTGAGCTGGTGGCGATAGGCTTCGAAATCGGCGATCGGCGCCTGGGCGACCCCGCTGTCCATCGCCGCGCGGGCCACGGCGGAGGACACGACTTCCATCAGCCGCGGATCGAACGGTGCGGGAATGATGTAGTCCCGCCCGAACTGCTGCGAGCGGCCGTAAGCGGCGGCCACTTCCTCGGGCACCGGGCGGCGCGCCAGCTCGGCAATGGCGCGGGCGGCGGCGATCTTCATCTCTTCGTTGATCGCGGTCGCCTGCACGTCGAGCGCGCCGCGAAAGATGAACGGGAAGCCGAGGACGTTGTTGACCTGGTTCGGATAGTCCGAGCGGCCGGTGGCGATGATCGCATCGGGCCGCACGGCCTTGGCGTCGTCGGGCGTGATTTCGGGATCCGGATTGGCCATCGCGAAGATGATCGGCTGATCGGCCATCTTCGCGACCCATTCCGGCTTCAGCGCTCCGGCGGCGGACAGGCCGAGGAAGATATCCGCCCCCACCAGGGCTTGTTCCAGCGTCCGCGCGTCGGTGTCGATCGCATGCGCGCTTTTCCACTGGTCCACGTTGTCGCGGCCGCGATAGATCACGCCGGCCCGATCGCACATGATCACGTTATCGTTGGGCACGCCCAGCGCCTTGATCAGCGCGGTGCAGGCGATGGCGGAGGCGCCCGCGCCGTTGACCACCATGCGCACGTCCTTCAGCGCGCGCCCGGTGAGATAGCAGGCGTTGAGCACCCCGGCGGCGGAGATGATCGCCGTGCCGTGCTGGTCATCGTGCATCACCGGGATGTTCATCCGTTCGCGCAACGCCTGCTCGATCACGAAGCACTCGGGGGCCTTGATGTCCTCCAGGTTGATGCCGCCGAAGCTCGGCTCCATCAGCGCGACGGCATCGATGAACCTTTCCGGATCCTCGGTGGCAAGCTCGATATCGATCGCGTCAACGTCGGCGAAGCGCTTGAACAGCACCGCCTTACCTTCCATCACCGGCTTGGAAGCGAGCGCCCCCAGGTTGCCCATGCCGAGAATGGCGGTGCCGTTGGAAATCACCGCGACGAGGTTGGAACGGGCGGTGTACTTCGCCGCGTTGGCAGGATCATCGGCGATGGCCTGCACCGGCACCGCGACGCCGGGCGAATAGGCCAGGCTGAGGTCGCGCTGCGTCGCCATCGGCTTGCTCGCGATGATCTCGATCTTACCCGGGCGGATCGCCTCATGATAGAAGAGCGCTTCGCGCGCCGTGAAGCTGTCGGTCTTCGTATCCTCGGCCAATGAGCCCTCTGACAAGTTCTGTTTCCCGTGAAACCGCCCTAGCGATGCAAAGCCGCGCGGCAAGCGAAAAACCGGGCGCGGCGGCGACTATTCCTCCAGCTCG
The DNA here is from genome assembly GCA_017308255.1 of Altererythrobacter sp. Classification (GTDB taxonomy): domain Bacteria; phylum Pseudomonadota; class Alphaproteobacteria; order Sphingomonadales; family Sphingomonadaceae; genus Croceibacterium_A. Next base: position 44,330 of record JAFKFN010000006.1, on the reverse strand, counting down.
ATGTCCCAATAAAGCCAGTCGCGCCAGGTTTCGTGAAGGTAGTTGGGCGGGAAGCGCTTGCCGTGCTGCTGGAGCTGCCAGTTCGTCGGCCGGATCGGCGTGACGAGCGGCCTCATGTGCGCTTGCGGCGGGGTCCGCCCGCCCTTCTTCATGTTGCACGGCGCGCAGGCGGTGAGGATATTCTCCCAGGTGGTCTTTCCGCCCAGCCGCCGGGGGATGACGTGATCGAACGTCAGGGATTCCGGGCTGCCGCAATATTGGCAGGCGAAGCGGTCGCGCAGGAACACGTTGAAGCGGGTGAAGGCGGGAAACTCGCTCGGCTTCACATATTGCCTGAGCGCGATCACGCTGGGGATCTGCATGTCGAGCGAGGGCGAATGGATCATCCGGTCGTAAGTGGCGACCACGTCCACCCGTTCGAGGAAGATGGCCTTGATCGCCGTTTGCCAGGGCCAGACGCTGAGCGGATAGTACGACAGGGGCGTGTAATCGGCGTTGAGCACCAGCGCCGGGCAGCTTTCCAGCTTCCGGACCGGGTCCCCCTCCGCGCTGCGAAAACGGGCGGCCCGATCGATCAGTTCGGCCTTGAACACCTGGGCGTTCCTTCCTGAGGCGTGGGGGAAGCATTTGCGGGCAAAAGCGTCAAGCCTGTTACAGAAACGGAAATCCCCGGCGGCCTGTGCGAATCGCTGGCGCAAGGAAGGAGCACCGGGGCATGACAGCGCCGTGATCGTCACCCGCTTCGCCCCCAGCCCGAATGGGCCGTTGCACCTGGGCCACGCCTTTTCGGCCGTGGTGGCGCACGATCAGGCGCTGGCGGCCGGCGGGCGCTTTCTCCTGCGGATCGAGGACATTGACGGCGCCCGCTCCCGCCCCGAGCTGGCAGCGGAGTTCCGGGCGGACCTGGCCTGGCTGGGGCTGGAATGGGACGAAGTCCCGCCGCAATCGGCCCGCGTGCTAAGCTATGCGGCGGCCGCCGCTCGGCTGCGCGCGATGGGCCTGCTCTATCCGTGCCGCTGCACCCGTGCCGAGATCGCCAGGGCAGTGCGCGCGGAAGGGCCGGATGGCCCGGTCTATCCCGGCACTTGCCGCGCGGCCGATGTCGATCCCGCCGGCGATGTCGCCTGGCGACTCGACGTTTCCGAAGCGCTGCGCCGCACCGGCCCGTTGACCTGGGTGGATCAGTTGCATGGCGAGCAACAAGCACGGCCCGATCTGGCGGGGGACGTGGTGCTGGTGCGCAAGGACCGCGCGACGCCCGCAAGCTATCACCTGGCCGCGACGATCGACGACGCGGCCGATGGGGTGACGCTGGTCACCCGCGGCATGGACCTGTTCGCCGCGACCCATGTCCACCGCCTGCTCCAAGCCCTGTTGGGCCTGCCCATGCCGACCTGGCATCACCATCCGCTGCTGGTGGACGAGACCGGCCGCAAGCTCGCCAAGCGGCGCGGCTCCGGCACGCGCGATCTCGGCCTGGCCGCCCGGCGGCGCGCCGGCGAGGATGGGCGGGCGTTGGCCGATGCCTTGCGCGAAGGCCGTCTGCCCGCTGGCATTAGCGTCTCGCCGGGTATAGGGGCGAAACCATGAAAACCGTCCTCGTTATCCTGCTGATCGCCGCCATGGTGATGGTGGTCGTTTCCCTGGTGCGCGGCGTGATCGCCTTTCTGCGATCCTACCGCGACGACATCGAATCGGGCAGCGATCGGCAAAAGGAAATGCAGCTGCAGCAGAACCGCATGATGATGGCGCGCATCAAGTATCAGGCGCTGGCGATCGTCATCGTGGCCGTGCTGCTGATGATGACGAGCTGATCGGCGCGCCGTGGTCCGGCTCAACAAGATCTACACGCGCACGGGTGACGGCGGGACCAGCGGCCTGGTCGACGGTTCGCGCCTGCCCAAGCATGCGCCGCGGCTGGAAGCCGTGGGCGCGGTGGACGAGGCGAACACCGCGATCGGCTGGGCCCAGCTCGCCGCCGCCGACCATGCCGGCGACCTGACGCGCATCCAGAACGATCTGTTCGATCTCGGCGCCGACCTCGCCACGCCGGGAGAGGATTTCGCGCCGTCCGACATGGTCCTGCGGATCGTGCCCGGCCAAGTCGAGTGGCTGGAACGGCGCATCGATGCCCTGAACGAAACGCTGGAACCGCTGCGCAGCTTCATCCTGCCAGGCGGCAGCGAGGCGGCGGCGCGGCTGCATATCGCCCGTGCCGCCGTGCGCCGGGCGGAACGGACGATGACGGCGCTGGCGGCCGAGGAGGCGGCCAATCCGGCGGCGCTGGCCTATATCAATCGGCTGTCGGACTATCTCTTCGTGCTGGCGCGTGTGGTGAACGGGGGCCGCGATCCGCTGTGGCAACCGGGCGCCAGCCGCTGACGTCAGCGCGCGCGGCGAAGGAACCGGCGCGGACAGGCCGGCGTTGAAACGGGCGAAGGAGAATTCGCCATGACCGACCGCCCCCGCCCCGCCAGCGAAGAGGTTCCCCCTGACCAGGCGCCCGAGCTCTATAATGACGAACAGGACGACGACGAGGCCGAGCAGGCCCAGTCCATCGCCGACGAAGCGCTCGACGGCGAAGCGCGCGATCCCAGCCCGCTCGACAGCGCCAAGCCGGATGACGCGGGCGAGGTGATGGACGATTCTTCGCAGGACCTGATCGACCGGATGCGCGACATGGAGCAGTCAGGCCGGATCGATATGGACGCCTATCGCGGCGAGCCGAACATGGACGACAACGAGGACAAGTACGGCCCGGAGAACAAGGAAGACGATCTGCTGGGCGACGGCACTGATGAGGGCAACCGCGCGGGCGCGGCGGATTAGGCATGATCGCGTCGCTACGCTCGCAATGACGATTCAGGGAGAGATGACCTTCCGAGCTTACTTACTTGGAATCGAGCGCCCAGGGATTTTCATGCGCGCCGGTCTTGGCCGTCTGATCGGCTTGCGCCTTGCCGCTATCATCCGCTGAAGGCACCGTGCAGTAAGCCGTGAGCAGCACGCCGCCGGCCCAGAAAAGCGCCTTCCAGCGGCTGGCGAAGACCGTGTTCAGCTTGGGCCCAAGTGGGAACATGGGCCTAGTATGACCCGCCGGTGGTTAAGGATTCATCGCTGTGCGGCCGTGCGCTTGAGTTCGTAGAGCAAGTCGAGCGCATCACGGGGCGAGAGCGCGTCCACGTCGGTTTCCGCCAGCCGATCGCGCACGGTATCGGCCTGTTCCTCTTCCGCGTGGGCGGCGGCGGCGAACAGCGGCAGTTCACCCAGGCCGGCGGCGAGCCCGCCCGTTTCCGCACGGCCTTTCTCCAGCTTGTCGAGCACTTGCCGCGCGCGGGCGATCACCGCCGCCGGCACCCCGGCGAGCTTGGCCACGGCCAGGCCATAGCTGCGATCAGCGGCGCCATCGGCCACTTCGTGCAGCAAGACCAGATCGCCCTTCCATTCCTTGGCACGGACATGGTGCAGGGAGAGCGCGGGGCAGGTTTCCGCCAGCCGAGCCAGTTCGTGATAATGAGTGGCGAAGAGGCAGCGGCAGCGGATGTTTTCGTGGATCGCCTCTGCCACAGCCCAGGCGAGCGCCAGGCCATCGTAAGTGGACGTGCCCCGCCCGATCTCGTCAAGGATGACGAAGCTGCGTTCGCCCGCCTGGGAAAGGATCGCCGCGGTTTCCACCATCTCCACCATGAAGGTGGAGCGGCCGCGCGCGAGGTTGTCGCTGGCGCCGACGCGGCTGAACAGGCGGTCCACCAGACCCACCGTGGCGCGCGCGGCAGGCACATAGCCACCCGCCTGCGCCAGCAGGACGATAAGCGCATTCTGCCGCAGGAAGGTGGATTTGCCGCCCATGTTGGGACCGCCGACCAGCCACAGCCGATCGTCCGGGCCGAGCCGGCAATCGTTGGCCACGAAGCGATCCCCGCCGCGTGCCAGAGCCGCCTCCACCACCGGATGGCGGCCGGCTTCTATTTCGAGACAGGCGCGATCGACGATCTCCGGCCGGGACCAGCCGCCTTCGGCCGCGCGCTCCGCCTGCCCGGCCGCGACATCGATCCGGGCGAGCGCGGCGGCCGTGCGGGCGATCCGTTCCCGCGCGGCGGAAACCGCTTCCACCAGCTCTTCGAAATGCGCCTCTTCCGCCGCCAGGGCGTGGCCGCCCGCTTCCGCGATGCGCGTCGCTTCCTCGTGCAGGTGGAGCGAGTTGAAACGTACCGCGCCGGCCATTGTCTGGCGATGGGTGAAGCCGCTGTCGGGCGCCATCAGCGCATCGGCGTGACGGGCCGGCACCTCGATGAAATAACCGAGCACGCCGTTGTGGCGAATCTTGAGGGCGGCGATCCCGGTCTCGTCCCGATAGCGCGCTTCGAGCGCGGCGATCGCGCGGCGGGAATGGCTCGATACCTGCCGCAGCTCATCAAGCGCGGCGTCATAGCCTTCGGCGATGAAGCCGCCTTGCGAACGTTCCGTGGGCGGCGTGGGCACCAGGGCGCGCGCCAGATGATCGGTCAGCGCGCCGTGGCCGGCAAGATCGGGCAGCAGGGCTTGCAGCAGCGCAGGCTTGTCGGCACGGTTGTGGAGGAAATCGTGAATGCGGCGCGCTTCGGCCAGGCCATCGCGCACCTGCCCCAGATCGCGCGGAGACCCCCGCCCGGCGACAATACGGCCCAGAGCGCGGCCGAGGTCCGGCAAGGCGCGCAGCACGTCACGCAAGTCGCCGCGCAGCAACGGGTCCTGGTAAAGCCAGTGGACCAGATCGAGCCGCGCCTCGATTTCCTCCGCGCGGGCGAGCGGGGCGGCGAGGTCTTCCGCCAGCAGCCGCGCGCCGGCGCCGGTGACGCAGCGATCCACGGCGGCGAGCAGGCTGCCGGCGCGCCCGCCGCCCTGCGCCTCGAGGATTTCGAGGCTGGCTCGCGTCGCTTCGTCCATCGCCAGCGTCGTCCCCGCCGCGCGGACGACGGGCGGCAGCAGCAGGGGGAGGCTGCCCCGGCCGACATGATCGAGATAGGCGATCAGCCCGCCGGCCGCCGCCAGCATCGCCCGGCTGAAGCTGCCGAAACCATCCAGCGTGGCGACGCCGTGGACGGCCTTGAGCCGGGCTTCGCCTTCGTCGCTGGAGAAATCCGCACGGGGACGAGGGATGGCGCCGGATGCGGAGAGGCCCTCCCCCCAGTGGCTGGGGAGATCTTCGGGGGCGACGAATTCGCTGGCGCCGAGGCGCGCCAGGGCGGCGGCGAGGCTTTCCGGCGGGCATTCCTCCAGCTCCATGCGCCCGGTGGAAATGTCGCAGGCGGCGATGCCGCACGTGCCGCGCACCTCGCACATCGCGGCGAGGACATTGGCCCGGCGCGGTTCCAGCAGGGCTTCCTCGGTCAGCGTGCCTGCGGTGACGAAGCGGACGATGGCGCGTGCCACCAAGGCTTTCGATCCGCCGCGCTTCTTCGCTTCCTCCGGGCTTTCGACCTGCTCGGCGATCGCCACCCGGCAGCCGGCCTTGATCAGGCGAGCGAGGTAGCTTTCCGCCGAATGGACCGGCACGCCGCACATCGGGATCGGCGCGCCATCGTGCTCGCCCCGGCTGGTGAGCGCGATGTCGAGGATCGCGCTGGCCGCCTTCGCATCGTCGAAGAACAGCTCGAAGAAATCGCCCATGCGGTAGAACAGCAGGCAATCGCCCGCCTCACGCTTCAAGGCGAGGTACTGTGCCATCATCGGCGTAGGGGCGGATGCCGCGGCCATGCACCGGCGATTAGCGGACTCGATCGGGGCGAGTCACCGGGCGGGCAGGGATAAGCTGCGGATGAATCGAGGTTTGCGCGGAGAGGTGTGTCGTAGTGAGGCTTGCCGTCAGAGCAGCAGGTAAGTCGCATCGACTCAAGAGCCGACTGGGTTCCCGCTTTCGCGGGAATGACGAGTAACGGGAGCGGAAGGGGGAGGCCCCCGAGCCCGCGCCTATTGCTCGATCAGGGGATGGTGCTTGTCGAGGTGCCGCTTGACGATCCGCAGATTGCGGGTGTTCGAGCGGAACAGGAAATCGAACAGGTCCCCCGCCAGGGGAACGGCGCCGAGGGCCGCGTCGAAAGCCACGTTGCCGGCCATGCGCCACAGCTTCCACTTGGGCATACCGAGGTTGCTTGCTTCCCACACGATGTACGCCCCCATCGCGGCGGTGACGACATCGCCGACGACCGGGACCAGGCCGGCGACCGCATCGAGCCCGACGGGACGGTTGATCACGGGGATCACGAAGCTGCGTTCGAGCACGTGTTCCAGCGCCTCGATCCGGCGGCGCACGGCGGCCGGATCGTTGCCTGTGGGAAGCCCCATGGGGCGCGGGCGCTGCGGCCGGTCTGTCACACCGGCTATCTGGGAATGGTCGCCAGCGGCGGCAAGGGATGGAACGCCCAGCGATTGGGCACGAAGCCCTGCACCGTGCCGCGAACCAGCGAGAAGCGCAGCGGCGAGCCGAACGGGATAAAGACGTTGTCCATCGTCAGCGCGGCTTCCGCTTCGGCGAGCTTTTCGGCACGCGCGCCCGTATTGTCGGCTTCGAGTGCCTCGCGCACCAGGCGATCGGCCTGCGGCGTGCAGGCGCCATTGCCCAGCGAACAGTTGAACTGATTGAGGAACCAGCGCGAATCGGCATAGCGCGCGACGCGATCGAGCAGCACCAGATCGGCCTCGCGCACGGATTTCGCCCGTTCCAACCTGATGCCGACCGCGCCGAACTGCGCGGCCAGCTCGCGGAACAGGATATCGAGGCCGGGCGAGCGATCGATGGCCAGGGCAAGGCTTGCTTCGGCGGCGCCGTTCTCGCGCCGCCAGGCGGCCACGCGGGCGCTCGCTTCCGCTCTCAGCGCTTCGATGGGCCGCCCGCTCCAGCGTTCGGGAACCGTGCCGGGATCGTCGAGCAGGCCGGGCGCCACCACACGCGTGGTCGGCACCCAGCCATCGATGTTGAACGGCGCGATAAGGGCCGCGCGGTCGATCGCCATGGCCAGCGCCTCACGCTCGCGGGGCCTTTCCAGCAGTGCTTGCGCACGGCGGACGTGGAGGCCGAACAGGCCGATCACCGGGTCCAGCTGCACGGTGCCACGCGACAGGGGCCCGACGTCTGCCAGCGGCAAGGCGCCGATCCGGCCGCCGAGGACGAGGCTCACCTCTCCATCGTCGAACAGCTTCACCGCTTCGCGCGCGGTCGCCGCTCGCAAGTCGATCTCGCGGACGTATTCGTGCCAGTCTTCCGCCTCGGGAATGCCGCGTTCGACGGGCGGCTTCATCGTCAGCACCGCCAGCGCGGCGCATTGCTGCGCCGGGCGCGAGCAATGCGCCGGCGGGTGCTCCATCGCCATGTCGCCACTCCCCGCCCCGCCGAGCGACAACGCCAATTCCGGCTGGGCGAGCAGTTGCAGCAGCATCGGCACCGGACTGGACAAGCGAATCTCGATCACCCGCCCGGCCATGGCCCTGATCTCGGAAATGGGCGCCAGGTCGAGACCGAGCGAGGTCCCGCGCAGCGCGCGGAGCGTGGCGAGAAGCGCGGAGCGGGCGCTTTCCGCCGTGAGTTCGCGGCCATCGGGCCATGTCCCGTCGCGCAAGCGGAAGATGAAGCTGCGCCCGTCGTCGGTGACGATCCAGCGGTCGGCCAGAGCGGGGATCACTTCCCCATTGGCATCGAGCGCGATCAGGCCGGCGCCCGTCGCCGCGCGCACATGCTGCCCGCCTTCCGACAGGCGCACGCCGGTGCCGTAGAGATTTTCGGGCGTGTCGATGAAGGCGACCGCGAGCGCACCGTCATCGCCGCGGCCGCAGCCGGCGAGCGGCAATGCCAGCGCCATGAGAAGGAGAAATTCGGGCCGCGCCATGCCCTTGATTAGGCTGGCGCGGAAAGGGGTTCAACAGCGCGCGTCAGGCGATCAGATCTTGCGCAGGTGCGCCGAATCTTCATGCGGCGCGGGCGAAGCCGGCTGATGCGTGCGGGTGTAGCGCGGCGACGTGAAGGCCGGCACTTGCGAAGCGGCCGGGGCGCGAACCACGGCCGGATCGATATCGTTGACGAAAGCGATGCCGAAGCGATTTTCCTGCTTCCAGGCCACGGTGCCTTCGACCCAGCCGAGATTGCGCAATTCGACCGAAACCAGCGAGCCGCGCATCACCGCCACGTCCCCTTCGGCCATCATCCCGCCGCTCGACAGGTTGCGTACCTTGACGCGCGTTTCCCCGTCGCGACCATCGACCTTGAGCTGGGCAAGCAGAAAGAGGCTGTCGCGACTGACCTGACGGGTATCGACGTTGCTCATCGTTTCGTTACGACCGTGTTCCGGTGCCTGGACAGGACCCCGCTGCCAAAGGCGGAACCCGCGCGACACGCGATTTGCGCGAAGTAGGACACTATAACATGGAGCATGGATAACGGCTGGTTAATAGCCCCCTACGGTTAAGGCATGTGTCCCATAATGGGTCAATCATCCCGGGAAACCTTCTCCCGCCGTTCATGCGCCTGCTGTGCTTCCACCGTCATAGTCGCAATGGGGCGCGCGATCAAACGATTGATTCCAATGGGTTCGCCGGTCACTTCGCACCAGCCGTATTCCCCCTCGTCAATGCGGCGCAGGGCTGCATCGATCTTGGCGATGAGCTTGCGCTGGCGATCGCGGGTGCGCAGTTCGATGCCCCAATCCGTCTCGCTCGACGCGCGATCGTTGAGATCGGGTTCGCGGATCGGGCCGTCCTGCAGCGATTGCAGGGTATTTTCAGAGGCGCTGAGGATCGATTTCTTCCATTCCAGCAGCAGGACACGGAAATAATCCTGTTGCCGGGGCGACATGTACTCTTCGCTTTCCGAAGGCGCATAGTCCCTGTCGAGCGCGCGTTTCGCCTTGGCGAGGATATCGATGTCGTCATTCGAGATGGACGCCATGCACGCACTCCGCGAACCGGCACTCGGCCCGGCCGGCTTGGCCGCGCCTATAGGGGCAGGCCAAATCCGGCACAAGCGGCAATCCAGCCTTGGGGCGAGATGGCATTAAAGCCTGTGCGAACAGCAGCATAACCGGCGCGAGCCGCGCGCCGTTAAGGAATTTCCCCGGGCGTTAACCATTTGTTGACCGTGCTGGTCAAACATCCGGCAGGAAGGCCGCGGTGGGGGACCCCGGCCGAGGGGAAACGATCATGGAATGGACCAAGATCGAGCATTTCGCCAAGATTAGGCCGGCCGACACGACGGCGGCCGATCTGCATGTGGCCCATTGCCTGGCCGCCGCGGCCGCCGGGGACGTGGATGCCTGTTACGAACTCGGCGTCGTTCATTCGACCGGCAGCCACGGCGTGGCCCCGGACCTGATCGAGGCGCACAAATGGTTCAACCTCGCGGCGGCGAACGGGCATGACGAAGCCGCCCGGTGCCGCGCCGACGTGTCGGACGAGATGACCGCGCGAGAGATCGCCGAAGCGCAGCGCCGCGCCCGCGAATGGCTGTCGGCGGAGACCCGCCGGGCGGCCTGACCTTCCGCGAGCGGAACGGCCGATCAGCCCTTCTTGAAGGGCGTGCGTTCTCCGAGGAAGAACTGGTCCTGCGCGACGCCTTCGCGCTCTCGCTCCAGGAAATCGGCCACGGCGGCACGGAAGCCGGGATCGGCGATGTAGTGCATCGACCAGGTCCGCACCGGTTCATAGCCGCGAGCGAGCTTGTGCCCGCCTTGCGCCCCGGCCTCCACCCGCGCCAGCCCGCGCGCGATGGCGGCATCGATCGCCTGGTAATAGCATAGCTCGAAATGGAGGAAGGGCTTGTCCACCAGGCAGCCCCAATAGCGGCCGTACAGCGCGTCGGCGCCGATGAAGTTGAGCGCGCCGGCGATCGGGCGTCCTTCCGCGAAAGCCAGGACCAGCAGAATGCGCTCACTCATCCGCTCGCCGAACAAGTCGAACGCTTCGCGCGTGAGATAGGGATGGCCCCATTTGCGCGCGCCGGTGTCCTGGTAAAACAGCCAGAAGGCGTCCCAGTGTTCCGGGCGAATGTCCGCGCCGGTGAACGCGCGGATCGTGACGCCTTGCTGCGCCGCCGCCCGTTCCTTGCGCAGCGCCTTGCGCTTGCGGCTGGCGAGCGCGCCGAGGAAATCGTCGAAGCTGGCATAGCCGCGATTGATCCAGTGGAACTGGATATCGCTGCGCGCAAGCCAGCCGGCGCTTTCGAACAGCGGCAGTTGGGCGGGATCGATAAACGTGGCGTGAGCGGACGAGAAACCATGGCGGCGGCACACTGTTTCGGCCGCGCGCAGCAAGGGCGCCGCATAGGCTTCGTTCGAAAGCAGCAGGCGCGGCCCGGTGGCGGGCGTGAACGGGACGGCGATCTGCAGCTTGGGATAGTAGCTTCCGCCCGCGCGCTCCCACGCATCGGCCCAGGCGTGATCGAACACGTATTCGCCCTGGCTGTGGCCCTTAGCATAAGCGGGAAGCGCCGCGCGCAGGGCGCCGGCGGCATCCTCGATCACCAGCGGCGCGGGCGTCCACCCGGTGCCGGGCCCGACGCTGGCGGAATCCTCCAGCGCGGTGAGAAACGCATGGCTGAGGAACGGATCGCCCGCGGCAAGCGCGTCCCACTCCGCCGCGGGCAGGGAGCCCACGGAAGGCGCCATCCGCACTGTCAGATCAGCATCGGCCATCGCGGCGAACTTAGGTATTCACCAGCGCCGATGCGACTCCTTCGGCCTCCGCAATGAACCCGTCCGCGTGCTGGCGAGCGCGTTCCAGCAACGCCGGGGTGGAGACGGTCCAGGTGAGCATCGGCAAGCCGCGAGCGCGCTGGGCAGCGGCGAAACCGCTGGGCAGATCGCGGATGGAATAGGCGATGAAATCGGGCCGGGCCTGCCACAGCGCGCAGCGGCGTTGCCCCTCTCCGCCCTGCGCCTCATCGATAACGAGCCCGCGCACCACGGCCGGCGCATTGCGGCGGAACCAGCCGCCGACGCGGGGATCGAAGCTCATCACCGCGCACGGCCCGCGATAGCCAACAAGATCGCGCCGCACCGTGCAGCACAGCGCCGCGACTTCGCGCTCGCGCACGGCCTTGATCTCGATCAGCAGGGGCACGCGCCCGCCAACCTGTTCGAGCACGCCGCGCAGGGACGGGATGGTATCCGGCGATCCGCGCAAGGCGATCCGCGCCAGTTGGCCAGCCGTGCGCTCCGCGACGGCGCCGGTATCCCCGGTCAGCCGGTCCAGCCCAAAATCGTGGAACACCACCGCTTGCCGATCCGCGGTTTCCTGCACATCACATTCGATACCGAGCCCGGCCTGGATCGCGGCGGCGAAAGCGCTGGGGGAGTTTTCGACCGCCTGCGGCCCATGGAGGCCGCGATGCGCGTAAACGACGCCTTTTAGCCAGGCGACCCGCGCCGGATCGGGCGCGGGGGCGAACAGGCCATCAAGGCTTGAGAGCAACGACCGCGTCCACCTCGACCGCGGCGCCGAGGGGAAGCACCGGCACGCCGACCGCGCTGCGCGCATGCTTGCCGGCGTCGCCGAAAACCTCGACCATCAGCTCCGACGCGCCGTTGGCGACCTTGGGCTGATCGATGAAATTGGCCGCGGAATTGACGAAGGCGCCGAGCTTCACGATCCGCTCCACTCGATCGAGCGAGCCGAGCGCGCTGTTCAACTGGGCCAGGATCATCAGGCCGCAGGCGCGCGCCGCCGCCGTGCCCTGTTCGAGCGAGACATCCTCACCCAGGCGGCCGGTGACGAGCTGGCCATCGATGAACGGCAGCTGCCCCGAGACATGCGCAAGACCGCCGGCGACAACGACGGGGACATAGGCGGCGACCGGCGCGGCGGCGGCGGGCAGTTCGATGCCCAGTTCGGCAAGACGGTGTTCGATGCTCATCGGCGGGCCTCATGCAACGTTTCCAGCAGCCAGGGCAAGGCCTCTGCCCAGGTATCGAGCCGCGCATGGGCGTGGCCGGCCTGGAGCGCGCAGGGAATATGCGGCGCCACCGCCGGCTCACCGCAGAAATGGAGCCGCGACATTTCCGGCAGCAGATCGGCGGCGGAGGCGATGTGCTGGGCGATGTCATCGATAAAGACCGCGCGGCTGGGCGCGTATTCCTGGACGATGCGCCGCAGGGCCGGCCCCTTGGGACCCTGATTGGTGAAGATCCGCGCTTCTATGCCGTGTTCGCGCAACTGGCGGGCGCGGGCTTGGCCGAACGAATCGTGAAGGTTGGTCAGCACGACGACATCCGCTTCGCGCTGCAATTCGCCGATGGCCATGACCGAGCCTTCAATCGCCGTCTGGCGGGCCATCTCCGTATCGAAGAACAGGTTGAGATAACGCCACTTTTCCTCATCGGGCAAAGGCTGGCCATCGGCGCGCCGGCGCATCGACTGGAACGGGTTTTCGCCCAGCGCCAGATCGATGCCGTGCGTTTCGCCGAGCCATTCGCCGAAATGGCGCAGCATGTGCAGCAGCACCTCGTCGCAATCGGTCACCACGAGGGGCCGGCTCATGATGCGAGTCGTCCGCGCAGCGCCGCGAGGTCTGCCGGGGCGACACCCAGCCCATCGGCGGCGGCGACAAGATCGGGCTCGTGCGCACAGAGGAAATCGAGCACGGCGCGGTGCATGGCCGGTTCGGCCACAGAAGCACGCAGCGCATCGGGCGTGAGCCCGGTCAAGGCGAGGAAACGTTCCGCACGCACTATGTCGGAAAGGACCCAGGCAAGCGCGCTGAGCGCCGTGCCGGCGGGGTCCTTAATCGAATCTTCAGAGCTGTTAAGAATTGTCAGCCATCCGTTAAGCAGATATGGGATCGGGCCAGGCTTCCTGGGGGTGGAAGTATCGGGGGCGCAATGACGAAGCGAATCCTCGTTGTCGAGGACAACGATCTTAACCGTAAGCTTTTTTGCGACGTGCTGCAGGCCGGAGGTTTCGCCGTCGAACCGGTAGCCGATGGGAATCAGGCGATCGAGAGGGCGCGGAGCTTTTTCCCCAACCTGGTGGTGATGGATATCCAGTTGCAGGATGTTTCGGGGCTGGACCTGATCGCCGATCTGAAGCGCGACGCGGCACTGGCGGAAGTGCCGGTGCTGGCGGTGACCGCCTATGCCGGCAAGGGCGACGAACAGCGCATCCGCGAAGTGGGCGCGGAAGGATACCTGGCGAAGCCCGTTTCCATCGGGCCGTTCATGGCGGCGGTAAAAGGGCTTGTTGGTCAGGCTTGAGCGCCACCTTAACCCATACGGTTCCCCTTCTCTTAATATCCTAACTTATTGTGGTTACATTCCGAAGGTCGTGGCAAAGGCGCGACTCGGTCACGCCCTGCCCGCCGGCTTGCCGAGCCAGGCGCCTGAAAGGCCCGGATACGAATTACCCGGCACAGCGCGCCGACGAGATATCCGGGCGCTCGGACGGCCCCGCGCTTGACAAGCCGCCTCCGGAGCCGCTTTTCCATCTCCATCAAGCGGCGCGCCCGGCCGCGAGGAGCATGGACATTCCAATGAACCGTGAAGAGGTGGACAGCCGCATCCGCGTGCTGATCGAGCCGTTCAACAAGAAGAATGCCGAGATCGCCGATGCGACGACCTTCGCCGGCGATCTGGAGTTCGACAGCCTGACGGTGATGGATTTCGTCGCCGCCATCGAGGACGAATTCGACATCATCATCAGCATGAACCAGCAGGCGGAAATCGAGAACTACGGCCAGCTGGTCGATGCGGTCCGCCAGCTGACCGGCGAGTGAGCGCGATGGGCGAGACCGTGAGCGAAACGCGCGACCTGTTCAGCAAGTTCGACGAGATCATCCAGACCCGCGAGACCCTGCTGGCCAGCGGGGTGGAAGATCCCTTCAGCCTGGTGATGGAGAAGGTGCTTTCCCCCACCCGCGCCATCTGCAACGGGCGCAGCACGATCCTGCTGGGCACTTACAACTACATGGGGATGACGTTCGACCCGGACGTGATCCAGGCCGGCAAGGACGCGCTGGACAACTATGGTTCAGGCACCACCGGCAGCCGCGTGCTGAACGGAACGTACCAGGGGCACAAGGAAGTCGAACAGGCCCTGCGCGAATTTTACGCGATGGACCACGCCATGGTGTTCTCCACCGGCTACCAGGCCAACCTGGGAATCATCAGCACCGTCGCCGGAAAGGGCGACTACATCGTGCTCGACATCGACAGCCATGCCAGCATCTGGGACGGCTGTGCCCTGGGCAATGCCGAAGTGGTGCCGTTCAAGCACAACGACATCGAAGCGATGGACAAGCGGCTGGGCCGCATCCCCGAAGGGGCCGGCAAGCTGGTAGTGCTGGAAGGCGTCTATTCGATGCTGGGCGACATCGCCCCGCTGAAGGAGATGGTCGCGGTGGCCAAGCGCCACGGGGCCATGGTGCTGGTGGACGAAGCGCATTCGATGGGCTTCATCGGCGAGCACGGCCGCGGCGTGGCCGAAGCGCAGGGCGTGATCGACAACGTGGATTTCATAATCGGCACGTTCTCCAAGAGCGTGGGCACGGTGGGCGGCTTCTGCGTGTCCAACCATCCGAAGTTCGAGATCCTGCGGCTGGTCTGCCGGCCTTATGTGTTCACCGCCAGCCTGCCGCCGAGCGTGGTGGCCACGGCCGCCACCAGCGTGCGCAAGCTGATGCACGCGGGGAACAAGCGGGCGCACTTGTGGGAGAATTCCAAGCGGCTGCACGGCGGCCTGCGCGCGCAGGGCTTCACCCTGGGCACCGAGGAACCGCAGAGCGCGATCGTGGCAGTGATCATGCCCGACCTGGAGCGCGGCGCGGCGATGTGGGAAGCGCTGCTGAAGGAAGGCCTCTACGTCAACCTGGCCCGCCCGCCGGCAACCCCGGCGGGCATGACCCTGCTGCGCTGCTCGCTGTGCGCCGAACATTCGAGCGAGGAGGTCGAAACGATCCTCGGCATGTTCGAGCGGGCCGGGAAGGCCGTGGGGATTATCTGAACGTCCGCATCGAGCGCGTCAGCGTGAAATCAAGTAGACGATCGTGGTCGTCCATAAGCTCTCGGTCGGCGCGCCATTGGCGTCGAGCGCCGGTTCGAAGCGTGCGTAGCGCATCACTATCTCACACGCCTGCTCATCGAATTCGTGATCGGGCGCGTCCTTATTCGTGATGCACGAGGTCGGTTTGCCGTCGACGCCCACGATCAGGCGAATCATCGCAATTCCGCTCCGACCCACATTCAATTGGCGCGCCGGATAGCGCTCCTGAACGCGGCGCACCCAACTCTGGGCATCGACTGGAACAGCGGGGCGCGTGAGGGTGTGCTGGATATTCGCATCCATGCCCCAACGCTCGAGCAATTCATCCATGCAATCGCGCAGGTCCGCCATCGGCAAGAACATCCGACCCGTTTGCAGTGTAAGATCGCGCTTGAAGGCTCCCGTGACGGAAAGGCCCGTGATCGCCAACTCGCGCGCTTCACGTTCGGCCTCCGGCCACTCGTTCAACGGCCCGGCTTCCCTCATCCGATTCGGCAGCAGGCTGTCGTCGTAGAGAATGCCATGCGCCGTGCCCTGGTCGAAGACAAACAGCGCCGCCGGCTCGTGAAAATCGTCATCGGGCTCAAAGCGCACGCGCGGCTCACGGTCGGCCGGTGACAGCGTATCGCTGACAAGGGTGACCTGGAACCCTTCTGCGGGGCGGAACTGGCGGAGCTCAAGCAAGACCTGATCGCCGCCGGCCTGAAATGCGCGACGCACCGCGCAGCTATCTTCAGCGCGGTCGAACACCCAAGCGGAAGCGGGCGCCATCAGCAGAGGCGGATCCGCCGCCTGAACGCAGGTCGGCGCCAGCGCCGCAGCCAGCACGGAGATCCGAAATACGCCTTGCCATGCCCCCATGGAGGCAAATTATGGCGCATCCTCAAGCGAGGCAAGAGAGGCGGACGGGATTATCCGGACGGCCGGGACCGGCAACCGCACGCATGGGCTCATGGCAAGGTCAGGCCGCGAGTGCCTTTCGTACCGGCTTTACCGGGATGCGCAGGTAGCTGACGCCGTTGGCTTCCGCCGGAGGGAAGCGGCCGGCGCGGATGTTGACCTGGATCGACGGCAGCAGGAGGCGCGGAACCGCGAGGCCGGCATCGCGCGCCTGGCGGAGGGCGACGAATTCCGCCTCATCCACTCCGTCGTGGACGTGGATGCTGGCGCGACGCTGCTCGGCAACGGTGGTTTCCCAGCGATATTCGTCACGGCCGGGTGCCTTGTAATCGTGGCACATGAACAGCCGCGTCTCTGGCGGGAGCGCCAGCAACCGGCGGATCGAGCGGTAGAGCTTGTGCGCGTCGCCCCCGGGGAAATCGGCGCGCGCCGTGCCGTAATCCGGCATGAACAGCGTATCGCCGACGAAAACCGCGTCCCCGATGCGATAGGCGACGTCGGCCGGCGTATGGCCGGGCACATACAGCACCTCCACCTCGAGCGCGCCGATCGTGAAGCGTTCGCCATCGGCGAAGAGACGGTCGAAATCCGAGCCGTCCGCCGTCAGATCCTGAGCCATGAACACCGGGCGGAAGATCTTCTGCACTTCGACGATATGTTCGCCGATGCCGATCCGGGCACCGGTCGCGCCCTTGATGAACGGCGCGGCAGACAGGTGATCGGCGTGGGCGTGGGTTTCGAGCACCCAGTCGATAATCAGCCCATCCTGCCGCGCGGCGGCGAGGATGGCTTCGGCCGAGCGAACATCGGCCTCGCCCGAAGCGACATCGAAATCGAGCACCGGGTCGATCACGGCCGCGCGGCCGCTGGTGGGATCGGACACCAGATAGCTGACGGTATTCGTCGGCTCATCAAAGAAGGCGCGGATGCGTGGCTGGATCGCCATGGGAAAGCTCCTGGTTCGTTTGCGCTTGACATATATAAGCTTCATCTTATTTAGCAATACCTAATGGAACAGTTTCTCAAACCCCCGATGGATCTGGCCACGTTGGAGGCGCACGCCGAAGCGGTGGCCGCATTGCTCAAGGCCCTGGGCAACCGGCGCCGGCTCATGGTCATGTGCAAGCTCGCCGAACATGGCGAGATGACCGTCAGCGCGCTCGCCGAGGAAGTCGGCCTGGGCCAGTCGGCCCTGTCTCAGCATCTGGCGAAGATGCGCGCCGAGGGCCTCGTGGCCTTCCGCCGCGAAAGCCAGGCGCTGTGGTACCGGATCGCCGATCCGCGGTGCGAGACGCTGCTCGCCACGCTCTATGAGCTTTACTGCAAGGATACCTGAAGATGGCTCTTCCCCGACTCTCTCCCGCCGAAGCGCAACGCCTGGCCCAGGCCGGGGCGCGGCTGATCGACATTCGCGGCCGCGACGAATTTGCCCGCGTCCGCGCGCCCGGCGCGGAAAACCGCCCGCTCGACGAACTCGATACGGTCGAGGATGACGGCCCGGTGGTGTTCCTCTGCCGATCGGGCATGCGTACCTCCGGCAACGCCGCAAAGCTGGCCGCCTGTTGCCAGGGCGAGGCCTATATCCTCGATGGCGGGCTCAACGCGTGGCAAGCCGCCGGCCTGCCGGTCGAGCAAGATCGCGGCGCGCCGCTGGAGCTGCTGCGGCAGGTCCAGATCGCGGCGGGTTCGCTGGTGCTGATCGGCGTGGTGCTGGGCTTCGTGTGGAGCCCGGTACTGTTCGGCCTGTCGGCCTTCGTCGGCGCGGGCCTGGTCATGGCCGGCGCGAGTGGATGGTGCGGCCTGGCCCATCTGCTGGCGATCATGCCGTGGAACCGCCACGCGGCGTGACCGGCATCGAAGCGCCTCGCTTTCATGTGCCGTTCCGCCCCACCCCAACGTGGCCGGCGACGGCCTGAATCGGAGCGGCTCGTATGGATCCGCTGACCCTTGTCGCGGCACTTGCCGCCGGCGCGGCGATCGGGCTGGTCCTGGGCCTAGTCGGCGGGGGTGGCTCGATCCTGGCGGTGCCGCTGCTGGTCTATCTCGTAGGCGTCAGTTCACCGCATGCGGCGATCGGCACGGCGGCGGTGGCCGTGGCGCTCAACGCCGCCGCGAGCCTGGCCGGGCATGCGCGTGCCGGCAATGTCAAATGGCCTTGCGCGCTGGTGTTCGCCGGCGCGGGCATCGCCGGGGCGCTGATCGGTGCCGAGGCTGGCAAGGCGATGGACGGAAGCAAGCTGCTGGCCTTGTTCGGCGTGCTGATGATCGCCGTGGGAACGATGATGCTGCGCCGCCGGCGCGGCGACGAAGACCCCGCGGTAAGGCTGACCCGCGCCAGCGCGGGCCATCTGTTGCCCCGGCTCGTGCCCGCGGGCCTGGGAGTGGGCTTGCTGGCTGGGTTCTTCGGCATCGGCGGAGGCTTCCTGATCGTGCCCGCGCTGCTGGCAGCCACGCATATGCCGATCGGCGTGGCCATCGGCACGTCCCTGGTGGTGGTGACCGCGCTGGGAGCGAGCACCGCCGCTTCCTACGCCCTGTCCGGCTATGTCGACTGGACCCTGGTCGGCCTGATGACGCTGGGGGGAGTAGCGGGCGCCATCCCCGGGCAATGGGCCAGCCGCCGCCTGGGGAGCAAGAAGCGGCTGCTCAATGCCGGCTTCGCCGCGCTGGTGATCGCAACCGGGATCTATATCCTGGCGCAAGGCGCGGCGCACCTCTGGTAGCGTCAGACGATCTGCGCCGTCGCCTCACACTTGTCCCGGGTCTTGCTGTCACCGCCTTCGAGCAGGGTCAGGGCGAGGAAGCCGCCGACCACCAGCACCACGAAGCCCACGGTGACCAGGCCGAGGTACTTGTCGATGAAGCGCTTGATCGGCGCGCCGAACAGGCGGAACAGCACGCCCACGATCATGAAGCTGATCGAGCGGCTGACCAGGCTGGCAAGGATGAACGGGATCAGCGCCATGTGGATGAAGCCGGCGGTGATCGTGAGCAGCTTGAACGGAATGGGCGTGGCGCCCTTCACGATCAGGATCTCCACCCCGTATTCCCGCAGATAGCAGGCGGCGACAGGAAAGCTGTCCGTGAGGCCGAGCACGGCGAGGAGCTGGGTGCCGACGGTATCGTAAAGCCCCCAGCCGATCGCATAGCCGAGCAGGCCGCCGACGACCGAAGCCAGGGTGGCGATCACGGCGAAGCGGATCGCCTTCCTCGGTTCCGCCAGGCACATGAGGCCGAGCAGGGGATGCGGTGGAACAGGGAAGAAGCTGGCTTCCACGAACGCGAACAGGGCGAGCCACCATTCCGCCCTGGGATGGGCGGCCTTGGCCAGCACCCAATCATAGAGCTTGCGCAACATCGAAGGTCCCTCGCGTCCGCCCGCGCCCCTAGGGGAGCCGCGGCACGGGGGCAAGGGTTGCGAGCGGTTGTATAGGCCAGCAAAAGAAACCTATTTGGTATTTTCTGTTGACATCGACACGCTTATATGGCACATATCGGGAACATCGCGATAGTGCGATTCGGGCGCTGAGCGCCCTTCCCTTCTTTCCAGTGAGGACGACCATGGCAACCGAGCGCAAGACCCGCGCGGGCGATGCCGCGCATCCGCCGGCAGCGAAGACGCCGCGCGTCAAGATCACGCCGAAGCAGCGCGAGGAAGACGGCGAAGGCAAACTGAACCGGCATTGGCGGACCTATTTCCTGCAGGCGCTGGCCGAAACATCGAACGTCCGGCTTTCGGCCGAGCGTGCCGACGTTTCGCCCAGCCGGGCTTACAAGGCGCGGCGCGAGGATGCGGGCTTCAGGGCGGCATGGGCGGCCGCGCTGCTCGAAGGTTACGAGCATCTGGAGATGGAGATGCTGGGCCACTTGCGGTCGCCCGATCCGGCGCACAAGTTCGATGTCACCGCCGCCATCCGCGCGATCAGCCTGCACCGCGAGACGATCGCGGCCGAACGGGCGCGGGCGGGCGACCGCGACAAGCAATCGGTGCTCGATTCGATCGACGCCATGATCGACCAGATGCGCGAACGCCGCGCCGCGAATGCCGTGGCGATCGCGGAGACGGCGGAGCCGGACGATGGAGGCCGCTAGCCGGCTGGATATCCTCCTTTCGCTGGACCCGGCCGAGCGCCGCGCGCTGCTGTGCGCCATGGACGAGGGCCAGCTGCGCGCGCTGCGCACCCATTGGCGCTTGTGGGCGCACGAGGGCCAGCTGCCGCCGCCGGGTGACTGGCAGGGCTGGCTGATCCTGGCGGGCCGCGGCTTCGGCAAGACGCGGGCTGGCGCGGAATGGGTACGGGGCGTGGCGGAAGCCGATCCCGCCAGCCGCATCGCGCTGGTCGCCGCATCGCTGGGGGAGGCGCGCCGGGTCATGGTGGAAGGCCCCGCGGGGCTGCTGGCCCTGGCGCCGGAAGACAGCCGGCCCACGTTCAAGCCATCGAAGCGGATGCTGCTGTGGCCGAACGGGGTGACGGCGACGCTTTATTCAGCGGGCGAGCCGGAATCGCTGCGCGGCCCGCAGCACAGCCACGCCTGGTGCGACGAAGTGGCCAAGTGGAACCCGGCCGGCCGCCGCGCCGAAGCGGCGTGGGACAACCTGTTGCTGGGGCTGAGGCTGGGAGACGCGCCGCGCATCGTCGCGACCACCACACCGCGCGCGGTGCCGCTGGTGCGGCGGCTGACGGCCAGCCCCGGCTTCACGATGACCCGGGGGACGACGCTGGCCAATGCGGACAACCTGCCGCCGGGCTTCCTGCGTTCGGTGCGCGGACAATTCGGGCGAAGCGTGCTGGCGCGCCAGGAACTGGACGGCGAGCTGATCGAGGATATCGAGGGCGCGCTGTGGAACCGGGCCTTGCTGGAAAGCTGCCGCGAGGCGGCAGCGAGTTCGCCGGTGGTGCGGCTGGTGATCGGAGTCGATCCGCCGGCATCGAGCGAGGGCGACGCCTGCGGAATCGTGGTCTGCGCGGCGGGCGAGGACGGCGTGGCGAGAGTCCTGGCCGATTGTTCGGTACGGCGGCCGACGCCCGAGCGCTGGGCCCGGGCGGTGGCCGAAGCGGCGCGGGCATGGGACGCCGACCGGGTGGTGGCCGAAGCCAACCAGGGCGGCGACATGGTGCGATCGGTGCTCCGCGCCGCGGACATCGCCCTGCCGGTGAAGCTGGTCCACGCCAGCCGCGGCAAGGCCGCGCGGGCGGAGCCGGTGGCCGCGCTCTACGAAGCCGGGCGCGTGCGGCACTGCGGGCAGTTCCCGCTGCTGGAGGACGAGCTGTGCGGGGTGATGGCGGCGGGCGGCTATGAAGGCCCGGGCCGATCGCCCGATCGGGCCGACGCGCTGGTGTGGGCGCTGAGCGAGCTGATGCTGGGGCGCGGGAGCGAGCCGAGAGTGCGGGTTGCGTAAAAACGGCCCCCACCGAAAGGTGGGGGCCGTCCTATCAATCCCGCTCGGGGTGTTTGATCCGCTCCCGTTCGGTAGTCGCATGGTGTGACTGAGCATAGCGCTCTGTCACGAAGCGCCCCGTCCGTGAACTGCGGTAGGACGTTTGCGTCGGCACTTTGTCACGAGACATATTATGTCCTTTCCTGACATCACACGCCTCAATCAGTTGCTTCGAGAAGGGGCCCCCGACCGTCATGCGCAATGACAGGCGGGGGCCGTGTCTGGCTTACTCGTCCACGACAATTGGGAAGGCGCGCAAACCGCGTTCGCTAGCATAAACACGCCGCCCCTTTACCGTAATCCAAGCACGCCAGATCACCCGCTTCCCGAGCGGTATGCTGATCTTGGACATGTTGAACCTCATAAAGAGGGCGGCCCGACGATCTTTGCGTCCGGTCTGAACCATGCTACGCATGGCTTGCACACAGGCCAGGATCGCGCACCCGTAACAGGGGCCGCATTCTGTTCCGGGATGGGGAGGTTTGCCTAGGCAGGTCTCCCCATTTCCCTTGATCCTTCAGCCTAGGAAGATCCTCCGCATCCAAATCAGTATCATTCTGAATTCGGACCGAACGAGAGGCAAGGGTTCGATGAGGATTCCAGGTTGTGGATATTGGGGATTATGGACTTTCGCCACGAATAAACATTCGGCACGTTCCGAGAATCGTGGAAGACTCAGCACTGGCGATCTGCGCAAGAGAAAAATGTGCTTAGCCGTGAAAAACTGGTTATCCACAGATGGGATGGAGCTTATCCCTCATCGACATCCGTTTCTAGCTCTCTTTCATTGACTCCGTAGGGAAAATTTCCCTGCCGGTTCCGGCCGAGTCGCACCTCTTTACATACTTGGTTGCGTCCAAGGGCCTTTTCTCCATTCTCGCGAAAACAGGGCTTAGCTGTCGTAACAGGGCCGACTGGTCCCCGCTTTCGCGGGGATGACGAAGAGATGGCGCCATTCTGCCTATGTCTTCGAGTTTCTGCGCGAGCCTATTCATAAAGGAACCTTCCATGTCCTTCCTCTCCAGTCTCGCTTCCGCCTTCAAGGGCGGGGGCCGATCCCGCGTGCCTTTGGCGCGGTCGTTCGTTTCGCCGTGGAGCTTCGCGCTGGAGCCGGCGCCGTTCGAGTATCGCGGCGCGGTGCGGCGGGCGTTTCTCGATAATCCGTTGGCGCAGCGGGCGGTGCGGATCGTGGCCGAAGGCATCGGCGGGGCGCCGCTGGCCGCGTCCGACGCCGAAGCGCTCAGGCTGATCGGCATGACGAGCGCGGCGCAGAGCCTGCTGGAAACGCTGGCGGCGCATCTGCTGCTGCATGGCAACGGCTATGTGCAGGTGGTGCGCGACGGCGCAGGACGACCGGCGGAGCTGTTCGCGCTGAGGCCGGAGCGGGTTTCGGTGGTGGCGGGCGCGGACGGCTGGCCGGAGGCCTATCGCTATGCCGTGGGCGAGCAGGTGCTGACCCTGCCGGCCGAGGATGACGACGGGTGGCCGGCGGTGATTCACCTGAAGGCGTTCCATCCGGCCGACGATCATTATGGCGCGGGATGCCTGATCGCCGCCAGCCAGGCCGTGGCGATCCACAATGCCGCTTCGGCGTGGAACCGCGCCTTGCTGGAGAACGCGGCCCGGCCCAGCGGAGCACTGACGATGGAAGCCGGGGACGGCAATACGCTGACGCCGGATCAGTTCGACCGCTTGAAGGCGGAGCTGACGGCCGCCTTCGCCGGCAATGGCAATGCCGGGCGGCCACTGGTGCTGGAAGGCGGGCTCAAGTGGCAGAGCCTGTCGCTGAGCCCGGCGGACATGGATTTCGCCGAGCTGAAAGCGGCGGCCGCGCGGGACATCGCGCTGGCCTTTGGCGTGCCGCCGATGCTGCTGGGGCTGCCGGGCGACAACACTTACGCCAACTACCGCGAAGCCAACCGCGCGCTGTGGCGGCTGACGCTGCTGCCGCTCACGGGCAAGATCCTGGGCGGACTTTCCGAGGGGCTGCACCCGTGGTTTCCCAAGCTGACGCTGGAGGTCGATCTCGACCGGGTGCCGGCGCTGGCGGAAGACCGCGAGCGGCTGTGGGCGCAAGTCAGCGCGGCCGATTTCCTGGACCAGGACGAGAAGCGCGCGCTGATCGGATGCCCGCAAAGGAGCAGAGCATGAACCGCGAAGACATGCTGACCCGGCTTACCGCGCAGGCGGCCCACGAGGGCGCCGACCTGGTGACGCTGCGCGCCATGGTGGAGGAAGCAAGCGAGCTGGGCGCGGGGCGCGTGCTGGGCCGTATCGGCCTGGCCGACGAAGGCGCCGAGAAGGACATCGACGAATTGCGCGAGCTGCTGGCCGCCTGGCGCGCGGCCAAGGCCAGCGCATGGAAGGCGGCGGTGGAGTGGATCGTGCGCGCCCTGTTCGCGGCGCTGCTGATCGGGCTGGCCGTGCGGCTGGGGCTGTGGGGCCGGCTGGGATTTCCGGAGATGCTGAAGTGACGCGCCCCCGGGTGATCCGCTTGGCTGGCTATGCCGCCCTGTTCGACGTGACGGACAAGGCGCGCGACACGATCCGACCGGGCGCTTTCGCGCGGACGCTGGCCGGGCGGACATCGCCGCTGCCGCTCTATTGGGAACACCGGGTGGCGGCGCGGATCGGCACCGTGGAGCGGATCGCCGAGGACGCGCGGGGCCTGCGCGTGATCGCACGGATCGAGCGGGCGGCGAGCCGGGCGGCGGCGGCTCTGCGGGCGCGGACGGTAAGCGGGCTGAGCTTCGGCTATCGCGTGCGGGAAGGCCGGCGGACGGAAACCGGGCGCGTGCTGAACGAGATCGACCTGTTCGAGATCAGTCTGGTGACCCATCCCATGCAATGGGGCGCTCGGGTGCATTTTGTTTGTTAGCCTCAAGCGCCGGCTGCCGCATCCGCGGCCTTGGCTTTCCTCGCGCCTAACGGCGCTGCGGGCGGCCATTCGGCCTTGCGGTCGCTAAGCGACCGAAATCGCGCATCAGATCGAGGTTTTGCGTGGCCGCCTTCGGGCGGCTTTTTTGTGCCTGAAGGAAAGGTGGCTTTGATGGATATCGAGAACGAGACCGGTGTGCTGGAGGCGTCGTTCGACGTGGTGGCGCGGCAGGACGAAACCGAGCAGGCGATCGCGACGCTGCGCGGCGAAGTGGACGAGATGAAGGGCCGGCTCGACCGGCTGGGCCGGGCCAGCAAGGCGCCGATTGCGAGCGGTGAACAAAGCCTGGAGGTGAAGGGCTTCGTCGATGGCTATCTGCGGCATGGCCGCGAGACCGAGGTGAAGTCCATCCAGGGCGGCGTGCCGGCGGACGGCGGCTATGCCGTGCCGCGCGAGATCGACGCGGCGATCGCGCGCCAGATGACCGCGGTGAGCCCGATCCGACAGATCGCCCAGGTGGTGCAGGTAGGAAGCGCCGGCTATCGCAAGCTGGTGACGCTGGGCGGCACGGCGAGCGGCTGGGTGAGCGAGACCGCCACGCGGACGGAGACCGACACGCCGGCTTTCGCCGAGATCGCCCCGCCCAGCGGCGAGCTTTACGCCAATCCGGCGGCGAGCCAGGCGATGCTGGACGATGCATCGTTCGATCTGGAAGCCTGGCTGGCCAACGAGATCGCGATCGAGTTCGCCCGCGCGGAAGGGGCGGCCTTCGTGAACGGCAACGGCACCAATCGGCCCAAGGGCTTCCTGGCGGCGCCGAATTCGGCCGCCCTGGACGCGGCGCGCCCGTTCGGGACGCTGCAATACATCGGAACCGGCGAGGCGGCAGGCCTGGGTGACACGATCGAGCTGGTCCTGATCGACCTGGTCCATTCGCTGAAGGCCGGTTACCGGCAAGGCGCCAGCTGGGTGATGAATTCGGCCACGCTGGCCGAGGTGCGCAAGCTGAAGACCAACGACGGCGCGTTCCTGTGGCAGCCCGGCCTTGTGGATGGCCAGCCCGACCGCCTGCTGGGCTATCCGCTGGTCGAAGCCGAGGACATGCCCGACGTGGCCGCGGGCGCATGCCCGATCGCGTTCGGCAACTTCCGCGCCGGCTACCTGATCGCCGAACGCAGCGCGACGGCGATCCTGCGCGATCCGTTCACCAACAAGCCCTTCGTGCATTTCTACGCCACCAAGCGGGTGGGCGGCCAGGTGCTGGATAGCGCGGCGATCAAGCTGCTGAAGGTGGAGGCGTAAGGCCGGGCGGGTGTCGGGGGCTTTGCGCAGGCGCGATGCTTGCGGGGAGCCCCTCCCCCTCTGTCGGGAAAGCCTTGTTCAACGAAGGAGAAGCGCATGAAACGCGCCCTGATCGTGCCCGCCGTGCTGGCGGAGGCGGCTCTGGACCAGCTCAAGGAGTGGCTTGCCATCACCAGCACGCGCGAGGACGCGGCGCTGACGGCGTTGCTGCGCACGGCGCTGGAGACATGCGAGGGCTTCATCGGGTCCATGCCGCTGGCCGCCGAGTGCGAAGAAATGTTGCCGGCTTCGAGCACGTGGCAGACGCTGGCGACGCGCCCGGTGCGGGTAGTGAGCGGCGTGGAAGGCGTTTCCGCCGAGGGAACGCGGTTCGCGCTGGCGGCGGATACCTATGCCATCGAGCTGGATGCCGATGGCGGCGCACTGGTGCGCGTGGTGCGGCGAGACGCGGCGGAGCGCATCATGGTGCGCTTCACGGCAGGCATGGCGGCTGACTGGACCGACCTGCCCGAGGGCCTGCGCCACGGGGTGCTGAGGCTGGCCGCGCATCATTATCGCCAGCGCGACGCCGACGGCGCACGAGCCATGCCGCCGGCGGCGATCGCCGCGCTGTGGCGGCCCTGGCGACGGGTGCGGGTGGCATGATCCTCCGCCAAACCTCGGCTGGGCCGAATGGAAAGGCGCAATTCGCCGCGCGCCTGGCGGACAGGGCGAGGCGGATCGCCGAAGCAAGGATCGCGGCGCGATCACAGGGAGCGCGCCGCTGGCGCAGGGCCGCCTTGCTGTGGCCGCTGTTCGGGAAGGAACCGTGACAATGGAAACCGAACTGCGCGCGGCGCTGATCGCCTGGCTGGCAGTCGATGCCGAGCTGATGAGCCAACTCAACGCGGTGACCGAGGAGGCGCCTTCGCGCACCGCGCCGCCGTGGCTGGGCATTGCCGCCAGCGCGAGCGCCGACTGGAGCACCAAGGACCGCGCCGGGCGCGAGATCCGCCTGGCGCTGGAGCTGCATTGGCGAGGCGATGATCCGGGCACGATGGCGGCGACGGCGCGGGCGATCGAGACCCGCGTGGAGGCCATGCCGAGAGCGCAAGCGGGGTTCGATGTGGTGAACATCGTGTTCCTGCGCGCGCGAGCGGAGCAGCGGCCGGGCAACGTGAGAGCGGTGCTGATCGAGTATCGGTTTCGGGTGCTGGCGAGCGAGGTGCCTTAGATTTTTCACGCGGAGGCGCGGAGACGCAGAGAAGAAGAAAGAGAAAAGAGATCCTCACGCGCCGCGCCTCCGCGTGAACTGAAAATTCCCCCAACAGGAGACACACGATGACAGCCCAGAAAGGCTCTACCTTCCTGCTCAAGATCGGGGACGGCGCGCTGCCGCCCGTTTACCAGACCGTGGCCGGGCTCAGGACCACGCAGATGTCGATCAATGGCGATGCCGTGGTGGTGACGCACAAGGAATCGGGCGGCTGGCGCGAGCTGCTGTCGGGCGCGGGTACGCGGTCGGTTTCCGTAAGCGCGGCAGGGATCTTCCTGGGCAGCGCGGCCGAGGCGGCGGTGCGCAGCCATGCGCTCACCGGGACGATCGCGGATTACGAGTTGTCGTTCGAGGACGGCGAGAGGCTGCGCGGCGCGTTCCTGGTGCAGCGGCTGGACTATGCCGGCGATTTCAACGGCGAGCGGAATTATACGCTGCAGCTCGAAAGCTCCGGCCCGGTGGTGCCGGCATGAACCCCGCGCGCGGCGAGGCGTCGCTTCATGCCGCCGGGCGCGAATACGTCCTGCGGCCGAGCTTTTCGGCCTTGGTGGCGGCCGAGCAGGAACTCGGCTCGCTCTATGCGCTGATCGAGCGGGCCAGCGAGGGACGCCTGCGACTTTCCGAGGTGGCCGCGCTGTTCTGGCATTGCCTGGCCCAGCCGGAAGCCCTGACCCGCGACGAGGTGGGCGAGGCGGTGCTGGGCCTTGGCCTGGCCCAGTGCGCCGCGCCGCTGCGCTGCCTGCTGGGCCAGATCCTGCAGGGCCAAGCGGCAAGCGGGGGATGAGCGGGGCCACCTTCGCCGATGCGGCGCGCCGGCTTGCCGGCCTCATGCCCCGGCTGCTGGGCTGGCGGCCGGACGACTTCTGGAACTGCACGCCGGCCGAGCTGGCAGCGATCCTGTCCGCCGATGAACCCAGCGGCGCGCCGCTGAGCCGGGCGGATATGATCGCCCTGATGGAGCGCGAGCGCGATGGATGACGAAATCGAGACCCTGCTGGTGGACGTGCGGGCCAGCACGACGGGGTTCAAACGCGATGTCGAGACGATACGGGCGACGCTCGATTCGACGCTGGTGACCGGGTTCGCCGCCGCCGGCAGCGTGCTCGAACGCGGGCTGCTTTCGGCCATCCGGCGAGGCAGCCTGGGGTTCGAGGACCTGAAACGCGTGGCGCTGGCCACCATGGACCGGATCGCGGCGCAGGCCGTGCAAAGCGGGATCGGCAGCTTGCTGGCCGGACCGGCGAAAGCGAGCGGGTTGGGCTCGCTGCTGAGCGGCGTGGCGGGGGCTCTGCTCGGCCTGCCCGGCCGCGCGACCGGCGGGCCGGTTTCGCCGGGCGCGGCCTATCGCGTGGGCGAGCGCGGGCCGGAGCTGTTCGTGCCGACTTCGGCAGGGCGGATCGAGCCGGCGGCGGCGGCCCCGGCGCGGGAGGTGCGGGTTTCGATCCAGGTCGCGCAGCCGCGAGGGGCCGACGCGCCCGTGGCGCTGCGGCGATCCGCGCGGCAGGTAGCCAGTTCGGTACGCCGGGCCTTGCGGGAGTTCTAGGCGCTCGCAGAGGCGCGGAGGCGCAGAGAGGTTGCGCCTGCGGCGACGCCGCTTTCAATTCTACGTTTGCGGCAGCGTGAAGCTTGAGGAAATAAGGCGGCTTCGCCGCGAGTATCGGCCTCTCTGCGCCTCCGCGCCTCTGCGAGCACCTCAATCACATCGGGGAGACCGACGATGCCTTTCTGGCTGGCCCGCGAGCGTGACGGGCAGGACTTTGACTATATCCAGCGGTTCGATCCGCGGTTCTGGACAGTGGACTTTCCGCGCCCGGCGATGGCCTGCGTGGTGACGACTGGCGCGGATGCGCTGCGGGTGGAACTGGAGTTCCACCACGCGAACGCGCTGGTCGGGTTGATCTGGGCCAGCGAGGATCGGCTGGACCATCCGCTGCTCGCCTATGAAACGCGGCGCGATTATGCGCGCACGACGCTGAGCTTCCACTGGCGCTCTGGCGGCGTGCTGACGCTGGACGCGGTGCATGGGCCGACGCTGACGATCGAAGGCCGCGACGCGGCAGGCGCGCCGCGCAGCTGGTTCGTGCGGCTGTGGAACTATGCCCAAGGCTTGCCCGACGACGCGCGAGTGACGCTGCCCTTCTCGGCATTGAAGGGCGGCTGGGAGGCGGACGACCCGGTCTATCCGGCGGACATCGACCGGATGTTCATCTCGATCGCGCCGCCGGAATACGATCCGGCGAGCGAGGCGCTGTTGCCGGCGCGCGCGGACGGCTGGGTGGAATTGAGCGGGATCACCTGTTCGGGCGAGAACGCCATGCTGGAGATCGGCGACGTGCTGGTACCGCCGCATGATCTGCACATGGCGACGGCCTATGACGACAGCTACAACCAGACGCCCGCGCGGCTGCTGCGGAATATCCGCGCGCTGGGCTATCGCGGCGCGCTGATCCACTATCTGGGCATGAGCCATTATTACCGGCTCGCCCGGCAGGCGGATGGGAGCCTGCTGGTGGCCGAGCCGGCGCGACTGTGCGGACCGGCCGAGCGGTGGCACGCGGATTACTTCGCGCTGTGCGCGGCGCAGGGCTACCGCCCGATCGCCTCGCTATCCTATGAGTTGTTCGCCGAGCATTGCCCCGCCGCCTGGCAGCAGCGCTTCGCCGATGGATCGCCGGCGCTGACCGGATGGGAACCGCCATCCACGCTGCTTTCGCCGGCCAAGGCCGAGGCGATGGAATACCTGCGGGCGATCGCCGGCGAGATCGTCCGCCTGATCGAAGCCGCCGGCCTGCCGGTGCAGTTCCAGATCGGCGAGCCGTGGTGGTGGACCACGGCGGACGGCAGAATCGCGCTATACGACGCGGCGGCGCGGGTGCTGTTCGGCGGCGATCCGCCAGAGATCGGCGACTTGCGCCAGCCGCTGGACGCGGGACAGCTTGCGCTGCTGGACCAAGCGGGGGCGGCGCTGGCGGCTTCGACCGAAGCACTACGCGACACGGTGAGAGCGGCGGCTTCAGGCCCGGCGGAAGTTTTGCTGCTGCTGTTCACGCCGACCGCGCTCGATCCGGCGATGCCGGAGCTGGCCCGCGCCCTCGTGCCGCAGGGCTGGGCCTGGCCGGCTTACGACCGCTTGCAGCTGGAGGATTACGACTGGCTGACGGCGGGCGCCGAAGCGCGCCGCCGCGCCGGCTATGCCATGATGCAGCAGCGCCTGGGCTATCCGCTGGCGCGGCAGGACTACCTGGCGGGCTTCGTGCTGAATGCCGGCGATGCCGACCCTTATTGGCGGCGAATAGATGCAGGGGTGGAGGAAGCGGCGGCGCGCGGGGTAGCGCGCCGTTTCGTCTGGGCCCTGCCGCAAGTGTGCCGCGATGGCTTCACCCAGTTGCCCGTTTCCGGAGGGGATGACATGCAGGCTTTCGACGATGTGCTCTATCCGCTTGCCCTGGGGCGCGACGCGGGGGTGAGCGCGGAATTCTCCACCTCGATCGCGGTGACCGCTTCGGGCCACGAGCGGCGCGGCAGCCACTGGAGCGACGCGCGGCTGCATTTCGACGTCGGGCCGGGAATCCGCTCGGAAGCGGAGCTGGGCACGCTGATCGCCTTTTTCCGCGCCCGGCGGGGGGCGGCGCGCGCCTTCCGCCTGCGCGATCCGTTCGATTTCAGCTCCAACGGCATGACCGGAACGCCGACCCCGGCCGATCAACTGCTGGGCGCGGGCGATGGGCTGACCGCACGCTTCCGCCTGTGCAAGCGCTATGACGGGCCGGAGCCGCAGATCCGATGGATCAGCCGGCCCCGGCCCGGAAGCGTGACGGTTTCGGTGGGCGGAATGCCGGCCAGCGGCTGGGTCCTGGAAGATGGCGGCTGGATCGCCCTGGCGGAAGCACCGCCCATCGGCGCGGAGGTGCGTGCGGGATTCCTGTTCGATGTGCCGGTGCGTTTCGCGGCCGATCGGCTGGACGTGACCGGGGCGGACTTCGCTGCCAGCGAAGCGCCCTCCGTGCCCCTGGTCGAAGTGCGGGAAGCGGCATGAGCCGGGTCTATGGCCGCGAGGCGCTGGAAGCACTGGCGAGCTTCTGGCGCGTGCGGCGGCGCGACGGGGTGACGCTGGGGTTCATCAGCCACGACCGCGACCTGTGGTTCGGCGGCATGCTGCATCGCGCCGCGCCGGGCATGGTGCCGAGCGCGGTGCGGCGCGGCGCGGATCTTTCGCCCGACAGCGCCGACGTGGAAGGCGCGCTGACGCATGACGGCATCGCCGAGGCGGACCTGGCCGCCGGACGCTTCGACCGCGCGGAGGTGGAGATCGGGGTGGTCGACTGGGAAACCCTGGAACACGCGGTGCTCTATCGCGGCGAGATCGGCGATGTCTCCCAGGAAGCCGGCGGCTTCAACGCGGAGCTGCGGTCCGCCAAGGCGTTGCTGGAGGTGGACGGTGTGCCGCGTACCAGCCCGACTTGTCGCGCGCAGTTCTGCGGCCCCGGCTGCACGCTAAGCGCGGCGCGGTTTACGCGCGAGGCGCGGCTGACGGCGGTGGACTGGGAAGCGAACCGGGCAGCCTTCTCCGGCGCGCCTCCACCCGAGGCGATGCGCGAGGGGAGCCTGCGCTGGATCGACGGGCCGCACGCGGGGATGACGATGCAGGTGAGCCACGCCGGCCCGAGCGGCCTGGTGCTCGACCGCATGCTCGACTCGGCGCTGGAACCCGGCACCCGCGCGCTGCTGCGCGAGGGATGCGACCATACCCTGAGCACCTGCCACGCGCGGTTCGGCAACGCGATCAACTTTCAGGGAGAGCCTTTCGTGCCCGGCAACGACTTGCTGGCGCGTTATCCCGGAGCGCGGGGATGACCGTTCAGCCAGCGCCGGGCGATCGGATGAAGCTGGCGCAGGCGGTGGAGCGCTATATCGGCGCCTCGTTCCGCCCGCACGGGCGCGATCCGGCGACCGGGTTCGATTGCCTGGGGCTGGTGCTGGTGGCCATGGCGGACATCGGCCGACCGATCCGCTTCCCCCTACGCTATGCCCTGCGGAACCGTGACCTCGGCCGTTTCGAGCGGCTTCCCGCCAAGGCCGGCTTCGCCGAAGTCGAAGCGCCATTGGAACCGGGGGACGTGCTGCTGCTCGAGACCGGCCCGGCGCAGCTCCACTTCGCGATCATCGCGAGCGAGGGCGGCGCGATTCATGCCCACGCCGGCCTGCGCCGCGTGGTGCATACGCCGTTTCCGCTTCCCTGGCCGATCGTCCGGCAATGGCGGCTTGTCGCGGCGGACTGATTTTACTTTTTCGCTCTCCAACCGAGGCATTCCTGCATGGCTACTCTCGTTTTTACCGCGCTCGGCACGGCGCTGGGCGGGCCGCTGGGGGCGCGCTGGGCGCTCTGATCGGCAACCGGATTGATCGCGCGGTCATCGGCGGGTCGCATCGCGAGGGGCCGCGGCTGAAGGAGCTGGCGGTCACCACATCCAGCTATGGCGCGCCGATACCGCGGCATTTCGGCACGATGCGCGCGCCGGGCACGATCATCTGGGCGACCGACCTTGTCGAAAGCAGCGAGGAGAGCGGCGGCGGCAAAGGGCGGCCTTCGACGACCACTTACAGCTATTCCGCCTCGTTCGCGGTGGCGCTGGCCAGCCGGCCGATCCGGCGGCTGGGGCGCATCTGGGCCGACGGCAACCTGCTGCGAGGCGCGGCGGGTGACCTGAAGACCGGCGGAGCGCTGCGCGTCTATCAGGGGAATGGCGACCAGATGCCGGACCCGCTGATCGCATCGGCCGAAGGGACCGGATGCCTGGCATTCCGCGGGACGGCCTATTGCGTGTTCGAAGCGCTGCACCTGGCGGATTTCGGCAATCGCATCCCGGCGTTGACCTTCGAGATCGTGGCCGATGACGGGGAGGTGACGCTGGCGCACCTGGCCGAGCCGCTGGGCGGGAAGGCGGACGGGCAAGTCCCGCTGGGCGGCCTGGGCGGATACAGCGATGAAGGCGGGCCGCTGGCAGGCACGCTTGCGACGATCGACCAGCTCTATTCACTGGCCTGCGACGCAGGGGGCGATCGCCTGACCTTCCTGCCGGGAGACGCCTTGCCCCCCGACGCTCCCCTTTTGCCCGAGGCGGCGGTGGACGTGGCCGAAGGCAATTTCGGCGGGCTCGCCGGGCGCACGCGGCGGCGGCGACCGGACGCGGGCCAGGTGCCCGAGACCTTGCGCTATTACGACGTGGCGCGCGACTATCAGGCCGGGCAGCAACGGGCAGATGGCCGGGCACGGCCGGGGCAGGCGCGGGCGATCGAATTTCCCGGCGCGCTTTCGGCCGGAACCGCCCGATCGCTGATCAATGCCGCCGCCGAACGCGCCGGTGCGGCGCGCGACAGTCTCTCCTGGCGCATGGCGGAACTCGATCCCGCGCTGCATCCGGGAAAGATCGTGCGCGCGCCGGGCCATCCGGGCGCGTGGCGCATCGACAGCTGGGAATGGCGAGAGCACGGCATAGAACTGGAACTGAGCCGGCTTCCGGGCGGGCAAGCGCGGGAAACGCCGGCGGACCCCGGACGGGCCTTGCCACCCGCCGACCTGATCGCAACGCCGACCCTGCTCGCCGCGTTCGAACTGCCATGGGACGGGAGCGGCGGCGGCGATGCGCGGCAAGTCTATGCCGCCATCTCTTCCGTGTCCGCAGGCTGGACCGGCGCGGCGCTTTATGCCGATCAGGACGGAAGCCTGGCGCCGCTCGGCCCCTCGGGCTCGCGACGGAGCGTGATCGGCACGCTGGGCCAGCCGCTGCCACCCTCCGCCGCGATGCAGCTGGAAACGGGCGTGGGTGTGGAGATCGAGCTGGCTTCGGCGGATTTCGCGCTAACGAGCGCCAGCCCCGAGGCACTCGCCGCCGGCGCCAATCGCCTGCTGGTGGGAAGCGAACTGCTGCAATTCGCCCAGGCCATGCCTATTGGCGACGGACGCTGGCGGCTGGCCGGCTTGCTGCGAGGGCGCGGCGGCACGGAAGCGGCGGCGCGTGCGGGCCATGCGGCGGGAACGCGGCTGGTGCTGCTCGACGAACGGCCCACGCGGATCGATCCAGCGCGGCTGGGTTCGGCCCCCGGCATCGCCGCCATCGGCCTTGCCGATCCGGCTCCGGTCAGCTCCATGATCGCCGATGCGGGGGCCACCTTGCGACCTCTGGCCCCGGTCCATCCGGGAGCGGAGCCGCTGGCCGGTGGCGTGGTGCTGCGCTGGACGCGCCGCAGCCGCGGTGCGTGGAACTGGCCGGACGGCGTCGAACCGCCGCTGAACGAGCAGGCCGAAGCCTATCGGGTAGGTGCGGGCCCCACCGAGGCACCGCTGGCGAACTGGCAGGTGGGCGAACCGAAGATCGCCTTCACCGCAGCGGAGTGGGCCGCGCTCGCCAGTGACCATCCCGGCCAGCCGCTGTGGGTGCGGCAAGTGGGCAGCCACGCGCTGTCCGATCCGCTGCTGCTGACCACGCTGCCCTGATATCCAGACGAAGGAACGATGATGCCCGATCCGATTTCATTCACCTCCGCCAGCAGCCGCTATGGCCTGCCGCTGCTTTTCGCCGGACAGGCGCAGAAGGAATTCTTCGTCAATCAGGCGCACGCCCTGATCGACACGCTGCTGCATCCGGCAATCGAAGGCGAAGCGGACGATCCGCCTGCCGTGCCGGAAGAAGGCGAAAGCTGGCTGGTCGGCCCAGCCCCCGCCGGGGCCTGGGCGGAGCGGGCGGGATGTCTCGCTTCCTTTCAGGCCGGCGCCTGGATCTTCGCGGAGCCGCGCGACGGCTTGCGGGTGTTCGATCGGGGAACCGGGCAGGACATCCGCTATCGCGGAGGCTGGCAGCGCGCGGTGACGCCCGCAGCGCCCGCGGGAGGCGCCACGGTGGACAGCGAAGCGCGCAGCGCGATCGCCGCGTTGATCGCGGGCGGTATCCTAGAAGAGGCCTGACGCGGAGCCATCCGCCCGCTATGGCGTTGATCGGAAATCACGAAAGGAAAGCCCGATGCGCCCTGCCCTGCTGCCCCTTGCCCTCCCGCTCCTCGTGCTGGCCGGGTGCCAGACGCTCGACACGGCGTCGACCGAGCGCGTCGGCCAGGCGACCTTGCGCCTTGCCAACGGCTCGCCCGCCGGAACGGCGCAGCTGATGGCAAGCGGATCGCACGTGACGATCACGATCGCGGCCGCCGGGCTGGCGCCAGGCACGCATGGCGCGCACCTGCATATGAAGGGTTCGTGCGAAGGCCCCGACTTTACTTCGGCGGGCGGGCATCTCAACCCGGGCATGAAGCAGCATGGATCGGAAAACCCGGCGGGGTCGCATCTGGGCGATCTGCCCAATCTCGTGATCGGCAACTCGGGAGCCGGCACGGTGAGCGCCACGCTGCCGGGAACGCGCGAGGAGGTGTTGAGCCATATCTTCGACGCGGACGGCACCGCCGTGGTGATCCATGCGGATGCAGACGACTATCGCACCGATCCTGCGGGCAACGCCGGCGGGCGTATCGCCTGCGGCGTGCTTATGCCGGCATAGGCGCCTTCGGCATGCGGCGGATCGCGAGAGCGACCGCCGCAAGCCCGAGTGGAACAACCATGAGCGTGGCGAGGACGCCGGTGGCAAGGCTGCCGGTCGTTTCGGATATGAAGCCGGCCGTGAACGGCCCGAGCGCGAGGCCGAGCAGGGTGGCGCCGAGGAAATAGATCGCCGTCGCCACCCCGCGCATCCGCGGTTCCACCAGCGATTGCGTCGCCGCCGCACCCGCGCCCAGGGCGGATGAGGTGACGAACTGGGCGGCGAAATTGCAGACCAGGAACAGCGTAATGCTGCCCGCCGCATAGCCGACGGCAATAGTGGGTATCGAACCGATCAGCGCGATCAGCAGCACCATGGCGCGACCGCCAGGGTGCCGCAGGTGCAGATAGTCGGCCAGCCTGCCGCCGAAGATCACCCCGAGAAAGCCGCCCAGCGCATTGGGCGCACCGATCAGGAGGCCCAGCTCCGCCTTGCCGAGAGCAAAGGTCCGCTCCGCATAAGGCGCGGCCCAATAGCTGATCGAGTATCCGAGAAAGCAGATCATCCCGTAGCCGACGACGATGCCCATGAACGCCGCTGAACCCCAGGTGGCATCGAACGTGGCCCGATCGCGAGTGCGCAGCGCACTGGCCCAGCTGAACAGCGCATAGAAGCCCACGGCGAGGAAAGCGAATTGCTGGGCGTTCCCGGTGAGGGCCGAGAAAAGCCAGGCGAGCAGCGCCAGCGCGATGGCACCGGACAGGTTCAGAGCCAGTGCCGCCCCGGCGCGCCGCATGGCGGCGAGCAGGGTGAACGGGGGAATGAGCTGGCCGAGCTGGCTGAAGAACTCTGCGAAAGGGCGTTCGTCCGCGCTTGTCGGAATGCCGTCGAGCGCGCCGCGCGCCGGCTCGCGCAGCGAAAGGACCCACAGCGCCATCGCCAGGCCCGGAAGGCCGACGATCAGGAAGGCCGCCTGCCATCCCGCCAGCCCCAGCGGCGCATCCTGTGGATAGGCCCTGTTCCACGCTTCGACGATCGATCCGCCGATCAGCAGCGAGAGCCCGCTGCCGGTGAACAGGCCCGCTGAATAGATCCCCAGTGCGGTTCCGCGCAGGCGGCGGGGGAACATGTCCGAAATCAGCGAATAGGCGACCGGCGCCGATGTCGCTTCCCCCACGCCCACGCCGATGCGTGCCGCCGTGAGCGTCGCCGCATTGCGCGCAAGACCGCTGAGCGCGGTCATCAGGGACCACAGGCCAAGCCCGATCGCAAGCAGGCGCGTGCGGTTCCATCCATCCGCCAGGCGGCCCAGCGGAATACCGAACAGGGCATAGAAGATCGCGAAAGCGGTGCCGTAAAGAAAACCCAGGTCGGCATCGGTCAGGCGAAGATCCGCCTTGATGTCGTTCGCCAGGATCGAAAGAATCTGCCGGTCGACGAAGTTGAGCAGATAGACCAGGAACAGAACGCCGAGTGCGTACCAGCTATAGGCGGGGACCGCCTGCTTCGCTTGCCGATCCATCTCCCTCCCCCCTCTTTATTCCGTTTATTCCGTCAGGTTCCCGTGGCGGCGTAGCGCGTGGGATCGATCAGGCCCGCATCGGCAAAGCCGGCCCGGCGCAGGCGGCAACTGTCGCACAGCCCGCAAGCCAGCCCCCCCGGCGTCGGATCGTAGCATGACCAGCTCATCGCCGGATCGAGGCCCAGGCGCACCGCTTCCTCGGCGATGCGCGCCTTGCCCCAGTGCTGCAACGGAGCGTGGAAGGTGAAGGCACTGCCCTCCATCCCTTCCTTGGTGGCGAGCCGCGCCGTCTCCGCGAAGCTGGCGATGAATTCGGGGCGGCAATCGGGATAGCCGGAATAATCCAGCGCGTTCACGCCGATGAAGATATCGTGCGCCCCCAGCGGCTCGGCCCAGGCCAGGGTGAGCGAGAGGAACACGAGATTGCGCGCGGGCACGTACGTGATCGGAATTTCGGGGCCCACGCCGTCTTTCGGCACGGCGATGTCATCGGTGAGGGCCGAACCGCCGAAGCGCCTGAGATCGAGCGGCAAGACGACATGGCGGATCGCGCCCAGGTGGCGGGCGATCGCCGCGGCGGCGTCAATCTCGCACCGGTGGCGCTGGTTGTAATCGATCGTCAGCGCATTGATGGCAAAGCCCTGTTCGCGCGCGAGCGCGGCGGCGACCATCGAATCGAGGCCGCCCGAAAGCAGCACGACAGCCTGCCTGGCGGATTGTCGCGTCGTTTGTTCAGGGTTGCCGGTCATGGCGACCGGCTAGGCACCAGAAAAGCAGCCTCGGCAAGCCCGTTTCAGCAGGAGCCGGTGTGTCTGGCTTCCGCGCTGATCGAGAACGGCGCCCCATCGACGATGCCCTGGCTGCGGATCTGCACCAGGCCGTTGTTTTCGCGGCGGATGGACGTGCGCCCATAGCCGTTGCCCCGGCAGGTATATTGCACCACCACCTCATTGGCACTGTCCTGCACGACGAACTGGCTGCATCCGGGCTGGCGGTGGCGAAGCTGCACGAATTCCTGCCCGCTGCGCACGCAAATGCGCTGCTGCGAATCATCGTCGCGGATACGCAAGGTCCAGCCGCCCTTGTTGAGGGACGCCAGCATGGCCAGATCCGCCGCCTGCGCCGCCACGGCAGCCATTGCCACGCCGATAACCGTCGCGCCTATCGCCATGCGTTTCCGCAATGATCCAGCTATCACCATTCTCAAGGAACCCTGCAATCTGCGCGCATAGCCTGTCAAAGGGCATATCTGCGCCCAACCGCCCTATACGTGCGATGAATTGATCAATCCTGAATGGCGAACTCGCGCGAGCAAAACGCGCAATCAACCACGATCACGCCGTTGTCATCCCGCATGTCGCGGCGGTCTTCCTTCGGGAAACGCGCCAGCACTTCCTCGAAATGAACGACCGAACAGCGGCAGCCGCGCGACACGGGCATCAGGGGCTGCACGCGCACTTCCCGCTCTTCATGGAACAACCGCCAGAGAAGCTCCGAAAGAGGCAGTTCCGTATCGAGCAGTTCCGCGGGCTCGACCGACCCCCCCATGATCGCGACATGCTGCCATTCGGGATGATCGGGCCTGACATGCAGACGCTCTCCGCCTTCCTCGCCTTCGGCGAGGTGCTGGATCAGCAGGGCCCCGGCAATCGGATGGTTGGAACGCAAGTCGATCGCCGTGCGGATGAGCGTGGGAACCTGTTCGCTGCGGGCGAAATAGGCTTCGACCGCCTGCGCCAGCGATTGCCCCTCCAGGGGCACGATCCCCTGATAACGCTCGCCCGTGGCATCAAGATCGAAAGTGACCGCGAGATAGCCCTCGCCGAACAAGTCGCTCAGCGCCGCCGCCTCGCCCAGCGCGGCGCAGCGCTTCGGATCGAAGCTAACATAGCCGCGCAGCTCCCCATCGCGATAATCGCAAACCAGCAGGTCGATCGCGCCGCCTCGGGTCTGCGCCTGAAGCGTTAGCTGGCTACCGTCGCGCTTGAGCAGCGCGCCCATCACCGCGGTAAGCACCAGCGCCTCGGCCAGCAGCTCCTTGATTACGCGCGGATAATCGTGCGCCGCCAGGATGCGGCCCAGCACCGGCCCCAGCCGCACCATCCGCCCGCGCGCATGGCGATCGGACAGGGTGAAGCCCAGCAGCTGGTCGATGCTGGCAGGTTCGCGAGTCCGTTCGGGAGAGGTCATGGCCCCGATATGGTGGCTGGTCGGGGCAAGTGAACCCCGCGCCTCACAGCTTCCCGAAGCACCACAGCAGGATCGACTTCTGCGCGTGGATGCGATTCTCGGCTTCGTCGAACACCACGGATTGCGGGCCTTCGAACACCGCTTCGCTCACTTCCTCGCCGACATGGGCCGGCAGGCAGTGGAGGAAGCGGGCATCGGGCTTCGCCTGGGCCATCAGCGCCGCATCAACCTGGAACGGGGCCATTGCGGCGAGCTTGTTCTCTGCGTGCTCCTGGCCCATGGAAACCCAGGTGTCCGTTACGACGACATCGGCCCCGGCCACGGCTTCCACCGGATCGTGCGTGAGCGTGATGGCGGCGCCGCGCACGCGCGCCTCCTCCACGAAAGCGCCGTCCGGCTCGTAGCCCCGGGGTGTCCCCACGCGCACGTTGAACTTCATCAGCCCGGCCGCCTCGATGATCGAGTGCAGCACATTGTTGCCGTCTCCCAGCCAGGCCACTTCCAGCCCCGGCAGAGCCTTGCGCTGTTCCACCACGGTCAGCAGATCGGCCACGATCTGGCACGGGTGCGAACGATCGGTCAGGCCGTTGATCACCGGCACCGTCGCATGGCGCGCCATTTCCTCGATCTTCGCGTGGTCGCCGGTCCGGACCATGATCGCATCGACCATGCGGCTGAGCACGCGCGCGGTATCGGCGATGGTTTCCCCTCGCCCGAGCTGCGTGGTCGCCGAATCGAGCACCAGGGGCGTGCCGCCGAGCTGGCGGATCGCGATGTCGAAGCTCACCCGCGTGCGGGTGGAGTTCTTCTCGAACACCATCCCCAGCACATGGCCATCGAGCGGGCGATCGGCATCCGGGCGGGCCTTGGGCCACCCCCGCCGTGCGGCCTTCCGGTCCAGCGCGTCGTTGATCATCGCGGCGAGCGCATCGCCGCCGGCATCCGACAAGTCGAGGAAGTGCCGCATCACGCGCCCTCCGGAACCGCATAGTCGGCCGCCCCGGCCGAGAGTTTCTCGAAGAATTCGTCGATCTCCGGCTCGTCGATCACCAGCGGCGGCAGCAGGCGCAGCGTGCCGTCCCCCGCCGCCACGGTGAGCAACCGGTGCTTGTCGCGCAAGTGCTGCATGAAGCCGCGCGGCTCCACCTTCAGCTTGAGGCCGAGCATCAGGCCCTTGCCCCGCACTTCCTCGAACAGGTCCGGATAATTGCCGATGAACTGCGCCAGGCGCGTGCGGATGCGTTCGCCCTTGGCGCGCACATCGGCCAGGAACGCCTCGTTCGCCACGGCGTCGAG
This sequence comes from Altererythrobacter sp., assembly GCA_017308255.1. Classification (GTDB taxonomy): domain Bacteria; phylum Pseudomonadota; class Alphaproteobacteria; order Sphingomonadales; family Sphingomonadaceae; genus Croceibacterium_A. Next base: position 4,025 of record JAFKFN010000006.1, on the reverse strand, counting down.
CACCGCGTTGCCCGCGGCCATGGCCAGGGGATTGCCGCCGTAAGTGGAACCATGCGTGCCGAAGGTCATGCCCCGCGCGGCCCTCTCCGTGGCCAGGCAGGCGCCCAGGGGAAAGCCGCCGCCGATGCCCTTGGCCGTGGCCAGGATGTCGGGCTCAACGCCGTATTGCTCGTAGACGTAGAACGTGCCCGTGCGGGCCACGCCCGTCTGCACTTCATCGAACACCAGCATGAGATCGTGCTCGTCCGCCAGCTGGCGCAGGCCTTCGATGAACGCCTGTGTGCCCACGCGAATCCCGCCTTCGCCCTGGATCGGCTCAACCAGGAAACCGGCGGTATGCGGCCCCATCGCCGCCTTGGCACCTTCCAGATCGTTGAATTCCACATAGCGGAATCCGGGCAGCAGGGGCGCAAAGCCCTTGTGCATCTTTTCCTGATTGGAAGCGCTGATCGTGGCCATCGTGCGGCCGTGGAAGGCATTGCCGAAAGTGATCAGTTCGAACCGGTCGGTATTGCCGGCGCTCTGGTGATAGGCGCGCGCCGTCTTGATCGCGCATTCCACCGCCTCGGCCCCTGAATTGGTGAAGAACACCGTATCGGCGAAGGTGATATCGACCAGCCGCTGGGCAAGCCGCTCTCCCTGCGGGCTGCCGTAGAGGTTAGACACGTGCATCAGCGTCGCCGCCTGCTGCTGGATCGCCCCGATCAGGCCCGGATGCGAATGGCCGAGCAGGTTGACGGCGATTCCGGCGGCGAAATCGAGGTAGCGCGTGCCGTCCTCCCCGATCAGATGGCAATGCTCGCCGCGAATCGGGCGTACATCGCACCGGGGATAGACGGGCATGAGGGGCGTGATCGACATGGCGAAATCCTGTGGAATGGCGCCGAAAGCGCAAACGACGAATGGCGGCCCCCCAAAGCTATGAGGGGGCCGCCCGCTGTGTCCGTTTATGGTCCTGGCAAAGGCCGGTCAAAATCGACGGCCCGTGCGGCGAGCGGCTGCTCTTCCGCGGATCAGCCCTGAACGGGCACAAGGTTGACCGCGGAATACTTCCCTCGTCGGTCCACCTCGAGATCGAATTCGAATCGATCGCCCTCGTTGATCCCCTGGAGGCCCGAGCGTTCCACCGCGCTGATGTGGACGAAGGCGTCTTCCTTGCCGTCGTCACGCGTGATGAACCCGAAGCCCTTCATCGAATTGAAGAACTTGACGGTGCCGGTCGCCTTTTCGCCGGTGAGCTGCCGCTGCGGCCCCGCGGCCTTCTGCGGCACTTCGATCACGTCGCCGACGACCTGCAGGTCGGCCGCGGAGATCTTGCCGCCGCGATCCACCAGGTTGAACGCCAGTTCCTGCCCTTCGGCGAGGCCTTCGAGCCCGGCGCGTTCGACCTGGCTGATATGGACGAACACGTCCTCCCCGCCTTCATCGCGCTGGATAAAGCCGAAACCCTTCTGGCTGTTGAAGAATTTGACCTTGCCCTGGCCGGTGCCGACGACTTGCGCCGGCATGCCGCCGCCACGCGGAGGGCCGCCACGGCCACCGCCGCCGAAGCCGGTCCGCGGTCCGCCACGATTGTCGTCGCCGCCGAAGCGATCGCCGCCACCGCCGCCGCCGAAACGGTCGCCACCGCCCCGCCAGTCGTCACCGCCGCCGAAGCGAGGGCCGCCGTCCATGAATGGGTCGAAACCCTCTTCCCCGAAACCATCCCGTTTGTCGCGCCCCTTGCCGCGACGCCCTCTATCGTAACCCATGAAACGAACGCACCTTCAATTCGCCCTCAACCATCACCCGGCAACGCGGACGAGAATCGCCGGATAGAAGCGATGGACAATCCCCGCCACTCTAGAGTGCACCCATAGCCTACAAACGGCCAAAGTGCGAACGAATTAAAGGCGGCGCATCGAAACAACCTGCATTATGCCAGAAGCGATCGTTCGGGCTTGTCTCCGCACCGCGGTTCAGCAAGAACGCGCGCCATGGAACTGATGGCATTGCTGGCCGATCCGGCCGCCTGGGCCGCCTTGCTGACGCTGGTGGTCCTCGAGATCGTGCTCGGGATCGACAATCTCGTATTCATCGCCATCCTTTCGAACAAATTGCCGCCGGAACAGCAGGAAGCGGCGCGCCGCGTCGGGTTGATACTGGCGCTGGTGATGCGAATCGCGCTTCTGTTCCTCATCAGTTGGCTGGTGACCTTGCAGCGGCCGCTGTTCGACCTCGGCATTACGGGCGGCATCGATGAATACGGCCGCCCCGCTTTCGAAACGGCCTTTTCCGGGCGCGACCTGATCCTGATCGCCGGCGGCCTGTTCCTGCTGTGGAAGGCGACCAAGGAAATCCACCACAGCATGGAGCCGCAGGATACCTCGAAGGACTTGCTGGACCGCAACAAGGGCCCGGCGCAGATCGCCTTCGGCGCCGCGATCGCGCAGATCATCGCGCTGGATCTGGTCTTCTCGGTCGATTCGATCCTCACCGCCGTGGGCATGACCGATCACCTGCCGATCATGGTCACCGCCGTCGTCATCACGGTGGGCCTGATGCTCGTGGCAGCCAATCCCCTCGCGCGGTTCATCGAACGCAATCCCACGCTGGTGATGCTGGCGCTGGCCTTCTTGGTGATGATCGGGCTAGTCCTGATCGCCGATGGCTTCGGTTTCCACGTGCCGAAGGGCTATATCTACGTCGCGATGGGCTTTTCGCTGGCCGTCGAACTGCTCAACATGCTCTCCCGCAACCGCCGCACCCGGACGGATGCCGCAGGCGAAAGTTCACAGTGATGAGCGATTTCCGGCAAGTGACGCCCGATTTCTGGGCCAGTCCGCAGATCACCCCCGGCGATGTCGCGGAAGCCGCGGCCCTCGGCTTCACGCTGATCGTCAACAACCGGCCCGAAGGGGAAGCCGACGATCAGACCGCCGGGGCGGAGATCGCCGCCACCGCCCGCGCGGCCGGAATGGATTACCGCGCCATCCCCGTCTCCCCCGGCGGTTTTGACGAAGGCCAGGTGCGCGCCATGGCCGAAGCACTGGCCGGGGCCCAAGGGCCGGTACTGGCCTATTGCCGCTCCGGCACGCGCTCGACCCTGCTCTGGTCGCTGGCCCAGGCGCTGAACGGCCGCGACCCTGCCACCATCGCCGCCGAGGCCGCCGGCGCCGGCTACGACGTGGCGCCGATCAGCCCCTTGCTGGACCACCTCGCCGCGCGCAGCCGCGCATAAGCGTTCTCCTGGCCGCGCTGGCGTGCCTCCTCGCCACATCAGGCATTGGACGGCATTTTGCGCTCGCAGAGACGCAGAGAGCAACTACCCCCCCAACCCCGCACCCTTCGTCATTCCCGCGAACGCGGGAACCCAGTCGGCTCTTGCGGAGCCCTTATAGTTCTGCGCGTTCAAGAGGGACGAAGAAGGGACACGTAGACGCCAAGGCGCGAAAAATGTCGCGCACTGCCGTGACCCCGGTCCAACGCCCGCCGATATCGTGATCGCCGCACGCCATGAAGGGGATCACGGCCTCGCCGCCCACCAGAGTGGCTCGCGGCTTCGCCGCCCCCCCCAATACCGTCACCCTGAACTTGTTTCAGGGTCCATCCGTCGGTGCCGCACGGAGCCATCCATCGGGCGCGACACGACCGCAAGGGGGCACGCCAGCGGCCCCTGCGTATCCGGCACGATGGACCCTGAAACAAGTTCAGGGTGACGAGGGAGAGAGGGAGCCAGGGAGGGGATAGGGCAAGCGATGCACGCCGCATCCAGCGTGCCCGGCCCGCCTCTAATCCTCCGCCTCCCCACGCCTCTGCGAGCGCCAAACAAAAAGGGCCGGGAGAACTTGTCTCCCGGCCCCTCTTTGGCGTGAAGCCGTGAGCTTCGCTTAGCGACCCGAGCCCGGACCGTAAGTGATTTCCACACGGCGGTTCTGCGGCTCGCGCACACCGTCGGCAGTCGGCACGCGGGGCATGCTCTCGCCGAAGGCCTGGCTGCTGATGCGCGCCGCCGGGATGCCCCGGCCGGTCAGGTAGTTGCGCAC
>JAFKFN010000034.1:0-17500 GCA_017308255.1 Altererythrobacter sp. | reverse complement strand
GCTCCGAAGAGCTCGTTCGACTTGCATGTGTTAGGCATGCCGCCAGCGTTCGTTCTGAGCCAGGATCAAACTCTCAAGTTTGTGTCACATACCAAGCAGACACGATTTCCGGCACGAGGCCGACAATCGCCATTCCGCAAGGCATGAGCTTCAAGGAGCCGATACCTGCACTGTCAAACGTAATGGATACGAATGAACATGCATCACCCATACGCAGGCGTGGTGCCCGCGCAGGATGTGGCGTCGGCTTAATTGGACCGGTTACCGGAGCCTTGAGCTCCCCGGACCGGGCGCCGTCGCCCACATGTCCCTTCATCAAAAACCAACAATGTCAAAGAGCCATCCAACAAACGAGGCGGACAACCGTGGTACCCCGACTTTCACCAGGGGACCCATCGTCCGTTCGTGTTGGCGACCAACGTGGTCAGAGCCGGAAAAAACCGGCAGCACCGCGTCGGTGACCGGGCATATATGGGGGGTGTTGGATTCGGTCAACCGACTTTTTGCAATTTTATTTCGCCGGGCCTGAAACCCGCAGAAAACCGCCATTTTTTCAGGCCATTCCGGTGTTGGCCGGGCCTGCCTGCCCCGAATCATCGACTGCTGCGGGGGCCACCTGGTCCCATGTGCCGGGTTTGTGCTGCGAGTGGCGCGGTCTTTTCGGCTCTGCCCCTGCTATTCTCCCGGCGTGGCCTTGTTCCAACCGGGCGATCGCGGGTTCCGCCACGAAGGAGGGCCTGCGCCCGCGCGCGCGCAGCCGTTTGGCGCCCGCCCCGGCGCGTGGTATCATGGCATTGCGCCGGCCCCCACGCGGGCGGCGCGGGGAGACGGCATGGCCTGGCATTGGCTGGGAACCGCTCTGGCGCTTATCGCGGCGAGCACCGCGCTCGCGGCCGATCCCGCGCAGCGTCCGGCGCCCGCGGACGAAGCCGGATCCCCCCCCGACCTCAGCGAAGCCGAGATCCTCCAGCTCCAGCGCGAACGCTATCAGCGGATGACCGTGCCGGTGACGATCCAGGGGCAAGGCCCGTTCCGCTTCATGATCGACACCGGCGCCCAGGCCACGGTGCTGTCGCATGAACTCGCCGCCCTGCTGCAGGTGGAGAACCGCCGGCCGGTGGTGCTGGTGGGTATGGCCAGCCGGATCAACACCGAAACGGTGGGCATCGAAGGGCTCATGCTCGGCAACCGCAGCTTCTATATACAGTCGGCGCCGCTGATCGATGCCGAACATCTGGGAGAGGCCGACGGCATCCTGGGGCTCGACAGCCTGCAGGATCAGCGCGTGCTGCTCGATTTCCAGAACAAGCAGATCGCCGTCGCCGATGCCAAGGAGCTCGGCGGCAATCGCGGGTTCGAAATCATCGTCAGGGCGCGCGAGCGGCTGGGCCAGCTGATCATCACCCGATCCATGATCGACGGGGTGCAGACCACGGTGATCGTCGATACCGGCGCACAGGGGAGCATCGGCAACCCCGCCTTGCTGGAGCGCCTGCGCCGCAAGCGCATGGTCGGCGAAACGGAACTGACCGACGTCAATGGCCAGCAGCTGTCCGGCCCGGTCCGGGTTGTGGGCCAGCTGACGATGGGCACGGTGCAGCTGCGCAATTTCCCGGTGGTGTTCGCCGATGCCCCGCCTTTCCGCGTGCTGGGGCTGCATGGTGAGCCGGCGCTGATCCTGGGCATGGAGGAACTGCGCCTGTTCCGCCGCGTGGCGATCGATTTCAAGAGCCGCCAGATCCTGTTCGATCTTCCGCGTGACGTCACCCCGTTCGACAGCATCATCGGGGCGCGCCTGGGCGCCTGATCCGCGCCCCGGATTGCCGGACAGCACCGCAAGGCCCACATAAGCGGGCCAATGCCCCAAGACAGCTCTTCCGCATCGACGATCGACCGCGCCGGCTGGGCCGAGGTCCGCCGGTTCCTCCCCTATCTCTGGCCCAAGCAGCATCCGGAGCTGCGCTGGCGCATCATGGTCGCCGCCTTCTTCGTGCTGATCGCCAAGGCGGTCGTGCTCACCCTGCCGTTCGCCTATGCCGGCGCGGTCGATGCGATGTCGAAGGGCGGCGATGCGGCGCTGTGGGTCGCGCTGGGCCTGGTGATCGCTTACGCCGCCGGTCGCTTCGCCACCGTGCTGTTCGACAATGTGCGCAACATCGTGTTCGAACGGGTCGGGCAGGACGCGGTCCGCCACCTGACAGAGGACGTGTTCGCCCGGCTCCACCGCCTCAGCCTGCGCTTTCATCTTTCCCGCCGCACCGGCGAGGTGACCAAGATCGTCGAACGCGGTTCGAAGTCGATCAACACGATGATCTACTTCCTGCTGTTCAACATCGCCCCGACAGCGGCGGAAATGCTCGTCGTGGCGGCGATTTTCTACACCAAGTTCGGTTGGGAGATGGTGGCGGCCACGGCGGCCACGGTGTTCGCCTATATCTGGATCACCCGCACCATCACCGAATGGCGCACCAAGCTGCGCCACCGGATGAACGAGCTCGATGGCCTGGCGCTCGCCCGCGCGGTGGATTCGCTGCTGAACTACGAGACGGTGAAATACTTCGGCGCCGAAGCGCGCGAGCAGGAACGGTTCGGCTCCGCGACCCGCGCCTATGCCGAAGCCGCGATCAAGAGCGAGAACTCGCTGGGTCTGCTCAACATCGCCCAGGCGGTGATCATGAACCTGATGATGGGCGGCGCCATGGCCTTTACCGTGTGGGGGTGGAGCAAGGGGCGGCTCAGCGTGGGCGATCTGGTGCTGATCAACACCTACCTGATGCAGCTTTTCCGTCCGCTCGACATGCTCGGCTGGGTCTATCGCACGATCCGCCAGGGGCTGATCGACATGGCGCAGATGTTCCGCCTGATCGATACCGAGATCGAGGTGAAGGACGCGCCGGGCGCCCCCGCGCTGCTGATCCGCCGGCCCGCGGTGGTGTTCGACGAGGTGGTGTTCGGCTATGACCGGGACCGCGAGATCCTCCACGGTCTCAGCCTGGAAGTGCCGGCCGGTGCGCATGTCGCGGTGGTCGGCCCCTCGGGCGCCGGCAAGTCCACCATCGGCCGGTTGCTGTTCCGCTTCTACGATCCGTGGTCGGGCCGCATCCTGATCGACGGGCAGGATATCAAGGACGTGACGCAGGAAAGCCTGCGCGCGCAGATCGGCATCGTGCCGCAGGATTCGGTGCTGTTCAACGACACCATCGGCTACAACATCGGCTATGGCCGCCAGGGCGCGACGCAGGAAGAAATCGCCGCCGCCGCTCGCGACGCGGCGATCCTGCCGTTCGTGGAGCAGCTGCCGAACGGCTTCGAAACGGAAGTGGGCGAACGCGGGCTCAAGCTCTCGGGCGGGGAGAAGCAGCGCGTGGCGATCGCCCGCACGCTGCTGAAGAACCCGCCGATCCTGCTGCTCGACGAAGCGACCAGCGCGCTCGACACGCGGACCGAGCAGGACATCCTCACCACGCTCCACCGCGTGTCCGAGCACCGCACCAGCATCGCCATCGCCCACCGGCTGTCGACCATCGCCGATGCCGACACGATCTTCGTGCTGGAGCGCGGCCGGCTTGCCGAAAGCGGCTCTCACGCCGCGCTGCTGCGCCGCGACGGGCTCTATGCCGAGATGTGGAATCGCCAGCTTGCCGAGCGGGAGGAGCCGCTGGACGAAGCAGCCGAATGAGGCAATTGAGCCAGATCAAAGCGGCCCTGCCGCAAGCCGTGCAAGGGAGTTCCATGATCAAGCCGTCCGTATTCGTTGCCTCGACCGCGCTTGCCTTCGTTGCCGCCTCGGCGCTGGCGCAGCCCGCCACGCTGGATGTGCGCGCGACCATGCAGCAGCGGGTCAACCCCGCGATGATGGCGATCTGGGACGTGGGCAACAATGCGCTGAACGATGAAGGCGGGATCGATCCCAAGCTGATGGACGGCGCCAAGTGGGCCCAGGTCGCGGAGGCGGCCGACCAGCTCGCCGCCGTCGGCAAGGACATGGCCGGAGCGCAAGGGTTCATCGCCGCCGCACCCGGCAACAGCGAGGTCGGGGATGGCGAGATCACCATGGCGGCGGTGCAGCAGCATATCGATGGCGATCCTGCCGGCCTGAAGCAGATGGCCGCCGCCTTCGCCGATCACGCCCAGCGCCTGGCCACCGCCGCCCGCGCAAAGGATGCTGCCACGGCCGGGGACCTGATCGCCGAAATGGACGGCGTCTGCGAGACGTGCCACGCGCGCTACTGGTATCCGGAGTAATCCGCGACAAGCCTGAACTGGCCAATCGCCACGCGCCGTGTCATCACGCGGCGGGGGGGACGATGGAAGCGCTGGGCTGGATCGAGCAGACACGCCTTTCCGCATTCGTGCGGGAGGATTTCTACGCCTATTTCATCCTGCTGATCGTCCACGCCTGGGGCATGGCCTTTCTGGTCGGCGGGGGCGTGGCGGTTTCGCTGCGCGTGCTCGGCGTCGCATCCGGCGCCCGCATGGAACGGTTCGCGGCGGTCTTCCCCTTCATGGGGCTGGGAGCCGCGATGGCGATCGTTTCGGGCCTGGGCCTGCTGGCGGGCTATCCGGCCAAGGCGCTGACCAACTGGGTCTTCGCCCTCAAGTTCCTGTGCCTCATCAGCGCCGCGCTGCTGATCTGGCGGATTGCGCGCGATGCCTTTCCCCTTGCCGCGCGGGGAGAGCCCTTGCCGCGCCGCGCCAAGTGGCTGGCCGCCGCGGCGCTGGCGCTGTGGCTGGGCGGCGTCGCCTGCGGCAAGCTGCTGCTTTACACCAATCATGTGCTGTTCTCGACCGATCGGTGGGTGCCATGATCGCCCTGCCGCACGATCCGATCTTCGATCCGGTGGCCATCGTCACCTGGGCGATCGATACGGGTATCTTCGACCTGATGTATTCCGCCTGGGGCTGGCCGATCGCGGAGATCGTCCATTTCATCGGTATCTGCCTGCTGATCGGCGCGGTGGGCCTGTTCGATCTTCGAATGATCGGCTTCGCCCGTGGCCTGTCGCTCGAAGCGCTGCACAAGCTGGTGCCGTTCGGCGTGCTCGGCTTCCTGCTCAGCGCCGGATCCGGCTTTATGTTCGTAGTCTCCTCGCCCGATCAGTACCTCTACAACCCGGCATGGCAGATAAAGATGGCGCTGCTTGCCCTGGCGGGGCTCAACATGGCCGTGTTCTATCTGACCACGTCGAGGCGATTGAAGGCGCTCGGCCCCGACGATAGCGCCCCGCTCGCCGCGCGGCTCTTCGCCGGGGTTTCGCTCACCGCCTGGCTCGGCGTGATCATGGCCGGCCGCGTCATCACCGCCTTCCGCCCGCCGAGCTGGTTCTGGTGCGCGTGGTGCGCCTGATCAGAGCACGTATTTGCTGAGATCGGCGTCCTGCGCCAGGTCGAGCAACCTTTCGCGGACATAGGCCGCGTCGATCGTCACCGTCTCGCCCGTCCGGTCCTCCGCCTCGAAGCTCAGGTCCTCCAGCAGCTTTTCCATCACCGTCTGCAAGCGCCGGGCGCCGATGTTCTCCACGCTTTCGTTCACTTGCGCGGCGATCCGGGCAAGCTCGCGGATCGCCTCGGGCGCGATCTCCAGCGTGACCTTCTCGGTGCCGATCAGCGCCTTGTACTGCTCGATCAGGTTCGCCCGGGTGTCGGACAGGATGGCGACGAAATCCTCCTCCGTCAGCCCCTTCAGCTCGACGCGGATCGGCAGGCGGCCCTGCAGTTCGGGCAGCATGTCCGAAGGCTTGGCCAGATGGAACGCACCGCTGGCGATGAAGAGGACGTGATCGGTCTTCATCGGGCCGTACTTGGTAGCCACGGTGGTGCCTTCGATCAGCGGCAGCAGGTCGCGCTGCACGCCTTCGCGGCTGACCGAGCCGCCGCGCACGTCGGACACGGCGATCTTGTCGATCTCGTCAAGGAACACGATGCCGTTGGTTTCCGCATTCGCCAGCGCGACCCGGGCGACATCGTCCTGATCCATGCGCTTTTCGGCTTCCTCGTCCACCAGCTTGTCCCACGCGTCGGGTACCTTGAGCTTGCGCCGCTTGAGGTTCTGCCGGCCGAGCGCCTTGCCCATGATATCGCTGAGGTTGATCATGCCCACGTTGCCACCCGCGCCGGGCAGTTCGAAGGGCATCTGCGGCGCGTCTTCGACTTCGATCTCCACCTCGACGTCGTTCATCGCGTTCTCGACGATGCGCTGGCGGAAGCTTTCGCGCGTGGCCTCGCTGGCGTTCTCTCCCACCAGCGCCTTCAGCAGCCGGTCCATCGCCGCCTTGCTGGCCGCCTCGCGCACAGCCTCGCGACGGCGATCCTTCTCCAGGCGGATGGCTTCTTCCGCCAGATCACGCGCGATCTGCTCCACGTCGCGGCCGACATAACCGACCTCGGTGAACTTGGTCGCCTCTACCTTCACGAACGGCGCGTCGGCCAGCTTCGCCAGCCGCCGGCTGATCTCGGTCTTGCCGCAGCCGGTGGGCCCGATCATCAGGATGTTCTTGGGGGTCACCTCGTCGCGCAGCTCGGCAGGCAGCCGCTGGCGGCGCCAGCGATTGCGCAGTGCCACGGCAACCGCGCGCTTGGCTTCGGCCTGGCCGACGATGTGCTCGTCGAGCGCCCGGACAATGGCTTTGGGGGTAAGGGCTTCGGTCATTTCGTTCTTCTCTCCCCTCCGTTTGCAGGAGGGGCTGGGGGAGGGTTTGCTGGCTCGGGTTAGAAGAGGAACAGGCCCTCCCCCAGCCCCGCCCGCAAGCGGGAGAGGATTTTCAGATCGTTTCCACGGTCACGCGATCATTGGTGAAGACGCAGATATCCGCCGCCACCGCCATGGCGCGGCGGGCGATGCGTTCGGCATCCTCTTCATAGTCGTCGATTCCGCGCGCCGCCGCGAGGGCATAGTTGCCGCCGGAGCCGATCGCCGTGATCTGCGATTCCGGGCCGCCTTCGGGTTCCAGCACGTCGCCATTGCCGGTCAGCACCAGCAGCGTGTCCTTATCGGCGACGATCATCAGCGCTTCGAGGTTGCGGAGATACTTGTCGGTACGCCAGTCCTTGGCCAGTTCCACCGCGGCGCGCAGAAGCTGGCCGGAATACTGCTCCAGCTTCTTCTCCAGCCGCTCGAACAGTGTAAAGGCGTCGGCCGTCGCCCCGGCGAAGCCGGCGATCACCTTGCCTTCGCCGTTTTCGTCCTTGGCGCCCAGACGGCGGACCTTGCGGGCATTGGGCTTCATCACCGTATTGCCCATGGACACCTGGCCATCGCCGGCGATCACGGTCTTGCCCGCCTTCTTGACGCCGATGATCGTGGTGCCGTGCCAGGGGCTCATGCCCCGGGACTGGCTGGAGCGCGCTTCTCGTTCATCCATGGCCGGGAATATGGGACAGGCCGCCGGGCGCTTCAATCCTTGCGGGCCACAAGCTTGCGCAGGACGGGATCAGCCGCCCGGACCGCCACCGCCGGCCCCGCCCATGCCGGCCGCGCCGACCTGACCGATGTTGCCGAACAGGTCTTCCAGGAAGCCCCGTTCACGCCCGAGCGTCGGCGTCTTGTCGCTGTTGGGGCTCAGCCGCACGACCTGCTCCATCCCCGTGCGCTGAACGTCGCGCACGTTGCCCGCGTCATCGAAGCGGATGGCCAGCACGCTTTGATCGGTGATGCGGGGGGTGGTGAAAGGCTTCTGCGCGGTGGTGCTGCCGACGTAGTACCACACGTTCTCGCCGAACTGGCTTTCCAGCGTGGGATGGCCCAGCGCGCGTTCCACCGACATGCGGTTATCCACGCCCGGCTGGACCGAGCGGACCAGGAATTCGTCATTCATATAGCCGCGATGGCCGACGATGGGGGTGCATCCCGCCGCCAGCGAGGCTACCGCCAGCAGTGCACCGATCCGCCCATGTCTCGCCATTGCTCGACTTCTCCGCCTTCGCGCCTATAACCGCCGCGCGAGCCTTAGGGACTGGCGCGCCGCCGCGCAATGCCGGTGCGGCCGCCGCTTTGAATGGCCGCTGAATAACAACACAGGTCGCCCCAATGTTGCTTCAACGTCTTTTTGGAAGGGCCTCGCGCACTGCCGATCCGCGCGACGCCTTGCGCCCGCTGTGGCACAGAATCGTCCAGATCGCCCGCGATCCCGTGTTCTACCGGGATGACAAGGTGGCCGATACCGTCGCCGGCCGGTTCGACATGATCACGGTGGTGCTGTCGATCGTGCTGCTGCGGATGGAACGTGACCGCGTGCTCGCGCGCGAAAGCGCCTTGCTGACCGAGCTTTTCGTCGAGGACATGGACGGGCAGCTGCGCGAAAGCGGCGTGGGCGACATGGTGGTGGGCAAGCGCATGGGCCGGCTGGTCTCCGTGCTCGGCGGCCGCCTCGGCGCGCTGCGCGGCGCGCTGGCGGAGCGGGAAGGGACGGCGCTGGAACAGGCGCTGGCCCGCAACGTCACGCTGAACGAGGCCGACGGCGCGGCCTCGCTGGCATGCCGCCTGCGTGCCTTTGCCGACAAGGTCGCCGCGCTCGACAGCAAGGCGCTTCTCGCGGGGGACCTCGCGTCGTGACCCCGGCAGGGTTTTCCCGGGTGGAGTTTTCCCGCCCGATCGACCGGCGCCATCTCACCGCACGGCCGATCCGGCTGGAAGCCACGGCGGAGGAACGCCAGGTGCTGGCGAAGCGCTTCGGCCTGATCGCGATCCACCGGCTCGAAGCGGAGGTGGAACTCGTGGCGGATGGCGAGGCGGTGAACGCCCGCGGCCGCCTGGGGGCCGACATCGTGCAAAGCTGCGCGATTTCGGGCGATCCCTTGCCGGTGACGCTGGACGAGCCAATCGCCCTGCGCTTCTTGCCGGAGCGGGCGACGGAGGAAGAGGAAGTCGAGCTGGAGGAAAGCGAGCTCGACGAAATCCCTTTCAGCGGCAGCGTCTTCGATCTCGGCGAAGCCGTGGCGCAAAGCCTGTCGCTGGCGATCGACCCCTATGCCACCGGCCCCAATGCCGAACAGGCCCGCAAGGACGCGGGCCTAAGCGACGAAGCCGCCAGCGGTCCCTTCGCGGCGCTGGCGGCGCTGAAGAAGAAATAGGAAGGGGCCCGCTCTAGAACGGGATATCGTCGTCCAGGTCGTCGCCGAAGTTGGAGCCCGCGCCGCCCGGCGCGCCGCCGCCCTGGTTCCAGCTGGAACCGCCGCTGCCCTGCGAGGAGCCGCCGCCCCGATCGCCCCAGTCGTTGCCGCCGCCAGAGCCGCCGCGCTGACCGCCCCCGCCGCCCGGCGCGCCGTCCAGCATGGTCATCACGCCGCCGATGCCGCCCACCGAAACCTCGGTGGTGTAGCGGTCGTTGCCGTTCTGGTCCTGCCATTTGCGGGTGCGGAGCTGGCCTTCGATGTAGACCTTGCTGCCCTTGCGCAGATAGCGTTCGGCCACGCCGACAAGCCCTTCGGACTGGAGCACCACGGTGTGCCACTCGGTCCGTTCCTTGCGCTCCCCGGTCTGGCGGTCCTTCCAGCTTTCCGAGGTGGCGATCCGCAGATTGGCGATGCGGCCGCCGTTCTGGAAGCTCTTGACCTCGGGATCCTGGCCGAGATTGCCGATCAGGATGACCTTGTTGACGCTGCCTGCCATGAAAATCCTCTCGCGGGGTTCAGAGGCCGGCGGCGACCGCCAGCCAATAGGTGATTCCGGCGAAGATGTAGGCCCCCGCCGCCCCGCCCCGCAACCGGCGAAAAGGCACTTTTACCCGATGTGGAGCTAAAGCCCCGCCGCCGTGGCGATCCAGTATGTCAGGCCGGCGAAAACGTAAGCCAGGGCGAACAGGTAGGCCAACATGAACGCCGGCCATTTCCACCCGTTCGTCTCGCGCCGGGTCACCGCGATGGTCGACATGCACTGCGGAGCGAACACGAACCAGGCCAGGAAGGCGAGCGCGGTGGGCAGGCTCCAGCGCGCCTGGAGCTTGGGCATCAGGCCCTGCGCGGCGCGTTCGTCATCAGCGGCGTCGATCGCGTAAGTCGTCGCCAGCGAGGACACGGCCACTTCGCGCGCGGCCATCGCCGGGATCAGCGACAGCGCGATCTCGTGATTGAAGCCGATCGGCCGGACCACGACTTCAAGGCCGCTGGCGATCTTCCCGGCCACGCTGGCATCCAGCTGGCTTTCCCCCGGCCCCGCCTTGGGGAAGCTCAGCAGCAGCCACAGCACCACGGTGACAGTGAAGATGATCGTGCCCGCGCGGCGCAGGAATATCCATGCCCGCTGCCACAGGCCGATCAGCAGATCGCGCAGCGGCGGCCACTGATATTTCGGCAGTTCCATGATGAAGCCCGACGTGCCGCCCTTGGTCACCGTGCGCCGCAGCACCAGGGCGGCGGCCATCGCGCCCAGAATCCCGGCCAGGTAGAGCGCAAACAGCACCAGCCCTTGCAGCCCCACGCCCCAGCCCACGCTGCGCGCCGGAATGAAGGCGCCGATAATCACGGCATAGACCGGCAGCCGGGCCGAACAGGTCATCAGCGGCGCGATCAGGATGGTGGTCAGCCGGTCCTTGGGATCGGCGATGGCGCGCGTGGCCATGATGCCCGGGATGGCGCAGGCGAAGCTGGAGAGAAGCGGGATGAAGCTGCGCCCGGACAAGCCGACATAGCTCATCAGGCGATCCATGATGAAGGCGGCGCGGGCCATATAACCCGATTGCTCCATGACCAGGATGAAGGCGAACAGGATCACGATCTGCGGCAGGAACACCACCACCGAGCCGACGCCCGCCAGCACACCCTGGGTCAGCAGGTCGCGCAGGATGCTTTCCGGAAGGTAGGTGGTGGCGAGATCGATGAGCGTGTTGATCGCCCCTTCCAGCGCATCGGCGAAAGGCGTGGCCCAGGCGAACACCGCCTGGAAGATCACGAACAGCAGCGCGAACAGGATCGGCGGGCCGAGCCAGGGGTGCAGCAGGACCTTGTCGAAGCGGGCATGGAGGCGATGGGTCGCCGTCTCGCTGAGAATCGCCCCTTCGGCCATATGTCGCGCGGCCAGGCGCCTTTCCACAAGCGTCAGGTGCTGGTGCCGATGATCCTCGGGATCGGCCTCGGCGCGCCCTTCGGCGGTTTGGATCGCCTGGAGCAGCGTGTCGATGCCGCGCTTGCGCACCGCCACCGTGGGGATCACCGGCACCCCCAGCGCCTGTTCCAGCGCCGAAGGATCGATCACCAGCCCGTCCCGCTCGGCCAGGTCGACCATGTTGAGCGCCACCACCGTGGGGCGACCGAGTTCGATCAGCTCCTGCGCAAAAACCAGATGCTGTTCGAGATTGGCGGCGTCGAGAACGATCACCAGCACGTCCGGCTTCGGCTCGCCCGGAAATTCGCCGAGGACGACCTTGCGCGTCACCTCTTCATCGGGGCTGGCAGCGTCGAGCGCATAGCTGCCCGGCAGGTCGAACAGCTCCACCGGCTCGCCCGTGGGCAGAAACAGCCGCCCCGCCTTTCGTTCCACGGTGACGCCCGGATAATTGGCGATCTTCTGCCGCGCGCCGGTCAGCGCGTTGAACAGCGCGCTTTTTCCGCAGTTGGGATTGCCCACCAGCGCGGCGGTGCGCAGCCGGCTCACAATTCGCGCACCGTCATGGCGCGGGCGTGGACGCGGCGAATCGCCACGGTCATCCGCCCGACTGCCAGGGCAATCGGATCGCGCCCGGCGAAGACCCCGCGATGGGCGATGGCCACCCGCGCGCCGCAATCGAGCCCCAGCGCCTGGAGCCGCTTGGCTTCCGCCGACTCCAGCGCGGCCCAGTCGACCGTCACGATTTCCGCACGGCGACGCGGCGGCAGCATGTCCAGAGTCATGGAACTCACGCCGCGGCTCTGCCGGAACGCATTGTTAATTGCAACTGGTTCGCAGTAAAGATTATCGCGCCGGATAGCGCAGCCGGCCGAGGAAGCGCGCCATGTCGAAACCTTCGCGTTTCGCCAGCACCTGCCCCTTCGCCTTTTCGAACTTCATCACATCGTCGATCCGCCGATCGACGAAAGCGTGCGTATCCGCCTTCCCCTCGCTCTTGTCGTCGACCAGCAGCAGCGCCGAACCATAGATGCCGGCCAGCAGCGCCCGCTTAGTATAGTGGTTGTAATCGGTCGCCGTATCGCCGGCCAGGCGCCACATCCGGTCCGCCCCGCGCCAGCCGATCTTCAGCGCCCGCGCGAGATTGCGCGGCATGGCCTGGATCGCCAGGGCGCGGCGCAGGGCCTCTTCGTGACCGGCCAGCGAATCGAGCCGGAAGATCAGCAGCGCGCGGATGCGATCGCGCACTTTCATTCCCGCAAGGCGCCCATCGGCGAAAGCCTGCCGCATCCGCTCGTCGGTCGCTTCGATCCAGGCGTCGATCATATCCATCGCCCCGCCGGGAAAGGCCAGCCGGGCGACCGCCGGATCGACGCCTTCGGCAGCAGCCGCCCGCTCCAGCGCCGCCTCGCTCCAGCCGTCGAACACCGCCGCGCGGGCAATGCCGGGGGCGAGCGCCAGCCGCAATTCGTCGAGCGTGCGTTCGTCCGCCATGTCAGAGGCTCGGCCCGTAGACTTCGCGCGAGGACCGCCGCCGGCCGGCTGAACCGGCGCTGCGCTCTATCTCCGCCAAGGTCACGCTGTCAGCCCCGTCCTGCTTCGCATAGTCACGGGCCGAACGGCCGGAATTGTCCGTCCGGTCGGGATCGGCGCCGGCCGCCAGCAGCAGGCGCATCATCTGCGTATCCCGGCGATGCACCGCGGAGATCAGCGGGGTCTCGCCAGTCGAATTCGGCTCGTCCACCCGCGCCCCGGCATCGATCAGCGCCTGGATGCCTTCCGGCCAGCCCAGTTGCCCCGCCAGCATGATCGGAGTGACCCCGCGCCCGTCGGCAATGTTCGGGTTCCCGCCCTGGGCGGCGATATAATTGACCCAGACCACGTCGCGCCGGGCCACCGCGATGTGGAACGCGGTGCGCCCTGACGAAAGGTCGCGCGCGTTGATCACGGTATGGTTCTTGGCGATCAGCTTGTCGAACTCGCCGCGGTCCTTCTTTTCGACCGCCTGCAGCAGCTTGTAGCCGTCGGAGTAGTTCTGCGCCGTGGCCGGCACGGCGAGCATGAGCGCCGCCAGCGCCCCCGCCAGAGTGGCCAGCTTGCGCAAAGTGCCCCAGGTCACGCGAAATCCTCCTCGAATGAGCGTGCGGGCGGCCCGCCGGATGGGACTCAGCCCTTGCCGCCAGCCCGTTAGCAGAGCATGAACTGCCCCGCCATGTCCACGCTGCGTACGCGCTTTCTCGCTTTCGCCCTTCCCCTCGTCCTGCTTTCTTCCGGCTGCGGCGGCGCCCCGGCTGACGAGCCGCCGCTGGCCGGCGCCATGATCGGTGGCCCGTTCGAACTGGTCGACGAGGCCGGGAAAACGGTGCGCTGGGCGGATTTCGACGGAAAGTACCGGATCATCTATTTCGGCTACACCTATTGCCCGGACGTCTGCCCGCTGGACGTGCAGCGCATGATGCAGGGTTTTGCCCGCTTCAAGCAGGCGCGGCCCCAGCTTGCCGCGCAAGTCCAGCCGATCTTCGTCACCATCGATCCGGCGCGCGACACGCCGGAGAAAGTGGGCGAATTCGCGGCGGCGTTCTCCGACGATCTGCTCGGCCTCACCGGCACGCCCGCGCAAGTGGATGCGGCCGCCAAGGCGTTCGGCGTCTATTACGCCAAGGGCCAGGACGCGGGCGGAAACAGCTATCTGATGGATCACAGCCGCACCGCCTTCCTGATGGGGCGTGACGGCCAGCCGATCGCCCTGCTCCCGGTTGACGAGGGCGCGGAACAAGTCGCGGCGGAACTCGAAAAATGGGTAGCCTGAGAGACCGCTTCTGGGAGCTGCCGCTCGAAGCGCTCGATCGCGAGGAGTGGGAAGCCCTGTGCGACGGGTGCGGCCGCTGCTGCCTGCACAAGCTGGAGGATGCCGACAGCGGCGAAGTGATCCAGACCAATGTCGCCTGCCGCCTGCTTGACCGGAAAACCGCGCGTTGCAGCGATTACCGTCATCGCAAGGCTTTCGTGCCGGATTGCCTGCGCCTGACGCCCAGACTGGTCGCCCAGGTCCGCTGGCTGCCGGAAACCTGCGCCTATCGCCGCCGCGCCGAAGACCGGCCTTTGCCCCAGTGGCATCCCCTGCTCACCGGCAGCCAGGATGCGATGATCCGCGCCGGCGCCTCGGTAGCGGGCCGCGTGGTCAGCGAGGACGATGCCGGCCCGCTGGAACATCACATCGTCGAGTGGGACCTGGGATGATCGACTGGCTGCGGCGCGGGACGGAAACGCCCAGCATCCGCATCGCCGGCCGTGAGCTGCCGCTGGCGATCCGCCGCCATGCGCGCGCCACCCGCCTGACCATGCGCCTTGCCCCGGACGGCAGCGAAGTGCGCATCACCCTGCCGCGCTGGGGGCGCACGGCCGACGCGGTGCTCTTCGCCGGCAAGCGCGCCGACTGGCTGGAACAGCAGCTCGCCCGCGTGCCCGCCGCGCAGCCGCCACAGCCCGGTGGCACCTTCACCTATCGCGGGGAGCGCGTGGCCATCGAATGGAGCCCCACGCTGCCGCGCAAGCCGCGCCTGGCTGACGGACGCCTGCGGCTTGGCGGGCCGTCCGAAACGCTGGCGGCCCGCATCGGCCGCTGGCTTGAGGGCGAAGCGCTGCGCCTCTTCGCGGAGGATCTGGCGCATTACTGCGCGCGGGCCGGCCAGCCGGTGCCGATGCTGCGCCTGTCGCGCGCGATGCGGCGCTGGGGCAGCTGCTCCGGCGCCGGCTGCATCCGCATCAACTGGCGGCTGGTCCAGGCGCCCGATGCCGTGCGCCGCTCGGTGGTCGCGCACGAAGTGGCGCATCTTGCCCATTTCGATCATTCCCCCGCCTTTCGCGCCCTGCTGGCCGAATTGTTCGAAGGCGATGTGGCGGAAGCCGATGCCTGGCTGCGGCGGGAAGGCCGCGCGCTCTACGCGGCTTTCGGCTGACCGGGCTTCCGCATTCCGGCTCCATTCGCCGCGTCTTGCCGATCGTGCACTGGTGTAAGCCGGGGCAAACGCCTATCTTCCCGCGCATGGTTTTTGGGCCGAAGAACTTCTGGCGGGATGTCTCCCCACGCGGCGCGCTGTCCGATCTGGCCAGCGAATGGCGCCAGCCCACGCCGCACCGCTGGCAGATCCTGGGCGTTTCGATCGCCGCGACGTTCGCCCTGATGATGCTGTTCCTGCCCAAGGAACAGCGGGCCCCGCCTGAAAAGCCGGTCGTCACCTGGATCACCACGTTCGATCCGAATCGCACGGACCAGCAAATCATCGAATCCAATATCGAGAACCAGAAGCGGCAAGACGCCATCCGCGCGCTCAAGGAAGCTCAGGAAGAGCGCCGCCGCGAAGCCTATCGCGCCCTGGGCCGGGCAACCGGGCTGGACGTGGACGCGCTGGAAAAAGAATTCCGCGAAGACAAGCCGCCCGCACGCACCGCGCCGTCCGCCGCGCCCTCTCCCGCTCCAGCACCGGCTCCGGCGCGGACCACGGGTGAATAAGGTCGAAGACGCGCGCTGGCTGGCCGCGGCGGCCGCCCTGGCGGAGCGCGCCCGCCCCCGCAGCCACCCCAATCCGGCAGTGGCCGCGATCGTGGTCAAGCAAGGCGTGGTCCTCGGCCTCGGCTGGACCGGGGAAGGCGGGCGTCCCCATGCGGAGGCCGTGGCTCTGGCGCAGGCCGGCCCGGCGGCGCGCGGTGCTACGCTCTACGTCACGCTGGAACCTTGCGCGCATCGCAACGGGCGTGGCCCGGCCTGCGCCGACCTGGCGGCCGAAGCGGAACTGGCGCGCGTGGTGGCCGGGATCGAGGACCCCGATCCGCGCACGCGGGGCGCCGGGCTGGAGCACTTGCGCGAAGCCGGGATCGACGCGGCGGTCGCGAATGACGCGCGCTGCGAGGCAAGCCTGGCGGGCTATCTCCGCGAGAAGGACACGGGTTTTCCCCAGACGACGCTGAAGCTGGCGATGACCGCCGACGGTTTCATCGCGCGCCCGGACGGGTCCAGCAAATGGATCACCGGCGAGGCGGCACGCGCCCACGCCCATCGCGAGCGGGCCCGGGCCGATGCGATCCTGGTCGGCGGCGGCACCTTGCGCGCCGACGATCCCTCGCTCGACGTGCGGCTGCCCGGCCTGGAAGCGCGCAGCCCCGAACGCCTGCTCCTCACCCGCGGCGAAGCCCCGCCCGGATGGACCGCCCTCGCCCATCCGCGCGAGATCGCCGGCCGGGGCTTCCAGTATCTGCTGATCGAAGGGGGCGCGGAAACGGCCGAGACATTCCTGGCCGCGGGCCTGGTCGATCGCCTGCTGCTCTACCGCTCCCCCAGAGTGTTTGGCGAAGGCATTCCGGCTTTTCGCAACGCGGGCCCCGACGGCGTCCCCAAAGGCTGGCGCCTGGCGGATCGCCGGACATTCGCGCCCGACACGCTCGAAATCTACACGCGAGGGCGCTAGGAACGCGCTATGTTCACCGGCATCGTCACCGCCATCGGCACCATCACCGGCGTGGAACAGCGCGGCGATCTGCGCGTCACCATCGCCTGCCCTTATGATCCGGCCACGATCGCGATCGGCGCCTCGATCGCCTGTTCCGGCGTCTGCCTCACCGTGATCGATCGGGGAGGAGAGCCCGGTGCCGCCTGGTTCCGCGTGGACGTGTCGGCCGAAACGGTGAGCCGCACCGCCCGCGCCATGTGGCGCGAAGGGCGCCGCCTCAACCTGGAACAGTCGCTCAAGCTCGGGGATGAGCTGGGCGGGCACATCGTCTCCGGCCATGTGGACGGCGTGGGCGCGATCGCCGACTGGCGTCCCGAAGGCGATTCCACGCGCCTCACGATCCGCGCCCCGGCATCACTTGCCCCGTTCATCGCGCAAAAGGGCTCGATCGCCGTGGACGGGGTTTCGTTGACGGTGAACGAACTGGCGGACCGGGCCGATGGCACGGTGGACTTCGGGATCAACCTGATCCCCCATACCGCCGAGGCGACCACTCTGGGTGAAATGGCCCAGGGCGCGGAGCTGAACCTGGAAATCGATACCGTGGCCCGTTACCTCCAGCGGCTGGAAAGCCTGCGCGCCGCATGAACCCTCGTTCCAGCCGAAGCGCATCGGCTTCGGGCGAGCGAAGCCGGTGGACCTTGCTGTTGCGGGCGATATTCTGGGCGACGCTGCTCGCCGTGCTGGTTCTGGCGACGCTGCCGCATCCGCCGCATGTGCCATTCGAACCGTCCGACAAGGTCCAGCATTTCGCGGCTTTCCTGTGCCTCATGCTGCTGGGCGCGGCGGCCTATCCCCGCCTGTCCCTGGTCAAGCTCATGCTGGCCATGGTCCTGTTCGGGGGGCTGATCGAAGCGCTTCAGGCGATCCCGGCGATCAACCGCGATTCCGATTGGCGCGACTGGCTGGTGGATGTCGCGGCCACCCTCTGCGTCCTGCTCGCGCTGCTCGCGTG
>JAFKFN010000033.1 GCA_017308255.1 Altererythrobacter sp. | reverse complement strand
AACTGCGCGAAAGGATCAAGCAACAGACCATCGAACATCGGCGCTTGCAGCACCGCAAGTTCGCCGCCTAACATCAACCCCCTGACGAGGTCCGCACTCCGCTAATCTACGCCGCGAGTTGTGCCGAATGTTCTGACGACGGACAAGGGCCTGAAGCTGGCCGGCGCCAGCTCCGCCAAGGGTAGACGAGTCGTATTAGGCTGACAGCATCCCTTGTTCAGCTAGCGGAACAGAACTTACCTGCTGACCGCTATGCTGGCTTGCATATCCAATGGACGAATCGGCATGACCGGAGGCTCGGTCACTACGAGTTTGACCCAGAGGGCGTCCTTGCCCCTGAAATAAGAGGTCTCGTTCGCGGTGCGCAATGCGTTCATGCTGCCCTGCTCCGTTCCGGAGGCTGCGTTGGCGAAACCCGGCAGTTCAAATATGACCCATGAGCCCTGATCCATTTCACTCATACTGAGAGAGACTTCCGGCCTTTCGGTTTTCACCTGGATCTCGGTTCCGGCAAGCACGGTGCTCTGGTTGCCTGTGATGTGAAATTCCTTGCCGTTGCGAACAAGCGCAATGGGCTGCTCCGCCGGAGCTGTCACGGCGCCGAGTCTCCCATTCCGTTGCGCGAGATACAGGCGTCCGACATCGCCCCTGCACACAGAGGCGTTCCAGGTGGGATGAATCTCGCAGGTGTCGTCAGTGACGATGCTGTCGTTCTCGCCATCGTGGAGCATGATATGGGAATCGGGGATGCCGGTCACCGAACCGTCGAGGTCGTGGATCGACAGGGTCCGGTAAGCCACGCCACCCCGGTTGTCGTTATCGAAGCGGGGATCGATGTTCGGAAAATACACAGGCTTGGCGTTGACGAATTTCGCACCCTTGATGGTGCTTGCGGTGGTGACCCCCGAGCTCGTGAACAGCAGCCAGGAAAGCGCCCCGGTCTTTCGCCGGTCGTTGTCCTGGTAATTCACGAAGGTCGTGTTCAGCACGTCATTACGGTAGTCATAGTATTCGTAACCGCGGATCGGGAAATCGGGGATCAGGATCTTGGGCAGACTGCGGCCATAGGCCACTTCCTCCGGCGTGCGCGGATTACCGATGTTGTCGGTTTCACCCACAACCAGCGAATCAACCAGGAGTGAAGTGAACCGTTCACTTCCGAAAGAACCAGATGATTGCGTCATGCCAATGGCGTTGTCAGCGAGTTTCATATTGCGGAATATGAAAAGCTCGCCCCGGCCCCAGATACCACCATTGCGGTTCTTGTAGCTGGTCAAATTCTCGAAGAGCGTTTCCACGTTCTCGCTGTCCGGGTCAGCCGGATTTGCCAACGGCATGAACGCGTTGCCGGCCAAGCCGAAGGTATTATCTTCATTGATGTTCCGGTCGAACATGAAGCCGTCGAAGTTGGAATGGGCCACGTTACCCCGGAATGCGCCCATCGGCGTTCGGCGCGGCCAGGTGTCGAGGCTGGCCTGCGAACCCAGGAACGCGCCATTGGGGTGTTCTGGCAGAGACAGCCAGAAACCGTTCTCATCGGAACCGGCCGCCACATTGTCTATGAAGCTGTTGTCAGGGTTGGTGATCCAGAAGGACGCCACCGTGTTGTCCGAAGGCAGCAGGGTGTTTCCGCCGTGGAAGCTGATTTCTCTGACGGCCATACGGTTCTCATACGTATGGTCGTTCTCCCCGTTGGCGGCCAGGTTGGTGGGCACGCATGCCATTGTCGGATGACACTTGGTCTGGATGGCCAGGTTCCTGACGAACTCGTTGCCCCTCTCGATTCCGTCTTCCAGAAAGAAGCAATGGCCGACCGTGTTGAACGTAACGTTGTTCTCGATCCGAAGGTTGTTGGTGCCGTGCACCGTGACACAGCGGTTGAACGTGTCGTGGATCGAGGCGTTCTTGATATACTGACCCTTGCCTTCGCCGATCAGGTGCCAGTGCATGGGATAGCGGGCCAGCTCCATGTGCTGCCCCATCCGCGACAGCTCGATGCCGGAGACTTGCACCTTGGAGCCCGCCATCGCCATGATGTGCCCGCCGAAATAGGTCTTTTCGGAATCCTCGGATGCCTGGACCTTGATGTTGCGGGTCAGCAGGCCGACTTCGCCGCGCTGGTCGACGTCGAAGGTGATCTCGCCGAAGTGCATGTACTCGAGCGGCTTGTCGAGCGTCAGGCTGTTGCCGTTGATCGCGGTGATGGTGCGCCGCTCCGCCTGGCGAGGGTCGAAGTCGGTCGAGGCGAGCACGATCTCGTCGCCCCGGCGCCAGCCGGCGGCGTCCAGCACCTCGATTCTCGTGGCGCCCTTCCCGGCGGTCGCGGCCAGCTTGGTCCAGGTGTGCTCTCGGTCGCCATGCAGGCTGAGCGTGCCGCGCATCAGCATGATGCCGCGATCGCCCATCGTATTGATGTCTTCCCCCTTGACCCTGTCGGTCAGCGTGATCGTGGCCTTGTGGGTGAAGGGATTGGCTTCGGTGCCGATCTCCAGCTCGCCGCCCGGCACGTAGATCCAGTCGGTCGCCAGCTCGAGATCGCTCTTGTCGGCGAAGCTGAGCTTGCCCTGCACGGTGAGGCTGCGCAGGGTCGGCGGGGTCACGTCCAGCACGACCTGCGTCCCGCGCGGAATGGTCACCGCCTCGCCAGCGGCGGGCACCTTGCCCGACGGCCAGGCCGAGGCGTCGGACCACATCACGGTGCGGGTGATTTCCGCCGGCGAGGCAGTGTCGTGGGCATGATCCTGACCGGCTGCGGTTCCACTGGTCACCATCAGGAGCGATACGGAAAGAAGCCCGGAATAGAGGCAAGACTTGCGCATGATTGTGATCCCCCTCTCGCAAACGAACGTCGTCAATTATTAGTTTTGCGAGCAGGTTGCATTGGTCGCGCCGCTTTTCCAAGGGAATAAGCGACCGCCACGCGCTGCGAAGTGAATTATTTGTATCGAGCGGGGCGCCGACTTCACAAATGGGGGTATTGTCAGGGTGCCGGAAGTCCGCGGATCGCGCTCCCTATAACAACGGTGGTGTTCTCAACACTCTGCAGCTGGTCTGCTGCCAAGGCATTCATATACGAGCGGATATCATCCCTACACTTGTGGTCTCGGCCCTGCATTTTGCGAACGCTCGAACCACACCGACGGATCGTCGCCGGCGCCAGGGTCATGGACATAGCGCCGCAATAGCGTGCCAGAACTGTTGTACTCCGCAACGAGATCGCTGCCATCGCTTTGCCTGGGTGGGCGTCAGCCGCCGCGGTCTTCCCTGCTGACCTTTATACTGGCTTGCAGATCCGTTGGACGAATGACGGGCATGATCGGGGCCGCGGCGACCAGTTTGACCCAAAGGGTATCCCCATCCCGGAAATAGGAAGTCTCGTTCGCCTGGCGCAATGCGTTGATGCTGCCCTTTTCCGTTCCGGAGGCTGCATTAGTGAAACCCGGCAGTTCAAATATGACCCATGAGCCCTGATCCATTTCGGCCAGACTGAGAGTGACTTCCGGCCTTTCGGTTTTGACCTGGATCTCGGTGCCGGCACGCACGGTGCTCTGGTCGCCGCTGATCTTGAATTCCTTGCCGTTGCGAACGAGCGCGATGGGCGCCTGTGGAGGACGGCGGGAGAACAGGGCTGTACGCTGGGACTGGACGAGGGGTGTGTCCGGCGCATTGGGGCCGAGTGAGGCGAGCAGGGCGAACCGGGCGGTGCGGGATTCCAGATTAACGGCGCTGGGAAGTTCGCCCCTGCTGTCCGAGAGATTCAGGCGTCCGATATCGCCCGTGCACACGGAAGCGTTCCAGCTGGGATGGATCTCGCAGGTATCGTCGGTGGCGACGCTGTCATTTTCGCCGTCGTGCAGCAGGACCTGGGAATTGGGGATGCCGCCCACCGATCCGTCCAGGTCGCGGAAGGACAGGGTCCGATAGGCGTTGCCGCCGCGGTTGTCGTTATCGAACCGGGAATCGTACTTCGGAAAATAGACCGGCTTGGCGTTGATGAACTCAGCACCGCGGATGGTGCTTCCGGTACTGAGCCCCGCACTCGTGAACATCAGGAAGGACAGCGCGCCGGTCTTTCTCCGATCGTTGTCCTGGAAATTCACGAATGTCGTGTTCACCACGTCATCACGGTAATCGTAGTATTCGTAGCCGCGGATGGGGAAGTCCGGGATGGAAGGCTTGGGCAGGCTGCGTCCGTAGGCCACTTCCTCCGGCGTTGTTGGATTGCCGATGTTGTCGGTCTCGCCCACGACCAGCGCGTCCACCAGACGGGAACTGAACGGCAGGCTGCCGATATCACCAGCGGCCTGCGTCATGCCGATGGCATTGTCGGCAAGTTTCATGTTGCTGTACACATAAAGGTCCCCCCGGCCCCAGAGACCGCCATTGCGGTTCTTGTAGGCGGTCAGGCTCTCGAAGTGCGTCTCCATCGCTTCGCTCTCCAGATCGGTGGGATCTTTCAAAGGCAGCAGTGGAATGGAGGCCAGTCCAAAAGTGTTGTCTTGGTCGATGTGCCGGTCGATCAGGAACCCGTCGAAGTTGGAATGGGCAGTGTTGCCCCTGAATTTGCGCAGCGGCGTACGGCGCGGCCAGGTGTTTTGGCTGACTTCCGTTCCCAGGAAGGCGCCATTGGGGTGTTCCGGGATCGATAGCCAGAAGCCAACCTGATCGGAACCGGCCGCCACATTGTCCATGAAGCTGTTGTCCGGGTTGGTGATCCAGAAGGACGCCACCGTATTGTCCGAAGGCAGCAGGGTGTTTCCGCCGTGGAAGCTGGCTTGCCTCAAGACGGCACGATCCGAATACTTTGGATCTGTTTCCCCGTTGGCGGCGAGATTCGTGGGTACGCAGTGCAGCGTTGGGTGACACTTGGTCTGGATGGCCACGTTCCTGACGAACGCGTTGCCGTGCTCGATTCCGTCTTCCAAGAAGAAGCAGTGGCCCACGGTGTTGTAGGTCACGTTGTTCTCGATGCGCAGGTCATTGGTGCCGTGCACCGTGACACAGCGGTTGTAGGTGTCGTGGATCGAGGCGTTCTTGACGTACATGCCGGCGCCTTCGCCGAGCAGGTGGAAGTGCATCGGGTAACGCGCAAGGGTAAGGTGTTGGCCCATGCGGTTGAGCTCCACCCCGTCGACATAGGCCTTGGAGCCGGCCATCGCCATGATGTGGCCGCCGAAGTAGCTTTCCGCTGCATCCTCGGAGGCCTGCACCTTGATGTTGCGCGTCAGCATGGCGACTTCGCCGCGCTCATCGACCCCGAAGGTGATCTCGCCATAGTGCATATGTTCGAGCGGCTCGGCGAAGCTGATCGTGTTGCCGCTGACGCGGGTGATCGTCCGGCGTTCGGCTTGGCGCGGATTGAAGTCGGTCGAGGCGAGCACGATCTCGTCGCCCGCGCGCCATTCGGACGCGTCGAGCACCTCGATGCGGGTGGCGCCGGCCTCTGCCGTGCTCGACAGCTTGGTCCAGGTGTGATCGCGGTTGCCGTGCATGTTGAGCGTGCCGCGCAGCAGCATGATGCCGCGGTCGCCCATGGTGTTGATGTCCTCGCCCGGCACGGTGTCGGTCAGCGTGATCGTGGCGTTGTGCTGGAACGGGCTCGCCTCGGTGCCGATCTGCACCTCGCCGCCGGAGACGTAGATCCAGTCAGTGACGAGGTCGAGATCGCGCTCGTCGGCGAAGGTCAGCTTGCCCTGCACGGTCACGCTGCGCAGCGCCGGGGGGCTGACGTCGAGCACCATCTCGGTCCCGCGCGGAATAGTCACTTCCTCGCCAGCCGCGGGTACCTTGCCCGAAGGCCATGCCGAGGCATCCGACCACTTCACGGTCCGCGCGATCACGCTCGGGGCGGCCGGGGCGGCCACGTCCATCGCCATGTGGGCGTGATCCTCATTACCCTGCGCGGCGGCGCCGGTACCCATGGCAAGCAGCAGGGAAGCAGAAATGAGGCCAGTGTAAATGAGCGAGCGAACGTGTTTACGCATGACCGGATTTTCCCTCCCCGGGGACGATCAGTCCCTCTTATATATTCCTGGTTTGCGGCGGATTATGAAACGAGTGATTTTCTTTGCCAAGCGGTCGAGCGGCAAAAGACGGAAGAAGTCCGCCTGGGGCTGAATCTCGTACACCCCACGTGATGCACATGACGGTCAGGCTTACCGGCGCTCCCGCTAAGCGGCAGCAAGCGATCGATTGTCACCAGCACCCGCCCGCCTCAACAGACTCTTCGCTGTCGGCGCTCTCCGCAAGGCGCACCGGATGCTGCCGATATGCAACGGCCTCCCGGTCCTCGAGGCTGCCCCGGCTTCACGCTACGACCGGCAAATCCTGCGCCTCGCGTTCCTCGCGCCGGACCTGCAGCACGACATCCTGGCCGGCCGCCAGCCGCCACCGCTCACGCTCGAGGGGCTGCGTTGCAGGGAGATTCCGCTGTGCTGGCGCGAACAGTGTCACGTGTTCGGCTGGCCTGCGCACAACTGATTGGCGGCTGGCAAGTTACCCTGCCAAGCTAGCGGACGCTTCCCTGCCTGGGGACCAAAAATTCCCCGCCGGGAATCACGGGAATTTGCCTGCCACATTCTCCAACAGGCTCATTGAGAGGAAGATTCTGCCTGCAACGTAGCCCACGCAAATTCGCTGGCTCTCGTCCCGATTTCCCTGCCAATTCCCTGCACGACAGGGAAACCGGACCGAGCATAAATGACGCGGAGATCGCGGGCGCAAAATGCCCCCGGAAGCACCGGGAGGCCCGCGTTAGTCGCTCGGCGCAGGATTGGGAGGCGCAGTCCCCCGGTTTCTGCAGGCTTGCGGTGGCGGAGCGGGAGGGATTCGAACTCAGGCGATATGTTGCTGTTTTACGAACCCTAATTTACTCGCCAAATCCAGAAAGCCACGCTGGAAACCACGCAGGGCAGTTTTGCCGTTCTTCCACTTGATCCGAACGCATGGCGATCAAATCATCGGCTCCCTTTCTATAATGAATCCGGCTCCTTTGAGCAACTAACCGATCGCTTGTTCTGCGTCCCTGAATTGGGCTGCAACTCCTGCGACGGCGCAATGTGAGCAGACATTCTCGGAGGTGCCGCAGGGCATTTGATATTCGGTAGCGGGACTTGCGCCAATTTACGACGCCATCCGAAGGTTGCTCGAATCGAAATTTCCTATATAGTCGAAATATGGAACTTAAGAACGCCCTCTCCGCGCTCGCCGCTCTCGCCCATGAAGGGCGTCTCGCTGCTTTCCGCATGTTGGTTCAAGCGGGCCACGAAGGCATGGCGGCGGGCGAAATAGCCCGTCGCCTCGACGTGCCGCCGAACACGCTTTCGTCAAACCTGAGCATCTTGTCCCACGCGGGCCTTATCGAAAGTCGGCGGGATGGGCGGTCGATTATCTACACCGCACGATATGAGAACATGACCGCGTTGCTCGAATATCTGATGCAGGATTGCTGCGCCGGGCATCCTGAAATCTGCGCGCCTCTCGTCAAGGTCGCGCTGGACAGCCGGTGCGGACAGGAGGGTTGTGCATGAGCAATCAGGTTTACAACGTCCTGTTCCTTTGCACCGGCAATTCGGCCCGTTCGATCTTGGCGGAAAGCGCGCTCAACAAGCTGGGAGAAGGCCGCTTCCGGGCCTTCTCGGCGGGCAGCTTCCCGAAAGGCGACGTGCATCCGATGACATTGAACGTGCTGGCCTCGCTCGGCTATCCGACCGATGGGCTGCGTTCCAAAAGTTGGGATGAGTTTGCGGCTTCGGGTGCGCCGAAGATCGACCTCATTATCACTGTCTGCGACGACGCTGCGGGCGAAACCTGCCCGGTTTGGCCGGGGCGGCCGATCACGGCCCATTGGGGGATCGAAGATCCTGCCAAGGTCGAAGGGGAAGGCCAGCGGGAAGCCTTTGTCCGCGCCCTTCGCTACATGCTGAATCGTATCACGCTGTTCCTCGCGCTGCCCCATGACAGCATCGACCGCATGACGCTCGCCGCCAAGCTCCGCGAAATCGGCCAAGCCGAAGGCACTACCCATCCGAAAGCAAGCAACAATGCCGATTGACATTATCGTGTATCACAACCCGGAGTGCGGCACCTCGCGGAACGTGTTGGGCCTGATCCGCAATGCCGGGATCGAGCCGCACATTATCGAGTATCTGAAAACGCCGCCTGCGCGCGCCTTGCTCGTCCAGCTTATCGAACGCGCGGGAATCGCGCCGCGCGACCTCTTGCGCGAGAAAGGCACACCATACGCTGAACTTGGCTTGGGCGACGAAAGCCTAACCGACGACGCCTTGTTAGACGCGATGATGGTGCATCCAATCCTTATCAACCGGCCGCTGGTCGTCTCGCCGCTCGGTGTGAAATTGTGCCGCCCTTCGGAAGCGGTGCTGGACCTGTTGCCTGTGCCGCAACAGGGCGCGTTCGCCAAGGAAGATGGCGAACGGGTCGTGGATGAACAAGGCCAACGGGTCATCTGAGGCGAATATGTCAACGGCTCCCCTTGCGGCCACGGTGCCGTCTCGTCCCGGCATTTCCTTTTTCGAGCGGTATCTAAGCCTGTGGGTGGCGCTGTGCATCGTGGCGGGCATTGCGCTCGGCCATGCGCTACCCGGTCTGTTCAGCGTGATCGCAGCGGCCGAAGTCGCCCGCGTTAATCTCGTGGTCGCGGTGCTGATCTGGCTGATGATCGTGCCAATGCTGCTCAAAATCGACTTTGGGGCGCTTGGAAGCGTCAGGCAGCATTGGAAGGGTGTCGGTGTCACCCTGTTCATCAACTGGGCGGTCAAGCCCTTCTCGATGGCACTGCTCGGCACTCTGTTCATCGGCTGGCTGTTCGCGCCGCTACTGCCAGCGGGCGAAGCATCGTCATATATTGCCGGGCTGATCCTGCTTGCCGCCGCACCCTGCACGGCAATGGTGTTCGTCTGGTCCAACCTGTGTGACGGTGAGCCGACTTACACATTGAGTCAGGTCGCCTTGAATGACCTCATCATGGTCTTTGCGTTCGCGCCGCTGGTCGGGCTGTTGCTCGGCGTGGCTTCGGTGACGGTGCCGTGGGATACGCTGTTGCTTTCGGTCGGCCTCTATATCGTGGTGCCGGTGGTCGTCGCGCAGCTCGTCCGGCGCGCTGTGTTGGCGGCAGGCGGGCAATCCGCCCTAGACGGCCTGCTGGCTCGCCTTGGGCCTGTGTCGCTGGTCGCCTTGCTGGCAACGCTGGTGTTGCTGTTCGGCTTTCAGGGCGAGGCGATCATTGAACAGCCATTGGTCATCGGCCTGCTGGCCGTCCCCATTCTGATCCAAGTCTATTTCAACGCCGGGCTGGCCTATTGGCTAAGCCGCCGCTTTGGCGTCGCGTGGTGCGTCGCCGCGCCCTCCGCGCTCATCGGCGCATCCAATTTCTTCGAGCTGGCCGTGGCCGCCGCAATCAGCCTGTTCGGCCTCAAGTCGGGGGCGGCGCTCGCAACCGTGGTCGGGGTGCTGGTCGAGGTTCCGGTCATGCTCTCCGTGGTCGCCATCGTGAAGCGGACTCGCGGCTGGTATGAGAAAGGAGCCATCGCTTGACCCGTCTCCGCGCGCTTTCCGATCCGCGTCATCTGCCCGCCCTCGATCTCCGCTATATCCGTGAGCGGCCCGCCGTTGGTCTTGGTGCGGGCGATCCGCCGCCGCGCATCCTGCTCCTGTATGGTAGCTTGCGCGAACGGTCCTTCTCGCGCCACGCTGTCGAGGAAGCCGCAAGGCTGCTCCAATTGTTCGGCGCGGAAACGCGGATTTTCGATCCGGCTGATCTGCCATTGCCCGATCAGGTGAAGGGGGACGATCATCCCGCCGTTCACGAATTGCGCGACCATGCCATGTGGTCGGAAGGCATGGTGTGGTGCAGCCCGGAGCGTCACGGCCAGATAAGCAGCATCATGAAAGCGCAAATCGACCATCTACCGCTCGAAATGAAAGGTATGCGCCCCACGCAAGGACGCACTCTCGCGGTGATGCAAGTGTCCGGCGGCTCGCAGTCATTCAATGCGGTCAATACGCTGCGCCTGCTCGGCCGCTGGATGCGGATGTTCACGATCCCCAATCAGTCGAGCGTAGCCAAGGCGTTTCAGGAGTTTGACGAAACGGGTCGAATGAAACCGTCAGGCTATTATGATCGCATCGTGGATGTGATGGAGGAATTGATACGGTTCACTATCCTGTTACGGCCGCATGCCGATCAACTCGTAGATCGCTATTCCGAACGCAAATCCGCCGATATTGTCATTGACCCGGCGCGCGACATCTCAAGCATCGCGGTTTGCAAGCGGTAGCATGATCGACGCCCCTACCAGAACTTGCGGCGTTTCCCTTCAAAGCCATCTTTCACCTTGTCGATCCATGCGACAATCTCATGCTCGCTCCAACGGGAAGCATAAGGCGATATTTTGTAGGGGGCGGGGAAACGTCCCTGGGTGATAAGCCGGTAGATCATCGACTTTCCAAGACCAACGCGCCGCGTGACTTCTTCCAGTTTCAGGAGGCGTTCGGGAGGCTCGGAAAACTCCGTCATATCTAACCCATATTCGGGGGAACGGCGGATGCATGGGCAAAGGGCAACACCATCTGCGCGGTCATGCCTTCCGCGTCCGGGAACAGCATGACTTTGAGCGGATAAAATGGGTCGTCAATTTCGACGCGTAGATAATCGCGCGGTGGATCGCTCCGCGATTCCTTCTCCCAGGCATCGCCAACCGTCTGCCACCCCAGCATCACACGAAACGCGGGCGCGTTGTCGCTGACCCGATTGTCGTTGGGGACGAGACGGATTTTTCGCTGGATGGTGAGCGTGGTGATTTCGCCCTCCCAACCGCCTTGCTTCGACCGCTTGAAACGGCCGATGACTCTGCGGCGCCTCACGTCCCGCTCTCCACATCACGGCGCGCTTTCGCAAATGCGCGGTCGCTGGCGAGGAAGGTTTCGAGCATCGCCGGTATCAGGTCGGCCACCGCCGCCTTGTCGGCATAGGCCCGATTGTAGATCGCGGCGTAGTCGGCAAGGGTGTGCGCTAGGTCCGGTGTCACCGTGATCGCGATCTTGACCGGCGTGCGGTCTGGAAGTTTGGCGAGTTTGAGCATGGGGCGTTCTCCTGTCAGCGAGCGCCACCCCAGGGCCGCAATTGCAAATCCTTGTGAACGATCACGCGGAGCGGCCATCCGGGGCGGACGGTTATCGTGGGCTGGATGTTGAGATTCCTGGTGACGATCTGCTGCCCTGCCTGATTGGCGGACTGCTGGGTCGACTGACGGACGGCGCGGACAAGATCGCTTTCATCGTCGCCGATCGACACTTCGGTGCCGACGCCGAGCAGCGTCGAGAGCGCCACACCTTTGAGCAGGCGCCAGGTGTGGAAATCCACCTTGTCCTCAAGGCCGGCATAGCCCGCCGCATCGGTAGCAGGCAGATTGTCGATCTGGATGGAGGAGCCATCGGGCAGTATGATCCGCTGCCAGACGAGCAGCGCACGGCTCTGTCCAAACGCCACGACGCTATCATAGCTACCGATCAGACGGGCGCCCTGGGGAATGAGCAGGGTCCGCCCCGTCACGGTGTCGAATACATTCTCCGTCACCTGCGCGATGACCATGCCCGGCAGGTCGGAATTAAGCCCGGTGAGCAGACTGGCGGCGATGACGCTCCCCGCCATCACCTGATAGGGCGATGCCGGTGTCTCCAGCACATGGGCGTTATAGATCCCGCCCGACGCCTGCCGCCCGACAAAATCCAGCTTGCGCTGCTGGTTGTTCTGATCGTGCTCCGGGTCGAGCGCGAGGCGATCGCTCGCGGCCGGTGGCTCCGGAGCGATAGGGACGTCAGCGGCGCTCTGGCTGAAGGCCATGGCAGTGCCCGTCGAACGGCCCGACGACTGCACCATGACGCCGGCCTCGCGGGCCTGCGCGGCTTGCCCAGCGAGACGCTGGCGTTCGGCTTCTGCGGCCTGTTCCTCAGGGGTCATCGCCGGTGTGGGGTCATCGCCTGCAAGCTGGCGCTGGCGATCAAGGATCGGCTTACCCAGGTCTCCGGGGAGCGGCGCTCCCAGCACCGGGACGCCGCGCGCGACCTCGCCATAGCTGCCCGGCAGGTTCATCACCTGATCGGCGGGAGTATGCCGGTCGGTGATGGCCTTGTCCTCGCCGGCCGCGACGATCTGGAGCGTCTTCGGCCCCAGCGCCATCCAGGCGACGCCGGCAATGGCGAGCGAACCGACGGCCGCGCCGCCGATGATGACGCCCCGCCGGAAGCGCACCACACGGCGGGGGCTGGCGCGCAGAACCAAGGTGTCGGGCGCGGCTTTTGAGGGCGGCGCGGGCGACGCGGCTTGCGCTTCCGGCTCCGGCGCGATCGGATCAACGGGCGGCTCGCTCATTTCCGCGTCCTCCCGGCCTGACCGTCAGTTCGGCTGATCCGCACGACGGCTTGCGGGTTTTCGCCGAGACGCAATTCAGCCGCCGCGAACAGGCGGTCGACGATGTAATGGTTGCCGCTGACGCGGTAGTTGACGAGCTGGCTGTCACCGAGCGGGCCGACCACGAACAACGGCGGCGCTTCCCCCTGATCGAGTCGCGCGGGAAACTCGATATAGACCTTATTCCCGTCATCCCAGGCGCGAACCGGCCGCCACGGCGGGCTGTCACCCGTGATCTCGTAGCGGAAGCGCAGGTTGGTGAGCGATATGCCATCGGCCACCGGCTGCGCCTGCTCGGCCTGTTGGTTCTGGCGCTGAAGCGCCACAAGCCGGTCTTGCGGATAGGTCCAGCTTATAGCGGCCATCGCCGTCCTGTCGGTGCTTTCGAGCGCCAGATGATAGGCGCGGCGATCGGTGGTGATGACCATGTTGGTCGCCAACCCCGGCGCAAACGGCTTGACCAGCACATGCACGCGGGCCTGATCTCCAGCGCCGCTTGCAGTGTCACCGATAACCCAACGCACCGTGTCACCGGCCGAAACCGCCACCAGCTTCTCGCCAGGCTGCAACGCGATGTCGCTCACCCGTTCGGGTGCGGCATAGAGCCGGTAAAGTGCTCCTTCGGTCCAGGGATAGACCTGCACGGCATTAATATAACCCGCTCTCGACGGCTCGCGCGTGGCGGCGCGGTTCGCGGCTTCCACCCGTGCGGTGGGAGGGCTGTTGTCGGCCTTCACCGATGGCGGCGGCAATAGCTGCCCCGGCAAGGGAAGCGGCACTGGCTGTTCGACGATCTCGACCGGCCTGGGCGGTTCGGCTTCTTGGTGCGCGGGCTGGAAGTCAGCGGTGTCATAGCTGATCGCCGGCGGTGTCGTCTTGCCGGCACAGGCGGACAACGCCAGTGCCGAGACGGACAGGACAATGATCCGGGTCATGGGGCGGAATCTCCTTCATTGGCGGGACTGGCCGACGCGGCCTGAACCGGCGCGCTATCCTGCACGGGCATTGCGGTCGGCGTTGTTGGAGCCGGAACGATGGGCTGCTGCGGAGGCTGCTGGTCCGCCGTCGCCGGCGGGCCTTCGAGTTCCCGTGCCCAGTCGATAGCGTTGACGAACAGGCCGAGTGGATTCTTGCGGAGCGCATCGGCAGTTTTGGGCGGCTGCATCTTCACCGTCAGCATGGCGGTCCAGCGTTCGGTTCTGGCCAAGCTGCCACGCTCGTAGATGCTTTCGGTCCACTTAACCTGAAAGCTGGTGTCGGAGGCGCGGACCACACTCGTCACCTGCACCGATACGCTGCGCTGGCCGATACCCGCGAACGGATCGTTGCTACGGGCATATTCGTTGAGGAAAATCGCCGCGCGGTCGGTAGCGAAGTCGTATGCATCAAGCCAGTTGCGCTTGACCAATACCGGGTCGGTGGAGACCGACCGCACGTTCGATATGAACCGGCTCAGGAACCAGGCGATCTGCCCGTCGGTGGGCTGATAGTTCTGGATCGCCGGCGCTACACTGCGGGCTTCACCGAGCCGATCCACCTCAACGACGTAGGGGGCGACGCGGCTCTGCATCGATTGCCAGACGTTCGAGCCGATCAGGATGCCGGTCAGACCAAGACATCCGAAGGCGACGAGCCGCCAGTTCTTCGCCTGCACGCGCGCCGAGCCGATGCGCTCGTCCCAGAGCTGGCCGGCACGCTGATATGGGGTTTCCGGTTCGGGCGTGCGCCCGTAACGCTGGATGGATCGCTTGAAGATCATGAAAAATCACTCCTTGTCGCTAAGGTCGGGATTGGCCGAGCCACCGGGACGATCGCCGTCCTTGACCGTCTGCATCGCCATGTGGCGGCGATGACGTGCAGCCTGTTCGGAGCGCAGATTGCGCGCCCAGGCCGGAGCGCCACCGGCTGCTCCGGCGGCCGCGCCCGCAACCGAAGCGCCGGGCGATGCGCTAGACGGCGAAGACGTGCGGCCGGCATGCCATGCAGCCTGCTGCCCGCGACCGGCAGCGTCCCTGAATGGTGCCGTGACGCGCGCGGCCGCTGCCTTCAATCCTTGCGATGTCGCGCCACCGATTGCGGTGCCGATGCCACCCATACCGGCGCGCATCGTGCTGCTGCCGGAAGTTTCCTGCCCGAGCCGATAAGCGGTGGCGCCGGCGGAGCCCATCGCGGTTCCGGCCCGGATCGCAGCCATGCCGCCAGAGGCGCCAGCCATCGCAGCGCGAGTGCCGAGCATCGCCGCGCCGCCAGTGGCCAGCGCTGCGCCCGCCACCGTGCCGACGGCCGCACCCGCGCCGAGTTGCGGTGCGCCCGTAACGAGACCGGAGGCAATTGAGGGACCGAAGATGGCGAGGCCGACCAGCGTCAGCGCGCCCATCAACAGGCTCAAGGCTTCCGCGATACCGGGATCGGCTCCGACCAGGCTGTTGAGCTGCGCGAAGAAGTTGGTGCCGATGCCGATAATGACCGCCAGCACCATGATCTTGATGCCTGACGATATGACACCGCCCAGCACCCGCTCGGCGAGGAAGCTGGTCTTATTCCACAGTGCGAACGGCACCAGCACGAACCCGGCGAGCGTCGTCAGCTTGAACTCAATGATGGTGATGAAGACCTGCACGGCCATGCCCAGGAAGGCCAGCACCACCAGAAACCAGCACACGAGCAGAACGGCGATGGTGAGGAAGTTGCCGAAGAACTCGGGAAAGCCGGAAAGCGTCCCGACCTTAACCAGAAGCGGCCACGCTGCTTTGAACCCCGTGCCCCCGATCGCGCCCGGACGGAGCAGGTCGGCGGCCGACATACCGCCTCCCGACGCGGTGATGCCAAGCCCGGAAAAGCTGCGAAAGATGATGTCGGCAAGCGTGTTGAAATTGCCGATAATGAAGGCGAAGGCACCGACATAGAGTGTCTTCTTGATAAGGCGGCCAAGCACGTCAGAATCATTGTCCATCGCCCACCAGAGCGCGGCCAGAGTCACGTCGATGCCGATCAGGACGGTGGTAAGAAAGGCGACATCCCCGGACAGGAGGCCAAAGCCGCTGTCGATGTAGGTCGTGAAGACGGCCAGGAAGTTGTCGATGATGTTGAGATCGGGGTTCATGGCCGTGTGCCGCCTTTCCGGTCGCCGTCAGTTGCGCGTGTAGATGTCGCGTTCGCCGATGAAGCGCCGCGTGGTCTCACGCGCGGCTTCGAGCGCCTGTTGCTGGCGGGCGCGCTCGATCGCATCGGCACGATACTGGGCCGCCATCATGTTCTGGATTTGGAGCTGCTGCTTGGTGGACAGCGCAATGAGCTGGTTGGTCGCCTGTTGCGCCTGCAAGTCGCCAGTCGCTGATTGGCTTTGCGATACCAGTTCCGAGAGCAGTGCGGCGTCGCCCTGGACATTCTCCACGACCTGCGCCTGAACGCGCATGGTCTGCCGGTAGGCTTTCATCGACGCCTGCAACCGCGCGCGCGCCTGGGCGATGATGTCGCTGGTCGACAGCGTTTGATCGAAGTCGGCGGGAAATTGTGTCCGCAGCGCGTTATCGGTCGATCCGAGATCGAACGCGATGCCCTCCGCCTGCATCATCAGCGTGTCGATGCGCTGCATTGAGTGGGTGATCTGCGCCAACGATGAGAAGTCGAGGCGTTGGAGGTGCTTCGCCATATTGGTGAGCATCGTCGCCTGGTTCTGGAGCGCCCGGATCTGATTGTTGATCTGCTGGAGGGTGCGCGCCGCGGTCAGGACATTCTGTGCGTAGTTCGACGGATCGAACACCACGCCGCCAAATTGCGCGTGCGCGGGTGCGGTCGGCACGATGGCGGTGCCGATCATGGCGGTCGCAGCACAGCACGCGGCAAGGATATTGGTTTTCATGAGGGTAGCTCCTTCTGCTGGGGGATGAAGGGGTCTCCCCCGGCGCTGTTCGCGCCGGGGAAGTCTCGGAGAAGACCGGCCGCCCAGCCGAGGCGGCGCGCTTCAAGAAAGGCAGCGGCGAACCCGACCTCGCCCTGTTCCGCGAGCAGACGATCGATCAGGCTTTGCGTGTCGGGATCGGAGGCGCCGCACAGCGCCACGGCGATCGGCCCCAGCGTCAGCTCGAACAGGCGATTGCCGCGCCGGGATTGCAGATAATAATGCCGCTTCGGCGTGGCGCGGGCGATCAGTTCGATCTGCGTGTCGTTGAGGCCGAACCGCTCATAGGTGGTGCGGGCCTGCGGCTCGATCGCCCGGTCATTGGGAAGCAGGATGCGTTGCGGGCAGCTTTCGATGATCGCGGGCGCGATGCTGCTGTCGGCAATGTCCGCGAGGCTCTGCGTGGCGAAGATGACGCTGACATTCTTCTTGCGCAGAACCTTCAGCCATTCGCGGATGCGCTGGGCGAACAGTGGATTGTCGAGAAATACCCAGGCTTCATCGAGAATGAGCAGCGTCGGCCGCCCGTCGAAGCGTTCTTCGAGCCGGTGGAACAAATAGGTTAGCACCGGCAGCACGACGCTGCCTGAGTTCATCAGCGCTTCGGTCTCGAAGCACTGAACATCCGACAGGTCCAGGGCGTTTTCCGCCGCATCGAGCAGCCGCCCGAATGGCCCTTCGAGCGTATAGGGCATGAGCGCGGCCTTGAGCGCGTTGGACTGGAGTAGAACCGCAAGGCCGGTGAGCGTGCGCTGTTCGGGCGGCGCGCTGGCAAGGCTGGTGAGCGCCGACCAAAGCGCTTCCTTGACCTCCGGCGTCACATCGACCCGCTCATGGGCGAGCAAGGCCGCGATCCAGTCGGCCGCCCATGCCCGCTCGCCGTCATCGTGAATGTTGCGCAAGGGCTGGAATGCCAGTGCGTCGCTCTCGCCCAGAGCATGATGTTCGCCGCCCATCGCCAGCACGGTGGCGCGCGCAGACAGCCCCTTGTCGAAGATATAGACCTGAGCGCCGGGATAGCGCCGGAACTGCAAGGCGAGCAGTGCCAGCAGCACCGATTTGCCCGCTCCGGTCGGGCCGACAACCAGCATATGGCCAACGTCGCCGACATGGGTGGAAAGGCGGAACGGCGTCGAACCCCAGGTCTCCGCATAGAGCAGCGGCGGCCCATCCAGATGATCGTTGCGCGACGGCCCTGCCCATACTGACGACAGCGGCATCAGATGCGCGAGGTTCAGCGTGTGGACCAGCGGTTGGCGGACATTCGCATAAACGTGGCCGGGCAGACTGCCGAGCCAGGCTTCCACGGCGTTCACCGTTTCCCGGATGCAGGTGAAACCGATGCCATTGACGATCCGCTCGACGATGCGGAGCTTTTCGTCAGCCGCCGCGCTATCCTCATCGGACACGGTGATCGTCGCCGTGTAATAACCGAACGCGACATGATCGCCGCCCAGCGCCTGCAAGGCGAGATCGGCATCGACCACCTTATTATCGGCATCGCTGTCGGTCAGCGGCACCGGCTCGTTCATCATTACCTCGCGCATGATCTGCGCGATCGACTTGCGTTTATTGAACCATTGCCGCCGGATGCGGGTCAGCGCCTTGTTGGCCTGCGTCTTGTCGAGCGCAATGAAGCGTGTCGCCCAGCGATAAGCGAACCCCTGACGATTGAGTGCGTCGAGGATGCCGGGTCGAGTTACGTTCGGAAATCCCAGCACCGTCACCGTGCGAAGGTGTCCGTTCCCCAGCATCGGCTCGATGCCGCCGGACAGCGGCGTATCGACCAGCAGCCCGTCGAGATACATCGGCGTCTCAGGGGCCGCGACGGGATGCCTTTTGGGTGAAATGCAGCCGTGCAGGAAGGTCAGCGTCTCGCTGTCGTCCAGCGCGCGAACCTCCGGCATGATGCCGGTCAGGAGGTCGGATAGCCGATCACTCTCGGCGATGAAGGCGCGCAGTTCGGTGCGCCAGTCGCGATCCTGTTGCGGCTGCTCGCGCTCCAGCAATGCCCGTTCGGCCCGGCTGATCTGATCGGCGGGCGGCAGGTAGCAGAGGGTCAGGTGATAGCGGCTCTCGAAATGCTCGCCCTTGCGGCCGTCAAAATGTCCACGCCGTTCCTCGTCGACCAGCCAGGAGGCCGCATCAGGAAACTGGCTGTCGGGATAACCCAATGCGGGCGCGCGCTCGGCGTCGAAGAACAAGGCCCAGCCCGACCCCAGCCGGCGCAGCGCGTTGTTCGCCCGCGCGCAGACCGAGACCAGTTCGGCTTCGGTAGCGGATTCCAGATCGGGACCGCGAAAACGGAACGTCCGCTGGAAGCTCCCATCCTTGTTGAGCACCACGCCAGGCGCCACCAACGCAGCCCACGGCAAATGATCGGCCAGTCGGTCGGATAGTCCACGATATTCCTTCAGGTTCAGCATGAGAGATACGCCTTTTGCCGGAGGTGGCGGGCAAGGACGGGCGCAAAATCGGGGTCGCGCTTGGCCGCGAAGACGGCGAGGCTGTGCCCGACCAGCCAGAGCAGCAGGCCCCCGATCCATTGCTGGAGGCCAAGTCCCATCGCGGCCGCCAGTGTGCCGTTGAGGATCGCGATCCCTCGGGGAGCACCACCGAGCAGGATCGGTTCGGTAAGTGCGCGATGCAGCGGCACCTCGAAGCCCTCGATGGAGGTGGCGGGCGCGATGGAAGCGGCCACCACCATCAGACCAGCGCCCCGCCGCCGAAACTGAAGAAGGACAAGAAGAAGGAACTGGCGGCGAAGGCGATCGACAGGCCAAATACGATCTGGATCAGCTTGCGAAAGCCGCCGCTGGTTTCGCCGAAGGCCAGTGCCAGCCCGGTGGTGATGATTATGATAACGGCGACGATCTTGGCGACCGGACCCTGGACCGATTCCAGCACTTGCTGAAGCGGTTCTTCCCAGGGCATTCCCGATCCGGCCGCCATCGCGGCGGCGGGGAGGATGAGGACGGCACTCGCGGCAAGCGTAAGCCGGTGCGGCAGGCGCGCGAATGCGGGCAGAGGTGTGATATGCATTTCAATCTCCAGAGCAATGGGGGATGGCAAGGTCGGTGACGGCGTAATCGCCGTCGGCGTCGAGACCGCTGACCTCGGTAACGGTCTCGATTCTGCGGCCGGTGCCCCGGCCGGAGATGAACACCACAAGGTCGATCGCGTCAGCGATCAGGCGGCGCGGAACGGTGATGACGCTCTCGGCGACAAGCTGCTCGATCCGGTAGAGCGCGGAGCGAGCGCTATTGGCGTGGACGGTGGCGATGCCGCCGGGGTGGCCGGTATTCCACGCCTTGAGCATGTCGAGGGCTTCGCCGCCCCGGACTTCGCCGACGATGATCCGGTCCGGGCGCAAGCGCAGCGTCGAGCGCACCAGATCGGCCATCGACACGGTGCCGGCCTTGGTGCGCAGCGCCACGGTATCGGGCGCGGCACATTGCAGTTCGCGCGTGTCTTCGATGATGATGACCCGCTCGTCGAGCGTCGCCATTTCGTTGAGAAGCGCATTCGCCAGCGTCGTCTTACCCGATGAGGTGCCGCCGGCAACCAGGATATTCTTGCGCTCGACCACGGCCATCGACAGCGCCAGCGCGACCTCTGCGCGCATGATGCCGTCGGCAACATAGTCCATCAGCCGATGGATGCGGGCGGCGGGCTTGCGGATCGAGAAGCAGGGCGCGGCCGAGACCGGAGGCAACAGCCCCTCGAAGCGTTCGCCACCTTCAGGCAGCTCGGCGCTGACGATCGGCGCGCCGGCATGAACCTCCGCCCGAATATGCGAGGCGACCAAGCGAATGATGCGTTCGGCTTCGGCAGGCTCGACCCGCAGTTCGGTATCCACGCGGCCTTCGCCGAGCAGGTCGAGCCGGAGCGTGCCATCGGGGTTGACCATGATCTCGATCACACGAGGATCGCCGAGCGCCGCGGAAATCGCCGGCCCCATCGCCGTGCGGAGCATGGCGCGGCGGCGGCCCTGCGCCGTCATATTGGCGGAAGCAGTCACCGTGCCGCCTCGCTTGCAGGTGCGAGTGGTTTCGCACCGGTCGCCATCTGGCGGCCGACTTGCGCGATGAAGCGGTCGAAGCGGTCCCGGCCGATGGCGCGGGCAGCGGCATCGGGTTCGGGAAGCTGGGCATTGAGGCAATATTGCTGGTGGATGAAAAGCGAGAGGCTTTCCAGAAGCACCTGAACGTCACGCCCGACGCGGCCGATCTGAAGGCTCATCCGGTCGAGCCGGCCGCCAAAGCGATCGTCCAGTTCGTGACTGCCTTGCCGGGTCAGCCAGGC
Organism: Altererythrobacter sp.; assembly: GCA_017308255.1. Taxonomy (GTDB): domain Bacteria; phylum Pseudomonadota; class Alphaproteobacteria; order Sphingomonadales; family Sphingomonadaceae; genus Croceibacterium_A. The sequence continues at coordinate 5,817 of JAFKFN010000033.1, read as the reverse complement.
ATCGAGAGCAGCCACCAATATGTCGGAGCGCGCCACGCCGGGCTTGGCGGCGATCTCCTCCAGCCGCTCCGCGAGGCGCGGTTCGAGGAAAAGCTGATAACGCACCTTGTCTCGGTTCCGCATCATTCGTCCCCGTCGAAGCCGGGGAGAAGATCGTCGCCGCGCGACTTCCCTTCATTGATGGCGACGGCACGAGCGACAGTGCCAAGGCCGGTCATTGCGCGTTGGTCGGCGACGGGATCGCCATCATCGTCATCTCCCGGCGTCAGCTCTGGTTCGCGCTCGGACGGCGTCTCCGCCTGTTCTTCGAGGCCGGGATGCCGCTGCTGCTGCAAGCCGCCTTCGGAATCTTCATCGAGCGCGGCGCCTTCGTCCTCGGCGGCGGGGATCAACCCGTCATGGAGGCCGCGCACCTCACCACCCCAGTCATCGGGGCGCGGAGCGGGCCGGTCGTGATATGCCGCACCGCCGACGCCGCCATTCCCACCATCATTCCCATCGCCGCTGCCGGCTCCCCCACTGCCGCCGCCATCAAGATCGGGCGGCGGCAGCACCCGCGATGTGAAATTGCGGTCCTGATAATAGCGAAGCTTCTTCGCCCGGATCGGTGGCAGGCCGGATACCAGCACAAGTTCGTCGGCAGGCGGAAGCTGCATCACCTCGCCGGGCGTCAGCAGCGGACGGGCGGTCTCCTGCCGCGACACCATGACATGGCTGAGCCAGGGCGCGAGGCGATGGCCGGCATAGTTGCGCTGGGCACGCAATTCCGTCGCGGTGCCGAGCGCGTCGCTGATCCGCTTGGCAGTGCGCTCGTCGTTGGACGAAAACGCGATGCGGACGTGGCAATTGTCCAATATGGCATTGTTCTCGCCATAGGCTTTGCTGATCTGGTTGAGGGATTGCGCGATCAGATAGGCGCGGATGCCGTAGCCGGCCATGAAGGCGAGCGCGGTCTCAAAGAAGTCGAGCCGTCCCAGCGCCGGAAACTCGTCCAGCATCATCAGCAGTTGATGCTTGCGGCTCTTTTTGGGGTCGCCTTCGAGCCGTTCGGTAAGCCGGCGGCCGATCTGGTTCAGCACCAGACGAACCAGCGGTTTCGTGCGGGAAATGTCGCTGGGCGGAATGACCAGATAGAGCGACACCGGCGATTTGGCGTCGACAAGATCGGCGATGCGCCAGTCGCACGCCGCCGTGTTCCGCGCGATAATCGGGTCGCGATAGAGGCCAAGAAACGACATGGCGGTCGACAAGACGCCGCTGCGTTCGTTCTCGCTCTTGTTCAACACCTCGCGCGCGGCCGATGCGACGACGGGGTGGACCTGCGGATGCTCCTTGGTGCCGAGATGGTTGGTCGCCATCATCCGCCGCAGCGTGTGGGCGAACGACCGCTGCGGATCGGAGAGGAAGGTCGCGACGCGCGCGAGGGTCTTTTCTTCCTCCGCATAGAGGACGTGCAGGATCGCGCCGACTAGCAGCGAGTGCGAAGTCTTTTCCCAATGCGAGCGGCGTTCCAGCGCGCCTTCGGGGTCAACAAGAATATCCGCGATGTTCTGAACGTCGCGGACCTCATCCGGCCCTTTGCGGACCTCCAGCAGCGGATTGTAACGCGCCGAACGGGGATCGGTCGGGTTGAACAGCAGGCAATGCGAAAAGCGCGACCGCCAGCCGGCAGTCAGGGTCCAGTTCTCCCCTTTGATGTCATGGACCACCACGCTGCCGGTCCAGGACAATAGCGACGGCACGACGAGGCCGACGCCCTTACCCGAACGGGTCGGCGCGAAGGCCATGACATGCTCGGGACCGTCATGGCGCAGATAATTACCGCGATAGCGGCCAAGAAACACGCCGGCATTGTCGAACAGCCCGGCCTTCGCGATCTCGCCGCGTTCCGCCCAGCGGGAGGAACCATAGGTGGTGACGTTCCGGTTCTGCCTGGCGCGCCAGAGCGAGCCGATAATGGCGGAAGCGCAGCCGAGGAATCCGCTCGCGCCCGCCAGCATCCCCGCCTTGTCGAAGACTTGCGGGGCATAGGCATCATAATGATACCACCAGCCGAAAAGCTGCCACGGCCGATAGACCGGCACGCCGAACGGGGTAGCCCACGGCGCGCCAAGCTGCGCCTGATAGCCGAGCATTGATGCGGCCCATTGGGTCGCTGCCCAAAGGCCGAGGATGACGATAGCGAAGACAACGAAAATCTGTCCGAGAAGCAGCTTTGTGGGGGTCATGTTCCTGGTTCCGACTCGCCGGCCGCGGAGTGCGGCGCGAACGGAACTCAAGCTGCGTCAGGTCAGGAAGGCAGCGTGATACCCCCAGTGGTCCCGGAATGTCCTTGGGCGTCCCCGCTGTCTTGGGAGCAGGGAAGTGAAGGCTAAGGTCGCACAGACAGCTCCCGCATGTTAAGCGGCAAATCTGCCTCCGCATCATAGAGGACGATACCGGACGGGCAGTCCTCTACGGTCACGGTCAGCGTGACCGTGCGATGCGGGATTTCGGCGGCAATCAATCGGCGCACGAGGCACCAATGCGCGTCATCAACACATTCCGACAGGTTGACCGTAATATGAAAATCATAGCCTGCGATGTCACCGCTGGATGGGCAGATGGCATACGGGTTGGTCAATGCGATAAGGACGATCCGGCCTTGTTCGGGCATTCCGCCCTCTCCATAGCCAAAAGCGGCGCGGACAATCCGGCTGATTTGCTCAATTTCCTGCTGCGCCTGAACCGGAAGATGCCCGACACGCGCCATCATGGCGATAGGGTCGTAAATATCGTTCGAAAAATCCGATTGCTCGTTCACAGCGCGTCCCGATCGAATAGTTGCAGTCGATAGGTTCAGTCGGGACGATCTATACTGTCATCAGCACCGAACTCCCGCGCACTGGACGCGGGAGCCGCCGGGGCTTCACAACATGACGAAACGACATGCGCCGCCGTTTTTAGTCCGAGGACTTGGACATATACGACGGCACCCCGGAAACCGAAGTTTCCGAGACGTTTTCGTTTCGTCGGGTTGTGAAGCCCGGCGCTGCCACTTCGCAGCGCGGTTGACTGCTTAGCAGGCGGGCCGGATGCCGCCAAGGTAACAAGAGCGGCAAAGCGCTTGGACTGCTGGGGAAGGCGCGTTGCTACCGGACAGGCTCCATCGCTCTGCATGATCCATTCAAAATGTCGGCACTTATTGACAAATACCGACATTTGATAACATCAAGCTATATGGAACTCGCTGGAACCCTATCGGATCAGGCCATTGCCTTTGCGCGTTGGCGTGGGATCGCGCGCGCGCGGGACTTTCGCGAGGCAGGCATACCCCCGGCAATCATCGCGCGGCTTTGCGAGCAGGGACAACTCGTGCGGCTTGCGCGAGGACTGTATCAACTCGCCGATGCTGATGACATCGACGCAGCCCATAGCCTCGCCGAAGCCGCACGGCTCGCACCGCATGGTGTCATCGTGCTCCTGTCCGCCCTGCAATATCATGGGCTGACCTCGCAGCTTCCCCATGCGGTATGGATTTGCTTCCACCACAAGGCGCGGATTCCGCGCACGCTGCCTTTCCGTGTCGAGGCGGTGCGTGCATCAGGCGACGCCTTCACGGCCGGGCGCATGACGGTTGAAATCGAAGGGGTTGCTGTATCGATCTACGACCCCGCCAAAACCATTGTCGATTGTTTCAAATATCGCAGCCGGGTCGGCCTCGATGTAGCGATTGAAGCCCTGCGCGACGGGCTGCGCCAGCGGAAGGTAACCCGTGCCGACCTTCGGCGCTATGGCGCCATCTGCCGGATGCACAATGTCATGCGGCCTTATTTGGAAAGCCTGTCGTAGAGAGGCAACATCATATGCTCACAGTCAGCGAACGCGTGGCGGGATAGTTTTTCGCACTTTGTCCGCCAACATCGGCGCGTAGTAAATAGCGTGAAGGATACCCTCGACTGTATCGAGCAGAGTGTTCACCGTATCAGCGCTAGGTTCGAAATCCCGGTGCATGGCGGCATGGCCAGCTTCGATCAGCGTATCCTTGAACATGGCCTGCTGGTTGGGGGCGACGTGTCCTGCGTCGAAGAACTTTTCGATGTTCTTCTCGAACCTTCCCTGATCTCCCACTTGGTCGATCATCAAGCGCTCCACCAGCGCCCTGATTCCCATCGTGGCGAGCCGGTGCGCCCCTATCGCCATGGCCCCATATATCTCGTCGCAAAGGCCGTTATAGGATTGAAGATAGGCATTGAACGGGAAGGCTTGGCGGCGCCATTGCGGTTTCTGGCGCGTGATCGACGGCGGAAAGAACTCGGTGTAAATCGCCGGCTGCCCGTGTTCGTCCGAGTCTTCGGAGAACCAGTGCCTATGGCGTAGCCTGACGGAATCGCAACCGAGACAGCGCATCAGCGCCCAACTGTCTCCACCCTCGATATAGATACCCCGCTGATCGTCCAACTCTTCCTGCCACGAAGTCTTTTCCGTATGAACGATCGCATGGTTGTTCCATTGCAAGCATTTGTTGCAATGCTCCCGCTCGACCATGTCTGTCCTGTCGTTCATCCTTCCTCCGAAACCAATGGCGGCCATTGCCTCGACGTGTGGACCAGCGTGAGAATCCAGACCGTCCCATCTTCGATCTGATACACCAGCCGATAATTCTCATGGGGAATCAACTCGCGCGTTCCCGCGATCTTGCCTGTCCGGCCCATGTGTGGAAAATCGGCCAGACGCGCCGCCGCATCTCCGAAAAGTTCATCCATCCGCAACGCAGCACGCGGATTATCGCCAGCGATGTATGCGATGATCTCGATACGGTCCTGTTCAGCTTCCGGCGTCCACTTGACGCTCACGCCTCTGCCTCATCGGCCCTGCGGCGCAATTCTGCCCGACGGGCCGCAAAGTCGGCTTCGACGTCCTCGTTTGGGCGGCCACGACCAGCACGAACCGACACACGGGCAGCTTCGACCTTTCGGCGCAGGAACTCGTCATAATCCCGCGCTTCGCGCTGTCGCTGGACATATTCGCGCATGAAATCCCGCACGATCTGGGAGGCCGGGCGATGGGTAGCCTCGGCTTCGGCCATGAACGCATCCCGCAAATCGGGTTCCAGTTTCATCGTGAAAACGGCATCCTTGGACATGGACGACTCCATTCAAGTTCATACTGACAAGATATATACACTCTCATTACCTGGCAATGCCTGGCCAGCGTGCCTCGGGGAGCAAGGTTCTTGATCCGTTCCCAATCGAGGATACAGTCGGCTCATGGGGCGGAAACTACAACGGATTGTCGAAGCAGCTATCATCGAACGGATCGGTCCGGTGACGGCGCAAGATCTGATGGCGATGTCGGACGATAGCTGGGGCTTGATCCGCGATCAGATTACGGATCGTCGCAACGGAAAAGACGGTCTCGTCGCCCGATGCCTAGCGTGTGAATGCGAAGTGTATATCCGCACGTCCAAGACGCGCGGCATCGCTCGCCCTCTGTTTCAGCATTATAACGGGAGCGATCCGGACTGCCCCTGGTTTCAGGGACGGAATATCAAACCCGATGCCGCTCGGGCCGCACAATATCAGGGGAAGCAGGAATCAAACTTTCATCGTCTGATGTGCGAGTTGGTGGGAGAGCTTGCCGCACTCGATTCTCGTTACATCAAGCATACCGTCGGCCAGTATCGTTCTGAGATGGTGCCGGTTTTCTGGACAGGGTGTTAAGCTAGTCCCGACCTGAAGGACTGGTACGGGAATGAAGACGACGAGGAAGCGCTACAGCGCCGATTTTAAGGCCAAGGTTGCGCTGGAAGCGATCCGGGGCGATCTGACGCTGGCG
>JAFKFN010000032.1 GCA_017308255.1 Altererythrobacter sp. | reverse complement strand
ATCGGGGAAGCGGTCCTCGTGGAAGCTCACCAGGGTGCCGCGCGCGCCCACGTCGATCTTGGCGATGCAGGCCATGATCGCCTGGTGCTTGATCTCGATCAGCTTGATCAGGTTGGCCGTGGCCGGGGGCAGGGGGCCGAAGCGGTCGATCATCTCTGCGGCCATGGCTTCGATCTCCGCCTTGTCGGCTGCGTCGTTCAGCCGGCGATAGAGCGCCATGCGCACGGTCAGGTCGGGCACGTAATCCTCGGGGATCATGATCGGCGCATCGACGGTGATCTGCGGCGAGAGGCCCTCGCGCTCGTCGCGCTCCAGCCCGGCGTCGCCCGCCCGGGCGGCCAGGATCGCGTCTTCCAGCATGGACTGGTACAGTTCGAAGCCGACTTCGCGGATATGGCCGGATTGCTCGTCGCCCAGCAGGTTGCCGGCGCCGCGGATGTCTAGATCGTGGCTGGCGAGCTGGAATCCGGCGCCCAGGCTGTCGATGTCGCCCAGCACCTTGAGCCGCTTTTCCGCCACTTCGGAAAGCTGGGTATCCTTCGGCGTGGTCAGATAGGCATAGGCGCGCAGCTTGCTGCGGCCCACGCGCCCGCGCAGCTGATAGAGCTGGGCCAGGCCGAAGCGGTCGGCCCGGTGGATCACGATGGTGTTGGCGCTGGGGATGTCCAGCCCGCTTTCGACGATCGTGGTCGACAGCAGCACTTCGTATTTCTTCTCGTAGAACGCGCTCATGCGTTCCTCGACTTCGGTCGCGCTCATCTGGCCGTGGGCGGTGATGAACTTCACCTCGGGCACGTGCTTGTGCAGCCAGTCCGCCAGCGGTGCCATGTCGGCGATGCGCGGCACGACGATGAAGCTCTGCCCGCCGCGATGATGCTCGCGCAGCAGCGCCTCGCGCATCACCATGTCGTCCCATTCCATCACGTAAGTGCGCACCGCCAGGCGGTCCACCGGCGGGGTCTGGATGGTCGAAAGCTCGCGCATCCCGCTCATCGCCATCTGCAAGGTGCGCGGGATCGGCGTGGCGGTGAGCGTGAGCACGTGGACGTTCTCGCGCAGCTGCTTCAGCTTTTCCTTGTGGTTCACGCCGAAGCGCTGCTCCTCGTCCACGATGACAAGGCCCAGCCGCTTGAACTTGGTGCTCTTGCTCAGGATCGCGTGAGTGCCGACGACCACGTCCATCGTCCCGTCTTCCAGCGCCTTGCGCGTTTCCTGCATCTCGCGCGCCGGCACCAGGCGGCTGAGGCGGCCGACTTTCAGCGGGAAGCCGGCGAAGCGATCCTGGAAGCCCTGGAAGTGCTGCCGCGCGAGCAGGGTCGTGGGGGCGACCACCGCCACCTGCTGCCCGTTCATCGCGGCGACGAACGCCGCCCGCAGCGCCACTTCGGTCTTGCCGAAGCCCACGTCGCCGCAGACCAGCCGGTCCATCGGCTTGCCTTCGGAAAGGTCCTTCAGCACGTCCTCGATCGCGCGTTCCTGATCCTCGGTCTCTTCCCAGGGGAAGCGGTCGACGAACTGGGCATAGGCGCTCTCGTCCGGCTCCAGCGCCGGCGCTTTCTTGAGCGCGCGGGCCGCTGCCGTCCTCAGCAATTCGCTGGCGATCGCGCGGATGCGTTCCTTCAGCCGCGCGCGCCGCTTCTGCCAGGCTTCGCCGCCCAGCCGGTCGAGCGGCACGGCTTCCTCCGACGAGCCATAGCGGCTGAGCACGTCGATGTTCTCGACCGGGATGTAGAGCTTGTCGCCCCCGGCATATTCCAGCATCACGCAATCGTGCTGGCTCTGGCCGACGGTGATCGGCTCCAGCCCCAGGTACTTGCCGATGCCGTGATCGAGGTGGACCACCAGGTCGCCGCGGCTGAGCGCGGAAAGCTCGGCCAGGAAGGCGTCGGAATCCTTCTTCCGCTTGCGCCGCCGCACCAGCCGGTCGCCCAGCAGGTCCTGCTCGGTAACCAGTTCCAGCTCGTCATTGGCGAAACCGGTGTCCAGCGGCAGGACCATGGCCACGGGCGTGCCCCTGGCGGAAAGGCCCAGCGCTTCCTGCCAGCTCGCGGCCGGCTTCATCGTCGCCCCGGCTTCGTCCAGGATGGAGGCGATGCGGCTGCGCGAACCTTCGGAATAGGCGGCGAACAGCGGCCGCTTGCCGGCCTTGCCCAGCGCCCTGAAGTGCGCGGCGGCGGCTTCATACACGTTCTCGCCGCGAGAGCGTTCGGGCGTGAAGTCGCGGGCCGAGCGGAAGCCGAAATCGACCACCTTGTCGCTTTCCGGCTCCGCGAAGATCGACGTGCGATGCATTGGGCGCTGCTCCAGCGCCGCCGCGAACTCGTCATGCGTGAGATAGAGCGCATCGGTATCCAGCGGGCGATAGCTGCCCGCCGCCTGCCCGGCCGTCTCGCCGCGCTGGCTGTGATAGTCGGCGATGTCGGACAGCCGCTCCTCGACGGCGCCGATCGCGGCGGAATCGATCAGCACGAGGTCGTCGGCGGAAAGATGGTCGAACAGCGTCGCCAGCCGATCCTCGAACAGGGGCAGCCAGTGCTCCATGCCGGCCAGCCGCCGCCCGTCGCTGACGGCCTGGTACAGCGGGTCCTGCGTGGCATTGGCCCCGAACCGCTCACGATAGCGGGTGCGGAAGCGCTTGACCGTATCCTCGTCCAGCAGCGCCTCGCTCGCCGGCAGCAGCAGGTGGCTGTCCACCGCCCCCGTGGTCCGCTGCGTCGTGGGATCGAACAGCCGCAGGCTCTCCAACTCGTCGCCGAAGAAATCCAGCCGCAGGCCCTGTTCCAGCCCGGCGGGAAACAGGTCGAAGATGGAACCGCGCACGGCGAACTCGCCGGTATCGATCACCGTGTCGGTGCGCGAATAGCCCTGCCGTTGCAGCAGCGCGATCAGGCTTTCGTGGCCGATCGTCATGCCCGGCTTCAGCTCGCGCACCGCCTCGCGAATGCGGAACGGCGTCAGCGTCCGTTGCAGCAGGGCGTTCACGGTGGTGACCAGCAGTTGCGCGCCCTGCCTGCCGGTCTGGAGCCGATGGAGCGCCGAAAGCCGCCGCGCGCTCACCGCCAGGGCCGGGCTGGCCCGGTCGTAAGGCAGGCAGTCCCAAGCGGGGAATTCGATCACCTGCAACTCGGGCGCGAACCAGTGGGCGGCATCGGTCACCGCGCGCATCGCCTGCTCGTCGGGCGCGACGAACACCGCGCGCCCTTTCGCCGCGCGCGCCAGGTCGGCCAGCACCAGCGGCTGAGCGCCGCGCGCTACCGAAGCCAGGGTCAGGGGCCGATCGGCCTTCAGGACGCGGGAAAGATCGGACATTCAGGGCTTCCAGACGTGCAGGAGCACCCCCTCCTCGCCGGAAGAGGGGGTCTGAGGTGTCGGCCCTGGGGCCGGCCGAAGGGGCGATAGCGCCGGGCGCGGCTTGGCGCCAGTCCGCCGGCTGCCCTGGAAAAGAAAACCCGCCCGCGACTTTGGAAGGGCACGCGGGCGGGGGATCGCGTGGCAGGGTCAAAGGGGAGAAGACCCGTTGCGAACCGAAACTCACATGGTAACGTAGTCGAGCCTTTCAAGAGCGGTCAGCAACGGTCCGGCGTATTCTGCCGGGGCCGCCTGCGCGCCCATGGCCCAGGCCATGATGTCCACGTCGTCTTCTTCCAGCAGCGCTTCGAACCAGGCCAGCTCGCTGTCGCCCCAGCTCGCATGATGGCGGTCGAAAAAGCACCCGATCATGAAATCCGCCTCGCGCGTGCCGCGATGCCAGGCACGGAAGCGGGCGCGGGCGATGCGGGCGGAAAAGTCGGTCATGGGCGGGGGCCTTAGCGCCCCCGCCGCGCTTCGTCATCCCCGCGCTGGAGGGCCGGTCAGGCCGCTTCCAGATGCACCGCCGCCATCTGCGCCGGGGGCAGGCCCCCGTTCTCGGCCTGGGCCATCAGTTCCTGCTTGCGCGCCATCAGGCGGTCACGCAGCGCGACCATGTCGGCGCCCGTCTCGCGCGCCTGGGCGAAGAAGCCGTCCTTCGGGCGCTCTTCCTCCTTCACATGATGCGATATTTCCTCGCACAGCACCGTCACCTTGGCTTCGAAGAACGCATCGTCCGGGCCATTGGCCAGCACATCGTTGATCAGCACCTTGGCGCCGTCATGTTCGACATAGGCTTCGTGATAGAGGTCGTCGTCGATCTTGCCTTCGAACGCCGGGTAGAAGATCTCTTCCTCGATCATCGCATGGATTTTCAGCTCGTTGCAGATTTCCTGCGCCAGCTGCCACTTGCGATCCTTTCCGCTGGTCTTGCAGAACCGGGTGAACAGGTCCTCCACCTTGCGGTGATCGGCTTTCAGCAGGGCGATGGCGTCGGTAAACTGTTCCTTGGGCATGGTTTGCTCCCTTTGTGATGAAGACGTGCCTTGCTGGCCCAAGTCGCGAAGGGGGGCGGAGGTTCCGTCCCTCACAAACAGCAAGATCGCCCCGCTGGCGTAGGCAGCGGCGGCAGCTTGGGTTAGAGCCGGTGCATGCGCCCCGAACTGCTCAACCCGCTGTTCGCCGAAACGGAGAGCCTGGAAGGCGTCGGCCCGAAGCTGAAGAAGCCGCTCGAAAAGCTCGGCCTCACCCGGGTGAGGGACGTGGCCTATCACTTGCCGGACCGCTTCGTGCAGCGGCGCGCCGTGGCCGATCTCGACGAGGCGAGCGTGGGCGAACAGATCGTGGTGCCGCTCACCGCGTTCGAACACCGCGCCAGCCCGAACAGCCGCGCGCCGCACCGCGTCATGGCGCGGGATGCCAGGGGCAACGTCTGCGCGCTCGTCTATTTCGGCAAGGCGTCCTACACCGCGCGGAAGCTGTTTCCCGTGGGCGAAACCCGCTGGGTGGCCGGCAAGCTGGAGCAATACGACCAGTGGCTCCAGATCGTGCACCCGGACCATGTCGCCGAAGACAGCGCCGGCCTGATGGGCTATCTGGTGGAGCCGGTCTATCCGCTGGCCGAAGGCCTGACGCAGCCGAAACTCGCGCATCTGGCGAACCAGGCGCTCGACCGTGCGCCGGAATTGACCGAATGGATCGAGCCCGGCGTGCTCGCCCGGCACAAGTGGCCCGCCTGGCGCGAGGCGCTGCGGCTGGCCCATCGCGGCCCCCATCCCGAGGCGCGAGACCGGCTGGCTTATGATGAGCTGCTGGCCAATTCCCTCGCGCTCATGCTGGTGCGTGCCGCCAATCGCAAGCGGCGCGGCCAGCCGCTGAAGGGCGACGGGCGCTTGCGCGGCCAGCTTTCGCTGCCGTTCCCGCTGACCGGCGCTCAGCGCCGCGCGATCGGCGAGATCGAAGGCGACATGGCCCAGGCTTCGCCGATGCTGCGCCTGCTGCAAGGGGATGTCGGCTCGGGCAAGACGGTGGTGGCGCTCGAAGCCATGCTGATCGCGGTGGAAGCCGGCGCCCAGGCGGCCATGCTGGCGCCGACCGAGATCCTCGCCCGCCAGCATTTCGACACGCTGCGCGCCATGGCCGCGCCCACCGGCGTGACCATCGCCCTGCTGACCGGCAGCGACAAGGGCCGGGCGCGCGAATCCATCCTCATGGGCCTGGTGGACGGCTCGATCGACATCATCGTCGGCACTCATGCCATTTTTCAGGATACGGTCGCCTACAAAAACCTGGGCCTGGTCGTGATCGACGAACAGCATCGCTTCGGCGTCTCCCAGCGCCTGCTGCTCACGCAGAAGGGCCGCACGACGCCGCATACCCTGGCGATGACCGCCACCCCGATCCCGCGCACGCTCACCCTGGCGCAATATGGCGAGATGGACGTCAGCCAGCTCGACGAGATGCCCCCCGGCCGCCAGGCGATCGATACCCGCGTCATCGCCCTCGACCGGCTGGGCGAAGTCGTGGACGGCCTCGCCCGTCATCTCGAAAGCGGCCAGCAGGCTTATTGGGTCTGCCCCATGGTCAGCGGTGGGGAGCACGAAAGCGAAGACCTCGCTGCGGCCGAAGCACGCTTCGCCTCGCTCAAGACGCGTTTCGGGGATGCCATGGTCCTGGTCCACGGCCAGCTCAAGCCTGAGCTCAAGGACGCCGCGATGGAACGCTTCGCCGGCGGCGATGCCCGACTGCTGGTCGCCACCACGGTGATCGAAGTGGGCGTGGACGTGCCCAATGCCACGTTGATGGTGATCGAGCAGGCCGAACGCTTCGGCCTCGCCCAGCTTCACCAGTTGCGCGGCCGGGTGGGGCGGGGCAGCGCCAAGTCCGTCTGCCTGCTGCTGCGCGGGGACATGCTCAGCGAAGTGGGCCGCGAACGCCTGGCGCTGATGCGCGAGACGCAGGACGGCTTCCGCCTGGCGGAGGAAGACCTGCGCCTGCGCGGCGGCGGCGAGTTGCTCGGCACCCGCCAGTCGGGCGACACCCCCTTCCGCATTGCCGACCTGGACCAGATCCAGCGCCTGCTGCCCCTGGCCAGCGACGATGCAAAGCTGCTGGTCGAACGCGACGGCGGCCTCGCCAGCACAAGAGGCGAAGCCGCCCGCGTCCTCCTCTACCTCTTCGAACGCGACTGGGGCGTCCAACTTCTAAGAGGGGGCTAGCCCCCAAAACCCACACACCCCAAAAATCCCCCTTAAAGTCCCCTCCCCGGCGGGGAGGGGTTAGGGGAGGGGGCGCGCCGCAGGCGCGTCAAACCCAACCACCGCCGCCTCCCAGGGGAAGGCTTCCGGTCAATACCGACTCAGCAGCCGCTCGATGCTGTCGTCGGCGGTGGCTTCCTTGCCGGCGGCTTCGCCCACGTCCTTCTCCAGCTTGTCGCGGATGGCTTCGATCTTCTCGTCGGTCAGGTGCTCGATGCCGATGAACTGCCCGCGCGCGCCCTCGACGGCGCGGATCAGCTCGTCCAGCTTGGCCTGCATGGCGGCGGCGTCGCGGTTCTGGCTGTTCTGGATCAGGAACACCATCAGGAAGGTCACGATGGTGGTGCCGGTGTTCACTACCAGTTGCCAGGTGTCGGACCATTGGAACACCGGCCCGCTCACGCCCCAGATCAGGATCACCAGAATGGCGGTGATGAATGCCGCCGGCCGGCCCGCCAGCGAGGCGATGGCGGAGGCGATGCGAGTGAAAATACGATCCATCGGCAAGCTCTGGCATGGACCGGCCCCGCCGCCAAGATTCGGCCGTGGCGTTTTCCTACGCGGCCGCTTTGCCGCTTTCCTACAAGGCGGCCGCCGTGCCAGCCTCGCGCCCATGAAACACGATCGCTCAGCTCCGCCCTGGCCCGCGCCCGCCGTCCGTCAAGGTGACACCTCGGCCCCCAAGGTGACAGATATGCCCCCCAAGGTGACACTTTCGGCGGCAAGGTGACGGTTTGGGGCGGTTTTGCCCCAGGACAGTGTCAGATGTGTCAACACCAGCGGCTGGGCGCGGCGGCGCGCGCTTGCTTTTTGCGGCCGAAGGGCGATCTAGGGTCCGCCGATTCCCCCTCGATTCAAGACAGGAAGCCTGATGTCCAGCACCCCGCAAGCCGCCCCCGAAACCGTCAAGGAAATCGAACGGATCTTCGCCTTGCAGCGGGAACATCAGTGGGACGTGAAGGCATCGAGCGCTGCTGAGCGCAAGGCCAAGCTCGCCCGCCTGAAGGCTGCCGTGGAAGCCCATGCGGACGAGATCGTCGCCGCGGTGCGGGAAGACACGCGCAAGCCCGAAGCGGAAATCCGCGTCACGGAAGTGCTGAACGTCCTCGGCAATATCCAGCTCAATATCGACAGTGTCGAAGAATGGATGAAGCCGGTGGAAGTCACGCCGTCGAAGAACGCGGGTGACAAGGCGATGATCGTGCCGGAAGCGCGCGGGGTATGCCTTATCCTGGGCCCGTGGAATTTCCCGCTCGGCCTCACGTTCGGGCCGCTCGCCGCCGCGGTGGCGGCCGGCAATTGCTGCATGGTCAAGCTGACCGACTTGTGCCCCGCCACCGCGCGCATCGCCGGCAAGATCGTGCGGGAGGTGTTCGACGAGAACGAGGTGGCCCTGTTCGAAGGCGAGGTGGAGGTCGCGCAGGCGCTGCTGGAACTGCCGTTCAACCACATCTTCTTCACCGGCAGCACGCGGGTCGGCAAGATCGTCATGGCGGCGGCGGCGAAGCACCTGGCCACCGTCACGCTGGAACTGGGCGGCAAGTCCCCCGTGATCATCGACGAGGGCGCCGATATCGACAAGATCGCGGCGGACCTCGCCGGCGCCAAGCAGTTCAACGGCGGTCAGGCCTGCATCTGCCCCGATTATGTCTTCGTGAAGGAGGATCAGAAGGATCGCCTGGTCGAAGGGTTCAAGGCCAAGGTCGCGGAAAATCTCTATTCCACCGGCGCGATCGACAAGGAATCGATCGCCCAGATCGTCAACAAGAGCAACTTCGCCCGGGTGAAGGGCCTGGTGGACGATGCCGTGGAGAAAGGCGCGAAAGTCGCCGCCGGCGGCACGCTGGAGGAAGAAGACCTCACCGTGCACCCGACCATGCTCACCGACGTGACGCCGCAGATGAAGATCCTCCAGGAAGAGATCTTCGCCCCGGTCCTGCCGGTAATGACCTATGACGATCTGGATCAGGTCATCGGCTACATCGAAGCGCGGGACAAGCCGCTCGCCCTCTACGTCTACAGCGACAATCCGGACAATGTCCGCAAGGTGCTGGCGCGCACCTCGTCCGGCGGCGTGACGGTCAACGGGGTGTTCTCGCACTATCTCGAAAACCGGCTCCCGTTCGGCGGCGTCAACGGCAGCGGGATGGGCAGCTATCACGGCCATTTCGGCTTCAAGGCGTTCTCCCACGATCGCGCCGTGTACATGCACCAGGAAGCCGCCTGATCGTCTCGCAAGGACCTTCCGGGAACGGGCTCTTTCCGAACCCTTCCCTGAGGTTTTCCGCGTCAAATCGATGTCATGATTTGGCAACGGACCGCGCGTCGGCCTAAGAGGCGCGCGGTTCGCCATAGTTTCCGGAAACGCCAGCCATTCGCCAGGTCGCCGCCCTCCCTTACCGTCTTGAAGGGCAAGCTCCCGAAACGCGTGTGAAAGTGATGCTGATCACCACGCGCGGCAGCAAGGGGCGGTGGGTGCTGCCCAAGGGCAATATCCACACGGGGATGCCGCCGCACCTTTCCGCCGCGCGCGAGGCCCAGGAAGAGGCGGGGGCGCTCGGCGCCGTCAGCCCGGTGGCGCTGGGCAGCTATCGCTATCGTAAGCGCCAGGGCAGCGGGGCCTCGCTCATGGTGGACGTGGAAGTCTTCCCGCTGGCGCTGACCGAGGAACTCGATACCTGGAAGGAACAGGGCGAGCGTGAGCGCCGCTGGTTCCCGCTCGGCGAAGCGGCCGATGCGGTGGATGAGCCTGACTTGCGCGAGCTGATCCGCTCGTTCGCCTCGGCCGAGTTCCAGTCGGCGGTGCGCCGCAGCCGTCTGCCTCTGGCAGTAACACAGACAACGGGGATATCCGCCATGTTTGCGTGGTTCCAACGCCTGCTGCCAAGGACAGGCAACTTCTTCGAGCTGTTCGAAGCTCATGCCGCCACGGTGCTCTCCGCCGCCGAAGCCACGGCGCGCCTGCTCGAAGGGTCGGCCGAGCCCGAGCAGCACGTCCGCGAGATCATCGAGCGAGAGCACGATGCGGACGAGATCACCCGCGAAGTGTTGCAGACGGTGCGCCGCACCTTCCTCACCCCGTTCGATCGCGGCGCGATCACCAGCCTGATCGGCGCGCTGGACGATACGGTGGACGAGATGCAGGCCGCCGCGCAGGCGATCGATCTCTACCAGGTCACCAGCTTCGCCCCGCAGATGCGCGACATGGGGGCCCTTGCGGTCGATGCCGCGCGCGTCACGGCAGAGGCCATTCCGCTGCTGCGCGACGTGGCCCGCAACGGACAGCGGCTGCACGAATTGACCGAGCGGCTGGTGCGGATCGAAGGCCATGCCGATGCGATCCATAGCGCGGGCCTGCGCCAGGCGCTGGAGGCGCACGGTTCCACCGACACCCTGCGCTTCGTGATCGAGCGGGAAATCTACAAGCATCTCGAACGGATCGTCGATGCGTTCGAAGACGTCGCCGACGAGATCGACGGCATCGTGATCGACCACGCCTGACCGCCGACGCCGTGTACGAACTCGCCCTGCCGCTGCTCATAGCGCTGATCGCCCTCGCGCTGCTGTTCGATTACCTGAACGGCCTGCACGACGCCGCGAACGCGATCGCCACGGTCGTCGCCACGCGCCTGCTGTCGCCGGTGAAGGCGGTGGCCTTCGCGGCGGTGTTCAACTTCGCGGCCTATTTCCTGACGATCGCCTTCCCCAGCCTCCACGCCGTGGCCGACACCATCGGCAAGGGGCTGGTGGAACAGCAGCTGATAACCCCGGCGGTGGTGTTCGGCGCGCTCGTGGGGGCGATGTTCTGGAACGTCGTCACCTGGCTCAAGGGGATTCCGTCATCCAGCAGCCATGCGCTGGTCGGCGGCCTGGTGGGGGCGGGGGTCGCCCATGCCGGCTTCACCGGCATCCTCTGGGGCGGCCTCAACAAGACGCTGGCGGCGATCGTCCTTTCGCCGCTTCTCGGGATGTGGCTGGCGATGCTGGTCATGCTGCTGAGCAGCTGGGCGCTGCGCCGCGCAACCGCCCACCAGGCAGAACGCGGCCTCAAGGCGCTGCACCTGTTCTCTTCCGCCGCTTACTCGCTCAGCCACGGCCTCAACGATGCGCAGAAGACCATGGGGATCATCACCGTGCTGCTCTATTCCACCGGCCATCTCTCGGGCGAATTCGAAGTGCCGCACTGGGTGGCGATCAGCTGCTATATCGCCATCGCCTTGGGCACGCTCACCGGCGGCTGGCGGATCATCGAGACCATGGGCTCGCGCATCACCAAGCTGTCGCAGCACCAGGGCTTCAGCGCCTCGCTGGCGGGGTCGATCGTGCTGTTCGTCGCTTCGGCCCTGGGCATTCCGGTTTCCACCACGCACACGATCACCGGCGCGGTCATCGGTGCGGGCACCGCGCGCCGCGCCTCGGCGGTGCGCTGGGGCGTGGCGCAAAGCGTGGTCGTTGCCTGGATCATCACCATCCCGGCCTCGGCGGCGGTGGGCGCCCTGTTCTATCTGCTGACCCGGCTTTTCTAGGGACCGATCCAGGCGCGGATCACGAAGGCTACGGCCCCCACCACGGCGACGCCGGCCACCCAGAACGCGGCCATCCAGGCAAGGCGCTGCCAGAACGGCGGATCCTCGCTCAATGGTAGCCCTCGCTGCCGACCTTGCCGCGGAACACCCAATACGACCAGCCGGTATAGGCCAGGATCAGCGGCAGGATGATCACCACGCCCACCAGCATGAAGATCTGGCTGCTCTCCGGCGCGGCGGCGTCCCAGATGGTCAGGGTATCGGGCACCACGTAGGGCCAGATCGTCACCCCCAGCCCGGCCATGCCCAGCAGGAACAGGGCCAGCGTCAGGAGAAGGGGCGCCAGCTCCCAACGCTTCTTCAGCCCATAGAAGAAGAACCCGGCCATGATCGCCGACAGCAGCGGCACCTGGCTGGTGAACAGGATATTGGGCATGGCCAGCCACCGTTCCTGATAATCCGGCCGCAGGGTCAGGTTATAGAAGCTCACCGCCGCCAGCAGCGCCAGCGTGGCGATCCCCGCGCGGAAAGCCAGGCGATAGGCCTTGTCCTGTATGTCGCCCTCCAGCTTCCAGATCATCCAGCAGGCGCCCAGCAGCGCATAGCCGGCAACGACGCCCAGCCCCGTCAACAGGGTGTAGGGGGTCAGCCAGTCCCACCAGCTTCCGGCATAGATGCGATCGGCCACCTTGATCCCTTGCAGGATCGCGCCCAGCGTCATGCCTTGCGCCAGGGCGGCGACCAGCGACCCGCCGAAGAACGAGAAATCCCAGAACGCCCGATGCCGCTCGTCGCGGTGGCGGAACTCGAAGGCCACGCCCCGGAAGATGAGGCCCAGCAGCATGGCGATGATCAGCGGATAAGTCGCCGGCAGGATCACCGCATAGGCCAGCGGGAAGGCGGCCAGCAGCCCGCCGCCGCCCATGACCAGCCAGGTCTCGTTGCCGTCCCACACCGGCGCGATGGAATTCATCGCCCGGTTGCGCCCGTGCCCCACCGTCAGCCACGGAAACAAGATGCCGATGCCGAGGTCGAAGCCGTCCATCACTACATAGGCGAAGACCGAGAAGGCGATGATGAAAGCCCAGATCGTGGTGAGATCGACGTTCATGGCGCGCCCTCCGTGCTGCCGGGGTGTTGCGCGGGGCCCGGCATGATGCCGGCCGTGCGGATGGGCTCGCGCTCGGTGCGTTCGGGGTCCGGTTCGCCCGGCTCGGGCGGCTTGTGCATCAGGCGCAGCAGGTACCAGATGCCCACGCCGAACACCGCGAAATAGACCACGACGAAGGCCACCAGCGAAGCGCCCACGGCCGGCGCGGCCAGCGGGCTGGCGGAATCGGCCGTGCGGAGCAGGCCGTAGACGAGATAGGGCTGCCGCCCCACCTCCGTCGTCACCCAGCCGGCGATAACCGCCACGAAGCCGGCCGGCGTCATCGCCAGCGCGAAGCGATGCAGGCCGCGCCAGTCATACAGCGTCCCGCGCCAGCGCGCCCACAGGCTGGCGAGCCCCAGCGTGAACATCAGCAGGCCGAGGCCGACCATGATGCGGAACGACCAGAACACGATCGCCACCGGCGGCTGCTCGGCATCCGGCACGGTGTCGAGCCCGGCCATCGGCGCGTTCGGATCGTGCTTCAGGATCAGGCTGCCGACCT
Source organism: Altererythrobacter sp. (assembly GCA_017308255.1). Lineage (GTDB taxonomy): Bacteria > Pseudomonadota > Alphaproteobacteria > Sphingomonadales > Sphingomonadaceae > Croceibacterium_A. The sequence goes on along the minus strand of JAFKFN010000032.1, from coordinate 7,340 downwards.
TCGGAATGGCCAGTGCGTGATCCAGCCGCTGCTCGCTATCGTTCGGGATGCCGAACAGATAGAGCGGCGCCCCGTCCGGATGGCTTTCGTAATGGCCCTCGATCGCCATGATCTTGACCGGCTGGTGCTCCAGCGTGTTGAGCCCGTGCTGATCGCCGAGGAAGACCTGCACCGGCGCGACGAGCGCGGCCATCCACATCGCCATGGAGAACATCTTGCGGACCTGCGGCGTGCCGTTCCCGCGCAGCAGATGCCAGCCGCCCACGCCGCCCACGACCAGCGCAGTGGTGAGATACGCGCCCGTCACCGTGTGCATCAGGCGCCACGGGAAGCTGGGATTGAAAATGATCTCGAGCCAGTTTGCCGGAATGAACTGGCCATTCGCGCCGATGCTGTGCCCCTGCGGGGTCTGCATCCAGCTGTTCGCCGCCAGGATCCAGAACGAGGACAGCAGCGTGCCCAGGGCGACCATCAGCGTGGCAGTGAAATGCAGGCCGCGGCCGACCTTGTTCATGCCGAACAGCATGACACCCAGGAAACCGGCCTCCAGGAAGAACGCGGTCAGCACTTCGTAGGCCAGCAGTGGGCCGACCACCGGCCCCGCCTTGTCGGAGAATACCGCCCAGTTGGTGCCGAACTGGTAGGACAGCACGATACCGGAGACGACCCCCATGGCGAAGTTCACCGCGAAGATCTTCACCCAATAACGGAACAGGTCGAGATAGAGCGCCTTGCCGGTCTTCAGCCACAAGGCTTCGAGCACCGCGAGGTAGCTGGCCAGGCCGATCGTGAACGCGGGAAACAGGAAGTGGAAGCTGACGGTGAAGGCGAACTGAAGCCGCGCGAGCAGTAGAGCGTCTGCGTTGTCGAACATGCCTTGCTCCCCTTAGGCCAGGTTCGTCGCTGCCATTAGTGCAGACAATGCACCAGCCATTGCGCGCCGCGCATGCGACCCCTACACCCCGACAACCCTAAATCGTGTGAAGTCGTTCCCTTGATCCTGTCCCCGTTCGAATGGACCATCGCCAAGCGCTACATGCTTCCCGGGCGCGGCGAAGCGGTAATCGCGCTCGTCGCCTCGATCAGCATCGGCGTGGTCATGCTGTCCGTCGCCATGTTGGTGATCGTGATGAGCGTGATGAACGGCTTCCGGGCCGAACTGATCGACAAGATCGTGGGCCTCAACGGCCACGCGATCATCCAGGCTTACGGCGAGCTGGAGAACTGGGAGCAGGTGCTGGAGGATGCGCGCAAGACGCCGGGCGTCACCGAAGCGTCCCCGCTGATCGAGCAGCCGCTGCTGGCCACCTTCAATGGCCGGGTGGAGGCGGTGCTGGTGCGCGGCAACACGCCGGAAGACATCGCCAAGCTCAAGGCCAATCTCGTCGCCGGCGATCTCGGGACGCTGAAGCCCGGCAACGAGAACGTTGCCATCGGCTCGCGTCTGGCGACCAATCTGGGCGCGCGGCTGGGCGATACGATCACCGTCATCAATCCGCTGGGGCGCGCCACTCCCTTCGGCACCGTGCCGCGCCAGGTGGGCTATACGGTGACGGCGATCTTCGAGATCGGCATCTACGATTATGACCAGGCCTTTATCGTCATGCCGATCCCCAACGCCCAGACCCTGCTGCTGACGGGCGATTCGATCGACAAGATCGAGGTCAAGACGACCGATGCCGAGAAGGTGGACCAGATCCTGACCCCCCTCGCGCGCAAGCTGCAGGGCCAGGCGGTGGTCTATGACTGGAAGGCCAATAACGCATCCCTGTTCGAGGCATTGCAGGTGGAACGCGTGGCGATGTTCTTCGCGCTTTCGATCATCGTGCTGGTGGCCGCGTTCAACATCCTGTCCTCGCTGGTCATGCTCGTCCGTTCGAAGACGCGCGATATCGCCATCCTTCGGACCATGGGGGCGACCCGCAAGAGCTTGCTCAAGATCTTCGTCACCACCGGCTCGGTGATCGGCGCGCTCGGCACGGCCGCCGGGTTGGCGCTCGGCTTCGTGGTGCTGTTTTTCCGCCAGCCGATCGTCCGCGCGATCGAGATCGTGACCGGGCAGAACCTGTGGGACCCGCAGATCCGCTTCCTGACGGAGCTGCCCTCGCGGACCGATCCGTTCGAGATCCTGCTGATCTGCGTCATGGCCATGGGGCTCAGCTTCCTCGCCACGCTCTATCCGGCTTATCGGGCGGCCAGCACCGATCCTGTCCAGGTGCTGCGCTATGAGTGATCCCGTCGTCCGCCTCACCGGCTTGACCCGCTCGTTCAGCCAGGGCGGGGAGCGCATCGACGTGCTGCGCGGCGTGGACCTGACAATCGAGCCGGGCGAGATCGTCGCGCTGCTCGGGCCTTCGGGCACCGGCAAGTCCACCATGCTCCAGGCCGTGGGCCTGCTGGAAGGCGGCTTCGGCGGGCGGATAGAGATCGCCGGGGTCGACGCCACCGATCTGCCGTCGGCCGACCGCACGGCGCTGAGGCGCAACCATCTGGGCTTCGTCTATCAGTTCCATCACCTGCTGCCGGACTTTTCGGCCGAGGAGAACGTGATGCTGCCGCAGCTCGTTTCCGGCACGCCGCGCGGCCAGGCGATGGAGCGGGCCCGCGAATTGCTGGCCTCGCTCGCCCTCGATCATCGGCTGACGCACCGGCCCAGCCAGCTTTCCGGCGGGGAGCAGCAGCGCGTCGCCGTGGCGCGCGCGCTCGCCAACCGGCCCAAGCTGGTGCTGGCGGATGAGCCCACCGGCAACCTGGACGAGGTGACGTCCGACAAAGTGCTGGCGCAGTTCCTTGAACTGGTGCGCGGCCATGGCAGCGCGGCGCTGGTCGCCACGCATAACGAGCGACTGGCGGCGCGGATGGATCGGATCGCCCGCCTGCACGATGGCGTGCTGGCCTAGGATCGTCATTGCTTCGCTGCGCTCGCGATGACGACTTCGCGGCGAATTGGGCAAAAGGGCCGGCGCGCCCTTCCGATTCCGTTCGGAGCGCCTAATCTGCACTGATGCCTTACGCCCCGTTCGTCCCCCTGCGCGTGCTGTCGAGCTATTCGATGCTGGAAGGGGCGATCGATCCGAAGGGGATCGCCAAGCTGGCGAAGGAGCGGGCCTTTCCCGCCATCGCCATTTGCGATCGCAACGGCCTTTACGGTGCGCCTGCTTTCGCCGCCGCCTGCATGGCCGAAGGCGTGCAGCCGATTGTCGGCGTGCTGCTGGGCGTGGCGAGGGGGCCGGAAGGGCCGATCGATTATCTGCCCCTCTTCGCGCAGGATGCGGATGGCTGGCAGAACCTGTGCCATCTCGTCAGCCGCGCGCATCTCGATCGCCCGCTTGAACTGGACCCGCATGTCGTGTGGGACGATTTCGCCGGGCGCACCGATGCACTGATCGCCTTGACAGGCGCGGGCGAGGGCGCCGTCACGCGGCTGATCGCGGACGGGCGGCCCGAGCAGGCGCGCGAGGTGCTGGAGAAGCTCGCCGCGCTTTTCCCGGATCGCCTCTATGTGGAACTGGCCCGGCGCGGCGATCCGGTGGAGGAGGCCGCCGAGGATGACCTGATCGAGCTGGCTTACGCGCTCGACCTGCCGCTGGTGGCCAGCAATCCCGCCAGCTACGGCGATCCGCACATGCACGCCGCGCATGACGCCATGCTGTGCATCGCCCATTCGACCTACATCGACAATGCCGAACGGCCGCGCTCCAGCGCCGAGGCGTTCGTCAAGTCGGCGCCGATGATGGAGGAGCTGTTCGCCGACTTGCCCGAGGCGACGGCCAACACGCTTGTCGTGGCCCAGCGCTGCGCCTTCGCGCCGCCCAAGCGCAAGCCGATCCTGCCGAGCCTGGCCGGCGATCTCGAAGGCGAGGCGCGGATGCTGGCGGAAGATGCGCGCGCCGGCCTGGCCGATCGTCTGGCGCGCTATGACGGCCTTACCGCCGAAGAGCGCAAGGAATACGAAGACCGGCTGGAGTTCGAGATCGACGTCATCACCGGCATGGGCTTTCCCGGCTACTTCCTGATCGTGGCCGATTTCATCAAGTGGGCCAAGGCGCAAGGCATCCCGGTCGGCCCCGGTCGCGGTTCGGGCGCGGGCTCGCTGGTCGCCTGGTCGCTGACGATCACCGACCTCGATCCCATTCGCCTGGGGCTGCTGTTCGAACGCTTCCTCAATCCCGAGCGCGTCTCGATGCCGGATTTCGACATCGACTTCTGCGAAACCCGCCGGGGCGAGGTGATCCGCTATGTCCAGGAGCGGTACGGCGCCGACAAGGTCGCGCAGATCATCACCTTCGGCAAGCTGAAGGCGCGGGCGGTGCTGCGCGATACCGGCCGCATCCTGCAGATGAGCTATGGCCACGTGGACCGGCTGTGCAAGATGGTGCCCAACCATCCCACCGATCCCTGGACCCTGCCGCGCGCGCTCAACGGCGTGGGCGAGTTCCGGCGCGAATACGAGAATGATGCGGAGGTGAAGCGCCTCGTCGATCTGGCGATGCAGCTGGAGGGCTTCCCCCGCAACTCCTCCACGCACGCGGCGGGCGTGGTGATCGGCGATCGGCCGCTGAGCCATCTCGTGCCGCTCTATCGCGATCCGCGTTCCGAGATGCCGGTGACGCAGTTCGACATGAAGTATGTCGAAGGCGCGGGCCTGGTGAAGTTCGACTTCCTCGGCCTCAAGACCCTGTCCGTCCTGCGCAAGGCGGTGGACCTGCTGGCCCGGCGTGGCATCGATATCGACCTGAGCGCGCTGCCGTGGGACGATGCCGACACCTTCCGCCTGCTCCAGAGCGGCAATACAATCGGCGTGTTCCAGGTGGAATCCGAAGGCATGCGCCGCACACTCTCGGCGGTGAAGCCCACGGTGTTCGAGGACATCATCGCCCTCAACGCGCTCTATCGGCCCGGCCCGATGGACAACATCCCGCTGTTCGGCCGGCGCAAGAACGGGCAGGAGAGTATCGAGTATCCGCACCCCAAGCTCGAAGGCATCCTGGCGGAGACGTACGGCATCTTCGTCTATCAGGAACAGGTGATGCAGGCCGCGCAGATCCTCGCCGGCTATTCGCTGGGCGATGCCGACCTGCTGCGCCGGGCCATGGGCAAGAAGATCCAGGCCGAGATGGACGCCCAGCGCGCCCGCTTCGTGGAAGGCTGCCGCGAAGTCAGCGGGATCGAGGCGAGGAAGGCCAACGAGCTGTTCGACTTGATCGACAAGTTCGCCGGCTATGGCTTCAACAAGAGCCACGCGGCGGCCTATGCGCTGCTGACGTATCAGACGGCCTGGTTCAAGGCGCATTACCCGGAAGAGTTCTACGCCGCATCGATGTGCTTCGACATGCACCAGTCGGAAAAGCTGGCGGTCTTTGTCGACGATATCCGGCGCAACGGGCTGGCGCTGTCGGGGCCGGACGTCAATCGTTCCGAAGCCGAATTCACCGTGGAGCCGACCGAGCAGGGGCACGCGGTGCGCTATGGACTGGCGGGCATCAAGGGCGTGGGCGAAAGCGCGATGGAACAGATCGTCGCCGAACGCATGGCGGGCGGAGAGTTCGCCGGCCTTGCGGACCTATTCCGCCGCATGCCCGCCGGCGCGATGAACCGGAAGCAGCTGGAAAGCCTGGCCGCCGCCGGTGCGTTCGATTGTGTCGAGCCGAACCGGGCCAAAGTGCTGGCCAACGCGGACACACTGCTGATGGAAGCCGACCGCGTGGCGCGGGAGCGGAGCAGCAACCAGCAGAGCTTTCTCGGCGGCGGCGAGCAGGGTGAGCCGGCCTTGCGCCTGGTCGCCGCGCCGGCCTGGAGCCGGGCGGAGCAGATGGCGGCGGAACGCGAGGCTTTCGGTTTCTACTTCGCCGCCCATCCGGTGGAGCAATATCGCGCCGTGGCATCGGCGAATGGCGCGCGCAGTTACGCCAGCCTGGCGGAAGCGGGCATTTCGGGTGGCCGCCAGTCCGCCGTCATGGCCGCCATGGTGGAAGGCGTGAACAAGGGGCGCACGCGCAAGGGCAGCGAGTTCATCCGCGCGGACTTTTCCGACAGCTCCGGCCAATTCAGCGCCGCCTGCTTCGAAGAAGGCCTGGTGGAGAGCTTCCAGCGCTGGGCGGCCGAGGGCACTTGCGTGCTGCTCAATGTGGAACTCGACGCGCCCAGCCCGGACGAGCCGCCCCGGGTCACCGTGCGCGGGGCGACGCCGCTGGCGGAAGTGCGCAATGCCGCGCGCATGGTGCTGACGCTGGATGTGTGGTCTCCCGAGGCGCTGCGCGTGTTGCGGCGCGAGCTGACCGAAGGGGCGCCGGGCCGTGGCGAGGTACTGGTGCGGCTGAAGACGGGGGAGGGCGCGGAACCGCTGCTTCGCCTCGGCCGCGATTTCGAGCTTGATGGCGAACTGGCCGAGCGGCTGGCGGAGATCGACGGCCTCTCGGCGATTTCACTCACGGCGCGCCGCGGGCCTTCACGGCTTCGCCTGGTGGCTTGATCGCGCAAGGGGCGGGAAGGGGCGGAAAGAAATGATCGCACTCCTCAAGGCTATCGTGCTGGGGTTGGTCCTGGCCTTCATCGTCTCGCTGTTCATCGGCTCCGGAGGGGCGAGCGGCGGGCTGCTCAACGTCCACGGAGTCACCCTGCAGGGCCAACATTTCTATTGGTCCTGGCCGCTTTTCCTGATCGGCACTGGCCTGGCGTTCGGGCTGTTTCTCCTGCTGGAATAGGAGCCTTCTGCGCGCGGAGGCGCGGAGACGATTGCAGGCGCAAGGGCGCGAAGATGCGCGCGCTGCTGTGACGACACTTGTGCTGTGATCGCCGCACGCCATGCAGGGGATCGCGGCCTCGCCGCCCACTAAGAGTGGCTCGCGGCTTCGCCGCTTCTCCCAATACCGTCACCCTGAACTTGTTTCAGGGTCCATCCCTCGGTGCCGCACGGAGCCATCCATCGGGCGCGACACGACCGCAAGGGAGGCACGCCGCCAGCCCCCGCGTAGCCGGCACGATGGACCCTGAAACAAGTTCAGGGTGACGAAGGTGAGGGAGGGAGCCAGGGCAGGGATGGGGCAAGCGATGCAGGCCGCCCTCAGCGTGCCCCTCCCGCTCTTGCACCCTCCGCCTCTCCGCACCTCTACGAGCGGCAAACAAAAAGGGCCGGGAGAACCTGTCTCCCGGCCCCTCTTTAGGCGTGAAGCCGTGAGCTTCGCTTAGCGGCCCGAGCCCGGACCGTAAGTGATTTCCACACGGCGGTTCTGCGGCTCGCGCACACCGTCGGCAGTCGGCACGCGGGGCATGCTCTCGCCGAAGGCCTGGCTGCTGATGCGCGCCGCCGGGATGCCCCGGCCGGTCAGGTAGTTGCGCAC
>JAFKFN010000031.1 GCA_017308255.1 Altererythrobacter sp. | reverse complement strand
TCGCTCCGCTCCTCGCAATGACGAAAGGATAGCAAGGTGTCCGTCACGCTCGTCTTCCTCGGCAAGCTGGCCGACCTCGCCGGCGCGCCCGAACGCGCGGTGGAAGCGCCGCTCGACTGGTCCTCGCTGGTCGAGGCGCTGGACGGCCCGCTGGGCGATGCCGTGGCGGGCGAGAAGGTCCGCGTGGCGGTCAACGGAACCGTGCTGCCCGAGAAGACCGCCCTGTTCGCCGAGGACGGCGACGAAGTGGCGCTGCTTCCGCCGGTCAGCGGGGGCTGACATGGCGAAGGACGTTCGCCTGCTGGAAACCGCGCTGGTGCCGGAAGCGGCGCTGGCCGCCTTCGCCGCGGCGCATCCCCAGGCCGGCGGCATCGTCAGCTTCACCGGCAAGGTCCGGCCCGATGGCGACGTGGAGGCGCTGGAGCTGTCGCATTACGAGCGGCTGACGCTGCCGGGCATGGAGACACTGGCTGACGACACGCTGGGCCGCTGGCCGCTGGACGGCCTGCTGATCCAGCACCGGATCGGCGTGATGCGGCCGGGCGATGCCATCGTGCTGGTCGCCGCCGCCGCGCGCCACCGCCGCGATGCTTTCCAGGCCGCCGATTTCGCGATGGATCATCTGAAGAGCGATGCCTGGTTCTGGAAGCGCGAGAAACGCGCCGACGGCTGGCACTGGATCGAACCGCGCGCGCAAGACCACGCTGACCGCCACCGCTGGAACCAGGACACAGACCTGGCACCTTAAGCTAAACCCTCGTCATTGCGAGGAGCGTAGCGACGAAGCAATCCAGGGACAGTGCCGCGCGGCCCTGGATTGCTTCGCTACGCTCGCAATGACGAGAGGGGTAAGCAATCGCGTTCTAACGCAAGGCCGCACCCAGCTCGGTGATCACCGCATCCTGTTGCTCGACCTGGCCGGCGAGCGAATCGCGCGCTGCCGCGATAGGTTCAAGCGCTTCGCCGTTCACCGCCGCGTCGACATAGATTCGATCGAGATCGGCCAGCGCGATCATCGCCTCCCCCCGCGCGGCGCCGAGCCCCGCCAGCGCCACTTGCGCGCGCGCCCAGGCCTCGCCCCCGGGCGCCACCCCGCGCGCGGCGGCAACGGCGCTGCGCGTTTCGGGCAGGGCCTTGAGGAACGCCTGGTTTGCGCTCTCCCCCTGGGCCGCGAGCTGCGCCAGCCGGCCGAGCGTCGCAGGCGGGGTTGGCGGCGGCACGTAGGGTTCGGCCGGTGCGGCTTGCAGCGTGCCCGTGGCCCGCTCTGCATCGCGCAGGGCCAGGCTGGGGTACTGGTCGGCGGGCGTGGCGCAGGCGGCCAGCAACACCAGCAGCGGCAGGGCGTGATTGAAACGCATCGTCCCTGCCCTTAGCTGGGGCGAACGGCGGTTTCCAGCCGCGCGAAAGGCACCAATTCCACCGCCGGGGCGTTGACAGGGGGTGGCGCTTCGCTTAACGGCGGCGCACTTGCGGTGCCCGGACCGGGCGCCTTTTTTGTCGTTCGCATGGGGACACCCGGCGCGCGGCGCTAAGAACGAAACGGATTTGATGACCATGTTCGCAGTGGTGCGCACAGGCGGCAAGCAGTATCGCGTTGCCGCAGGAGACAAGATCGCGGTCGAAAAGCTGGCGGGTGACGCTGGCGATACGGTCGTGCTGGGCGATGTGCTGCTTGCGGGTGAGGGTGACACGCTGGCCGATGCCGGCAAGGTTTCCGTTTCCGCGGAAATCATCGCCCAGGCGAAGAGCGAGAAGGTCATCGTCTTCAAGAAGCGCCGCCGGCACAACTATCGCCGCAAGGCCGGGCACCGCCAGCAGATGACCCTGCTGCGCATCGTCTCGGTCGGCGATTCGAAGGCGGCGCCCAAGAAGGCCGCCGCTGCCAAGGCCGAAGAAGCCCCCAAGGCTCACGAGGCCGAGCGGCAGGAACCGGCCAAGGGCGCCGAGGTGAAGAAGGAAACCGCGCGGGCGAAGAAGGCTGCTCCGGTGAAGGACGCCGCGCCTGCCAAGGCCGCCGACAAGGCTCCGGCCAAGAAGGCTCCCGCTGAAAAGGCCGGGGCCAAGAAGTCCGCCGATGACGCCGGCGCGAAGAAGTAAGAGGTAGTTCGAGATGGCACACAAGAAAGCAGGCGGTAGCTCGCGCAACGGTCGCGATTCGATCGGCCGTCGCCTCGGCGTGAAGAAGTTCGGCGGCCAGGACGTGGTCGGCGGCAACATCATCGTGCGCCAGCGCGGGACCAAGGTCTATCCGGGCGTCAACGTCGGCCTGGGCAAGGATCACACCCTCTTTGCGCTCGCAGCAGGCAAAGTGCGATTCCACGACGGCAAGCAAGGCCGCAAGTACGTGTCGGTCGACATGATTAGCCAGGCAGCCGAATAATCGGATGACTCAATGAAAGGGTCATCCACCGGGATGGCCCGCCGGACGCCACACGTCCAGCCGTAGAGGGAGACCGGGCCAGCCCGTCTCCCTTTTTTCGTCTCCCTCCGCAAAGACAACGTCACATCTCCGGGCCATGGCGCGCGGGGATGGGGCGGAGAGGAGTACGCCGATGTTTATGCGCACCGAACGCCTGTTCCTGAGGCCGGCCTGGCTGGAGGACGCCCCCGAGCTCACCCGCGCCATCGGACACGAGGCGGTGGTGCGCATGCTGTCGCGCGTGCCGTGGCCTTATCATGAGGAGCACGCGCGCCAATGGATCGAAGGCTCGCGCGATCCCCATCTGCCCAACCTGCTGATAACCCTGCCCGATCAGCACGGGCGGATCATCGGTGTCTGCGGCCTGCACGAGGATGAAAGCCAGGTGGAGGTCGGCTACTGGATCGAGCCCGGCGCCTGGGGGCGGGGCTATGCCACAGAGGCGCTCGGCGGCCTGCTGGCGCTCGCCCGGCTGGCCGGCCACAAGCGTGTCGTCAGCCGCCATGCGGTGGACAATCCGGCGTCCGCGCGGGTGCTGCGCAAGGTAGGCTTCCGGCCGACCGGCCGCGCTCGCCCGTTCCACAGCCTGGGCCGCGGCGCCCGCCTCGAAGCGCCCGAATACGCGCTCGAGCTAAGCGAGGCCGACGGCCCGTGGGATGCACCGATGCGAAAGGCGGCGTGAGGCCTAGCCGGCCGCGACGATCTTCGCCCACGGGTTGAGATCGGGCTCGGCGATCTTGGTCAACCGATTGTGGTCGCGATGCCGGAAGGCGGTGTCGCGGCCACGCACCATCAGCATGGTGTCGGAGATATAGCTCCAGCTCCCATCGTCGTGGAATTCCACTTCCAGGCGATAGGAATCGGTGCGGAAGGCCAGTTCGAGAAACGTGGTCGAGCAGATGCCGTATTCGGTCTGGCCGCGTTCGGCCGTCAGCACCAGCTTCCTGGAATCCGGATCGGCGTGGCCGGAAGCGATGGCGACCTGCCCGCGCGGGATCGCAACCGTTTGCAGGATCAGCCCCGTCGCCGGCTCCCACAGCCAATAGCCGACCTGATCGTGGAAGGCGATCTGCTCCTCATGGGTGTTGATGTGGACGTGATAGCGCAGCCCATAGAACAGCTGCGGGCCGTTCGTCTGGGCGTCGATCGGCTGCATCTCGATCCGCTCGTAATAGTCGCGCTGCTCCGGCCCGTTGGCCTTGGGATTCACGTCCACCCCGCGCTGGCCTTCCCACACGCCGGCCAGCCGCCGCAGCGGGCCCAGGTTGGGCAGGGTCTGAGGGGCGACGTCGTCGGGCTCGGTGAAGATGTCCTGGGGTATGTCCACGCGCCTTTCATAACGCCTGCGCGCAGCATGCCTAGATACTAGCGTGCGCTCAGCTTTCGGCTTCCAGCGAAAGCCAGTGCGGCAGCAGCGCCGGATCCACCGCCTCGATCCGCAAGTGGTCGACCGCATAGCCCAGTTCGGGATACGCCGCCTTGCGCCGCTTCTCGTCGGAATGGCCCAGCGGCACGACCAGTACGCGGCGGTTGACCTTCTGCCGCCAGTTCATCCGCGCGGTGTTCTCCTGGCCGATGTAGCAGCCCTTGGAGAAGGACACGCCGTTGAGTTCCGCGGCATTGGCTTCCAGCCACAGAACGTCGCCCAGCTCGGCGCGGCCTTCGGGCACGCCCAGCGCCAGGCGATGCTTCACCCAGGCATCGTCCACCGGCACGTCGTCCGGCGAGACCTGCGCGATCCAGCGCTGGCCCAGCTCGTGCAAGCGCGGATCGGGCGCGCCGCCGTCACCCAGCTCGGCCTGCCAATAGACGCCGAGCGAGGGATCGACCGCGATCGAGAGCTTGCGCCGCAGCCGGTAGAGCGACAGGCGCTTGGCCAGCTCCTCCGCCGCGTCGGCCTCGCAATCCAGCAGCAGCGAGCCCTCGCTGCCCGGCCATACGATGAAGTCGAACAGCGTCTTGCCCTGCGCGGTCAGCAGCGCCGCATAGACCGGCAGAGTCCCGCTGAGGTCATTGGTGAGCAGGCCCTGGAGAAACCCCAAGGCATCCTCGTCGTCGGCATCGGGAGCAACGCGCACGATCGCGCGCGAGAACAAGCGTTCATTGGCCATGGCCGCAAGTTGGACTGGAGCGGGCGATAGTCAAGCGCCGGGATCGGGTTCGCACGGAGGCGCGGAGACGCGGAGAAAAAAGAGAAGGATTGGCGCTCGCGGAGGCGCGGAGGCGCAGAGATGGCGCGCTCGCGGCGAAGCCGCCTTCGATTCACGACGCTGCGGCATGCTGGATCATCTGAAGTTGAAAGCGGCTTCGCCGCATGACCAACCTCTCTGCGCCTCCGCGCCTCTGCGAGCGCCAAAACAATCTCTGCGCCTCCGCGCGAACCCGATCCCATCTGTCCTACCACGCGGCGCTGTGCCATGGCGGCTCCATGGATCATCGTCACACCTCGCTTCCGGCCCGCGCATGATCGAATCGCTCACCATCCGCCGCCCCGACGACTGGCACGTGCATCTGCGGGACGGGGCCATGCTGGTCTCCGTCGCGGCGCACACCGCGCGGCAGTTCGCGCGGGCCATCGTGATGCCGAACCTCACCCCGCCGGTGACGCGGGCGGCGGATGCGGCGGCTTATCGCGAGCGGATCGTCGCGGCATTGCCACCCGGCGCGGATTTCACCCCGCTGATGACCTGCTACCTCACCGATTCGACCGATCCCGAAGACCTTGCCGCCGGCTTCGCGCAGGGCATCTTCACCGCCGCCAAGCTCTATCCGGCCGGGGCGACGACCAATTCGGCCAGCGGCGTCACCGACATCGCCCGCATCCGCCCGGTTCTGGAGCGGATGCAGGAGATCGGCATGGTCCTGTGCGTCCATGGCGAGGTGACCGATGCGGACGTGGACGTGTTCGATCGCGAAGCCGTGTTCATCGACCGGGTGCTGGCCCCGGTCCTGCACGATCTTCCGGCGCTGAAACTGGTGTTCGAGCATGTGACCACGCAAGAGGCGGTCGATTTCGTCGAAAGCGCCGGGCCGAATATCGGCGCGACGATCACGCCGCAACACCTGCACATCAATCGCAATGCCATGTTGGTTGGCGGCATTCGCCCGCACGCCTATTGCCTGCCGGTGGCCAAGCGCGAGAAGCACCGGCTGGCCCTGCGCCGCGCGGCCACGTCGGGCTCGGCCAAGTTCTTCCTCGGCACCGACAGCGCGCCGCACCTGCGCGGCGCCAAGGAATCGGCTTGCGGCTGCGCCGGCCTGTTCAACGCCCCGTTCGCGTTGGAAAGCTATCTCGCGGTGTTCGAGGCCGAAGGGGCGTTGGACAGGTTCGAAGGCTTCGCCAGCGAGCATGGGCCGCGTTTCTACGCATTGCCGCTCAATGACGGTACGGTGACCCTGGAGCGCGTCCCGGTCGAGGTTCCGCGGGAAATCGCCGGCATCGTGCCGTTCCACGCCGGCGAAACGCTCAGCTGGCGGCTTTCGCCTTGCGGCCCTGGAGCAGATCCCAGCTGAACAGCGCCGCCGCGCCCCAGATCAGGATGTAACAGCCGAGCTGGGCAGGGCGCAGCTCTTCTCCGAAGACGGTGAGGCCGAGGATGAACACCACGGTCGGCGAGATGAACTGGAGGAAGCCGATCACCGTATAAGGCATCCGCCGCGCCGCCGCGGCGAACAGCATCAGCGGCACCGCCGTCATCGGCCCGCTCCATGCCACGGCCAGCGCCACGCCCCAGCCCTGCGTCAGGGCCGAGCCGGCGGGTTCGCGCGCGTACCAGATCACGATCACCAGCGCGATCGGCAGCAGGATCAGCGATTCGACCGTCAGCCCGGCCAGCGGGCCGGCGGCCACCGTCTTGCGCAGCAGGCCATAGAGGCCGAACGTCACCGCCATGGCCACGCTGACCCACATCGTGGTCAGCGCGCCGGCCGCCAGGATGCCCACGCCCAGCGCCGCCAGGGCCACGGCCGCCCATTGCCGCCGCGTCAGTCTCTCGCCCAGCACGGCCAGGCCCAGCAGCATCATCATCAGCGGAAGGATGTAATAGCCCAGGCTCGCGGCATAGATGTGGCCATTGTGGATCGCCCAGACGTAGAGCCACCAGTTGATCGCCACCATGGCCGCGCTGCCGAACAGGGTCAGCACCGCACGGCCATTGCGCAGCACGGCGTGCAGTTCCCCCCAGCCGCGCAGCACCATCACAAGCACGAGGCACAGCGGCAGCGTGAACACCACCCGCCAGGCCACGAACTCCAGCGGGGCCACGCTCTGCACCAGCAGCAGGTAAAGCGGCATCGAGCCCCAGATGGCATGGGCGCCGAGCGCCAGGGGCAGGCCGCTCCGGATAGTCTGGGGGCGTTTCACCGGCGAGCCGTTAGGCCGCTGCGACGAACCGGGCAAGCGCGGACAGATAAATGCATTTCTGAACCGACCAGTTGCTCACCGTTCAGGAAACGGCGGATAAACATGAACCATCGAGAACGGGCACAACAATGGAGTCGATCATGAAAACCCTGTTCAAGCATTCTGCCCTGGCCCTGGCTGCGAGTGGTCTGGTTCTGACCGCCGTCCCGGCTTCGGCCGTGGAATTCCGTGCGCCGGGCTACAGCTCGACTTCGCATGAAGATAGCTGGGACCGCAGCCGCCGCGACAACCGGCATTACAACGACCGCTACTACGGCAACCGCCGTGGGCATGACGAGCGGGTCTATCGCGACACACGCGTCTGGCGCGGCAACGATGGCCGTACCTATTGCCGCAAGAAGGACGGCACCACCGGCCTGATCATCGGCGGCGCGGCCGGTGCGCTGCTCGGCCGCGAGGTCGACGGCGGGCGTGACCGGACGCTCGGCACGGTGCTCGGCGCTGCCGCCGGTGCGCTGCTCGGCAAGTCGCTCGACGACGGCGTCAAGTGCCGCTGAGCTGAACTACGAACGGCCGAGGCCCACCCCTGTCGGGCCTCGGCCGGAGCGCGGCCCTTCCGGGTCGTGTTCATGAGGGGCCGCGCCGAGGCGCTCGCCGGTATCCGGCGGGCGCCTTGTTCGTATGCGGGCCCGGGCCGCGCGGACAGCGATCCGCCGCCTTCCGTCCGGGAGCAGCGGGGGTGGGTCTGGTCGCCGGCGGCGGCCGAAGCGGCTCAGCCGTCGCTCAGGCCCACGCCGATGCTGGCGCGTGGCTGCTCCAGCTCGGTGCTGGCCACGGGATAGGCGCAATAATCGGCGGCATAAAACGCCGCCGGCCGATGGTTGCCCGACAAGCCGATGCCGCCGAACGGCGCGGCGGAGGAAGCGCCGTTGGTTGGCCGGTTCCAGTTGACGATGCCGGCGCGGATATTGGCCCAGAAGCGGTTGTATTCCTGCGGCGTCCCGCCGATCAGCGAGGCGGACAGGCCGAAACGGGTATTGTTCGCCTCGGCGATCGCCTGGTCGAAATCGTCCACCCGGATCACTTGCAGCAGCGGGCCGAACAGCTCGACATCGGGCCGCTCGCTCATACCCGTGGTGTCGATCAGGCCGGGCGAGACGAACGGCAGCTCACCCATCGGCCGGCGCATGTGGCAGATCGCCTTGCCGCCGTGCGACAGCAGGTAGAGGAAGCTCTCGGTCAGCTGGTCCGCCGCCTTGGCGTCGATCAGCGGCCCCATGAACGGCTGCGGTTCGTCGAACGGCGCGCCGATGATCAGGCGGTCGATCAGCCGCTTCACCTGCTCTATCGCTTCGTCATAGAGACTGGCCTTGACGATCAGCCGCCGCGCCGCGGTGCAGCGCTGGCCGGCCGTGGTGAAGGCCGATTGCACGATCAGAGTCGCCGCGTCGGCGATCTTGGGTGTCTGCCACAGCACGATCGGGTTGTTGCCGCCCATCTCCAGCGCGGCGATCTTGCCCGGCGTATCGGCCAGCGCGCGGTTGATGGCGATGCCCACCTGGGCGGAGCCGGTGAACAACACCCCATCGACGCCTGTGTGCGCAACCAGCGCCTGGCCTTCCTCCGGGCCGCCGATCAGCAGTTGCACCACGTCGGGCGCGATGCCCGCGGCGTGGAAGCACTTGACCAGGAACTCCCCGGTGGCCGGCGTCTTCTCGCTCGGCTTGAAGATCACCGCGTTGCCCGCGATCAGGGCGGGCACCATGTGGCCGTTGGGCAGGTGCGCCGGGAAATTGTAGGGGCCGAGCACCGCGAGGACGCCATGGGGCTTGTGGCGCAGCGCGGCGGTTCCCTGCAGCGCGCTGTTGAGCTTCCGCTGCCCGGTACGCTCGGCATAGGCGCGGACTGATATCTCCACCTTGGCGATCACCGATTCGACTTCGGTGCGCGCTTCCCACAGCGGCTTGCCGGTCTCGCGGGCGATCAGCCGGGCGAAGGCTTCCTGTTCCTTGCGCACTTCGTTGGCGAAACGCCGGACAAGCTCGATCCGGGTGGCGAGCGGCTGCGCGGCCCATTGCGGCCAGGCCCGGCGGGCGCGGGCGACGGTCTCGTCCACGTCGCCCGCAGGCCCGCGCCACAGCTCGTCGCCGGTGGCGGGTTCGTATGAAATGATGTCGGAGGTGTTCACGTCAGGTTGAATGTCGCTCGGCCTGCAGGGATGGAAGCTAGATAGCGGGCGCCCTTCGGGGATACTACCCCGGCCCGTGGCCGGCCGGAACAGGCGGCTCGCCCAGCGCGCGGCCCATCTCGCGCACGGCCGCCACTTTTGCCTGGAGAGGGCGCCAATCGTCGCGCTCGGCGATAGCGGCCCAGATGGCTTCGACCTCGTCGATCAGCATGGCCTGGGGCTCGGCTTCGGCCCAATAGGGGTGATCGCCGGGCAGCGGGGCATAGCTTGCCAGCGCTTCACCCAGCGCCCCTTCCGCCCGCCGCCCGCCGCGATGGGCGAAAAAGAACGCGTCCGGCCCGATTCCCCCCTCGCGCATGGCCTGCTCCGCTGCCGTCATCAGCGCGAAGTCGGCTTTCGCCCCTTGGCTTTCCACGCCGAGCCGCCAGGTGAACCGCCGGGCCATCGCCGCGTGGTAAAGCTCGGGAAATCGCTCCAGCGCGGCGATCAGCGGTTCCGCTTCGGCCAGCCGCCGCAGCGCGATCGCCAGCTGCGCCAGGTTCCAGCGGATCGCTTCCGCCTGGCGCCCGAAGGCATAGAGGCCGGCATGGTCGAAATAGGCGGCGGTGAAGCCCGGCTCCCAGCGGGGCAGCCAGCGCCACGGGCCGTAATCGAAGCTCTCGCCCGTGATGTTCATGTTGTCGGAATTGAGCACCCCGTGGACGAACCCGCCGGCCATGTAGCTCGCCGCCAGATCGGCCAGCCGCTCCACCGCCTGGTGCATCAGCTTCACCGCCGGCTCGTCGCGCCCGGGGGCGGCGTCCGGCGCGGACGGACCGGGGAACTGAGCCAGGCAATAATCGACCAGAGCCGCCAGGTGATCGTCTTCTCCCAGCACGGCGAGGCGCTGGAAGGTGCCGATGCGGATATGCGAATGGCTCAGGCGCACGAGGACGGCCGAGCGGGTGGGGGAGGGCTCGTCCCCCCGCCACAGCTCTTCCCCGGTCTCGATCACCGAGAAGGTCTTCGAGGTATAGACGCCGAGCGCCTCGAGCATCTCGCTCGCCAGGATCTCGCGCACCGCGCCTTTCAGCGTCAGCCGCCCGTCGGCCGTGCGGCTGTAGGGGGTCAGGCCGCTGCCCTTGGTGCCCAGGTCCAGCAGGCGGCCGGCCCCGTCGCGAAGCTGGGCGAACGTGAAGCCCCGCCCATCGCCGATCTCGGGGTTGTAAACGCGGAACTGGTGCCCGTGATAGCGAAGCGCCAGCGGGCGGGGCATGTTGTCGGGCAGGGGCTCGAAACGCGCCATGTGGCGCACCCATTGCTCGTCCGAAAGATCGCCCAGCCCCACGGCCGCGTCCCACTGGCGATTGCGGAAGCGTGGCACTGCCTTGGGAAAGTCCGCCGGATCGACCGCATCGCCAATCCAGTCGGCGAGCGCGAGGATCTGCGGGTCCGGGCGATAGGGGGCGGCTTGCGGTTCGGCGCGCATCTGCGCATTAGTGGCCCTTGCCGCGCGGGCGCACAACCCGTGCCCGGGCATAAGGAATATTCGGACGGATCGATGGCTGACTTGGCCTATAGCGAAGGCGATTGGGCCAGTGCCGACGGGTTGACGCTGCGCTATCGCGATTATCCGGGCGCCGGTTCCCGCCCGCCTATCCTGTGCATCCCCGGCCTCACCCGCAACGCGCGCGATTTCGAGCCGCTGGCGCAGGCTTTCGCCGGCGAATGGCGCGTGATCTGCCCCGATCTGCGCGGCCGGGGGCAAAGCGATTACGCGAAAGACCCGGCCAGCTATACGCCGGCATCCTATGTCGCCGACATTGCCGCCCTGCTGGACCAGGCGGGGATCGACCGGGTGGTGGCCATCGGCACTTCGCTCGGCGGAATCATCGCCATGCTGCTTGCCGTCCAGGCGCCCGAACGGATCGCGGCGGCCGTGCTCAACGATATCGGCCCGGCGATAGAGCCCGCCGGCATCGCCCGCATCCGCGAATATGTGGGGCAGGGCCGCAGCTTCCCGACCTGGATGCACGCCGCCCGCGCCTTGCGGGACCAGGCGGGGGCCGCCCATTCGGATTTCGCCATCGCCGACTGGCTCAGGCTCGCCAAGCGGTGGATGGTGGTGGGCGGCGGCGGGCGCATCGTGTTCGATTACGACATGAAGATCGCCGAACCGTTCCAGCAGGCCGACACGACCGAGCCGGCCGATATGTGGCCTGCGTTCCTGGCCCTGGCCGGCCGCCCGGTGCTGGCGATCCGTGGCGAGCTGTCGGACATTCTTTCGGCCTCCACGCTTTCACGGATGAAGCGCGAGATGCCGGGGATGGAAACGCTCGTCGTCCCGCGCACCGGCCATGCGCCCACGCTTGAGGAACCCAGCGCGCAGGCCGTTATCGCCCGGCTTTTGGCGCAAGTCGCATGAACAGCGCCGGGCCGCCGCGCATCCTGCATATCCATTCCACCTTCGACAGCGGGGGCCAGGAACTGCGCTGTGCGCGGCTCATCAACGCCTTCGCGGATGCGGAGCATGCGATCGTCTCGGGCGATCCCGCGCGGCGCTCGGCCGCCGCGGCGATCGATCGCGCGCGCAAGGTCACATGGCCGGCGTTTCCGCCGCTGGCCGGCAAGCCGCTGCCCGGCCGCCTCAAGCGGCTGGCGGAGGCCATGGCGGGCTACGATCTGGTCTGCACCTACAACTGGGGCGCGATGGATGCGGCCATGGCGCACACGCTGTTTGCCGATGTCTACAAGCTGGCGCCGCTGGTCCATCACGAGGGCGGCTTCAACGAGGACGAGGCGCTGGGCCTCAAGCGCGGCCGCAATCTCTACCGCCGGATCGCGCTCGGCCGCTGCGCGGCCCTGGTCGTGCCCTCGCGCACGCTGGAACGGATCGCGCTCGAGACCTGGCAGCAGCCCCGCTTGCGCGTGCGGCTGATTCCCAATGGGATCGATACGCGGGCCTTTGCCCGGGCGCCGAAGCGCGATGCGTTGCCCGGCCTGGTCAAGCGGCGCGGTGAGCTGTGGGTCGGCACGATGGCCGGCCTGCGCAAGGCCAAGGATCTTCCCGCGCTCGTCTCGGCCTTCAGCTCCTTGCCCGAACCGTGGCAGTTGGTGATCGCCGGCGAGGGGCCAGAGCGGGGGGCGATCCTGGCGGCCGCCGAATCGCATGGGGTGGAAGATCGCGTCCACCTGCCGGGCTTCGTGGCGCAGCCGGCCAAGGTCATCGGGCTGTTCGACATCTTCGCCTTGTCCTCGCTCTCCGAGCAGTTCCCGATTTCGGTGGTGGAGGCGATGGCCGCCGGCCTGCCCGTGGCGGCCCCGCGCGTCGGCGATATCGGGGTGATGGTGGCGAGCGAGAACGGCCCTTTCCTCGCCCCGCCGGGGGATCGGCCGGCCCTGGCCGAAGCGCTCACGCGGCTGGCGGGGGACCCGGCGCTGCGCAAGCGGATCGGCGAGGCCAACCGGGCAAAGGCGCGCGGCGACTATGACGAAAGCACGATGATCGAACGCTATCGCGCGCTCTATTGGGGCCTGATGGGCCGCCCCCGCCCTTAATCCGCCATTCACCCCGGCGGGGACAGGATCACCTTGGCGATTGAAAAGGCTCCGCCGTTCGCTAAACAGCGCGCCGACCGATTAACAGCTCAGAAGCGATCCGAGTGGCCCTCAAACCCAAATCCGAAGACGCTCGTGCCCGGGAACAGGCGGTCCTTCGCGCGGCCGAGCGGGACGCGCTGCTGCGTGAGGTGGACGAAGCCTATCGGCAGGATCAGCTCGATGTGGTCATCAAGCAGCATGGGCTGAAGATCGCCATCGCCCTGGTCTTGCTGCTGGCGCTGTTCGGCGGCTGGCTGCTGTGGCGGGACCATGGCGAACGCGCGCTGGCGGAAAAGTCGGAGCAGCTGGTTACCGCGCTCGACCATCTCGATGCCGGCCAGATCGATTCCGCCGATGAACAGCTCGCGAAGTTAAGCGAAGGCGGCACCGCCACGGCCGCTTCGGCCCGGCTCGCGCGCGCCGCGATCGCCCTGCGCGATGGCCGGCGCGATGATGCGGCGAAGCTGCTCGATGCCATCGCCAAGGACAACAAGGCGCCGAAGGCTTATCGCGATCTGGCCGATGTGCGCTTCGTCGCCGTGCAGTTCGATGCGAT
Source organism: Altererythrobacter sp. (assembly GCA_017308255.1). Lineage (GTDB taxonomy): Bacteria > Pseudomonadota > Alphaproteobacteria > Sphingomonadales > Sphingomonadaceae > Croceibacterium_A. Next base: position 9,111 of record JAFKFN010000031.1, on the reverse strand, counting down.
GAAGCCGCAGGACGTCATCGACCGTCTGAAGCCGCAAGCCACCCCGGGCAATCCGTGGTTCGGCAGCGCCGGGGAACTGGTCGGCATGGCCTATCTGGCGCAAGGCAAGGAAGAGCTTGCCGGCCCCCTGTTCGCCGCCATCGCCAAGGATGAAACGGTGCCGCAGACGCTCCGTTCGCGCACCCGCCAGCTGGCCGGTCTGCTCGGCTATGACGCCGTGGCCGATGTCGACCAGACGCTCGCCGAAATGCGCGAGGATACCGCTGCGCCCGACGTTCCGGCGCCCCCCCCGCAATGAGGACCGATCGCCTGATGGACTTGAACTCGCGCCGCCTTCGCGTCGCCCGCCTGGCCATCCTGCCGCTGTTGTGCGTCGGGCTCGCGGCCTGCGGTATCGTCGGCGGCGGCAAGAAGCTGTCCACGCCCACCGTCGGTAACCGCACCCCGATCCTTTCGCGCATCGCCAATGACGTGAAGCCCGATCCGGCACTGGCGAATGTCGCCGTGGTGCTGCCGCCTGCGCGGGACAATGCCGATTGGCCGCAGGGCGGCGGCAATGCCACCAAGTCCACCGGCCATCTCGCGCTCGGCGCCGCGCCCATGCGCGTGTGGACGGCGGATATTCCCGGAAGCACCCCCAAGCGCCGCCTGGCCGCGGCCCCGGTGGTCGGCGGCGGTTCGCTCTTCGTGGTCGATACCGATGGCCAGGTGCGCGCGTTCGATGCCGCCACCGGCGCGCCGCGCTGGGCCCACCAGATCGAGGTGGCGAACGACTTGCGCAACGTCACCTTCGGCGGCGGGGCCAGCTATGCCGATGGCAAGGTCTATGCCACCAATGGCGCCGGCGATGTCGTCGCGCTCGATGCCGCGACCGGCAACGAGCTGTGGCGCGTGCGCCCCGGCGGCCCGCTGCGCGGCGCGCCGACCATCGCGTTCAACGCGGTGTACGTGATGACGCAGGACAACCAGATTTACGCGCTCAAGCTGGAGGACGGCGCCTCGATCTGGCAGGATGCCGCCGCTGCCGCCGCGTCCGGCGTGTTCGGCGTCGCGGCTCCGGCGGCCGGGCAAGGCACGGTGATCGCCGGCTATTCCTCCGGCGAGCTGGTGGCTTATCGCTATGAGAACGGCCGCAACTTGTGGTCGGACGCGCTGGCGCGCACGTCGATCTCCACGGAAGTCGGCACGCTGACCGATATCGACGCCGATCCGATCATCGAGGGCGGCCGGGTCTATGCCCTGGGCCAGGGCGGGCGCATGGCCGCCTATGAACTGGTCACCGGGCAGCGCATCTGGGAACTGAACCTCGCCGGCATCTCCACCCCGGCCGTCGCCGGCGAATGGATCTTCACCCTCACCGATGATGCCCGCCTGCTGGCCATTGCCCGCTCCACCGGCCGCGTGCGCTGGGTCACCCAGCTCGATCGGTGGCGCAATCCGAAGAACAAGACCGGCCCGATCTTCTGGACCGGCCCGGTGCTGGCCAATGGGCGGCTGTGGATCGCCAATTCCCAGGGTGAAGTGCTCTCCGCCGATGTGACGGACGGCTCCACCGCGCCCTTCGCCGACCTCAAGAAGCCGATCTCGCTGCCGCCGATTGTTGCGGGCAAGACGCTCTATATCCTGGACGACAGCGGTCGCATCACCGCCTGGCGTTAGGCGTTCCCGACAACCAGGCAGGCGGCGGCCACCAGCAACCCGGCAAAGCGGTTGGAGCGGAAGCGGGCGAGCGGATTGGCCGGGTCCGCCGGATCGAGCGTGAACGCTTGCCACAAGAGATGCAGCGCGGCGGGCAGCAGCGCCAGCAGCGCGATCCAGTCCTCACGAAGCAGGTAGAAGGCCAGGCCCCATAGCGCCAGCGCGAGGGCATAGAACGCGATCACGCCCGCTTGCACATGCCCGCCCAGCCGCAGCGCGCTGGAACGGATGCCGACCAGTGCGTCGTCTTCCCGGTCCTGCAAGGCGTAGATCGTGTCATAGCCGATGCACCAGAAGATCGATCCGGCATACAGCGCGGCCAGCACGTCGATCCGGTCGCCGCGCAGTGCCATCCATCCCACCGGGGCGCCCCAGGTGAACACCAGCCCCAGCCAGGCCTGGGGCCACCAGGTGATCCGCTTCATAAAGGGATAGGCGGCGACCAGCGCCAGGCTGGCCAGCGCCACCAGTTGCGCCTGCCAGCGAAGCTGGATCAGGACCACCAGGCCCACGCCGCACAACGCCAGCAGCCACAGCCACGCGGCCTTGGCGCTCACGCGCCCGCTCGCCACCGGGCGGCTGGCGGTCCGCGCCACCTGCCGGTCCAGGTCGGCATCGACGATATCGTTATAGACGCAGCCCGCGCCGCGCATCGCCACCGCGCCCAGCAGCAATGACAGCACCAGCTGCCATTGCAGGCCCGCGCCGGAAAGCCACACGCCCCAAGCACAGGGCCAGAACAGCAGCCACCAGCCGATCGGCCGGTCGAACCGCGCCAGCAGGGCAAAATCGCGAAGGCGGCCGGGCAGCCGGGCGACGAGGCCGCGATGCTGGCTGTCGGGAACGATGGCGTCCGTCATCATGCGCTGCCCTAACCCCTTCGTCATTCGCGCGAAAGCGGGAACCCAGCGCACAAAAAGACGCGTGTAGCGCTACTGCCCTGGGTTACCGCTTTCGCCGGAATGACGAGCTGGGTAGGAGACGCAGATGCCCGCCACTCCCGCCTGGCCCCCGCGAAGCGCCCCGCGCTTGTTTGTCGAAGGGCCATTGAGGGAGGGAGGCGAGATTCGCCTCGACGGTGCCCCGGCCCATTACCTGCTACGCGTCATGCGGGTTGGTGCTGATGATATCGTGATATTGTGTGATGATATAACCGGCGAATGGGCAACCCGCGCCAGTGATATCGGCAAGCGGGACTTGTCCCTTCAAGTGATCGAACGCCTCCGCGCGCGTGAGCCGGTGCCCGATTTCTGGCTCTGCGCCGCGCTGCTCAAGAAGGATCGCTTCGATCTCCTGCTGGAAAAGGCCAGCGAGCTGGGCGTGCGGCGCTTCCAGCCGGTTCTCACGCGGCGCTGCGTGGCCGACAAGCTCAACCTCGATCGCGCCCGCTCGATCCTGACCGAGGCGGCCGAACAATGCGCGCGCACCGCGCTGCCGGAACTGGGTGAGCCTGTGAAGCTGGACATGCTGCTGCGGGATTGGTCGGCGGACCGCGCGCTGTTCTTCGCCGACGAACTGGGTGGCGATCCCGCAGCCGAAGCGTTCGCTGCCTGGCAAGGGCCGGCTGCCCTGCTCACCGGCCCGGAAGGCGGGTTCGACGATGCGGAGCGCGCGGCGATCCGGGCCTTGCCGCAAGCCCGGCCGATCACGCTGGGTCCGCGTATCCTGCGGGGCGAAACGGCTGCCATTGCCGGCGCCGCGCTATGGATGGGAATCGCCGGTGACTGGGGCCGGGATGGCACAGCGAATTAGCGCTGGCGCCCCGCTCGTTAGTCTCCTAACGGCCCGCCCATGAGCACGCGCAAGGCGTCCGGGGAGGAAGAACAGCCGATCGAGCGGCGCGAGCAGCTCGTGGCGCCGATGGAGGCTGGCGAGAAGCCGCGCGATCGCTGGCGCATCGGCACCGAGCATGAAAAGCTGGTCTATCGCCAGGAAACTCACGCCGCGCCTTCTTATGCGGAACCCGGCGGCATTCGCGATATCCTGCTGGAAATGCGGCAATTCGGCTGGGAGCCGGTGGAAGAAGGCGGCAACGTCATCGCCCTCAGCGGCGCGGACGGCGCGGTGAGCCTTGAACCGGCCGGCCAGCTCGAACTGTCCGGCGCCCCGCTGGAAAACCTGCACCAGACCTGCGCCGAAACCGGCCGCCACCTCGCGCAGGTCAAGGCGGTGGGCGACGCGTTCGGCGTCGGCTTCCTCGGCCTGGGCATGTGGCCCGACAAGCGGCGCGACGAGCTGCCCGTCATGCCCAAGGGCCGCTATGATATCATGCTGCGGCATATGCCCCGCGTGGGCAGTCTTGGCCTCGACATGATGCTCCGGACCTGCACGATCCAGGTGAACCTGGATTATGCCAGCGAGGCGGACATGGCCAAGAAGTTCCGCACCAGCCTCGCCCTGCAGCCGCTGGCCACCGCGCTGTTCGCCAATTCGCCGTTCACCGAAGGCAAACCCAACGGCTTCCTTAGCTATCGCAGCCACATCTGGTCCGATACCGATCCCGCCCGCACCGGCATGCTGCCTTTCGTGTTCGAGGAAGGCTTCGGCTACGAACGCTATGTCGATTACATGCTCGACGTGCCGATGTACTTCGTCTTCCGCGACGGGAAATATATCGACGCCGCCGGGCAGAGCTTCCGCGATTTCCTCGAAGGCCGGCTTCCCGCCCTGCCCGGGGAGCTTCCGCGCCCGAGCGACTGGATCGACCACCTTTCCACCGCTTTCCCCGAAGTGCGGCTCAAGTCGTTCCTCGAAATGCGCGGCGCGGATGGCGGCCCGTGGAACCGCATCTGCGCGCTGCCCGCGCTGTGGGTCGGCCTGTTGTATGACGACGGCGCGCTCGATGCGGCATGGGATCTCGTCAAGCACTGGACGATGGACGAGCGCGAGGCGCTGCGCGGCGCGGTGCCCGGTCAGGCGCTCGACGCGCCGCTGCCCGGCGGGGGCAAGCTGCTGGACCTGGCGGGCGAAGTGCTCGCCATCGCCCGCGCCGGCCTCAACGCCCGCGCCTCGCTCAATGGCGGCGGCGACAGCGAGGCCGGCTTCCTCGAACCGCTGGACGAGATCGTTGCCAGCGGCAAGGTTCCCGCCCAGCGCCTGCTCGACAAGTTCCATGGCGAATGGGGCGGGGACATCAGCCGGATCTACGAAGAGAGCTTCTGATGATCGCCGTCATCGGAACCTTTCGCTTCCCTGTGGAGGCGCTGGATCAGGTGCGACCGCTGATGCGCGAGGTGATCGAGGCGACCCACGCCGAAGCCGGCTGCCATGCCTATTCCTATGCCCAGGATCTCGGCGATCCCGGCCTGTTTCACGTCACGGAGATCTGGGAGAGCCGCGAGGCTCTGGCCGCGCACTTCAAGACGCCGCACATGCGCGAATGGGCCGCCCGGCGCGAGAAGGCGGGTTTCTCCGACCGGCGGATCGCGCTTCATGAACTCGGGCCGGGCGAGGCGATCTGATCCGGCGGGCTAGAAGGTCGGTTCCACTCCCGCGAATCGCGCCCATCGACCGATTGCGAGCTGGCCTTTCGACTCGCTGCCGGTCCTGCGAAGGGCGTATTGGAAGGGCCATTAACCAGCAAAATAAACTTGTCCCATTCCAGCACAATGCTTCCTGGGGCCCCGGAATCGCCTAGATTCGCGTTGCGCGGCCCTGCGTTTGCTGCGACTTACCCGCCACTTCATGCCGTTCTTCGTCGGGTCGGGAGTCGAGCGGTTAACATTGGGGGCCGTTACATGCGTAAAACTCTTTCGGTTATTGCAGCGCTTACCACCGTTGCGCTGGCCACACCCGCCACTGCTGCGGAGCAGCTGTGGCTCGATAGCGATCATTCCAGTTACTATAACGGGCAGACGACGACGGGGAGCTTCTCCTTCTCGACTGGCGGCGTCACCGTTAAGGCCTCGGCCTGGTCGATCCAGAGCAACAACAAGATCGAGGATGAGACGCTGGGCATCTGGTCGCCCGGTCTCGGCATCTACAGCAGCACGCGCGATCAGCACGTGATCGACAACAGCGGCGTCAAGGAGTTCGTCCTCCTGGCGTTCGACCAGGCGGTCAATATCAGCCAGGTCCTGCTGACACGGGCTATGATGGCCTGAGCGATACTGACCTTACAGTGGGTTTCGCCACGACGGCGCTTCCGCTCTCGAGCCTCGATGGGAAGGCATCTTCCTATCTCACCAGCACGCTGGGGATGAGCCTCTATGATGTGAACGGCAGCTCGAGCAGTGGTTGGCGGAGCATCAATTCCGGCAGCAATGTCGGCAATCTCTGGCTGATCGGCGCGAAGTTCGACAACTCGAACGACGGGTTCAAGCTGGAATCGCTGAAGTTCACGAGCGTTCCGGCGGTGCCGGAACCTTCGACCTGGCTGATGATGATCCTCGGCTTCGGTCTCGTCGGCGGTGTGATGCGCTCCAAGCGGCGTGAGAACCTGACCGTCAGCTATTCCTGATCCATCCGATCAGAGGAAAAAGTGAAGTGCCGCCGGCGGATGCGCCGGCGGCACTTCGCCGTTTGAGCGGCCGTTTTGACGAAAGAGGCGTGATCGCGGCCGTCTGCCGTGAATCGGCGGCTTATTCCGCCGCCAGCAGTTCCTCCGCCCCGCCCAGGTCCACGCTGACCAGCCGGCTGACCCCTTTCTCCACCATGGTGACCCCGAACAGGCGGTGCATCCGGCTCATCGTCACCGCATTGTGCGTGACGATGAGATAGCGGGTCTGCGTCTCGCGGGTCATGGCGTCGAGCAGGTCGCAGAACCGATCGATATTGGCATCGTCCAGCGGCGCGTCGACTTCGTCCAGCACGCAGATCGGCGCCGGGTTGGTCAGGAACAGGGCGAAGATCAGCGCCACGGCGGTCAGCGCCTGCTCCCCGCCCGATAGCAGGGTTAGCGATTGCAGCCGCTTGCCCGGCGGCTGGGCGTAGATTTCAAGGCCGGCTTCCAGCGGATCGTCGGAATCGACCAGCGCCAGGTGCGCCTGGCCGCCTTCGAACAGGCGGGTGAACAGGCGCATGAAGTGCCCATTCACTTCCTCGAACGCGGTGCGCAGCCGCTCGCGCCCCTCGCGGTTGAGATTGCCGATGGATCCGCGCAGGCGATTGACCGCTTCCGCCAGTTCCGCCTGCTCGGCCGTGCTGGCGCCGTGCTGTTCCTCGATCCGCGCCAGTTCCTCTGCGGCGACGAGGTTGACCGGGCCGATCCGCTCGCGATCGGCGTTGAGCTTTTCCAGCGTCGCCGATTCCTCGATCGCGTGGGCGATGGCGTCGGGCTCGAAAGAGAATCGCTCGGCCAGCATGGGCGGCGGGCACTGGAACCGTTCGCCTGAAAGCCGGGCCATCTCCTCGCGCCGCGCTTCCTCGTTCTCGGCCCGGGCGGCGGAGCCGGCGCGGGCTTCGCGCGCGGCGGAGAGCGCCTCGTTGGCCTCGGCCAGGCGGGCATCGGCGGTGCGCGCCTGCTCGGTCACGGCGGCGACGGCGGCCTCGGCGGCGGCCAGTTCCGTGCCCAGCCGCTCGCGCACCGCTTCGCCGCTCTCGATTTCGCGCATCAGCGCGGCGGGTCGCGCGGCAACGACCGCGCGTTCCTCGGCGATGTCCTCGAACCGCCGCTCCATCTCCGACAGACGCTTGGCGGCATCGCCCGCGCGCGCTTCCCAATGCTTCATGTCCGCGCGCTGCGTGGCCACGCGCTCGCGGGCGACGGCGAGCGTCTGGTCATGCGCGGCGAGCGCGGCGGCGGCGGCCTGATGCGTGGTCCGCGCGGCCTCGTGCCGGGCCTGCGCGGCGGCGAGCGCGGCGCGCCCCGTCTCCGGATCGGGCAAGGCATCGCGCGCGGCCTTGGCGGCGGCCCGTTCGGCTTCGGCCTGTCGCCGCTGCTCGGCCAGCGCGGCACCCGCCGACGCCAGTTCCTCGCGCCGCGCGGCCAGCCGCTCGCGAGCCGCTTCCGCCTGGTCGAGCGCGCGCAGGGCCTGCCGCTCGGCCTCGGCAGCGTGCTGGGTATCCCGTTCGGCGCTGACCAGCGCGCGTTGCAGCTCCGCCAGTTCCTCCTGCGCCGCACGCTGCGCCGCGTCGGCCCGCTCGGCCGCTTCGCGCCTGGCCGGCAAGGCCGCGTCCAGCTCCGCAAAGCGATTTTCCGCTTCCAGCCGCGCCGCTTCGGCCGCGCCTTCGCCGCGCGCGACGAAACCGTCCCATCGCCGCAAGCGCCCGTCGCGCGTGACCAGCCATTCGCCCGGCTTCAACGCGCGGGAATCGTCTTCCTCCACGCAATGCACCAGCGCCAGCCGCGCGGCGAGCTGGGGCGGGCAATCGCGCACATGGGCGATCAGGCCGAAGGGAACGGGGGCGGGGGCATCGGCCCCGGTCCAGAACCGACCTTCCATATCGCCCGGCGGCGCACCCAGCGGGGCCTTGGCATCGCGGCCCAGCACGGCCGCCAGCGCGCGCTCATAGCCCGGCTCCACGGCAATGCGGTCCAGCGCCGCCGGAAGTGCGTGTTTGCCCGTCGCCTGTTTCGCCCGTGCCTCGCGATCGCGCTTGAGGGCCTGCCACTCGCGCTCGATGCCGGCGAGTTCGGCGCGGGCGGCGGCGGCGGCGCTTGCCGTTTCGTCGCGCGCAGCGGTCAGCCCCTCGCGGCGCGCCTGGCCTTGGGCCAAGATTTCGCGAGCCCGGGCCAGCGCCCGCTCTGCGGCCTCGGCCGCCTCCCGCGCGGCGGCGACGGCTTCGTCCGTGGCTCCTTCGGCGCCCAGCGCCGTGCGCTGTTCTTCCAGCCGGCGGGCTTCGGCATCCAGCCGCGCCAGCCGGGCTTCGGCCTGGCTCACCTCGGCTTCGGCCACGCGCCACTCCGCCTCCACTCCGGCATGGTCGGCCGTGGCCTTGGCCAGGGCCAGCTCGGCCGCGCGGCCGGCCTGCTCGGCGCTTTCCGCGGCGCGCTCGAACTCCGGCCGCCGCGCCTCGTCCGTCGCGAGCGTGGCCTCGCCCGTCGCGAGATTGCGTTCCAGGGTCTTGAGCGCTTCGGCGGCGTCGCGGGTCAGCCGGTCGGCCTCGAAGCGGTCTTCCTCCAGCCGCTGCTTCTGGCGGTCGAGATCGGCCAGCCGCTGCTCGGCCGCCTCGAGCTGGCTTGAGAGCGTCGCCATGCGGTGGCCATGGGCGCTGGCATCGTCGCGCCGGTCGGCCAGTTCGTCGCGGGCTTCGGCCAGTTTCTCTGCCAGCGCGGCCCGCGCCTTCTGCGCTTCCCGCGCGGCCTGTTGCGCGGTTTCGACCCGCGCCTCGGCTTCCTTGGCCTGGGCCCGCGCCGCATCGGCCGCCGCCGCCGCGTCGCGCCAGCGGGCATAGAGCAGACGCGCTTCGGCGGTCTGGATCTGGTCGCTCAGCGCCTTGTAGCGCTCCGCCTGCCGGGCCTGCCGCCGGAGG
>JAFKFN010000005.1 GCA_017308255.1 Altererythrobacter sp. | reverse complement strand
CTGCGTGGGCTGGCTGCCCCCGCAACGCCCCCGCCAGAGTGAGAGGGTGGCCGGGATTTTCGTGACGGGTTGAGCGTCCAGAGAGAGGCTCTGGCCGGCCCGTCGCGGAGAATTGCGATGGCACGTTCCTTCCCCCGCCGGCGCGCGACCAGCGACCGGCCGACGCTCTACCAGGACATCACCGACAAGATCATCGCCGAGCTGGAAGCCGGCCGCGTCCCCTGGGTCCAGCCCTGGGCCTCGGCCAGCGCGCCGCTCCAGATGCCGCACAACGCGGTGAGCGGCCGCTGCTATTCGGGGATCAATGTGCTGATCCTCTGGGACGCGGTGATCTCGCGCGGCTTCTCGCGCAATGCCTTCCTGACCTTCCGCCAGGCACTCGAGCTCGGTGCCCATGTCCGCAAGGGCGAGACGGGTACCACCGTCGTCTATGCCCACCGCTTCACCCCCGGCGACGAACGGCGCCAGGCCGCCGAGGAAGGCCGCGCGCCCGGCACGATCCCGTTCCTCAAGCGCTTCACGGTGTTCAACCTCGACCAGTGCGAAAACCTGCCTGACGCCTATGCCATCCCGGTCGCGCCGCTGTCGGCCGAGGAGATCCATCCCGAAGCCGAAGCGCTGATCGCCGCGACCGGCGCCGACTTCCGCATCGGCGGCGACAAGGCGTTTTACGATCCGGTCGGCGATTACATCCGGGTGCCGCGCGCGACGCGCTACTTCGATACGGTCAATTGGCACCGCACTGCCTTCCATGAACTCGGTCACTGGACCGGCCATGCCTCGCGGCTTGACCGCGACCTCGTGGAATCGTTCGGGATAGAAAAGTCGGCGCGCGAGGAACTGGTCGCCGAAATGACCAGCGCCTTCGTCTGCGCCGCGCTCGGCATCGTGCCGACCGTGCGCCATGCCGATTATATCGGCGCCTGGCTCGAGGTGATCCGAGGCGACGACCGCGCGATCGTGCGCGCCGCCAGCGCTGCCTCCAAGGCCGCCGACTATATCCTCGCCTTCCGCGACGCCGCCCAGGTCGATGCCCGGGCGGCCGCGCTTGCCGACAGGAGGGCGGCATGATCCTCCTGACCCCCGAACTGCGCGCGCAGCTCATCGCCAATGCCGCCGACCCGTGCGGCGACCATGTTCCGGTCGCCAAATTCTTCAATCCGCTCGGCGCCGGCGTGTGGCTCGCCACCCTGCTCGAACCCGATGGCGACACGCTGCACGGCATCGCCGATCTCGATCGGGACTGCGTCGAATATGGCACCTTCCGCCTCGCCGAGCTGAGCGGGTTCGATGCCGGCCTCGGCCTCGGGATCGAACGCGACATATTGTTCGAGACGACCGCGCCGATCTCGGTCTGGCTCGACATCGCAGGCGATGCCGGCGGCATCCGGGCGGCCGAGCGCATCATCGCGCGCTTCGAGCGGGAGGGCTGATGCCGCCACTGATCCTTGCCGATCCCGCCGCCTTCATGGCGCGGTCCTCGCGAGCACGGGGGCCGCGCCTTTCGCCGTGACGGGCTGGAGGTCGGAAGAAAGGCTCCCGGCCGCCCGTCGCGGAGACAACCCCGATGACCATGATGCCACCGGCGCCCATCGGCCAGCGCGCCGTCCAACCGGACCCGAGACGAATCGCCGTCCGCCATGCGTGGGAGGGCTGACCCATGCGCTTCCGCAAATGGCCTAGGCTCACCGCCTATGAAGAAACGTCGTGCAAGCGCGCGGCGTTTCTCACCAAGCAGCGCCGCGAGCGCGAGGCGCTGCCGCTCTTCGCCGACATGATCGCCGCCGGTCAGCATAGCGTCGACGAGGAAATGGCGCGGCGTGCCGAATGGTGGCCGGGCCAGCAGCAGGACCGCCGCGACGAACGCGCCTTGGTCTGGCGGAAGGCACGCGCCCGGCTGTTCGCCTTGCCCGCCGACCGGCGCCGGGCGATCCGCGCACTGTGGCGGGAATGTCCCTATCCGGCGGACCCCCACAGCTTCGCGGACTTCCTGCACCAGATCGAGGTCGGCAAGCTCGACATCGCTCGCCCAGGCTGGCGCTTCCACGCCCGCGCGAAGCCCCGCGTCACGGCGACCCCCTCGACTTTTGGTGAGGCGTTCCGCCAGATCGGACGGCGCAAGGTCAATCCGAGCGGTGTGCCCTCCGATGCCGACACGCTGCTGTTCTGCGGCAATCTCGGCAAGGGCATCCTGTTCCTCGACCGCCTTGTCGATCCGGGCGGCGGGCTCGGCATCGCCTTCGACGTGCGCGGGGTCTGTTCGAACGACGACCTCGCGCTGATCGAGCGACTTGCCCTGGCGGCGGAGGACCGGCCGGTCACGGTGCGCCTGATCGAGCGGGCCATCGAGCGCAACGCGGACGGTGTGCCAGTCGAACCTCACCGGCTGCTGATCCTCGCCTGCTCGGCGACCAAGCGGCGCGATCCCGGCTGGATCGACGCGATCGACCGCTATGACGGGCCGCTCTGGCAGACGGTGCGCGCGGTCCGGCCCAACCGGATGCAGGTCAAGGTCGCGGTGCTCTCGGCGCGCTACGGCTTTCTCGACTCCCGCTCGCCGGTCGAGGATTATGACGCGCGGCTGACCCCGGATTTGGCCCAGCGGATGATCGCGGGCGGGATGAACACGCGCTGGCCGCGCCCGCCCTCGGCGCGCAAGCCCGACACCTATGGCGACTCCCCCGGTTGTCAGATCGCCTCGCTGTCGAACCACGGCACGCGGCCGTTCACCGACGTCGCGCTCGCGGGCGGCCATCTCTACATCACGGTGTTGCGGGCCTTCCTCGCGGGCTTCCGCGACCTGCGCTGCGTCGCCCCAGACGCCCGGATCACCGAGATCAACGCGCCCATCGGCATCATGCGCCAGCAGGTCCGGGGCTGGCTCGAGGAGAGCTGGCCGTGAGCGGGCGGCCGCCCGGCCCCAGGCATAATGGCGGGCCGCCGCTCGATGACGAACCCCCGGCGACCATTCGGACCTGCCGCTGGTGCCGGCACTGGTCGCCGCCGTCCGAGTGGGAGGAGCGCGCTTACGAGCATTTCCGGCTCGGCCTTTCGCGCCGCCGGGTGAAGCGGCCGAGCGGCGCCTGCGACCGGGTGCTCATGGCGCCGGGCAAGCCGCTCGCCTTCTCGGCGACGGTCGCGGAGTTCTCCTGCCTCAACTTCGCGGCCAGGCCGCTGCCGCCGGTCGCAATTCCCCGGCGCGGCGGGTTCGTGACGATCTACGAAGGCGACGAGATCGTCTGGAAGGGCAATGAGGAAGACGTGCCCGAGGAATATCGGTGACGGCCGCGGCGCCTTTTACTCGGGCTCGCCATTCCACGGCTCGGCCAGCGTTTCCCGATACATCCGCGATTCCAGATAGGGCCGGTTGGCGAGCGGACCCGCGCGATGGCGGGCGCCGCGGAGCCACAGGTCATAGTCGTCGGGATCGAGGATGACCGGCATCGAGGGGCCGGGAACGATCCGGTTCGCCACCGCCAGCAGGCCGCAGAACGCCTTGCCGTCGCCAGCCGGCGCCCAGATGCCAGCCCAGGCGAAGACCGGCCTGTCCTCGACGCCGAACCAGGTGCGCGTCTTCGCGCCGGCTGGCCCCTCCGGGCAGGCGAATGAATCGAGCAGGATCAGGCAGCGATGCGCGGCCTCGAAGCGCGCGAGCTGGGCGGGCGCGACCCGCCCGAACCAGATCGTCGTCGATATGGGCCGGCGCCCTGGCACGCCATCGACGATGTCGCGATCGATGCCCCATCGCATCGCTTCGGCGCGGCGCTTGCCGCCGTCGTCATAGACCGCCAGCCCGATCCGGCCGGGCCACATCTCGGCGGACCAGCGCGCGCGGGGCGGCGTCAGTGCGCCGAACTCTTCCCGGACTTCGCTGAGCGCGGTCCGGCAGCGATAGAGCGTCGTCAAGCACCTCTCCGGTTGGGCCTGATTGCCGTAAATCCGACGATACGGATTGCAGCAGAACATGATGATCGCGTGACTCGTCCGCACGGGGTCGATCCGGGCGCCATGACCCACGCCCGAGCCGGCATGGTCGAAGAGAGGGAGAGGGAAGCCGGGGGTTTCGTGGCGGGTTGGAGGTTGGGAGAGAGTCTTCCGGCCGCCCGCCACGGAGACGTGTCATGGCGAAAGCCCTACCGAAAATCACCCTCAACCAGTCGCGGGACATTCCCTTCGACAAGCTGATCCTGTCCCAGTCCAACGTCCGGCGCGTGAAGAACGGCGTGACGATCGAGGATCTGGCCAACGACATCGAGCGGCGCGGCCTGCTCACCGGCCTCAATGTCCGCCCCCAGATCGACGAACATGGCGATGAAACCGGCCTGTTCGAGATCCCGGCCGGCGGCCGGCGCTATCTCGCGATCGCCAGCCTCGTGAAGCGCAAGCGCGCGGTGAAGACGGTCCCGGTGCCTTGCGTCGTCAAGGCGGCGAACGATACCGTCCTCGCCGAAGAAGACTCGCTCGCGGAGAACACCTTCCGCGAGCCGCTGCATCCGCTCGACGAGTTCCGGGCGATGCAGCGCCTCAGCGACAAGGGCGAAGGCGACGAGGCCATCGCGGCGCATTTCCGGGTCACGCCCGCGGTCGTGCGCCAGCGCCTCAAGCTCGCGTCCGTCTCGCCGAAGTTGCACGAGGTCTATGCGACCAGCGAGATGACCCTCGATCAGCTCATGGCCTTCACCGTCAGCGACGACCACAAGCGCCAGGAGGATCTGTGGGACCAGCTCGCGCACAGCAGCAACAAGTCCCCCTGGCTCATCCGGTCCAAGCTGCTCGAGGACAAGGTCGACGTCGCGGACAAGCGCGTGCGGTTCATCGGCATCGACGCCTATCTCGCGGCTGGCGGCTCCGCGCCGATCCGCGACCTGTTCGAGCCCGACGGTGGCGGCTGGCTGTCCGATCCGGCGCTGATCGACCGGCTCGTCGACGAAAAGCTGCGCGCCGAATCCGAGACGCTGCTGGGCGAAGGCTGGAAATGGGTCGAGGCGCTGGTCGACCTGCCCTATGGCTATGACGAGGATTGCCGCGCCATCGCCAGCACGCAGGAACCGCCGACCGAGGAACAGGAAGCGCGGATCGCGGCCTTGCGCGCCGAGGCCGATGCGCTCGAAGCCGAATGGGACGGCAAGGGCGATGTTCCCGCCGAGGTCGAGGCGCGGGTCAATGCCATCGACGTCGAGCTGGGCGTGCTGACCCAGGGACGCTTCGTCTATAACCCCGCGGACGTCGAGATCTCGGGCGTGTTCGTCGGCATCGAGGACGACGGCACGCTCTACATCGACCGTGGCTATGTCCGCGCCGAGGACGAACCGGAGGAGGAGGACATTCCCGCCGATGCGCCGGATGCCGATCCCGATGGTTCGGGCGAGGCCGATCCTGCCGACACGCAGTCGGTCGAGGTCGAACGCGGCGGCGGCGAGACCGGCGGCGCGGCGCTCGCCGAAGAGGATGACGACGAGGAGGTCATCAAGCCGCTCCCCGACCGGCTCGTCGCCGAGCTGACCGCCGCCCGCACGCTGGCGCTCCAGGACGCCTTCGCGCAGAACCCTTCGGTGGCGTTCGCCGCCGTGCTGCACGCGATGGTGCTCTCGGCCTTCTACACCGTTGGCACCGAGAGCTGCATGGAGCTGTCGGTCAACCGGGTTTACATGCCGTTCCAGGCGCCCGACCTGCGCCGCAGCGCATCGGCCGCCTCGATCCAGGAGCGTCATGCGCGATGGAAGGAGCGTCTGCCCAAGTCCGACAAGGATGCCTGGGACGCGATCCAGCAGTTCGACGGCAACGAGCAGGCGGCCCTGTTCGCGCATTGCGCCGCTTATGCGGTCAACGCGCAATGGGAGCCGGTCGCCAAGCATGGCGGCGGGCGTATCTCGGCGCATGGCGTCGCGCGCCGGATCGACCATGCCAATGTGCTGGCGCGGGCGGTCGGCCTCGACATGGTGGGCGCGGGCTGGCGCCCGACCTTCGAGAATTATCTCAACCGCGTCACCAAGCCGCGCATCCTCGAAGCGGTCGCCGAAGGCACCGATCCGCAGAAGGCGGGCCTGATCGACCATCTGAAGAAGGGCGACATGGCCCGCGAGGCCGAACGGCTGCTGGCCGATTCCGGCTGGCTGCCCGAGCCGCTGCGGACCCCGGTGATCGACGAGCCGCTGCCGCTCGATGCGGAGGCCGAGGCGCTGCCGGCCTTCCTCGACGGGGACGACGCCCTGCCCGCGGCCGACAACGACCAGGACGGCGAGTCCGATCTCGACATCGCGGCCTGACCCTGACGCGGCGGGGCGGTCCAGGCCGTCCCGCCGTCCTTTTCCAGCCCTCACAGCCCGGCCCCGCGCCGGGCTTTTCCGTTACGGAGACCTCACATGACCGATACCACGCCTGTCCCGGCATTCGACATGGACAGCTTCATGGCGCGCTATGCCGCTTATCCGCAACACCGTCGAGGTGATTTTCGAGACCGAGGCCCCAGACGGGCTCGCCACCGAGCAGGTGACTAACGCCGATATTCGCCAGGCCGCCCTCGACGTCAAAGCGGCCAGCGACCTCTCGCATGAAGAAGGGGAAGCGGCCTTTAAGGCCGCTCTCCAGGCCATCCGCATCGCCGCCGAGCGGGAACGCACTGCGCGCTGACCAGCGCAGGCCGGCGTCAATCCGGTCGCCGGCAGCCCACGCCCGCGCGCCCATGTGCTCGGGCTTCCACCAACCTGCAACAAAGGAGAAGACCCCATGAAGATCGACGACATCGACACGGCGAACCCTGAGGCCCTCGCGCCCGTCCTGCTCGCCGCAATCCAGCGCCTCGGCCAGCTCGGCCGCAACGGCGCAATCGCCCTGGCCGCCATACTCGAAGATGACGATGGCGATTTTGACGAGGCGGCGTCGTGGATTGCCGACGTAGCTAGCGGCGCTCTCAATGACTGAGCCGTGAGCCGCCGGTCCCGTCATGGGACCGGCGGCCAGAGCGAGAGGGGGACGGGAAGCGGGCGAGCTGCCCGGCTTGAGAGAGAGCGGTCGGCGGCTCGCTTCCTTCCCGCTCTCCCGGAGATCTTCCATGACCCATGTTTCCATCCAGGCGCCCGCCACGGGCGCCGGGACAGACGTGCTCGACGGCCAGTCCGTCCACGACACCGTTCCGCTCGGCGCCGTCCTGCGCTATTTCGACGGCACGCCGCAGCCGCCCGCGCGCTTCACCCGCAAGCTGCGCGACTGGAAAAGGCACAACAGCACCGGCCGCCTCATCCAGAAATCGCCGCCCTCGGCCATCGGCGCCTCGACCTATCCGGCGGAATTCATTCTCCATGAGGGCACTTATACCTCCGGCGGCACGCCCATCATCGTTGTGCGCTGCCACTATTTCGTCACGACCGATCTGCACTTCGAAATTCTCGAACGTCCGCAGCCCGGCATGGTGCGCGTGCTGAGCCGCTGGAACGGCAGGGACGAGCTTCGCCATCTCGCGCCCGACATGGCGGCCGCCGAAGCCTGGATGCAGGCCAACCGCTATTCCGATCTCGTGACCGAAGTGGTCGGCGCCGACGAGCTTCCCGTTCAGCTCCGGAGGGCGGCATGACGAAACACACGATCGAGGCCGTCTTCCTGCGCACGCGCGACGGCCGCCTCGCCGCCTATGTCGACGACTATTGCTACCTCGCCGTCCCGGAGGGGGAACAATGGCGGATCGCCGGCGCCTGGCGTCTCGCCAAGCCCGCCGAGACGTGGGCTCCCGCTGACTTCTACTCCTGGCAGGGGTTCGTGGAGAGCGAGGATGCCTTCCGCGCTTATGTCGAGGACTATGCCGCGCACCGCCGGCAGCTTCTCACCTTGGCACGCGACCCGGCTATCTGCGTATCGATACGCCCTGGGGCTGGCCGGACAGCGTCGAGATGTACGGCGAGGGTATAGTCTTCTATTCGACGCCCAGCCACGGCGGATTCAAGCTCGACGAGGTTCGCAACGCCCTGGTGCCCGAAGCGCTACGCAACGCCGACGGCTGGTATGAGGAGGACTGCGAATGGGCGAAGGTCGCCGTCAGCTTCCCGGCCTTGTTTACGGATCGCGAGCGCCGGCAGGCCGACGACACGATCCGCAACGAATGGCCGGACTATTGGGAACCGCTCCGCGGCCGGACATTGGAGCCCGGTGAATCCTGGGCGAAGGACCGGCGTCGGTTCCACGAGGCGCACGCGGCGGACTGGATCGTCTTGTCGGCCAGCCGGTCCAAGGAGCATCCGGGCATGGTCGAGTGCTTCGCGGCGCTCGGCGGCAACCGGCAGGTGGGCAAGCGCCGCTGCTTCCTCGTGCCGTCCGACGAATATGTCGTCGGACGCTTCGGCTTCGTAATCGACGAAACCCGTCACCGCGAAATCTGACACCATCGGGCGGCCCCGTCACGGGGTCGCCCATTTTTTTGTCCGCCCAATCGGAGGCATTCCTGTCCACCCCCACGTTTCGATCCGCTTCATCCCCTCTCCATGCTGCCGTTTTGCTCGTCACCAGATCCTTCAGCCATCCGGCGCGAAAGCCCTCCCCGCCATGCGACGCCCGGTAAGAGGCGCGGCCGCTTCAGGCCGTCAACCCGTGAACAGGTTCCCCTCGTTCCTCGGTGACGGCAGCGGCCGGCCCCTTTCTCCCGGCGCCAGCGGGGACGGTGCCCATGCGAGACACGGAGGATCTGACAATGACAAAAACGCAGCGGCCCTACACCGAGCACGACATCGCGGTCTGGCCGGACGGAGGCTGGGCGGAACTCGGCGAGGTCTGGGACGGCCACTACCACTGGAAGTCCGACGACTATGAGATCGTGCGCGAGGACGACTTCGACCGGCTGAAGGCGCTCGGGCTCGCGGAGAACTTCGGCATCCCCTGAGAGGGAGAGGGGTGCCGGAACGGGGTGAGCCTGGCGGGGTTGAGAGAGAGGGTCCGCCGGCTTGCGACCCCAACACCTCTCCCGGAGCATTCCCGATGACCTTGAACCGTTCCACGGCGCTCGCCGCCGTGCCGCTTGGCGCTGCCCGCCATTTCGCCGACACCGCCGAGAAGCTGCTGGCCGCCGCCCAGCTTATCCTGCCCCATCTCGAAGCAGGCCGCGCCGTCGACGCCCAGGCGCTGCGCGGCGCGATGGAAGCCGCGTTTGGCGGCTCCGACGCCGAAGGGCTGTGGGACTGGAAATCGGCCTATGACGCCTGCGAAGCCGCGCAGATCCTGTTCCTGCGTAAATACGGAAACACGCTGTTCCGCAAGCACGCCGAACCGCAGGCCCGCCTCGCGCTGATCGAAAGAATCGCGGGGCTGATGCCGACGCATACCCGCCGCTCGGAAACCAGCGAAGCGCTCCAGCAATTCTCGACGCCCGCCAGCCTCGCCTATGTCGCCGGCGTCGCCGCTGGCTTCCAGCGGGGCGAGCGGGTGCTCGAACCCTCGGCCGGCACTGGCCTGCTCGCGATCCAGGCCGAGATCGCCGGCGCGCGCCTGATGCTCAACGAACTGGCCGAAACCCGTGCCGCGCTGCTCGACCTGCTATTCCCGCAGGTCGGCGCCACCACGCACGACGCCGCCCATATCCACGACTATCTCGATCCCGCCGCCGTGCCGGACGCGGTGGTGATGAACCCGCCGTTCTCTGCGATCGCCCATGTCGATGCGCGGATAAAGGATGCTGCGCTGCGCCATATCGGCTCGGCGCTCGCGCGCTTGCGCCCCGGCGGCCGCCTCGTCGTCATCACCGGAGCGTCCTGCGCGCCCGACAATCCAGCCTTCGCGCAAGCCTTCGTCGCGCTTCAGGAGCGCGGCCGCGTCCTGTTCTCGGCGGCGATCGACGGCCGGGTCTATCGCAAGCACGGCACGTCGATCGACACGCGCCTTACCGTGATCGACCGCGTGCCCGCCGAAGATCCGCGCCGGTTCCCTGAAGTGGCCGGCGTCGCGCCCGACACCGCGACGCTGCTCGGCTGGGTGCTCGCCCAGGTGCCGCCGCGCACGCCCGCGCCCGACACGCCGCCGCCCGCCGCGCCGCTTGCCGTGCAGACGATCGCCGCCCGGCCAGTGCGCCGCGTCGCCGTCGCCCGGCCCGCCGTCGCGGCTCCCGCCACCGAAGGCGTCGAGCTGGCCTACGCGCCCTGCGATGAGACCACCCCCGACAACGGCCGGCTGACCGACGCGATCTACGAGCCCTATGCGCTCCAGTCGATCCGCATCCCCGGCGCCAAAGCGCATCCGACCCCGCTGGTGCAGTCCGCCGCGATGGCCTCGGTGCCGCCGCCGGTGCCGAGCTATCGGCCGTCGCTCCCGGCGCATCTGGTCGAGGACGGCATCCTTTCTGACGCCCAGCTCGAATCCATCATCCTCGCGGGCGAAGCGCATGGCGAGCAGATCGCGGGCGCCTGGACCGTCGACAAGACCTGGGACGTCGTCTCGGCGGCACCCGATGATGCCGAGGCCGCCGTTCGCTTCCGCCGTGGTTGGATGCTTGGCGACGGCACCGGCGCGGGCAAGGGCCGCCAGGTCGCGGGCATCATCCTCGACAACTGGCTGAAGGGCCGCCGCCGCGCGCTGTGGGTCAGCCGCTCGGAGACCTTGCACCAAGACGCGATGCGCGACTGGGAGGCGCTGGGACAGGAACGCCTGCTGGTCACGCCGCTCTCGCGCTTCCGCCAGGGCAAGCCGATCACGCTCGACGAGGGCATTCTGTTCGTCACCTATGCGACGCTGCGCTCGCAGGACCGGGGCGAGAAGGCGAACCGCGTCCAGCAGATCGTCGACTGGCTGGGCGCCGATTTCGACGGCGTCATCGTGTTCGACGAATCGCACGCGATGGCGAACGCGGCGGGCGGCAAGGGCGAGCGCGGCGATCAGGCCCCCTCGCAGCAGGGCCGCGCGGGGCTGCGGCTCCAGCACGCGCTGCCGGATGCCCGCATCGTCTATGTCTCCGCGACCGGCGCGACCACCGTGCAGAATCTCGCCTATGCCCAACGTCTCGGCCTGTGGGGCGGTGAGGATTTCCCGTTCGCCACGCGCGGCGAGTTCATCACCGCTGTCGAGAATGGCGGGGTCGCGGCGATGGAGGTGCTCGCCCGCGACCTCAAGGCGCTCGGCCTCTACTCGGCGCGGTCGCTCTCCTTCGACGGCGTCGAATATGAGATGCTCGAACATGCGCTGACCCCGCCGCAGATCGACATCTACGATGCCTATGCCGGCGCTTTCCAGGTCATCCACAACAATCTCGACGCGGCGATGCGCGCCGCCGGCAGCAACCTGAACAGTCAGGCAAAATCGGCCGCGCGCAGCGCGTTCGAGTCCGCCAAGCAGCGCTTTTTCAACCACCTCATCACGGCGATGCAGACGGCGACGATGATCGCCAGCATCGAGCGCGATCTCGAAGCTGGCCACGCCGCCATCATCCAGATCGTCTCGACCGGCGAAGCCTTGCAGGAACGCCGCCTCGCCGAGATCCCGACCGAGGAATGGGACGATGTCCGGGTGGACGTGACGCCCCGCGAATATGTGCTCTCCTACCTCCAGCACAGCTTCCCGGTGCAGCTCTACGAGCCGTTCACCGACGGCGAAGGCAATCTTTCGTCCCGGCCCGTCACCGACAAGGACGGCAATCCGGTCGAATCGCGCGAGGCGATCGAACGCCGGGACCGGATGATCGAGCGGCTCGCTTCGCTGGCGCCGGTCCCGGCCGCGCTCGACCAGGTGCTTCATCATTTCGGGACCGACATGGTCGCCGAGGTGACGGGACGCTCGCGGCGCATCGTCAAGCGGCGGGGGTCGGACGGCATCGACCGCTTCGTCGTCGAGAACCGGCCGGGCTCGGCCAACATCGCCGAAACCGACGCTTTCCAGGGCGACGCCAAGCGCATCCTGATCTTCTCCGACGCGGGCGGCACCGGGCGCAGCTACCATGCCGACCTCGGTGCGAAGAACCAGCGGCTGCGCGTCCATTATCTGCTCGAGGCGGGCTGGAAGGCCGACAACGCGATCCAGGGCTTCGGCCGGTCGAACCGCACCAACCAGAAGCAGCCGCCGCTGTTCCGGCCGGTAACGACCAATGTGAAGGCGCAGAAGCGCTTCATCTCGACCATCGCGCGGCGTCTCGACACGCTGGGCGCGATCACGCGCGGTCAACGCCAGACGGGCGGCCAGGGACTGTTCCGCCCGGAGGACAATCTGGAAAGCTGGTATGCGACCGATGCGCTGCGCCAGCTTTACCGGCTGATCTACGCGGGCCGGATCGACGGCTGCTCGCTCGGCACCTTCGAAGCCGCAACCGGGCTGACGCTCGGCGGTGAGGGCGGCCTGCGAGACGAGCTGCCGCCGATCACGACCTTCCTCAACCGGATGCTGGCGCTCACCATCGACCTCCAGAACATTCTGTTCACCCGGTTCGAGGATCTGCTGTCCACCCGCATCGAGGGGGCGATCGCGAGCGGAACCTATGAACTGGGGCTGGAGACGCTCCAGGCCGAGAGCTTCGCCGTGGTCGAGCGCACGATCATCTACACCCATCCCGGCACCTCGGCCGAAACCCGGCTGCTGACGATCGAACGCAAGGACCGCAACCGGCCGGTGACGCTGGATGAGGCGCTCGACCATCTGCGCGACCGCCGCGCGAAGCTGCTCGTCAACGCGCAGTCGGGCCGGGCCGCCGTGCAGATCCCGACGCGCGGGGTTCAGCTCGACGACGGCAGCATCGAGCCGCGCATCCGTCTGGTCCGGCCGATGGAATCGACGCCGATGCCGCTTGCGGCAATGGCCGAGACGCAATGGCGCGAGGTCGACCGCGCCGCGTTCACGCACCCCTGGGAAAAGGAGCTGGCCGACGTCCCCGAGTTCGTCACCAGCACCATGCACGTCGTCGCCGGGTTGCTGCTGCCGATCTGGAAGCGACTGCCGCAGGAATCCACGCGCGTCTATCGGCTCCAGACCGACGACGGCGAGCGGATCGTCGGCCGCCGTGTGTCCCCGGCCTGGGCGGCGACCGCCACAGCCAACGACAATGGCCCGGTGCTGGCGCCCGACGCCGCCTATTCCGCGCTGATGGACGGCCAGACGATCCTCGATCTCGCGGACGGGCTCCAGCTTCGCCGCGCCCGCGTCATGGGCACGAACCGGATCGAGCTGTCGGGTTTCACCGACGCCATGCGCGACCGGCTGAAGGCGATGGGATTGATCTCGGAGATCATCTCGTGGAAGCTGCGGCTGTTCGTCCCGACGGGGGCCGACGGTCCGAACGTGCTCGCCCGCCTGATGGAGCGCCACAAGCTCCTGCGGGTCGGCGAGCGCCATGCGGCGTGAGCCGTGAGGACAAGGATCGGCGCCATGAACAATCCCGCACCCGAAATCGCCCGGCGGCTTGCCGACCATGCAGAGGCCGTCTGCCGCCGCTACCTCTCCAAAGGCCATCGCGAGGGCCGCTACTGGCTGGTCGGCGATGTCCGCAACACGCCGGGGCGAAGCCTCTATGTCCGTCTCGCCGCGTCCCCCGACGGACGCGGTGCGGCGGGCAAATGGACCGACGCCGCAACCGGCGATCACGGCGACCTGCTCGACATCATCGCCATCGCCCAGGGCACCCGGTCGATGCGCGAAACGCTCGATGAGGCCCGCCGTTTCCTCAGCTTGCCGATGCCGGACCCCGATCCCGAGCCGCGATGGCGACGTCCCGCCAAGGCGGCGTCCGGGACGCCGGAGGCTGCGGGACGGCTGTTCGGCGGATCGGCTTCGATCACCGGCAGCGTCGTGCAAGCCTATCTGGAGACACGCGCCATTACGGTTTTGCGCGATTGCGACGCGCTGCGGTTCAAGCCGGGCTGCTACTATCGGCCGTCGAAGAAGGATGCGCCCGGCACCCGGTCGGCCTGGCCGGCGATGATCGCGGCCGTGACCGATCTCGACGGCCGGCTGACCGGCGTGCATCGCACCTGGCTCGATCCGGCGGCGGCGGGCAAGGCGCCTGTCGCCTATCCGCGCCGCGCGATGGGCCTGTTGCTCGGAAACGGCGTCCGCTTGGGCAAGGCAGGTCCGGTCATGTTCGCTGGCGAGGGCATCGAGACCATGTTGTCGCTGCGTCAGATCGCACCCGCCATGCCGGCGATCGCGGGCCTCTCGGGCGCTCATCTCGCGGCCATCCTGTTCCCGCCGCAGCTTCGTCGCCTCTATGTCGCGCGTGATGACGATCCGACCGGCGACGCGGCGGACAAGACTCTGGCCGAGCGCGCCGCCGAGGCCGGGATCGAGACGATGCCGCTCCTGCCTCAGCTCGACGACTTCAATTCGGACCTGCGCCTTCTCGGTAAGGATCGGTTGCGGACGCATCTGCTGCCCCAGCTCAAGGCCGAAGACGCCGAGCGTTTCCTCCTGTCGGGCTGACGGCCGGGAAGCGGGCAGTTTCGTGGATCGCCGGCGGAAGCGCGCGTCGCTATGGGGCGCCGCTTGCGTCCGAGAGGACGCGCCCCGGCCTTCATAGAGGGCGACCGGGCAGCAGGCGTTCGTCGCGCGCAACGGGCAGCGGGGACTATTTTCCGCCGCGGCCGCGAGCGGCCGCTTTGCATCGCGAAGCAAAATAGCCCCCGCTGCCCTTACCTCCGCTTCGCTCCGGCCGCCATCCCGCGCGCGGGCGCGCGGGACCGCTTGCGCTTGGCGGTGCGCGCGCCGCCCGGCTCGCTGCTTTCCGTCGCCATGAAGGCCGCGAGGGTCGCGGTCCTAGGCCGAAGGGCGACACCCATGACCGACAACGACGATATTCCCGCCGACGAACCCGAACATGCCGAATCCTCGATGGTCCAGCTCATCCAGGAGATGCAGCTCTACGGCTACCGGCCGTTCGAGGACGAGCCCGACCAGCGTCCCTTGCCCGAGGCCCGCCTCGTCGACGGCGCGGTGGCCGATATGTTCGACGGCATCGTCGCTGCGCTGATCGACACCCGCATCGAACCCGACCTCGAGGACATCCTCTGGGGCATCGTCAATGTCTTCCAGAACGGCATCCGCCGGGTCGAGCGCGAGCTGGACGACAATGAGCAGACCCAGAAACGGCTCCAGCGCGAACAGGACGGCTCGGAGGTGCGGTCTCTGGAACTCGAGCGCGCGCTCGCCGAGGGTATCACGATGATCGAGCGGCGCGACACGTTCGAATATCTGCGCGATGCCAGCGCCGACCAATACCGCGCCTACACCAAGAAGCCGTGGCTTCCCCGTTCCGGCTCCAAGGTCAATCGCAAGAAGCTGACCTCGGCTATCGTCGACAGCAACGCCTTTTTCAACACGCGCAGATGGGCCGACAAGCAGGTGCTTCTGCCTCCGGGCACCCGCATCGCGGTCTCCTCGGGTCCGGGGTTCAACGACGCCCGGTTCATCTGCGCCACGCTCGACAAGCTCAAGGCCAAGTTCCCTGACATGGTCCTGCTGCATGGCGCGACCAGCACCGGCGGCGAGCATATCGCGGTCCTCTGGGCCGATGCCGCCAAGGTCCCGAGCATTCCCTTCGAGCCCGATTGGGACAAGCACAAGCGGGCCGCGCC
This sequence comes from Altererythrobacter sp., assembly GCA_017308255.1. GTDB lineage: Bacteria > Pseudomonadota > Alphaproteobacteria > Sphingomonadales > Sphingomonadaceae > Croceibacterium_A. Next base: position 242,943 of record JAFKFN010000005.1, on the reverse strand, counting down.
ATTCAAGCGCAACGACGCAGTGCTGGAGGCCATGCCCAGGGGCCTCGTGGTTTTCCCCGGCACCGGCATCCAGGACAATATCCGCGACAAGGCGAAGGTGATCGGCATCAAGGTGTGGGACTTCCGCAACCGGGGCGGCGCTTAAGCGCCGCCCATTGCCCTCGGGTTCGTCCCTGACAATAAGGTCTCAGCCATGTCCGCCGTTGCTTCATTGTCCCTGCGTTTCGCTGCTGTCCTGATCGCCGCTTCGACCTGTGGAGCCGTTCAGGCCGCCCAGCCCATCGAGGGCCGGGCCAGCGTTGTCGATGGCGACACCTTCGACCTCGGCGGGGCGCGCGTGCGGGTTCTGGGCATAGATGCGCCGGAATTGGCCCAGCAGTGCCGCGATGCAGCCGGCCGGCAATGGCCGTGCGGACGCGGTGCGCAAGCCGCCTTGCGCGCGTGGCTCGGAACCGCCGCCGTGCGCTGCGTTCCGGCCTATCGCGACCAGGGCGGTCGCCCCGTCGCGCGCTGCACGGCCCGCGGTCGCGACATAGGCGGATGGCTGGTCGAGAACGGCTGGGCGCTCGACTATCCGCGCTACAGCGAAGGCGCCTATCGTGCGACGCAACAGGCCGCCCGCCGCCGACGCATCGGCGTCTGGATCGGCACGATCACGCCGCCCTGGGAATGGCGCGCGGCCCGCGAGGCGGAGCGGCGCCGGGCATCGGCCGCGCCGCCCGACCGGCGCTGCCCGTTCAAGGGCAACATCAATGCGGACGGACGCCGGATCGTCCATGCGCCAGGGCAGCGCGATTATGCCGCGGTCAGAATCGACATGAGCCGCGGCGAACGCTGGTTCTGTTCGCTCGGCGACGCCCAGCGCGCGGGATGGCGGCCGGCGGCGCGCTGAAATCCTGATTTCCGCAACGCCGTATTTGCGGAAAGCTCGCCGATAGCCTGACCAGGCCGGTGTCCCGATCAGAGTGAAGATCAGCCGGGACAGGGAGACGGGAGCCGGTGTTCCCGCCGCCGTTCCCGGCATTTGCCCGCGACGGCATCCCGATCGGCATGATCGGCGCAGCCGGCGTTCCGGCTCTCCTCTGTCCCTTGCCGTGGCGGGGCGCCGGGAACAGTGTCATCCCACACCGCATATCCCGCACCGTCTTGCCGATAGTGGTCGGCACGCGGCCATGCGGGTGCCGCGCGGCGGCGGTCCCCGTCCCGAAACCGTCTTTCCGAAGCAGCGTCGCCGCGTGGGGAAGGCGTGTGGGCGCGCCGCCGGGAGGGGGTCCCATGTCCGGCGCGATGCAGCGCGGCGATGCCGATGGCGTTGCAGGTCTCTCCGGCGTGCTTCCGCCGAAGGGATGCGGTCCCTCCGACTGGCGAATCCCTAAGTCCGTTCGGTTTCCGCCGACAACCCCGGCGGCGCCGGACCGTGTTGCCGCTGAAGCGGCTGCCCGCACCACTCCGGGCCTTTGGGGTCGAGCCGCCGCGCTGGGCGCGGCGGTGCAGGCGGCTCCCGACGGCCTTGGCCGGGCTTCGTCGGAGGGACGGTCCCTCGGACGTGAAGCAACGGAGAAGTCACATGCAGAACATCGTCATTCTCGCCGGCAACATCGGCGCGGACCCGGAAAGCCGCACCACCCAGGGCGGCACCAACATCACCTCCATCCGCCTCGCCACCTCGCGTCCCCGCTACAAGGACGGCCAGGTTGTTCGGGACGCTCAGGGCCGCCGCGAGCAGGACACCGAATGGCACCGCGTCACGGTGTTCAACGGTCTCGGCAAGACGGTCCAGGAGCATTGCACCAAGGGGATGAAGGTGCTGGTCCGCGGCCGCATCCACTACACCAAGTGGACCGACCAGGGCGGCGTGGAACGCTACGGCTGCGAGATCATCGCCGAGACGGTCGATTTCCTCAGCCGGGGCAAGCCCGCCCAGACCGGCGGGAACGCCGGCTCGAACGCCCCCAATGACCTCGACGACGACGTCCCGTTCTGATCGGGACACCGGCCCGGCGGAGCTTCTCCGCCGGGCCTTCTCCTTTCCGGCGCGGCGTTAATGCGCGTCACCGGCCATCCCGCACACGACAAGGAGGCTCCGATGAGCCGCTACGCCATCACTATCAGCTCGCCCGCCCGCACCGACGACAATGCGACGATCGGCTACGATCCGCCGCTTCGAACCTATTTCCTCCAGGCGTTCGAGAATCCGAAAACCGAATGGCCCGACCTCTGGATGGGCACGCGCATCGAGGAATTTCCGACGCTCGCCTCGCTTCTCGGCGCGCTGGCCGAGAAGGGCTTCGTGATCGACGGGCTGACCGCCAGCATCACCGATGCGATGGCGACGGAAGCGGCACGCCCGAGGCGGGGCAGCGTCGCCGAGCGCTACGGATTGCTGGATCACCTGCAGAAGCGTTGATCCCCACGGTCGTCGCCGCTGGGCGGCGGCGACCTCTTTGCCGCGTCGGCGCCACGTCGACCTATCGGTCTGGCGATCGCAGCGGCTTGCCGGCGTGATCTTCCGCCGAGCGGCCCTGTCTGCTATGCTCACGGCAAGATCGGCGCTGTGATGATCCCTGTGAGCGCCTCCCAACGACGAAACCCGTCCCGGAGGCCGCTATGACCATCGCGCTGCTGCTCATTGTTCCGCTCATCTTCTTCCTGTGCTGGCTGCTGTTCACGCTCGCCGTCCATGCACTGCCCTTTTTCGCGGGCGTCTCGCTCGGCCTGTGGATGCACGCCGGCGGCTCGGGCGTGCTCACGGCGCTGCTCGCCGGCCTCGCCGCCGCGATCGGCACGCTGATTGCCGGCCAGATGCTGTTCGCGCTTGCCCGTTCCCCGATCACCCGGCTCGGCGTCGCGCTGCTGTTCGCGGTCCCGGCTGCCTTCGCCGGCTATCACGCCGTCCACGGCGTGCTTGCGCTCGGCGGCGTGCCCGACCTCTGGCGTCAGTTCATCGCGGGTGCGGGCGCGCTTGCTGTCGGCGCCAGCGCCTGGGGCCGCCTCGCCGCGTTCGATCTCGCCGCGCCCGCACAGGCAGCGCCGTTCGGCCGCTAGGCTTGCCCGTCGTCATCCCCGATGACCACGTCCTCGGCGAGCAGGGCGGCCGGACGCACGCCGAGCGCCTGCGCGACCTCCCACATCGAGAGCAGGGTCACATTCTGAACACCACGCTCGATCGCGCTCACATAGGCCCGGTCGACGCCCATCCGCACACCCAACGCTTCCTGGCTGATAGTCAGACTGACACGATAACGACGCACATTGGCGCCAAACAGTTTGCGGATGTCCATCCACAGGATAGAAAGCAATCGCGTATTATCGTGCTACGCATTATAATACGCGGATATTTTGGGAGACGGTGGACCGCTTGTCACGGTGTGCGGTCGCCCCGATGCGCCGCCGCGTCATACCCGCGAGGGTAGAGGCTTGGCCCGATACGGGAGGAAGCGATTCAGTCCATTTCGGATCGTTCGCTGCTATGGACCGGCGTGCCGCGCCGGCGCAAGCCCTTCCCGGTGCGCCGGTGACGACGCCTCCCTTCGACGACTGCCCGCCGCGATCCGATCACGTCACCGCCTATGACAAGCGCCATTTCGTCACCTATCTGCGCCTGCTCGAAGCCGCCAAGGAACAGGCGGACTGGCGCGAAGTTGCGTTGATCCTGTTCGGCCTCGACGCGGCGGCCGAGCCCGACCGCGCGAGAGCCGTGCATGACGCCCATCTCGCCCGCGCCCGCTGGATGACCGAGACAGGCTATCGCGACCTGCTCGAGCAAGGTCGGAAATAGCGCTCACTCGGCCGCGCGCGCGGCGCATTTCCAGGTACCGCCCCGGCCAGCTTTGGTGACTTCAAAAGCTCCGGCAGCGCCGCACCCTGACAGCCTTCGGCACCGGAGATGCCGCAAGGGGAGGCTGTCCATGCAATCTGTGAACGACTGGCGCTCGCCGCACACCGACGACGATTTCGCCAACCTCGATCTCACCGGGTTCGCGCAGGAGTTCCTGCGCCGCAATCCCGGCTATTGCCGCGAATATCACGCCCTGGCGCGCAGCCGCCCGCTCGCCAAGCTCGCTGCGGACGAAGCCATGCTCGCGCTCGCGCACCGATGGGGGTTGTCCTTTCCCCTGCGAGCCCGACCTGCCCGCCGACGACGCGCCAGCGCTCTGGTCCCCCGATCTCAGCGCCGCCACCGTCCGGCTCGACGCCGCTCCTGCTGACGCACGGGACGCCCGCCCGCTCGATCCCGCGTCGATCGGGCCGGTGCTCGCCGACCGCACCTTACCGGACGGCCGCCATCTCGTGATCGGCGACCGGCGCGGTGTCCACCGGCTCTGGCTCACCGATCCCGATCCGCTGCGTCCGGTCGTGATCGCCATCGTCAACGGCTTCGGCATCCTGGGCCGCGCGGCCGCCGCCCATCGTCTCGCTCGTCGTCTCGGCGGACGGGCGGCAGGGCCGGTCCCGCGAGGGCTCGCGCCGACCCGGCTGCAACGCCGGCGCTACAGCCGGCTTCTACGCCTCCTCGATGCCGATGCCGCCCACGCGCCGCGGCAGGACATGGCCGCCATCCTCTATCCCCACATGCGTCGTTACGAGAGCCGCGAGTGGGAAGTCTCGACCGAGCGCCGCAACACGCAGCGGGCGCTCGGCGCGGCGCGGGCCCTGGTCGCAGGCGGCTATCGCGCGCTGCTCACCGGCGCCTGACGCGAGGCGGGGACAATAACGCGCCTCCTGATCCGCGTCGCTCCCGGCCTTGGCCATTCTTTCCCAGTCTTGGCTCCAGCAGCCCGCGCTTGGCCGGAACGGCCCCGCGCTTCGCCGGAGCCCCTTCGTGACGGACACGCCCGAACCGACAATGCCGCGCTACCTCCGGACGCCCGACGCGGCCGTCCATCTCGGCCTGTCGGCGCGGACGCTCGAAAAGCATCGCTGCTATGGCACCGGGCCGGTCTTCCGGAAACTCGGCGGGCGCATCGTCTATGCGCTCGACGATCTCGATGCCTGGGCCGCGAAGGGCTCGCGGCGCTCGACCTCCGATCCCGGCGACGGCGTCATCTACCCGGCGAAGAAGCGCTTCGCCCGGCTCGCCGCCCTTGCCCGCGAGCAGGGGCGCTGACCGCGATGTCCGCATCCCCGCCCGGCACGCGGCGAGCCAGCGCGGAGCGCGCCCAGCTCGACCTGTTCCGCGCGATCCCCGGCGAGCTGGCGCCGCGCGACGCGCAGGATCTGATGGCCTGGCCCTTCTTCAGCCTCGCCAAGTCGAAGCGCGTCGCACCGATCGACTTCCGCATGGGCGAGACCTGGATCCTGGTCGAAGCCACCGCCGAGCACGGCATGGCGACCATCTGGGACGCCGACGTCCTCATCTGGGCGGCGAGCCAGATCGTCGAGGCGCGCGACGCCGGGCGCCCGACTTCGCGCCTGATGGCCGCGACACCCCACGAAATCCTCACCTTCACCGGGCGCAGCACCGGGCGCGATCATTATGACCGCCTCAAGGCCGCGCTCGACCGGCTCCAGTCCACCACGATCGCCACCTCGATCCGCCAGCAGCACCAGCGCCGCCGCCATCGCTTCTCCTGGATCAACGAATGGCAGGAGCGGCTCGACGGCAGCGGCCGCCCGCTCGGCCTCGAGCTGATCCTGCCCGACTGGTTCTACGCCGGGGTCATCGACCAGGCGCTCGTGCTCACCATCGAGCGCGCCTATTTCGACCTCACCGGCGGGCTCGAACGCTGGCTCTACCGCATCGTGCGCAAGCATGGCGGTCGCCAGCGCGGCGGCTGGAGCTTCGATGTCGAGCATCTCCACCTCAAATCCGGCGTGCTCTCGCCGCTGAAGCGGTTCGCGTTCGAGCTGCGCGGTATCGTCCGCCGCCAGCCGCTGCCGGGCTACCGGCTGACCCTCGAGTTCGCGTTCGGCCGCGAGCGCCTCAGCTTCGCGCCGATCCCCGCCGACCCGTTCGAGACCGCGATGCGCCGCGTCGGCCTGCCTGTGGACAAGTCGTGATGGGACTCGGCCTATCAGGAACCGGCGGACTCGGCCGATCGGGAACCGGATGTTCGGCCTATCGGGAACCCGAAGGCCCCGCGACTCGGCAAGCCGCAACGAGTCGCCGCGCGCCTAACATACCTAACCAGGAATCCTTCGGATTCCTCCTAACGCGCCGCGCCGGTTTCGCGCCTGTGGACAGGCGGCGATGATCGTCGCGGTCCTCAACCAGAAGGGCGGCACCGGCAAGACGACGCTGGCGCTGCACCTGGCGGGGCAATGGGCCCGAGACGGGGCGCGTGTCACGCTGGTCGACGCCGATCCCCAAGCCTCCGCGCTCGATTGGGCCGAACAGCGCGCCCGGGAAGGCGCACCGCGTCTGTTCGCCGTGCTCGGCCTGGCACGCAGCACGTTGCACCAGGAAGCCCCCGACCTGGCGCGCGGCGCCGACATGCTGGTGATCGACGGACCGCCGCGCGTCGCCGGGCTGATGCGTTCGGCCCTGCTCGCCGCCGATCTCGTGCTGATTCCGGTCCAGCCTTCGCCGATCGACGGCTGGGCGTCGGCCGAGATGCTTGCGCTGCTTGCCGAGGCGCGTGGCTTCCGTCCCCAACTCGCCGCGCGCTTCGTGCTCAATCGCTGCGGTGCCGGCACCGTGCTCGCGCGGGAAACCGCCCGCGCGCTCGCCGACCACGACCCGCCGCTGATCGTCCCGCCGATCGGTCAGCGGATCATCTTCGCGCAGGCGATGCAGGATGGACGCCTCGCGCACGAGGTCGATCCCGACTGCCGCGCGGCGGCCGAGATCGCGGCGCTTGCCGGTGCCGTCCGGAGGCTCGCGCCATGACGATCCTCGCCGCCGACTGCCGCGTCGCGATGCCCGCGCATGGTCCCTTCGACCTGATCCTCGCCGATCCCCCTTACGGCGACACCTCGCTCGCCTGGGATCGCCGCGTCGAGGGCTGGCTGGCGCTCGCCTGCGCGGCACTGCGTCCGTCAGGTTCGCTCTGGGTGTTCGGCTCGCTGCGCTCTTTCATGGCCGAAGCGCCGCGCTTCAAAGAGGCGGGCCTGAGATACGCCCAGGACATCGTCTGGCGAAAGCCGAACGGCACGGGCATGGCGGCCGATCGGTTCAAGCGCGTCCATGAGCTGGCCGCCCAGTTTTACCGCAGCACCGGGAAATGGCGCGACGTTTACAATGACGTCCAGCGCGTCCCGGCGCTGCACAAGAGCAAATCGGTAAGAAAGCAACGACCCGATCGCCTGGCACATGCCGGAAAGATCGGCGCGCTGGAATATCATGACGACGGCACGCGGATCATGAAATCCGTTGTCGACGCGCAAAGCCCCCGAAGCGGACGCCACCCGACCGAGAAGCCGGTCGCGCTTCTCGAAATCCTGATCCGCACGAGTTGCCCGCCGGGCGGGCTGGTCGGCGATTGGTTCGCAGGCTCGGGTGCCGCGGGCGAAGCGTGCCGGCTGACCGGGCGACGCTATATCGGTTGCGAGATCGATCCCGCGATGGCGGCGCGCGCCAGCGACCGGATCGCCGGCGTGCTGCCGTTCGACACCGGGGGCAGCTCATGACCGGCAACAAGCCCGGAGGATTCGCCGCGCGCCCCGGCGACGCCGACCGCTGGATCAGGGCGGGCGAGTCGACCGTGTGGGATCGGCCCGCCTCGGCCTTTACCGCGCGCCTGACGATCGACGTCACCCCGGCGCTGCGCCGACGCCTCAAGCTCGCAGCCATCGGCCGCGGCTGCTCGGTCGCCGACATGCTGCGCGCGCTTCTCGAGCGCGAGTTTCCCGACACCCAAGGAGAGACGCGATGAACGGCGATCGGTCCTCCGCGCTGCCGGTCGGTCTGCTGCCGACCGCGCTCGCCGCGACCGGCATGGCGCAGGTGGAGCTGACCTGGATCGCCCAGCGGATCGAGCATTGGCTGCGCTTCGGCCGCGAGGCGGGCGGGCGTATCCTCGACCGGCGGCGGCGCATCGTCGAGTTTCGCCCCGGCACCGTGTTCGCCTTCGTCCGCTGGTCGGCGAACGATTATGGCACGATCTTCTCGCGCATCGATATCGTGCGCGTCGTCGCGCCGGGCGAACCCTATACGACCCTCCCGTTCGTCCGCCCCGGCGGTGAAAGCCTGCTCAGGATCGAGGGATGGCCCAAGGTCGCCCAGGTGCTCGGCGCGATCGATGCGGTGGAAGCGCTCGAACTCGATGCCGGCGATGCCGCGCCCGACCATTGGCGCCACGTCCATAACCGGATCGCCGCCGGCCACGCCCCCCGAGCCTATACGCTCGCGCGTCATCGCGCCTGGCTCCAGCGCCGTGAGCTGCGGCCATGAGGCGGCTGTTCTATGCGCGCGCGACCGGCGCCGCGGTCGGCCTGTTCGCCGGTCTGTTCACCCTGGTCGCGGTGCTCGACCCCGTCCCCCGCCTCATCTGGAACGCCAGCGCCAGCGCGCCCATCGGGCTTTACCGGGTGCGGCCCGTGGACCGGGTGCGGCGCGGCGATCTCGTCGCGGTCGCGCCGCCCGAGCGGCTCGCCGCCTTCCTCGCCGCGCGCGGCTATCTCCCCGAGGGCGTGCCGCTCCTCAAGCATGTCGTGGCGCTCCCCGGTCAGCTTGTCTGCCGCACGGCCGCGCGCGTCACGGTCGACGGTCGGCTCATCGCGATTGCGCGGGAGGCCGATCGGCTGGGCCGTCCATTGCCGTCCTGGCAGGGCTGCCGCCGCCTCGCCGGCGACGAGCTGTTCCTTGCCAACCCGGACGTGCCCGACAGCATGGACGGCCGGTATTTCGGGCCGCTCCCGGCCGGCACCGTGATCGGCCGCGCGACGCCGCTCTGGGTCGATCCGCCCGCACAGCCCGCTTCCCCACCGCAGCCACAGGAGAGCTGACATGAATATTGGCACCTTCACCCGCACGTCCGGCGGTTACACCGGCGAGGTTCGCGCCTTCGGACTCCACGAGCCCGTCGTCGTGCTGGTTGCGATGGAGCCGAGCGACGCGGACAGCGCGCCCGACTATCGCATCAGGCTCGATGGCGAGGACGGGGCGGAAGCAGGCTTCGCCTGGAAGGAAGTCGGCGAGAAGGCCGGCGACTATGTCTCCCTGAAGATTGTCGGCCCGCTGTTCCCGAACGGGTTCATCCGCGCCAACCTGTTCCGCGCCGACGACGCGGGACATGCCTTCGTGCTCTCGCTCAACGCGCCGCAGAAGCGCGACGAACAGAGCTGATCCGGTGCGCGGCCTGCATCGCGTCGCTGCGTTGGCCCTGACGTCGCTCGCCCTTGCGAGCGCGCCAGTGCCGGCGCAAACCGCCGCACCGCCCGTTCGCGGCGATGCGACCGCGCGCACCGCCAATATCGCCGATCATGTCGCCGAGGCGTCGCGCCGCTTCGGCGTTCCCGAACGCTGGATCTGGGCGGTGATGCGCGTCGAAAGCAACGGCGATCGGGGCGCGGTCTCACCGGCCGGGGCGATGGGGCTGATGCAGATCATGCCCGGGACCTGGGCAATTCTGCGCGTCCGCTACCGGCTCGGCAACGACCCGTTCGAGCCCCGCGCGAACATTCTCGGCGGCACCGCCTATCTGCGCGAGATGCACGACCGCTTCGGGTCGCCGGGCTTCCTCGCGGCCTATAATGCCGGTCCCGGCCGCTATCAGGACTATCTCGCGCGCCGCCGCCCGCTGCCCGCCGAAACGCTCGCCTATCTCGATAGTCTTGCGCCGGTCGTCGGCGGATCGGCGCCGGTGCGTGCCGCCGTCGCGCCGCCGCCGGATCGCAATGCCTGGATGCGCGCCGCGCTCTTTCCCGTGCGGCCGGATAGCGTCGAAGGCGACGATGAGCCTGCCGTCGACGCACTCGATTCAGCCTCGTCGCCCCCGCAGGAGGAGCGCCGGTCGGAGCCGCGCGAAACGCTGTTCGTCGCGCTCGGCGAGGGGCTGCCGCGATGATCGGCGCGCTGCATCGGCGCAGCATGAGCGTCGAGGGCGTGCGACTTGGCGCTCTCTCCCAGCGCAGGCGCTTGGGGTCGGCGTTGCAGGAGGCCAGCGCATGGGGAGAGGGGGATGTCTTCTCATGTCTTCCCAGCATCTGGGACGGGCCGGACCGCCTCAAGAGACGACGGGGCCCCACCATTTTTTTCGGCGATCGGGCGGTGGCGCTTAATCTCGAACGTGGCGCGGCGCCGAAAAAAATCGTGACCCCCATCGCCGCCAAGGCGGCCGCGGCGCAAGCGCCGCGGTCTCTTGACCCGGCCCGACCCGCCCCAGGGGCGATCATCGTCATTTCAGACAAAGGAGACGATGATGACGCTCACCCAGCATATCGAGGAACTGCGCGCCGAGCTTCGGGGCATCGACGATCCGGGCGAACGGCGGCAGATCGAACGCGAGTTGGCGGAGGCGAAGGCACGGCTTCGCGGCCTCGATCTCGACCAGCGCGAGGCGGCGCTGGCTTGACCAAGAAACCGTCGATCGGAGGGGACGGCGCTGACGATGCGCCGTTCCTTCCGATACGCGTGATCGCTGCCGGCCGGGACCGCCGCGATCGCGTTGTCTTTGCCGTCTCCCTTCTCTTCCCGCGCGGGAGCGACGCCGTCGAGGCGTCCCTCCCGCCGCCGTTCCGGTGCCCGCCATCGCGCGCCCCGACCGCCCCCGGCGGCGGCTGTCGCGGGTGTCTGGTCGACGGGGTGCCAGGGGCAAAAGGAGGCCGCACACCCACAACCCAACGACGGCGAGATAAAAGGGGCGACGGCGCTTGCCCCTCATGTGGTTGGTTTTATGTGCTTTCTTGCGCCGTCGCCGCCAAGGGGCCGCCGTCGCTCGCCACGAATTATCCAGCAATATCAGCCTCCGATGCGCCGTCGCCCTCGGATTTGCGCCGGGAAGCACGGCGATGAGCGAGGTCGAGGACGATTTCCGGGTTCGGCCGGGAAGAGGGCGCGATGCAGGCGCGCGCAGTGCCCGGAAAGCAGAGAAGCTGGTTGCCCAGGTCAAGCGGCGGGCGATGAAGGCCGGGCAGCTCAGCCGGCGTCGCGGATCGCCTGGCCGGCGCGGCACGGGAACGCGCGGACGCGGCCGGCGCGCCGCCATCCTGTCGCGGCGTCCGACCAATGCCCGGCGCGTCGTCATCAAGGCACGCGTCGTCCGCCACCGGGGCGCCCGCTTCCGCGCCGCGCCGCTCGCCCGGCACATCGCCTATCTGGAGCGCGAGGGCGTCACCAGGGACGGACGCGATGCCGCCATGTTCGACGCGCGCGGCGACGCGGCCGACCGCGATGCCTTCGCGACACGCTGCGAGGATGACCGGCACCATTTCCGTTTCATCGTCAGCCCCGAGGATGCGGTCGAGATGGACGACCTGCGCGCCTTCACGCGCGAGCTGATGGCCGACATGGAGCGCGACCTGGACACGCGCCTCGACTGGGTGGCGATCGACCACTGGAATACCGACAACCCGCACATCCACGTCCTCGTCCGCGGCGTGACCGAGACCGGCGAGGATCTCGTGATCGACCGCGATTATATCCGGGAGGGGATGCGTGAGCGCGCCGAAGGGCGCGTGACGCTCGAACTGGGTCCGCGCAGCGAGCAGGAGATCGACGCCCAGCTCCGCCGCGAGGTCGAAGCCGAACGCTGGACCAGCCTCGACTGGAAACTCCAGAAGCTCTCCGAGACCGAGATCCTGGTCGACCTGCGGCCCGACGCGGCCGACGCCGATCCTGCGATGCGGCAGATGCTCGTCGGCCGCGCAATGAAACTCCAGCGGCTCGGCCTCGCCAACGAGATCGCGCCCGGCCAGTGGCACTTCAAGTCGGAGATGGAAGAGACGCTGCGCGACCTCTCGATCCGCGGCGACATCATCAAGACCATGCACCGGGCGATGACGCGCGACGGCCGGGCGCCCGATCTGCGCGCCTTCGCGATGCACGACGTGGCGCCCGCCGAGCCGGTGCTGGGGCGGCTGATCGAGCGTGGACTCCATGACGAACTCAAAGGCACGGCCTATGCGTTGATCGACGGCGCAGACGGACGGGTCCATCACCTGCGCTTCGACGACATCGATATGACCGGCGACGCGAAGCCCGGCGCCGTCGTCGAGCTGCGCTCCTGGGAGGATACCCGCGGCGCGCAGCGGCTGTCGCTTGCAACCCGCTCCGACCTGTCGATCGCCGAACAGGTGACGGCGCCGGGCGCGACCTGGCTCGACCGGCAGCTCGTCGCTCGCGAGCCGGCCGCCACCGGCAGCGGCTTCGGCGCCGAGATTCGCGACGCCATGACGGCGCGCGCCGAGCACCTCGCCGGCGAAGGGCTGGCGCGGCGGCAGGGCCAGCGCTGGGTCTTCGCCCGCGATCTCCTGAACACGCTGCGCGCCCGCGAACTGGATGATGCCGCCCACGCCATCGCCGATCGCACCGGGCTAGCCCATCGCCCGTCCGCGCCCGGCGAGCATGTCACGGGCCTCTATCGCGAGCGGGTGACGCTGGCCTCCGGGCGCTTCGCCATGATCGAGGAGGGGCTGGGCTTCCAGCTCGTGCCCTGGCGCCCGGCGCTCGAACAGCAGCTCGGCAGCCCCGTCGCCGGCACGATGACGCCGGGCGGCGGCGTCGACTGGACCTTCGGCCGCCAACGGGGGCTCGGCCTGTGACCGTGATCGCCTTTCTCTCCAACCCCAAGGAATGACCCATGTCCGCCACCAAAATCCTCTGGGGCCAGCTCATCGCCGTTTTCTCGGTCGTGCTGCTCGGCATCTGGATCGCGACACAATGGACCGCCGCCGCGCTCGCCTACCAGCCCCAGCTCGGCGATCCGTGGTTCATGCTCGGCGACTATCCCGTCTATCCGCCGCCCGCCTTGTTCTGGTGGTGGTTCTTCTATGACGCCTACGCCCCCGACATCTTCGCCACCGGGGGCATGATCGCCGCGTCCGGCGGCCTCGCCGGCACTGCGGTCGCCATCGCGATGTCGGTCTGGCGCGCCCGCGAGATGAAGAACGCGCAGACCTATGGCTCGGCGCGATGGGCGAGTGAATCGGAGATCCGCGCCGCCGGTCTGCTCGGCGAGGATGGTGTGGTGCTCGGCGAGTTCGCCAAGCGCTATCTGCGCCATGACGGCCCCGAGCATGTGCTGTGTTTCGCACCGACGCGCTCGGGCAAGGGCGTCGGGCTGGTCATTCCATCTCTGCTGACCTGGCCGGGAAGCTGCATCGTCCACGACATCAAAGGGGAGAACTGGACGCTGACCGCGGGCTTCCGCGCCAGTTTCGGCCGCGTGCTGCTGTTCGATCCGACCAACAGCGCCTCGGCCGCCTACAATCCGCTCCTGGAGGTGCGCCGCGGCGAGTGGGAAGTGCGCGACGTCCAGAATATCGCTGACGTGCTGGTCGACCCGGAAGGGTCGTTGGAAAGAAGGTCGCACTGGGAAAAGACCAGCCACAGCCTGTTGGTGGGCGCTATCCTCCATGTCCTCTACGCGGAACCGGACAAGACCCTCGCCGGCGTCGCCAGTTTCCTGTCCGACCCGCGCCGCACGATCGAGGCGACGCTTGCCGCCATGATGGCGACGCCGCACCTTGGCGAGCGCGGCGTCCATCCGGTCGTCGCCAGCGCGGCGCGCGAGCTGCTCAACAAGTCGGAGAATGAACGCAGCGGCGTCCTCAGCACAGCCATGTCGTTTCTCGGGCTATACCGCGACCCTGTGGTCGCGACCGTCACCCGTCGCAGCACCTGGAAGGTCTCCGATCTCGTCGACGCCGCACGGCCGGTCTCACTCTATCTGGTCGTGCCGCCGTCCGACATCAGCCGCACCAAACCGCTCATCCGTCTCATCCTCAACCAGGTCGGGCGCCGCCTCACGGAGACACTGAATCCCGAGCTTGGCCGGCATCGCGTCCTGATGATGCTCGACGAGTTTCCGGCGCTCGGGCGGCTGGACTTCTTCGAGTCTTCGCTCGCCTTCATGGCGGGCTATGGCGTGCGTGCATTCCTGATCGCTCAGTCGCTCAACCAGATCGAGAAAGCCTATGGCATCAACAACTCGATCCTGGACAATTGCCACGTCAGGGTGAGTTTCGCGACCAACGACGAAAGGACCGCAAAACGGCTAAGCGATGCCCTTGGCACTGCGACCGAGATGCGCGCGATGAAAAACTATGCGGGGCACCGGCTCAGTCCCTGGCTCGGGCATCTTATGGTCAGCCGCCAGGAAACGGCGCGCCAACTCCTCACCGTCGGAGAGATCATGCAATTCCCCGAGAAGGAGGAGATCGTGATGGTCGCCGGCGTGCAGCCGGTCCGGGCTAGGAAGGCGCGCTACTTCAAGGATCGGCGCCTGCGCGAGCGCATCCTTCCGCCCCCCGATCCGAAAGTGCTGGTCGAGCCCGCCGCGCCGCCTGACGACTGGACCGGGCTCGATCCGGTTGAAGCGGCCAGGCCGGCGCGGGCCACGCGAGGCCGGAGCGTCGAAGGGCCGAAGGTTGCCGGCACCGACCCGGCCAATGGCGGAATCCGCCGCGAGCCTGAATTGCCGCTCCATGAGGAGGTCGTTCCCGAGCGCCCCGTGCCGACAGGCGAATTCGACTTCGGCGAACAGGATGGCGGCGACGAGGATGCCGCCCGCAATCGGCGGCTGGCGGATCGGATGCGTCATGTCGCGCGCCAGGCATCGCTCGATCCCAAGGACGGAATAGATCTGTGACCGCCAAACGCATCAAGCATACTTTCCGCCTGCCGCCCGACCTCTCGGCCCAGCTCGCCGAGTTCGCCGTGCGCAAGCGCGTGCCCCAGGCGCAGATCGTCGAGGCGGCGCTCGCCTCCTTCTTCTCGCCCGACGGCTCCGATCGCATCGAGGCCGCGGTCAGCCGCAGGCTCGATCGCCTGAGCCGCCAGGCCGACCGGCTCGCCTATCATATCGAGGTGTCGAACGAGGCGCTGGCGCTGTTCGTGCGCTTCTGGCTGACCAGCACGCCGCCGCTGCCGGATACTGCGCGGGCGGCCGCGCAGGCGACGGGCAAGGACCGCTACGAAGGGTTCCTCGACGCGCTCAGCCGGCGCATGGAGCTGGGGCCGAAACTGTCGGGTGAATTGTCGAAGGATGTGCCGGGAACCGCCGGGCCGGAGGGAATTTGATTTGCGGCTGCGGCGCGCTCCTATGCGCGCGAGCGGCGCGGGGCCTTGAACGGGTCGAGCAGCGTCACTCCGCGTCCGTCGAAATCCTTGATGTTGCGCGTGACCAGGGTGAGGCCGTGCGCGCGGGCGGTCGCGGCAAGGCCCGCATCGTCGACATGCTTGTCGCTCTCGCCCAGCGCTTCGCCCCAGAGCGCCGCAACCCGCCGGTCGATCGGCAGAATGCGTCCCTCGAACGCATCGAAGATCGCCGTGACGGCAGCGTCCAGCGCCGCCGCCGTCTCCGGCTTCCTCTTCCTGAGCCTGGCGACACCCTTGACGACCTCACGCACGGTCAGCGCGCTCATCGCGAGATCGGCGTCATCAACACCTTTGAGCCAGGCGGCCACGTTCTTGTGCGGCGAGGTCTTGCCGAGTTCGCGCAGGACGTTTGTATCGAGAAGATATTTCATCCGTCTGCGCTGGTATCAGGCATCGTCGAGCGCCTCCAGCCCGGCGCCCTGCAATGCCCGCTTGACGCTGGTGCGTGGATAGGGCCGGCCCGCCTTCGGATAGGCGTCCGCATAGGCCCTCGCCGTCGCGACATGCTCGCGGGACAGGGATGGATAGTCCTCCAGCACCTGTTCGATCGACGCTCCCCCATCGAGCAGCGCCGCGATCCGATAGACCTCGACCTCCGCGCCTTTCAGCAGCGGCTCGCCATCGGCCCGGAACTCCACCTTTTCGGCCAGCGCGGCGAGATCCGATGTGCGCTGTTCGACTTCTTCCACGAGATCGCGGACCGAAACCCTGAACCGGCCGAAGCTGACTTCGTCGCGGCGCTCGATCGGCGTCTGCTGGAGCGCTTCGTAAAATTCGCCGCGCGCCTTGGGCGTGAGTTCGTCGCGCAGCGCCCGCACGGCGTAGAGATAGAAGAGGTCGCGCCACTCGATCGCGCGCACGGACCCGCCCTGGCGCCGCAACAGCACCGGACGCACGGGACCGAGATCGAGGGACTTCTTCACGGCACGGACCGGCTCGCGCAGAACGAACGCGGCCTCGGCGGCAGTGAATTGCGCCGTATGACCCATTTTGCACCTCCTAATACGACCCCAAATATAGGGTTGTATTGTTAGGCGTCAAGGTGTGCGGACAATTCCTCTGACTATTTTCGGTCCGGTCAGAGGAATTGTCACAAGTCACCGGCCCGCCGACAATGCGGTGATCGACCCTGGCCAGTCTTGCCGCAAGCGCTCCGGCGAGAGCTGATTCGCGCCTCGATACCCGCCGCAATGCCCCCTCCGCCGGGAGCGGGGCCGCAAGCAACCTTTCCCATTCCCTGTCTTTCTACCCCACACTACGACGCGCCCATTTCCTTGTTGAATCCCGCTATTTTCTGTCTCTCTTAATCGTCCCCACGCGCTCGGACACTTCGGTCCGGGCGCGACCCGAGGGGGCGATATGGCCGTTCATCCGATCCGTTCCGAAGCCAGCGCGCGCGGCGCGAAGATGCTGCGCACGGCGCTCGGCAGCGCGATCGCCGAATGGCTCGAAGATCCCGAGATCATCGAAGTGATGCTCAACCCGGACGGTCGGCTGTGGGTCGATCGGCTGGGCGCAGGGCTGTCGGACACCGGCGCGCGCATCGCCGAAGCCGATGGCGAGCGCATCGTCCGCTTGGTCGCCCACCATGTCGGCGTCGAGGTCCATGCCCGCGCGCCGCGCGTCTCGGCCGAGCTGCCGGGAACGGGCGAGCGGTTCGAGGGGCTGTTGCCGCCGGTGGTCGCGGCGCCCGCCTTTGCCATCCGCAAGCCGGCGGTCGCGGTGTTCACGCTCGACGACTATGTCGCCGACCGCATCATGTCGGCGGCCGAGGCGCAGACGCTGCGCGAGGCGGTCGCGAGCCGCGCGAACATCCTCGTCGCGGGCGGGACCGGCACGGGCAAGACGACGCTCACCAATGCGCTGCTCGCCGAGATCGCGCGTAGCGACGATCGCATCGTGCTGATCGAGGACACGCGCGAGCTTCAGTGCAACGCGCCCAATCTCGTCGCCATGCGGACCAAGGACGGCGTCGCGACACTCTCCGAACTTGTGCGCTCCTCGCTGCGCCTGCGCCCCGACCGCATCCCGATCGGCGAGGTGCGCGGGGCCGAGGCGCTGGATCTCATAAAAGCATGGGGCACCGGCCATCCAGGCGGCGTCGGCACGATCCACGCCGGCAGTGCCTTGGGCGCGCTGCGCCGCCTCGAACAGCTCATCCAGGAAGCGGTGGTGACGGTCCCGCGCGCGGCTGTAGCCGACACGATCGACCTGGTCGCCGTCCTCGTCCGCGACGGTCACGGCCGCCGGCTGTCCGAACTCGCGCGCGTCGAGGGGCTCGATGCCCGCGGCGAATATCGCCTGTCCCCCTCCCAGCCTTCTTCTCCCGGAGACCAGCCATGACCCAGATCCCGCGTCCCGGCCGGGCGCTTTCGCTCGGCCGCCTGTCCCCGCTCGCGCTTGCCGCCGCGTTCGCGGTCTATACGACGCCCGCCCACGCCTCGGGATCGTCGATGCCCTGGGAAGCGCCGCTGCAAAGCATCCTCGATTCCATCGAGGGGCCGGTGGCGAAGATCATCGCCGTCATCATCATCGTGATGACCGGCCTCACCCTCGCGTTCGGAGACACGAGCGGGGGATTTCGCAGGCTCATCCAGATCGTGTTCGGCATCTCGATCGCTTTTGCCGCGTCGAGCTTCTTCCTCTCCTTCTTCAGCTTCGGCGGCGGGGCGCTGGTCTGAATGGAACCGGCAGAACCCATTCCCGGCTATTTCGCGCCGGTCCACCGCGCACTCACCGAGACCATCCTGCTCGGCGGGGCGCCCCGGTCGGTGGCGATCGCCAACGGCACGATCGCCGGCGCTATCGGCCTCGGCCTTCGCCTCTGGCTGGTCGGCATCGTCGTCTGGGCGGTGGGGCACGCGCTTGCCGTCTGGGCGGCACGCCATGACGCGCAATTCGTCGACGTCGGTCGGCGCCATCTGCGCTACCCGTCCTTCCTGCGCGCGTGAGGGCCGGGCGATGATGTCCCTCAAGGAATATCGCGGGCACCCGGCAAGCCTCGCCGACTTCCTGCCCTGGGCGGCGCTGGTCGCGCCGGGCGTCGTGCTCAACAAGGACGGCAGCTTCCAGCGCACCGCGCGCTTCCGCGGTCCCGACCTCGACAGCGCCACCCCCGCCGAGCTGGTGGCGACCACCGCGCGGCTCAACAATGCGCTCAGGCGCCTGGGCTCGGGCTGGGCGATCTTCGTCGAAGCGCAGCGCGCGCCGGCGCAGGACTATCCCGACTCCGACTTTCCCGATCCGGTCTCGGCGCTGGTCGATCTCGAACGGCGCGAGCAGTTCCGCGCCGAAGGCGCTCATTTCGAGAGCCGCTACTATCTAACCCTCTTGTGGATGCCGCCCGCCGAGGACAGCGCGCGGGCGCAAGGCTGGCTGTTCGAGGGCCGCGCCACCGGCGAGGTCGATCCGCGCGAGCTGCTCAAGAGCTTCGCCGACCGGGCGGAGCGCCTGCTCCAGCTCGTCGAAGGCTTCGTGCCCGAGATTGCCTGGCTCGATGACGGCGAGACGCTGACCTATCTGCACTCGACCATCTCGACCAGGCGCCAGCGCGTCCGCGTTCCCGAAACCCCGATGCACCTCGATGCCCTGCTCGTGGACGAACCGCTGACCGGCGGGCTCGAGCCGCGGCTGGGCGACCATCATCTGCGCACGCTGACCGTGTCAGGCTTTCCGACCATCACCTTTCCCGGCCTGCTCGACGAGCTGAACCGCCTCGCCTTCGAGTATCGCTGGAGCACCCGTGCGATCATGCTCGACAAGACCGACGCGACCCGGCTGCTCACCAGAATTCGCCGGCAATGGTTCGCCAAGCGCAAGTCGGTCGCGGCGATCGTCAAGGAAGTGATGACCAACGAGGCGTCGGTGCTGCTCGACAGCGATGCCTCCAACAAGGCGGCCGACGCCGACCTCGCGCTCCAGGAGCTGGGCGCCGACATGATCGGCCAGGCCTATGTCACCGCGACCGTGACGGTGTGGGACGCCGACCCGGCGATTGCCGCGGAGAAGCTGCGGCTGGTCGAGAAGGTGATCCAGGGCCGCGACTTCACCGTGATCGCCGAAGGCATGAACGCGATCGAGGCATGGCTCGGCGGCCTTCCGGGTCATGTTTACGCCAATGTCCGCCAGCCACCGATCTCGACGCTCAATCTCGCCCACCTGATACCCCTGTCAGCGGTGTGGGCGGGGCCGGAACGGGACGAGCACTTCGGGTCGCCCCCCTTGCTTTACGGCAAGACCGAGGGAAGCACCCCGTTCCGGTTTTCCCTCCATGTCGGCAGCGATGTCGGCCACACGCTGATCGTCGGCCCGACCGGGGCCGGCAAGTCCGTCCTGCTCGCGCTGATGGCGATGCAGTTCCGCCGCTATGCCCAGGCGCAAATCTTCGCGTTCGATTTCGGGGGCTCGATACGCGCCGCGGCTATCGCCTGCGGCGGCGACTGGCAGGACTTGGGCGGCAGCCTGCACGACGGCGGCGCCGGCGGCGTCTCGCTCCAGCCCCTCGCCAATATCCACGGCGCGGCCGAGCGGAGCTGGGCGGCCGAATGGCTCGCCGCGATTCTCGCCGGAGAAGGCGTCGCGGTCGATCCCCAGGCGAAGGAGCATCTGTGGACGGCGCTGGTCTCGCTCGCTTCCGCGCCCGCCTCCGAACGCACGATCACCGGGCTTACCGTGCTGCTCCAGTCCCAGGCGCTCAAGCAGGCGCTCGGTCCCTATTGCGTCGGCGGGGCGTTCGGCGCGCTGCTCGACGCCGAGAGCGAGCGGCTCGGCAGCGCATCGTTCCAGGCGTTCGAAACCGAAGGGTTGACCGACAGCGGCGCGGCGCCGGCGGTGCTCTCCTACCTGTTCCACCGGATCGAAGGGCGGCTCGACGGCAGCCCCACGCTCATCATTATCGACGAGGGCTGGCTCGTGCTCGACAGCCCGGCCTTCGCCCAGCAGCTCAAGGAGTGGCTGAAGACGCTGCGCAAGAAGAACGCGAGCGTGATCTTCGCCACCCAGAGCCTCGCCGACATCGAGACCAGCGCGATCGCGCCCGCGATCATCGAAAGCTGTCCGACCCGCATCTTCCTGCCCAATGACCGCGCGGTCGAGCCGCAGATCGCAAGTGTTTACCAGCGCTTCGGCCTCAACGACCGGCAGATCGAGATAGTGAGCCGCGCGGCGCCCCGGCGCGACTATTATTGCCAGTCGCGCAAGGGCAACCGCCTGTTCGAGCTTGGCCTCGGCGATGTCGCGCTCGCTTTCACCGCCGCCTCCGCCAAGTCCGACCAGCTTCGCATCGCCGAGCTGGTCGAGGCGCACGGCGCCGACGGGTTCGCCGCCGCCTGGCTGCGGGCGCGCGGCCTCGCCTGGGCCGCCGAGCTGCTCCCCGGGCCTCCCGAACTTCATGCCGATCCCGATCCCCAGAAGGAGAATGTGCCATGACCCGTTTTCGTATCCGTCCGCTCGCCGCCGCAAGCGCCCTCGCGCTCGCCGTCGTCACCAGCATCGCCGCGCCGCCCGCGGCCGCGCAGTTCGGCGGGATCGTCTATGATCCGACCAATTACGCGCAGAATGTGCTGACCGCGGCCCGTACGCTGGAACAGATCAACAACCAGATCCGCCAGATCCAGAACCAGGCGACTTCGCTGCTCAACGAGGCGCGCAACCTTGCCAGCCTGCCCTTCTCGCAGCTCCAGGAATTGCAGGCGCAGGTCCGCCAGACCCAGCAACTGCTCGGCCAGGCCCAGCGCATCGCCTATGACGTGACCCAGATCGACCAGGCGTTCAGCAGCCGATACGCGGCGGGCTCGATGTCGGGCACGCAGCAGAGCCTCGTCGACAATGCCCGCGAGCGCTGGGAAACGAGCGTCGGCGCGTTCCAGGATTCGCTGCGCGTGCAGGCCGGCGTCGTGGGCAATATCGACGGCGCGCGCACCAGCATGGACCGGCTGGTGAACGTCAGCCAGTCGGCGACCGGCGCGCTGCAGGCGGCGCAAGCGGGCAACCAGCTCCTCGCGCTGCAATCGCAGCAGCTCGCGGACCTCACCGCGCTCATCGCCGCGCAAAGCCGCGCGCAGGCGCTCGATTCCGCGAGGGACGCCGCGTCGCAGGCACAGGCCCGCGAGCAGCTCCGCCGCTTCCGCTATCAGCCGCCTCCCGCGCAGATGTTCCAAGACTGAGCGCGGTGATGGACACCAAGCTCCTTGCGC
Source organism: Altererythrobacter sp. (assembly GCA_017308255.1). Classification (GTDB taxonomy): domain Bacteria; phylum Pseudomonadota; class Alphaproteobacteria; order Sphingomonadales; family Sphingomonadaceae; genus Croceibacterium_A. Next base: position 221,550 of record JAFKFN010000005.1, on the reverse strand, counting down.
GGGCGGCCGCCATTGGTCTTGCCGCGGTGGCGATCACCGTTGCGATCATCCAGATGCGCGAGCCGGACATCCCGCCGCCCGACCCGGCGACGATCGATGCCTATGCCGCGCCGGTCGATCCGCTGCGCCAGGAGCTGCGCCGCTGCCAGTCGATCGGCGTGGAGGCGGCGAACGACCGCGACTGCCTGCGCGCCTGGGCCGAGAACCGGCGACGGTTCCTCGCCCCCGGCGCGCGGCCGATGGAACGGCTCCCGGCGCCGGAAGACCTCGCACCCGACGAAACGATGGACCAGTCCGCGGGCGCGCCGGTCTCCGACGGCGCTCCGCCGGAGCATAACCCGATCCTCAAGCAGCACCAGAGCGCGGCCGGGACGGCGAACTGACATGGGCGGCACCGGCGTCATCGACCGATTCCTGGAGGTCTTCACTTCCTATATCGACTCCGGCTTCGGCCTGCTCGGCGGCGAGGTCGCGTTCATCGCCACCACGCTGATCGTGATCGACGTGACGCTGGCGGCCTTGTTCTGGGCCTGGGGCGCCGACGACGACATCCTCGCCCGGCTCATCAAGAAGACGCTGTTCGTCGGCATCTTCGCCTACATCATCGGCAACTGGAACATGCTCGCGCGGATCGTGTTCGAGAGCTTCGCCGGCCTCGGGTTGATGGCGTCGGGGACCGGCTTTTCCACCGCCGAGCTGCTTCAGCCGGGCCGGGTCGCGCAGGTCGGCCTCGAGGCGGGTCAGCCGATCCTCGATTCGATCTCCGACCTGATGGGCTGGGTCTCCTTCTTCGAGAATTTCATCCAGATCGCGGTGCTGCTGATCGCGTGGCTCTTCGTCATCCTCGCCTTCTTCATCCTGGCGATCCAACTCTTCATCACGCTGGTCGAGTTCAAGCTCGTCACGCTCTGCGGGTTCGTGCTCATCCCCTTCGGCCTGTTCGGCAAGACCGCCTTCATGGCCGAGCGCGTGCTCGGCCATGTCATCTCGTCGGGCATCAAGGTGTTGGTGCTCGCGGTCATCGTCGGGATCGGCTCGACTTTGTTCAGCGAGTTCACCTCGGCCCTCACGGGCGAGCCCACGATCGAGGATGCGATGGTGATCGTGCTCGCCTCGCTCGCGCTGCTGGGTCTCGGAATTTTCGGCCCCGGCATCGCCACGGGCATCGTCTCGGGCGGCCCGCAGCTCGGCGCCGGCGCCGCCGCCTGAACCGCGCTTGCGGCCGGCGGCGCACTCGCGGGCGGCGTCGCCGGTGCGAAACTCGCTGCCGGTGCGGGAGCAAGCGCCGTGGCGGGCGCCGCGCGGGGCGGTGCCTTCGCGTCCGGCGGGGCATCGGGCGCCTACGCGCTCGGCTCGGCCGGGAAGAGCGGCGGCGCTGCGGTCGCGGGCGGCGTGGCGGCTGTCGGGCAGGCCGCGGGCAGCGCCGCCGCCTCGCCGCTGCGCAAGGCGGCGCAGTCGCTGAAGGACAATTTCCGCGCCGGCAATCGCGCCGCCGTCTCGGCGACCGGGGGCACCATCACCGGCGCGGCCGGTGCCGCCTCCGCCGCACCAGGGTCCGGCGGTGCGGCGGGCAGCGCGCCGCCGGCCTGGGCCACGGCCATGCGCCGCCGCCAGACCATGACGCAGGGCGCGACCATCGCCGCGCACACCATGCGCGCCGGCGACGGCGGCGGTGCGGGCGCTTCCGTCGACGTCAGCCAAAGGGATTGAGCTTATGTTTCGCAGACCCAGCATCCGCTATGGAAAGACCCCCGAACCCGAAACGCCCTATCAGCGCGCGGCCCAGGCATGGGACGACCGCATCGGCTCGGCCCGCGTCCAGGCGAAGAGCTGGCGGCTAGCCTTCTTCGGCGCGCTGACGCTCTCGACCGGCCTTGCCGCGGGACTCGTCTGGCAGGGCGCGCGCGGCACCATCACCCCCTGGGTGGTCGAGGTCGACAAGCTCGGCGAAGCGCGCGCGGTCGCACCGGCCGAGGCCGGCTATCGGCCGACCGATCCCCAGATCGCCTTCCACCTCGCGCGCTTCATCGAACAGGTCAGGAGCCTCCCCGCCGATCCCGTCATCGTCCGGCAGAACTGGCTGCGCGCCTATGACTTCACCAGCGATCGCGGCGCGCTCGCGCTCAATGACCATGCCCGCGCCAACGATCCCTTCGCGCAGATCGGCCGGGTTCAGGTCGCGGTCGATGTGTCGAGCGTGATCCGCGCCTCGCCCGACAGTTTCCGCGTCGCCTGGACCGAGCGCCGCTATTCCGACGGCAGTCTTGCCGCGACCGAGCGGTGGTCGGCGATCCTCACCATCGTCGTGCAGCCGCCGCGCACGCCTGACGCTCTCCGCAAAAATCCGCTTGGGCTGTTCGTCAACGCCATCAACTGGTCGAAGGAGCTGGGCCAATGATCCTCCACCCTCCGCATATCCGTATCCTCGCACTTCCGGCCTTGCTGCTTTCCGCATCCACGCTCGCCGGCTGCGCCACCACGTCGCAGCGCCTCCCTGAGATCAGCCTCGACGATGCGCCGCCGGCGCTTGAGGCGACCGAACCGCCGCGCGCCGTGGAAGTCGTCGCGATCCCCGAGCCGCTGCCGCTGCCCGGTCAGCTCCGCGCCCTGAACACCGGACGCCCGCCGAACGAACCGGGCGATCCCCGTAGCCGTGTCGGCGCGGCCAATGCCGCCGCCCGGATCGAGCCGGTGCGGGACGGCTTCATCAACGCCATCCAGCTCTATCCCTGGACCGAAGGCGCGCTCTACCAGGTCTATGCCGCGCCCGGACAAGTGACGGACATCGCGCTGCAGGAGGGCGAGCAGCTCGTTGGTGCCGGCCCGGTCGCGGCGGGTGACACCGCGCGGTGGATCATCGGCGACACGGTGAGCGGGGCGGGCGCCTCCGCGCGCGTCCATATCCTCGTCAAGCCGACCCGCGCCGATCTCGTCACCAACCTGGTCATCAACACCGACCGGCGCACCTATCATCTCGAGCTGCGCGCGACAGCCTCGACCTATATGGCGTCGGTCTCCTGGCGCTATCCGCAGGACGATCTGATCGCGCTGCGCCGGCAGGGCGATGCCGCGGCCGCGGCGGCGCCGATCGCGGCGGGCGTCGACATCGGCGCGCTCAATTTCCGCTATGCGCTTCGCGGCGACAATCCGCCCTGGCGGCCGGTGCGCGTCTTCGACGACGGGAACAAGGTGTATATCGAGTTTCCGTCGGGCATCGGCCGGGGCGACATGCCGCCCCTGTTCGTCGTCGGCGCCGGCGGGACCGGCGAACTGGTCAACTATCGCGTCAGCGGCCGCCACATGATCGTCGACCGGCTGTTTGCGGCCGCCGAGCTGCGCCTCGGCGACCGCCGCTCAGAGCAGCGCGTGCGGATCAGCCGCGAGGACGGCAGGGGGCGGCGATGAACGAAACCGACGCACCCGACGATCCGGCGATGCGCGACGGCGATCCCGCCGAAGCGCCGCCATCCGCGCCTCAGAGCGAATCTCGGCCCGCGCCGCAGCCGGCTTCTCCCGATGCCATCGCGGCCCGTCTGCGTTTGCGCGGCGATCCGCCGCGCGTCATGCGCCTCTCGCGCAAAGCCCTGATCGCCCTCGGCGGCGGCGGGGCGGCGGTGATCGGCGGCGCGCTCATCTATGCGCTGCAACCGGGCGGCGACCGGCAGGGCCAGGAACTCTACAACACCGACGGCCGCGCGACCGCCGAGACGATCAGCAGCGCTCCCAGCGACTATGGCCAGGTGCCGCGGCTCGGCGCGCCGCTGCCCGGCGATCTCGGCGGCCCGATCGTTGCGGCCCGGCAGCGCGGCGAGGACGTGCCGGTGCCCCCGATCGGCGCCCCGCCGCCGCCGCCCGATCCGCGCGTCGCCGCGCGGGAACGGGCCGCTCAGGAGCGGGACGCTGCGCGCATCAGCGGCCTGTTCCTGGGCACACGCGGGTCGGGAGGCGCAGCGGTGGCCGGTCCATCGCTTCCGGCGCTGGCCGACCTTGGCACGATGCCGTCCGGCGCACCGCAGCGCGGCGAGGACAGCGTCCAGAACGGCCAGGCCGAGAAGCGCGCCTTCATGGCCGGGGAAGTCGAACGCCGCACCGTGAGCGCCGAGCGCCTGGCGCCGCCAGCCTCGCCCTATGTCGTCCATGCCGGGAGCGTCATTCCGGCGGCGCTCATCACCGGCCTCAGCTCCGACCTGCCGGGACAGGTGACGGCGCAGGTGACGGCCCATGTCTATGACAGCCTCACCGGACGCCACCTCCTGATCCCGCAGGGCGCAAGGCTGATCGGCGAATATGACAGCCAGATCTCGTTCGGGCAGAATCGCCTGCTGCTGGCCTGGACGCGGCTGATCCTGCCCGATGGCCGCTCGCTCGCCCTCGAGCGCCAGCCCGGCGCCGATGCGATGGGTCAGGCGGGGTTGCAGGACCGCACCAACCACCATTGGGGCATGATGCTGCGCGCCTCGGCCGTCTCGACCCTGCTCGGCGTCGGCACCGAGCTGGTGAGCGACGATGACGGTGATCTCGCCCGCGCGCTTCGGCGCGGCACGCAGGATACGCTCAACCAGGCCGGGCAGCAGATCGTCCGGCGCCAGCTCAACGTGCAGCCGACGCTTACCATCCGTCCGGGGATGCCGGTGCGTGTGATCGTCACGCACGATCTCGTCCTCGCGCCCGCCGGGCCGGGAGGGCGGCCATGACCGGCCTCAAGCTCGCGGCCCTGCCCGACGACAAGCCGGTGAAGCTCACGATCGAGCTGCCCGCCGCCCTGTTCGCGGATTTGACGGCCTATGGCGCGATCCTCGGCAAAGCGAGCGACCCGCCCGCGGCGATCGAGCCGGCGCGGCTGATCGTGCCGATGCTCCAGCGGTTCATCGCCTCGGACCGGGGTTTTGCGAAGGCGCGGCGGGACGTCACCGCCGGATCGAGGCCGTCAGGCGGTTGAGCAGAACGGGCCGCAAGCGCGAGCCGGCGGCTCTGCCGATCGCGACTGTCCGGCACCGTCGGCGATGCTAGAAGTGGAACAGGTGTCCGTCGTCCGATGCCAGGAGCGCATCGAGCAGCGCACCCCACCCGTCGGCCGCCGAGGCCGCAAAGCGCGCCGCTTCTATTTCCCCATAGCGCGCGTGGATCTCGAAGTGCTGGCCGAACAGCGCATCACAATGCGCGCAGCCATTGCTCACATAGGACCGCGCCAGCGTTTTGCTGTGGCGCATCTTCAGGTCTCCGATCTCTACCTTGTCGCGAAGGGCTGTGCGGACCGGCTCAACAAGTCGCGGATAGGCGGTGAAATCCGATATCGAGCAGGGCGCACTCGTCTCGCCACGACTCAACTCGATCGAGGAGACAATGCTCGTTTCCGCACCGCAGGACCAGCAATCGACCGGCGCAGTCCTGACGTTGACGACAACTTCTTCCATACCGTGCAGACATAGACTCCGACGTGAAAACCGCCAAGCGTGCAACCTGGTCATGCGCGCACGGCTTCAGGATATCCTTCACCGACGAGCCGCAGAAAGCCATCGAGCGCGGCATTTCCATTGTCAGGATGCCACCAGGCCCAGAAATCGAGATGGGCCATTCCGGCGAAGTCGTGGATCTCGCGCAGGACCACGCCCGGATGCGGAGCGCCCGCCGCCGTCTCGGCGACCAGCGAGACATAGCGGCAGACGGGCAGGAAGCTCAGGATATTCTCCCGCGACACGTCTTCCATGAGGATCGTGGGTATGCCGCCCGCGCCGCGTAGGCGCGCCCGCACGAGGTCGGCGGCGTCGGGGCCGGGATCGAGCTTGGGCAGCACGAAGGTCTCATCGCGTAGGTCCGTCCAGAAGATCGTCTCGGACGCGGCGGCAGGATGATCCTCGGGAAGCGCCACCATCAGCCGTTCGGGCCAGAGATGTCGCCTCGCGAGCCTGTCGTCCGGCATTTTCCCAGGGATGATGGCGACATCGATCGCGCGCGTCGCGATCCCGCGCATCAATGCCTCCCACCCCGCTTCGACGCAGTGGAGATCGACATCGGGATAGCGCCGGTAGAAGCCGGACAGAGCTGCACGCAAATGGCCCGCGGACAGCGACGTGCTGAACCCGACCACGAGGCGTCCCGCCTCGCCGCGGCCCACGGCCTTCGCGCAGGACTTGAGCCCTTCGGCTTCGTCGACGATGCGGCGCGCGGCAGCGAGAAACTCCGCGCCAGCCCGTGTCGGCACCGCGCCTTGCGTCGATCGGTCGAATATCCTCAGCCCGATCTGCTGCTCGAGGAGCATGATGCGGCGGCTGAGCGTCGATTGCTTGACCCGCAGTCGTGCCGCCGCTTTGGCGAAGCTCCCGGAATCTCCCGCGGCAACCGCATAACGCAACTGGCGGAACTCGAACGACATCGCACTATCGCCGCCGTCGTGACCGCCCGCGCCTGCGCCTGCGACCGGGCATTCTCAAGATCATCGAGCCAGTTTTGCGCCGCGCGTCGCGGCCGTCGTCCGGTGCAAGTTCGCGCATCTTTTCAGACCCTCTCTATAGGTAGAGAGGAAAACGGGAGCCGTAGCGAAGCGCGGGACGTAATAAAAATGTAACCGGGCTTATCCGAGCAGAACGACTCCGCCCGGAAGGCGCCGCGCGCCGACGCCGAGCAGCCGCTCGAGCTGGACCACGGCGAGGTCGATCTGATCGACATGGAACACGCCCGTCACCGGCAAGCTCGCCTTGCTGTTGTCGGTAAGCACGAGGCGGCCCGGATAGTAGCGGTTGATCTGCGGGATCGCGTCGGACACCGGCGTTCCCCGCAGGATCAGGAGACCGCGCCGCCAGGCGAGGCGCACGAGCGGGTCGGCCGGCGCTTCGCGGACCCCGCCGCCGGCGAGGAACAGGATCTCGCGGCCGGCCCCCAGCGTCTCGCTGCCCGCGCCATGCCCCACATCGACCGATCCGCTCAGGCAGGTCACGCAAAGCTCGTTCGCATAGGCCTGCACGTTGAACGTCGCCCGGCTTGCCGTCAGCGTCCGGCCGCCCGCCGTCACCCGAAAGGGCTGCTCCGTCCCCGCCACCGAGACGAAGGCCTCGCCCCCGATCAGGTCGAGGCCGTCCCGGATGCGCGAGGCGCTCGAGCGCGAGTTCAGCTCGATATCGACCCCGGCCATGGGCGAGAAGCTGCGCCGTTCGCCCGCGCCCGTGCGCTCGTCGGCCATCAGTTCGGCCAGCGAGGGCCACAGCCCCAGGGGCGGGTTCACCATCAGCAGGCCGCCCGCGAGCGATGCCGCGACCGCGCCGCCGCCCATGAACGCGCGGCGGCTGAGCCCCCGCTGTGGCCCTGTTCTACCGCTGGACAGTGGCTGCTGCCCGGAAGGGGGAAGAAAGGGAAGCACATTATCGGATTCGAGATCGCGCTCCGGCGCAATCCTCCCCGCATCGGCCGGATCGATCGCGATCGCGATCCGGCGCACTTGCCCGCACAGATCCGAGGCGGCGGCGAAAGCGCGTTCATGCTCGGCGCTCGCGCCGCGCCAGCGGTCGAACGCATCCCGATCCGCATCGGAAAGCTGTCCGACCGTGAGCCGAACGACCCAGTCGACCGCTTCCACGTCGAGGGGCGCATAGCCGCCGTCGAGGCTTCCATCCGAGCTCATGGATGCTCGGATCGCCTGGCCGGCAGGATATGGTTCACAGTCGCCAACAACAAAAAGCCTCCTAATCCCTAGAGTGTCTGACCCGCTTGCCAGCGAGAATATTTTTTCTGCCCAGGCGGTCCGCGCAGTGCAGGATCGCCCCGCGGATATCGGCCTGGATGGTGCGGACGCTGACCTGCCAGCGCTCGGCGATCACCTCGGGCAGCGTGTCGCCGCGAAAGCATTCCAGGAAAGCCTCGCGCTGGCGCTGCGGCAGTTCGCGCAAGGCCTCCATCATCCGCTCGACCTCGTCGCGCGCCACGGCGGCGCGGTCGGCCAGCGGGGCATCGTCGGCGACGTCGGGCAGGTCGGCGAGATCGAGATGCCCGCCATGGCGCTCGTCCCGTTTGCGCAAGGCCCCGGCGGCATTGAGCGCGGCGCGATAGACATAGGCGTCGGCGTCCGCGACCTGGCCAAGTTCGCCGCCCCGGCCGAGCGCGATCCAGGTCTCGTTGAGCGCTTCGCTCGCAAGCGTCGAGGAGCCGAGCCGCCGCGCAAGCCGCCGCCGAAACTCGTTATAGCCGTCGACCAGCGAGCGCCGGAGCAGGATGCGGCTGGGTTCCGTCATCCTCGCGCGCCTGCCGGATCGGCGCAGGGAGAAAGGGTCGCGCTCTCCACGGTCAGCGTCCCGAGACGTCGAAGATCAGCGGCTGGCGCAAGCCTTCGGGCGGCAGGAGGCCGAGCGCCAGACCCTCGAGCAGTTCCTTCAGCCGCAGATCGGCCGCGGCATCCCGGCTTTCCCGCACGATCCGCACGTCATGCAGTGTGCCGTCGCTCCCGATCCGCGTGGCGATCCGGATGTCGGTGGTCCGCCCGCCGGCAAAGACGGACCGCTCCATGACGACGCGGCGGATGGCGACGACGAGCTGCTGGGCGAAGATCCCTTCGGCCGGGTTCGAACGCGGCGCGCCGATCATCCTGGGCGCCGTCACCCGCATCATGTCGAGACTGAGCAGCGCCTGTCCGCCGCCACTCTCGCCCGAGGGCGCGATCCACGGATCGCCGGCGCGCTCGGCCGGGACGACGATCGCGGACCGCGCGCTGGTGAAACGGGCGACGAGACCGGACCCTTCGAGCAGCCGGGCAAGCGCCTCGATGGCCGTCAACTCGCCGCTGACCGCGGGCGAGCGGCGCTGGCTCGCGCTGGCCTCGCGCAGCAGCACGTCGACGCCGCTGATCTCGGAGAAGCGCGCCAGGGCATTGTCGAGCGGCTGGGCGCCGATCTCATAGTGCCGCCGCTCGCCCTGCGGATTGTCGTCGGCGGCCCAGGCCGCCTGCGCGATCGCGAGGATCGCGAGCAGGATCGCGCAGCGCCCCAGGAACAGGAACCCGCGTCCTGTCGGCGCTGCCGAGGCGATAAGCACGATCACTGGAGCGAAAAGCCGATCGGCAGCGCCACGCCGAAGGCGCGCGGCCAGTTCGAAGGCGGCGTCGGCAGGGGCTGGGCGCGCATCACCGCCGCGATGGCTTCCTGGTCGAGCAGCGCCGATCCCGAACTCAGCTCCACCCAGGCTTCGGTGACATTCCCGGATCGATCCATCACGAACTGGATGCGGACCACGCCCTCTTGCCCCGCCTCGCGCGCCTGGGGCGGATAGCGGCGGAAGCGTTCGATATGGCTGAGCAGCCGCGCGCGGAACGCCTGGATCTCGGCGCCGGACAAGGCCGGCGCGCCGCTGCGATCGTCCTGCGCGCCGGCCATGCCGCTCGTCTCGTCCCGGCCACCGTCGCCGCGCGGCGGGCTTCCGATCCGTTCCGCAGGACCCTTTTTCTCCCCGCCGTCGCGCGCGCCGACGTTGTCGACGAGGCCGGCATGTTCGCGGCGCTGGCGGTCGTGCTGCTCACGCCCTTCCCCGGTCCTGCCGCCATCGGGCAGCGGCAGGAGCTCGACCACCAGCACATCGCCGCGCTCGCCAGAACGGGTGCCGGCATTCGGGGTGCCGGCCGGGAAGTTCATGAACAGGGCGAATCCCAGCGCGGCGTGGATCGCCGCCGAAAAGAGGATGGCGGTTGCACGCGACAGGAGGGAGGTTTCGGCGGTATATGTCATGGCGGCGACATCGTCTTTGTCCGTGCGGCGTGAAGCTTTTGCGTCAGGGGGCGAAGCACGCGTCCGGCCAGCGGTCCGGTCGCCACGTCGTCGGAGCGCCCGGAGATTTTTTTCGGCTTCGTCTGCGCTAAGCGCGCGAGCGACTCTCTTTCATAGTGAAGGGAGCGTTCATGGACTGCCACGCGCCAGCGATCGCAAGCGATACGCCGTCCTGCCGGGCGGCGGACGTCGTGCCCGCGTTCGCCTTTGCAGACGGGCCGCGCCATCCGGTGCCGGCCGCGCTCGCGGCGATGGACACGGTTCCGGCTCATCTGCGCCAGGCCGCCGCGGCGCGCGGCATGAACCGCTACCGGCTCCATGTCGGCGAACTCATCGTCGAGCTTCGGCATTTTCCGCGCCAGGCCGGCGCGGACTATCATCTCAGCGGCCGCCGGGCGCTGCTGCTTGTGCCGCTCACCCATGATCTCGAACTCGTCACCGCGACCGCGCATCTGACCTGTCCGGCCGGCGCGGCCTTCCTGCTCGCGCGCGACGAGGCGGTGACGGGGGTCTGGCACGCCGGCGCCTGGGCGCTCGCCGTGCATCTGCGCCCCGAGCGCGTCAATGCCGCCGCCAGCGCCGCGTCGGGCGATGCGCGCCGGCTGGCGTCGGTCGCGGCCGTGCTCCCGGCGGGCGACAAGACGCGGGGATCGGCCCCGATGGCACAGCGCCTGATCGCGCTGATCGCCGGCGCGACCCTCCAGCAAGGGCCGGCGATGCTGGCGCTCGAAGCGTCCATCTATCGCCAGCTCGCCGGTCTGCTGCTCGACCGGAACGAGGGAGATGCCTGGCTCTCCCCGGTCCGCGCGGTCGGTGAGGCCATGCGGCTGGTCCGCGAGAATCACGCCCGCGCCTATGACACCGAAGCGCTCGCGGCTCTGGTCGGCGTGACCGCCTCGACCTTGCGCAAGGGCTTCCGCGCCTCGCTCGGCATGTCGGTCAAGGAATATATCCAGATGGTCCGCCTCGACTGGGCGCACGACCGGCTGACCGGCGGTCACGAAAGCAGGCCGATCGCCGTCATCGCGCAGGCCGCCGGCTTTGCCGAAACGCCGCCCTTCTCGCGGGCCTACATGAAACGCTTCGGCGAACCGCCGAGCCAGACCCGTGCGAGGGCCGTGCGCGCCGTGCCGGTGTGACATCGCGCGGCGCCCCGCGAGCGCCGCCGCAAAGACAACAGAAACTCCGGTGAAAGGTAAATTCACCGGAGATTTACTTGTTTCTAAGTAATCAAGCAATCGAATCACCGGCAATAGAAGTTTCCTGAAAATGATGTCGCGCTACATGATACAATGAGGCTGACGGAATTCAATAAAATACAAGTCGCTGGTGTAATGGAACTGAAACTATGTTTGCACTCCAGCGGACGAAATGCACCGTGAAGGGGCAGGAGTCGGGAATAGACTTGAGACTGTAACATCCGCCATGCCAAGAGCGCGCTCACGACGGGTTGCTGCAATGCGGCATAGGCCGCGCAGCGCCCGTCCCGCGGAATTGAACTGAACCGCGCACCGTCCGCCCGATGGCCGGCACGGTGTCGGCGGCGGGGGGCATGGAATTGATGGTTGGACAGTTTCGAGTGCGCGTGCCGGCGAGCCATGCAGCGCTGGCGCTTGCTTTGATCGGCGGCGCCGTCCCGGCAGCGGCGCAGGAGGTTTCGGCATCCGCCGAATCGGCCGCGCCCGCCGCGCGGTTCGACATTCGCGCCTTCCAGGTGCGGGGAAACACGGTGCTGTCGCCGCAGGTGGTCGAGCGCGCGGTCTATCCGCACATGGGACCGGGCCGCACCGAAGCCGATGTCGAGGCGGCGCGCGCCGCCTTGCAGCAGGCGTTCGAGGACGCCGGCTATGTGGCGGTGTCGGTGTTTCTTCCCGAGCAGTCGGTGGACGGCGGCATCCTGCAACTGGAAGTGCAGCAGCAGACCATCGGCCAGGTGCTGGTCGAGGGATCCAGCAACCCCGACGCGGTGCGCGCGGCGGCGCCGTCATTGACGCCGGGGACCACGCCTAACCTGCCGGCCTTCCAGCGCGACGTGATCGCATTGAACCAGACCGCGAGCCGGCGCGTCAATCCGGAGATGCGCGCGGGCGTTGCGCCGGGCACCCTCGATGTCGTGCTGACGGTCGAGGAACGCTCACCGATCCATGCCTCGGCGGAACTCAACAATTTTTCCAGCGCGGCGACCTCGGACCTGCGCGCGGCGGTGACGCTGCGCCATGACAATCTCTGGGGGCTCGGCCATTCGCTCAGCCTCTCGGCGCAGACCGCGCCGCGGCGCTCCGACGACGGCACGGTGTTCTCGGGCAATTATCTGCTGCCGCTGCGCCAGGGCACGCAGCTGCTTGGCTATTATGTCCATTCGGACAGCGACATCGCCGTGGTCGGCGGCACCAGCGTCATCGGCCAGGGCGACATTGCCGGCCTCCGGCTGATCCAGTCATTGGGAAGCCGCGAGGGCTTCTATCATGCGCTGACCCTGGGCTTCGACTATAAGAGCTTCGGCGAGGACCTGATCCTCGGCGCCGACACCGATTCCGCGCCGATCACCTATGTGCCCGCGACCCTGTCTTGGCGCGGCGACTGGACCGGCGCCAGTGCGCGCAGCGATCTCAGCCTGTCGGCGACGCTCGGCATTCGCGGTCTCGGCGATGGTCCCGAGGCGTTCCGCTACAAGCGGCTTTATTCGCGTGACGGCTTCTTCGTGCTCAAGCTCGATGCGGGCCGCGTGCAGGACTTTGGCCCCGGCCTTCAGCTCAGCAGCCGCTTCACCGGCCAATGGTCGCCCGATCCGCTGATCTCGAACGAGGGGTTCAGCCTGGGCGGCATGTCCACCGTGCGGGGTTATTATGAGTCCGAGGCGATCGGCGACCATGGCTTCGCGCTCCAGACCGAGCTGCGCACGCCCGATCTCGCGGCACGCCTTGGCGGCGGGCTTTTGAACGAACTGCGCCTGCACGCCTTCCTCGATTCCGGCTGGGCCGGTCTCCAGCGCGCGCTGCCGGGCCAGGACGACAGCTTCAGCCTCGTCAGCACCGGCCTCGGCGCCCGGCTCAAGCTGTTCGACTTCTTCACCGGCGCGCTCGACGTGGGCGTGCCGCTGATCTCCGGGCCGGATTCCCAGTCCGGCGACATCTTCGTCCGCTTCCGCTTGCAGGGGGAATTCTAATGTCATTGGTATCACGTCTGAAGAGAGGCGCGGTCGCGGGCGCCCTTGCGTTCGCCGCGCTCGCCGCCGCCACGCCGGCCCATGCCTGGTGGAATGCCGATTTCGCGTTCCGCACCCGCATCAACCTCAACGTGGCTGCCGCCGGCGTCACCGGCGAGGTCGCGCGCGCGCCGGTGCTGATCCGGCTGCATTCGGGCAACTTCAATTTCGCCGACGTCAAGCCGGACGGCTCGGACCTGCGCTTCGTCGCGGGCGACGATCGCACGCCGCTCAAATTCCACATCGAGAGCTGGAACCACGCCGAGCAGACCGCGCTGGTGTGGGTCGACGTCCAGGGCTTGCAGCCCGGCGCGGCCTCGGCGGTCTATGCCTATTACGGCAGCCCGAACGCGGCGGCCGAGCAGGATGTCGCGGGCACGTTCGGCCCCGATTACCGCCTCGTCTATCACTTCGACAACGAGGGAGCCCCTCGGGACGCCACCGCCAATGGCAACAATGCCCAGGGCGGTGAAACTCGGAACGCGGGCGGCCTGATCGGCAACAGTCTCGTCCTTGACGGCACCAGCCCGGTCACGCTGCCCGCCTCCGCTTTCTCCGGCGGTCCGCTATCGGTGAGTTTCTGGGCGAAGCCCGGAACCGATGGCACGGTGTTCACGCTGCCCGGCAGCGTCAGCCTGATCGCGCAGGGCGGCCAACTCTATATCGAACAGGGCGGACAGCGCAGCGCGGGCGTCGCGTTTGCGGGCGAGAGCGCCGTCCATGCAGCGCTCACCAATGACGGCCAGACCACGCGCCTGTTCATCGGCGGCCAGCCCGCTGGCGAGGTCGCCGGTGCGCTGCCCGCGGCGACCGGAAACGCACAGCTTGGGCTGGGCTATGCCGGCGAAATCGACGAGTTCCGCGTGGCGGGCGTCGCGCTGCCGCAGGCGGCATTCCAGCTTGCCGCGGCGAGCGAAGGCCAGGGCGCGCGTCTCGCCAGCGCGGACACCGCCGAGCAGGTCAAGAGCGGCGGCGGCCATGACTATCTCGGCATCCTGTTCAAGGCGCTGACCGTCGATGCCTGGGTGGTCATCCTCATCCTCGCGGCAATGCTCGCGCTCGCCATGTGGGTCCTGGTCTCGAAAATCCGCCTGTTCGGCCGCATCGAGAAGGCCAACGACAACTTCCTCGGCGCCTACAGCCAGCAGGCCAGGCGTTCGGGCGACCATGACGGGCTTCCGGCGTTCGATCCCGGCCCCGACGCGCAGGATTCGACGCTCGCCCATCTCTACCGGATCGGCCGCAGCGAACTGGCCGAGCGTCTCAAGGAAGGCCGTGCGAGCGGCAGCCGCTTCGCGATCCGCGCCCAGTCGATCGCCGCGATCCGTTCGTCGCTCGACGCCGAACAGGTGCTCATCGCGCAGCAACTCTCCGACAAGCAGGGCCTGCTCACCAACGCCATCTCGGGCGGCCCGTTCATCGGTCTGGCCGGCACGGTGCTCGGCGTCATGGTGACGTTCGCGATGGTCGCGGCGGCGGGCGAGGTGAACATCAACGCCATCGCGCCGGGTATTGCCGCCGCGCTGCTCGCGACGGTCGCCGGCCTCATCGTCGCGATCCCCTCGATGTTCGGCTACAACCATCTGCTGACGCGCCAGAAGAAGATCACGGCGCGCAACCAGATCTTCGCCGACGAGCTGGAAAAGCGCATCGCCGAGACCTGGCAAGATGGCGGCCCCGCAGGCGGGCCCGGTGGGCAGCACATTCCCGCCCCGGCCCCGACCGCCAAGGCGGCCTGACCCCTCAAGAGAAGGAGATCGGGCCATGGCCATCCAGATCGGCGACGAAGACAAGCCGTATAACGAGATCAATGTCACCCCGATGCTCGACGTGATGCTGGTGCTTCTCGTGATCTTCATCCTGATGGCGACCGCGCAGGTCGCCGGCATCCCGGTGGACCTGCCTTCGGCCAGCTCCGCGAAGACGCTCGAACAGCAGAAGAGCCGGGTCATTTCCGTCACCAACGACGGCACCGTCTCGATCGACGCGGTTCCGGTGTCGATGACGGAACTCGAGGGCGAGTTGCGCCGCTCGATCGCGGCGACGCCGGACCTCGCGGTGATCCTGCGCGGCGACCGCGCCGTGCAATATGACAAGGTCATGCAGGTCCTCGACCTGTGCAGCAAGGTCGGCGTGCCCAGCCTTGGCATGGCCTCCACACGCCCGCCCGGCGGCGGCCAGTAAGGCGGGAGGAACCGATGCGTCATGATCTCCCTGCGGCGTTTATTGGACCGGCTCACCGATCGCCGTCCGGTCATCGGGTCACGGCGCCGGCGCCGCGCACGGATGCGCCGCGCCCGATGGATCGCGGTCTTGCTGCTGCTCGCGGCGCTGGCCCTCTGGCTGGCGCTGCGGGGCCAGCCGGGCAGCGCCCAGGCAGCACTACCGCCGCTCGCCGTCCGGGCTGTGGCAACGACCGAACCCCGGCCGCTGCCGCCGACATGGCGGCCCTGCGTCTTGCCGGAACTGCTGCCCGCTACGGCATCGATCTTCACGGATGGGACGCCGACTGGCTCGGCGCCCGTCTCTTCCTCGCCGGCATCGGGCGCGGCGCTTGCGCCTCGGCCGGCCCCGTCGAAGGGCTCGACTGATGGCCGCCGCGCAGACAGCTCCGCTCGGCGGGGGCATGACGTTCGGCAGTCGCCGGCAGGCGCGCCGCTCTACGGCCTGGCTCTATGGCGGCGCGGCGGTGGGACTGGGGCTGATCGCCCTGTTCCTGTGGCCCTCGCAGGAGATCAGCCAGCGTCCCCTTGACCAGAAGACGACGACGGTGATCCTGCCGCCGCCGCCTCCACCGCCCCCGCCGCCCGAACCGCAACAGGTCGAGCAGCCGCCCGAGCCCACGATCGCGCCGCCGATCGAGCAGCCGCTGGACACCCCGCCGCCGCCCGATCAGGCGAACAGCGATCCGACACCGGGCGACAGCGCGCTCACTGCGCGCGAAGGCGCGGGGCCGTCGAACTATGGTCTCCAGCGCGGCGACGGCACCGGCACCCGCATCGGCGGCACGCCGGGCGGATCGGGCGATGCGTTCCGCGCTTATGCGGGCGTGGCCCAGGCGTGCATCCAGCGCGCGGCTCAGGCCGATCGCGAGCTGACCCGCGGCAATTACCGCGCGCAGCTCGCCGTCACGATGGATGCCGACGGCTCGATCCGGACGGCGCGCGTGACCGGCGGCGCCGACGGGCGCCGCGCGGAGCGCATCCAGGCCGTGCTTTCAGGGGTCCGTTGCCAGGCCCCGCCCGCAGGGCTGCCGGTGATGCGCCTCGAACTCTCTACCCGCTCGGGAGGCTGAACCATGTCCGCCCGCCCGAACATCCGTCTCTCGAAGGGGAACTCCATCATGAATACCGACACCGGCGTCCAAAGCGATATCAAGCGTGGCCGCCTCAAGACCCTGCTTCTGACCTGCGCCGCCGGTGTTGGCCTGCTGGCCTCGCCAGCCCTCGCTCAGGACGGCGGCACCACGGTCGATCCGCGCCTGCTGGTCGAGCAGCTCGTGACCGAAGGCATCCTCACTCGCGAACAGGCCGATCGGATGATCCGCAATGCGACCGTGCCGGTGCAACAGGCGCAAACCCTCCCGCCGGTGCCGGCGGGCGGTGTGGCGGCCGATGGCACGCAGACCATTCCCTATGTGCCCGAGGTCGTGCGCGAGCAGATCGTACAGCAGGTCCGCACCGAGCTGGCCGGCCAGGCCCAGACCGAAGGCTGGGCGCGCCCCGGCGAGACCCCTGAATGGACCCGTCGTATCAGCCTCTATGGCGATGTGCGCGTGCGCGGCGAAGGCCGCTTCTACAATGACGAAAACTATCCCGACTTCGTCAACTGGGGCGCGATCAACGCCGGCGACGGTTTCCAGATCAACGATGGCGCGCCGGGTTACGTCAATCCGCCCTATGTCAATGCGAACGAGGATCGCCGCCGCTTCCGCGTGCGCGCCCGTCTCGGGGTGCGCGCGACGATCGCCGACTGGATCAGCGCCGACGTCCGCCTCGCCACCGGCGCCGACAATGGCCCGGTCTCGACCAACCAGACGCTTGGGCAAGACGGCACCGGTAAATATCACCTCTGGGTCGATCGCGCGTCGCTGCGGCTCACGCCCGTTGCCGGTGTCCAGATCGATCTCGGCCGGTTCGCCAACCCCTTCTGGACCTCGGATCTGGTGTTCGACAACGATCTCAACTTTGATGGCGTGGCGATCTCGGGCTCGGGCCGCATCTCCGACCAGCTCAGCCTGTTCGGCACGGCCGGCGCGTTCCCGGTGTTCAACACGAGCATGAACTTTGGTTCGCGCGATGCCGGACCGTTCGAGTCCACCGACAAATATCTGTTCGCCGCGCAGGCGGGTCTCGAGTTCCGCCCGGCCGAGAATATCCGCGCGCGGCTCGCGGGCGGATATTTCTACTATGACGGCGTCCAGGGGCAGTTCTCCTCGCCGGGCCGCTGGGACCAGGATGTGTTCGACACGGACTATACGCGCCCCTCGTTCCAGCAGTTCGGCAACACCATGACCGTGCTGCGCAACATCACGGCCGATCCGAGCGTGGCGCCGGGCTCCAGCCCCGAGGTCCAATATTTTGGACTGGCGTCGAAGTTCGAGATGCTCACCGCCCGCGCAGCGCTTGAATATGACATCTCCGAGCGCGTCGGCGTCCGGCTGGAAGGCGACTATGTCCGCAATCTCGGCTTTGACCGCGCGGCGATCGCGCCGCTTGCGCTGAACAACTTCTCGCCGCGCACCACGATCGATACTGTCACCACCGGCGGCGAATATGAAGGCGGCGACACCGGCTGGCAGGCCCGCCTGACGGTCGGCAGTCTTGCCATGGGCTTTGGCCAAGGCGACTGGTCGGCCGAGCGCGGCGACTGGAGCTTCCACCTCGGCTACCGCCGTCTCGGTTCGGATGCCGTGATCGACGGGTTCGCCGATTCCGATTTCGGGCTCGGCGGCACCAACGTCAAAGGCTGGCTGGCCGGCGCCAATTATGGCGTCGCGCGCAACGCCTTCCTCGGCCTGCGCTGGATGACCTCGGACGAGGTCTCGGGGCCGCCGCTGTCGGTCGACCGCCTGTTCGTCGACTTCAGTACGAAGTTCTGATGCGATGTCGACGGCGACACTCCTCATCCTGTCGGCCCACCTGCGTGGACACGCATACGCGCAGCGGTCGCTCGACCCGGCTTCGTCCGTCCCCTCATACGGGCGGAGTCGGGTCACGCGGAGCATCGCCGTCTCGCCATGGACCCTTCCCGATCATCCGTTCCGGCGCATGAGCGCCGGACTCCGGCCGCCGCGCTTACCCCTTGCGTGGCGGCCGGCCCGACCCTTGTCCGGTCCACTGGCCTGCGCGGGCGCGCGGCCACTCCCACCGCGCGCCCGCGACCTTTTGGCGGCCGGTCTGGCCGTGCTTGCCATGCTCGGACTGCCCGGCAGCGCGGCGCGGGCGCAGGACGCCCCGCCCGCGCCGGCGCAAACGCGCATCGGCGGCGCGAAGGCGGATGCCGTTCCATGCGTCCAGGTCGAGATTGCCGGACATCGCGCCGGGCATCTCGAATGCGCGACGCAGGCGCTCAACGAAGCGGCCCGCATCGCGCGGCGCGACGCCGAGGCAGCGCGCGACCTGACGGTCGCGCAGGCCGGTTCGCCTGACCTCGAGGTCGGGGTCGCCAGCCGCTCCGGCACCCGCCTGCGCCTGCGCGAGAATTTTGGCGTGTCGATCCGGCCTCCCGCCGTCTCGCCGCCTGTCGCCACCAACCCGATGGGGCGCCGACCATGACGCGCCGTCACGATCCTGTCGCCTGCCCCCGTCAGCCTGCCGCCCAAGGCGCGGCTCATAATAATCCGGAGTATGCCCGATGACCGCCACCACTCGTTTCCGTCGCAATCACCTGCTCATCGGTGCATCGCTCGCCGCCCTCACGGTCATCGGCGCGGGCTCGGCCCAGGCTCAAAACATGGGCGAGCGCCGTCCGGTCGATGGCTCGGTCGCCGCCGCCCAGGCGGCACAGAGCGCCGCGACCCGCAACGCGCAGGCTGAGGCCGCCGCGCAGCGCACCCGCGCTTCGTTCGAAGCCGCCTCGCGTGTTCGCGCGCAGATGGATGCCGCGCAGAACGCCGCGCGGCAGGCCGCCCTGCTCGCCGAGAGCAGTATCCCCAACGGACTTGGCGCGGGCGGCCTTCAGCCTGCGGCCGGCATCACCATCGACCCCAGTCTCTGGGTCGGGGCTAATGGTCCGACGCAATCGCAGGGCGAGAACGGCCGCACCAACGTCACCGTCGACCAGACGCAGGAGAAGGCGATCCTGACCTGGGAGACGTTCAACGTGGGCCGGGAAACCGACCTCGTCTTTAACCAGCAAGGCAACGCCAACTGGATCGCCCTCAACCGCGTCAACAGCCCCTCGGCCGATCCGACCCAGATCCTCGGCTCGATCAAGGCCGACGGCTCGGTCTACATCATCAACCCCAACGGCGTGATCTTCGGCGGTGCGAGCCAAGTCAACGTCCGAAACCTCGTTGCATCCTCCTTGGAAATCCATGCCGGCCTCATCGAAACCTACCGGCCGGCGGAGAACGACCTGCCGGTCTCCGACGAGCGCTGGGAGGAACTGAAGGACGAGGCGCGCGACCAGCGGTTCCTCGACGGCCTGTTCGGCGCCGCGCAGCAGGATGGCTATGGCCAATACCGCGGCCAGCCGAGCTTCTGGGATCAGGTCCGGACCGGGCCGACCCCGGACGAGCTGATCGCCGAGCGCGAGAACGCCGCGGCATCGACGGCTCCCGGCGTGACCGTGCAGGCCGGCGCGCGGATCGAGACGGCGGACAGCGGCATGGTGCTGCTGACCGGGCGCAATGTCGACAACAGCGGCTCGATCGTCAGCCCGAACGGCCAGGTTTTGCTGGCGTCTGGCCGGATGGTCACGCTGGTCGACGGCACCACGCGCATCGACTGCGCGGTCGACTGCTCGCCTTATGTCATGGACCTCAACGAGGTGTTTAAGGTTCCCGGCTACATTGCCGCCACGCAGGAAGGCGGGCGGACGCGGAACGACGGCCTGATCGAGGCGACGCGCGGCAACATCGGGTTGTCCGGCGCGGCTGTCATCAACAACGGGCTGCTGCAGGTCACGACCGGGGTCGACAAGGCCGGGTCGGTGATCCTGAGCGCCAGCACGCTGACCGGGGTCGGCTATTTCACCGATGTGCGCAACGACCCGGCTAACCCGACTTATGCGTGGAAAGGCAGCGTGACGCTCGGCAAGGGCAGCCAGATCCTCGCGCTGCCCGATGACAGCGGGCAGACGGCGGTCGGCGCGACGTTCCGCCCGTCCGACGTGGAAATCTACGGCGGCGACATCCTTTTCGACACGGGATCGGCGCTGTGGGCGCCGGGCGCCAACCTGCGGCTGTTCGCGGACGACCGCCTCTATCTCGCGAGCGGCGCGACCATCGACGTCTCCGGGCTCAACGCCGTCGAGATCGCGATGGAGCAGAACAGCATCAAGGCCGAGTTCCGCGCCAACGAGCTGGCCGACAACCCGGTGATCCGCGACGGCGTGCTGCGCGGCGAGACGGTCTGGTTCGACGGCCGGCTCGGCGAGAAGCTGACCGACGGTACGGGTGTCGCCGATCTTTCGGGCTGGTACGACCTGATCGCCCGCGATGTCGACCAGTTCATGACCACGGGTGGCTCGATCACTCTCTCGGGCGCGGAGATCATCACCCGCGAGGGCTCCACGATCGACCTGTCGGGCGGCAGCGTGTTCTACCAGGACGGCTCGGTCAAGCGCACCAAGCTGATCGACGCCTATGGCCGTCCGGTGCCGATCGAGTTCGCCGAGAAGGGCGTGGACTACGTCGGTATCGAGGGCGACCATGTCGTCAACCACGCGCGCTGGCAAGTGACGGAGACGTTCCGCAATCCGTTCGCCCGCGTTTCCCAGGGCAGCTGGCAGAAGGGCTACGTCGAGGGCCATTCGGCCGGCGGCCTGACCATCTTCGCGGGCAGCACCACGGCGGTCGGCAGCAGCGGCGGGATGAGCTTCCGCGACCTCGCGCGCATCTTCGACGGCGAGGTGCGCGCCGAGGTACTGGTCGGCGACTACCAGACCGGGGCGCCGACCGGCGCCGGCGTCACCGACCTGGCGACGATCTGGCGCGAGCGGCCGGCGCTCGGCGCGCTGCAGCTCGGCGAGATCTGGAGCAACGGTTACAGCCTGGCCATCAACGGCGGCGACGTGACCATCGCCGACGTCGGCGCTCGGCTCGGCGCGGACTTCACCGCCGACAGCAAGCTGTTCGACGCGGAGAACGGCCATGCCTCGCTGGTCGAGGGCGTGACGGTCGGCGAGCACCTGCTGCCGACGACGTGGTTCGACGGCGAGACCTTCGGCACCGTCAACCTCTATGGCGGCAACAGCGCGACGAATCTCTACACCCAGGTCGACGGCCAGTGGGTGCTGAAGGACAATGCGCCCAAGGCCTCGCCCGGCGGCGCGCTGACCATCGGCGAGGGCGTGACGGTCGATCTCGGCGCCTACGGCAGCTTCAATTTCGTCGGCACGCAGGCGCGGATCGACGGCCACATCGTCACCCCCGGCGGCAGCGTGACGCTGGAAGCCACGGTGCTGCCCAATATCGGCGGAACGGGCCTGACGCTCGACGTCATCCCCGACGCCCTGCGCCCCGCGCTCAACCTCGGCGAGACGGGCGTGATCGACGTCGCCGGCCGCTGGACCAACAACTGGCTCGAAGCGCTGAACGGCGAGGCGCCGACGAATGCCGTAGTCGACGGCGGCGACGTGTGGCTGTCGAGCTATCGCATCAATCTCGCCGAAGGCTCGCTGGTGGATGTCAGCGGCGGCGCGAGCCTGGCCCGGGACGGCAAGACGCTGACGCTGGGCGACGGCGGCTCGCTCACGCTCGACGTGGACACGACCGCGACGCTCGGCGTCCGCTACGACGCCGAGCTGTCGACCGACGGCGAAATCCGCGCCCATGCCCCGGGCAAGGGCGGCTCGCTGGCGGTCTACACGCCGTGGGAGACGATCGTCGGCGAGAGCCTCGGCGGCCTCGCGGCGATCGCCGACGGGGTGCTGGAAGCGGGCACGGCGGCGCCGAAGGACCTGCTGCTGTCGACGGGGCTGCTCATCCCGGCGGGCGAGCCGATTCCACTCGACGTGAGCTACAGGACGCGCCAGATCCCGCCGGGAGTCGAGCTGTCGGCCGGCTCGTATCTCTACGGTTTCCCTTATGTCACGACGACCGCGGCCTGGACGGTTCCGCTCGGTCTGTATGTCTCGACCTATTCGGGCGGATACAGCGGCGGGCAGACGGTTCCGGCGGGCGACACCATCACCTATATGACCGGGTCGCTGCAGCAGAGCGCCGCGCTGCCGGCCAGCGTGTTCCCGGACGGCTTCGCCAACAATTCCGATGTGACGATCAACGTCCCGGCGGGTTCGACGCTCGGCTCGGACTTCACGCTCGCGGCCGGAACGGTCATCCCGGAGGGCACGGCGCTCGCCACGGCGATCAATGTCGCCCCGCCCAAGCTCATCACGCCGGACTGGTTCACGCGGGACGGCTTCGCCAGCTTCGCTCTCGTCGGCGGCAACGGGCTGACGATCCAGGCGGGCACGACGATCGCGCCCACCTATGACACGCTGCAGATCGCGGGCACGATCCGCGACGTGGCGAGCGGGGCCAGCCTGCTCGACCTCGCCGTCGTCGCCGGATCACCCGTCACGCTGGTCAACTCGGCCGACTTGCCCGAATGGCAGCGGCAGGCGACCGACCTCGTGCTCGGCACTGAGGCGGGGAGCTTCGGCACGCTGGCCAGGCGCTCGCAATGGGCGCCCGGCGTCCAGGCCACGGCCCGGGGCGCCGTCGTCGTGGAGGAAGGCACGACCATCCGCCTCAACCCGGGATCGCGGGTGCTGCTCAGCGGCACGAACGTCTTCACCGACGGCACGATCGAGGCCTTGGGCGGCGAAATCAGCGTCGGGGCCGATCTGCCCTACGGAGCAGCCGGTAACATCAAGATCGGTGACAACGCCCGCCTGATCGCCAGGGGCTACCAGGCGATTGCCGGCTATCAGAACGGCCTGCCCGTGCACAGCGTCGTTTCCGGCGGCGTCATCCAGATCGGCGACGTTCTCGAAAGCGGCAGTTCGGGCGCCCAGCGCGTACTGGTCGGCGAAGGCGCGGTGCTCGACGTGTCAGGCGTCGCCGGGACGGCCGACCTGCCGAGGGGGAGCGCGAACGGCGGTGGTTTCGGCCGCGTCGCCACGGCGCTGGCCGCCACGCCGATCGACGGCGCGGCCGGCTCGATCGTCTTCAACATCACCGAAGGGCTGGTCGCCGGCGAGCTGCGGCTGGCGCGGGGCGGCGAGACGGGCGTGGGCGGCACCTTGAGCCTCACCGGCGGGCAGAATACCGCCTTCCTCATCCGCGACGCGATCACCGGCCTCGATCCGGTGGCGGTGGACAGCGCGGTGCCGACGGGCCCGGTGACGCTGTCGGCCGCGCGCCTCACCGAAGCGGACGCCGATGCGCTGTTCATCGGTAGCCTCGCGCCCAACGCGCAATCGCGCATCACCTTCGCCGGCGACGTCACGCTGGCGACGAACCGGTCGCTGCTGCTCAACGCCGCCACGTTCGACGCGCAGGCGATTGTGCCGGCCGAAGGCGAGGCGTTCGCCGAAAGCCACGTGCGGCTGCAATCGGGCTATGTGCGCCTGCTCGGTCAGATGGGCGCGACGGTACCCACTTCCGGGGCCATCGCCACGCACAACAGCCTGACGGTCGAGGGTGGCCTGATCGACCTCGTCGGCACGCTGGCGTTCGGCGCGGGAGACACCGGCTTCGCCAGCCTCGATCTCGTGTCCGCGGGCGACATCCGCCTGATCGGCGACCGCATCTCCACCACCGGCGGTTTCCGCACGGCCGGCGCGCTGCGCTTCGTCGCGGCGCAGACTTACATCGCCCCGGGCACCGGCTACGGCAACATCAGCACCGAGGACTGGGCGATGTTCGACCCGGACGAGAACTGGACCGGCTATCTGGTCAGCTCGCCGATGTCGATCGCGGTCGAAAGCAACGGCGCCGAGGCCGCGGTGCCGCTCACCTGGGGCGGCAAGCTGACGCTGCGGGCGCCGGAGATCGTCCAGGCGGGCGTGTTGCGCGCGCCGCTCGGCACGATCGTGCTCGACGCGGTGAACAGCACCGACGCCGAAGGCAACCTCGTTTCCGGCAAGCTGACGCTCAAGCCGGGCAGCCTCACCTCGGTCTCGCTCGAAGGAACCGAGGCGCTCTACGGTCTGCTTAACAGCCAGCTCAAGTTCACCGGCTACATCCGCGAGGACTGGGCGCCCTCGAAGGCGGTCAGGCTGTCGGCCGGCACGGTCGACCTGCAGGACGGCGCTGTGGTCGACCTGTCGGGCGGCGGCGACCTGCTCGGCTATTCGTTCGGTTCGGGCACCACCGGGCGCGTCAACGTCCTCGCCCCGGGCGAGGACGCGGGCTTCGCCATCCTGCCGGGTTACGACGGCCCGACGCCGGCGCCGATCAACGCCTTCCCGCTGTTCGACCAGGCGGGCTGGCAATACAGCTCGCCCGGCGGCAACACCGGGCGCGGATTCCAGACCGGCACGTCCGACTTGCGGCTGCGCGTCGGCGACCAGGTGTACCTGCAAGGGGTGCCAGGTCTCGCCGCGGGCTACTACACGCTGCTGCCGGCGGCCTATGCGCTGCTCGAGGGCGGATTGCTGGTGAAGCCGGCGGGTTCGGGCGTGACCACCGGCGCGAATGCCGCGGTGGCGCTCGACGACGGCTCGTACCTGGCGAGCGGCTACCGCGCGGTCGCCGGCACCGCGATCCGGCCCGACCAGGGCTGGACGAGCTGGCAGGTCTCGCCGGGCGAAGCCTGGACCAAGTACAGCGCGATCACTCCCTACAGCTTCACCCAGGTGCGCGCCGCCACCAACGCCGAGACCGGCTACGCGGTACGCACCCCGGCCGACGCCGGCCGCCTCGTCGTCAACGCGACCGAGGCGCTGAACCTCGATGGCGAGGCGCGGCTCGCGGGCGCTTCGGCGGGCGCGCTGGCGGGCGACGTCGACATCGGCAACACCGCCGGCGGCATCGCGCTGCTCGGCAGCGGCCAGGCCGCGCCCGAGGGTTATCTGGCGGTCGACGCCGCGGCGGTGCAGAGCTTCGCCGGCGCCGGCAGCCTGCTGCTCGGCGGCACGCGGCCGATCACCACGCGCGTCGCGGGCGGCGGCTACAGCGAACCGGCGGCTCCGGTCGCGGGCGTCGCGGTCACCACCACCGCCACCAACGTGCTGGTCGGCGAGGGCGTCAGCTACAGCGGGCTCGAGATCCTGCTGGCGGCGACCGACAGCATCACCGTCGGCGCCGGCGCGAGACTGACCGCGACGGGGAGCGGCACCACCAACAACGCCGACTTGCTGACGACCGGCAACGGCGCGCTGCTGCGCCTCTCGTCGGGCGACCGAGTCGGGCTCGTCCGCACCGGCGACAACGGCGCGACGGGCTCGCTGGCGCTCGGCGCGGGTAGCGCGCTGGTCTCGCCGGGCGCGCTCTCGCTCGACGCCTCGGCCGGGTTCGAGCTGCCGGCCGACGCGCTGCTCGACGTCGGCGCGCTCGACCTGGCCTCCAACACGCTCAACATCGGCGACACGCCAGCGGACGTCACTGGCACGGTGCTGGCGCTCGACACGCTCGAGCGGCTTGCGGGCGCGTCCGACCTGCTGTTGCGCGCGAACCAGCGCATCGTCGTGTGGGGCGATTTCGCGCTCGGCGGCCGCGACGGGTCGGGCGCGGCGACGCTCGGCGCGATCACGCTCGACACGCCGCTCCTGACCGGCAGAATCGCCGGCGACGGCGGGCTGACGCTGACCGCGGGCACGCTCACGCTCCAGAACAGCGGCGGCGCGGGCGAGGCGGTGGCCGGCACCGGCACGCTCAGGCTCGACGTCGACCGGCTGGTGCTCGGCGACGGCACGATCGCCGTCGATGGCTATCGCGACGTGGCGGGCCGCATCGGCGAGCTGCATCTGACCGGCGAGGGCGAGCTGGCCCTGGCCGGCGCCGGCGATCTCGCGGTCGGCCGGATCACCGCGGCCGACGCGGCCCGGAGCGGCGTGCGCGCGGCCGGCGCGCTGGCCTTGCGCCAGGGCGAAGTGGCGGGTGAAGGAACGATCGGCACCGGCGCGCGGATCGGTCTCGCGGGCGCGAGCCTGCTGCTCGACACCGTTGTCACCACCCCGTCGGGGACCATCGTGCTCGAGGCCACCGAGAGCGACCTCGAACTCGGCGCCAATGCCCGCCTCACGGTTTCCGGGCTGGCGCAGGACTATATCGATGTCGTGCGCTACACCAACGGCGGCGTCGTGCAGCTCGCTGCCGCCGGCGACGTGACCAGCGACGCCGCGTCGGTGATCGACGTTTCGGCCCATGCGCGCGGCGGCAACGCCGGCGTGGTCGACGTGACCGCCGGCGGAGCGGTCGCGCTGGCGGGCGTGCTGCTGGCCACGGCGAGCGAAGGCTGGCGCGGCGGCGAGTTCGCGCTCGACGCGGGCAGCACCGATTTCGGCGCGCTCAACATCCTGCTCAACGCGGGAACCTTCAATGCACGGCGCGAAATCCGGCTCGCTCAGGATATCGCGCTGGCGGCCGGCGAGACGATCGCCGCGCACGAGGTGATCCTCGATTCGCGCGGCGGCGACGTGCGCATCGCTGGCACGATCGCCGCCAATGGCGACGCGGCGAACGCCAACGGTGGCGTGGTCAAGCTCACGGGCGCCAACGTGTTCCTCGACGGCATCGGCCGGATCGAGGCGGCCGCCGCCTCGGTGGACGCGGACGACTATCAGCCGGCTTCGGGCACGGTGGTGCTGGCGGCCGACGAAGGCCGGGTGGCGCTGGCTTCGGGGTCGAGCATCGACCTTTCCGGCGGCCGCGACGGCGGCGGGCGCGTCACCGTGCGCGCCAGGCGCACCGCGACCGGCGCCGACGCCACGCTGGCGGGCACCGTCACCGGCGCGCGCGAGCAAATCCTCGTCGGCAGCAAGGTCTATGCCACCGATGTCGTGGACTCGGCGTTCATCGCGCCGGTGCTGAACGAGGCCAACGCCTGGTACGCCGCCGCCTCCGCGCCTTCGGGCTGGAGCAAGGGCGCGGGCATCATCCTGCGCTCGGCGGGCGATCTCGCCATCGTCGACGACATCGATCTTTCGGGCGTGAACGGCCCCGGTTATCTCGGCACCGAGGCGGGCGACGACCTCGACATCCAGGCGAGCATCTCCGACGGGTTCGCCTCGGCCGCGCTCGATGCGGACCTCGAAGCGGGCCAGTCGTTCAGCTACGGCATCTCGGCAGGCGGCGACATCGTCTTCGGCCTTCAGGCGAAGCTGCCGGAAGTCGAGATCATCCCGCATGTCGCGGTGGGCCAGATGCTGGGACGCAGTGTGCCGCTCTCCTCGGTGATGCCGTTCCCTTATACCGTCGCAGGGAACTGGACTGTTCCCGACGGCATCTATCTCCAGGATTCGAACGGGGTCTGGTACAGTCAGTACGGAGTCCGCGTCATTCCGGCGGGGACGGTGCTGGTCGCGGGCAACAACTGGAACACCCTGCCGGCCACTTATGTGGTGCAGGCCGAAGTTTTCCCGAACGGCATCTCCTTCCCGGCCGAATATGCGCCCGCGCCCTATGACCGCCGCGTGATCCGCACCGGCACCGGAGACATCGACATCCGCACCGGCGGCGACATCTCGGTCGGCCTCGAGGCGGCGATCTACACCGCCGGCCGTGCCACGCCGACGGCGGCGGGCTTCGACACCTCGCCCTACACCGACAGGAAGCTCGTCAACACCGATCGCCCGATCGGCGACTTCCCGACGCAGGGCGGCAACATCACCGTCGCGGCGGGCGGCGACGTCCAGGTCTGGCCGGTCGAGCAGCCGGCGTCCGCCTGGCTGTTCCGCTACGGCGACTCCGCCTGGAACGGCGAGCCGGGCGGCGCCACGATCCGGCAGCAGACGAACTGGTCGGTGGTCTACAAGAACTTCCGCTCGGGCTTCGGCGCGCTCGGTGGCGGCAACATCACCGCCCGCGCCGACGGCGACCTGATCGATTTCGCCGCCTCGCTGCCGACCACCGGCCACCTGACCACCCGCGTCGGCCAGCTCGCCAGGGCGAGCGACCTCGTCGTGCGCGGCGGCGGCGACTTGTTCGCGCGCGCTCTCGGCGATATCGGCGGCGGCTTCTACACGCTGGGCCGGGGTACCGCGCGGCTCGTCGCGGGCGGCAATATCGCCGGCGGCGCGCCGCGGCCGGTGCTCAACTACGCGGCGACCCAGTCGTCCAACTGGTGGCAGTTCGACAACCGCGGGCTCGACGCGCTGTTCGGGCTGATGGACGCGCAAGTGTTCCTCTCGGCCCCCGGAGACGTGCAGATCGAGGGCGCCTACGACCTCGCGCTGGTGCCGCAGGTCTGCGAGAACATCTCCGGCCTGTGCACCGGCATCTACGGCGAGGGATCGGCGTGGATCGGCTTGTCGGAACGCTCGCGGATCGACGCGGTGGCGGCGGGCGGCGACCTGCTGTTCCGCGCCAACGGCATCGCCGCGGCGACGATCAGCTACCTGAACGACAACGCGGACTTCTACGTGCAGCTGCAAGCGCCGGTGAACTACAACACCAATAACCCGACGGTCTACCAGCTCCTGCTCAGCCGCATGCCGGCGCAAGTCAGTCTGGCTTCGGTCAAGGGCGACGTGCTGATCGATCCGATGCCGGTCGGGCAATACGGCTGGGAAAATTCGCCGGTGGTGACGGCCTCGCCGCTGGGGAGTTTCGAGCTGCTGGCGGGCGGGTCGGTGTCGTTCGTCGACCTTCCCCAGGCCGGCAACGGCAACTGGCAGATCGAGCTGGAGGATATCGCGCCAGAGTATCTGCGCACCGCGCTGCGGCCGGTGACCACGATGTCGCAGCATTCCGCCAACATCTACACGCAGATCTCCGACCAGTACGCGAACATCGGCAACAACATGTATCGCGGCTACCAGCCGGTGCACGCCGGCAGCGCCGATCCGCTGCGCATCTATGCGCTCGACGGCGACATCGGTCTCGTGGACAGCAGCGTCTATGTGTCGCTGCGGCTGCTTTCGCCCAGGCCCATCCACCTCGAGGCCGGCGGCGACATCGGCTATACGCAGCTCAGCATCACCCACTACGACGCGAACGATCTCAGCATAGTGAAGGCGGG
This sequence comes from Altererythrobacter sp., assembly GCA_017308255.1. Classification (GTDB taxonomy): domain Bacteria; phylum Pseudomonadota; class Alphaproteobacteria; order Sphingomonadales; family Sphingomonadaceae; genus Croceibacterium_A. Next base: position 192,307 of record JAFKFN010000005.1, on the reverse strand, counting down.
GGGCGATATCGGGCTGACCTCCAACGGCTTCATCAACGTCTACGGCCCGGGCACGCTGTGGATCGAGGCCGGCGGCGACATGGCGAGCGACCGCGACGCCACCAACATCCAGAGCCTCGGCAACGGCTCCGCTGGGGCGGGCAGCTATCTGCTCAACACCAAGCAGCAGACCAACTACGCGCTCGCCGATGTCGGCGCCGACATCAACCTGATCGCCGGCACCGCGCAAGGCGCGGACTATGCCGCCTTCGCCGATCTCTATCTCGACCCGGCCAACCTCGCCGATCCGGCGTTCGGCCTGTCGCATCCGAGCAACGCGGGCAAGGTGGTCCACACCTACGAGCAGGAGCTCGACGCGTTCCTGCACGAGCGTGGCTTCACCGAGGTGACCGCTGACAACCGCCGCGCGCTGTTCGACGGCCTGCCGCAGCAGGCGCGCGAAGGTTTCCTGCAGCAGGTGCTGCTCAAGGAGCTGCAACAGACCGGCATCGACTACAACGACCCGGACGGCGCGCGTTTCCAGCAGTACACGCGCGGCTACGCGGCGCTGAACCTGCTCTATCCGGGCACCGAGGATCTCGGCCGGAACAATCCGCTCGGCGGCAACCTCGTGCTAAACAACAGCCGCGTCGACAGCATCTCCGGCGGGTCGATCAACATAGTCGCGCCCTATGGCCGCGTCAGCATCGGCGATCCGGCGGCGACCACGATCAACGCAAACGCCGGGATCGTCACCCGGCGCGGCGGCAACCTGAGCGTGCTGGCCAACGACACGATCTCGCTCGACCAGTCGCGCACCTTCACGCTGCAGGGCGGCGACTTGCTGATGTGGACCTCCTACGGCGACATCACCGCCGGCATCGGCGCCAAGACCAACGTCACCAGCCTGCCGCTGAGCTACCGGCTCGACAAGAGCGGGCTGCTCTCAGTCAACGTGTTCGGCCTCCAGACCGGCGCGGGCATCGGCGTGCTCGACGCGTACGAAGGGCGCGATCCCGACCGGCGCCCTAGCCGGATGGACCTGCTCGCCTTCTTCGGTGAGGTAAACGCGGGCGACGCCGGTATTCGGGTGGTCGGCGACATCAACATCGCCGCGCTACGGGTGGTCAACGCCGCCAACATCGAGGTGTCGGGGGAAGCGGTGGGCATTCCGCAGGTGCCGGCGGTCAATGTCGGTGCGCTCAATGCGGCATCCTCGGCGACCAGCGCGATCGTCAACGAAGCGGCGCAACTGGCCGAGCGGTCGCGGCCGCAGCCGGTCCGCGACATCCCGGCGATCGTGAACGTCCGCTTCGTGGGCTTTGGCGAATAGCCGGCAAAACGGGGCGGCTTCAGCGCCGCCCCGCATTCTCGTTTCAATCGGAGTTACTCATGGCATCCCAGCAAACGGCCCCGGCGGCCGATACCACCGCACGGCTTCCGCTCTTCTATCGCGACCCGCAGCCGCTCTCGGCCGAACTGCACGCGGACTGGCGCCTGAAGGACGGCGATGCGTCCTTCGCCGCCGACGCGCCCTATGTGCCGATCGTCGCAAGCGAGTTTGCATCGGCCGCGCGGTCCTATCCGATCGTGTTCGCGGCGGGTGACGCACAGCCCATCGCCATTCTCGGCCTCGAACGGCGCAACCTGTTCCTCGACGACGGCCGCTGGGCGAGCGATCATTATGTGCCCGCCTATGTGCGGCGCTATCCCTTCGGCTTCATCGCCACCACCGATCCCGATGGCTTCAGGCTGGCGATCGACGTCGGTTCGGAGCGCGTCGGCCAGTCCGGCACCGAAGGCACGCCGCTGTTCGAGGATGGCAAGCCCTCTGCCCTCACGGCTCAGGCGCTGGAGTTCTGCAACGCCTTCGGACGCGATGCGGCGGTGACCCAGCTCTGCTCGGTTGCGCTGAAGGAAAAAGACCTGCTCATCGACCGGCGCGCCGACGCCACCCTGCCCGACGGCCGCACGCTCGGCCTCGACGGGTTCCAGATCGTCGATGCGCAGAAGCTCGCCGCGCTCGACGATGAAACCGTCGTCGCCTGGCATCGCAGCGGCCTGCTGGCGCTGATCCATCACCATCTGGCGTCGCTCGACCGCTTCCAGTCCCTCCTCAATCGCCAGGCGCTCCACGTCGCCGCCGATGCTTCGGCAGACGACAAGGCCGCCAGGCCCAAGACGAAAAAGGCTTCCGCATGATCACCCGTTATATTCTCTCCATGTCGCTTCTCCTCGCCGCGGCGCCGGCGCTCGCGCAGACCGTGGGCGGCGCCCGCCCGGCGGCGCAGCCGGCACCGGCCGCCGAGCCGCTCGGCGGTCCGGTCGTCGCCGGCGTCTGCCTCCTCTCGCGCGAGGCGATTTTCGCCAATGCGGCGGTCGGCCGCGCCGCGACCGCGCGGCTGCAGGAGCTGACCCGCGCCGCACAGGCCGAGGTGGATGCCCAGCGCCAGCCGATCGAGGCGGATGCGCGGGCATTGGAAGACCAGCGCGCGTCGCTCTCCGCCGACCAGTTCCGGCAGCGTCAGGACGCGCTGGCGCAGCGCTTGCAGACCGTCCAGCAGCAGGCCTCGCATGTCAGCCGCGAGATCGAGGCGACCCGCACAAGGGCGCTGGAGCGGATCTCCAACGAGGCGCAGCCGGTCATCGTCAGCGCCTACCGCGCGAAGAATTGCGGCCTCCTCTTCGATCGGAGCGCGGCGCTCGGCGGCAATTTCGCGAACGACCTGACCGCCGATGTGGTGCGCGGCCTCGACGCGCGCCTCCAGACCATCACCTTCGAGCGCGAGCGGCTGCCCCAGGAGCCCGCCGCGCCCGCATCCGCTCCGCGCTGAGCGAGGGGAGAGCGGGATGCTCATGGGACTGACGCTTCTGGTGGTTGGCTTCCTCGCCGGCGTCGCGCTGACCGCCCTGGTCGCATTCCATATTTATGGGCTGCTCCACGCCGAGGCCGTGCGTGCCGTGGAGAGCTACGGGGTGGTGCTGTTCAGCGCAAACGCCACCGGCAGGGCGGCGAGGCAGGGTCATGTCCACGAATGATACGCGGATCGGTCCCTTGCGCCGCCCTGGACCTGTCGGCGTCGCGCCTCGGTGCGGCCGCAAGATCGAGGCCTGGTATCGCAGCATCCTCGCCAGCCATCGGGCTTCGCGGAGCGCGCTGGCACGCCGGCGCCTCCGCAAGCTCGAACTCAACCCGATCACCCCGCTCCAGGCGCGGGCCTATCGCCTGCTGTTCTGCGGCGCGGTCTGCCTGTTCGGCCTCGCCATCATGGGAGCCACCGCATGACGATCCGCATCCGCCCCTTGCTCTCCCGCCTCGGCCGCTCGCTGGCGACCCTTGCCGGAATCACGCTCGCTTCGGCCGCACCGGCCGCGGCGCAGACGATCGCGCCCTCCGCCGCGCCGGTGGAGTGGGTGCGCTATGCCGAAACCGCCACGGCCGCGATCACACAATGGCTCGAAGCCGAGGACGAGACCGCCGTGCGGCTGCGCGCTTATCTCGACCGGACCCGGCCCGCCGAGGATCGGGCGACGCCCGCGCTGCAACTCAAGATCTGGATCGCGGCTGATGGGCTGGTGTCGCGTATCGACTTCCCGCCGTTCGCGCACGAAGAGCCCAATGCGGACCTGCGCGCGCTGATCGTCGGACGGCGGCTTCCCGCAACGCCGCCGGTGGATATGCTGCTGCCGCTTCGCCTCGCGATCCAGCTCGACGCTCGCCCGGCGCCCGCCTCGTCCGGGCAGGGCGCAGGCCATCGGACCTGAGACCATGCTCATCCAATGGTTTCGCCGTCGTCACTGGATGCGATCGGGCGGTTTCGCCGAGGCGGTCGAGGCGGCCTATGGTGAAATGACCGCCTTCTACGGCGACAAGGCGCTGGAGACCGCGCGCCGCAAGCTCGCCCGCCGGCATCAGCGCGTCAGCCGCCGACTGGTCTGGCGAGCCGTGGTCGCACGGCTCGAAGCCGAGGCCGCGCAGGCACCGGCGATCTCGCCCGACCTGCCCGGCGGCGCACCCGCGCCGCAAGGCCCGCGGCCTCTTGCGGCATTGCCGGCGGCTGCCGCCCAAACCCCCGACGACGTGCTGCCACCTGTTTTTCAATGAAGTCGAAAGTGAAGCGTAACCATGACCAGAAGTGAACTGATCGACCATCTCGCCGACAAGACCTATCTCGCCAAGGCAGAAGTGAAGCGCGTCGTCGATGGCGTCTTCGATGCGATCATCGACGCGGCGACGCGCGGCGAGGAGATTGCGATCAACAATTTCGGGAAATTTGCTGTTCGCAGGTCCGCCGCCCGCGACGGCCGCAATCCCCGCACCGGCGAGATTACGCCGATCAAGGCGTCGACCAGGCTCACCTTCAAGCCCGGCAAGGCGGTGAAAGATCGGCTCAATCCCTGACCCCGTCCAGCCGACGGGATCGCCCGAGGAGCGGCGCGATGGACAGCAACGACATTGTGCGGCGGATCTCGGCGGCGTGCTGTCTTCCGACCGCGGAAGCGCGGCTGATCCTCGACGTCGTGTTCCAGTCGGTCTTTGCCGCCGCTGCCAACGGTGAGGAGATTTCCATACGCGGCTTCGGCAAGTTTTCGGTTAAGTCGCGACCGCGTGAAGAGGGGACCAAATGGATCGTGAGCGAACCCGTCGTCATCCACTTCACGCCCTATTGGCCGGACATGCTTGCGCCAGCGATCGTGTCCGCAAAGCCGAAGAAGCTCGGTGCCCGCACATGAAGCTCACCCGCCAACAGGAGGATTGAATGGCGCACAAGTTCGAGATCTACAAGGACAAGGGCGGCGAGTTCCGGGTCCGCTTCAAATATAACAGTGAAGTGATCTTCGCGACCGAGGGCTACAAAGCGAAGGCGTCGGCGCAGAACGCCATCGACTCCATCAAGAAGAACGGCCCCGACGCGCCGGTCGAGGACAATAGCTGATCCCCATCCTGGCGCCCGCGTCCGGCGCCGGGCTCACCTTGACGTGCATCGTCCTCGCTGAACAAAATAGCTGTGCCGAACGTCGATAGAACGCTAAGTCCATGAGCGTGGACCATCACAGAGGCAATCAGGGCGGGAAGGCGAACCGGGGGTGTGGATTGAATCTATCAGGATCGAAGGGGGCACTCTCGATGGATTCCGTCAGCAGCTTCGTCCCGGCCTGAATGTTCTCATCGGCGGCCGTGGGACCGGCAAGAGCTCTGTCATCGAGCTGATCCGCTTCTGCCTCGGCGCGCCTTCCTCCTCCGATACGATCGCCAAGGACGCGCTCGAGCACGCCCTCGGCGTGCTCGGCGACGGGAAGATCACCGTCACGCTGACCGACGGCAGCGAACGTCTCGAGGTGTCGCGCATTGCGACCGACGAGAACGACAATTGCCCTTTCGAGGTCATGCCGCCCCTCGTCTTCTCGCAGAAGGAGGTCGAGCAGATCGGCGCGCGCTCCCAGTCCCGGATGCGCTTGGTCGACGCCTTCGTTTCCGGGAGGGGCGCGGCCGCGGCCAAGCAGGGGCCGCTGCACGCGCGCATCAAATCGGCGTCCAGCGAAATCCGCAGCCTGCTGGTCGAGATCGACGATATCTCCGAGAAGCTGCTCGCATTGCCCAAGCTCCAGGCCAGGCTGACCGAACTTCAGCAACAGGGGGCGGCGCAGCGGGCAAGAAGCGCCGAACTCGACGCCCTCCGGCGCCAGCTCGACCAGCTAACGCCGCTCGCCAGCGCCGCCAATGTGCGTGCGGCCTCGATCGAGCGATCCGCCGTCAGGCTCGGCGACTGGACGGACGAGCTTGAGCTTATCTCCAATCGCCGCCCGGCGATCGAGCCGTGGCCGGTAGAAGCAGCGACGCCCGATCAGCTCGAGCCGCACCGCGGACGCCTTGCAGCGGTCAACCAGACCCTGGCCACGGCCATTGCCGAGTATCGCAGGATTACCTCCGAGCTGGAGGCGCTTCGCCAGGCGGCGCAACGCGAGAAAGCGGCCGTCGAGGCGCAGGGCCGCGAGGTCCGCCAGAAGATTGAGGAGCAGCAGAAGGGCGCCAGCATCCTCGATCGGCAGATCGCCGAACTCAGTCAGGACATCGCGGCGCTCAACTCTCTGGCGGCGTTGAAGGCCGAGCGGATTGAACGGATCAATCGCGTCGGCCAGCAGCGGCAGGCCGCTCTTGATGAGATGCACGCGCAGACCCAGGCGCTCACGCAAAGCCGGCACGAGATTGCGGCGAAGCTCACCAGCGCGCTGGCGCCCGCGATCCGCCTCACCGTCAAGCCTCTCGCGGACTACCGCGCTTATACCAGCGTGCTTAACGGCGCTTTGCGCGGAAGCGGACTGCGCTATCGGGAGCTGGCCGACCGGATCGTCGAGACGTTCAGCCCGCAGGAGATCGCGGTTCTGGCGGAGAAGGCCGACGCTGCTGCCATCGGAACAGCGCTGGAAATCAGCGAAGAGCGTGCCCATCGTCTCGCCGAAGCGCTGCGCGGCGATGCGGGAACCGACCTTCTTGTAACCGAGGTCGGCGACGAGGTCGTGATCGAGCTTCTCGACGGGACCAGCTTCAAGACGACCGATTTTCTGTCGATGGGCCAGCGCTGCACCGCGGTCCTTCCGATCATTCTCCAGCACAATGAGCGCATCATCGTGCTCGACCAGCCCGAAGACCATCTCGACAATGCCTTTGTCGTGGGAACGCTCGTCCAGGCGATCCGTGCGCGAAGCGGCTCGGCCCAGACGATCGTCGCCACCCACAATCCCAATATTCCGGTGCTCGGCGATGCGGACTGGGTGGCGCATCTGGAATCCGACGGCGACCGCTGTTTCGTCCAGGTCGCAGGCGCCCTGGAAGACGCCGAGGTCGTGAACTCCATTACCAACATCATGGAAGGCGGCAGAGAGGCGTTCCAGCGGCGTGCCGCCTTCTATGCCGAGAGCGGCGCCGGTGGCGCTTGATCCTGTCCGGAAGCTAGGCTCGTCGGACCCGCGCGAGCGACTCGATGCCGCGCGACATCTCGCGGAACATGCGCAGGCGAAGCAGTCCGAGCTGATCGAAAAGGCGCTCGCCGTCGAGACGGTGGCCTGGGTCGCAAGCGCACTTCGGCGCGCGCTCCAGCGGGCCAGGCCGACCGAAGCGCAGCGTGCCTCTCCGGAGCGGCCGGACCTTTCGCTCGACCAGACCGCCGAGATCTACTCCGAGGCGCTCGAAACCACCGCCAAGCAGATCATCCACGAGATCGAACCCATTCTCGGCGCGCTGCGCTTGTCGGCGGAAACCGAAGTGCCCGGCTTCGAGGAATCGGATACCAAGCGCGGGCTCGACCGCATGGAAGCGCTTGTCGCCGGCCTGGCGCGTTTGCGCCGCGCCGCGAGCGCGCCGAAGATCGAAGAGTTTTCGCTCGCGCACTGCATTTATGACTGGATCGACGAGGAAGTCGGCAACGGACCCGTGAGCGTGCTGCGCGCCGGCCCACAGGAATGCACCGTCGAAACCGACAAGGGTCTCGTTTGCCTCGGCTTCGCCAACGGCCTGCGCAACGCCATCGACGCGACCATCGCTCTTACGGTGGACGATGGGCGTTTCCCTGACATCACGGTCAATTGGGGGGCAACGGACAAGGATGTGTGGATCGCGATCGTCGACGCCGGCGTCGGATTTCGCGGCAACGTCGCACGGGCGTTCGAGATCGGTTCGACGACCAAGGCCGGGCATCTCGGCATGGGATTGGCGACCGCCCAGCAGGCGATGACGTCCCTCGGTGGCAGCGTTCGACTGATCCCGGCCGACCGCGGTGTTCGCTTCGAGATGCGCTGGCCGAAGGCAATCGCCTGATGCGCGTCCTGCTCGTCGAGGACAAGGTCGATTTTGCCGGGGCGATCGAGAAGGCGATCGGTGGAATCGACGGATGTGAGGTCATCTGGAAGCGGAGCAAGGCCGGAGCTTTGAGCGCTCTCGAGGAGGAGCCCTTCGACGTGGTGATCCTCGATCGTCGCATTCCGACCGAAGACGACTTTCTCGACGATCATCAGGATCATGGCTGGGCCGTGTTTCAGTCGATCGCCGAGCATCTGCCTGGCACCTCGGTATGGTTCCTGACCGGGACGGTCGACACCGATTTTCCGGTCGAGATGTTGAGGGACCACGGCCGGCGCGGCGACATCCACTGCTGCGGCCGGGAAGACCCTGTTCATCAGGTCTTCTGGAAGGACAAGATGACGGACTGCGTCGCGGCCGTTCGGGCATTTCGCGCCGATGTTCAGCAGACGGATCAAATCCACGTCGACTATGTGGGCACGCCGATAAACCTCCGTGCCGAGGAACTCCGCCTGCTCAAGTTGTTCGGACGCACGCATAACGGCGCCAGGATCGAAGTCAGGCCTTTGGCGGGCGGGCTGTCAGGGGCGCGAGTGTTGCGGGTGACGGTGTATAACGCGGCCGGCGCCCCGCAGATCATGTCGGTCGCGAAGGTCGGCGCCTTCGGTGAAATCACGGTCGAGCGGACCAAATATCATGCCGAAGTCGTGAAGCTGGCACCTGGCTCTTTTCCCCAGGTGACCGCCGAGATCGGGCTTGGTGCCGGTCGATATGCGAGCATCTTCTACGGCGTGGTCGGAGCGGACGTGAAAAGCCTCTTCGACCTCCTTGTCGACGATCCCGTTGCCGGCGCCGCGGTTCCCGCCCAGCTTCGCGCCGATCAGGCAACCTGGCATGGCGCGCGACAAACCGAGAAACTCCGCGTCTCCACGATCCGGCGTAGCCTCATTGGGGATGTGGTCCTCCAAGGGCTCGGCGATGAGCTGGCAGGAATCGACCTCGGCCCGGTCGAGGCGATCGAACTCGACGTCGCGCGCTGCGTCCAGCACGGCGACTTGCATTGTGCGAACGTGCTTTTCGACGATGTCGCCCGGCCAATGTTCATCGACTATCCCGAAATCGGACGCGCGCCCGCGTCGCTCGATCCGGTCGCCCTGGAACTCAGCACGATATTTCACCGCGACGCGCCCGATCGTGGGGGCTGGCCATCGGAGGACCGGGCGGCGAACTGGACTGACATCGACCAGTTCTGCGCCGGCTCTCCCTATGAGGATTATCTTCGCGCGTGCCGCGCCTGGGCGTTGGGGATCGCCGGATCGGAGCAGGAAGTCTGGGCTGTCGGCTACAGCTATGCGCTGCGGCAATTGAAATACGTCGATACGGACAAGGTTCTGGCAAGGGCCATTGTCCGCGGCTGCATTGCGCGTCTGTTGGGCATAGCTGCCGACCCCGTATGACCTGGGCGCGTCGGGACCATCCTCGAAGCGGGACGGTCAGATGCTGATTTCGGCCCAGACAGCGGCATGGTCCGACCCGGCATCGGCCGGCCTGCCGACCTCGGCATAGGCTTCCCAGCGCTTCGGCCGCGAACCCGGCCACATGCCGGTGCGGAACACACCACCCGATTGCACACGGTCGAACAGACGTGGCGAGAGCAGAATATAGTCGATCTTGTTGGAGGCGTTGCACAGGCCGTAAGTGCCGGGATAGCCTCCATCGTCGAACCTCGGATGCGCGAAGACATCCTTGAGGTCGGTGTCGTGGAGCAGCGGGGCAAGCGGTGCGCTCCCCGGTGTGTCGTTGAAATCTCCGACGATCGCGACGTGCTCGGCACCATTGTCGACGAGGCCCTTGTAAATCTGCGCGATCCGTTCGGCCTGGGCCTTGCGCCGGGCATTGGATGCAGCCGTTCCGCCATAGCCTTTGCTCTTGAGATGATTGACCAGAACCAGCACGCGCGCGCCGCTGGGCGTCGTCACCTCGAACTCCGGGCAGTCGCGCGAGAAGACGGATTGCCCGTTCGGCAGCCGGTCGTCGACATGGCTGCGCAGCGTGCCGATCGGATAGCCCTCGCGGCTCATCAGGCCGACGTCGATTCCGCGTTCGTCATTGCCGTCGATCAGCATGACGTGGCGAAAGGGGGCCCCGCCGAGCGCGGGCAGGATCTCGGTGTTGAAGGCGGCCAGCACCGGCCGGCTTTCGGCCTCGATCACGCCGAGCACGTCGGCATCGAGGTCCATCATGACGCGCGCGGTGTTCCGCATCGCATGTTCGTTCACCGGCTCGTCGCGGAGCTCGAGCGATCCCACCCAGTCGGCGCGACCGTCTGCTTCGATCGCGAGGCCGCCCACCTGGGGCCGACGCAACAGTCCGCCCCGGTTGCGGCGCAGGATCACGAAGCGGCCGGTGTCGGATTTCTCCAGGCCGAGATCGCGCAACAGCTCGACCATGCGCGCCTTGTCGGCGGGAGCGTAGTGAATCTGGCCGAGCAAGCCGTTCAGCGCGGCGAACTTCTCCAGCACCGGGCGGCCTTGCTCCCAGCTATCGAGGTTCATCGCCTTGGCGCGGTCGAACAGGTTTTCGACATTATAGACGGCGAGCTTCACGGCTATCTCCTTTTCGCGGCAAGAGTGCCTCAGCCGCGTTGCGACTTGGAGACGAATCCCAGCGGGCGACCGCTACCTCTCCTGGCCTAGCCCCCGGCTGGCCGGGCGGTGGACGCCGAACAGCAGCCATAGCGCCTCGGCGATCGGCAGCAGCGCTGCATCGTCGATATGCTCGATCACATGCTGGCCGAGCAGAACCTGGTCGCGGAAGGCCGCATTTGTCTGATAGCCGTCGCCGAGCATCATCCGAAACCCCTTCACGCCGAAGACACTGGCGAGAACAACCCACGGCCCCTCGACGCCGAAGGGATGAAGCCGAGTGCGGGTCGCGTTCGCCATCGCCTGCAAGCCCCGTTCGAAGATGACCGGCCAGACCAGGCGCAGCTCTTGGGGACCATTGCCCCGGCGCACGCCACCGATCACCCAGGCCGAATCGGTGCGCCCGGTGCGGTGCGTAAGCGCGAACGCCCCCACGGTCCCCGTCTCCGCTTCGACCGGCGAGTGCATCAGCACGCCCTCGATCATGTCGATCCCGCTATAGCCGCCAACCTGGACCGGCACGACCGCGTGATCTCGTGTGATCGGGATGCTACGCTCTTCTCGGAAAAGGCCGAGCGGGGCTACCGAAAGCACTGCGGTCGGTTCGGCGTTGATCCCGAAGGGCATGTCGACGCCGCGCGCCATCTCGATCGCTTCGGCATGAATCTGTCGGAACCTCTGCGGGAGTTGCTCGGACTGAGTGAACGCATGGCGCAGCTCGTGAACGTCCATCTCATACTTCCCGCGGCTGTTGCGGCCCCAGAAGCGCCGGCTGTTCCTATAGATGACTTGATGGGGCGCACTGAGACTCCCTCGCACGCGCATGACGATCGCGCCCCTGCCATTGGCGAGCGGCACCCAATGGGTCCGAAGCCCGACGACGCGCGGCGCCACACCCGTCTGAAGCGATCCTTCGAGGCGCAGTATCTCGGCGTCCGGGTCCACCACCTCGACGCCCGGGAGCGTGGCCGCGACGCCATTGTCCTCCTCGATTCCGTAGATCAGGTCGCCACCTTGTGCGTTGGCCAGCGAGGTGACGTCAGCGAGAAATTCTTTGACCTGCTCGTCGCTGCGGCCGGGCAGCTCGCGCTTGAACTCCAGGTCTCGCCGCTCGGCGACTTGGTTTTCGATGAGCGATGCCAGCACCGGCTCATCAATTGCTTCGATAGGTCTGTCCAACATGATCCGCTTCTACCCAGCTCCAGTGCGCAGTCCAAAGAGCATGTGTCGTCCCCTGATGGTGGCGCTGGTCTGGATTGTGAGTTATTGAAGCAGAGCGAAGAAAAGCCCACGAAATCGGGGCACTTTCCGAAGCAATAGCGACCGATTGTGACTGGAGTCGAGATTTTCGGAATGGACCGAAATTTCCCTTTGAAATCAATAGCAATAGGTTTTGACGACTTCACAGACGGTATAACCACGCGAGAAAATATTTTCTCGTTTTATATCAGCATCTTGTGGACGTGTGAATAATCGAGTGGGAGTGAGGGAACCCGCCCCGGCGAGTCACAGCCGCGCGGCCGATGGGGCCTGGTGGCCGGGATCGCCTTCCACCCATTGCTGCATGGCGACGAGAACGGGGGCGAGCGATTCGCCCTTCGCAGTCAGCGAATAGTCCACGCGCGGCGGGATCGTGCCATGATCGTGCCGGCGTACCAGCCCGTCGGCCTCCATCTCCCTCAGCGTCCTGGCAAGCGTGCGGTGGGTGATCCCGCCCAGATCGCGCTGCAATTCGTTGAAGCGGCGCGTGCCCTGCAGCAGCCAATAGATGATCATCAGCTTCCACCGCCCGGCCAGCAGGGCCATGGCCACTTCCGCCGGGCAGGACGGCTTCTTCGCAGTCATCGCGGTATCCTTGGTGATCGTACTTGCCGAAGGGTAGGCATAGCATATCTTGCCTGGCAACACGCAGCGCAATGCCCCGGCGATCGGGCTTTCCCGAGATCGCCCCCGTGAAAAGGTGAGAACGATCATGGCCAAGACTGTCGAAGCGATCATCCTCCCGCCCGGGAACGGGCATTGGGTCGGCGATGGGTTCCCCGTCCGCTCGCTGTTTAGCTATCAGGGCGATACCCGGGTGATCAGCCCTTTCCTGCTGCTCGACTATGCCGGACCGCACGTGTTCGCGCCCAATGCCGGCGCGCCGCGCGGCGTCGGTCAGCATCCGCATCGCGGCTTCGAGACCGTGACCATCGTCTATGACGGAGAGGTCAGCCACCGGGATTCGAGCGGCGGGGGCGGCACCATCGGCACGGGCGACGTCCAGTGGATGACGGCCGCCGGCGGCATCATCCACGAGGAATTCCATTCTGCCGGCTTCTCTAAGGCCGGCGGACCGTTCCGCATGGTGCAGCTGTGGGTCAACCTGCCCGCCAAGGACAAGATGGGCCCGCCGAAATACCAGGCGATCACCGATGCGCAGATTCCCGTCGCGACCTTCGCCGGCGGCAGGGCGCGGGTCATCGCCGGCACGTTCGGCGGCATCCACGGCCCGGCGACCACGTTCACACCCATCAATGTGTGGGACCTCCGGCTCGAGGCCGGCGCGGAGGTGAAGCTCGACCTTCCCGAGGGGCACACCTCGATGATCGTCGTGCTGAGCGGCCGTGTCCTGGTTGACGGGCGGGATGTGCGCGAGGCGGAGATCGTCCGGTTTTCCACCGCAGGCGCCGGCGCCACGGTGCGCGCGGACAGCGATGCCATGCTGCTGGTGCTGACAGGCGAGCCGATCGACGAGCCGGTCGTCGGCTATGGCCCCTTCGTGATGACCAGCGAGGACGAGATCCGCCAGGCGATCACCGATTTCAACAGCGGCCGCTTCGGCCAGATGGCGAGTTGATCGCCGATCGCGCCGAAGGGAGCGGGCCACGGGTTGCCCCCATGCCCGCTCCCGGGCAGGACGGGCGCCATGAGCTGCGATGAGCCATGACTAAGCCCGATTCCGGTGTGGAAGGTCCGACGATCCGTCGCGCCGAGCAGCGCGATGCGCCTGCGCTCGCCCGGCTGATCGACCAGCTCGGCTATGCGGCCACGCCGCAAGAGGTCGCCGGCCGCCTGGCGGAGATGGAGGCCGAAGGCCGCGTGGTGCTGGTGGCGGAAGGGCAGGCCGGGGTGATCGGCTGTCTCAGCACCTCGATCATGCGCGTGCTGCATCGGCCCGCGCCGGTCGGGCGCATCTCGATGATGGTAGTGGACGAGGCGCATCGCGGGCACGGCATCGGCGCGCGGCTGGTGCGCGCGGCGGAACGGGAACTGGCGGCGCAGCAGTGCTATATGGTGGAAGTGACCAGCCATCTCAGCCGCACCGACGCCCACCGCTTCTACGAACGCCTGGGCTATGAACGCAGCAGCCTGCGCCTCGCCCGCATGCTCGATCCGGAGGACCGGGCGTGAACGCGCCGGCGAGTGTCGATCTGGGCGCCTATTGCGATCGGATCGGCTATGCCGGCCCGCTGGCCCCCACGCTGGAAACGCTGCGCGCGTTGCAGGTGCTGCATCCGGCGACGATCCCGTTCGAGGCGATCGACGTCCTGCTGGATCGCGGCGTGGACCTTGCCCCGCAGGCGGTCGACGCCAAGCTGATCGGGGCTCGGCGCGGCGGCTATTGCTACGAGCAGAACGGCCTGTTCAAGCGCGTGCTCCAGGCCATCGGGTTCCAGGTCGAAGGGCTGATCGCGCGGGTCAACTGGAACGCTCCGGCCGATGCGCCCTTGCGGCCACCCACGCACATGGCCCTGCGGGTGACGATCGACGGGGCGCCGTGGCTGGCCGATGTCGGCTTCGGCTCCTGCGTTCCCACGGCCCCGCTGCGGCTCGACAGCGCCGAACCGCAGGCGACCCCGCACGAGCGCTTCCGCCTTCTGCCGGCAGACCTTGGGTGGCAGCTGGAAGCCGAACTCGGCGGCCGCTGGGGGCCGGTCTATCGGCTGCTGCCGTTCCCGCAGCTCGATATCGATTACGAACTCGCCAACTGGTACACCGCGACTCATCCGCAATCTCATTTCCGCCATCGCCTGATCGTCACCCGCGCCACGCCGGGCGCGCGCCATGCGCTGCTGGGCGCGCGGCTGACGGTGCGGAGCATGGACGGCGGCGCGGCCGAGCGGCGCATCCTGGATGCCGACGGGATCGAGCGGGAACTGGCGGAGCGCTTCCTTCTGCCGGTAAAGCCCGACTGGCGGCCGATGATCGAGCGCGCCGCGTTGGATATCGAGCCCGACTGAAGGCCTACCAGGCGAAGCCCTGCTCCACGGCTTTGCGTTCCGCCGCACTGCTCGTGCGGCCCAGTACCGCATTGCGATGGGGGAAGCGGCCGAACCGGGCGATCATGCGATAATGCGCCCTGGCGAACGGCCAGCCGAAGCGCGGGCCGAGCCGGGCGAAATAGGCAAGGGACCGCCGCTGATCGGCGATCCGTTCGGAATGCATCAGCGGCATGGCCAGGAACTGCCGCTGGCGCGCGGTCAGCGCCCGATCCCAGCCGCGATCGAGCGCGGCCTTGGCGATCGCCCGCGCCAAGGGATCGTAGGCAAAGGCGCGCGGGCTCTTGCGGAACAGATTGCGCGGCACCTGATCGAACAGGAGCACGGCCGCCAGCGCGGTATGCGGATCGTCGAGGAAGTCTGCCGGCGGGCGCCCCGCCAGCGCCGTCAGTTCACGCGCGAAGCGGCGGCGCAGCGCCGCATCCACCCGCGAGTCCGGCATGAACCAATCCCGCGGGTGAAGGGTGTGAAACCAGACATGCAGAAGCTCGGCCGCCCAGCGCCGCTGCAAGGCGGCCAAGGATCAGCCCTGCTTGGTGTAGGGAACCCAGTCCCCCAGGAAGACAGGCCCGGTGACATACCCGCCGGTGCTGTCCACGGTGCGGATCAGGTCGGTCTTGCAGAACTGGCTGCCGAAGCGCTCGATGATCGGAACGTCCCACGGGCCGAGAGACTTGGGATTGCTCGGCCGCGAAACGTAGATCGTCTTGCCGTCGTCATAGACCACGCCGACTTCGTCGATCACCGTGATGCGGCTGCTCCTGACGCCGTTGACACAGCTTACCGGTGTCCCGGGCGTGCGGCCTTCGAGCATCTTGGCCAGGCGCGCCTCGCCCTTTTCGGCCAGTGTTTCAGCGGAGGCGGAACTGACGCCGAGGCCCAGAAGGGCGGCGCCCGCAAGGATGGTTGCCAATGCTTTCATCGTCGTTCTCCTAATGCCGGAGATTATGCCGATGATGTGGTGAATGAGGGCTGACCCGTCAACCGGTGCTATTCATCATCTTCGGCCGGCAGGTCGCCGGGCGAAACCTCGTGCAAACCACGATCGGCCGGGCCGCCGGCGAGGACGAAGCGCCGGTCGCAGTAACCGCAATCGGCATAGCCTGTCTCGTCGATCTGCAGATAGATGCGCGGGTGGCCCAGCGCCGAAGGGCGATAGCCGGGGCCGCCGCGAATCTGCCCGGCGCCGTCACAGCAGACGCGCGGACTGTCGACGATTGTGACTTCGGGGACGTATTCCATCGCGCTGCCGTTATCGCGTCGCGCGCCGGGCCGCAATATCGCCCGCGCGCCTTGTTGGCCGCAAGCGCCGATACGGGGCGCGAAAGGGCCGCCCGCTCATCGCCTCTTTACGCCGCGCCGCCCCGCGCCCTAAGGGCGGCCGATGCCCGAAGCCGCCATCGAGATACGTGACCTCGTCAAGCAATACGCGGGCCAGGGGGATGCGCCGCCCAAGCTGGCGCTGAAGGGCGTCAGCTTCGATGTGCCGGAAGGGGGCGTGTTCGGCCTGCTCGGCCCCAACGGCGCGGGCAAGTCCACCCTGATCAACATCCTCGCCGGCCTGGTCATGAAGACCTCGGGCACCGTGCGCATCTGGGGCCACGACATCGATCGCGACCAGCGCAACGCCAAGCTGTCGATCGGCATCGTCCCGCAGGAAATCGTGTTCGATCCGTTCTTCACCCCGTTCGAGGTGCTGGAGAACCAATCAGGCATGTATGGCGTGGCCAGGCATCTGCGCCGTTCGGAAGAGCTGCTGCGCGCGGTGCACCTGGAGGACAAGCGCAACGCCTATTCGCGCACGCTGTCGGGCGGCATGAAGCGGCGCCTGCTGATCGCCAAGGCGATGGTCCATTCGCCGCCGATCCTCGTGCTCGACGAGCCGACCGCCGGGGTCGACGTGGAGTTGCGCCGGCAATTGTGGGAACTGGTCGCCCAACTCAATTCCGAAGGCGTGACCGTGGTGCTGACCACGCATTACCTGGAAGAGGCGGAACAGCTGTGCGACCGGATCGCGATCATCAACCATGGCGAGCTGGTGGCCAACAAGCCCACGCGCGAACTGGTGGGCATGGCGCGCGAGAAGATCGTGCGGATCACCGTGGACAAGGACCTGGCCGGCCCGCCGATGGACGCGCGCTTCCTCAAGGTGGAGATGGTCGATCCCCGGACGATCGAGGTGACTTACGACCGCGACCAGTCGAACGCGGGCCAGGTGCTCGCGCTCGTTCAGCGGCAAGGCTACGCGATCGCGGACGTGACCACGCGCGAGGCGGACCTGGAAGACGTCTTCGTGCAGCTGACCAGCGCCGCCGCCCACGACGCCTGAGCGGAGCGCGTGATCGCCTCCCCTGATTGCGAGGGGAGAAGCGAGGCTGGCCTTGGCCAACCGATCCAGGGCAAACAGCCATACGCTCTGGATTGCTTCGCTTCGCTCGCAATGACGAGCTTTTGGCCAAGCGATCGGCCTCTTGGCTAGTGCCGCGCGTCGAGGCCGTCGAACGGCGCGCCGGCCAGCTCGCGCCGTTCGTGCAGGGGCTTGCGGCCATGCCCGGCAGGGGCCTTCGGCGCCCGCAGCGCACCTCTCGCCCGGCCGGCGGCGGCCGGCTCTGCAGAAGGGCCCGCGAGCGCGATCTCCAGCGCGGCGCCGCGTTGCTTGGCCCGGTACATCAGGTCGTCCGCCTGGCGGACCAGCTTGTCCAGCGACACCGCGCCGGGCGCTATGAGCAGCGCGCCCACGCTGCATCGCAACACGTTGTCGGCCTCGCCCGGAACGGCGTTCATCCCGGCGTGAAGCCGCTCGGCGACGTCGCGGGCCGCCGCCTCGTCCTTCACCGCCAGGAACACCAGGAATTCATCCCCGCCCACGCGGGCGAACAAGTCATCGCGGCGGATCGCCTTGCGGACGGCGGTGGCATAGGTCTTCAGGCAAATGTCGCCGGTGGCATGGCCGCGCCGGTCGTTGACCGCCTTGAGCCCGTCGAGATCGGCATAGAGCAGCACGCGCCAGCGCGGCAGGGCCGCGAGCCTTTCGCCCAGCTCGAAGAAAGCCTGCCGGTTCAGGGCGCCGGTCAGGATGTCGGTCCGCGCCAGCCACCATTCGCGCAAGTAGACGCCCCGCGCGCCGGCGATCATCATCACCACCAGCGACATGGCGGCGAAGCGCACCACGGCGTTCCACACCAGCGCGACGCCGGTGTAGGGATAGAGACTGGCGCCGTTGAGCGCGAAGGTGAGCGCCATGCAGCCCACGCCCACCGCCTGCCCCGCCCGCCAGCCGAACGCCCAGGTGGCGAGCGAGATGACCAGCAGATAGATCGGGCCGAACCACAGCTCCGGCCCGCTCAGCAGGTCGCCGATCGCGGTGAGATCGGCCAGCAGCAGGATGCCCATCCATGCCTGCGGAGGAGGTAGTCGGACGACCCAATCCAGCGCGCGTGACACGAGCGGCGGGACGAAGGTGGGTGGCGCCTGCACGATTGCTGAATCGCTCCTCTCCAACGCTGACCCAAGGCCGCTCCTAAGAGCCTTTCCTTAACAGATGCCAAAGCGCCCCGCCCTTGCCCGGCGCGCGGCTTCGCTCCATGACGCCGGCATGACAGCCAAGATCTCCGACGTTCTCGTGATCGGGTCCGGCGCCGCCGGCCTCACCGCCGCGCTCACCCTGGCGCAGCGCTGCAAGGTGCTGGTGCTGGGGAAAGGCCCGCTCAACAGCGGATCGACCGCCCATGCCCAGGGCGGCATCGCGGCGGTGCTCGACGCCGGCGACACGTTCGAGGAACATATTCGCGACACCATGATCGCTGGCGCGGGGCTCAATCGCCGCGAGACGGTGGAATTCGTGGTGGAGCGCGCGCCCAAGGCGATCGAGCGGCTGATGGAGCTGGGCGTGCCGTTCAACACCGATGGCGCGCAACTGCACCTCACCCGCGAAGGCGGGCACTCGCATCGCCGTATCGTCCACGTGGCGGACGCCACGGGCTGGGCGGTGGAGGCGGCGCTGCTCAAGGCGGCGGAGGAAAATCCCAACATCACCCTGCTGCCCGATCGCAGCTGCATCGACCTCGTCACCGGCCGGCACGAGGAACGCTATTCCGGCTCGGGCCGGGTCTGGGGCGCCTATGCGCTGGATACGGCCACGGGGAAGGTGGACGCCTACCTGGCGCGGGCGACGGTGATGGCCGCCGGCGGCGCGGGCCGGGTCTATCGCTTCTCCACCGCGCCGCGCGGGGCCACGGGCGATGGCATCGCCATGGCCTGGCGCGCCGGCTGCCGCGTGTCGAACATGGAGATGATGCAGTTCCACCCGACCTGCCTCTACAACCTCCAGGTCAAGAACTTCCTCATCACCGAGGCGGTGCGCGGGGAAGGCGGGCAGCTCAAGCACCCGGAAACGGGCTACCGCTTCATGCCGGACTACGATCCGCGCGCGGAACTGGCCCCGCGCGACATCGTGGCGCGGGCGATCGACGATCAGATCAAGCGCTTCGGCCTCGATTACGTCCATCTCGACATCAGCCACATGCCGGCGGAGTTCGTCACGGAGCACTTCCCCACGATCCACCAGAAGCTGCTCGGCCTGGGCATCGATATGACTCGGGAGCCGATCCCGGTCGTCCCCGCGCAGCATTATACCTGCGGCGGCATCCTGATCGATCTTGCCGCGCGGACGGACCTTCCCGGCCTGTGGGCGGCGGGCGAATGCACCGAAAGCGGGCTGCACGGCGCCAACCGCCTGGCGTCCAACTCGTTGCTCGAATGCTTCGTGTTCGGCGAGGCGGCGGCGCAGGACGTGCTCGCCTGCTGGGACCAGCTCGATACCCTGCCGCGCATTCGCGAATGGGACGAAAGCCGGGTGACCGATTCCGACGAGGAAGTGGTCGTGAAGCAGAACTGGACCGAGATTCGCCGCTTCATGTGGAACTATGTCGGCATCGTCCGCACCACCAAGCGGCTGGAACGCGCGGCGCACCGGATCAAGCTGCTGACCAGCGAGATCGACGATTATTACGGCCACTTCCGCGTGACCACCGACCTCATCGAACTGCGCAACCTGCTACAATGCGCCGACCTGATCGTGCAAAGCGCCCTCAAGCGCCACGAAAGCCGCGGGCTGCACTATACACTGGACTATCCGCAGACCGATCCCGTGGCGCGGGATACCGTGCTGGTGCCCTGAGGGAACCGATCAACCCACGCGCGCCATCAGTGCCAGCGGCCTGCCTTCCAGATCGTTGAAGAACGCCATCCATTCCTCACCGCCGTCTTCGTGCCGATAGATCATATGCGGGGCGGAAACGATGTCCACGCCCTTGTCCTCCAGCGCCTTGGCGGCCGCGTGGATGTCGCCCACCCGGAAATAGAGGATCGATTCCGGCTTCACCTCGCCCTGCTGCAAATACAGCCGCACGCCGCCGCAATCGAAGAAGGCGAGGTCGCCGAGCGTGAACAGGTGCGGCAGGGCGAGCACGTCGCGATACCACAGTTCCGAATCCCCGATGTCGGCCACGCTGCGCGCGATCTGCCCGATGGCGTCCAAACCGATGTCTCCAGCCATGGCGTTCTCCCTTGTCTTGAGTGCGCTGTCCCGGCGCACGCCGCCCCAGCGGCGCAACGCGCGCCGGTTTTCCAGTTCCAGCTTGGCCAGCATATTGCCGACATGGAACTTGACCGCATCCGCGCTCACCCCCAGCCGCCGCGCGATCTGCCGGTTGGTCAAGCCATGACGCACGCCTTCGGCCACCGTCCATTCGGCCGGCGTAAGCACGTCGGGATGCGGCCGGCGGCCAGGGCCTCTTGCGGTCATGCTCCGTTTTAGCGCGCCGCGCGCGAGATTACCCTACCCTGCCGCGCCGATGGCCAATTCCATCGCCCTGGGAAGCAAGCGACGGCAATTCGATTGCCTTCCAGGTCGCGCCCGCGACGCAAAATTGCCCCGGCGGATTCGATTGATTTAAGCCGGCGGGGGACAAAAAATTTTTTGGACAACGCATTTTGAGGCTTGCGCCCGCCGCGAGGCGAGGCTGCTCCACGCGTCGCGCGTGTTGGCCGGCTATGACACCGGGCCGAAACAGGCTTTCCGAATGCTTAACCCTCTTGCACCCGATTGAGGTCCGATTCACTATGGATTGTGGTTGGGTTGCAGGGGTGACCTACAAGACCTAGATTCCACACGTTGCCACAAGGGCGTGGAATCGCTGCGTCGAACGGCCCCGCAAGGCCCGGCTGGGGAGAGGCGGGGGATAAGTTTTTCCCTGCCGCCGCATGCGGGATGATAGGTTGGGCACGCGCCCGCTGATTCGAACACATGCGGAACATCGGCATGGGTCCGGCCGTGCGGACCGGAGGGGATCAAGGGGCTGCGTCAGATGGAATTTCGGAGCGAGGACGAAGTGGCAATGGGATTCGGTGAGAGCAATGGCGCGGCCACGCTGGAAGCCGAAAATCCGTCCCAGCAAGGCAGGGCGATCGACATGGATCGGAAGGATTCCGGCAGTGAAGGCCTGGTCGCGGACGTCGCGGCCGAAGCGATGGCCGAAGCGGTCAAGGCCGTCTCGTCCAGTGCGGGCAGCGATTCCAAGGCGGTCAACCCGCGCCGCTTCGCGATCGTTGCCGATCCGCAGCGCGATGCCCTGCTGACGGAATTCGGCAAGGAAACCCTGACCGACCGCTATCTGCTTCCCGGCGAGAGCTTCCAGGATCTCTTCGCGCGCGTGGCCGATTGCTATGCCGACGATGAAGAGCATGCCCAGCGGCTCTATGACTATATCTCGAAGCTGTGGTTCATGCCGGCGACGCCGGTGCTGTCGAACGGCGGCACCAATCGCGGGCTGCCGATCTCGTGCTATCTGAACTCGGTGGACGACAGCCTGGAAGGCATCGTCGGCACCTGGAACGAGAACGTCTGGCTGGCCAGCCGCGGCGGCGGCATCGGCACTTATTGGGGCAATGTGCGCGGGATCGGCGAGCCGGTGGGCCTCAACGGCAAGACCAGCGGCATCATCCCCTTCGTGCGGGTGATGGATTCGCTCACCCTCGCCATCAGCCAGGGTTCGCTGCGGCGCGGTTCGGCCGCCTGCTATCTCGACATCAGCCACCCGGAGATCGAGGAGTTCCTCGAAATCCGCAAGCCTTCGGGGGACTTCAACCGCAAGGCGCTGAACCTGCATCACGGCGTGCTGCTGTCCGATGCCTTCATGGAAGCGGTGCGCACCGGCTCCGAATGGAACCTGACCAGCCCCAAGGACGGATCGGTCCGCAGCACCGTCGATGCCCGCAGCCTGTTCCAGAAGCTGGTCGAAACCCGCCTTGCCACCGGCGAGCCCTACATCGTGTTCTCGGACACGGTGAACCGCACCATGCCGAAGCACCATCGCGAGCTGGGGCTCAAGGTCTCGACCTCCAACCTGTGTTCCGAGATCACCCTGCCGACGGGGCGCGACCACCTCGGCAACGATCGCACCGCGGTGTGCTGCCTGTCGTCGCTCAACCTCGAAAAATGGGATGAGTGGAACGGCGACAAGCGCTTCGTCGAGGATGTCATGCGCTTCCTCGACAACGTGCTGCAGGATTATATCGACCGCGCGCCGCCCGAAATGGCGCGGGCCCGGTATTCGGCCACGCGTGAGCGTTCGGTCGGCATGGGCGTGATGGGCTTCCACTCGTTCCTGCAGGCGAAGGGCATCGGCTTCGAAAGCCCGATGGCCAAGGTGTGGAACCTCAAGATGTTCAAGCACATCTCGGCCAAGGCCAACGAGGCCAGCATGGTCCTGGCCGAAGAGCGCGGCGCGTGCCCGGATGCCGAGGAAATGGGCGTGATGGAGCGCTTCAGCTGCAAGATGGCGATCGCGCCCACCGCTTCGATCAGCATCATCTGCGGCGGCACCAGCGCCTGCATCGAGCCGATCCCGGCCAACATCTACACCCACAAGACGCTGTCGGGCAGCTTCATCGTCAGGAATCCCTATCTCGAAAAGCTGCTGACGAAGAAGAGCAAGAACTCCACCGCCGTATGGAACTCGATCCTGGAAAAGGGCGGATCGGTCCAGCACCTGGACTTCCTCACGGCGGAGGAAAAGGCGGTCTACAAGACCAGCTTCGAGATCGACCAGCGCTGGCTGCTGGAATTCGCCGCCGACCGTTCACCGTTCATCGACCAGGCGCAGAGCCTGAACCTGTTCATCCCGGCCGACGTGGACAAGTGGGACCTGATGATGCTCCACTTCCAGGCGTGGGAGAAGGGCATCAAGTCGCTCTACTACCTGCGGTCCAAGAGCGTGCAGCGCGCGGGCTTCGCCGGCGGGGTGGAGGCGGACAACACCGCCGACCTGCCGAAGTTCGAACTGGAAGCGAAGACCGATTACGAGGAATGCCTCGCCTGCCAGTGATGGCGCGCTCGCCCGTCGGGGGAAGGGGGGCGTTCAGTTTCCCTCGTCCTCGAACAGCACGGCGTTCGCGCCCGTGGCGCTGAGGCGGACGCGATCGCCTTCGATGTCCGCGACCAGGCCGATCGGAATGTAATGATGCCGGGGCGTGGCGCCGCGTCCGTCTTCCAGCTGGGCGCTGGAATCGCTCTTGGTCAGCTTGATGCGGTCGCCTTTGACGTGATCGACCGTGCCCACGTGCACGCCGTCGGCGCCGATCACTTCCATATGTTCGCGGATTGCGCTTGCATCTGTCATCGCTAGTCTCCTGCTGGACTAGCCAGATAACGCACGAGGGCGCGAAACGATGCAGCACCAGGCACGAAGGGATGGGCCGATGAACCGCGCGCGCCTGATCGGGGCATCGCTGGCTTTCCTGCTTCTGGCCGCCTGCGCGCGGCAAGTGCCCGACGCGGTCGCGCATGGCGCCGATACGCCGGGCTTCCTGCTCGGCCTGTGGCACGGGTTCATCTTCCCCTTCGCCTGGATCGGCTCGCTGTTCTCGCCGAGAATCGCGGTCTATGCCGTGCCCAACAATGGCGGGTGGTACGATTTCGGCTTCTTCCTGGGCATCACCGTACTCGGCGGCGGCTCTCACTTCGGCACCCGCAAGCGGCGGCGGGACTGAGCCCGACAGCGGTCTCTCTCACCCGCCTTTCAGACCCCCCGCGCGGTAACCGAATCTTGACCACTTTGGCGCAAGCTGGCGCCATGTTCTGGAAGGGCTCTCTGCCGAAGATTCACGGCGAAACCCCCGTCGCCGCGAGCCGTTATTTCGCGCTCTATCTGGCGCAGATCGGCTGGCTGGCGCTGGGCGCCTACCTGTTCACCCACGCCACATGGCCTTCCACTTGCGAGCCCAGCCACTTGCTCGACGTCTATCGCTGCAGCGGCAGGTTGGGCGAACAGCGCGGCTGGATCGAATCGGCGCTGATGACCTGGCTGTGGTCCACGCCCCTGCTGCTGGCGCTGGAACTCCTGCGCCGGTTCAGCAAGCCCGCTTATCGCCCGGTCGGCGGGCGGAGCTAAGTCTTCCGCTCGGCCTGTTTGCGCGCGGCCGGCCGGCTCTTCGCCGCCTCGCCCCGTTCGTCGCTTTCCAGCTCCGAACGCCCGGCGCGGGCGTCGCCTTCGCGCGGGCCAGTGCGCGGCGGCTCTCCCGGCGCGCGGTTCTGCTTCAAGGTGACATTGCGCGAATCGCGCGGTTCGTACTCGCCCATCGGATAGTTCCTTCCTCGCTCTATTTGCCTTCCGGCAGCGGCTGATCCTTGCGCGTGCGCGCGCCGCTCGGCGGCTGGACCACGTCATCCCAATCGACGTGCGGATCGGGCGCGGAGGGGGTGTCGTCCCCCTCCTCGTCCTCCAGCCGGCCGGCGGGATAGACGGATGGCTTGGGCGTCTCTCCAGGCGAAACGGCCTGATCGGCCCGGTCATGCTCCTGCGCCGAGCGATCCTTCACCGCCTCCGCGGGCGGCTCTCCTGGGGCACGCCCCGTGTTCCGCTGCCCCGGTTTGCTGGTTTCCATGGCGAAGTCTCCTTCGCCCTTCCAATGCCGCGCGCGGCACGCCGGTTCCGCCTTATGCGGCAGGCCGCGCGGCCCGATCCACGAGACCCCCAGATCACCCGTCCGAAACGCCCCTTCCGCCGGCGATTTATCCCTCGCGAATCTTCGTCCTTGCCTTCGAATCGCGGCCGTGATTCCCTATATCCAGGACTCGCGGGACACGCGCGCCAATCCATGGAGACACAAGATGTCGTTGCTCGAAGCCAGAAAGACCTACAAGCCCTTTGAATATCCGTGGGCTTATGAGTTCTGGAAGCGCCAGCAGCAGATCCACTGGATGCCCGAGGAAGTGCCCCTGGGCGAAGACTGCCGTGACTGGGCGCAGAAGCTCTCGGATCACGAGCGCAACCTGCTCACCCAGATCTTCCGTTTCTTCACCCAGGCCGACGTGGAAGTGCAGGATTGCTACCACGAGAAATACGGCCGCGTGTTCAAGCCGACCGAGATCAAGATGATGCTCGCCGCCTTCTCCAACATGGAGACGGTGCACATCGCCGCCTACAGCCACCTGCTCGACACGATCGGCATGCCCGAAAGCGAATACGGCATGTTCCTCGAGTACGAGGAGATGAAGGCCAAGCACGATTACCTGCAGGAATTCGGCGTCGACAGCGACGAGGATATCGCGCGCACGCTGGCGATGTTCGGCGGCTTCACCGAAGGGCTGCAGCTCTTCGCCAGCTTCGCCATGCTGATGAACTTCCCGCGCTTCAACAAGATGAAGGGCATGGGCCAGATCATCTCCTGGTCGATCCGTGACGAGAGCCTGCACTGCGAAGGCATCATCCGCCTGTTCCACGCCTTCTGCACGGAACGGAACTGCCTGACCAAGGCGGTGAAGGAAGACATCGTCGATTCCTGCCAGAAGACGGTGCGGCTGGAAGACGCTTTCATCGACCTCGCGTTCGAGCAGGGCCCGGTGCCCGGCATGACGGCGAAGGAGATCAAGAAGTACATCCGCTACATCGCCGACTGGCGGCTGAGCCAGCTCGGCCTGCCGGCGATCTACATGGTCGACGACCACCCCCTCCCCTGGCTCGCCCCGATCATCAACGGCGTGGAACACGCCAACTTCTTCGAAACCCGCGCCACGGAGTATTCGAAGGCGGCGACCAAGGGGAACTGGAACGACGTCTGGGCCAGCTTCGACAGCCGCAACAAAGCCAAGCGCGGCGGCGAAGCGAACGACACCGAGGACGAGGGCCCGGGGTTGTTCGGGGATACGAGCGGGGTGCAGGCGGCGGAGTAGCTACGCGCTCCGCAAAGCGATCAACACCACCCACCCCGCGTCCCCCTGTCGTATCGGCGCGCGCCGCCTTTGCGGATCATGTAATCGGCCAGCCGCTCCTCGCCGCCGCCCGGCACTTTGCGCGTTACGGTCATCAGTTCGCGGCCGTATTTGTCGGTCGGGGCGCGGGGGTCGGAGGTCAGGGTGAAGGGGCCGCGATTGAGCCAGTCGTGCAGCGCGCGGGTGGCGGCTTCGGCCTGGGCGGTCTCCGCCGGGCATCGGCCGGCCAGTTCGGGCGCGTCGATGCCGACGACGCGGATCGTGCGCGGGCCGATCTTGAAAGTATCGCCGTCGATCACGCAGTTGACCCCGCGCCCAGGGCCGCAGCGGGTGAAGGGATCGCTCACCGGCTCCACTTTCGCCGGCGGCCGGGTGGCGCGTCCATAGGCATAGGCCATGGCCACCAGCGCCAGCAGCACGAGGAGCGAGAGGAACGCCCGCCCCATGCGGCGCCCCAGGCGGTATAGAGCCCGGCGCCAGGGCGGCTCCTTCGGCTGCCAGAAGCGGGGCGGCGGAACCGGGCGTTTGCGGGGGCGAGCCATGGTGCGCGCCTGCCATCGAACGGCCGCCCGACAAACCGTTTTCCTACAGGGCGAAATTCTGCCTTACCCTGCCGGATGAAGACCTGGCCCCCGCTCTCCCGCCCCGCCGATGCGCCGCAGACGCGCCGGCGTATCCCCGCCTTCCATCCGGTGCCGGTCGGCGCCCGCAAGGACGGGTGGACACCCCTGCGCCAGGCGGAATTCGTCGGCTCACTGGCCGAAACGCGCTCGGTCGAAGGGGCCTGCCACGCGATCGGCATGGGCAAGGAAAGCGCCTATCGCCTGCGCAAACGCGCCGGCGCCGCCGGGTTCGCGGCGGCGTGGGATGCCGCGCTCGGAAAGCCCCATATGCCCGTGGACCTGGCCTCGGCGAAGTCCACGGGACTGACCGCTGGCTACCGCAGCCGCATGGGCCTGCTGCAAGTCGTCATGTATCGTGGGCGCGTCATGGGAACGGATTGGAAAGACGATAATAATGCCTTCCTCCAGCATCTCGCGCAGCTCGATCGGGCCTGCACCGGGATCGACGCGGCGGAGCGAAAGTCACGCGCGTTAGACCGGCCGCCTGCGTCAACATCCCGCGTGGACTTTCCCGGCGCACGGGCGGGCGCGGCCACCATTCCCCCGCCGCGCCGTTGATGGCACACAGCACCTTTCAGTTCCTGCCCGACAGACCGGAAAGCCCCGCCATGCGCCCATCCGCTTCCACCCTTCCCCCGCTCCTCGCTCTCGCGCTGGCTGTCGCGCCGGCGGCCACGGGCGCCTGCACGCCCGCGCCGGGTTATCGCGTGCCGACCAACCTGGAACTGGCCGCGGCGGCCGATGCCATCGTGCTGGGCCAGGTGATCGGCGGCGTCGATGCCGGGACGAAAGCCGGGACAGGCGCGGAGCCCGATGAGGGCGCGGAGAACGCGCTGCCGCAGATCGTCGTGCACCCGATCGCCGCTTACAAGGGCCTGTTGCCGGGGCAGGATTTCCCGCTCTACGGGATGAGCCTGGCGACCGGCGCGCTGGCGCAATACGCGCAGCCCAGCGACCCGCTGGAGCTGGAGAAGGCGCATCCTTCGGCTTACGATGGCGCCTGCATCCGCACCGCATTCGCGCCGGGCGCCACGGTGCTGTTCTTCCTCGATCGGCGGGAAGGCGCCTGGGTGCCGGCCGGCGGCCCCTTCAGTCGCTGGGCGGAAGACGTGGCGGGGGAAGAGGCGCCGTGGGTCCAGCTCGCCCGATTCTATGCCCGCGCGGCGCCCGTGCCCGAAGAGGATCGCAAGGCTCTGCTGGAGGCGGAGCGTGATGCGCTGCTGGCCCGCGCCGACGATCCGCTGGCGCAGGCGATGGGCGGCGATATCGACCGGCAACTCGCCGGCCCTCGCGCCCCGCTGGTCCCCGCCGAGCCGGCCGTAGAGGCGCCGCCGCCGGCGGCGGACGACGGCTTCCGCGATCCCGCCGGGCCCAGCGCCGTGCAGCGCGCGCTCGACGCCATGCGGGCGGACCGGGCGGGATCGTGATCCGGCTGGAACAAGGCCTGTCCTTGCGCCATTATCCGCGCGGTAGGCCCGAGTGGGGCTACGACGCAAAAGGGAGAAACGGCGATGGCTGACGAGGTCAAGGGAACCAGCACCGGCCGGGTGCTGCTCATCTCGGTGATCGTGGTCCTGGTGCTCGCGCTGGCGGCCTGGGCGCTGGGGCTGTTCAAGGGCAATGACGGCCAGACGACTTACGCGGTCGATGCGCAGGACCAGAGCGGCGGCGAATTGATCGTGGCGCCTTCGGAATCAGGCGTGGCGGTGGACCTGCCGACGACACCGATGACCCCCGTCCCGTCCGAAAGCGCGACATCCACGGCCGCCCCCACGGCTGAATGACGGCCGCCCTGAGCGGATAAAAAAGAGGGCGACAGCCAAGCCGCCGCCCTCTGTCCACGCACGTCGGGCCTCCCGGGGGCGGGGGGTGGATTCCCGCCGTGCGCTCAGGCTGAAAAAGCCGCCGATCAATCGGAACCGGCGTCCGTGGTATCCGCGTGGGCACCGGCATGGGCATCCGCGCCTGCGCCATCGGCCGACGCATCGACATCGGCGCCGGCATCCACATCCGCGTCGGTGGCATCCGTGGCTTCGTCAGTGGTGGCCTCGGCGGTATCGCGCGCGTCGTCGGTCACATCGGTCACGGTATCCCGCGCGCTATCCGTGGTCTGCTCCACCGCGCCGCCGGCGCTGTCGAGCGTGTCGTCGACACCGCCGACACCCGCGCCCACGGAACCGCCGGCCTGGCCTGTCGTCTGGCCGAGCACGCCGCCCACGGAACCGCCGACACCGCCGGTTACCTGTGCCTGCGCCGCGCCCGCTGTCATCAGCAGCGCGATCGCTACATTCGAAATCAATAGCTTACTGTGCATCGCGACCCTCCTTCGGTTTCATGGAGATGCCCAGCCACTATGCGCGACGCGCCATGCGGTGCCCGCAAACGCGATTGATCGGGGCTACGGCGGGATGGGCTGCTGCCCCAAGTGCAAACGAGGCTTATCGCCCCACGAAGAGGAACGCCGCGGCCGCGAGGATGCAGGCGAAGGCGGCGACATGACGCCAGCTCAGCGCTTCGCCCAGCACGAAAACCATGAACAGGCCGAACACCGTCAGCGCGATGGCTTCCTGGGCGATCTTGAGCTGGCCCGCCGACCAGCCCGAGGCATAGCCCAGGCGATTGGCGGGAACGGCCAGCGAATATTCGACCCCGGCCAGCAGCCACGAGATCAGGATCACCCAGCCCAGCGGGCGGGCATTGGCGGCTTCCGGCCCTCCCTTGAGGTGCCAGTACCATGCCACCGTCATGAAGACGTTGGACAGCGACAGCAGGATCAACGTGGGCATGGCCGCCGCCCGTCGCGCCGCGCGGCTTACTCCGCCGCCACGCCTTCGACGTCGAGGCCATAGGCGGTGTGCAGCACGCGCACCGCCAGCTCCGTCTCGTCCTCGTCGATCAGCACGCTGATCTTGATCTCGCTGGTGGAGATCGCCTGGACGTTGATGCCCCGTTCGGCGAGCGAGCGGAACATGGTGGCGGCGATGCCCGCATGGCTGCGCATGCCGACGCCGACCACGCTGATCTTGGCCACCTTGGTGTCCGTGATGATGCGGTTGAAGCCGATCTCGCCGCGGCGATCCTCCAGCAGGGCCTGCGCGCGGGCGAGGTCCGCCTGCGGCACGGTGAAGGTCACGTCGGTCTCACCCTTGTCGCGGCCGACGTTCTGGATAATCATATCCACGTTGATCGCCGCTTCCGCCAGCGGGCTGAAGATCCCGGAAACGGCGCCCGGCCGGTCGGGCACGCGGGTGAGCACGATGCGCGCATCGTTCTTGTCGTGGGCGATGCCGGTGACCTGCTGGCTTTCCATCTTGAGACCTTCCATTTCCACGTCGGAGACGATCATCGTGCCGGGCAGTTCGTCGGCGGATGGAGCATCGTCGTCGACGAAGCTCGAAAGCACCTGCACGCGAACCCCTTCCTTCATCGCCAGGCCCACAGACCGCGTCTGCAACACCTTGGCGCCGACGGAGGCCAGCTCCAGCATCTCCTCGTACGTTACGTATTCCAGCTTGCGCGCGCGGGCGACGATGCGCGGATCGGTGGTATAGACGCCGTCCACATCGGTATAGATATCGCAGCGGTCCGCGCCGATCGCCGCCGCGATCGCCACCGCCGACGTGTCGGACCCGCCACGGCCCAGCGTGGTCACCCGGCCATCGGCGGAAAGGCCCTGGAAGCCCGGGATCACGGCGACCTCACCGCTCTGCATCGAGGCGAGCAGCGCCTCCACCTCGATCGAGGTGATACGCGCCTTGGCGTGGGCTTCCTTGGTATGCACCGGCAGCTGCCAGCCGAGCCAGCTGCGCGCCTTGCAGCCCATGGCCTGGAGCGTGAGCGCCAGAAGGCCGCTCGTCACCTGTTCGCCGCTGGCGACGACCACGTCGTATTCGGCCGGATCGTAAAGCGGATTGGCCTCGCGGCAGAAGCCTACCAGCCGGTCGGTCTCGCCGGCCATGGCGGAAACGACCACCGCCACTTCGTGCCCGGCCGCCTGCTGCCGGCGCACGATGTTCGCCACGCGGCGGATGCGCTCGGTCCCGGCCATCGAAGTGCCGCCGAATTTCATCACGATCCGCGCCAAGAATCTGCTCCTGCTGGCATGAAGTTCCGCGCGCTGTTAGGAGGAGCGCATGGGCGATGCAACTGTCGTGAACGCAACCATCCGGCCGGAGGAAGCCGCGCATTTCGGGCGGCTGGCGGCGGACTGGTGGGACCCGAAGGGCAGCTCCGCGATGCTGCACCGGCTGAACCCGGTGCGGCTGGCGTTTCTGCGCGATGCGATCGACAGCCATTGGCCGCAGGGCGACCACGGCGCGAAGCCGCTGGCCGGCAAGCGCGCGCTGGACGTGGGCTGCGGGGCCGGGCTGCTGTGCGAACCGCTGGCGCGGCTGGGGGCCGAGGTCACCGGCGTCGATGCCGCCGCCGAGAACATCGAAGCGGCGCGGCTCCATGCCGAAGGATCGGGCCTTGCGATCGATTACCGGCAGGGAGAGCTAGCCTCGCTCAACCTCGGCGCGTTCGACCTGGTCACCGCGATGGAAGTGCTGGAGCATGTCGCCGACAAGCCGGCCTTCATCGCCGAGCTGGCGCGCCGCCTCGCGCCGGGCGGGCTCATGGTGCTGTCGACGCCCAATCGCACCTTGTCTTCGCGCCTGCTGCTGGTCGGCGCGATGGAAGCGGTGGGCGCCGTGCCGCGCGGTACGCATCACTGGGCCGATTTCGCGACCCCGGAGGAACTGCGCGACTTGCTGGCCGATGCGGGCCTGACGATGGGCGAGCCGAAAGGCATCGCGGGCTCGCCGATGAAGGGCCTGCACCTTTCAGACAATCTCTCGCTCGATTACATCGTCACCGCGACGCGGGCCTGAACACCCGCCGGGCGGCTTCAGCCCAGCGCCGCCTTCCATGCATCGGGCGCAAAGCCAACCAGCACACCGCCCGGATGCTCGACCACCGGGCGCTTGATCAGCGAGGGGCTCGCCTCCATCAACCTGATCGCCTTGGCGCGGTCGATATCGGCCTTGTCCGCGTCAGGCAGGCCACGGAAGGTCGTGCCCCGGCGGTTGAGCAGCGCTTCCCAGCCCACAGCATCGCTCCAGACCGCGAGCTTGGCCGGATCGGCCCCGTGCTTCTTGTAATCGTGAAAGACGTATTCCACGCCCTTGGCATCAAGCCAGGCGCGCGCCTTCTTGACCGTGTCGCAATTGGGAATGCCGTAAAGCGCGATCGTCAAACCTGGCTCCTGTCGAAATGGCGTATCACGGGATCAGTGCAGCAGTACACGGTGTAGCTTTCGTAGTATTCCTGCCGCCCCCGCGCCTGGACCATGGCGTGATCCGCATGGCGGCGCCAGGCCCGCGCATCGTCTTCGGTTTCCCATTCGGACATCGACAGCGTCTCGCCATCGTCGGCCTTGTAGCTGTGATAGGCGATGAAACCCTTCTGCGTCCGGGCCAGCGCTTCCATCCGCGCGGCATCGGCGGCGTAGGCAGCGGCATCCATGTCGGCGCGCTTGCGGCTGCGGAAGACGTTGACGTACATCAGCGGGCCCCTCCCAGATGGGCATCGGCAATGGCGACGGCCAGCGCGTCGGCCGCATCGGCGCCGGCTACGCTGGCGCCCGGCAGCAGCACCTTGAGCATGGCCTGGACCTGGCTCTTCTCCGCCCCGCCCGTGCCCACCACCGCCTTCTTGACCAGCCGCGCGGCGTGCTCGGCCACCGGCAGCGAGGCCTGCCCGCACGCAGCCAGCACCGCGCCGCGCGCCTGCGCCAGCTTGAGCGTCGATTGCGGGTTCTTGTTGGCGAACACCTCTTCCACCGCCGCCCGATCGGGCCGGTGCGCCTCGATCACCGCGCCGATCGCAGCGTGCAGCTTATGCAGCCGATCGGCCATCGGCGCTTTCGGATCGGTCGGCACTTCGCCATTGGCGACGTGGCTCAGCCGGGCACCCTCGGCCCGCACGATCCCCCAGCCGGTGCGGGAGAGCGAGGGATCGAGGCCCAGGATCAACATGAAAGCCCCTCTCCTCCAGGGGAGGGGTGGAGAGTCACCCCAGCTTCTCCATTACTTCGTCGGAGACTTCGTAGTTGCCCCAGACGGTCTGCACGTCGTCATCGTCCTCCAGCGCGTCGACCAGCTTGAGCAGGGTCTGCGCATCGCCTTCGCCCACGTCGACCGAGAGGTTGGGCTTCCAGCCGAGCTTTACGCTTTCGGGTTCGCCCAGGACCGCTTCCAGCGCCCGGGCCACTTCGTGCAGCGCTTCCATGTCGGTCCAGATGGTGTGGCTGCCCTCATCGCTTTCGACATCGTCCGCCCCGGCTTCGATCGCGGCTTCCAGCACCGCATCCTCGCTGCCCGCACCCGCCGGGTATTCGATCATGCCCTTGCGTTCGAACCCGTGGCTCACCGCGCCGCTGGCGGCCATGTTGCCGCCGTTCTTGGAGAAGGCGGTGCGGATATTGGTGGCCGTGCGGTTGCGGTTGTCGGTCAGCGCCTCGACGATCAAGGCTACGCCGCCGGGGCCATAGCCTTCGTAGCGGATTTCTTCGTAATCCTCGCCCCCGGCCGCCGCGGCCTTGTCGATCGCGCGCTGGATATTGTCCTTGGGCATCGAGGCCGCGCGGGCGTTGTTGACCGCCAGGCGCAGGCGCGGGTTCATGTCGGGATCGGGCGCTCCCATCTTGGCGGCGACGGTGATCTCGCGGCTGAGCTTGGAGAAGGCCGCAGAACGCTTTTTATCCTGCGCGCCCTTGCGGTGCATGATGTTCTTGAATTTGGAATGGCCGGCCATGGAATATCGCTTGTAAAGCTGTGGTTCGTAGTGGCGAAGCCCCTAGCGAACCCATGCCTTGCGAGCAATGCGCGCCGGCGCAACCGATCGCGGCGCCTTCCCGCGGCCCGGCATCAGCCGTTGACGATCGTTCCCCCGTTGGGATGCAGCACCTGCCCCGACATGTAGGAGGAATCCTCGCAGGCAAGGAACAGGAACGCCGGCGCCACTTCGTTCGGCTGGCCGGGGCGGCCCATCGGCGTGTTCTCCCCGAAATGTTCGAGCTTCTCGGCGCTTGCCCCGCCGCAGGGATTGAGCGGGGTCCAGATCGGGCCGGGGGCGACGCCGTTCACCCGGATGCCGTCCTTTATCAGGTTTTCGCTGAGCGAACGGGTGAAGGCGGTGATCGCGCCCTTGGTGCTCGAATAGTCGAGCAGTTCCTCGCTGCCCTGGTACATGGTCACGCTGGTGCAGTTGATGATCGCCGCGCCTTTCCCCAGGTGCGGCCGGGCGGCCTGGACCAGATAGAACATCGCGAAGATGTTGGTCTGAAACGTGCGCTGCAACTGTTCCGGCGTGATCTGCGTGATGTCCTCGTCCGGATGCTGCTCCCCGGCGTTGTTCACCAGCACGTCGAGCCGGCCCCAGCGGTCGATCACCGCGCGGACGAGGCCCTGGGCATGTTTCGGATCGCCCAGATCGCCGGCGGACAGCAGGACTTCGGCGCCTTCCGCCTGGCACATGTCCCGCGTGGCGTGCGCATCGTCGTGCTCTTCGAGATAGGCGATGGCGACGTTCGCGCCTTCGCGCGCGAACACCACGGCGACCGCGCGGCCGATGCCGCTGTCCCCGCCGGTGATGAGCGCCACCTTGCCCTTGAGCCGGCCCGATCCGGGATAGCGCGGCTGCCATTCGGGCTGGGGATGAAGCCCGGATTCGTGGCCGGGCAACTTCGGCTCCTCGGACGTCTGTTCGACATGGGCCTTGTCGACGGTCTGGGTCTCTTCGGTCATCGGATCGGCTCCTGCGGTTGCAGGAACCAATGACCGGACGGCCCGCCGCGTTCCGTCAGCCCAGGCCGAGCGCGGCCTTGTAGGTATCCAGGATCGCTTCCATCTCGGCCCGATCGTCGGGCTTCATTTTCCGCAGGCGGACGATCTGGCGCATGATCTTGGCATCATAGCCGACCGCCTTCGCTTCCGCGTAGACATCGCGGATATCGTCGGCGATGCCCTTCTTTTCTTCCTCGAGGCGTTCGACCCGCTCGATCAGGAGGCGCAGGCGGTCGTCGGTGGCTTCGGCCATCGTGAATAGCTCCGGTAAGATATGAATCGATCGCTTGCCCGATAGCGAGCGGCGCGGCGGCGGTGAACCGGGTGGAAAACTTTTCTTGCCCGGTGCGATCAGCTTCCTTGATTCAGCGCCAGGCTGGCTTCCATCCGGGCGATCTGCTCCGCCGTCGCCTCGGTCTGGAAACGGTCCTTCCATTCCTCTGCCGGCATGCCGTGGATCAGCGCCCGCGCGGCGGCCTTGTCCCCCGGATAGCCGCCTTCGCGAATCCAGTCGGCCAAGCAATTGCGGCAGAAGCCGGCCAACCCCATCAGCTCGATATTCTGCGCATCGTGCCGGTGGCGCAGGTGGCGCACCAGCCGGCGGAAAGCGGCGGCGGCCACGGCATCGGGCAATTTATCAAGCGTGTCGGTCATCGATCGTCTCTCTTGTCGTCCCTTGTCGTCTTGTCTTGTCGCGCGGCTCTGCCATACGGCGCAACGGGATGACGACAAAGCTCGAACCGCGCGGCCGCAAGGTCAAGATTCTCGCCACGGTCGGCCCGGCGAGCCGGGACCCGGACATGCTGCGCCGCCTGTTCCGCGCCGGCGCCGATGCCTTCCGCATCAATCTCAGCCACGGCGACCATGAAGCCCATGCCGAGGCGATCCACGCGATCCGCGCGCTGGAGAAGCAGTTCAACCGCCCGATCGCGGTGTTGTGCGACCTGCAAGGCCCGAAGCTGCGCGTCGGCACTTTCGTGGACGGCCAGGCGATCATC
Source organism: Altererythrobacter sp. (assembly GCA_017308255.1). Lineage (GTDB taxonomy): Bacteria > Pseudomonadota > Alphaproteobacteria > Sphingomonadales > Sphingomonadaceae > Croceibacterium_A. The sequence goes on along the minus strand of JAFKFN010000005.1, from coordinate 156,904 downwards.
CCGCACGGCGCCCGGTTCACGCTCGACAGCAACGAGGCGCCGGGCGACGCGACCCGCGTCCACCTGCCGCACAAGGAGCTGTTCGGGGTGTTCAAACCCGGCCAGCGGCTGCTGATCAATGACGGCAAGATCCGTCTGAGAGTGATCGCGGTGCGGGGGGACAGCATCGATTGCGTGGCCGAAGTCGGCGGCGTGATCTCCGACCGCAAGGGCGTCAACGTGCCCGACGCCGAAGTGCCGATCCCCGCGCTGACCGACAAGGACCGCCGCGATCTCGCCTTCGCGCTCGACCACGGGGCGGACTGGATCGGCCTCAGCTTCGTGCAGCGTCCGGAAGATCTGGCCGAAGCGCGCAAGCTGATTCGGGGCCGCGCCTCGCTCTGCGCCAAGATCGAGAAGCCGCAGGCGGTGCGCCGGCTGGCCGAGATCATCGAGCTGTCCGACGGGGTGATGGTCGCTCGCGGAGACCTGGGGGTGGAGCTCAATCCCGAGGAAGTGCCCCCGCTCCAGAAGAAGATCGTCAACATGACGCGGCTCACCGGCAAGCCGGTGATCGTGGCGACGCAGATGCTCGAATCGATGATCGAGAGCCCGGCGCCGACCCGCGCCGAAGTGTCCGATGTCGCCAATGCGGTCTACGACGGGGCCGACGCGGTGATGCTTTCGGCGGAAACCGCGGCGGGCCAGTGGCCCGAGGAAGCGGTGATGATGATGGATTCGATCGCCCGCCAGGTGGAGCGGGACGAAGCCTATCGCCAGCGGGTGCGCCTGCTGGATACCCCGCCCGATCCGACCACGGCCGACGCCCTGGCCCACGCCTGCATGACGATCGCCGACACCCTGCCCATCGCGGCCATCGCAGTGTTCACCTCCAGCGGGTCATCCGCCCGGCGAGTGACGCGCGAGAGGCCGCTGGTGCCGGTCATGGTGCTCACCCCCTCGGTCGGCGTGGCGCGCCGGGTGGCGCTGCTGTGGGGCGCGCATTCGGTGACGACGCGCGACATCGGCAGCTTCGAGGAGATGATCGCGAAGGGCAAGCGCATGGCCTTGCGGCATGGCTTCGGCACGGCCGGCAGCCGGCTGGTCGTGCTCGCCGGGGTGCCGTTCGGCGTCCCCGGCGCAACCAACCTGCTGCATGTCGTCACACTGGCGGGTGACGAGCTGGACAAGCACCCGGCCTGACCGGTTGGGCATGCGCGCTGCCGCGCGAACAAATTGCAGGAACCGCCCGCCCCCGCTAAGGCCCCCGCTCCATGTCCGAACAGCGCGATTACAGAGACACGGTTTTCCTGCCGAAGACCGATTTCCCCATGAAGGCCGGCCTTCCACAGAAGGAGCCGGGCCTTCTCGCGCGCTGGCAGGACGAAGGGCTCTATCGGCAGATCCGCCAGGCGCGCGAAGGGCGGGAGAAGTTCATCCTCCACGACGGCCCGCCCTATGCCAATGGCGACATGCACATCGGCCATGCGCTGAACCATGTGCTGAAGGACATGGTGGTCCGCACGCAGACGCTGCTGGGCAAGGACGCGCCCTATGTGCCCGGGTGGGATTGCCACGGCCTCCCCATCGAATGGAAGGTGGAGGAACAGTACCGCAAGAAGAAGCTCGACAAGCCTGTGCCGAGCGGAGCCGAGGCAGACCAGGCCGCTCTCGAACAGTTCCGCGCCGAATGCCGCGCCTATGCGCAGCACTGGGTGGACGTGCAGCGCGAACAGCTGAAGCGCCTGGGTGTGGGTGGGGACTGGGACAATCCCTACCTGACGATGCACCCGGAAGCCGAAGCCACGATCGTGCACGAACTGCTCAAGTTCGCGACGAGCGGCCAGCTCTATCGCGGGGCCAAGCCGGTGATGTGGTCGCCCGTGGAGAAGACCGCGCTGGCCGAGGCGGAAGTCGAGTACGAGGATATCACCTCCACCCAGATCGACGTGGCGTTCGAGATCGTCGAGAGCCCGATCCCCGAACTGGTCGGCGCGCACGCGGTGATCTGGACGACGACGCCTTGGACGATTCCGGTGAACCAGGCTTTGGCTTATGGGCCTCGTGTGGCTTACGAGCTCATAAGCGCCAGTGATGGTCGCAAGTATTTGGTGGCATTCGATCTTCGTGATCGGTTTTTAGAACGCAGCGGGCTGACAGTTATTGACGAGCCTGGAATGCCAGACGACGCGCCCAGATTGCTCGATTGGCAACTGGCTCGGACCTATCGCGGTGAGAGGCTCGCCGGAACCGTAGCCCGCCATCCGATGCACCATCTCGGCGGGTTCTATGCTGAACCCCGCCCCTTTCTGCCGGGCGATTTCGTCACCACCGACAGCGGCACCGGGCTGGTCCATATGGCGCCCGACCATGGCGAGGACGACTTCGAGCTGTGTAAGGCGCACGGGATCGGGCCGAAGTTCGTGGTCGAGGCCGATGGGCGCTATCGCGCGGACTGGGCCTGGCTGCCGCGTACCGACGAACGCTCGCTATCGGTCATCAACCCCAAGTTCAACGCGCCCGATGGGCCAGTGTGCTCGGACTTGCGCGAAGCGGGAGCGCTGCTGGCGGCGTCCACCGATTATCGACACTCTTATCCCCATAGCTGGCGCAGCAAGGCCAAGGTGATCTTCCGCTGCACGCCGCAGTGGTTCGTGCCGATGGACAAGGCGATCCTGGAGCATCCGGACGACAAGGTGGAGCAGCGCTGGGAGACCGACGGCGGCGCGCCGGAACCGTTGCAGACCCTGCGTGAGCTGGCGATGACCGCGCTGGAGCGGACGCGCTTCGTGCCGGAGAAAGGCCGCAACCGCATCGGCTCCATGGTCGCCGGCCGGCCGGACTGGGTGCTCAGCCGCCAGCGCGCCTGGGGCGTGCCGATCACGCTGTTCGTCGATCGCAAGACCGGCGAATATCTGGTCGATCCCGAGGTCAACGCGCGGATCGTGGCGGCGGTGCGGGAGAAGGGCGTCGATGCCTGGAGCGACGCCAGCGCGCAGGCGCTGCTGGGCGACGCCTATCGCGCCGAGGATTACGAGCGGGTGACCGACATCCTCGACGTGTGGTTCGATTCGGGTTCCACCCATGCCTTCGTGCTTGAAAGCGGCCGCTGGCCGGACTTGCGCTGGCCGGCCGATCTCTACCTCGAAGGCAGCGACCAGCATCGCGGCTGGTTCCAGTCCAGCCTGCTGGAATCCTGCGGGACGCGCGGGCGCGCGCCTTACAACGCGGTGCTGACCCACGGCTTCACGATGGACGCCAAGGGCGAGAAGATGTCGAAGTCGAAGGGCAACACGGTCAGCCCGCTCGACGTGATGCGCGATTATGGCGCCGACATCATCCGGCTGTGGGCGCTGTCGGTGGACTATACCGAGGACCATCGGATCGGCCCCGAAATCCTCAAGGGCGTGGCCGACCAGTATCGCAAGCTGAGGAACACCTACCGCTATCTGCTGGGCGCGCTGGAGGGGTTCAACGAGGCCGAGAGGGTGCACAACGCCGCCGAGATGCCCGAGCTGGAGCGCTATGTGCTCTCACTGCTGGCGGGCCTCGACGCAACGCTGCGCCAGGCGGTCGATAATTATGACTTCAACACCTATACCCGCGCGCTGATCGATTTCTGCAACGAGGATCTCAGCGCCTTCTATTTCGATATCCGCAAGGACCGGCTCTATTGCGATGCGCCCGCCGATCCGGCGCGGCGCGCCTATCGCACGGTGCTGGACACGCTGTTCCAGGCGCTGATCCGCTATGCCGCGCCCGTGCTGGTCTTCACCAGCGAGGAAGCATGGCAGAGCCGCTATCCGGATGGCGGGAGCGTGCACTTGCTGGAATGGCCGGCGGTTCCCTCTGTGGAAGCGGATGCCGGGCGCTGGGCAGCCTTGCGCGCGCTTCGCGAGAAGGTGACCGAGGCGATCGAGCCGCTACGGCGCGAAAAGATCGTGCGATCGAGCCTGGAGGCCGAAGTGACCGTGCCGGCCAGTGCCGTGCCCGAAGGCGTGAGCGACGCCGAATTGGCCGAGCTGTTCATCACCGGAACCGTCGGGCGCGGGGAAGCCGACAGCGTGAGCGTGCGCAAGAGCGGGGACGCCAAGTGCGGCCGCTGCTGGCGCCTGCTGCCCGAAGTGGCCGAGGACGGCGCGCTATGCCATCGCTGCGAAGAGGCCGTGGCCCAGCTGGACCTCGCTTTATGACCCGCCCATGGCGCAACCGAGCCCTGGGGCTGGCACTGGCGGCGGCGATCTATGCGGCGGACCAGTGGATCAAGCACCTGGTCACCGGCCCGCTGGGGCTGACCGAGGTGGGCGACCAGCTTTACCTGCTGCCGATCTTCAATTTCACCCGGGTGAATAATTTCGGGTTGTCGCTGGGCTTCCTCGAAGCGACCTCGTCCGAGATGCGCTGGGGCTTGGTGGCGCTGACCGGGCTTATCGCCCTGGTAGTGTGCGGCTGGCTGCTGCGCGAGCGGAAGTTCGCCGACATCCTGCCGCTGGGGATGATCCTGGGCGGCGCGCTGGGCAATATCCAGGATCGCGTGCTGTATGGTCACGTGATCGATTATGCCGATCTGCACTTCGGCCACATCCGGCCTTTCCTGATCTTCAACGTCGCCGACGCGGCGATTTCGATCGGGGTGGCATTAATCCTTGTCCGCGCGCTGTTCATGCGCGAGAAACCGGCCGCCCCGCAGAGGGGCGAGCAGGCGGACGAAACCGCGGAGAATTCGACGAATGCATAAGGCCTCCAAAGCGATCGTCATGGCGAGCGGGGCGGCCTTGCTCGCCTCTTGCGGGACGAGCGGCGTACTCAACCGCGACCGGCCCGACGAATTCGCCGTGCAGCGCCAGGCGCCGCTGGTCGTCCCGCCGGATTTCGAGCTGACCCCGCCCCAGCCGGGAGCCCCGCGCCCGACCGAAGGCACCGCCGCGCAGCAGGCGCTCGACGCGCTGTTCGGCGGCCCGGCGGCCCGCAGCACGGTGGAAACCAGCGCCTTGCAGCGCGCCGGCGATGCGGAGCAGGGCATCCGTTCCTCCGTGGGCGACACCGGCACCTTCACGGTGGACAAGGGCGCCACCACCCGCACCATCCTGGCCGCGCCCGAGGGCGACGGGCAGGACGCGAGCGCCGCAATTCCCGGCTAAAGCCGGGAATTGATTTCTTTTGTTCGCGCCTCAGGCGCCGGCGCGGGCATTCGCCCGCTTGGCTTCCGCGCCATAAGGCGCGACGGCCGTTCGGCCTTGCGGTCCGCTACTCGCGGACCGGACCAGCACGCTACGTTACGGGCTGGAGATAGGACGGGCTGCGACCAGCAGCCCGCAAGCGCGCCCGAGGCGCGAAGCGGCGGAGGATAGCCAAACGGGCGGACGCCCGCGCCTGACGTTGACCCAACCTGATCGCCTTTGGTTCAAACGATACGGGGATAGGCGATCAGGATCTAGCGATCCTCACTCACCAGCAGCTTGTCGATCTTGCGGCCGTCCATGTCGACGACCTCGAACCGCCAGCCCTGGTCGGTGAAGCTTTCCCCTTCGATCGGGAGCTTCTTCAGCACCGACAGCACATAGCCCGCGGCGGTGGCGAATTCGCGGTCTTCGTCGAAGGTGATGCCCAGTCGCTCGGCCAGGGCATCGGCGGACATGGCCCCGGCGATCAGGAGCGAGCCGTCATCGCGTTCGACCAGCGCCGGTTCGTCCCCTTCGTCCAGATGGCTGGCAAAGCTGCCGACGATCGCCGCGAGCAGATCGGCCGGGGTGATCACCCCTTCGAGCTGGCCGTATTCGTCATGCACCATGGCCATGGCCACGCCCGATTGCTGCAGCGTGCGCAGCGCATCCATGGCGTCGAGCTGGTCCGGCACCACGGCGGCTTCGCGCATCAGCGCGCGCAGGTGCAGCGGGCGCCCGTCGAGCAGGCAGGCCAGTACGTCCCGCGTCTTGACGACGCCGAGCATCCGGTCGGTCGAGCCATCGGACACCGGCAGCAGCGAATGGGGCGATTCCGCGATCGCGCGGCGTACATCGGCTTCCCCTGCGTTGACGTCGAGCCAGTCAAGCTCCGTTCGCGGGGTCATCAATTCGCGCACCGGGCGGTTGGCCAGGCGCATCACGCCCGAGAGCATCGCCCGCTCCTGCTCCTCGATCACGCCAGAATGGGTGGCCTCGGAGAACAGCATGTGCAGTTCCTCGGCGGTGAGCCGGTGTTCCCCGCGATGGCCGACGCCGAGAAGCTGCATGAGCAGGGCGGAGGAGGTATCGAGCAGCCAGACGAACGGCGCCGCGGCCTTGGCCAGCCAGGCCATCGGCCGCGCCATGGCCAGCGCGATCGGCACCGCCGCCCGCAACGCCAGTTGCTTGGGCACCAGTTCGCCCACGACGAGGCTGAGATAAGTGGTGAGGCCAATGACCAGCACGAAGCCGGCGTTTTCGGCCGTGGCCGGGGGCATGCCCAGCCGCGCCAGCCTTTCCCCCACCGGCCCGCCCAGCGTCGCGCCCGAATAGGCGCCCGAGACGATACCGATCAGCGTGATGCCGATCTGCACCGTTGAGAGGAACTTGCCCGGATCGGCCGCCAGCGCCAGCGCCGTCTTGGCTGCGCCGCTGCCCCGTTCCGCCGCCATCCGAAGCCGCGAGGTGCGTGCCGAGACGATCGCCAGCTCGGACATCGCGAAGACCCCGTTGAGCAGGATCAAGGCGGCCAGAACGGCGAGATCGAACCACGGGAACGGCGACATGATCCATGCCGCGCTAGCAGATTAGAACGGCCGCGCGAAGAGAGGTGCGGAACAGGATGCGGGTTGATATATTTTAATACCATCGGAAATCGCCCAAGGCGTATGTACCCATTGGTTCACCATCGAGGACGCACAAGACCATGAATAGAACCCGCATTCTCATAGCCTGCCTGGCCGGCGCTTCGCTGCTGAGCGTTTCCGCCTGCGTGACCGACCCGAATACCGGGGAGCGCAAGGTTTCGCGCACCGCGATCGGCGGTGTCGGGGGGGCCGGCCTGGGCTATCTGCTGGGCGGCATCATCGGCGGCAAGACCGCCCGCATCGTCGGTGCGGGCATCGGCGCGGCGGCCGGCGGCTATGCCGGCTATCGCATGGACGAGCAGATCAAGGAGCTGAAGGAATCGACCGCCGGATCGGGCGTGGACGTGACCGAGACGCCGGATGGCGACAGCATCCTGGTCAATCTGCCGGACGTGACCTTCGCGGTCGATTCGACCACGATCACGCCGACCTTCCAATCGGCGCTGGACCAGGTAGCCCAGAGCCTCACCAAGTATCCCAACAGCCTGATCGACGTGATGGGGCATACGGATTCGACCGGATCGGATTCCTATAACCTCGACCTGTCGCGGCGGCGGGCGGAATCGGTCGCCAATTACCTGACGATGCGCGGCGTCTCACGCGCCCGGATCGCGACGATGGGTTATGGCGAGCAATATCCCCGCGCCGACAATACCACGGCCGAAGGCCGGGCGCTGAATCGCCGGGTGGAAATCCGCATCACCCCGATCACCCAGCAGGAAGCAGCGGCGGCGCGGCAGTAAATCCCGCCACTGGCATCATCCAGAAGGGCCGGATCCCCGAGGATCCGGCCCCTTTCTTTCCATGCTCGCTTATTCGGCCGCGTAACGCATGGCCCGTTCCGCCAGCCGCTCCACGGCGGCGCGGTGGATCGCCGGGGCACTGACCAGGACGCCGAAAGCGCGCGGATCGCGCTTGTTGTAGCTCAAGGGCTGGCCGAAGGCATCGGACACGGCCGCGCCCGCCTCGCGCGCGATCAGCGTGGCAGCGGCGACATCCCACTCATAGCCCCAGCGCAGCGTGGCGAGGAGATCGGCCCGATCATCCGCCACCATGGCGATCCTGAGAGCGATCGAATTGGGCTTTTCGACCATGACGAGATCGCGATCCTCGCGCGGGAGCGAATCCGCCGGCACGCGGGCGCCGGCCAAGTCCGCCCGTCTGCTCGCGGCAAGAGGCCGGTCGTTCAGCCAAGCGCCCTGCCCGGCCGTGGCGCGCCACACCTCATCGCGCGCCGGCGCCACCAGCCGCCCCAGCAGCGGCTTGCCGGCGCTTATCAGCGCCACCGAAACCGCCCAGCCGGACCGGCCGCGGATGAAATCGCGCGTGCCGTCGATCGGATCGACCAGCCAGCACAGCCCGCGGGCAAGGCGTTCGGGCCGATCGGCCGTTTCTTCCGACAGCCAGCCGGCCGAAGGGAGCAGGCGGCACAGCTCACGCTTGAGGAAGGCATCAACGGCGAGATCGGCGGTGCAGACAGGGCTGCCCGGCTGCTTTTCCCAGCTTTCCAGCGCATGGCCACCACCCGGCCACTGGCGCATGGCCATCTCGCCGGCCTCGCGGCAGATCTCGTCGAGCAAGGCCTGGTCGAGCATCGTGGCCCTAGTGGAGGTGGAGCGAGGGGTTTGCAAGCGCGGGGGCGCTGTGCTTATGGCCGCGCAACATTCCGCCCATCCGACTCCCCTGAGGCTTCTTCGTCGATGAACATTCACGAATACCAGGCAAAGGACCTGCTCAAGACCTACGGCATTGCCGTGCCGGCCGGTTATCCGGCGCTTTCGGTGGAAGAAGCCGTGGACGCGGCCAGGCGGCTCCCCGGGCCGCTTTACGTGGTCAAGGCGCAGATCCACGCCGGCGGGCGCGGCAAGGGCAAGTTCAAGGAACTGCCCGCCGATGCGAAAGGCGGCGTGCGGCTGGCGAAATCGGTCGAGGAGGTCGAGGCCAACGCCCGCGAGATGCTGGGCAACACGCTGGTCACGGTGCAGACCGGGGCGGCCGGCAAGCAGGTCAACCGCCTCTACGTGACCGATGGCGTCGACATCGCCTCGGAATACTACCTGGCGCTGCTGGTGGATCGGGCCAGCGGGCGGATCGCCCTGGTCGTATCGACCGAAGGCGGCATGAGCATCGAGGATGTGGCCCACGAAACGCCGGAGAAGATCACCACGCTGACGATCGACCCGGCGACCGGGTTCATGCCGCATCACGGCCGCGCGGTGGCTTTCGCTCTCAAGCTGAAGGGCGATACGGCCAAGCAGGCCCAGCGCCTGGCGAAGCAGCTTTACGATGCGTTCATCGCGCTCGATTGCTCGATGCTGGAGATCAACCCCCTGGTGGAGACGGACAAGGGCGATCTCCTGGTGCTCGACACCAAGATGAGCTTCGATTCGAACGCGCTCTATCGCCATGCCGACATCGAAGCGCTGCGCGACGAGACCGAGGAAGACCCGATGGAGCTGGAGGCGTCGAAATACGATCTCGCCTACATCAAGCTCGACGGGAACATCGGCTGCATGGTCAATGGCGCGGGGCTGGCCATGGCGACGATGGACATCATCAAACTGAACGGTGCCTTCCCAGCCAACTTCCTCGACGTGGGCGGCGGGGCCAGCAAGGAGAAGGTAACCGCGGCGTTCAAGATCATCCTGTCCGATCCGGCGGTGAAGGGCATCCTGGTCAATATCTTCGGCGGCATCATGCGCTGCGACGTGATTGCCGAAGGCATCGTGGCGGCCGCCCGCGAAGTGAGCCTTTCGGTGCCGCTGGTGGTGCGCCTGGAAGGGACCAACGTGCAGCAGGGCAAGGCCATCCTGGCCAGTTCCGGCCTGCCGATCATCCCCGCCGACGACCTGGGCGACGCCGCGCGCAAGATCGTGGGCGAAGTGAAGGAGGCCGCCTGACGGGCGCGCCCACTTGATTTCATTTGTAACAAGCCCGATGGCCCGCGTAAGAATATTACGCAGCGGCTTTCATGGAGAGAAGCGCCGATGAAAATCCTGGTGTCCGTGAAGCGGGTGATCGATTTCAACGTGCGCCCGCGCGTGAAGGCGGACGGCAGCGGGGTCGATCTCGCCAACGTCAAGATGAGCATGAACCCCTTCGACGAGATCGCCGTGGAAGAGGCGGTGCGGCTGAAGGAAAAGGGCGTGGCGAGCGAGATCGTGGCGGTCTCCATCGGCCCGGCCAAGGCGCAGGAAACGCTGCGCACCGCGCTGGCCATGGGTGCCGACCGGGCGATCCTGGTCCAGACCCCAGACGATGCCGGTTCGGCGGTGGAACCGCTGGCGGTGGCCAAGATCCTCAAGGCCGTGTTCGACGAGGAGCAGCCGGGCCTGGTGGTCATGGGCAAGCAGGCGATCGACGATGACAGCAACCAGACCGGCCAGATGCTGGCCGCGCTCACCGGGCGGCCGCAGGGCACCTTCGCCAGCAAGGTGGAGGTCGATGGCGATCATGTGGCCGTGACCCGCGAAGTCGACGGCGGGCTGGAAACCGTGCGGCTCGCGCTGCCGGCGATCGTCACCACCGACCTGCGGCTCCACGAGCCGCGCTATGCCTCGCTGCCCAACATCATGAAAGCGCGCAGCAAGCCGCTCGCGACCAAGAGCCCGGCGGACTACGGCGTGGACATCGCCCCGCGCCTCAAGGTGCTCAAGGTGGTGGAGCCGGCCGCGCGGCAGGCCGGGGAGACGGTCGGCTCCGTGGACGAGCTGGTGGCACGACTGAAGACGCTGGGAGTCGCCGCATGACCGCGCTGGTATGGGTGGAGCACGAGCAGGGCGCGGTGAAGGATGCGACGCTTGCCGCCGTCACCGCCGCCGGGAAGCTGGGCGCGGTTCATGCGCTGGTGGCGGGCCACGGCGCGGAGGCGCGCTCCGCGGCCGAGGCAGCGGCGAGGATCGCCGGAGTCGAGACGGTGCTGCTGGCCAACGATCCGGCCTATGCCCATGCCCTGGCCGAGAACGTCGCCCCGCTCGCGGCGCAGGTCATGGCCGGTTACGACGCCTTCGTGGCCCCGGCCACGACCACCGGCAAGAACGTGGCCCCGCGCGTGGCCGCGCTGCTTGACGTCATGCAGCTTTCCGACGTGATCGGGATCGAGGGCGAGAAGACCTTCGTGCGGCCGATCTATGCTGGCAATGCCATCGCCACGGTCGAAAGCACGGATGCCAAGCTGGTGCTGACGGTGCGCGGCACGGCGTTCGAGCGCGCAGCGGCGGAAGGTGGCTCGGCACCCATCGAGGAAATCTCCGGGCCGGGGGACGCGGGCCTGTCCGCCTTCGTTTCCCTCGAGGCGACCAAGAGCGAGCGGCCCGAGCTGACCAGCGCCAAGATCGTCGTTTCGGGCGGCCGGGCGCTGAAGGACGCGGCGACGTTCGAGCAGGTGCTGGTGCCGCTGGCCGACAAGCTGGGGGCCGCGATCGGCGCCAGCCGCGCGGCGGTGGACGCCGGCTATATCTCCAATGACTATCAGGTGGGCCAGACCGGCAAGATCGTGGCGCCGGAGCTGTATATCGCCATCGGCATCTCCGGCGCGATCCAGCACCTGGCGGGGATGAAGGATGCCCGCACCATCGTCGCCATCAACAAGGACCCGGACGCCCCGATCTTCCAGGTGGCGGACCTGGGGCTGGTCGGCGACTTGTTCACCATCGTGCCCGAACTGACCGCGAAGCTCTGACCCGGACAGGGAGCCGCGCTTCCCGAATACGCGCAAACCCGGTGCATGCGGCCCGCTTGTCGCGGATTGTCGCAGGGGACGATGCGTTCTTGCTCCTCCGTAGCGGGTGAAATAGCATCCGCGCCGGGTTTGGAGAGGGCTTGTCATGAAAAAGATGTTGCTGGGCTGCGCGCTGGCGGGACTTGTGGTCTCGCCCGCAGCGCAGGCACAAGATGGCGCCACGTTCAACGCAAACAGCGCGTGGGCCGCCGACTACGGGGACGACTATTGCCGCCTCATCCGCTCTTTCAGTGACGGGAAGGATGAGATCACGCTGATCCTGCAACGCGTCCAGCCGGGGGCCGACACGCAGATGATGCTGATCGGCAATTCGCTCAAGGCCTTCCGGGGCTCGACCGAGCTGGGATGGCATTTCCTGCCCAACGATGCCGACCGCAAATCGCGCTACACGCGTTCGGAGACAGGCGGGCAGACCTACTTCCGGATGGAGGGCGTGACGCTGGTCCCCTTCTCCCCGCCGGCGCCGGGTACGCCGCCAGGCCCGCCGCGGTATGACCGCGCCGCGGAGGAAGCCGCAGGCAAGAACATGACCGGGCTCATCGTCAGCAGCGGGCTGACCAAGCCGGTGCGGATCGAAACGGGCCGGCTCGACGCGCCGGTCGCCGCATTGCAGGCCTGCACGGACGATCTGCTCAAGTCCTGGGGCCTGGATGCGGAGAAGCACAAGACGGCCAGTTCCCCCGTGATCGCGCCCATGTCTCCGGGCTGGCTGCCGCAAGGCACGATCCCCTTCAGCGACTACGCCAAGTTCGCGGGCGGCGGGAACCAGGTGCGGCTGATGATCTCCGCCGAAGGCAAGCCAACCGCCTGCAACGTCTTCTCGCCCACGCTCGACAAGGCGCTGAACGACAAGATCTGCGAGCTGCTGATGGAGAAGGCCTCTTTCACGCCGGCCAAGGACGCGGCGGGGCAAGCGATGGCCAGCTACTGGATGGGCTCGCCGATGTTCTTCGGCCCGCCGATGGGCGGGGGCCGGCGCTGATCACGCCCGCGATGGCGGGAAGAGGAGCGCGGTAGCGGCCTGGTCCTGCCTTGGTGTGATTCCTGGTGAAGCGGGTTCGCCGTGCGCGGGCGCTAAGGAAGGCGTTCGAGCAGGCATACCGCTTCGCCATCGGGAAGCACGGCATCGCGCAGCGGCGTGAAGCCGAGGCGATGCGCGAGGCCGAGGGAAGCGGCGTTGCCGGGGGCGATCATCGCCACGATGCGCCGGGGGCCATGCTCGCGTTCGAACCAGGCCAGCGCCGCCGTCATCGCCTCCCGCGCGAAGCCCTGGCCCACGCGATCGTGGCGCAGGACCCACCCGGCCTCGGGCGAATCGTCGAAATCTTCCCCCAGGCCGCGGAAAGTGTGGAACACGCCGCAATGGCCGATCAGCTCGCCACTGCCGCGCTCGCGCACGATGAAGCTGCCGTAGCCGTAGAGCAGCCAGGAGCCGGCGTTGCGCGAGAAACGCAGGAAATGTTCCGCCGGGGCGTGGGACGGGCCGAGGAAGCGACCGGTCGCCGGGTCCGTTACGATCGCGTGCATCGCCCAGAGATCGCCTTGCCTGGGCACCCACAGCTCCAGCCGCTCGGTCTCCAGCAGAGGCGCCACGGAGTCCATCCCGATCACAGCCATTGCGATAAGGCGTGGATCGTGACCCCGACAAGCCCACCGACGAGCGTGCCGTTGATGCGGATGAACTGCAGGTCGCGGCCCACGGCGCGCTCGATCCGGTCGGTCACGGTGCGCGCATCCCAGCGGCGCACCGTTTCGGACACCAGCTGGACGATCTGCCCGCCATAGCGCGTGGCGACGCCCACCACGGTCCGCCGCGCGAAGCGGTTGACCTGCCATTGCAGCGCCGGGTCCTGCCGCAAGGCGCGGCCGAGTTCGGCCAGGCTTTCGCCAAGCTGGCCGGCGAAAGCGGCATTGGGATCGCGGGCCATGTCGATCAGCGAATGGCGCAGCTTTTCCCATACCCCCATCCACCAGGCCCCGACCGCCGGATTGGCGAGGATCTCGCGCTTGGCCGCCTCCACCTTCTGGCGCAGTTCGGGATCGTGGGCGAGATCGTGCGCCAGCTTGGCCAGCGATTCCTCGATCGTCTTGCGCAGCGGATGCTCCGGATCGACCAGCACTTCGGCCAGCAGGCGATAGAGGCCGTCCAGCACCGAATTGGCCAGCCGCTCGTCCAGCCCCGTCCAGCGCAGCACGGCATTGGCGCGCGAATGGATCACCGCGCGGACCATGTCCTCGTTCTTTTCCAGGGTGTGCCCGATCCAGCGGATCAGCGAATCGAGCAGCGGGCGATGGCGGCCCTCGGCGATGGTGGCTTCCAGCGCGCTGCCGAGCAGCGGGGAAACCTCAATCCGTTCCGCCTGCCGCGCGAGGCCTGCCCGGACCTGGTTGCCGAGCCGTTCCGGATCGAGCGATTCGAGCAGTTCGGCCAGAAGCCCGGCGGCGCCTTCGCGAATGCGGCTCTGCCCGCCGACGCGCGGCTCGGCCAGGAAATCCCCCGCCGCGCGGGCAAGGTTCATGTCGCGCATCCGCCGGGCGACCACGGTGGGCGTCAGGAAGTTGTCGCGCAGGAAGCCCGCCATGGTGTCGGCGATGCGATCCTTGTTCGCCGGGATGATCGCCGTGTGCGGGATCGGCACGCCGAGCGGGTGGCGGAACAGGGCCGTGACGGCGAACCAGTCCGCCAGCCCGCCGACCATCGCCGCCTCGGTGAAGGCGACAAGATAGCCGATGGCCGGGTGGACGCCTTCGAACCGGCGGGCGACGAGGAACAGCACCGCCATCGCCACCAGCAGGGCCGTGGCGACGATCCGCATCCGCCGCGCCCGATCGCCGGGCTTTCCCGGCGCCGCGCGCCCAGCGGCAGGGGGCCGCGGCGACCACGCGGCCGGCTGAGGCCCCGCCGGAGCCTTCGGCGCGCTATTCCGCGGGATAGGCCTCGGCCCGGTCCTGGCGCTCGTCCCCCGGCCGATAAGTCAGCACCCGCTGGCGCAGCCAGGGGCCGAGGCGCTTTTCAAGGCCATCGGCCAGGCTGAAGCCGGCCGGCACGATCAGCAGGGTCAGCAGCGTGGAAAGCAGCAAGCCGCCGATCACCGTGGTGCCCATGGGCGCGCGCCAGGCGGAATCGCCCGACAGCGAGAGCGCGGTGGGGACCATGCCCGCGGTCATCGCCACGGTGGTCATCAGGATCGGCTGGGCGCGCTTGTGCCCGGCATCGATGATCGCCTGCTTCTTGGGCACGCCGCTTTCCATTTCCTCGATCGCGAAATCGATCAGCAGGATGGAGTTCTTGGCGACGATGCCCAGCAGCATCAGCAGGCCGATATAGACCGATATCGAAATCGGCTGCCCCAGCGCGGCGAGCGCCAGCAATCCGCCAAGCGGCGCGAGCAGCAGCGACGTCATGTTCACCAGCGGCGAGACGAAGCGGCGATAGAGCAGGACGAGCACTGCGAAGACCATCAGCACGCCGCTGATCACCGCGATGATGAAGTTCTGGATCAGCTCCTGCTGCCACTTCTCGTCACCCACCGGGGCGTTGGAGACGCCGGCGGGCAGGTTCTTCATGATCGGCAAGGCGTTGATCGCATCCTGCACCGGGCCTTTCACATAACCCTGGCCCAGGTCCGCGCCGACGAAGATGCGCCGCGACTGATTGAAGCGCTGGATCTGCGTCGGCCCCGCGCCGAAGCGGATTTCCGCCACCCGGCTGAGCGGGACCGAGGCGCCCGAGGCCGTCGGCACCGGCAGGTTCTGGATAGTGGCGATGTCCTTGCGCGATTCCTTGGGCAGGACGACGCGGATCGGCACCTGGCGATCACTGAGCGAGAACTTGGCCGCGTTCTGGTCGATCTCGCCCAAGGTGGCGATGCGGATCGCCTGGCTGAGCGCACTGGTGGTGACGCCGAGCTGCGCGGCGAGATCAAGCCGGGGCACGATGATAAGCTCCGGCCGCTGCATGTCGGCCGCGATGCGCGGGGCGACGACGCCGGGGATCGACTGCATCTGCCTGACCAGCGTCTGCGCCGTCCGATCGAGCAGATCGGGATCGGACCCGTTGAGCATCACCGAGATATCGCGCCCGGTTCCCCCGCCGCCGGACTGCGAGGAGAACGTGACCCGCGCATCGGGCACCTTCTGCAATTCGGGCGTGAGCCGGCGTTCGAATTCGGAACTGGTCGCCTTGCGATCGGGCTTGAGCACGATGAACAGCGTGGCCGAGCCTTCGCGGATATTCTCCAGGATGCGGCCGACTTCCGGTTGCTGCTTGACGATGGCGGCCACGCGATCGGCCACCACCTCGGTCTGCTCGATCGTGGTGCCGGGCACCTGTTCGATATTGAGGCGGCTGGTGTCGGAATCGGTGGTCGGCTGGAACTGTTGCGGCAGGACCATGAGCAGCGTGGCCGTGAGGATCAGCGCGCCGACGCCGCTGACGAACATCCAGAAGCGATGATCGCGCAGGCGCGCGCGGACGTTCTCCCTGAAATAGGCGTGGTAGGCGACGAAATGATCGCCGAGCATCACCACGAAGACGCGCACGAGCCCGAGCGCCACCAGCGCCGCGAGCAGGGCGGCGCCAGCCTGGGCGGCCATCAGCGTATTGCCGGAAAGCCCCATGCCCGGAAGGTATTCGCCCCCCGCCCACCAGGCGCCGATCGCCAGGCCGACGATGACCAGGGCGAAGATGAATTCCGCGGTGCCATACCATTCGCGCGAGGGCGCGGGCGTGATGCGGGCCTGGTAGGCTTCCGCCTTTTCGGTGTTGAGCGTCCAGTGGAGGATGCTCATGTAGATATCCATCAGCCGCCCCTCGCCGTGCGAGGCGTGGCCCTTGGCCTTGAGGAAATAGGCCGCGAACATCGGCGTGATCAGCCGCGCCACGGCAAGGCTGGTCAGCACCGCGGCGACCACGGTGAGGCCGAAATTCTTGAAGAACTGGCCCGAGATGCCGGGCATCAGGCCCACCGGCAGGAACACCGCCACGATGGAGAGGCTGGTGGCGACCACGGCCAGCCCGATCTCGTCCGCCGCGTCGATCGAGGCCTGGTAGGCGCTCTTGCCCATGCGCATGTGCCGGACGATATTCTCGATCTCCACGATCGCGTCGTCCACCAGGACGCCGGCCACCAGGCTGAGCGCGAGCAGCGAGAGCTGGTTCAGCGTGAAGCCCAGCAGGTCCATGAACCAGAAGGTCGGGATCGCCGAAAGCGGGATCGCCATGGCCGCGATCACCGTCGCGCGCCAATCGCGCAGGAACAGGAACACCACGATGACGGCCAGGATCGAGCCTTCGACCATGGCCGAGATCGAGCTTTCGTATTGATCCTTGGTGTAATCGACGCTGGTGTAGAGCTGGGTGAACTTGATCCCGGCGTTGTCCGCCTCGATCTTCTTCATCTCCTCGATCGCGGCGTCATAGACGGTGACGTCGGAAGCGCCCTTGGCGCGCTCGATCCCGAAGGTGACGACCTGGCGGCCATTGAGCTTGGCGATCGAGGTCTGTTCGGAATAGCCGTCATAGACATGGGCGACCTGATCCAACCGGATCGTACGATTGCCGCCCAGGCTGATCCGGGTATTGGCGAGCTGAAGCGCCGTGTCGGCATTGCCGAGCACGCGGACCGACTGGCGCGCGCCGGCGATTTCGGCCGCCCCGCCAGCCGCGTCGGTATTGGTCTGGCGCAGCGCCTGGTTGACCTGGCTGGCGGTGACCCCCAGCGACTGCATACGCGCCGGATCGAGCACCACGCGGATCTCGCGATCGACGCCGCCCGCGCGGCTGACCGTGGCCATGCCTTCGATCGACAGCAGCCGGCGCGCGATCGTATCGTCGATGAACCAGCTCAGCTGCTCCATCGTCATATCGTCGGCACTGACGGCGAAATAGCCGATCGGCCCGCTGCCGCCCGCTTCGATCTTGGTCACCCGCGGTTCGAGGATGCCTTCGGGCAGATCACCGCGGACCTGGTCCACCGCGTTCTTCACTTCGTTCACGGCATTGTCGGAATCGACACCGATCTGGAACTGGACGGTGGTGGTGCTGCTCCCTTCGCGGGCGGTGGACTGGATCTCGTCCACGCCGTTGACCGAACGCACGGCCGCTTCGACCTTCTGGGTGATCTGCGTCTCGATCTCGGTCGGCGCGGCGCCGGGCTGGCTGATGCTGACGGTGACCGCGGGGAAATCGATGTCCGGGTTATCGTTGACGTCCATCCGGCTGAACGAGACGAGGCCCGCCAGCGTCAACCCGATGAACAAGACGATGGGGACGATCGGATTGCGGATCGACCACGCGGAAATGTAGCGCAGATTCATCGTTCGGCGGCCTGCGCGGCTCCCGTCAGGGCGACCGGGTTGACGCGATCCCCTTCGTTGAGGAAGCCCCCGGCGCGGGCGATCACCCGCTCGCTCCCATCGAGCCCGGCGACGACGGCGATGCCTTCGGCGGTCACGATGCCGGTCGTCACATTGCGCCGTTCCACCCGGTTTTCGCCATTCACGACATAGACGTAGCTGCCCTTCTCGTCCGACATGATCGCGCTTTCGGGCAGGCGCGGCGCGACGATGGCGCCGCGCGTGATCTCCGCCGTGGCGAAGCCGCCGGGACGAAGCGCCTTGTCATAAGGCAGGGCGATGCGCGCGGCCCCCTGGCGGGTCTGCGGATCGATGATCTGCGGCATCTGCCAGATGCGGCCGACGAAGCTCTTGTCACTGCCCACCGGCGTGACCTTGGCCGGGGACCCGATCGAGACCGCGGCGAGATCGTCTTCATTGAGATTGGCGAGCAGTTCCATTTCGCCGCCCTGAGCCATGGTGAACGGCGCGGTGCCGCCCGAGCCGAGCACCTGGCCGACTTCCACGTTGCGATCGAGCACCAGCCCGGCGACGGGGGCGACGATGTTGAGCCGGGCATTGCGGGCCAGCAGCTCGCGATATTGCGCCTCGGCCACTTTCACCCGCGCCACGGCGGCGTCACGCGTGGCGGTGAGCCGGTCCACGTCGGCCTTGGAGATGAAACCGCGATCGACCAGCTGCAAGGCACGGTCGAGATTGGCCTGGGACAGTTCCGCATCGGCCTTGGCGACGTCGATGTTGGCGGCCGAACTGGCGGCCTGCTGGCTCTGCACCGAACGGTCGATCACCGCCAGGACCTGACCGGCATGCACCCAGTCGCCGGCCTGCACCGGCACCGAGACCACCCGGCCCCCTTCGCCGACGACGCCCACGGCGATCTCGTGCCGCGCGGCGAGGTTGCCGGTGGCGATGATCAGGCCCTGCACCGTGGTGCTGCCCGGCCGCAGGATCGAGACGGTGGGCGCCTGTTCGCCCTGCGTGGCGGGGAACGGGGTCTTTTCCCCCCGGCCGAAATAGAGCATGGCGCCGCCGATCGCCAGCAACGCGATCACCACGCCCGCGATCAGCAGGCGGCGCCGGCGGAAACCGCCGTCGATGGGTTCGGCATCCTGCGTCAGCACTTCCGACGCACCGCCGAGATCGGCCACCCTGGTTTCGTAGTTCATCCGCGCACCAGCCTTAAAGTGTGTCGGACCCGCGGCCTTGCCGGCGAAGGGCCATATCACGATTCCATTCGCCGCGCACCGCCGGCAGCATTCTCCGAACGTCGCATAGACGCGCCGCTGCCGCGCTGCAACGCAACACTCCATGAACGCAATGCCCGGTTCGACGAAGAACCGCATGACCTTTCAAAAAAAGCGGGGCGAACGGCCATGCCGCTCGCCCCGCACAAAATTTGTATCAAATTGTCGAAATCAGCGAACGCGGCCGCGCTGCACCAGATTGACGATGCCGAGCAACACAACCGCGCCGACGATGGCGATGATGAAGCCGGTCAGATTGAACGTCTGGATGGTGCTATTGACGTTGAACAACGCACCGGCGAGGACATTACCGATCAGTGCGCCGATGATCCCGACGATGATATTCCAGAAAATCCCCATCGACGCGTCGCGCCGCATGACAATGCTGGCTAGCCAGCCGGCCACGCCGCCGACGATGATTGCGATAATCCAGCCCATACCTCCGCTCCTCCTGTTGGCCGCACCTCCTGTGGGCACGTTGTTCCAAACGGAGGCTGCGGCGAAGCGTTCCCCGGCTGGCGGCGCTCAATACTTCAGCTGCCGCTCGTACAGGTCGCGGTAGTGCTGGATACGGGTGACGCGCAAGCCCTGCATGCCCGACCGATCCACCGCGCGCTGCCAGCCGGCGAATTCCTCCAGCGTGAGGCCATAGCGATCAAGCACCTCATCCATGCTCAGCAAGCCGCCGTTCACGGCGGCCACGACTTCGGCCTTGCGCCTGACGACCCACCGCTTGGTATCGGGGGGCGGCAGGTCGGCAAGGGTCAGGGGCTCCCCAAGCGGGCCGATCACCTGGGCCGGACGAATCTTCTGGTTCTCGATCATCTACTTCCTCGCGGTATCCGGCGCACAGTCGGCACCGGCACCCTTGCATCCTTCATCTGGTCTGCGGCGCACCTCTTTGCCAGAGCTTGAACCTTCAAGGTTAACGGCCTGTTTGCCACCGTGGTGCGCCGCAATCCTCCTCGCACAGGTGGCGTCAAAGCTGGCCTCCATGCCGTCGCCCGCCTGTTCGCCAGCCGCGCGCCGGGCGCGAGAAGCCTTGAGCAGCGCCACCAGATCCGCCCAAGTCAGCTTGCGCAGGAAGTCCCCCTCTTCCTGCACCACGGACAGCGGCCGCGCATCTCCCGGTAGAGGCGGTTTACCCTGGAACATGCACGGTCCGTAGCGCAGCAAGGGTCAAGATCGGGTAAAGCGCGAGTTTACACGACGTTAGGCTGTGGGATTTGCCCCCATGGCCGGCGACGGTGTAAGGGCGCGCGCAATGGCTTCCCTCCCGCCCATGGGGCTCGACCCCGCCGCGCTGTTCGATTTCGCGCGCCCGCCGCGGGCGAGCCGTATCGTCGTGGCCATGTCGGGCGGGGTGGACAGCTCGGTCGTCGCCGCGCTCGCCGCGGCCAGCGGGGCGGAAACGATCGGCATCACGCTGCAGCTCTATGATCACGGCGAGGCCACGGGGCGCAAGGGCGCCTGCTGCGCCGGCGAGGACATCCGCGACGCGCGCGCGGTGGCCGACCGGCTGGGCATCGCCCACTATGTATTCGATCACGAGAGCCGGTTCCGCGAGGACGTGGTCGAGCGCTTCGCCGACGACTATCTGGCCGGCCGCACGCCGATCCCCTGCGTCCGCTGCAACATGGGGCCGAAGTTCACCGATCTGCTGCGCATGGCGAAGGAACTGGGCGCCGATTGCCTGGCCACCGGGCATTACGTGCGCCGAATCGCCGGCGCGGCGGGGCCGGAGCTGCACCGCGCGCTCGATCCGGCGCGGGACCAGTCCTACTTCCTCTTCGCCACCACCGAGGAGCAGCTGGCATACCTGCGCTTTCCGCTGGGCGGCTTGCCCAAGCCGGAAGTGCGCCGAATCGCGGAAGCGTTCGGCCTGCGCGTGGCGGCCAAGCCCGACAGCCAGGACATCTGCTTCGTGCCCCATGGCGACTATGCCCGCATCGTCCGCTCGCTGAGGCCCGAAGGCGCGCGGCCGGGCCGCATCGTCCATGCCGAGACGGGCGCGCCCCTGGGCGAGCACGCCGGGGTGATCCACTATACTGTGGGCCAGCGGCGCGGGCTGGAGATCGGCGGGCAGGCGGAGCCGCTCTATGTCGTGGGGCTCGACGCCGAAGCGGCGGAAGTGCGCGCGGGGCCGCGGCGGTTGCTGGCGGTAAGCGCGGCGCGGCTGATCGAGACCAACCGCATCGGGCCGCTGCCGGACTTTTTCGGGCCGGACGCGCCGCTGACGGCCAAGGTCCGTTCCATGGCGAAGCCCGTTCCGATCACGATCGAGGGGTCGCTGGGCGGCGGCGGGCCGGCGACGATCCGCTTCGTGGAGCCGGAATACGGCGTGGCGCCGGGGCAGGCGGCAGTGCTCTATGCCGGTGACAGGGTGCTGGGCGGCGGATGGATCGACGGGACCGAGCCAGGCTGAGCCAAGCTGCCGCCTATTCCTTCCACGGTTCCAGCACGCAGCCGAACCCTGGGCGATAACGCGCGGTGGCGCTGGCCAGCAGGGGGACGCGGGCGGTGACGCTGCGCGTATCGGCGTGGTCGCTGAGGAAGACCAGTTCCATCCCCGGCTCGAAGTCCTTCTTGCAATCGCCGAGGGCGCGCCCGGCGACATAGCGGCACGAGCAGGCCGTGCGCGCGCCATAGGCCGTGCCGACCGTGGTGTAGCCGGCAATCGGCGCGCGGTAATACCAGCCGAGCGCGCCCGCCAGCACGCAGAGCGCGAGCAGCACGCGGGGCCAGATGCGGTGCCTTGCGATCGTCCTGCTCTTTGCGGTTGCCATCGCCCGGTGCCTGAAGGATGAGGTGCGCGCCGATGCCGCGCCTGCCCGTCCCTAGCCATCTCGCCGCCCTGCTGCCAGCCCTGCTCTTGCTCGGCTGCAGCCAACCCGCCAGCGAGGCCGAACCGCCCGTGCCGCCGGCCGCGCTGAAAGCCGTGACCGACGATCCGGGCGTGAACCGGGAGAAGCTGGCGCGAGCGGTGGACGCGCTGTTCACCCGCGAGGGTATCGGGGAAACCCGCGCGCTGCTGGTGATGCACGCGGGCGAGATCGCGGCCGAGCGTTATGGCGAAGGCTATGGGCCGAAAACGAAGTTCGTCGGCTGGTCGATGTCCAAGACCATCACCGCGGTGCTGATCGGGATTCTGGTGGCCGACGGGCGCCTGCGGCTGGACGATTCGCCGCCGATCCCGCGCTGGCAGCGCGCGGGGGACCCGCGCGGCGAGATCACCTTGCGCCAGCTGCTGCAGATGCGGTCCGGCCTGCGGCACGAGGAGATGGCGGAGCCGGTCTATACCTCGGGCGAAGTGCGCATGATGTTCCTCGACGGGCGGGACGACATGGCCGCCTGGGCCGAGGCGCAGCCGCTGGCGCACGAGCCGGGGCGGCACTTCCAGTATTCGACCCCGGACGCGATGATCCTGGCCGATATCGCCACGCGCGTGCTGGCCCCGCAGGGCAATGCCGCCGCGCGCCAGCGGACCATGGACGAGTTCCTGCGCGCCCGGCTGGCGGTGCCGCTGAAGATGCCTTCGCTGACCGGCGAATACGACGCGGCGGGCACGCTGATGGGTGGCTCCATGATCTGGGCGACGGCGCGCGACTGGGCGCGGTTCGGCGAGTTCCT
Organism: Altererythrobacter sp.; assembly: GCA_017308255.1. Classification (GTDB taxonomy): domain Bacteria; phylum Pseudomonadota; class Alphaproteobacteria; order Sphingomonadales; family Sphingomonadaceae; genus Croceibacterium_A. The sequence goes on along the minus strand of JAFKFN010000005.1, from coordinate 134,142 downwards.
GCGCCACAAGGGCTCGGTCAGCGGGGTGCAGGTGGTCCCGCGCGGGTGGATCGAGTTCATGACCCGGCCCAGCCCACGCGCGCCCGATTACGGCGCGATGACCTGGCTCAACCGCCCCTCGGAGACCGAGCGCGACGTGCTGTTCGCCGATCAGGGCCCGGCCGGCCTGTTCGCGGCCGTGGGGCACCTGGGGCAATACGTGATCGTATCCCCCGGCCAGAAGCTGGTCATCGTCCGCCTGGGCAAGACGGACGAGGCGGAGCGGGCGGCGCTGGTCGATGCGCTGGCGGAGATCGCCAGGCTCTACCCCCAGGCGTAGAACGTTCCTTCGACCACGGTCACACAGTCGCCGCCGAGCCAGGCCCGGCCTTGTTCCAGCCGGCAGACGAGATCGCCGCCGCGTGCCGAAGCCTGGTGCGCGGTGAACCGATCGCGCCCCAGCCGCGCCGCCCAGAACGGCGTGAGCACGGCATGGGCGGAGCCGGTGACGCTGTCTTCATCCACCCCCGCGCCGGGCACGAAGACACGGCTGACCACGTCGGTTCCCGTCTGCCCCGGAGCGGTGCAGATGAACTGATCGTCCCCCAGCGCCGCGAGACCCTTGAAATCGGGCTGGAGCGTGCGGACGGCTTCCTCGCTGCCCAGCAGGAACACACTGTAGCGATCCGCGCTGCGCCAGGTTTCGAGCGGGTAGGCGCCGAGCAGGGCAGCCGCTTCGCCCCACTCCCCCGGCGTGGTGGCGATGGCGGGCAGCGCCAGTTCGTAACCGCCCTGCGCCAGCCGACGCACTTCGAGCAGGCCGGCCCGGCGCGTGCGGAACGTCACCCGGTCGCCCCCGTCCCGCCCCAGCAGCACATGGCCGCTGGCGAGCGTGGCATGGCCGCACAGGCGGATTTCGCAGGCAGGGGTGAACCAGCGCAGTTCCCACTGCGCCGCGCCGCTCGCATCCGGCACGAGAAAGGCGGTTTCGGCGAACTTGTTCTCTTCGGCGATGGCTTGCAGCAGATCGTCGGCCGGCCAGCGATCGAGCGGCATGACCGCCGCCTGGTTGCCGGCGAAGGGGCGCGAGGCGAAGGCGTCCACATGCCAGTAGGGGATGGTCCGGCGGCTCATGAATCCTCCTCCAGCTTGCGGAACTCGTCGGCTTCGACCAGCCGGTTGCCCGGCTCGTCCACATGGCCTTCGGGGTCGATATGGATCAGCAGCTCCAGCCCCGGAAATTCGCGTTGCAGATCGTGCTCCACCCGTTCGATCACCGCGTGCGCCGCGCCGACCGTCATGCCGGCCGGCAGATCGACGTGAAACTGCGCGAAATCGCGATTCCCGCTGGTGCGGGTGCGCAAGTCATGCAGCCGGGACAGCTCCGGATGGCGGGCGGCGCATTCGACGAAGCGCAGGCGCTTTTCCTCCGGCCATTCGCGGTCCATCAGCTGTTCCACCGCATCGGCGGATGCGCGCCAGGCACCCCACAGCAGCCAGGCGGCGATGGCCAGGCCGAACAGCGGATCGGCCTGGGCGAAGCCGAGATACTGGTCGATCGCCAGGGCGGCGATCACCGCCAGATTGAGCAGCAGGTCCGACTTGTAGTGGACGTTGTCGGTGCGGATGGCGACACTGCCGGTGCGGCGGATCACGTAGCGCTGCCAGGCGAGCAGGGCGAAGGTGGCCAGGATCGCGACGACCGAGACGGCGATGCCCTGGCCGGCCGCTTCGGTCCGCCCGCCTTCCGCCAGGCGCAGCGCCGCGCGAAAGGCGATGGCGCCGGCGGACAGCACGATGAGGATCACCTGGATCATGGCCGCCAGTGCTTCCGCCTTGCCGTGGCCGAAGCGGTGGCTTTCATCCGCCGGCCGCGCCGCCACCCAGACGCCGACGAGCGTGGCCACGCTGGCGACGAAATCGAGCGCGGTATCGGCCAGGCTGCCAAGCATCGCGGTGGAGGCCGTCTGCCACACCGCCCACAGCTTCAGCGCGCCGAGCGACAGCGCCATCGCGATGGAGGCGAAGGCGGCGCTGCGGGTGAGGCGCGCGCGTGCGTCCATCACGGGTACAGCAGCTCGCTGGTCCAGCCCCCCGGCGAACCGACATCCGCGCGGGTGAACAGGCGCCGTTCGTGCAGCCGGTGGGCGCGATCCTGCCAGAATTCGATCCGTTCCGGGGCGAGGCGGAAGCCGGTCCAATGCGGCGGGCGCGGCACATCGCCCCCATAGCGGGCCCGCAGCGCTTCCACCCGGGCGAGATACGTGGCGCGCGAATCGAGCGGGCGCGACTGATCGGAGGCGGCGGAGCCGAGGCGCGATTCCGGGTGGCGCGAGGCGAAATAGGCATCGGCCATCGCCGGGCTCACTTCCGCGAGCGGCCCTTCGATGCGGATCTGCCGATGGAGGGATTTCCAGTGGAACAGCAGCGCGGCGCGCGGATTGGCGCGGATCTCTCCGCCCTTGCGGCTTTCGGCATTGGTGTAGAACACGAAGCCATCCGGTCCATGCCCCTTGAGCAGCACCATGCGCACCGAAGGCGCGCCCTGGGGGGTGGCGGTAGCCAGCGCCATGGCATTGGCATCGTCCGGCTCCGCCACCTGGGCTTCGGCGAACCACGCATCGAACAGCGCGAAGGGGTCACTGTCGGGAATCGCGTTTTGTTCAGCTAGCATGTGGGAAACCTGAATAGTGTTGACACGTGTGACACTGTACAAAGGCAAAACGCCCGAAACCGTCACCTTGGCCCTTGAACTGTCACCTTAGGCCAGAAACCGTCACCTTGCGGGCAATGTGTCACCTTGGCGGAAACGGGGCGGGGGCAGGCGCGCGCGGGGATCATGTCCGGTGCCCTATCGGCTCGGCGCCCGGTAGGAAAGCACGGCGCTTCGCAATGGTCGCCGAGGGCGTTGCCAGGCGGGGGTGCAAGCCCTAGCTAACACGCCATGGCAGCCGATCCCTATGCGACCCTGGGCGTAGCGCGCACCGCGAGCGAGAAGGACATCAAGAGCGCCTATCGCAAGCTGGCGAAGGAATTGCACCCCGACCGCAACAGCGACAATCCCAAGGCGGCGGAGCGGTTCTCCGAAGTCACCCGGGCTTACGACCTGCTGTCCGACAAGGACAAGCGCGCCCAGTTCGACCGGGGCGAGATCGATGCCGACGGCAACCCGGCAATGCCGTTCGGCGGCGGCTTCGGCGGCGCGGGCGGCGGCGGGGGTTTCGACGGCCGCTTTCGCAGCGGGGCGCGGCCCGGCGGCTTTTCATCCCGCGACTTCGAAGGCCTGGGCGGCGAGGAAGTGGACCTGGGCGATATCTTCGAGAACCTGTTCGGGCGCGGTGGCGGGCCCGGGACCGGCGGCTTCAGCGGCGCGACGAGCGGCTTCGGCCGCCGGCAGGCGCCGCCACAGCGAGGGGCCACTGTCAGCTATCGCCTGAAAGTGCCGTTCGTGGATGCCGCCGCGCTCAAGCCGCAGCGGATCACGCTGGGCGACGGGGCGACGATCGACCTGAAGCTGCCGGCGGGTGTCGAGGACGGCACGCAGATGCGGCTGAAGGGCAAGGGCGAACCCGGCCCCGGCGGCGCGGGCGACGCGCTGGTGACGGTGCAGATCGAACCGCACCCGTCCTTCACCCGCGACGGCAGCGACGTGCGGCTGGAACTGCCGATCACGCTGGATGAAGCGGTGAACGGCGCCAAGGTGAAAGTGCCCACGGTGGACGGGCCGGTGATGCTGACGGTGGCCCGCGGCTCCGGCTCGGGCAAGGTCCTGCGCCTGAAAGGCAAGGGCTTTTCCAAGAAGGGCGGTGGGCGCGGGGATCAGCTGGTGGCCTTGTCCATCCAGCTTCCCGACGATCTGGCCGATCTGGCCGCCCGCCTGGAAGGCTGGCGCGATCCCGGCAACCCGAGAAGCCGCCTGGGCGTTTAGCCCCAAGACGGCTCGACAAGCCGGATCAACAGGTTAGGAACGCCCGATGGCTCCCGGACTTTCGGACCAGGACCGGCCCGGCCCGCCGGTGGCCGACCTTTCGCCGGAAGCGCGGCGCAAGGCGGCGCTGAAGCACAGGGCCGGCCTCCCCGGCCAAGTCGCCCATGCGATGAGCCCCGGCAGCCGCCTGCGCGACGTGCTGCAGCGGGTGTTCGTGGGCACCTTTCACGACGGCTTCATCCATGCCGGCAACCTGGCCTACATGTCGGTGCTGACGATCTTCCCGTTCTTCATCACCGGCGCGGCGATCTTCTCGCTGATCGGCGAGGAGGGGGAGCGCGCGGCCACGATCAATGCCGTGCTGCTGGCGCTGCCGCCGGTGGTGGCCGAAACGATCGCCCCGGTGGCGCGCGGCGTGATCGAGGCGCGCAGCGGCTGGCTGCTGTGGGCCGGCGGGCTGTTCGGCCTGTGGACGGTGGGCAGCCTGGTGGAGACGATCCGCGACATCCTGCGCCGCGCCTATGGCACGCGCGCCACGCAGGCGTTCTGGAAATATCGCCTGTTTTCCACCGGAATCATCCTGGCCGCCATGCTGCTGCTGATGCTGAGCCTGATCGCGCAGATCCTGATCGGCGCGGCGCAGGAAGTGATTTCCGCCTGGCTGCCCGAGCTGATCGACTGGATCGGCAGCCTTTCGCTCTCGCGCCTGGTGCCCACGCTGGGGCTCTATCTCTCGCTTTACCTGCTGTTCTACACGCTGACCCCGGCGGCCTATCGCAAGAAACGCTATCCGAAATGGCCCGGCGCGCTGCTGGTTACGGTGTGGTGGGTGGCGGTGACGATCGCCCTGCCGCCGCTGCTGCGCACCGTGTTCAGCTATGATCTCACTTACGGTTCGCTGGCCGGGGTCATGATCGCGCTTTTCTTTTTCTGGCTGGTCGGACTAGGGATGGTGACGGGCGCCGAACTCAACGCCGCGCTGGCCGAAACTCCCGAGGAAGAGGAGGACCGGATCGGCCAGGCGGACAATCGGGCGCGCGCCGCCCGAGCAAGAAAAGCGGAAAAGGAGAGCGCATGACCGCTCTGATGAAGGGGAAGCGGGGCCTGGTCATGGGTCTTGCGAACGAGAAATCGCTCGCCTGGGGTATCGCCCAGAGATTGAGCGAGCACGGGGCCGAGCTGGCCTTTTCCTACCAGGGGGAAGCGCTGGAAAGGCGCGTCCGGCCGCTGGCGGGCCAGCTGGGATCGGATTTCTGTTTCGATTGCGACGTATCGCGCATGGACGCGCTGGACGCCGCGTTCGACACGCTGAAAAGCCGGTGGGAAACGCTGGACTTCGTGGTCCACGCGATCGGCTTTTCCGACAAGAACGAGCTGCGCGGAAAATATGTCGACACCAGCCTCGACAATTTCCTGATGACGCTGAACATCTCGGCCTATTCGCTGGTGGCGGTGACCCAGCGGGCGCGGCAGATGATGACCGCCAAGGGCGACGGAAGCGGCGGCTCGATCCTGACGCTGAGCTATTACGGCGCGGAAAAGGTAGTGCCGCATTACAACGTGATGGGCGTGGCCAAGGCGGCGCTGGAAACCAGCGTGAAATACCTCGCCAACGATCTGGGGCCTGAGAACATCCGCGTCAACGCGATCAGCGCGGGGCCGATCAAGACCCTGGCCGCCAGCGGCATCGGGGACTTCCGCTATATCCTGAAGTGGAACGAGCTGAATTCCCCCCTGCGGCGCAATGTGACGATCGAGGACGTGGGCGGCGCCGGGCTCTACATGCTGAGCGACCTGGCGAGCGGGGTGACGGGCGAGGTGCATCATGTGGACGCGGGCTATCACCTGGTCGGCATGAAGCAGGAGGACGCGCCGGATATCTCGCTGGTGTGAGAAGGCCGCGGTTTCGCGTTTTTCCTCGCGCCAGGACCCGTAACAAGGCCTTTTAAGGCCAGTATTGTTCATGGTATGTTCCTGCCGATCGATGCAGGGAGAACGGGCGATGCTGACGGGTGGATGCCGGTGCGGGGCGGTGCGTTACCAGGCGCAAGTCGACGATCCCACACGCCACGCGCTGTGCCATTGCGAGCATTGCCGCCGCTCCGCCGGCGCGCCCGCCGTGGCCTGGCTGGCGGTGCCGAAAGAGCAGTTCTCGGTAACCCAGGGCGAAGCCGTGCGCTGGGACGGGGCCGGTGGGGCCGAGCGGTATTTCTGCGGGCGCTGCGGGACCGGGCTCTATTATCTCAACGAAGCCGTGCTGCCGGGGATCGCCGACATCCAGTCCGCCACGCTGGACGATCCGGCAGCTTATGCCCCCACCGCGCAAATCCAGTGCGCCGAACGGCTGGGCTATATGGCGACGCTGGGCGAGCTGCCCGCGTTCGAGCGTTACCCCGGCGGCTGACCTGTTCCCAGGACCGGGCCGCCCTCAGGGTGTCGGCGGGACCGCCAGCGGATTGACGGTCACCGGCTTGTCCGCGGGCGCGGGGGCTTCGGCGGCGGCGCCTTCTTCGCGGGCCTGGCGTTCGAGGTACTGGCGTTCGAGTTCCTCCACCCGCGCCTGAGTCTCGGCCGCTTCCGCATCGATGGTGGAGAGGCGCTCGGCACGCTGGGCGGCGATGATCTCCGAGGCGCGCACGCCGGAGCCGTTGCGCCGTTCCCGATAGGCGGCGGCGATCATCTGCGGCGTGCAGCCCAGCTCTCCACCCAGGCCGACGGGGCTGCATGACAGCGGGCCGAAGTTGCCGACCGCCTCGAAGCTCTGCACCCGGTTGGTCCACGACTGGTTCTGAGCACTGTTGCTTTCCCGCAGGTCCTTGGGAATGCGATAGCGTTCGTCTTCATCCATGCGGCGGCAGACGACGATCACGTTGTCGTTCGATTCCGGGCAGGCATCGTCACCGAAGACATCGACGATGTTGATCTGGTCCCCCGGCGCATCCTGCGCGGCCGCGGGGGTGGGCGCGAGAGCGATGGCGATCGGGGCCGTGGCAATGAGAGCGAGGCGTTTCATGTCCATTCCTGTGCAGGGATCACGCCCCCCGCCGAGCCATACGGCGCCGGGGCGGGTGAACCCATTATGAAGCGCTTGGAGCGCGGCCCTTGTTCCGCGTCAAATCCTTTCCGAGAGGCGGATCGCCGCGCGGCAGCCGAGGCGGATCGCCGCGCTGAGCAGCGGATAGGCCGGCGCGCGTTCCGCCCCGGCGGCCAGGGCGGCATCGCGGTGCGCCCGTTCGTCCTCGCGGAAACGCTCGACCATATCGGCCAGCTCGGGATCGTCGCCCTGCCGGTGCAATTCGCCGAGCTGGCGGGTGTAGTGCCGGTCGATCTCTTCCTCCACGGCGGCGGTGCAGGCCATCGCCGCTTCCGGCCCGATCAACGCCGTCGCCGCGCCGAGCGCATAGCCGGCGGCGGACCATAGCGGCTGGAGCGCGGTGGGGCGCACGCCCCGCCCGGCCATCAGCGCATCGAAGGCGGCGAGATGGCCGGCTTCCTGATCGGCCATGGCGCGGACTTCCCCGCTATGCGGCGCGCGGTCGCCCATCACCGCCAGCTGACCGGCATAGATGCGCGTGGCGCCGTATTCGCCGGCCTGATCGACCCGGATCATCGCGCTGCGATCGGTCATGCGCGCGCGCCCCTGCCATTGCCCAGCAGGGCGAAGATCATCAGGGCCGAGGCGATCGAGATAATCGCGTTGAAGCCGGCCAGCGAAATGCCCGCCAAGGTCCATTGCGCGACATCGCAGCGCACCATGGGCGCGTTCATGATCGCCGCCAGCGGATCGCCGCCTGCGCCGCCGACCGCGCTGGTGCAGGTGGTGAACCCTTCCCACCAGCCATATTCCACGCCCGCGTGGAACGCGCCGATCAGCCCCGAGACGAGGATCGCCAGCGCGGCCAGCGCGATCCACAGCGCCCTGGGCCGGGCCACGGTGGAGACGAGCGCCAGCAGCACGGCGGCGAAATGCGCATAGCGCTGCCACCAGCACATTTCACACGGATAGAGGCCGAAACCGTATTCCGACAGGTAAGCGCCCGCGAGGAGCACCGCGGGGATGCCCAGCGCGAGGCGCTGCGCCAGCTTGAGCGAGGGTGTCACGCCGCGACCGTAGCCCGCCTAGTTGCGCGCCGCAACGACGGCCCCGCCGGCGCGGCGCAAGGTGCGGAGCGCATAATCGAGCTGGAAATCCTTGATCCCCTGCTCTTCGAGCTGCGCGGCGGTGAGCTGGAAGCGCGGATCGTCCAGCCGATCGGTCTCCAGATCCTTGTCCTGGATGCCCAGTTCGTTGACCAGGTGCCCGCGCAGATCGCTTTCGCGCAGTACGTATTGCGCGCGTTTGGCGGCATCCGGATCGCTGAGCTGCGGCACGCGGATATCCGGTTCGATGCCGCCTTCCTGCACCGAGCGGCCCGATGGCGTGTAATAGCGCGCGGTGGTGAGCTTGAGCGCCGAATCGCGGGTGAGCGGCAGCAGGGTCTGCACGCTGCCCTTGCCAAAGCTGCGTTCGCCCATGATCAGCGCGCGGTGCTGATCCTGCAAGGCGCCGGCGACGATCTCGCTGGCGGAAGCGGAGCCGGCGTCGATCAGCACGATCATCGGCACCCCGGCGGCGGCATCGCCGCGATAGACGCTTTCAGCCTGGTAATAGACCGAATCGCGCGGATTGCGGCCGCGCTGCGACACGATCTGCCCTTCGCTGAGGAACAAGTCGCTGAGCGCCACCGCTTCATCCAGCGAGCCGCCCGGATTCTTGCGCAAGTCCAGCACCAGGCCGGAGAGGCGGCCGCCGGCCTGCTTGCGCAGATCGGTGAGCGCCGCGTTCACATCGGTGCCGACATCGCGGCTGAACTCGTTGACGCTGATATAGCCGATCCGGCCGTCCTTGAGCTCGGACGTCACCGGCTCAAGCTCGATCAGCCCGCGCGTGACATCGACGTCGAACGGTTCGTCACGCCCGGGGCGGAAGATCGACAGGCGCACGGCGCTGCCCGCCGGGCCGCGCATCTGCTTGACCGCCTCGTCCAGCTCCAGCCCGTAGATCAGCTTGCCGTCGATATGGGTGATGTAATCGCCGGCCTTGATCCCCGCCTTGTCCGCCGGGCTGCCCTTGAACGGGGAGACGACCTTGACCGCCCCATCGTCCATCTGCACCGAGATGCCGAGGCCCTGGTAATTGCCGTCGATCATCGTTTCGAGCCGTTCGAGCGCGGCCCCGTCGAGATAGGCGGAATGGGGATCGAGCGCGGCGAGCATGCCGTCGATCGCCCCGCGGATCAGCACGGCATCGTCCACCGGCTCCACATAAGAGGTCTTGATCCGCTGGTAGGTGGCGAAAAGCTTGGCGAATTCGGGCGTCGTGCGCCCTTCGACCTGGGCGAAACCGGCAGTGACGGCCGGCAGAAGCGCGACGGCCGAAACCAGCGCGACGGCGCGCAGCGGCCCGGAGAATTGGGAGACGAGCTTCATGAATCGAGGTCCTTGCGTGCCCCAGTCTATCGCGCCGTGGCGGTTAACGCCAGATGAGGCGTGGGTGGGGGGTGGCACGGCGATATGACTGGGCTTTTGTCTGGCACGGAGGGAGGACGGAGGCGAAGTTGGCCAGAGGCCGCCTGATCCAGCGCCTCAAGCCGACGCGCCACGATCTTGGTGCAAACCGCTCGCTTCGTCATCCCCGCGAACGCGGGAACCCAGTCACAGTTGGAGCCGACTGGGTCCCCGCGTTCGCGGGGATGACGAGGGTTTGGATTTGGAGTTCTCTTTCGGCGTCTTGGCGCTGCTGCGGACCTGAATGCTTCGCTACGACCTAGCCGACGAAGCGCAGCGGATTGACCGGCTCCCCTTCGCGCCGGAGTTCCAGGGTGACTTCGGGCGCGCTGGGGGCGGCGATGCCGATGGGGGCGCCGGCGACGAGGGGCTGACCTACCGCCACATCGGTCCGCGCCAGGCCGGTTACCAGGCTGGTCCATCCCCCGGGATGCTCGATGATCACGATCCGGCCATAGCCGCGATAAGGCCCGGCGAACGCCACGCGCCCGGCCGCCGGGGCGACGACTTGCGCCGAGGGGCGGGGGGCGAGCGTCAGCCCGCGGCTGGGCTCTGCCCCTTGCGCAGCGCCGGCGCCGAATCCGAGGACCGTGCGCCCGGTGACCGGCAGGAGATAGGGTGCGGGCGGGCGGGCGGCGGCCTCGAGCGTTTCCTCGGCAAGGGGCGTGAGCGGAGCGGCCGCGCCCTGCCGGGGCTGCGCGGGGCGTGGCACCGGCCCGTCCAGCGCGGCGAGATGCCGGCGCAAGTCCCCCGCGCGGCCGAGTTCCGCGACCAGCGTATCGAGATCGCGCGCCTGTTCGGCCAGGGCCAGGGCACGCTCCGCCTCGTGCCGGGCATCGCTCTGGGCTTCGCGAGAGGCCAGCCGCAGCTGCGCTTCGAGCGCGGCGAGTTCCTGCCGGCGGCCCGCCAGCCGCGCCTGCTCGGCATGAAGGTCCCCGGCGGCGGCGGCGGCTTCCTCGCGCAGGACGCGGCTGCGGGCGAGGCGGGTGCGCAGGCCCGCGGTGCGCGCCTCTATCTCCGGAATAGCGCTGGCGAGCATCGCCCGCAGGTGGACCAGATCGGCGACCGAGCCCGATCGCAGCACCGCCAGCGCCGGCGGACGGCGGGAAAATTGCTGGAGCGCCCCGGTCAGGTGGACGATCGGCTGCTGTTCGCGGCCGAGCGCCTCACGCAGGGCGGTATATTCGCGGCGCGCCAGGTCCAGCCGCGCCTCGGCCGCGGCGATCGCCGCTTCGGCCTGCTGGATATGGGCGGCAAGGGCCGCGGATTCGCGCGCCGTACGCTCGGCCGCGCTTTGTGCGGCGGTGGCCTGGCGTTCGAACCGTTCGCCGCGCGCCGCCGCCGCGCGGCTGGCCGCCTGCGCCTCTTGCAAGGCGGCGCGCGCGCGATCCACCTCGTTGACAGCGCCGGACTGGGCATCCGCGCCCCCACCGCCGAGGGCCAGCGCCGCCGCCAGGGCGAGCGGGGCAGCGGCCAGGGCGAGAAGCATCCTCATCCGCGTCAGCCTGCCCGATGATAGGGATGGCCGGCAAGGATGCTGGTGGCGCGGAACAGCTGTTCCAGCAGCATGGCGCGGGCCATGAGATGCGGCCAGGTGGCCTTGCCGAACGCCAGCAGGCGATCAGCCGCGTCGCGTTCCGCCCGCGAATGGCCATCGGCCGCGCCGATGACGAAGCGCGTTTCGCGGATGCCGTTGTCGCGCCAGCCGCGCAGCAGCTCGGCAAATTCTTCCGAAGCCATGGCCGAGCCGCGTTCGTCCAGCAGCACGGTGCGGCAGGGGGCGAGCGGATCGGGCACGCGGCCGCCGCGTTCGGGAAGCTCCGTCAACCGCAAGGGCCAGGCAATGCGCTTTTCATAGCGCGCGACCAGATCGGCCTCAGGCGTGCGGGCGATCTTCCCGCGGGCGATCACGTGGAGCAGCATGGCCGAGCCATAGGGCAAGCCCGCCGCGCCGCGAAGGCCCTTCGAGGGAGGAAGATCGGAGGATGACAGGCTGGGGATGACAGGCCCCACCCCCGGCCCCTCCCCTTGAGGGGAGGGGAGGAGGGGTCAGGCCCGGCCGCCGGCAGTCGCCGGCTCGTCGCCGAAGCCCCACATACGTTCGAGATTGTAGAAGCTGCGCACTTCCGGGCGGAACAAGTGGACCACCACGTCCCCGGCATCGACCAGCACCCAATCGGCGGCGGGCAGGCCTTCGATCCGGGGCGTGCCGTGGCCTTCCTTCTTGAGCCGTTCGGCCAGCTTGGTGGCCATGGTGGCGACTTGCCGCGTGGAGCGGCCCGACGCGATCACCATGTGATCGGCAATGCTCGATTTGCCTTCGAGCGGGATCGAGACGATGTCCTGCGCCTGATCGTCATCGAGCTGATCGAGCACCAGGGCCAGGATCGAGCCGTTTTCCGCTGGAGAAGTGCCGGGCATGTCAGTCAGGGAGACGATGGGGGAAAAGCCGGTGTTTTCCGGCCGGGCCGAAGCCCCGTTTCCTTCGACGGTCATCGCGAGTGATCATGCTCCTGTTGCGGAATGGACGAGTGGCGCCAGCAGGCCGGCGGCACGAGCGCGATGCATCATGCATCGGTCACCGGCGCGGGATCGTGGATTGGGGAATGCGTCAGAGCGTCCCTGGGCGGAGGCCCGCTGAAACGGCCGGCCCAGTCTGGATCCGCCCGGCGCAGTTCGGTGGCCGAGCGCGGATCAGGGTCGAAACGCAATTCAATCAGCGCGGGAGCGCTCCATCTACCCCGGTTCTGAAATCCAGCAGCGGACAACCGGTAGCGCCGCAGCCAGGCCATCGCGGGGCTCGCGAGGGCGGCATCATCATAACCCGGACGGGCAATGACCGCAATCGGCATCTCGCGGGCGATGGCCTGCCAGTCCTTCCACAAGTGGAACTGGGCGAGATTGTCCGCCCCCATCAGCCAGACGAAGCGCCGGCGCGGGAAGCGGCGCTTGAGCGCGCGCAGCGTGTCGATCGTGTAGCGGGTGCCCAGCTCGCGCTCGATCGCGGTGACCTTGATCGGCGCCCGGCGCGCCTGGGCCTGGGCCGAGCGCACGCGGGCGGAAAGCGGCGCCATGCCGGCTTCCGGCTTCAGCGGATTGCCGGGGGAGACGAGCCACCATGCCTCGTCAAGCCCCAGCGCCTCCATCGCGAACAGGGTGATCGCGCGATGGCCGCCATGGGCGGGATTGAAGCTGCCGCCGAGGAGCCCCGTCAGCTTCACGCCGGCCGGCGGCGGGGGGAAACCTTGCCGCTGACGTAGCCGCCCTGCGTTTCGAACATCCAGCCGGGATATTCGCGCGGCAGGGCGCTCAGCCGGCCAAGCTCGGCCAGGTCGCCAGCGGTAAGCTCCACGTCGCAGGCGGCGATGTTGTCGGCCAGCTGGTCGGCGCGCTTGGCGCCGACGATCACGGTGGAGACCACCGGCTGGTACAGCAGCCAGGCGAGCGCGATCTGTGCCACGGAGATGCCGCGCTTGTCAGCCATGCCTTTCATCGCCGCGACCAGCGGCACCGCGCGTTTCAGGTCGACAGGCGGGAAATCGAACCCGGCGCGGCGGCCTTCTCCCTGCGCGCCTTCGCCCGAGAGATCGTACTTGCCGCTGAGGAGACCGCCGGCGAGCGGGCTCCACACCATGAGGCCGAGCCCTTCGCTGAGCAGCATCGGCGCCAGCTCCCGTTCCAGATCGCGGCCGGCGACGGTGTAATAGGCCTGGAGCGAGACGAATTTCGCGAATCCGCGCCGCTCCGACAGGCCGAGCGCCTTGACGATCTGCCACGCCGCCCAGTTGCTGACCCCGATATAGCGCGCGCGGCCCGAGCGGACGATATCGTTCAGCGCCCCCAGCGCTTCCTCTATCGGGGTGACCGGATCCCACCCGTGGATCTGGTAGAGATCGACGTAATCGAGCCGGAGCCGGGCGAGGCTGGCGTCGATCTGATCGAGCAGGTGCTTGCGGCCAGTGCCCGAATCATTCGGCCCTTCGCCCATCGAGCCCATGGCCTTGGTGGCGACGACCACGTCCGAACGCGCGACGCCGAGCGCCTTGAGCGCGCCGCCGACGAATTCTTCCGACTGGCCGGCGGTATAGACATTGGCGGTGTCGATGAAGTTGATCCCGGCATCGAGCGCCTGTTTCACCAGAGCGGTCGAGGCATCCTGATCCAGCCCGCCGATCTGGCCGAAGCGCCCGCCGGGCTTGTTGCCGAAGGTCATCGCCCCGAGACACAGCTCGGAGACGATCAGGCCGGTGTTGCCGAACTGGTTGTAACGCATCGGATTCTCCTGCTCGCGACCGCTTCAGGCGCGCCGGAGGCGCCCGTCAGGGCCGTGTTTCGCCGTGGCCGCGCACCTGCCACTTGTACGTGGTGAGCCCTTCGAGCGCGACCGGCCCGCGGGCGTGCAGCCGCCCGGTGGCAATGCCGATCTCCGCACCGAGGCCGAATTCGCCGCCATCTGCGAACTGGGTGCTGGCGTTGACCATGACGATGGCGCTGTCCACTTCGGCCAGGAAGCGTTCGGCGGCCGCCGTGTCTGCGGTGACGATCGCATCGGTGTGGCCGGAGGAATGGCGATCGATATGGCCCAGCGCCGCGTCGAGCCCGTCCACCACCGCCACGGACAGGATCGCATCGAGGTATTCGCAATCCCAGTCATTGGCGCTGGCCGGCCTGATCCGGGGATCGAGCGCCTGGGCGCGGGAATCGCCGCGCAGCTCGCACTTCGCGTCGAGCAAGGCGCGCACGACATCCACGCCGCCGGGAAAGGCGGCATCGAGCAGCAGCGTTTCCATCGCCCCGCAGATGCCGGTGCGGCGCATCTTGGCGTTGAGCGCCAGCTTGACCGCCATGGCCGGATCGGCGGCGGAATGGATGTAGGTGTGGCAGATGCCGTCGAGATGGGCGAGCACCGGCACGCGCGCATCGTTCTGCACCCGCGCCACCAGCCCCTTGCCGCCCCGGGGCACGATCATGTCGATCAGGCCGGCCGCGCGCAGCATGGCGCCCACCGCCTCGCGATCCTGCGTGGGCATGAGCTGGATCGCTTCGGCCGGCGCGCCCGCGGCCGCCAGCCCTTCGGCGAGCGCCGCGTGGATCGCCCGGTTCGAATGGACCGCCTCGCTCCCGCCGCGCAGCAGCGCCGCGTTGCCGCCCATCAGGCAAAGCCCGGCGACATCGGCGGTGACGTTGGGGCGGCTTTCGTAAATGATGCCGATCAGCCCGATGGGAATACGCACGCGCGACAGCTCCAGCCCGCTGGGAACCGTCGAATGATCGATCACCTGCCCCACCGGATCGGGCAGCGCGGCGACCGCCTCCACAGCCGAGGCGATGCCTTCGAGCCGCCCGGAATCGAGCCGCAGGCGATCGAGCATGGCACCGGAAAGGCCATTCGCCTCCCCCGCCGCGATGTCCCGCCCATTGGCCTCGACGATGGCCGCCGCATTGGCGCGCAGGGCGGCCGCCGCCGAGCGCAGCGCCGCCGCCTTCGCGGCCGTATCCATCCCCGCCAGCGCGCGCTGTGCCGCGCGGCCGGCGCGGGCGAGCCCGGCGACGAGTTCATCATGATCGGCGTGCGGTTGCGGCTGCGTGGACATGCGCGGCCCTTATCACCCGCGCCGGGCGCTGTCAGGCCTATTCACCCGGTTGGCGCGGCCTGTGGCGAATCGGCAAGGCGGCCGGGTTCGGCCGGCGAAAGCCTGATTTTTGTTATGTCGCACGACTCGTCGCGATTCGTTTTCGACTCGGCCCGAACGTTAATAACTCGATTCGACTCAACTGGTTCCGGGGGACTAGCCCGCTGCCGCAGTCTGGGGCCGGGAACGTGGGGTTACATTGAAAACGAGAGCCGTCGGCGGCTGGAAAGCCCGCCTGCGGAGCTGGTTTCCGGAGCGCGAATTCTTCATGCGCTCGCAGGGTCAGGTCCGTTTCATCACTATTACCTCGCGGATGCAGATGACCGCCGCCGGCCTGGTCGTGGCCGTGATCGGCGTGTGGGGCATCTCCATGGGCGTGCTGGCGGTGGGCCAGTTCCAGGCCCGGTCGGAACGCGCCTCGCTGCTGCACCGCGAAGCGCAGGTGGCCCAGTCGGAAAGCCGCGTGGCCGCCTATCGCAACGATCTGGACCAGGTGGCGGACGACTTGCGCCGGCGGCAGGATTTCATCGAGGACGCGCTGCCGATGCTGCCCGATGACGTGCTGCCGGAAGACATGGTGTCCGACAGCCGCGGCGAAGCCGAGAAGACCGTCGCCAAGATCAGCGCGGTGATGCCCGAAGCGGCGGCGCTGGCCCGGCTGGAGGCCCGCCAGCTGGCCTTCGTCGAAAACCTGACCCGCTATGCCGATCGCCGCGCGACGGCGGCCGAGGCGGCGCTGCGCAAGCTGGGCCTGAATCCCAAGGCCATGGTCGCTTCCGCGCGGGAGGCGCAGGGCGGCCCGTTCGAGACGCTGTCCACCGAGCATGACGGCACGCTGGACCCCCGCTTCGAGCGGCTGGCGCTGAGCCTGGGCCGGATGAGCGCGCTGGAAGACGGGCTCAACGGCGTGCCGCAATTCATGCCGGCCGACATGCGGATGATCTCCTCCGGGTTCGGCTATCGCAGCGATCCGTTCAACCGGCACGCGGCGATGCACGCCGGGCTCGACTTCCGGGGGCCGGTGGGTGCGCCGATCCATGCCGCCGCCGATGGCAAGGTCAGCTTCGTGGGCCTGCGCCACGGCTATGGCAAAGTGATCGAGATCAGCCACGGCAACGGATTGATGACGCGCTATGCCCATATGTCCGCCTGGAAAGCGCGCATGGGCCAAGAGGTGCAAGCCGGCGACGTGATCGGCCAGATCGGCAGCACCGGCCGTTCGACCGGGCCGCATCTCCATTTCGAGGTTCGCATCAATGGCCGCGCGGTCAATCCGCGCCCGTTCCTGGAGACCGCCCCCCATGTTCTCGAAGAAGCGCGCGCCGACGCCCCCGGGCATGACCGGAAAACCGCGTCCCGTGGCTAATGCCGCCACCTTCTCGGTGATCGGCGCCGATGTGGTGATCAGAGGCAATATCGAGGCTTCGGCCGACCTGCACGTGGACGGCACGGTGGAAGGCGATATCGCCTGCGCCTCGCTGGTGCAGGGCCAGGGGGGCCTGATCCAGGGCGCCATCACGGCCGAATCGGCGCGGCTGGCCGGCACCGTGAAAGGCACGGTGATCGCGCGCGAGCTGGTGATCCTGAAGAGCGCCCGCATCGAAGGCGACGTGCAGTACGACGCGTTGACGATCGAGCACGGCGCGACGGTGGACGGCCGTTTCGCCCCCGGCGGCACGAAGAGCGCGGACGCCGGCGGCAACGTGCTGGAACTGGCGACGACGACACGCAACGGCTGACGCTCGCGGGCTGACGCTCGATACGACATTCCTCGTTGAGGGCTTAAGGAAGCGATCCGGGGTGGCGGCGCAATGCGCCCTGGATTGCTTCGCTACGCTCGCAATGACGAATTGAGGTCAGCGGATCGTGGCCCCAGCCACCAAGGTTCGGCTCGGCATAACAAAAAAAGGGCCGATCCCCCGAGGGGGCCGGCCCTTTTTTTCTGCCCTGAGGGCGCGTTCAGCTTTCGCCGGCGGCTTCCGAGGCGCGGCGGGCTTCGAGCCAGGCTTCCGCTTCGGCTTCCTGGGCCGCTTCGACCGCGGCCTTGGCCGCCGCGTCGCGTTCCGCGCGCAGTTCCTCGATCAGCCGTTCGCGGTCGTCGCGCGGATCGACGATCGTGAGATCGTCCTCCTTCACGTCTTCCACGGTGGCGGCGCGCTTGGCCGCCTTGGCCACCGCGGCATCAAGCTCTCGCTGCGAGCACAGGCCGAGGGTGACCGGATCCTTCGGCTGGATATTCTGGATGTTCCAGTGCGACCGTCCGCGGATCGCGTTGATCGTGTTGCGCGTGGTGCCGATCAGCTTGCCGATCTGCGCATCGGACATTTCCGGATGGTTGCGCAGGATCCAGGCGATGCCGTCGGGCTTGTCCTGCCGCTTGGACACCGGCGTATAGCGCGGGCCCTTGGTGCGGCTGACATCCACCGGCGCGCGGTGCATCCTGAGGCGATAATTCGGATCGGCCTGGCCTTTCCGGATCTCCTCGTGCGTCAGCTCGCCCGAATGGACCGGATCGCGGCCGGTGTACTTGGAGCTGGCGAGATCGTCCGCCATGGCCTGCACCTCGAGGATATGCAGCCCGCAGAACTCGGCGATCTGCTCGAAGCTGAGCGAGGTGTTGTCGACCAGCCAGGAAGCGGTGGCATGGGGCATCAGGGGAGTGGGCTGGGCCACGGGTTCTCTCCGCTAAAAATAGAAGGGCCGCCCCTCTCGGAGCGGCCGTAACCGGCGTGATGTAGGCTTCTTGCCGGCAAACGGCAAGCGGCGTGGGCGATTCAGGCGGCGCGCAGCGCTGGACCGGCGGTGGCCGGAGCCTCGGGCATGAGCGCGGCGAGGAACTGATCGGTGCTGGCTTCCCAGCTGAAGGCGCGGCCGCGCTGGAGGCAGCGCTCGCGATCGAGCGCCAGGGCGCCGGCAATCGCATCTTCCAGCACTTCGGCCATGCAGCCGCTTTCGGGCGTGAGCACATCGAGCGGGCCGGGCACCGGATAGGCCGCCACCGGAGTGCCGCAGGCCAGCGCCTCGATCATCACCAGGCCGAAGGTATCGGTGCCGCTGGGAAACACCAGCACATCGGCGCCGGCATAGCAGGCGGCCAGCGCCGCCCCGCTCTGCCGGCCGACGAAATGCGCTTCGGGAAAGGCGGCCTTGAGCCGCGCCAGCGCCGGCCCGTCACCCACCACCACTTTGGAGCCGCGATGGCGATTGGCGAGGAAGGCTTCGACGTTCTTCTCCACCGCTACGCGGCCGACGTAGAGCTGGATCGGGCGCGGCAGGCCGAAGAACAAGTCGGGCGGCGCGCAATGCGGCCCGAACTGCGCCAGATCGACGCCGCGGCTCCATTCCCTGAGGCGGGCGACCCCTTGCGCGGCGAGCTGGGCGCGGATCGTGCCGGTCGCCACCATGACGCCACTGGACGGCGTGTGGAAACGGCGGATGTAGGGCCAGAAGACCGACGCCGGCAGATGCGAGCGGCGGGCGAGGTATTCGGGGAACTGCGTGTGATAGGCGCTGGTGAACTGCCGCCCGCCGGCCAGGCACCAGCGCCGCGCCGCCCAGCCGAGCGGGCCTTCGGTGGCGATGTGGATCGCCTCGGGCCCGAAGCGGGCGAGCCGTTCCCCCACGGCCTGCGATCCGGCGAGAGCGAGGCGGATTTCCGGATAAGTAGGACAAGGGAGCGAGCGATAGTGACACGGCGCGATCACCTCGATCGCGTGGCCGCGCCGCGCCAGCTCGGCCCCGACCGCCTCCAGCGTGCGGACCACGCCGTTCACTTGCGGCGCCCAGGCATCGGTGACCAGGGCGATACGCATCAGGCGGCGCGCGGCAGGGATCGGGCCGCGTCTTCCGCCTGGGCGCGCGCCTTGCGCCGAGCAATCTCCTCCGGCCAATGGAGGATCTCCATCGTGCCGTCGAAGTGTTCGACCAGCGCGGTGCAGCCTTCGACCCAATCGCCATCGTTGTAATAGTCGATGCCGTCGAACCGGCGCATCTCCGCCGTGTGGATGTGGCCGCAGACCACGCCATCCACCTTGCGCGCGGCGGCGGCGCGGGCGACGACTTCCTCGTACCGGCTGATGAATTCGACCGCGTTCTTGACCTTGTGCTTGGCCATCTTGCTGAGCGACCAGTAAGACAGGCCGGCACGGCGGCGGACCGCATTGACCCAGCGGCTGAGCGCCATGCTACCGGTGTAGAGCGCGTCGCCGACGAAGGCGAGCCAGCGATGGGCCAGCATGACGCCATCGAATTCATCCCCGTGGAGGACCATGAGCCGGCGCCCGTCGGCGGTTTCGTGGAACGCCGCGCGGCGGATCTCGACCCCGCCGAAGTTCAGCCCGGTGAATTGCCGGAACATCTCGTCATGGTTGCCGGGGATATAGACGATGCGCGTGCCGCGCCGGGCGCGCTTGAGGATGCGCCAGACGATATCGTTGTGCGCCGGCGGCCAGTAGAACTTCTTCTTGAGCCGCCAGCCATCGATGATGTCGCCCACGAGGTACATCGTCTCGCTGTCGGTGCTGTCGAGGAAATCGATCAGCAGTTCCGCATTGCAGCCCCGGGTGGCGAGATGGATGTCGCTGATCCAGATCGTGCGATAGCGGCGGCGCCCATCGGGCGAGGGTTCGGGGATGACCGGTTCGTGATGATCGGGATCGGGGAAGGCGGCCACCATGCCCCCGTTCCCGACCACGCCCCGGAGATAGGCTTCCAGCATCGGCTTCGACCCTTGTGCCATGTCCTGCTGGCTTCGGGCCTATGGCAGGCGATTGTGACAAGGGAATCGCAGTTCGGCGTCACTTCCGCGACTATGTGACACGGATGTGTCATCACCAGGGGCGCGGTATCGGCGGAACGAGCGCCTAGGCCACCTGGAGCACGATCTTGCCGATATGATCGCCCGCTTCCATGCGCCGGTGCGCTTCGGCCGCCTGGGCCAAGGGGACAATGCGGTCCATCGCCGGGCGCAGCGACCCGTCTTCCACCAGGGGCCAGGCGTGATGCGCGATCTCGTCCGCCAGCAGGGCCTTGAAGGTATCCGACCGGGCACGCAGGGTGGAGCCGGTCACCGTGTGCCGGTGGACCATGAGCCGCGCCATGTCGATTTCCGCCCGCGCGCCCCCCAGCACGGCAATGGTCACCAGCCGGCCATCGTCCGCCAGGCAGGTGAGATTGCGCTGGGTGTAGCTGCCAGCGACCATGTCGAGCACGAGATTCACGCCCTGGCCATCGGTGATCGCCCGCACGGCCTCCACGAAATCCTGGGTGCGATAGGGGATCGCGTGATCCGCCCCCAGCGCGCGGGCCGCGTCGCACTTGGCGGCGCTGCCGCAGGTGACGATGACCGTGAGCCCGAACAGCTTGCCCAGCTTGATCGCCATGGAGCCGATGCCGCTGGTGCCGCCGTGGACCAGCAGCGTTTCGCCCGGCTTGGCCCAGCCGCGTTCGAACACGTTGTGCCACACGGTGAACAGCGTTTCGGGCAAGGCGGCCGCTTCGGCCAGCGGCAAGCCATGCGGGACCGGCAGGCAATGTGCGCTGTGCGCCAGGCAGTATTGCGCGTAGCCGCCGCCGGTCACCAGCGCGCAGACCTCGCGCCCGAGCAGCGTTTCATCCGCGTCCCGGCCAATGGCGACGACCGTGCCCGAAACCTCCAGCCCGGGAATGTCGGACGCGCCGGGCGGCGGCGGATAGTGGCCCAGGCGCTGGAGCACATCAGGCCGGTTCACTCCGGCATAGGCCACCTGGATCAGCACTTGCGCAGGGTCGGGCCGGGGCACCGGCCGTTCCTCAAGGCGCAAGACCTCGGGCCCGCCGGCTCCGGCGATGGCGATGGCCTGCATGACAGCGGGCAGTTCCATGATTTCCCCCAATCCCCGCCCGCTCTAATGCGCGGGGCCATTGACAGCAAGCGGCGGGGGCAACATGCTGCGCTGCAATGGAGGACGATCTCCCCCGGATGCGCGGAGATTCCGCGAGCCGGCTGGCCGGCGAACCGCTCGACAGCTATTCGCAGGACGAGCTGATGGAACGCATCGCGCTGCTGGAAGCCGAGATCGCCCGGGTCAGGGCTCATCACGCCAGGGCCGCCAGCCACAAGCAGGCGGCGGACGCGCTGTTCAAGCGGCGCGAACAGGGCTGATGGGGCGGCCGGCCGCCTTCCTCTCGCATTCGCGCTTCCGGCGCCCCATATCCCCAGTGACCTGGAAGCCCATACTGTTCGTGCCGGGTTCACACGGTGCTTTGCACATTGGCAACCAGTTGGATCGTATCCTCACCCCCTTGGATTGAATGACCATGCCCAGTTTCGCCCAGTCCCTCGAGAAAACCCTCCACACGGCGCTCCAGCACGCGACCGACCGGACGCATGAATATGCGACGCTCGAGCACTTGCTGCTGGCGCTGGTCGACGATCCCGAAGCGTCCGAGGTGATGACCGCCTGCGGCGTGGATCTGGCCGAACTGGCGGGCGTGGTGCGCCAGTACCTCGACCAGGAATACCAGTCGCTCAAGACCGATCTCGACGACGATCCGCAGCCGACCGCCGGCTTCCAGCGTGTGATCCAGCGGGCGATCCTGCACGTGCAGTCGAGCGGCAAGGACACGGTGACCGGCGCCAATGTGCTGGTGGCGCTGTTTTCCGAGCGCGACAGCTATGCCGTCTATTTCCTCCAGCAGCAGGATATGAGCCGGCTCGACGCGGTGAGCTATATCAGCCACGGCATCGGCAAGGGCGCGCGCCCGGCGGAAAGCCGCACGCCGCAGGGCACGGAAGAGCCCGAGGCGAAGAGCGAGGAAAAGCCGGAAAAGGGCGGAAAGAAGGATTCCGCGCTCGACCAGTTCTGCGTCAACCTCAACCAGAAGGCGCTGGACGGGAAGGTCGATCCGCTGATCGGCCGCGGGCCCGAAGTGGACCGCACGATCCAGATCCTCTGCCGGCGCAGCAAGAACAACCCGCTCTACGTGGGCGACCCCGGCGTGGGCAAGACGGCCATCGCCGAAGGCCTGGCGCGCAAGATCGTGGAAGGCGAAGTGCCCGACGTGCTGGCCGATGCGGTGATCTATTCGCTCGACATGGGCGCGCTGCTGGCCGGCACCCGCTATCGCGGCGATTTCGAGGAGCGGCTGAAGCAGGTCGTCAACGAGCTGGAGAAGCTGCCCGAGGCGATCCTGTTCATCGACGAGATCCACACGGTGATCGGCGCCGGCGCGACCAGCGGCGGGGCGATGGATGCCTCCAACCTGCTCAAGCCCGCGCTGTCCAGCGGCGCGATCCGCTGCATCGGATCGACCACTTACAAGGAGTTCCGCAATCACTTCGAGAAGGATCGCGCGCTGCTGCGCCGGTTCCAGAAGATCGACGTGAACGAGCCGACCGTGGAGGACACGATCAAGATCCTCAAGGGCCTGCGCACCGCGTTCGAGGAGCACCACAAGGTCAAGTACACGCCCGACGCGATCAAGACCGCGGTGGAGATGAGCGCGCGCTACATCAACGACCGCAAGCTGCCCGACAAGGCGATCGACGTGATCGACGAAGTGGGCGCGATGCAGATGCTGGTGCCGCCGAGCCGTCGGAAGAAGAAGATCACCGCGCGCGAGATCGAAGCAGTGATCGCGACCATGGCGCGCATCCCGCCGAAATCGGTATCGAGCGACGACAAGGCCGTGCTCGCCAGCCTGGAGAAGGACCTGAAGCGAGTCGTCTTCGGGCAGGACAAGGCCATCGAGGTGCTGTCCACTGCGATGAAGCTGAGCCGCGCGGGCCTGCGCGATCCGGACAAGCCGATCGGCAGCTTCCTGTTCTCCGGCCCCACCGGCGTCGGCAAGACCGAGGTGGCGCGCCAGCTTGCCAGCATCATGGGCATCGAGCTGAAGCGCTTCGACATGTCCGAATACATGGAGCGCCATTCGGTGAGCCGCCTGATCGGCGCGCCCCCCGGCTATGTCGGCTATGACCAGGGCGGCCTGCTGACCGATGCGATCGACCAGCATCCGCACTGCGTCCTGCTGCTGGACGAGATCGAGAAGGCGCACCCCGACCTGTTCAACATCCTGTTGCAGGTGATGGACCACGGGAAGCTGACCGATCACCACGGCAAGACGGTGGATTTCCGCAACGTGGTGCTGATCATGACGACCAATGCCGGCGCTTCCGACATGGCGCGCCAGGGGATCGGCTTCGGCGCCGGCACCAAGGTGGAAGCGCAGGACGAGGCGGTGAAGAAGATGTTCACCCCCGAATTCCGCAACCGCCTGGATGCCATCGTGCCGTTCGATTACCTGGGCACGGAGACCGTCAGCCGGGTGGTGGACAAGTTCATCCTCCAGCTCGAATTGCAGCTGGCCGAGCAAAACGTGCACATCCAGTTCGATACCGATGCGCGCGAATGGCTGGCCCGGCGCGGCTATGACAAGCTGATGGGCGCGCGGCCGATGGCCCGCCTGCTGCAGGAGAAGGTCAAGCAGCCGCTGGCGGAAGAGCTGCTGTTCGGCAAGCTGGCCCACGGCGGCGAGGTGCATGTCAGCGTGAAGGACGATGCGCTGGCCTTCGAGCTGACGCCGGCGGCGCCGCGCCCGGCCAAGAGCCCGCGGAAGAAGCCGCCCAAGCAGGAACGCAGCGAGGCCAAGTAACCCCGGTCGGGCCGGAGGATCGCCCCGCGCGTTCTCCGGCCGGCCGAAGCCCGAGCGACATCAGCGTTCGGCCCGCGCCATGCCGCGTGAACATGGTGGAACTTCGGGCGCGGGCGGGTCATTCTAGCGGCATGGCCGCCCCTTTCGCATGGATCCGCGCGGAGCCGCACGGCATCCATGTCGTTCCCGCCGATTGCTGGATCGATCCCTCTCTCCCCGTGCCCAATGCGCTGGTGACTCACGGCCATTCCGACCATGCGCGCGGCGGGCACGGGCGCACCGTGGCGACGCCGGAAACGCTGGCGATCATGGAGCTGCGCTATCAGACGCGCGAAGGCGCCATGCCGGTGCAATACGGCGAGACGATCCGCCTGCCCGGCGGAGTGGACGCCACCTTCGTGCCCGCCGGCCACGTGCTCGGCTCGGCGCAGATCGTGCTCGACCATGCGGGCGAGCGCGTGGTGGTGACGGGGGATTACAAGCGCCGGCCCGACCCCACCTGCCCGCCGTTCGAAGCGGTGCCTTGCGATGTCTTCGTGACCGAGGCCACGTTCGGCCTGCCGGTGTTCCGCCATCCGCCGATCGAGCGGGAGATCGGCAAGCTGCGCGATGCGCTGCGGCGCGAGCCCGATCGCTGCGTGCTCGTGGGCGCCTATGCGCTGGGCAAGGCGCAGCGGCTGATCGCCGAGCTGCGCCGCGCCGGGCACCATGACGCCATTTTCCTGCACGGCGCGCTGGAACGGATGTGCCGGCTTTACGAGGCGTTCGGGGTGGACCTGGGCGAATTGCGGCTGGTGGCGGATGCCAGGCGGGAAGAGTTGCGCGGCGCGACTGTGATCTGCCCGCCTTCCGCGCTCAACGACCGCTGGAGCCGGCGCCTGCCCGATCCGATAACCGCCATGGCCAGCGGCTGGATGCGGGTGCGCCAGCGCGCCCGGCAGCGGAACGTGGAACTGCCGCTGATCATCTCCGACCACGCCGACTGGGACGAGCTGACCGCCACGATCGAGGAAGTGGACCCGGCGGAAAGCTGGATCACGCACGGGCGCGAGGAAGCGCTGCTGCGCTGGTGCCAGCTTCACAAGCGGCGGGCCCGGGCGCTGGCGCTGGTGGGGTATGAGGATGAGGATGATTGAGGCCTGCGCGATCTTTCCCGCGAGCGGGAAGAGGGCGGCGCGAGGCGCTGACGGACGGTACTTCCGTGCGAACGCGAGGTGGCGTGAGGCCGCCACCCCCCTCCACCATGCTTCGCATGGTCCCCCTCCCCGTTCCGGGGAGGATTGATGGAACGCTTCGCCGCGCTGCTGGATGCGCTGGTCTATACGCGGGGCCGGAACGCCAAGCTGGCGCTGATCGCCGATTACCTGCGCACGACGCCCGATCCGGATCGCGGCTGGGCGCTGGCGGCGCTGACCGATGCGCTGGACTTTCCAGCGGTGAAGAGCAGCACGATCCGCAACCTGCTGACGGAGCGTGTCGATCCCCTGCTCTTCGCGCTGAGCCGCGATTTCGTGGGCGATACCGCCGAGACGGCAAGCCTGCTGTGGCCGCAAGCCAGCGATGACGCCATGCCGCCGCCGTCCTTGAGCGAGGCAGTCGGCCTGCTGCAGGGGATGACCCGCGCTTCGGTGATGAGCGAATTGCCCAGGCTGCTCGACCGGCTGGATGCCGATGGCCGCTATGCCCTGTTCAAGCTGGCGACCGGCGGCCTGCGCGTGGGGGTTTCGGCGCGGCTGGCAAAGACCGCTTTCGCGCAGGGCTTCGGCGTGCCGGTGGAAGAAGTGGAGGAATACTGGCACGCGCTGGTCCCGCCCTATGCCGAGCTGTTCGCCTGGGGCGCCCACGGCGCGCCGCCGCCGGATACCGGCGAATTGCCGCTGTTCCGCCCGTTCATGCTGGCCCACCCGCTGGAGGACGCGGTGCTCGACCTCGAGGACTATGTCGCCGAGTGGAAGTGGGACGGGATCCGCGTGCAGATCGCGCATGCCGGGGGCGAGACGCGGCTCTATTCGCGCACCGGCGACGATGTGACCGGCAGCTTTCCGGAAATGGCCGAGGCGCTGGGGTTTCCCGCCGTGCTGGACGGAGAGCTGCTGGTGCGCGGCACTCACCAGGGCGGAGAGGTGGGCGGCGCGGCGAGCTTCAATGCCTTGCAGCAGCGGCTGGGGCGCAAGACGGTGAGCACCAGGATGCTGGCGGACTATCCGGCGTTCGTGCGGCTCTATGACGTGCTGATCCTGGAAGGGGAGGATGTGCGCGAATTGCCGTGGACCGAGCGGCGCGCGCGGCTGGAAGCGCTGATGCCGCGCCTGCCGGCGGAACGCTTCGACCTTTCGCCAGTGGTCGAGGCCGATCATTTCGAGCACTTGGCCGAAATCCGCGCCGGCGCGCGCGACGAGGCGATCGAAGGCCTGATGCTGAAGCGCAAGGACAGCGCCTATGTCGCCGGGCGCAAGACGGGCCTGTGGTACAAGTGGAAGCGCGATCCGCTGCTGGTCGATTGCGTGCTGATGTATGCCCAGCGCGGCAGCGGCAAGCGTAGCAGCTTCTATTCGGACTATACCTTCGGCTGCTGGGACGGCGACCCCGACGAGGGGGCGGAGCTGCTGCCGGTGGGCAAGGCCTATTTCGGCTTTACCGACGAGGAGCTGAAACAACTCGACCGTTATGTCCGGAGCCATACGGTGAACCGCTTTGGCCCGGTGCGCGAGACGGATCGCGGTGTGGTGTTCGAGGTGGCGTTCGACAGCGTCCATGCCAGCCGGCGGCACAAGAGCGGGCTGGCCATGCGGTTTCCCCGGATCAGCCGCATCCGGTGGGACAAGCCGGCGCACGAGGCGGACCGGATCGAGACGCTGCGCGCCCTAGTGCGCGACTGAGGCGGGCTATTCCGCCCCGGTCACCTCTGTCCCCGCGCTTTCCGCCATGGCCAGCGCGGCGGGGTAGTCCGGCGCATAGTCCACCCGGCCGGTGCGGCGGCCGAGCCCGGCGCGGGTGAGCACGAACAGCGGTTGGCGCTGTGCGCCCGAGATGATCACCCGCGTGCCGCCCGCCGCGGCCTGGCGCACGAATTGATCGAGCGCGGCCGCGCCGCTGGCATCGAGGAACGGCACCCGCCGCAGCCGCAGGATCACCACGCGCGGCTTCTGCCCCACGTTGCGCAAGGTATCGAGCAGATCGCCCGCCACGCCGAAGAACAGAGGGCCGGCGATGCGGAACACTTCCACACCCGGCGGCAGCCCCTTGCGCTGATCGACATCCTCGTCATCCAGATCGGGATCGGCCTGGATCGCCGAGCGGCCTTCCACCTGCACCGCCTCGCTCATCCGCATCATGAACAGCAGCGACGCCAGCGTGACGCCTACCGCGATCGCCGTGGTCAGATCCACCATGACGGTGAGAGCGAAAGTCAGCAGTAGCACCGCGCGATCGCCGCCGGGCAGGCGCAGCAGCCGCAGGAAGCGGCGGTATTCGCTCATCCCCAAAGCGACCATGAACAGGATCGCGGCCAGCGCCGCCATCGGCACATAGGCCATCAGGCCGCCGGCGAAGAGCACGAAGAGCAGCAGGAAGGCGGCGTGGCACATGCCCGAGACCGGCGTGCGGGCGCCGGCGCGGATATTGGTGGCGGTGCGGGCAATCGCCCCGGTCGCCGGCAGCCCGCCGAACAGGCTGGAGGCGATATTGGCCACGCCCTGGCCGACCAGTTCCTGGTTGGGCCGGTGCTTCGTCCCCGCCATGCCATCGGCCACCACCGCGGACAGCAGCGCCTCGATCCCGGCGAGGAAGGCGATGGTGAAGGCCGAAGGCATGACCGCCTGGGCTTTCGCCAGGGTGAAAGCCGGCAAGGCCGGGGCCGGCAAGCCCGAAGGCATGTCCGGGAAGCGCGAGCCGATGGTGTCCACCGGCAAGCCCAGCAGGCCGACGGCGGCGCTGGCGGCGACCACCGCGATCAGATAGCCCGGCCAGCGGGGCGCGGCCTTCTTGAGCGCGACGATCAGGCCCAGCGCGCCCAGGCCGATCAGCAGCGTCGGCACGCTCCATTGCCGGATGACGCCGAGATAGGCCTGCCATTGGGGCAGGAACTCGGCCGGCGCCTTGGCCAGCGGCAACCCGAGGAAATCCTTCACCTGGCTGGAGGCGATGATCACCGCGATCCCGGCGGTGAAGCCGGTGATCACCGGATGCGGCACGAAGCGGATCAGCTTGCCGAGCCGCGCGTAGCCCGCGACCACCAGGATCACGCCGGCGAACAGGGTCGCCAGCACCAGCCCGTCATAGCCATGCCGGGCGATCACGTTGAAGATCACCACCACGAAAGCGCCGGTCGGCCCGCCGACCTGCATCCGCGAGCCACCCAGCCCCGAGATCAGAAAGCCCGCGACCACCGCGGTGATCAGCCCCTTGTCGGGCGAAGCGCCGCTGGCGATGCCCAGCGCCATGGCCAGCGGCAGGGCGACAATGGCGACCGTCAGCCCGGCGATCGCATCCGCGCGGAAATCGGCCAGGCCATAACCTTCACGCAAGGTGGTGATGAGCTTGGGCGTGAAGCGTTCCGGCACGGGCCGATCCTTCAGCCTTGCGCCTTTGGCGGCATGGCGCCAGCGGCGGGCGCCTCTCGCAAGCGGACACCGCGCCCGGCGCCGGTGCTGGGTGCGTTGTCCCCGATCAGCTCTATCCCCGCGCCTTCCAGCGCATTGACGACTTTCACCAGGGTATCGACCACGCCGCGCACTTGCCCGCCGGAAGCTTCCATCCGCTGGATCGTGGGGACCGACAGGCCGGCCAGCTCAGCCAACTGGCGCTGGTCGATGCCGAGGAGCGCCCGCGCGGCGCGCATCTGGTGCGAGGTGATCATCGGATCTCCACGGATGTCTCATATATCAAGATAGATGGTATCAGCCGGATATAAACGATTCATGCATCAGATTAAAGGCTTCGTGCGCAAGCCGCCAGACTCTCAGGACGGAGGGAGCTGGACCAGCTTTTCGCGCGAAGTCGCGCCGCGCAACAGGGCCAGGCGGGACTTGCCGATGCCGAGCGCCTGGGCCAGCAGGGCCAGCACCGCCGCGTTCGCCGCGCCATCTTGCGGCTTGGCGCGGGTCTTCACCAGCACGCGGCCATCGGCGATCTCGATGCCTTCCCAGCGCGCCCCCGGCGTTACCCGCACGGCAAGGCGGCCATCGGCATCGGCCAGCACGCGGATCGCCTCGGCCGCGGGAAGATCAGCCCTGGGTTTCGCCACGCAGCGCGGCCAGGTGCCGCTGCGCCAGGCGGCAATAGCGTTCGGTCTGGAAGCGGATCTTGTCGATCTGCGCCGCGTCCTGGACGCGGAGGAACTTCGCCGGCCGCCCGACCCAGATCTCGCCCGGGGGGATCGCCTTGCCGGGGCTGAGCAGCGCGCCGGCGGCCAGCATCGCACCTGGCCCGATGCGGCTGGCATCCATAGCCACGGCCCCCATGCCCACGAAAGCGCCATCGTCCAGCGTGGCGCCATGGACCACGGCCATATGGCCGATCACGCATTGCTCCCCGACGATGGTAGGGCACCCTTCGGTATCCGGGCGCGGGCCTTCGACGTGGAAGACGCTGCCGTCCTGCACGTTGGAGCGCGCGCCGATCTCGATCCGGTGGATGTCGCCGCGCAGCACGCAGTTGTACCAGATGCTCGCTTCGGCCCCGATCGTAACGTCGCCGATAATCCGCGCGCCGGGAGCGACGAAGGCGGTTTCGTGGATTTGCGGCAGTTTGCCTTCGAACGGCAGGATCGTGGCCCAAGGGAAACGGCCGGTGCAATCGAACGCGCCGCTCATGCCCCCTCTCGCGCGTGCTGCCAGCGATCGCGGCCGAGCGCCCAGACCATGGTCGGGTTGTCTTCGGCGGGATAATCCGGATCATCATAATCCAGGTCGGCCAGACGCTCCATGCCGAGCCGCTGCATGACGCGCCAGGACGGGCCATTGCGTTCGGAAGTCTGGGCATAGACGATCGGCAGAGCGAAGCGTTCGAACGCCATCGCCAGGACCGCATCCGCCGCCTCGGTCGCATAGCCCTGGCCCCAGCGATCGGCGCGCAGTTGCCAGCCGATCTGCACCGCGCCGCGCAACGCTTCCGGCGCGCAAGCCGTGTCGATGCGGGCAATGCCGCTGGTTCCGAGGAACGAGGCATCCTCGCGCAGCTCGACAGCGAGGAAGGAAAAGCCCTGTTCATCCCACTCCCGCGCCGTCGCGGCGAGCGTCTGGGCGACTTTCTCCGGGCTCTGGACCCCGCCGAGATAGGCCCGCACCTCAGGCGTATTGAGATGCGCCAGCCAGAGATCGAGATCGCCCGGGCGCCAGCGGCGAAGGCGCAGCCGCGGCGTTTCGAGGATGACGTCAGGCACTGAGCAGCCGCGCGGCGAAGGGCGCGTGATAGGTCAGCACGCCCGAGCAGCCGGCTCGCCTGAAGGCCGTGAGCGTTTCCAGCACCAGCGCCTCGCGCTCTCCAGCGCCGGCCGCCACGCCGGCTTCGATCATCGCGTATTCACCGCTGACCTGATAGGCGAACACGGGCACGTCGAACCGATCCTTCACCCGGCGGACAATATCGAGATAAGGCAGGCCGGGCTTGACCATCACGCTATCCGCCCCCTCGGCGATATCGAGCGCCACTTCGCGCAGGGCTTCCTCGCCATTGGCCGGGTCCATCTGGTAGCTTTTCTTGTCCCCCTTCAGCAGGCCGCGCGACCCCACCGCGTCGCGGAATGGGCCGTAGAAGGCCGAGGCATATTTGGCGGCATAGCTCATGATCTGCACATTGACGTGCCCGGCGCCTTCCAGCGCGCGGCGGATCGCGCCGATGCGGCCATCCATCATGTCGGACGGGGCGACGATATCCGCGCCGGCCCCCGCCTGGACCAGCGCCTGTTCCACCAGCAGTTCCACCGTCCCGTCGTTCACGACATAGCCTTGCGCATCGACCAGCCCATCCTGCCCGTGGCTGGTATAGGGATCGAGCGCCACGTCGGTCAGCACGCCGATGTCCGATCCGCAGGCATCGCGGATCGCCTTCACCGCGCGGCAGATCAGATTGTCGGGATTGAGCGCCTCGCGCGCGTCGGCGCTGCGCAAGTCCGCCGGGGTATGGGGAAACAGCGCCAGGCAGGGAATGCCGAGCGATACCGCTTCGCGGGCGCGGGCGGCGATTCCGTCGACCGACCAGCGCGAGACGCCCGGCAGGCTGGCGATCGGCTGCTCCTCGCCCGAGCCTTCGCAGACGAACAGCGGCCAGATCAGGTTACCCGGCGTGAGCACGGTTTCGCGGTGGAGCGC
The DNA here is from genome assembly GCA_017308255.1 of Altererythrobacter sp. Classification (GTDB taxonomy): domain Bacteria; phylum Pseudomonadota; class Alphaproteobacteria; order Sphingomonadales; family Sphingomonadaceae; genus Croceibacterium_A. The sequence goes on along the minus strand of JAFKFN010000005.1, from coordinate 103,111 downwards.
GCGGCTCCACGCGGTGGAGCGCGTGCGGCGCAGGCGGCCAAGGGGATAAGGTGCGAGGTAGGAGCCGGTCATTGGCGGCGATGTGCCGGAAAATGCCCGGAGGGGCAATGCGCCTGGGGGGCGGTTCAGCGGATCACGTGGCGGGATTCGAGGCGGTCGATCTCACGCACCGGATCGTCCTTGGCCGCGGCACTGGGTTCCAGCGTGGCCAGGGCGGCGCCGGGCTTGACGGTCTTCAGTTCGGCCAGGCGGGCGCGGAAATCGGCCAGATCGCGGCCGGAAAGCTGCGCCCGGGTGACGAAGCTGACGCTGGACGGGTTCACCGTCTGGCCATTGCGATAAAGTTCGTAATGCAGATGCGGGCCGGTCGAGAGGCCGGTGGAGCCGACATAGCCGATCACCTGCCCACGCGTGACGCGCTGGCCGGCGCGCACGGCGATCCGGCTCATGTGCCCGTATCCTGTGCCGATCCCGCTGCCATGCGAGAGCTTCACGTAGTTGCCGTGGCCGCCGTGGCGGCCGGCGAACTGCACGGTGCCATCGCTCACCGCGTGGATCGGCGTGCCGGTGGGCGCGGCATAATCGATGCCGGCGTGCATCCGGGTATAGCCGAGGATCGGATGGCGCCGGCGGCCGTAGCTGGAGGAAATGCGGCCGGTGACCGGGGCGACGAAGCCCGAGCGTTGTTCTCCGACACCCGAGGCTTCGTAGAACCGCCCGTCATTGCCCCAGCGCATCAGTTGCTTGCGCGGCTTCCCGTCACGCAGCAGGCCCGCGTAAAGCAGCTTGCCGACATCCACCTCGCCCGTTTCGGCGCGCTTGTATTCGACGATCAGGTCGAACTCGTCCCCCGCGGCGATCGCACGGTCGAGATCGACTTCATCGCTGAGCGCGCGCAGAAACTGCTGGATCGCGCCGGCCGGCGCGCCCGCGGCGCGGGCCGAGCGATAGAGACTGTCCCCCACCGTGCCGCGAATCCGCAGCGGCGTGCCGTCCACCTTGATCGGCCGGGGATCGAGCACGAGCCGACCCTCCTCCCGCGCCACGGCGAGCTGCAAGTCGAAGCGCGCGCGGAACGACAGCGCATCCACCGGCCGCGCCGCGCCGGGCGCCGGGCGCCGGCCGAGCGTGAGATCCACCTTGGTGCCGGGCTGGATGTCCGTGAGCGCCATCTCGCCGGCAATCATCGCGGAGATCAGATCCGCCTCCGCCGCGCTCACGCCGGCGCGCAGCAGCATGCGTTCGAAACTGTCGCCCCGCGCCAGGGTGGCTTCGAGATCGAGCCGGGGACGCTCCGGCGCGTCTTTCAGCGGCATGACCAGCGCGGTTGCGCCCATATGGCGGCCGCTATCGGCGCCGAGCGCCAGCGGCATGATCATCTGGCTGCGGAATTCGTCACGCACCGGATCGTCGATCGCCATGACCGGGGCGGCTTCCAGCGGCGCAAAGCCGGGCCAGCCGGCCAGCGCCAGCGCGGAGAGTGCCAGCAGCGTGCCGGCCCCGCGCAGCCAGCGGCGCGAACCGATATCCTCTGCCAGATCGGGCACGAGATCGAGCGCGGCGAGGCGGTGCGAGGCGCGCTGGCGCCATTCGCCATAGCGATCGGCCCAGGTCTGAGCGCGCTTGAGGCGGGACGGCGGCGGCGCGGCAACGATCTGTGCGTGCGACAAATGCACCGGCGGGAATCCTCCCCCGGCGGCATCCGGCCCGTCGCTGCGATCCTTGAACAAACACGCCCTCCCGACGGCCGTGCCCTGCCCCGTCGATCGGAACGGAGCCGCGCGGCGCGATCCCGGCTGGTTCTGTGGCAAAGGCGTGTGCCCGGATAAAGTTAAATTCCGCTAAAGCGCGGCGAATCGAGTCCGTCCCGCGCCGAGCCGTGATGCCCGGCGGGAACCGGCGGAATCGCAGGCAACGCGCCGGGTTAACTCGCCCCAGCCTCGCCATTTGCGAGCGTGGCGAAGCCATCCAGAGCCTATTGCGCTGACGCCACATTGCCCCATCGTACCGCGCCTTGCCTCCACGCCGCTGGGCCGCCACATTGGCGGCATCGTGATCACTCCCCCCACCGACAGCCGCCTGCGCGCCGTTCTCGGCCCGACCAACACCGGCAAGACCCATCTGGCGATCGAACGGATGTGCGGCCATTCGAGCGGCGCCATCGGCTTCCCGCTGCGGCTGCTGGCGCGCGAGGTTTATGACCGGGTGCGGGCGATCAAGGGTGACGCGCAGGTGGCGCTGATCACCGGCGAGGAACGGATCGAGCCGCCGACCGCGCGCTATTTCCTGTGCACCGCCGAAGCCATGCCGGTGAGCCGGCCGGGCCAAGCGGGCCCAGGATCGAGAGACGATAGCCTGGCCTTCGTCGCGGTCGACGAAGCGCAGCTCGCCGCCGACCGCGAGCGCGGGCACATCTTCACCGACCGCCTGCTCAACGCCCGGGGCCGCGAGGAGACGATGCTGCTGGGCGCGGCGATGCTGGCGCCGGTGCTCAAGTCCCTGCTGCCCGGCGTCACGATCGAAGAGCGGCCGCGCTTCTCCACGCTGACCTATTCCGGGATCCGCAAGCTCAGCCGGCTGCCGCCGCGATCGGCCGTGGTCGCGTTCTCGGTCGAGCAGGTCTATGCCGTGGCGGAGATGCTGCGCCGTTTCCGCGGCGGCGCGGCGGTGGTGATGGGCGCGCTGAGCCCGGAAACGCGCAACCGCCAGGTTGAGCTGTTCCAGTCGGGCGAGGTCGATTACATCGTCGCCACCGATGCCATCGGCATGGGGCTGAACCTCAACGTCACGCATGTCGCCTTCGCCTCGCTCAGCAAGTTCGACGGCGTGCGCCAGCGGCGGCTCACCCCGGCGGAAATGGCCCAGATCGCCGGACGGGCCGGGCGCCACCAGCAGGACGGCACCTTCGGAACCCTCGCCGGACGCAGGGGTGATCGCTCCGCCGAACTGGCCGACGACGAGATATTCGCCATCGAGCAGCACCGCTTCGCCCCGCTGACTAAACTGTTCTGGCGCGAATCCGCGCCGCGTTACGACACGCTGGCCACGCTGCTGAGGGACCTGGAGGCGAAGCCCGAGCGGGAGCAGCTGGCGCCCGCGCCGGAAGCGATCGACCTGGCCGTGCTCAAGCGCCTGGCCGAGGATCCCGACATCGCCGGTGGCGTCACGACGCCAGGCCTGGTGCGGCGCTTCTGGGAAGCCTGCCAGCTGCCCGACTTCCGCCAGCACGGGCCGGAGACTCATGCCCGCTTCGTCGCCCGGCTGTGGCAGGACTTGCGCGGCGGGCATCTGGGGGCGGACTATGTCGCGGCGCGGATCGCCGAACTCGATCGCGCCGAAGGGGATATCGATACCTTGCAGGGCCGCATCGCCGCGATCCGCAGCTGGGCCTATATTTGCCAGCGGCCCGACTGGGTGCTGGCACGCGACGAGATGGCGGCGCGAGCCCGCGGCGCCGAAGCGCGCCTGTCCGACGCCTTGCACCAGCGGCTGACCGAACGTTTCGTCAATCGCCGAACCACGGTATTGATGAAAACCATGGGCAAGGACGCCGGGTTGCTGCGGGTGGCGCTGGACGATGCCGGAAAGGTCTTGGTCGAAGACCAGCCGATCGGGCATCTGGAAGGCTTCCGCTTCGTGGTGGATGCCCGGGCCAGCCACGAGGACCGCAAGCTGATGCTGGCCGCGGCGGAGCGGCACTTGCCCGAGCTATTGGCACGAAAGGCGCGAAAACTGGTGCAGGAAGAACTGGGGGACCTGACGATCGAGCACGGCGAGGTGCGCCGCGATGGCAAGGCCGTGGCCCGGCTCGAAGCCGGCAAATCCATCGCACGGCCCAAGATCGTGCTGACGAAAGAATTGGGCGCGTTGGATTTCACCCAGCGGGCAGCCCTGAACGAAGCGCTGGAACAATGGCTCGAGGCCGAGCTGGCCCCGCTGGCCCCGCTGCGCCAGCTGGAGGAGGCGGCGCGCGATCCCGAGGCGGGCAGCGAAGTGCGCGCCCTGCTGCTGACGCTGGCCGACGGCAACGGGGCGATCCCTCGCGAGCAGGCGGGGCTGGCGCAGATCCCCAAGGACCGGCGCCCTTTCCTGCGGCGGCTGGGCGTGGTGATCGGCTCGCTCGACGTCTATGCGCCGGCGCTGCTCAAGCCCGCGCCGCGCCGGCTGCTCCACGCCATCGGAGCCGATCGGCGCGCGCTCAATCCCGGCATGGAAGCGGTGATCGCCGGGAGCCGGCATCTGCCGGCGGGCTATCGCCGGGCGGGCAGCCAGGCGATCCGCGTGGACATGGCGGAAAAGCTGTTCCGCGCCGCGCACGAGCAGCGCGCCAGGGGCGGCGGGCGGACCTTCGCGGTCGATCCCGCGCTGGCTACCTCGATGGGCCTGCTGCCCGACAGCTTCCGCCACCTCATGCGCGATGCCGGTTTCCGCGCAACGGACGCGCGGCCGCTGGCGGAAGGGGCATTCGGCCCGCCCGCCCCCGCGCGGTGGAGCTGGCGCCCGCCCCGCAAGGACCGCCTGCCCCCGCGCCCCGAAGCGCCGGCGCCGCGCGAAGGCAATGCCTTTGCCGCGCTGGCCGGCCTGGTGCGCTGAGGCGCGGCCGGGCGGAATCCCCCGCGCCGATGCGGCTTGATCGCCTGCTGTTCTGCCTGCGCTTCGCCCGCAGCCGCACGGCCGCGCAGCGGTGGATCGGCGAAGGGCATATGCGCCTCAACGGCGCGCGGGTGACTCGCCAGGACCAGGCGATCGCCGCCGGCGACGTGCTCACGCTGCCGCTGGCGCGCGAGGCCGTGGCGATCGAACTTCTCTCCCTGCCGGAGCGGCGCGGACCGGCGAAGGAAGCGCAAGCATGCTATCGCCGGCTTGACGGTGAGGGCGCAATGCGCATAGCGGGCGAGAGGCGGGCCGCCGGGGCATCGCAAACAGATAAAGAGGAACCCGCGCAGCAATGACTTACGTCGTCACCGATGCCTGCATCAAGTGCAAGTACACCGACTGCGTCGAGGTCTGTCCGGTCGATTGCTTCTACGAAGGCGAGAACATGCTGGTGATCAATCCCAGCGAATGCATCGACTGCGGCGTGTGCGAGCCGGAATGCCCCGCCGAAGCGATCCTGCCCGATACCGAAGGCGGGCTGGAAAAGTGGCTGGAGCTCAACGCCAGCTACTCCGCCGAATGGCCGAACATCACCCAGAAGAAGGAGCCGCCGGCCGACGCCGACGAGCACAAGGGCGAAGAAGGCAAGTTCGAACGGTACTTCTCCGCGGAGCCCGGCGAAGGCGACTGACGGCCGCCACGCACGGGCCGCTGAGGGTGATCCCTGGCGCCGCAGGCGCGGGGGTGGCAATTTTATGGCGAATCTGCTATATGTCCTTGTGACTGACGCCCTTTGACCTGGGCGACAGGCGGACAAGGAAGGCAGGCCCCCGCCAACAGCGTCGAAAAAATGAAAGCATATCAGGCTGCCGACGGGTCGTGCAGCCCGGAATAGTGCTGGCGCTCTCCTCCCCCCTGAGCCTGCCGGAGAGAAAGGAACGTAAATGGCTGTCAATGCCCCCGCTTTCGAAGTCGGCGACTATGTGGTCTATCCCAAGCACGGGGTCGGCCGGGTAATCGAACTGCAGAGCGAGGAAATCGCCGGGATGAAGCTGGAGCTTTATGTGCTGCGCTTCGAGAAGGAACGCATGACGCTGCGGGTCCCGGTCAACAAGGTCGAATCGATCGGCATGCGCAAGCTTTCCAGCGACAAGACGCTGAAGGAAGCGATGGAAACGCTGAAGGGCAAGCCGAAGGTGAAGCGTACGATGTGGTCGCGCCGCGCCCAGGAATACGAAGCCAAGATCAACTCGGGCGACCTGGTGTCGATCGCCGAGGTGACTCGCGACCTGTTCCGCCCGGAAGACCAGCCCGAGCAGAGCTATTCCGAACGGCAGATCTTCGAAGCCGCTTCCAGCCGCCTCGCGCGTGAGCTGGCGGCGATGGAAAAGACCGACGAGGCGACCGCGCTGGGCAAGATTCTCGACGTGCTGAAGAAGTACGCGCCCCAGTATTACGAAAACACCGAAGCCGCCTGAGCCGATTTCCGTTCAAGCGACGCAAGAGGCCGCCCGGGCATCCTAGGCGGCCTTTTTCGTTGCGCCGGCGCCGCCTTGCGACGCCGCGTGATCGGCGAAACGACCCGAGCGCTCGACGAAAACCATTGAGCCGCACCTCTCGCTTCTGTATTAGTGTCGTAATACGGAATGACAGGAGCATGGCATGCGCATGGACCGCTTCCTCGGCACGATGGCTCCGCTCTTCGCGCTGGCGGCGCTGAGCGGATGCGATGCCGTGGCCGGACTGGCCGCCGGCGAAGGCGTGCCGCTGGCGGAACTGGATCTCACCGCCGGGCCGCCCGAAGGCGTCGCCCTGGCAGGGCCCGACACGGTTTCGATCAACGCGGGTGAGCGCTTCACCGTCAAGGCCGAAGGCGCGGCGGCGGACAAGCTGCGCTTCAAGCTGGAGAACGGCACACTCACCGTGATGCGCGACCGCAAGGATTGGTCGGGTGACGGCGAGGCGACGGCTACGGTGCGCATAACCATGCCCGCCCCTCGCCGGCTGTCGATGGCCGGATCGGGCCGCCTGACGAGCGACGCCGTGGCCCAGGCGGCCGAACTCTCGATCGCCGGTTCGGGCACGCTGGAGACGCCGAATGTCGCGGCTACCTCCCTGAAAGTCTCGATCGCCGGCAGCGGGGATTACGTCGCCGGCGGCAGCGCGGATGCGCTGGAGCTTTCGGTCGCCGGCAGCGGCAATGGCCAGATGAAGGGCCTCAAGGTCTCTCGCGCCGAGGTCAGCATCGCCGGTTCCGGCGACGCCGTTTTCGCCTCCGATGGCGAGGTGAACGCCAATATCATCGGTTCCGGCACGGTAACCGTGATCGGCTCCGCCCGGTGCGAGATCAGCGCGGTGGGATCGGGCAAGTTGGTCTGCGAGCGAGCGCCCGAAACGGCTCCCTGACGCTCCAGACCCTGCCCGGTGCGGCTTGCCGGCTCCCCGATCACGCCGGCAAGCCGCCTCTTCCCATAACCCACTCCATCCGTCGTCCACGCGCCCACGCCGGGTTCACGGGCGCGCAATCCTGCCGTAGTTAGGGCGCACGGCAAGGAGCGCGAGCGATGAAGCCAGCCAAGCGTTTGATTCTGGCGGCAGCCGCGGTGGTTTCACTGCAAGGCTGCCTGGCCAAGACGGCGGTCGATGTCGCCACACTGCCGGTCAGGGCGGCGGCCAAGGGGGTCGATCTGGCGACAACCAGCCAGTCCGAGGCAGACCGCAATCATGGCCGCGAAATCCGCCACCGGGAGGAGCGGCTCGGCCGTCTCAACAGCCAGTATGCCCGGCAGATGAAGCGCTGCCAGGACGGCAGCCGCAGCGCCTGCGACGATGCGCGGGTCACTTATGCCGAAATGCAGCAGTTGCGGCCGCCCCTTCCCGCCGAGCGGGCGGATTAAGCGTCCCTAGGCCGCCGCACGTTTCAGCCGGTCGTTGATCGCCAAGCCCAGCCCCTCGCGAGGGACAGGCGCCACTGCGATGCGCGGCTTGTCCGATGCGGCGGCCAGGTGAAGGCAGGCATAGAGCCGCGCCGCCGCGAGCGCGAGATCGCCCCGTTCCGACAGCGAGCAATGTCCCGCCACGGCGCCGAAGCCGATCACATATTCATCCGGCGCGGCGTCCACGGCCTCGAGCCGCACGGGCTTGCCGGGCGAATAGTGGCGCGCCATCTGACCCGGCGCCTCGATCCCGAGGTTCTCCAGCGGCACGGGCGGGCCGAGCAGCGCGGCAATCTCCGCCTCCGGGATCGGGCCAGGGCGCAGCAGCTGCCAATGGCCCGCTTCCCGCAAGGCGACGATCGTCGATTCGAGGCCGCGCGCGCAAGCCCCCCCATCAAGCACCGCCGCGATCGCCGGGCCGAATGCCTGGGCCACGTGCGCCGGCGTGGTCGGGCTGACCGCGCCGCTGCGATTGGCTGACGGCGCCGCCAGGGGCAGGCCGAGTTCTTCCAGCAATCGCTGCATCACCGGGTGATCGGGCATGCGCAGTGCAAGCGTGGGCAGGCCGGCGGTCACGGCGGGGGCGATGCCCGATCCCTCTCGCGCCGGCAGGACCAGTGTGAGCGGGCCAGGCCAGAAGCGCGCGGCCAGCATTTCGGCGCGTTCGTCCAGCCTCGCCAGTCCCCGCGCTTGCTCCAGTGAGCCGACATGGACGATCAGCGGATTGAAATCGGGCCGGCCCTTGGCGCGATAGATCGCCGCCACCGCGCTTTCGCTGTCGGCACGGGCGGCGAGGCCATAGACCGTCTCGGTCGGCAGCGCGACCAGGCGGCCTGCGCGCAGCAGCGCGGCAGCCTGGGCAATGCCCGCCGCATCGGGAGTCAGGATCGGGGTGCCCTCGCCAGCCATGCCCTCGCCGCTACAACGCCGGCGGCCCCGCGCCAAGGCACTCTGCCAGGCATGAGGCGCGCATCGCGGCGACTCGGCGCTTGACGCAAGGGACCTTGCGGACGAGGCAGCGCGCATGACCGCCCCTGTAGATCCCCTCGACCGAATCGCCGCCGCGCTGGAGCGGCTTGCCCCCCCGGCCACATCCGTCGCTGACTGGCAGAACCATCCGGCCTATTTGTGGACCGGCCAGGGCGCGCGCGCGATCGAGCGGATCGACGCGCCCCGCCCCGAGCTGCTGCGCGGCGTGGACCGGCAGAAGCAGGCCGTTAACGAGAACGTCTTCCGCCTGGCCGCCGGCCACGCGGCGCATGACATGCTGCTGTGGGGGGCGCGGGGCATGGGCAAGTCCGCCCTGGTGCGTTCCGCCGTGAGAGCCGCGCAGGCGCCCGATCCGAGCCGGATCGCCCTGGTGCAGACCGGGACCGACGCGCTCGATACGCTTTCGGCGCTGTTCGCGCAGCTCGGCCGCGTCGGGCGCAATTACCTGGTGTTCATCGACGATCTGGGCTTCGCCGAAGGCGATTCGCACGGCCCGCGCCATCTGCGAAGCTGGCTGGACGGCGGCGTGGAAGCGCGCCCAGGCAATGTGCGCCTGGCGGTGACGTCCAATCGCCGCGCGATCGTCTCCCGTCATATGAGCGAGCAGGACGATCCGCTGAATCCCCGCGACGCGGTGGACGACCAGCTTGCGCTGGCCGACCGGTTCGGCCTGTCACTCGGCTTCCACGCCTGCTCGCAGGACGAATACCTGGCGATCGTGCGCGGCTATGCCGAGGAATACGCCCTAGACCTGTCGGAAGCCGAGGCGCTGGAATGGGCGCGCCGGCGCGGCGGACGCTCCGGCCGGATCGCCTGGCATTTCATCACCGAACTGGCCGGACGCGCCGGCAAGACGCTGGCGCGCTGAAGCTTAATCACACGATCGCCGCCCCGGCCTCACATCGTCATTGCTTCGCCATGCTCGCAATGACGAATGAATGGAAAACGCGGCTAGGGAGCCGGCGGCGGCGGGATCGGCAGCCGCGCTGAAGGATCCTCCAAGGCGCGCGAGGGCAGGGGCGGGCCGCTGATCCGCTTGGGCGCGGGTGCCGGGGCCGAGTTGGGGGCGATGACGCGCCAGATGATATTGGCCGTATCGTCGCTCACCAGCAGGGCGCCCGTCTTATCCCACGCCACCCAGGTTGGCCGCCCGTGCGTATCGCCGTCCTTGGTGAGGAAACCGTCTAGCACTTCCACCGGCTTGCCCTGCGGATTGCCGCGCTCGTCGAACTGCACGAAAACCACGTCATACCCGGCCGGCGGCTTGCGGTTCCACGAGCCGTGCCGCGCGACGAACGCTCCTTGCGCGAATGCCGGCCCCATCCGCGCGCCTTCCTGGGTGAAGGCCAGGCCGAGCGCGGCGACATGCGGGCCGAGCGCGAATTCGGGCTTGCGCGTATATTCGATCATGAAATTCGGCATGGGGATTTTCACCCGTTCGTCGATCACGTCGCGCCAATAGACCCAGGGCCAGCCGTAGTTCACGCCCACCGACACGTTGGTGAGATAATCGGGAACGAGGTCCGAGCCGAGCTGGTCACGCTCGTTCACCGTGGTCCACAGCTCGCCATTCCAGGGATTCCACGCCAGCCCGTTGGGATTGCGCATGCCTCCGCCGTAAACGCGCGAAGAGCCGGTTTCGAGGTTGAGCTCGTGGATCGCGGCGCGGCCTTCCTCCGCCTCGATCCCGGCATCGGCGATGTTGGAGGACGAACCCACCGCGACATAGAGCCGCTTGCCGTCGTCGCTGAGGATGATGTTGCGCATCCAGTGGTTGCCGGCGGCCGGCAGGTCCATCAGCTTGACCGGAGCGCCCGTGACTTTGGTATCGCCCTCGGCATAGTCATAGCGCAGCAGCGCATCGTGGTTGGCGACATAGAGCTTGCCGTCGCGCCAGGCGATGCCGGATGGCGAAGAGAGCGTGTTCAGCAACTCGTGCCGTTCCTCGGCCTTGCCGTCGCCATCGGCATCGCGCAGCAGAACCAGCTTGTTGGGCGAAGGCACCGAGGCGCCGGCGCGGCGGAACAGGAAACCGGCCACCCAGTTGGTGATCGACCCACCGCCCGCGACCACCCGTTCCGGGGCATTGCCTTCGGCCACCAGGATATCGCCGTTGGGCATGGCGTAGATCACCCGCGGGTGCTCCAGCCCCTGGGCAAAACGGTTGACGACGAGGCCCTGCGCGGCCGCCGGGGCGGCGCCTTCAGCCCAGCCGATGGGCTTCGCCACGCGAACGGTGGGGATCGTCTGCGGATGAGGCTCCGCCAGTTGCGGATCGGTGCCTGTCACTTGATCGAGGGGGAGAGTCGCCGACTGGCCGCGCAGCACCCACCAGCCCGCGACAGCGACCACGAGAACGACGACCGCCAAGCCAATGGCGATTTTCTTTAGGATCCTCATGGCACGGATCGATACGGCATCGGCATCTTTGCAGCAACGAAATCCGGGTCTAGGCCGTTGCGCGATGTACGCTTTCACCGCCGCTCCCGGCCAGCCCAAGCCGCAGCTCTACAGCGAGCTGTGCGCCGCGGCGGAGGCGCTGACCGAAGGCGAGCCGGACGCGGTGGCCAACATGGCCAATCTCGCGGCGCTGATCTGGCAACTGGTGCCGGATTTGAACTGGGCGGGCTTCTATCGCCGGAGCGGCGACGAACTGGTGCTCGGTCCGTTCTGCGGCAAGCCCGCCTGCATCCGCATTCCGCTGGGAAGCGGCGTCTGCGGCACGGCGGCGCAGCGCGGGGAAAGCCAGCTTGTCGAGGACGTGAACGCCTTCCCCGGCCATATCGCCTGCGACGCGGCGAGCCGGTCCGAACTGGTCGTCCCCGTCATGCGCCAGGGTACGGTGATCGCGGTGATCGATCTCGACAGCGCTTCCCCCGCCCGCTTCAATGCGGAGGACCAGGCGGGCATCGAAATGCTTGCCCAGAAGATAGCGTTGCGCGTCTGATCGTCCTTTTTTGGGACATCAGCCTTCCCCATGGGGAGTTGCGCGACGCGACTTTTGGCCGCTCCATTAGGGAAAACTAAAGATGGAAAGCGCGATCAGGGCATTCTTCGGGCGTTACGCGGCGGTATTCAATCGCGCGCTCCACGGCGAGATCGATATGGACGAGGCCGCCTCGCTCTACGCGCCCGAGTTCATCGCGGCCTCTCCCCAGGGGGTCATGGCCGGGAAGAACGATGACGGCTCAAGCACGCCATGACGCGAGGCTATGCCCGCTATCGGGCGATCGGAACGCGGGAAATGCGGCTGGGCGCCGTGCGCCTATCCGCCCTCGATGATCTTCATTGCGTGGCCCATGTCGCCTGGACGGCGGTCTATGCCCGCGAAGAGGGGCCGGACATAGCGATCGAGTTCGAAGTGCACTACTTCGTGCAGACCCTGGCCGGCGAACCCAAGGTGTTCGGCTGGGTATCGGGCGACGAGGAGGCCCTTCTGCGAGAGCACGGCATCGTCTGACGGGCGATATTAGATTCCGCCGCCCGTCAGCCGCTGGCAGATCAGATCGAGCTGGTCGAGCGTGCGATAGCGGATAGTCACCGCGCCGGAGCGGGGATCGGTATCGGCGGCAATCCGTACCGGCAGGCCGAGGAATTCCTCGAGGTGGTTCTGCACGGCGACGATATCCGCATCGCCCGCCGGATCGCGCGCGGCGCGAGGCTGGCGCTTGCCGCCCGCTTCGGCGGACGTCCGGCGACGCGCCAGCTTCTCCACTTCGCGCACCGATAGCTTCCGCTCGACGGCCTGCTGCGCCAGGGCCTCCGCATCGTCGTGCCCGACCAGCGCACGCGCGTGGCCCATGTCCAGCCGGCCGGTTTCGAGATGCTCCAGCACCGGCGCCGGCAGGCTGAGCAGGCGGATGAAATTGGCAACATGGCTGCGCGACTTGCCCACCAGCTTGGCGATTTCCAGGTGCGGCAACTCTTCGAGCTGCGCCAGCCGCTTGTAGGCGCGCGCTTCCTCGACCGGGTTCAGATCCTCGCGCTGGATGTTCTCGATCAGCGCCAGGGCGGCCACTTCCCGCTCATCCAGATCGCGAATTAAGGCTGGTATTTCATGGACTTGAGCTTTCTGCGCGGCGCGCCAGCGGCGCTCCCCCGCGACCAGCTGATAGCGCCCGCCGGAAAGGGGGCGGACGATGATCGGCTGGATGACGCCGCGTTCGGCGATCGAGGCGGCCAGCTCCTCCAGCGCCTCGGCATCGAAGCGCCGGCGCGGCTGTTCGGGATGCGGCTCGATTGCGGCGATGGGCACGCTGGCGAGCCCGTCGGTACGGCGGGCCGCCACGGGTGCGTCGCCGGCCCCCTCGGCCTCACTGGCGCTTTGCCCGGAGGCGACCAGCGGCTCCTCCCGCCGCGCCTCCCCCAACAGGGCGCCAAGCCCCCGGCCCAGCCGGCGGCGGCTGGCCGCCACATCGATCCGCTCTTCGCTGCTCATGCGGCTTTCCTTTCCTCAGGCAACCGGCCGATCAGCTCACGCGCCAGCGCCATGTAGGCGCGGCTGCCGGCGCACGAATGGTCGTAAACTAGGGCCGGCAATCCGTGGCTGGGCGCTTCCGACAAGCGGACGTTGCGCGGGATCACCGATTCGAACACCAGTTTGCCGAGGCATTCGCGCACATCGTCGGCCACCTGATCGGTCAGCCGGTTGCGGCGATCGAACATGGTCAGCGCGACGCCGACAATGCCCAGATCGGGGTTGAAACGCTGCTGAACCTGCTCGACGGTCTGCAAAAGCTGGCTAAGCCCCTCCAGCGCAAAGAATTCGCACTGCAACGGCACCAGCAACGTATCCGCCGCCGAGAGCGCGTTGAGCGTCAGCAAGCCGAGCGACGGCGGGCAATCGATGAAGCACACCGCGTGCCCGCGATGCCCGGCCAGCGCGCGGCCGAGGCGGCCCGTGCGATCGCCAACGCCGACCAGCTCGATTTCCGCGCCGCTGAGATCCACCGTGGCCGGCACCACGTCCAGCCCGGGGATGGCCGTTGGCACGATGCAGGCGTCGAGCGGAAGCTCGTCCACCAGCAAGTCATAGCTCGATCGCTCGCGCCGCGCGGCTTCGATACCCAGGCCGGTGGAGGCATTGCCCTGTGGATCGAGATCGATCAGCAAGGTTTTCCAACCGGCCGCCGCCATGGCCGTGGCGATGTTGATCGCGGTGGTGGTCTTGCCCACCCCGCCCTTCTGGTTGGCTATCGCGATCCGGGTCATCATGGCAGGCTTGGCACTCCTCGTCCGACGAGAATCCCTCCGCCGGAGTCGGTCGCGGATTGTTCCACGTGGAACATCTTTTGCACCTCATTCGGCTGCTCTGCCCATTCTTGCGCCGCCGACCGCCCTTTAGGCAACAGCCAGACGGTAGCCGGTGTGGAAAAGCGGGCGGACAAGCGGAGGAGTTTAACAAGCGGAGCAAAGGCACGCGCCACAATCACGGCTGCAGGCAAACTTTCCACATTTTCCAGGCGAGCGCCGATCACGCGGCAATTTTCCAACGCCAGCTCGGCCGCGGCGCGATTCAGCCAATCCACCCGCCGCTTGCGCGATTCGACCAGGACGAAGCGCGATTCGGGCGCCGCCGCCGCCAGCGCCAGGCCCGGAAAGCCCGCGCCGCTGCCTAGGTCCAGCCAATCCGATGTTCCACGTGGAACATGATCGAGCAGCTGCAGGCTGTCGGCGAAATGGCGCTGCCAGATCGATTGGAGGCTGGCCGTGGAGACCAGATTCTGTCGCTCGTTCTCCTCGCCCAGCAACACGGCCAGGCGCTCCAGCCGCGCCAGCCCCGCCGCGTCCGTCCGCTCGGCGCAGAACCGGCGAGCCTCGGCTTCGCTCTCCATCATGCCGCGCGCCGCCGCGCGAAGACCAGCAGAGCCGCCAGGGCCGCCGGGGTGATTCCCCGAATGCGTCCGGCAGCGGCCAAGGTGGCGGGACGCGCGGCAGCGAGTCGTTCGATCATCTCGTTGGACAGGCCGGGCACGCTTGCGAAAGGGAAGCCCTCCCCCAAGGCCACGGATTCACTGGCGCGCAAGTCACGTAACTCCCCCTCCTGACGCTCCAGGTAAGGGGCGTAAGCGGCATCTTCCGCCAGTTCATGCGCCAGGTCATTCGCCGGATCGAGCCCGCTTTCGAGCCAGGGAACCAGCGCCTCCAGGCCCACGTCGGGATAGCGCAGCCAGGCGGCCAGGGACTTGCGCCCGGCATCGCGGCGCACCGCAACGCCGGCCTCGCTCAGTTCCTGCGCGGGGACCTCTTTGGCCAGCGCCCCGGTCCAGCGTGCCCGCTCCTCCTCGCGGCGCGTGAACCAGGCAAGGCGTTCCGGCCCCACGCACTGGGCGGCGATCGCCAGCGGCGTCAGCCGGGTGCTGGCGTTGTTGACTCTCAGGCGCAGGCGATATTCGGCCCGCGCGGTGAGCATCCGATACGGCTCGCTCACCCCCTGCAGCGTCAGATCGTCGATCATCACCGCCATGTAGCTGTTGCCGCGGTCGAGCGGGGCCGGCGCCCGACCCAATACAGCGGCCGCGGCATGCATGCCGGCATAGATCCCCTGCGCCGCTGCCTCCTCGTAACCGGTGGTGCCGTTGATCTGGCCAGCGCAATAGAGGCCGGGAAGCGCACGAAGCTGCAAGTCCGGCCCCAGCGCGCGCGGATCGATGTGATCGTATTCGACCGCATAGCCCGGCACTTCCATCTCGACGCGTTCCAGGCCGGCGATCGTGCGCAACAGCGCCAGCTGGACATCCGCCGGCAACGAGGTGCTGATGCCGTTGGGATAGACCCAATGCGTCCCCAGCCCCTCCGGCTCCAGGAAGATCTGGTGCCCGTCGCGATCCCCGAAGCGGTGGATCTTGTCTTCCAGCGAGGGGCAATAGCGCGGCCCCGCCGCCCCGATCGCGCCGGTGAACAACGGCGAACGATGCAGGTTGGCGCGGATGACGTCATGAGTTCGCACATTGGTGCGGGTCACACCGCAGAATACCTGAGGATTGCAGCGGTCCGGCGTCAGCGGGGACAGCGTCCAGGGTTCAGGATCCGAGCCCTGCTCTTCCAGCCGTGCCCAATCTATCGTGCGCCCGTCGAGCCGGGGCGGCGTCCCTGTCTTGAGCCGGGCCATCGGCAGCGAGGCTTCGCGCAATTGGGCCGCGAGCCGCTGGGCCGAGGCTTCGCCGATGCGCCCGCCCGTCATCCGCTCCTCACCCCGGAACAAGGTGCCGCCGAGGAACGTGCCGGTACACAGGATGACCGCGCGGCCCGAAAGCGCGGTTCCGTCAGCCAGCACCACGCCTTTCACACTTCCGCCTTCGAGCAGGAGCGCGGCCGCTTCGCCGGCGACGCAGTGCAGCGCCGGCTGCGCGGCGATCATCCGTTGCACGGCCGCCTTGAACAGGCTCCGGTCCGCCTGGACGCGCGGGCCCCAGACGGCGCTGCCCTTGGAGCGGTTGAGCATCCGATAATGGATCGCGGCCGCATCAGCTGCGCGGCCGATCAATCCATCAAAGGCGTCGACCTCACGCACGAGATGACCTTTGCCGAGCCCACCGATCGCCGGATTGCAGCTCATCGCCCCGATGGCGTCGAGATCGAACGAGATCAGCGCCGTGCGCGCGCCCATACGCGCGGCCACCGCTGCCGCCTCGCAGCCGGCGTGGCCGCCGCCGATCACCAGGACATCGAACGCATTCGCACCCATGCCGCGCCCCTAGTCCGTGCCAAAGCGCCGGTCAAAACCTCCGCGCTGTTCCACGTGAAACACGCGCTATTTGCCGATGCAGAAGCGGCCGAACAAGGCGTCGAGCACGGCCTCGGTCCCGCTGTGGCCGATCAGCTGGTCGAAAGCCAAGCGCGCCTGGCGCAGATCTTCCGCGAGCAGCAGCGGGTCCGTCTCACCCGTGGCTGAGCGCAGCGCGAGCGACGCCTGTTCCAGCAAGCCGCGCTGGCGGCGATTGAGCGCGGCTTCGCCGGGGCCCGGCATCACGGCGCGGGCCCGCTCGATCAAGCCTTGCTTGAGCGCATCCAGCCCCTCCCCCGTCACCGCCGACAGGCGATAGCGCGGCGCGGTCTTGGCAGAATGATTTGGCCGGTCGCATTGCGGCTCGATCTCCCAGGCATCCGCCGGCCCCTCCCCTTCCGGCCCGAGCCAGAGCACCAGGTCCGCCCGGGCGATCTCCGCCTGTGCCCGCTCTATGCCGATGCTTTCCACCTGATCGGCGCCGGCGGCGCGCAGGCCGGCCATGTCGACGAAGCTGAACGGAATCCCGCCCAGCGCCACGGGCCGCACCAGCACATCGCGCGTGGTGCCGGCCAGAGGGGCTGTGATCGCTGCTTCACTATCAACTAACGCATTGAATAATGTAGATTTTCCGGCATTGGGCGGCCCGGCCAGCGCCACCCGGAAGCCTTCGCGCAGGATCTCGGCAGAGGGCGCGGCCAAGGCCTGGTCGATCTCCTCCGCGACTATGGCGATCTCCCGCAGGAACGTTGCCGGAAGCGCCATGACGTCGCCCTCGTCATCGAAATCGAGCACGGCTTCGAGCTGGGCGGACAGCATCAGCAGCCGGTCGCGCCAGCCATGCGCCCGGCGCGACAGCGCCCCCCCGGCGAGGGCGAGCGCGGCGCGGCGTTGGACTTCGGTTTCGGCCTCCAGCAGGTCCGCCAGCCCTTCAGCCTCCGCCAGGTCGATCCGCCCATTGGCAAACGCGCGGCGGGTGAACTCCCCCGGTTCGGCGCGGCGCAAGCCGGGAAGCGCGGCCAGGGCCGCCTCTACCGCCGCGATGACCGCTCGGCCGCCGTGCAGGTGCAGTTCCGCCAGATCTTCCCCGGTGGCCGTTGCCGGACCCGGAAACCACAGCATGAGCCCGTCATCCAGCGGTGCGCCCTCGGCATCGCGGAAGCGGGCGCGGCTGGCCCGGCGCGGCGGCGGAAGCCGGCCGGCCAGGGTTTCCAGCATCAGGCCGGCCTTGGGCCCGCTGACCCGGACGACCGCGATCCCCGCGGGGGGCGCGCCGCTCGAAAGTGCGAAGATCGTGTCCATGGACCGTGACGCTAGGCGTCCGGCTTGAGCGGGTCGTCCTCCGGACGAGCACCAGCCTTGCGCGCGTTTTCCATGAAGCTCTGAAACATCTTCAGGCCCATCTGCCCCATTGGCGCGAGCTGCCGGGCATATTCCTGCATCTGCTCGACATTGCCGGCGCCCTGCATCGCCTTGGCGAAGGCATCGACATAGACGGCATTGGCCTTCTCCACATCGGGCAGCCCCATGAAGCGGCGGGCTTCCTCCGGCGTGCAATCGATCTCGACATGGACTTTCATCGTGCGGGGCCTCCGGCGCCAGTGTGCCGCCCCGATGTGTGGATCGGGCCGCGACCGCGCAAGGCTGTCATAGCCTCTGGGCAAAGTCCATTGCCGCGCGCTAAGCTCGCGCCAGGCCGGGAGGAGAATGAGCATGCCGACCAATATCACCGTTCCCGCGCGCGGCGGGGAAGGCGCCATCCCTGCCTATTGCGCCCGGCCAGGCGGCACCCCGCACGCGGCGATCATCGTGATTCCGGAGATTTTCGGGGTCAATCCGGGGATCGTGGCCAAGTGCAATGCCTGGGCCGCGCAAGGCTATCTGGCGATCGCGCCCGACATCTTCTGGCGCTTTGCCCCGGGCGTGGAACTCGATCCCGATATCGAGGCGCAGTTCCAGCAGGCGCTGGCCAACATGGGCCGTTATACCGACGCCCAGCATCACGGCCGCAACGACAGCGTGGATGACGCGCAGGCGATCGCCGACTGGCTCCGCTCGGAACAGGGCGTGGCCAAAGTCGGCCTGGTGGGCTTCTGCCTGGGCGGGCGCATCGCCTATCTCTGCGCCACCCGCACGGATATCGACGCCAATGTGGGCTATTACGGCGTGATGATCGACAAGGCGCTGAACGAGGCGCACGCGATCGCCAACCCGCTCATGCTGCATATCGCGGGGGCCGACCATTTCTCGAGCGCAGAGGCGCAGGAGGCGATCCACGCCGCGCTCGATCCCAATCCGCATGTCACGCTGCACGATTACCCGGGGCTCGACCACGGCTTCGCCGCCAGCTCGGGCCGGCGGCGCGACGAGGCCGGGGCGCGCCTGGCCGACGAACGCACAGCGGCTTTCTTCGCCCGTCATCTGGCTTGAGCGCCGTGCAGAACCTCGCGCCGTGGCGCGGCTCGGCCAATGTGCCGGGGCGCTTCTTCATCCCGGCCTTGCTGGTCCTGCTGGCGATCGGCGCCGCGGCCTGGCCGCCGGCCCGCTGGACGCTGATCCTGCTGCTGCCGCTGCTGGCCCTGGCGGTGTGGGATTTCTTCCAGCGCCGGCACGCCCTGCGGCGCAACTATCCGCTGGTCGCCCGCGTGCGCTGGATCATGGAGGATCTGCGGCCCTATCTGCGCAGCTATGTGGTGGAGAGCAACCTGGACGGGCGGCCGTTCAACCATGACACGCGCGCCCTGATCTATGCCCGCGCCAAGGGCGAGCTGGACACCCATCCCTTCGGCACCGAGCTGGACGTCTATTCGGACGAATATGAATGGCTCGCCCATTCGATCGTGCCCAATGCGGGCGTGCCGGAACAATGGCGCGTGACCGTGGGCGAAGGGCG
This sequence comes from Altererythrobacter sp., assembly GCA_017308255.1. GTDB lineage: Bacteria > Pseudomonadota > Alphaproteobacteria > Sphingomonadales > Sphingomonadaceae > Croceibacterium_A. The sequence continues at coordinate 83,970 of JAFKFN010000005.1, read as the reverse complement.
CTGCCGGCAGCCTTATTCGGCGGCCTTGCTCAACATCTCGGCGATGAGCTTCGGATCCCTTTCGGCCAACGCGATCATGGCGCTGAACAAGGGCGCGGCGGCCGGCGGCTTCTATCACGATACCGGCGAAGGCGGGCTGTCCCGCTATCACCGCGCCTATGGCGGCGATCTGGTGTGGGAGATCGGCAGCGGCTATTTCGGCTGCCGCGACGGCGCGGGCCGGTTCGATGCCGCGCGCTTCGCCGATACCGCCCAGGCCGACCAGGTCCGCATGATCGAGATCAAGCTGAGCCAGGGGGCCAAGCCGGGCCACGGCGGTGTGCTGCCCGGCGCCAAGGTCAGCGCCGAAATCGCCCTGGCGCGCGGGGTGGCCGTGGGCGAGGATTGCATTTCCCCGGCGGCGCATTCCGCTTTCTCCACCCCGATCGAGCTGCTGGAATGGGCCGCCAACCTGCGCGAGCTGTCGGGCGGGAAGCCGGTGGGCATCAAGCTGTGCATCGGCCATCCGCATGAAGTGTTCGCGCTGGCCAAGGCGATGCTCGAAACCGGCCTGCGGATCGATTTCATCACCGTCGACGGGGCGGAAGGCGGCACCGGGGCGGCGCCGGTGGAGCTGTCGAACCGGGTGGGCATGCCGCTGCGCGAAGGGCTGATCCTGATGCGCAACGCGCTGGTCGGCACCGGGTTGAGGCAGGACATCCGCCTGGCGGCCGGTGGCAAGGTCTTTTCGGGCGCGGGCATGGCGGTCAACTTCGCGCTCGGCGCGGATTGGTGCAACGCGGCGCGGGCTTTCATGTTCGCGCTCGGCTGCGTGCAATCGATGCGCTGCCACACCGATACCTGCCCCACCGGCATCGCCACGCAGGATGCCACGCGCCAGCGCGGGCTGGTGGTGCCGGACAAGGCCGAGCGCGTCGCCCGTTTCCAGCGCCAGACGCTGAACGGCCTGCGCGAGATCGTCGTGGCCATGGGGCTCGACAACCCGTGGCAGATCCGCCCGGAACATCTGAACGAACGCGTGAGCGGCGCGCGGGCCGATCCTATCGACCGGATCTACACGTTCCTGGAAGAAGGCCAGCTGCTCGCCGCACCCGAAAGCACGCCTTACGCGCGGCAATGGACGGACGCCCGGCCCGACAGCTTTCGCCGCGGGCCAGCCGCCGTCACTGCCTGAGCTTACTGGTTCATCGTCGCGAAGAAGTCCTCGTTCGTCTTGGAATCCTTCATCTTGTCGAGGAGGAATTCCATCGAATCGATCGTGCCCATCTGCATCAGGATGCGGCGCAGGACCCACATCTTGCTGAGCTGTTCCTTGGGCACCAGCAGCTCTTCCTTACGAGTGCCGCTCTTGCCCACGTCGAGCGCGGGGAAGATGCGCTTGTCGGCCACCTTGCGGTCGAGCACGATCTCGGAGTTGCCGGTGCCCTTGAACTCCTCGAAGATCACTTCGTCCATCCGGCTGCCGGTATCGATCAGGGCGGTGGCGATGATCGACAGGCTGCCGCCTTCCTCGATGTTGCGCGCCGCGCCGAAGAACCGCTTCGGGCGCTGGAGGGCGTTGGCGTCCACGCCGCCGGTCAGCACCTTGCCCGAGCTGGGCACCACGGTGTTGTAGGCACGGCCCAGACGGGTGATGGAATCGAGCAGGATCACCACGTCCTTCTTGTGTTCGACCAGGCGCTTGGCCTTCTCGATCACCATTTCCGCGACCTGCACGTGGCGGCTCGCGGGCTCGTCGAAGGTGGAGGAGATCACCTCGCCCTTCACCGAGCGCTGCATGTCGGTCACTTCCTCCGGCCGCTCGTCCACCAGCAGGACCAGCAGGAATACCTCCGGATGGTTGTCCGTGATCGCCTTGGCGATGTTCTGCAGCAGCACCGTCTTGCCGGTGCGCGGCGGGGCCACGATCAGCGCGCGCTGACCCTTGCCCTGCGGCGCGATGAGATCGATCACCCGGGCGGACTTGTCCTTCACCGTCGGATCGACGGTGTCGAGGACCAGCCGCTGGTCCGGATAAAGCGGCGTGAGGTTGTCGAAATTGGTGCGATGGCGCACCGCATCGGGATCGTCATAATTGACGGTGGTGAGCTTGGTCAGCGCGAAATAGCGCTCGCCATCCTTGGGGGCGCGGATTTCGCCTTCCACGGTATCGCCCGTCCTCAGGCCCCATTTGCGGACCTGGTTGGGCGAAACGTAGATATCGTCGGGCCCAGCGAGATAGTTCGCCTCGGGGCTGCGCAGGAAGCCGAAGCCGTCCTGCAGCACTTCGATCGTGCCCTGGCCGACGATCTCCTCGCCGTCCTCGGCCACTTCCTTGAGAATGGCGAACATCAGATCCTGCCGGCGCATCGTGGACGCGCCTTCGATCTCGTAATCCTCGGCCATCGCGACCAGTTCGGCCGGCGCCCGCTTTTTAAGTTCCTTCAGATGCATTGTATAATTCCGTCGATGTAGGGGAGCCGGCAGGCCGTGTGGGCTTGGGGAAAGCAGACCTGGCCGCTCGGGACGGCGGCCTCAGCCGGTGGTGGACAAATATGGATTCGCCGGGGCAGCGTCAATTCCCGGAATCGCGACCCAGCCGGCACTTGTCGCGATTGCGGGCCGCTAGAACGGCTTTACCACCACCAGTATCACGATCAGCACCAGGGCGATGCCCGGAACCTCGTTGAGCAGGCGCAAGGTCTTGCCTGAAAGCGAGCGTTCGCCGCGGGCGAGCTTCTTCGCGTAGCTGGCCAGGAACCCATGATAGCCGGACAAGGCCAGCACCAGCGCCAGCTTGGCATGGAGCCAGCCCTGATCCCAGGCGCCGATGCTGAAGGCCAGCGCGATACCCAGCACCCAGACGACCACGATCGACGGGTTGAGGATGATTTTCAGCAACTTGCGCTCACGGTCGATCCACGCCGCGTTCTCCGGCGAGCCCGGCTCCGTCTCCTGATGATAGACGAACAGGCGCGGAAGCATGAACAGCCCGGCCATCCAGAACACCATGAAGATGATGTGGCCGGCCTTGAGCCAGTAATACGTCACGGCGAGGGCGTCCTGCATGGTGCCGGCTTAGCGCCCTGCGCCTGGTTCGTCATCCCGCAAAAGCCAAAGGCGGGCGAGGAACGGGGCATCATTCGCCCCAGTGCCGAACGGTGCGCAGGAGTTGCTCGACATGGGCGATCGGGGTTTCCTTGTCGATTCCGTGGCCAAGGTTGAACACGTGCGGCCGGTCGGCGAAGGCATCGAGGATACGGCGAGCCTCGCTGTCGAGCGCATCGCCCCCCGCCAGCAGCAGCAAGGGATCGAGATTGCCCTGCACCGGCAGGTCGCGCGGCAATTCGCGCGCGGCCCACTGCGGATCAACCGTCTCGTCCAGCCCCACGGCATCGACCCCCGTCTCGCGCGCATAGGCGGGCAGCTTGCCGCCGGCGCCCTTGGGGAAACCGATCACGGGCACGCCCGGGCACCGTTCGTGCAGCCGCTGGGTGATCTGCGCGTTAGGCGCGATGACCCAGGCTTCGAACTGGGCGGGTGACAAGCTGCCGGCCCAGCTGTCGAACAGCTGGACCGCCTCCACCCCGGCGGCGATCTGGTTGACGAGGTAATCCACGGTGAGATCCGCCACCCTCTCGATCAGCGCCGTCATCGCGCCGGGATCGCGATAAGCCATGAGACGCGCCTCGGCATGGTCGCGCGAGCCCTGGCCGGCGATCATATAAGTCGCGACCGTCCACGGCGATCCGGCAAAGCCGAGGAATGTCGTCTCACGCGGCAGCTGCGCGGCGACCGTGGCCACCGTCTCGTAAATCGGCTGCAGGCGGCTGTGGTCGACCGTGTGGAGGCGTTCGATAGCTTCCCGCCCGCCGATCCTGGGTTCCAGGCGCGGCCCTTCTCCGGGCCCGAAGGTCAGATCCTGGCCCAGGGCCCAGGGCACCATGAGAATGTCCGAGAACAGGATCGCCCCGTCGAAGCCGAACCGGCGGATCGGCTGCAAGGTCACCTCGGCAGCGGCCTGGGGATCGCTCGCCAGCTCCAGGAAGCCGCCCTTCTCAGCCCTCAGGGCGCGGTATTCGGGCAGGTAGCGGCCGGCCTGGCGCATCAGCCAGACCGGGCGACGGGAACCGGTTTTTCCCCTGAGCGTATCGAGGAGCAGGCCGGGCATCGAAGAGTCCAATCCAAATAAAAATATATATTTAAGAAGGATTCAGGACTCTGTTGGCCCTGTGGAAAGCGGTGAAAGTGAGCCCTTGCCCGATTTCTCCCGTGGTGGCCAGCATCGGCTGCCGGGGCGAATCCGCCATGATCCTCGTCAAGCCATGTTTCTCCCCGCTATCCCCAGCCTGTCGATAGCCTCGCCCGGCTGTTCATGGCTGGGCGGCCGAATCGGCTGGTAGCGGGGGCGGAATCGTCTCCCGAACTTGTCCGCCATCGCCTCCCGTGGTTTATGCGGCATGTTGTCCACATGACCCTGCTCCACCTCCACCTGCTATCGGATTCCACCGGCGAGACGCTGGAGATGATCGCCAAGGCGGCCCTCGCCCAGTTCGACGATGCCGAAGTGATCCGCCATTTCTGGCCCATGGTCCGCTCCCTCCAGCATCTCGACCGGATCGTGGAGGACCTGGCGGCCAATCCGGGCCTGGTGCTCTATACCCTGGTCAATGAGGAAACCCGCCGGCGGCTGGAGGAACGCTGTCACGCGATGGGCCTGCCGCATGTCGCGCCGCTCGATAGCGTGACTCTGGCGCTGGAGGATCGGCTGGGCCAGCAGGCCAAGGGCCGCCCCGGCCGCCAGCACATGATGGACGAAGCCTATTTCGCGCGGGTCGATGCCATCCAGTTCACTATCGCCCATGACGACGGGGTCGCCCCGGAAGACTGGGAGCAGGCGGATATCGTGCTCGCCGGCGTGTCGCGCAGCTCCAAGACGCCGACCAGCATCTATCTCGCCAATCGCGGCTACAAGGTGGGGAATATCCCCCTGGTGATGGAAAGCCCGCCGCCGGCGGAACTGTTCGGCCTGAAGGGCCCGATGGTGGTGGGCCTGACCACCGCGCCCCGGCGGCTGGTGGAAATCCGCCGCAACCGGCTCCTCTCCCTCAACGAGAAGACCGAGACGGCCTATGTGGACGAAGAACGGGTGGAGCAGGAAGTGGCCTTCGCCCGGCGCATCTTTTCGGACAACGGCTGGCCGGTTATCGATGTGACGCGCCGCTCGATCGAGGAGACGGCGGCCGCGGTCATGAAGCTCTATGCGGAGCGGCGCCTGCGACTGGCGGCGGAAGGATCGAAGCCGGCATGATAGTCCTCGCCTCCAAGAGCGCTTCGCGCCGCACGATGCTCGGCGCCGTGGGGGTGGAGTTCGAAGTGCGCCCGGCGGCGATCGACGAACGGGCGCTGGAAGCGGGAATGGAAGGCGCCGGCGCAGGCCAGGTGGCGCTCGCCCTGGCCGAGGCCAAGGCGCTGTCGGTCGACGGGCTGAGCCGCCCCGTCCTGGGCAGCGATTCGGTAGGCTCGGTGGCGGGCCGCCGGTTCGACAAGCCGGCCAGCCGGGCGCAGGCGGCCGAGCACCTGCGGTTCTTTTCAGGCAAGACGATGGAGCTCCATTCCGCCGCGGCCATCGCGGTGGGGGGCAAGATCCGCTGGAGCCATGTGGCCCTGGCCTTGCTGAACGTGCGCGTCTTGTCCGATACGTTCATCGAAAGCTATCTTGTCGCCGAATGGCCGGAAGTCAGCCAGTGCGTCGGCGTGTTCCGTATCGAGGCGCTCGGCCCGCAGCTGTTCGAAAGCATCGAGGGAGACATGTTCACCGTGCTCGGCATGCCGCTGCTGCCGGTGCTCGGCGCCTTGCGCGCGCTGGAGGAGCTGCCGGCGTGAGCGCCCCTTATGCCGAAGTGATCGGCGATCCGATCGCGCAATCAAAATCGCCGGCGATCCACGGCTACTGGATCGGCCGGCTGGGGCTCGCGGCGGATTACCGCGCCTGCCACGTCACGGCCGATCAGCTTGCCGATTATCTCGCCGCGCGGCGCGCCGATCCGCATTGGCGGGGCTGCAACGTGACCATGCCGCACAAGCAGGCGGTGATGCCGCTGCTCGACCGGCTTGATCCCCTGGCCGAACGCGTCGGCGCGGTGAACACCGTCGTGCGCGGGGAACAGGGGGAGCTTGCCGGATACAACACCGACGTTCCCGGCTTCCTCGAGCCGCTGCGGCCGCTGCTGGCAAAGCAGCACTTGTTCCGCATGGCGCGGATCATCGGCACCGGCGGCGCGGCGCGCGCGATCGTGGTCGCGCTGGCCGCGGAAGGGCTGGTGCTGGTCCTCGCCGGGCGCGATCCGGCCAAGGCGCGGGCGCTGCTGGACACGCTCGACCCCGGGGGCGAGCATCACGCCGTGGACCTTGCCCATTTCGCCGATCCGACGGACTTCGCCTTCGACGATCGCGCGGGCTGTCTTGACCTGATCGTCAATGCCAGCCCGCTGGGCATGGGCGGGCAGCCGCCGCTGCTGTTCGATCTCAGCCACGCGCCGCCGGGCAGCGTGGTCTATGACATCGTCACCCATCCGCTCGACACGCCGCTGCTCCAGGCCGCGCGGGCGGCCGGGTTCCGGACCATCGATGGCCTGTCCATGCTGATCGGCCAGGCGGCGGTGGCTTTCGAACACTTCTTCGGCCAGTTGCCCCCGCGCGATGATGACGACGCGGCGCTGCGGGCCCTGCTTACGGCATGAGCCGGCCTGTCGTCCTCGGGCTCACCGGCTCGGTCGGCATGGGGAAATCGACCGTGGCGCGGATGTTCGAGGAACGGGGCGTGCCGGTGTTCGACGCGGACGCGGTGGTTCATCGCCTGCAAGGGCCGGGCGGCGCGCTGGTGGAGGCGATCGAGGCGGCCTTTCCCGGATCGACCGGCCCAAACGGCGTCGATCGCGGCAAGCTCGGCGCGGCGGTGTTCGCCGATCCCGCCGCGCTTGCCCGGCTGGAGGCGATCGTCCACCCGGCGGTGCGCGCGGCGCGGTGCGCGTTCCTGCTGGAACATGCCGGCGCCAGGCTCGTCGTGTTCGACATTCCCTTGCTGTTCGAGAAGGGCGGCGTGGAAGAGGTGGACGCGGTGCTGGTCGTCTCCGCGCCGGCCGCCGTGCAGCGCGCGCGGGTGCTCGCCCGCCCAGGCATGACTGCCGAACGCTTTGCCGGCATCCTGGCCAAGCAGCTTCCCGATGCGGACAAGCGTGCGCGGGCGGATCATGTGATCGATACCGGCCGCTCGCTGGCCGAGACGCGCGCCGAGGTGGCCCGGCTGGTGGAGAAGCTGGCGCCTTGAGCTTGCTTCGCCGGCGGGCCGGCCCGATAGTTGCATCATGCGTGAAATCGTCTTCGACACCGAAACCACCGGGCTCGATCCGAGAAGCGGAGATCGCATGGTGGAGATCGGCTGCATAGAGCTGATCAACCGCGTGCCGACCGGCCGCACGTTCCACGCCTATTTCAACCCTGAACGGTCGATGCCGCTGGCCGCCGAGCAGGTCCACGGGCTCAGCGACGCGTTCCTGGCCGACAAGCGGCGCTTCCACGAGCATGTGGAGGAACTGCTCGCCTTTCTCGGCGATGCCCCGCTGGTGGCGCACAATGCGCAGTTCGATTTCGGCTTCCTCAATTTCGAACTGGGCACCTGCGGCCACCCGGAAGTCACGCTCGAGCGGATGGTCGACACGCTTGCCCTGGCGCGCCGCCGCCATCCCGGCGCCAAGCACTCGCTGGATGCGCTCTGCTCGCGCTACGGCGTCGATCGCAGCCATCGCGTGCTCCACGGCGCGCTGCTCGACGCGGAGCTGCTGGCGCAAGTCTATGTCGAGCTTACCGGCGGGCGCCAGATCGGCTTCGAGCTGGCCGCCATGGAGAGCCATACGGCGGTGGAGCTGACGGTGTTCCGCCCGCGCCGCCGCGCGTTCCGCCCCGCCCGGCCCCATTCGGCCAGCGCGGAAGAAATCGCCCGGCACAAAGCCTTCCTGGAATCGTTGGACTCACCGATCTGGGCGCGCTGAAATCGGGTGGCGATTCGGCTCCCGGATCGCGACTCATCAGGAGGAGAACCCCCGTCCATGGAAATCCGCGTCTCCGGTCATCAGATCGACACCGGCTCGGCCCTGCAGGAACATGTGATCGAGCGCCTGAGGGCGATCTGCGAAAAGTATTTCAACCGGGCGCTTTCATCCACGGCCACGTTCGGCAAGGCGCCGGCGGGGGCCTTCGCCTGCGACATCGTCATGCATGTCAGCCAGGGGCTGATCCTCAAGAGCCGCGGCGAAGCCCAGGAAGCGCACCCGGCGTTCGACCAGGCGGCCGACAAGATCGAGAAGCAGCTTCGCCGCTATAAGCGCCGCCTGAAGGATCGCCGCGAGCAGGCTGAACAGGCCCTGCGCGAAGAGGATGCGGCCTATACCGTCTTCGCGGCGGAGGAACCGGACCAGGAAGTCGTCGTCGATGCACCGCCGGTGATCGTGGAAACGCGGATCGATATCCCGGTCGTGAGCGTTCCGGATGCCGTCATGCTGCTGGACTTGCGGAACACGAGCGCGCTGTTTTTCAAAAACGCTGGAACCGGCCGGCATAATATGGTTTACCGCCGCGACGATGGTTCGATCGGATGGGTTGAGCCTGCCTGAGGCCGGTCGGAGGCTGGCCAGGGATGCCATTGATCACCGGATGGAGCAGAAGGCATCGGCGCACTGGCGCCAGCCCATTATTGCGGCCCGAGTGAGTAAGAACTGAGACGATGAACCCTCTCTTTTCCATAAAGCCGGAATCGGTCGCGATCATCGACGCGCCGGACAAGCAGGCCGTTCTTGAAGTCCTGAGCCATCGGTTGGCGCAAGGGTGGAAGCTCGATCCTGCCCTGGTGCTCGAGAAGCTGGACGAACGCGAAAGGCTGGGCAGCACCGGCTTCGGCCGCGGCGTGGCCATTCCCCACGCGCGGATGCCGGGCCTGCAACGCCCGGTGGCGGCGCTGCTCAAGCTGCGCCAGCCGATCGACTTCGCCGCGGCGGACGCCCTGCCGGTGGACATCGTCGTCGGCCTCATCTCGCCCGAGAACAGCGGCGCCAGCCATCTGCACGCGCTGGCCGCGATTTCGCGGTTGATGCGCGACGAACGCGTGCACGAGGCGCTGAGTGAAGCGCCCGACGAAGAAGCCCTGTTCAGCCTGCTGAACAACGCCGTGGACCGCGACGCTGCCTGACGGCGCGGTGAGCGGCGGCTTGAGCGGCGCGGAAGGTCATTATCGCGCGCTCGAGGCGCTTTATGCCTCGGCGCCGGTCAACCAGCTGTTCCCCTCCCGGCTGGAAGTGCTTGGCGAAGGGCGCGCGCGCATCCGCTTCACGGTGGAGGAAGGCGTATATCACGCGGCCGGCGCGGCGCACGGCACGATCTATTTCAAGATGCTGGACGATGCGGCGTTCTATGCCGCGAATTCGATGGTCAGCGATCGCTTCCTGCTGACCACCGCGTTCAACCTGCATTTCACCAAGCCCGTGCGCGCCGGCGAAGTGATCGCCGAAGGCCAGTGGATTAGCGGCCGGCGCAGGGTGTTCATCGCCGAAGCCCACCTCACCGACAGCGAAGGCGACGAGATCGGGCGCGGCACCGGCACCTTCATGCGCTCGCATATCCCGCTGTCCGGCCTGCCGGGCTATAGGCCCGATGATCGGTTGGGCTAGGCGATGGCCCGCCTGCCCGCGCATCTGGAAGTGTCCGGCCTGATTCGCGCCGTGGAGGCCGCCGGCGGCTTCGCCACGGTTATCGCAAAAGGTGAACGCGATGGAGGGACCCTGCTTGTCGTTTGTTCCGAAAAAGGCCGGCACAGCGTAGCATACGAACGCATGCCGCAGCTCGACGGCACCCGGGCGTGGACCGTGGCACGCCGGCAAGTCCCTGATAAACCACAGGAATTATGGGATTATTGCGATCGGCGCAAGCGCCAGGACAGCGATCTCTGGATCGTGGAACTGGATGTCCCAGATGGGGAACGGTTCATCGATTACCCCGGAACACCCGGTTGACCCATGGGGCCGTGGGTCTATCTGGCCCGCAACCTCCAATAGCGCTGGTGTTCGTGACGGCTATGATGCCGCGTCGGACCATGCGCCAGACGGGGAGCGGCCGGTAGGCATGATCGGGCTCGGGGGGGGCCGGATCGGATCGGGCGGAAGTTGCCATGCGGCTTTCGCCAAATGCCTGCGCGGGCTTCTCACCGCCTTGAGTATCGGGATCGATGATTCATGGTTTTCGCGCCGGGGCCTTCGCCACGGCGACTTTGCTGTTCATGGCCCTGTCGGGCGTCGCGATGTCCGGCGCACGGGCCGAAATCCAGGTTCCCCAGGCGATTCAGCCTGTCATTGCGAACCCGGACCTCACCATGCCCCGGTTCGTGGCCCAGCCGGTGGTGCAGCCGCTGCCGACCGACTATGGCGCCGCCAGTGAAGCGGCATCGCTGGCCCAACTGGTCGATACCATGCCCGATGCCCCGCTGACCGGCGATCTGCAGTGCCTGGCCGAAGCCGTCTATTTCGAAGCGCGGGGCGAACCGCTCGACGGGCAGCTGGCGGTGGCCGAAGTGGTCATCAATCGGTCCCAATCGGGGCGTTTCCCGGCCGATTACTGCTCGGTCGTCACCCAGCCGGCCCAGTTCTCGTTCGTGCGCCGGGGCGTGATCCCGCGGCCCAATATTGGGTCGGCCGCCTGGAGCCAGGCCAAGGCCATCGCCCAGATCGCGCATCAGGACTTGTGGGACAGCGACGCGAAGGACGCGATGTTCTTCCATGCGACATCGGTGAAGCCGAAGTGGGCGCGGCGGAAGACCGCGCTGACGCGGATCGATACGCACGTCTTCTATCGCTGATCGCCGAGCGAGCCGCGCGGCCGGGCGTCAGGCCAGCTCGACCCACACGGGTGCGTGATCGCTGGCCTTTTCCCGCCCGCGATAGGCCTTGTCCACGCCGGCTGCCAACAGGCGGTCGGCGCATTGGGGCGACAGCAGCAAGTGATCGATGCGGAAGCCGTGATCGCGCTGCCAGGCCCCGGCCTGATAATCCCAGTAGGTCCACACGCCGCCGCGCGGGTTGAGCGTGTCGATCGCGTCCGTCCAGCCATCGTTGAGCAGGCGGCGATAGGCATCGCGCGAGGCGGGCTGCATCAGCGCGTCGGCCGCCATGGCGCGCGCCGAGAACACGTCCTTGTCTTCCGGAATCACGTTGAAATCGCCGACGACCACGGTCGGGATCTCGGCCGCGAGCAGTTCCTGCAGCCGGGCGCGCAGGCGGGCCATCCAGGCGATCTTGTAATCGAACTTCGGCCCCGGATGCGGATTGCCGTTGGGCAGGTAGAGATTGACCACGCGCACCGGGCCGCCCGGGCCGGCAATGTCGGCTTCGATGAAGCGGGCCTGTTCATCCTCCGGATCGCCCGGCAGCCCGCGCCCGGCTTCCACCGGCCCGGCGCCTTCGGCCAGGATGGCGACGCCGTTGAAGCCCTTCTGCCCGTGCCAGATCGCCTTGTAGCCGATTGCCTCGAACTCCGCGGCCGGGAAGGCATCGTCCTGGCACTTGATCTCTTGAAGGCAGGCGACGGTGGGCCGCCGCTCTTCCAGCCATTCCACGAGGCGCGGCAGGCGCGCCCGGATGCCGTTGATATTGAAGCTCGCGATGCGCAAGGTGTCCGTCCTCTTCGGGCGGACTTTAGATGCCGAAGCTGGAACCGCAACCGCAGCCGGACGCGGCCTGGGGATTCTCCACCTTGAACGCCGCGCCGCCAAGCGATTCGACGTAATCCACCGTGCTGCCGCCGACGAGATCGAGGCTGACCGAATCGACCACCAGCCGCACGCCGGCGGTTTCGCTGACGGAATCGTCCGCTTCCGCGCCGTCCGCGAGATCGAACCGGTACTGAAAGCCGGAACAGCCGCCGCCTTCGACCGAGAGGCGCAGGATCGGCGGGCGGCCCTGCTTGCGGGCGATCAGCTCCACACGCTTCGCGGCGGCATCGGTCAGAGTCAGCATTTCGGCCATGCCGGCGATGTAGGGAGCGGCGCCGCGCGGCTCAAGCCGTGCGGATATATTCGCGCATCGCCTGGGCTTCGTGTTCGATCATATCGATGCGGTATTTCACCAGGTCCCCGATCGACACGAAGCCGACCATCGTGCCGCCGTCGAGCACCGGCAGGTGGCGGATGCGGCGCCGGGTCATCAGTTCGAGCGCTTCCAGCGCCGGAGTGGACGGATCGACCGCGATCGGCGGGGCGGTCATCACTTCGCCAACCGGAATGTCCAGCGCATCGCCGCCGTGCCGCGCGATGCAATGGAGCAGGTCGCGTTCGGAAAAGATGCCGGCGACGGCCTTGCCGTCGACCACCGGCATCGCGCCGATGCGTTGCTCCGCCAGGCGCGCGGCCGCGTCACGCACGGTCTCCCACGGCTGGCAATGGACGATCGTCTGCTCTCGTCCGGCGATCAATCGGGCAATCGTCATCTCGACTCTCCCCTCTGTCGTGTTTCGATCATGCCATGGATTGCGGAATCGGCCAAATCGCCGGCTGGCGGCGGCGGAAGGCGTTGCCATGCACGGGGGCCGTCGCCATGTGGGCGCGATGGTCAAGCGTTCCCCCCTCGACGACCCCCGGGTCTCGGTCCACGCCTGGCGGCATTACAAGCGGCTGATGATCGGCATGGTGGGGATGACGGGCGTGGTGGTGATCGTGGCGCTGACGGCGATCTATCTGGCCGTCGGCATGGTTTCGGTGCACGTGTTCATCGCCGCCGGCCTGGGCATCGTGCTCACCATGATGCTGATGTCGGCGCTGATGGGGCTGGTTTTCCTGTCGAGCGGCACCGGCCATGACGAAGCCGTTTCCGATATCGAAGATTGGGATACCGCCCCGCGGGATCAGGCTTCCGGCACCCGCAGGCGATAATCTTCCACCGGGACGCCGCCGATCAGGTGTTCCTGGATGATGCGTTCGAGCACCGGCTCGGTGCACGAATGATACCAGACGCCATCGGGCCAGACGACCGCGATCGGCCCGCCCACGCAGATCTGCAGGCAATCGGCCTTGGTCCGCTGCACGCCGCCCCCGTGCCCGTCCCCGCCCTTGGTTGCGGCGACGAGGCCCAGTTCCTTCAGCCGCCGCTTGAGGAACTTCCACGCTGCCTGCCCGGTCTCACGGGTGCAGCAGCTTTGCTTCTCGCTCATCGCGCAGAGGAAGATCTGCCGCTCGATCCGCTCGCCGCCGATGCGGGCGAACGCCTCCCGCGCCAGGGCGATGTCATCCCGGCTCATCTGGGGCGCGCAATGGGGATCAGCCGGGTGGCCGTCACCTCTTCTTGCCGGCGATCCGGGCGATCTCCGCCTTCACCAGCCGTTCCACCATCTCGGGCAGGTTGCGGTCCAGCCATTCGGCCAGCATCGGCCGCAGCAGCTCGCGCGTGAGGCCTTCGAGGGAGGTTTCGCCCGAGCGGACGATCTGCGGCGCCGCGCCAGGCTCTGCAATCATGGCGAGGGCGGCCAGCGATTCGCGCATGGCCTGGGCTGCGCTGGCCGTGGTCAGGCTTTCCTCGCCGTCGACCAGTTCGCCGGCCTCGTCGAGATCGAGCACTTCATCGTCGTCGCTATCTTCGGGTTCGTCGATGGGCGGCGGGGCGGGCTCGGGCGCGATTCCGACGAGTTCGCGGCGGCGCCGTTCCTGCTGCAATGTCTCGCGATTGTCGCGCGCGATCACCTTCTTGATCGATTCGAGAATTTCCTCGACCGAAGGCTCGCTTTCGTGCCGCATCCTGCCAAACCCCTGAATAGAGCCCCGCCCGGGCCGTTATGGAACGACCGTCTGCACCTCGGGAATGTCCGCGCCCTGCGGCGGGATGTCAACGGTGCTGGGTGACTGCGTGACCGGATTGGGATCGCTGCCCCAATCCCAGAAATCGTTGCGGATACGCTCGTAATTCACCGTGGGATCGTAGAGCGGGCCATATTCCTCCAGCCCCAGGTCGCGCGCTTCCGCATGGCCCATCGCCGCCAGCAGGGTGAACGCGGCGACATAGGCATTGCGCCTTGCGGTCACGAGCTGGACCTGCGCGTTGAACAGTTCCTGCTGGGCATTGAGAATGTCCAGGATCGTGCGGTTGCCGACGGTGTTTTCCGCCCGCACGCCTTCCAGGCTCAGTTCACCCGCGGAAACGGCGCTCTGGGTCGATTCGACGATCGCGCTGGCCGCACGCCAGCTGGCGAAGGCGGAGCGGACCGTGGAGATCACGTCGCGTTCCGTTGCCACGACTTGCTCCAGCGCGGCAGACGAGCGGGCCTGGGCCTGCCGTTCCTGCGCCAGGGGCCGCCCGCCCTGATAGAGCGGGATCGTCGCGCGGACGCCGGCCTGCGCAGAGGTCTGGCGCTGTTCGGGCGTCGTGCCACCGGGGATCGTGCCCAAAGTGCCGAGGTAATCCGTCACGCCGCCGCTTCCGAAGACTTCGACGCGCGGCAGGCGGCTGGCGCCGGCGACGCGGATGTCGAACCCGGCGGCCTGCGCCCGCTCCTTTGCCCCGATCAGATCGGGATTGTCCTGCAGCGCCACGTCGACGGCAATCTCCGCGTCATCGGGCAGTCCGGGGAGCGGCGGCGGGGCCTGCAATTCCCCCGGCGCGGCGCCCACCAGCGCCACGAATGTCTCGCGGGCGCGGATCAGGTTCGCCTGGGCCGTGCGCAATTCCCCCCGCGCCAGCGCCAGCCGCGATTCGGACTGGGCCACGTCGGTGCGGGTCAGGTCGCCGATCTCGAAGCGGTCGCTCGTCGCCTGGAGGTTGACGTTGAGCACGTTGACGTTGTTCGTCGCCAGGCCGACCAGCGCTTCGTTCTGGATCACGTCCATGTAGGCGGTGACCACTTGGGTGAACAGCTGGCTCTCGCTGCCGCGCAGATCGGCGCGGCCGGCGAGCACGCGGGTTTCGGCGGCGCGGATCGAATTCTTGGTCCCGCCCCCGGCATAGACCGGCACGGCCAGGCTCAACTGGCCGCCCAGCGAGCGTTCGGGCGATGTGAAAGAGCTTTGCGCCTGCTTGAGGTATTCCGTGAAAGTGGCCTGGCCGTTCAGGTTCGGCAAGGCGTCGGCACGGGCGAGCGGCACGCCGGCATCGGTGGCGCGCTGGTTGGCGCGCGCCGCCTCCAGATTCGGGTTGTTCTGATAGGCCAGCGCCAGCGCTTGCTGGAGCGTCTCGGCCTGGGCGTCAGGCGTCTCCTGCGCCGCCAGCGGCGCGGCGACCAGGCAGGCGGCGGCCAGCAGGAATCGGACCCTTTGCCGCACGGTCAGAAGCTCCACCGTTTCGGCGCGGCGAATTCCGGCAGCACGGGGATGCCGATCTCCGCCAAGGTCAACAGCGTCACTTCGCCGGCGACCTTGCGGCCGATGGCGAGGTGGGTGATTCCATCTTCCACCAGGCCGGTGACCACCCTGCTCCATTCGGCGAGCCGATCGGCCAGAGCGGCGGGAAGCTGCTCTATCGCGCCGTCGATCAGCAGCAGCGTCATTTCCCCCGTGCCGCCCGCCTTGCCGGCTTCGGCCGGGGACTGGACCTCCAGCGCGCCGACCAGCGGGCGGAGCAGTTCGGCCAGGTAGCCGCTGCCGCAATCGATCACGAGCGCCTTGTCCTGCCTCGTCGGCTCCGCTTCCTGCAGCATCAGGCCCTGCACCACCGGGGCGGGCAGCGCGTGGCCGTCACCCAGCGGGATGGACCGGTCGATATAGGCGAAGCCGCGCGCGCCTTCGGGCACGAACCGCTCGCGCGGGACACTGGCCATGCCTTGCAGCGCCCATTCGGCGGTGACGCCCTGGGTCCGCAGTTGGCTATCGATCATCGCCCGGCGGGCTGCCTCGAATCCGGCGGCGGGCCGTTCTTCCACGATCGTCACTTGTCGCGCGTCTCTCGTCAGTTGGGGCGGGAAGCCTTAGGGCCTGCATCGGCTGCGGGCAATGGCTGCGATTATGGGGCCGCGATTGTGGCAGTGCCTATCCAGATGGAGGATGGCAGGGGCTTTGACCACTGGCCCGCCGCGCGCTTATGGGGCCGCATCGACGGAAGGGAGTGCTGGCTCGATGAGCGACATGGTGACGATCCGGGAAGAGGACCTGATCGAAAGCGTCGCCGACGCCTTGCAATACATCAGCTATTATCACCCGGCGGATTATATCCGCGCGCTGGGTGAAGCCTATGCGGCGGAGGAAGGGCCGGCAGCCAAGGACGCCATCGCCCAGATCCTCACCAATAGCCGCCTGTGCGCCGAAGGGCACCGGCCGATCTGCCAGGACACCGGCATCGTCAACGTATTCGTGAAATGGGGGCAGAACTGCCGCCTCGAATCCTCCCGCTCGTTGCAGGAGGTTGTCGACGAAGGAGTGCGCCGGGCCTATACCCATCCGGACAACAAGCTGCGCGCCTCCATCCTGGCGGACCCGGCCTTCACCCGCCGCAACACGCGCGACAACACCCCCTGCGTGCTCTCGGTCGAGATGGTGCCGGGCGATCGCGTGTCGATCGACGTCGCCGCCAAGGGCGGGGGCAGCGAGAACAAGACCAAGTTCAAGATGATGAACCCCAGCGACAATATCGTCGACTGGGTGCTGGAGATGGTCCCGCAGATGGGCGCCGGCTGGTGCCCGCCCGGGATGCTGGGCATCGGCATCGGCGGCACGGCCGAACAGGCGGTGAAGCTCGCCAAGATGAGCCTGATGGACCCGATCGACATGGGCCAGCTCAAGGCGCGCGGTGCGGCCAATGACATCGAGGCCCTGCGGATCGAGCTGTTCGACAAGGTCAACGCGCTGGGAATCGGCGCGCAGGGGCTCGGCGGGCTGGCCACGGTGCTCGACGTGAAGATCCTCGACTGGCCGTGCCACGCCGCCGGCAAGCCCGTGGCGATGATCCCCAATTGCGCCGCCACCCGCCATGCCCATTTCGTGCTGGACGGTTCGGGGCCGAGCTACCTGCCGGCGCCCGATCTCGATGCCTGGCCCAAGGTCCACTGGCAGCCCGACAGCGCGGCGCGGCGAATCGATCTGGACAGGCTCACGCCCGAGGAGGTGCGCGGCTGGAAGGCGGGCGACCGGCTGCTGCTGTCGGGCGCCATGCTCACCGGGCGGGACGCGGCGCACAAGCGCATCCACGACATGCTGGGCCGGGGCGAGGAACTGCCGGTCAGCTTCCGGGGCCGCGCGATCTATTATGTCGGCCCGGTGGACCCGGTGCCGGGCGAAGTGGTCGGCCCGGCCGGCCCGACGACGTCCACCCGCATGGACGCGTTCACCGGGCAGATGCTCGATCTCGGCCTGCTGGCGATGATCGGCAAGGCGGAACGGGGGCCCGACACGGTGCGGGAGATCGCCGGGCACAAGGCGGCTTACCTCATGGCGGTGGGCGGCGCGGCCTATCTGGTGGCGCGGGCGATCAAGGCGGCCCGGGTCGTCGCTTTCGAGGATCTCGGCATGGAAGCGATCTACGAATTCACCGTGAAGGACATGCCGGTGACGGTGGCGGTGGATAGCGAAGGCCGCAACGTCCACACGCTGGCCCCGCTGCATTGGCGGGAGAAGATCGCCCGCGAAGGCCTGCTCGAACACGCCTGAGCGAATCGGCCGTCCGTTCGACCAAGCGGTGACCGGCTTCGACGGCAGCACTGGCGCGGGCGGCGGCCTCGTCGCTACATGCGGCAGGATGGACGCCGAACACCCGCCCGAGGATTATGTGGCCCGCGTGCCGTTCAGGACGGTGCTAGCGTCGATCGCCGGACTGTGGCTGTGCTATTTCCTGCTCACCACGCTGCGATGGCAGCTGCTCGGCCTGGGCTTCACGGGCGCGATGCTGTGGCCGCGGGCGCTGGCTTCGCTCGGCGGGGCGGCTATCACGCTGCTGCTGTGGCTGGTGCTGCGGCTGTTCGACGCACGGCCGCTGTGGGCCAAGATCGCCGCCGCGCTGCTGCTGTCGCTGCCGGTGGCGGTGGGCAGCGCGCAGATCAACCAGTTCGTGATGCGCGACATGGAACAGGAGATCGCCGCGCAAATCTCAGGCAGCGGAGCGGTGGCCGGCGACAGCGGGGGCGACCTGATGTCCGATCTCCCCCGCCTGCCCGGGGCCGGCGCGAAAGGCGCGGGGGCCGAAGAGGAAGGCGCGGTGGCGCAGCCGGTGGTCGTCAGCGCCTGGCAGGAAATCTCCGACGTCGTCTTCGGCCGCTATTTCATGATGCTGGCCTGGTGCGCGCTTTATCTCGCGCTGCTGACCGGCGAGAAGGCCCGTGCGGCGGAGCGGCGCGAAGGGGCCTATCGCCGCGCCGCCAAGGCGGCCGAGCTGCGAAGCCTGCGCTATCAGGTGAACCCGCATTTCCTGTTCAACACGCTCAATTCGCTTTCGGCGCTGGTGCTTACCGGCAAGACCCAGGCGGCGGAGCGGATGATCCAGCAGCTTTCGACCTTCTACCGCCGCAGCCTGGCCGACGATCCCACGGCCGACGTGCCGCTGCGCGAGGAATTCGCGCTGCAACGGCTCTATCTCGATATCGAGGCGGTGCGTTTTCCGCATCGCCTGCGGGCGACTTACGACCTGCCCGCCGGCCTGGAAGACGCCAGGGTGCCGGGCATGATCCTTCAGCCGCTGGTGGAAAATTCGGTGAAGCACGCGGTGGCGCCGACTTCCGGCCGGGTCCACATTACCCTGGCCGCGCGGGAGGAATACGGGCGCCTGGTGCTGACCGTGTCCGATGACGGTGACGGCGCCACGCCCGAGCGTGTCAGGGCCGGCCACGGAATCGGCCTGGCCAATGTGAGCGAGCGGCTGGAAGCGCGCTTCGGCGCGGCGGCCGGCATCGTGTCGGCCCGGGGGCCCGATGGCTATTCCACCGAACTCAGGATGCCGATATTGCGAGGCGAAGCCGAATGACCGGTGCGGATGAAAACGGCGCCTTGCGCGCGCTGATCGTGGACGACGAGCCGCTGGCGATCGAGCGGATGCAGGTGCTCTGCGCCGAGATCGACCAGCTGTCGGTGATCGGCACCGCGAGCGACGGCCAGGCCGCGCTGCGCCTGGCGGGCAAGCTGAAGCCCGATCTGGTGCTGCTCGACATGACCATGCCGGGGATCGACGGGCTGGCCGTCGCCCGCCAGCTCGGCAAGCATGGCGGCGGGCCGGCGGTGATCTTCGTGACCGCGCACGAGGATTTCGCGGTCGAGGCCTTCGATCTCGAAGCGGTGGATTATGTGCTGAAACCGGTGGCGGCCGAACGGCTGGAGCGTGCGATCGACCGCGCCCTTGCCCGGCGCGAGCGCGCGCGGGGCGCTTCGTCCGATGGCTGGCTGGGCGAATTCTGGGTGCCGCACCGCTCCGAACTGCTGCGCATCCCGGCGGACCAGATCGAGCGGATCGATGCAGAGCGCGATTACGTCCGGCTCCATGTCGCATCGGAAGACGGGCAACGGCGCAGCTATCTGCTGCTGCAGACGATCGCCGGGCTTGAGGAACAGCTCGATCCGGCGCGGTTCATCCGCATCCACCGCTCCACGATCCTGCGCCGTGATCGCATCCGCGGGCTGCGGCACGAAGGGCTGGGCGTGTGGTCGGCCGAACTCGACAGCGGCGAGACCTTGCGCATCGGGCGAACCTATCTGCGCAAGGTCAAGGCGATGGCCGGGCGATAGACGCTATCGCCCGGCGCCGCTCGTTCAGCTGTCGCCGTCGGCCGCCGGGCCGCCGTGCGCCGCCAGAATGGCATCGGCGCGCTGGGCCAGCTGCTTGCTGGTGCGTTCATAGCAATAGCGCGCGCTGCCCGAGAGGGCGCCGGTTTCCTTGGCGCCGCACATCGTGCGGGCGGCCTGGTCGAACCGCTTCTTCAGCTCCGCACGGCCGGCATCGGTGCCGAGGTCGAGATCGTTGTAGCTGACCGATGCGCGGCCCTTGGCGCTGTCGTCCGCGGCCGCGGCCGGCACGGCGAGCGACGCTGCGGCCAGAACGAGGGCGGTCGATAGGATTCTCATGGCGGGTTCCTCTCTTGCCTGGCGCGCCGCAGCCGGTGGGATTGCGAACTGGCTGCGGCGCTTGCAACTGTCTAACTACAAAGGAGATTTCCCACATCCGATGCTCGACGAAAGGGCCCGGCCGGGTCGATGGAAGGCAAGGCCGGCGACGAAAGGCGTGGCGCGCCCGGCAAACCGCCGATGGCAACCGACGAGCGGCTTGCTAGTTAGGGCACCATGGGCATCGTGCTCACCTTCCTGTTCGGCGTCGCCAACTTCGCGATGCACAAGGCGGTGCTGGAAAGCCGGCATCCGCTGCTGGGCCAGGTGCCGTGGTTCACTCACCTGCTTGGCGGCAAGGCCGGTTTCGCGACCGAGTTCCTGCTGTTGCTGGCGGCCATGCTGTTGGTCGCCGAAGGCTATTCCGCGTGGGGCTGGGCCTATTTCGGCTATAGCGTGCTCAACGGTGTGGCGGCGTGGCTGATTCTGACGCGGCGCGTGTGAGAAAGGGCGGAAAGCTGGGCAAACCTCGGGAGATCTGGCTGGTCAGCAACCCCGCCAGCGGCAGCAACGATGAAGCGGCGCTTGATGCGCTTCGGCAGTGCTGCGGCGATCGCGGCTTCGATGTCGCGCGCCATACGGTGTTCCCGGACGAGCCGCTGCCCACGCCCGCCGCGCTCGATGCGGCGGGAATCGGCTGTGTCGCCATCTATGCGGGGGACGGCACGGTGAACGGCCTTGTCACCGGCCTGGCCGGGTGGCGCGGCGCGGTGCTGGTCCTGCCCGGCGGCACGATGAACCTGCTCTATCGCCGGTTGCACGGCCAGCGCACGCTGGAAGAGACGCTTTCCGCCGTGAGCCGGGGCGAGGCCAGCCGGGTCCGCCCCTCGATGATCCACACGCGGCAGGGGGATGCCTATGCCGGGCTGCTCGCCGGCCCGGGCACGAGCTGGGGCCGCGTGCGCGAAGCGATGCGCGCGGCGGATGTCGCGGAACTGGCCCAGAGCACCGTGGCGGCGATCGACGAAACGCTGACGGGCGAACAGGTCGCCTGCGTCGATCCGCCGCTGGGCCGGCGCGAAGGCTATCCCCTGCTCAGCTTCTCCCCGGTGGATGAAGGGATCGAGGTGGAGGCTTATTACGCCGAAGCCGCCAGCGAATATCTGGCGCAGACCTGGGCGCTGCTGAAGCGGGATTTCCGCGAAGGACCGCACGAACAGTTGGGCCAGGCGCGCCGGATCACCGTGGCCAGCACGCAGGGCAATCCCTTCGGCCTGCTGATCGACGGTGAGGAGGTGGACGCCGGCGCGCGCATCGAACTGGAACTGGCCCCCTGCGCCGTGGACCTGCTAGCGACCGGAACCGATGACGACGCCTGACCGCCCCACCCTGCTGTTCCATCTCAGTGACATCCATTTCGGGCTGGAGGACGACAAGGCGCTCGATTGGGTCAAGCGCGAGATCGCCGAGCGGCGCCCCGATGCAGTGGCGATCACCGGCGATTTGACGATGCGCGCCCGCCACCGCGAATTCGCCGCCGCCTGCCAGTGGATCCGCTCGCTCGATGCGCCGGTCACCGTGGGGATCGGCAATCACGACATGCCCTATTTCAATCCGCTGGAACGCTTCGTCGCGCCCTATCGCCGGTTTCGGGAGATCCAGGGCCTGGTAGAGCGCGAGATCGACTTGCCCGGCCTGGCCGTGATTCCGCTCAAGACAGCCGTGCGCGCGCAATGGCGGCTGAACTGGTCGAAAGGCTGGGTCACGCGCCCGGCGCTGGCGCAGTGCCTTGCGGCGATCGACGCGCTGCCGGCCGGAGTGAGGGCGCTTGTGGCCGTGCATCATCCCTTGCGCGAAGTCGGCACCAAGGGCACCGCGCTGACCCATGGCGGCAGCGCCGCGCTGGCCGAACTGGCCCGGCGCGGCGTGCTGGGGGTGCTGAGCGGCCATGTCCACGATCCGTTCGACATCGTGGAGGATACCGCGGCGGGGCCGGTGCGGATGATCGGCGCGGGCACGCTCAGCCTGCGGCTGCGTTCAACCCCGCCGAGCTTCAACGAGTTGACCTGGGACGGCGAGGCGCTGACGGTCCGCGCCCGCAATCTCGATGAAGTGCCGACCCGTGCGATGCAGATCGAGGATGTCCCTGAAAACGCCCTGCCCCCGCGCGAGCCGGGCGAACCCGTGGCGCCGGTGCGCCGGGTGCCGCGCGTCGATCCGCCGGTGCACTGAGCCCGGCCGGTAATGAAAAAGGGCGGCCGATGGGCCGCCCTTTTCGTATTCGATGAAGCCGAAGCCGCTCAGCGCTTGCTGAACTGGAAGCTGCGGCGGGCCTTGGCGCGGCCGTACTTCTTGCGTTCGACCACGCGGCTGTCGCGGGTCAGGAAGCCGGCGGCCTTGACGAGAGAGCGCAGCGCCGGCTCGTACTTGGAAAGCGCCTGGCTGATGCCGTGCTTGACCGCGCCGGCCTGGCCCGAAAGGCCGCCGCCCGACACGGTGCAGACCACGTCGTACTGCCCTTCGCGGCCGGCCACGCCGAACGGCTGGTTGATCACCAGGCGCAGCGTGGGACGGGCGAAATAAACTTCCTGGTCGCGGCCGTTGACGGTGATCTTGCCGGAGCCGGGCTTGATCCAAACGCGGGCGACCGCATCCTTGCGGCGGCCGGTGGCGTAAGCGCGGCCCTGCGCGTCGATTTCCTGATCGCGAATCGGAGCCGCAGGCCCACCTCCGCCATTGACCGGAGCCGCCGGAGCTTCGCCGGTGATCGTGCCGAGATCGGCGAGATCGGAAATGGCCTGGGTTTCAGTGTTCGGTTCGGTAGCCATCATGCGGCAGCCTTGTTCTTGCGATTGAGCGAAGCGACGTCGAGCACTTCGGGCTGGTTGCCCGCGTGCGGATGCTCGGTGCCGGCGTAAAGGTGCAGGGCCTTCATCTGCTGGCGGCCCAGCGGCCCGCGCGGGATCATGCGTTCCACCGCCTTTTCCAGCACGCGCTCGGGAAAGCGCCCGTCGAGCACCTTGTCGGCCGTCACCGCCTTGATGCCGCCGGCATAGCCGGTGTGCTTGTAATAGGTCTTCTCGTCACGCTTGTTGCCGGTGAAGCGGACCTTCTCGACATTGATGATGACGACATGATCGCCGCAATCGACGTGCGGGGTGAAGCTCGGCTTGTGCTTGCCGCGCAGGATATTGGCGACGATCGCGGCGAGGCGGCCGACGACCAGTCCCTCGGCATCGATCAGATGCCATTTCTTCTCGACCTCGGCCGGCTTGATCGACCGGGTGACTTTGCTGAGCGCCTTCATGGCTCGGTTCTGCCCTCTTGTGATGCGGTGCGCGCGGCCGCAGCCGCTCGCGAAGGGGCGGCCTTTGTCCGGGATGGGCCTGTAAGTCAAGCATTGCGCGGCTTTGCGGAGAGGTAAAATGATACCTCCTTGCGCCACTCCCGTCTCAAATCACACCAGATCGTCGCCCTGAACCAGCGAATGCAGCCAGTCGCTCGTCGCGGCGGCAGCGGCGTCGGCGCGCCAGCCCAGCACGGCGGGCGTCTCGTAGGGATGGATCTCGGCAAGGCGCGCTATGGCCCGTTCCAGCAGTGCGGCATCGGTCTTGAACAGCACGCCGACCTCGCGCGTTTCGCGGCGTTCGCCGCGCCAGACGTGGAGCGAGCGCATCGGCGGCAGGATATTGGCGCAAGCGACCAGCGCCTCGTCGAGCAGCCGGTCGGCGGCGGCTTCGGCGCTCGCCTCGTCAGCGAAGGGGCACCAGATCAGCGCGCTCACGCCCGCCGGCCCGCGACTTGCGCGCCCCAGGATGTCGCGGCGACCAGCAGGGCGCCGACCAGCTGGTGCATCGCCGCCAGTTCCATGTCCACGCCCGACAGCACGGTGGCGATGCCGAGGATGATCTGGGTACCGAAAGCGGCATGGATCGCGACGGAGGCGCGCCGGTCCGCCTTTCGCACCTTGCGAGCCAGGACGACGAGGAAGCCCACCACTACCCAGGCCCACCAGCGATGGAGGAAATGCAGCAGGAAGGGATCGTGCGTGAACGCCCATCCCACGCCCTTCGACCAGTCGGCCTCCGGGATAAGACGCCCCTGCATCAGCGGCCAGGTATTGGAGGCATGCCCCGCGTTCAGCCCCGCGACCCAGGCGCCGAGCATGAGCTGGACGAACAGCACCGCGCCGGTGATCGCGGCGAAGCCGGTCAGCCTGGCGGGCCTGGCTCCTGGATTGCGCGACAGCCCGATCAGGTCCAGCGCGACCCATACCAGCGCGGCCAGCGTGAGCAGCGCGGTGAGCAGGTGGATCGAGAGCCAGAAGTGGCTCACATCAGTCACTTGCGCGGACAGGCCGGAGCGGACCATCAGCCATCCGAACAGGCCCTGGAGCCCCCCCAGCGCGAGCAGGGCCAGCAAGCGGGGCTTGTAGCCCCTCGGAATCGCCCCCCTGATCCAGAACCAGACGAGCGGGAGCGCGAAGGCGAACCCGATCAGGCGGCCGAGAAGGCGGTGGGACCATTCCCAGTAATAGATGAACTTGTAGTCGGCCAGGGTCATGCCCGCCGGGCCGTTGATCTGGCGATATTCGCCGATCTGCTTGTAGGCGTCGAACTCGGCCTGCCATTGGGCATCGTTGAGCGGCGGCAGCGCGCCGGTGATCGGCTTCCACTCGGTGATCGAAAGGCCGGATTCGGTCAGCCGGGTGATCCCGCCGACGGTGACGATCAGCACCACGAGCGTGGCGACCACCAGCAGCCAACGCGCCAGCGCCAGCGGTCGGGCTTTCCCTTCGCCGGCCACGGGCGCCGCCTTGCCGAGCTTTCCTGTCTGAGCAACCATGACGGCGCCTCCCCTGCGCTCGCGGCCGGCAAATCGCAAGCCCGCTGGCCTGTTCGCACTTGCGCAACGTTATATGGTTACATAAGGGGCGGCCATGGCCGCGTCATTCCCCCGGATTCGCCATCGTCTCGATCGCCTGGGCGTCGCGCTTTCGTGCCTGTGCGCGGTGCATTGCGTGCTGGGCCTGGTCATCGTCGCCGGGCTGGGCATCGGCGGCACGGTTCTGCTGGACCCGGCGATCCACCGGGTGGGCCTGTTGCTGGCGACGCTCGTCGCCGGCACCGCTATCGGCCTGGGCGCCTTGCGGCATCGCCGCGCCGCGCCGATCGTTGTGGCGGTGGCCGGGCTGGCCTTCATGGCCGCTGCGCTGGCGGTCGGCCACGGCGTGGAGGAAGCCGTGCTGACGATCATCGGCGTTTCGCTGGTGGCGCTCGGCCACCTGTCCAACGTGCGGCCCAGCTTGCACCGGCGCTAGCAGCCGCTATCTGGCGTGGATATGGACGCGCCGATCACCCTTACCGTCAATGGCGAATCTCGCCGTACCCGCGCCGCCACGCTGTCCGCCCTGGTGGTGGAGCTTGGCCTGAAGCCGGAGAAAGTGGCGGTGGAGCGCAATGGCGAGATCGTGCCGCGCTCGACCTTGGCCCAAGCCTCGCTGGCCGAAGGCGACGTGCTCGAGATCGTGCATTTCGTCGGCGGCGGGAACCATGCGGCGAACCTGGGCGAGGACACCTGGACCGTCGCCGGGCGCACGTTCCGCTCGCGGCTGATCGTCGGCACCGGCAAGTACAAGGACTTCGCGCAGAACGCCGCCGCGCTGGCGGCGAGCGGGGCGGAGATCGTCACCGTGGCCGTGCGCCGCGTCAACGTGTCGGACCCGACGGCGCCGATGCTGACCGATTTCATCGATCCGAAGGCCGTCACCTATCTGCCCAATACCGCCGGCTGCTACACCGCCGAGGACGCCATTCGCACCTTGCGGCTGGCGCGCGAGGCCGGCGGCTGGGATCTCGTCAAGCTCGAGGTGCTGGGGGAAGCGCGCACGCTCTATCCCGATATGCGCGAAACCCTGCGGGCGACGGAAGTGCTGGTGAAAGAGGGCTTCAAGCCCATGGTCTATTGCACCGACGATCCCATCGGGGCGAAGCAGCTGGAGGAAGCGGGCGCGGTGGCGATCATGCCGCTGGGCGCGCCGATCGGCTCTGGCCTGGGCATCCAGAACCGGGTGACGATCCGCCTGATCGTGGAAGGCGCCGGGGTGCCGGTGCTGGTCGATGCCGGCGTGGGCACGGCAAGCGATGCGGCGGTGGCGATGGAACTGGGCTGCGACGGCGTGCTGATGAATACCGCCATCGCCGAAGCCGGCGACCCGGTGCGGATGGCGCGGGCGATGAAGCTGGCGGTGCAGGCCGGACGGGATGCCTATCTCGCGGGCCGGATGCAGACTCGCAAATATGCCGATCCGAGCAGCCCGCTGGCGGGGCTGATCTGACCCTCCGTGTGAAAATACCCCGGGCGTTTACGCGAAGCTAACCAAGATCGGCGAGACTCGGCTCCTCACCAGAGGGCAAGCCATGGCCAAAGGCGGAACCGCATCGTTGACGATCGCCGAATTGCGCGAGTTCGCCAGCTTTTCCGAAGACGAGCAGCTTTATATCGAGCGTGGGCTCGATATCGGCCTGGGGCGCGGCGATGCCTTCAAGCAGTGGTCGCACCGCGCGGGCGACAAGGTGGCGATCCGCCAGCAATATCTCGCCTATCGCGAGCTGCGCGCCTTGCGCGAGGCGATTCCTTGCGAAACCTCTCTCGACGGCGTGCAGGAGTTCATGGGGCCGCTGATCCGGATCACCGTGCAGGACCTGGCGCATGAAGCGCTGGCGAGCTTTTCGGCCTATCGCTTCCTTTACGAGCGCCTGCTGGGCGCCAGGGCGCGCCCGTGGCTGCCGGCCGCGTTCTGCGGCGCCGCGGCTCTCCCCCGGATTCGCCCCGCCCGGCGCAAGATGCTGCTGCAATCGCTGAGCGAAGCCGCCGCCACGGCCCCCGGCTGGTCGGAGCGCGAGCCTTGCTTCTATCCGGAAAAGGTCGAGGCCGAGGTGGCTTGAGCCGCCGCGGAAAGAGAGAATTTGCGCGCTGCGGCGCGAAGGCACCCTCCCTCCTTCGTCATCCCCGCGAAAGCGGGGATCCAGTCGGCTCCGTCGAGCCATCGGATGCAACTGGGTTCCCGCTTTCGCGGGAATGACGAAAGCTGGCGAAATCTCCTGGCGCTTTTTCAAGGCCGCGCTCTTACGAGCGTCAATCCTTGTATAGAGCATCGATCCGTGCGCCGTAGCGTTGGCGGATGGCGTGGCGGCGGATCTTGAGGCTGGGGGTGAGCTCGGCGTTGTCGATGGCGAAAGGCTCGTCGGCGAAGGCGAAGCGGCGGATTTTTTCGGTGATCGAAAGGTCTGCGTTCACCCGGTCCACCGCCGCGCGCACCGCGGATCGGAAAGCGGGCAGTTTCTGAAGGGCCGGCAGGTCGAACGCCTCGCCATTGGCTTTCGCCCATTCGAACGCCCATTCGGCATCGGGCACCAGCAGCGCGGCGATGAACGGCCGCTTGTCGCCGCTGACCATCGCCTGGGCGATCTCCGGCCGCAGGGTCAGCATGCCTTCGAGCTTCTGGGGGGCGATGTTATCGCCCTTGTCGTTGACGATGATGTCCTTCTTGCGGTCGGTGATGACGATCCGGCCGCCCTCGTCGAAATGACCGATGTCGCCGGTGTGCAGCCAGCCGTCGACGACGGTCTTTTCCGTCTCTTCCGCATTACGCCAGTAGCCGAGCATGACCAGCTCACCCCGGACGAGGATTTCGCCATCTTCGGCGATCCGCACCTCCACCCCCTTGAGCGGCGGGCCGACCGTGTCGAGCCTGATCCCCGCCGAGGGGTGATTGACGCTGATCACCGGGGCGCTTTCCGTCTGGCCATAGCCCTGGAGCATGAGCAGGCCCATTGATTCGAAGAACGCGCCGACTTCGGGATTGAGCGGCGCGCCGCCCGAGACGAGCGCCTTGATCCGGCCGCCGAAACGCTGGCGGACCTTGGGCCGCAGCGTGACATCCAGCAGCCGTTCGACCGGCCAGTCGCTCAGCCGGCGCACGCCCGCGGCGCGCCGTTCGGCGAGGGCCAGCGACTGGTCGAGCAGGAAGTTAGCCAGCCGGCCCTGCCGTTCCACCTGCTTGACGATGCGCGTGCGCAGCAGTTCGAACAGACGGGGCACGACGACCATGAAGGTCGGCTTCGCCTCCTCGATATTGCTGGCGAGCTTGTCGAGCCCTTCGGCGAACCAGATCTCTGCGCCCAGGCCGATAGGCAGGTGAAGCCCGGCGGTATGTTCGAGCGCGTGGCTGAGCGGCAGGAACGAGAGGAAACGTTCACGCCCCCAGCCGAGATCGCCGGCGAGGACGGCGACCGCGCCTTCCACGTTGCTCAGGATCGCGCCGTGATGCAGCAGCACCCCGCGCGGCGATCCCCCGGTGCCGCTGGTATAGATGATGCAGGCCGGATCGCGCCGGCCGATCAGGGCAATCCGTTCTTCCACCGCCGCGCGGGCGGCTGCTTCATCGCCGGCGATAAGATCGCTCCACGCATGGCAGGCGAAGCTGCCTTGCTGTGCAGTACGGATCGGCTCGATGCTGATCAGATGCTCGGCACTGCCGGCGCGGACCATGGCCGGCAGCAGCGGTTCCGCCAGCCTGGCGCTGGAAACGATCACCGCCCGCGCGCCGGAGTTCTCCAGGATATGCTGGTGATCGCGGTCGGTATTGGTGGTGTAGGCGGGGGTGGTGATGCAGCCGGCGGCCATCACGGCCAGGTCCGCGATCGCCCATTCCGGGCGATTCTCGGAAACCAGCATGACACGGTCGCCCGGTTCGAGCCCCAGCGCACGCAGCGATTTGGCCAGCAGGCAGACCTGCCGCGCGGCGTCCCGCCAGCTCAGCGGCTGCCATGTGCCGCCTGTCCGGGCGACGAGGAAGGGCTGGTCGCCCAGCTCGTCCGCGCGGTCGAGGAACAGCCGCACCAGATTGGGCGCGGACGCGAAATCGGTAAGCTGCAAGGGCAGCGCCTCCATCCTCAAAGGGGCCGGCTTTCCGGTTCCCTCGCCGCCCGGATTAAGGCGCGCGCCGCCGAGCGGCAAGCTCACTCGGCAACGACGGCGCCTTCGCTGCGTGGGTCAGCCGCGCCGATCCAGCCCGTGGCCGTGCGCTGGGCGCCATTGGCCTTGAGCGGCATGGCGCGCGGCGCCACGCGCGCATGGCCAAGAGCCTGGAGTTGCGGGATCATGGCTTCGAGCCAGGTTCCCGGCTCGACCGAGATGGAATCGCCGGGTGAGAACAGCACCGGCAGCGCGATCGCCTGGTCGATCGGCAATTCGAAGTCGAGCACGCCGATCAGCACGCGGGCGACCTGCACCGGAATGGTCGAGCCGCCCGCCGCGCCCACGGCCAGGATCAGCCGGCCGCTGGCATCGTAAACCAGCGTCGGCGCCATGGAGCTGCGCGGGCGCTTGCCGCCCTCGACCCGGTTGGCCACCGGCCGGCCATCGGGCCCGGCGGGCGCGAAGCTGAAATCGGTCAGCTCGTTATTGAGGTAATAGCCGCCGACCATGATGCCCGATCCGAACGAGCCTTCGACCGTGGAGGTGTAGCTCGCCGCGTCGCCCGCATCGTCGATCACCACGAAGTGCGAGGTGCCGTGCTCCTCCGGCCCGGTGCCCTGGGGCGGGGCGAGAGCCAGGCCGGAGGGCGTGCCGGCGCTCACCGTCTGCATCGTATGCCCGGGTTCGATCAGCGCGCTGCGCCGGGAGAGATAGGCCGGATCGGTCAGGCCCGGCACCGGGACGGAGACGAAATCGGTATCGGCCAGGTAGCGGTCGCGGTCGGCGTAGGCCAGGCGCTGCGATTCGGCGAAAAGGTGCCAGAACGTGGGCGAACGGGGGCCGATCGTGTGGAGATCGAAGCGCTCGAGCTGCTTGAGAATGGCATAGACCGTGGTCGCGCCTGATGAAGGCGGGCCCATGCCGCAGATGCGATAGGCCCGGTAGGCGCCGCAGACTTCGGGGCGGACTTTCGCCTGGTAGGCGGCGATGTCGGCCACGGTCATGGCCCCTTGGCGCGGTGTTTCGGCGGCGACCTTGCCGGCGATCCGCGCGGCGTTTTCGCCGGAATAGAACCAGCCGGCGCCCTTGCGGGCGATCTGCTCGAGCGTTTCGGCCAGCGCTGTATTGCGGACGCGTGTGCCGGCCGGCAGCGGTTGGCCGTCGGCGCCATAGAACAGCGCCAGGCCTTCCGGCTGGTGCGCCGCGCGGTTCTTCGCATCGGCAAGGAATTCGTGGCCCCGCTCGCTCAGTGTCCAGCCATCGCGGGCCAGGCGGATCGCGGGCTCGAACAGCTTGGCCCAGGGAAGCTTGCCATGGCGGCGATGGGCTTCCTCGGCCAGCCGCAGATTGCCGGGCACACCCACGCTCAGGCCGGAGACGACCGCGGTCATGAACGGCAGCGGCTGGCCTTGGCCATCGAGGAACCACTGGCCATCGGCCCCGGCGGGGGCCGTCTCGCGGCCATCGAAGGTCTCCACGCCGCCGCCGGCATCGCCGTAGAGCATGAATCCGCCGCCGCCGATGCCGGAGCTTTGCGGCTCGACCACGCCCAGCGCCAGCATGGTGGCAATGGCCGCGTCGGCCGCGCTGCCGCCGACACGGAGCATCTCCGCCCCCGCCTCGGCCGCGCGGGGATCGGCGGCGCTGACCAAGCCCCGTGTCTCGGCCGGCACGTGCGCGGCCGTGGGCGATTCAGGCGGGAGGGCAACGGTGGCGCAGGCGCCCAGCAGCAGCGGGGCGATCGGGACCAGGAAACGACGCAGCATCGCCAAGCTGCTATTCGCTTCCCACCGCCTCGGCAACCGAGGCGAACCCGTCACGGCGCATCAGCGCCTCCAGCCCGCGCACGATGCGGCGGGCGATTCCGGGGCCTTCGTAGATCATCGCCGAATAGAGCTGGACCACACTGGCCCCGGCGCGAATGCGCTGCCAGGCGTCTTGCGCGCTGGCGATGCCGCCCACGCCGACCAGCGGCAGCGCGCCGCCCGTGGCCCGGCGAAAATCGCGCAGGCGGGCAAGCGCGAGGTCCTTCAGCGGCGCGCCCGAAAGGCCGCCTGTTTCCCCAGCGTGGCGTGAATGCAGCGGCGGGCGGGAAATCGTGGTGTTGGCCACGGTGAGCGCGGCGAGCCGCTTGTCCATGGCGATGCGGGCGATGGCGTCGATATCCGCCGGCTCCAGATCGGGCGCGACCTTGAGGAACACCGGCGGGCCATCCGGCCCCCGCGCTTCCAGCACGGCATCCAGCAGGGCGGTGAGCGCGCCTTCATCCTGCAAGGCGCGCAGGCCCGGCGTGTTGGGGCTGGAGATGTTGACCGCCAGATAAGAGGCGAGCGGCGCCATGATCCGCGTCATCTGCGCGTAATCGGCGATGCGGTCGGCCGAATCCTTGTTGGCGCCCACATTGATGCCGACGATGCCGCTGTGGCCCTGCCGGGCCGCCAGCCGCGCGGCGGCCGCCGGGGCACCGCCGTTGTTGAAGCCCATGCGGTTGATCACCGCCTGGTCCTCCGCCAGCCGGAACAGGCGCAGTTTCGGATTGCCGGCCTGCGGGCGCGGGGTGATCGAGCCGACTTCGGCAAAGCCGAAACCGAGGCCGAGCAGCGCATCGGGCACTTCGCCGTCCTTGTCGAAGCCGGCCGCCATGCCCAGCGGATTGGGAAAAGCGAGGCCCGCGACATCGATCGACAGCGGCCCGTCCGCCGGCGCGGGCCGGCGCGGCAGCGCCTTGAGCGCGGTGATGGCAAGACCATGCGCCGTTTCCGGATCGAGCGTGAACAGGGCAGGTCGCAGCAGGCGATAAAGCATCGCGGCGCTGATGGCAGAGGGGCGCCGTGCTGTCGATTGGCGATCGGGATCGCGCGCGCGATAGGAAAGCCGCGCCAAGGGGCCTTGTGTCGCTTTCCTACAATTCCGAATCGGCTCAATCGCTTAGGCGACTCGGGCGACCCGAAGGGCTTGCCCCAGCGATGGGGTGGGTTCTCGACTTTCCAGGGTGGCTCCGGTCAACCGGGGCCGCCCTGTTTTTTTGCCCTGAAAGCGGCGCTTGTTTGAAATCCGCGGCCGAGGCTCCTAAGTGAAATCGGAACGAATCACTCCGATTTGAGAACGGATCGCAATAATGCGCCTGTCCAGCATGGCCGATTACGCCGTCGTGACGATGTGCGCCGCCGCGCGCCACTGCGGCAGCGCGCGGGTTTCGGCCGCCGACCTGGCCGATGAAACCGGCCTGCCGGTGCCCACGGTGCAGAAACTGGTCAGCCTGCTTTCGCGCGCCGGCCTGCTGCGTTCGGTGCGCGGCGCGGGCGGCGGCCTCAAGCTCGCGCGGCCGGCGGCGGCGATCACTCTGGCGGATATCGTCGAAGCGGTCGAAGGCCCGATCGCACTGACCGCCTGCGTGGAAGCGGGGCGGCACGATTGCGGGCTGGAGGAATGCTGCAACGTGCGCCCGCACTGGGGCGTGGTGAACGAGACCCTGCGCGGGGCGCTGGCGGGCGTGCCGCTGACGCAGCTGGCGCAGCCTCGCATGGCGAGGGTGGCGCGATGACTTTTGTTTCACGCGGAGATGCGGAGGGGGTTTCCCCTGGCGTTCGGCAGTCCTGCGAACGCGGGAACCCGAACGCGGATAGAGCCGACTGGGTCCCCGCGTTCGCGGGGATGACGAAAAGAGAAACGGGGATGATGAGCAAAGAGCGGAGCCAACGGGTCTATCCCCTCTGCGCCTCCGCGCCTCTGCGAGCGATCTCTCTTGGAATCAGAGCATGACCGAAGACGTCGACATTCAGGATCGCGCCGCGCGCGAGGCAGCGGCTCGGGTGGCCGAGTATGAGCACGGCTGGTCCAGCGAGATCGAGCAGGAGTTCGCGCCCAAGGGGCTCGACGAAAACACCGTGCGTTTCATCTCGGCCAAGAAGGGCGAGCCGGAATGGATGCTCGATTGGCGGCTCAAGGCCTTCCGCCTGTGGCAGGACATGGAAGCGCCCGACTGGGCCAAGCTCGACGTGCCGCCGATCGATTACCAGGACGCGTATTACTACGCGGCGCCGAAAAAAAAGCCGCAGCTCAAGAGCATCGACGAACTCGATCCGGAGATCCGCGAGGTTTACGAAAAGCTCGGCATTCCGCTGGAGGAGCAGAAGGTGCTCGCCGGCGTAGAAGGCGCGCGCAAGGTGGCGGTGGATGCGGTGTTCGACAGCGTTTCCGTGGCCACGACCTTCCGCGAGGAGCTGAAGAAGGCCGGCGTGATCTTCCTCTCGATCAGCGAGGCGATCCGCGAGCATCCGGACCTGGTGAAGAAGTGGCTCGGCCGTGTGGTGCCGCAGCGCGACAACTATTTCGCCACGCTCAACAGCGCGGTCTTTTCGGACGGGACTTTCGTCTACGTGCCGGAAGGCGTGCGCTGCCCCATGGAGCTGAGCACCTATTTCCGCATCAATGCGGAGAATACCGGCCAGTTCGAACGCACGCTGATCGTGGCCGACAAGGGCAGCTACGTCTCCTACCTCGAAGGCTGCACCGCGCCGCAGCGCGATGAGAACCAGCTGCACGCCGCGGTGGTGGAACTGGTCGCGCTCGACGATGCGGAGATCAAGTATTCCACGGTGCAGAACTGGTATCCCGGCGATGCCGAGGGCAAGGGCGGGATCTACAACTTCGTCACCAAGCGCGGGCTGTGCCAGGGCGCGCGGAGCAAGATTTCCTGGACCCAGGTGGAGACCGGCAGCGCGGTGACCTGGAAATATCCCAGCTGTGTTTTGAACGGCGAGGATTCGGTCGGCGAATTCTACTCCGTGGCGGTGACCAACAATTACCAGCAGGCCGATACCGGCACCAAGATGATCCACAACGGCCGCAACAGCCGCTCGACGATCATCTCCAAGGGCATCAGCGCGGGGAAGAGCAACAATACCTATCGCGGGCTGGTGCGCGTGGCGGCCAATGCCGATGGCGTGCGCAACTTCACCCAGTGCGACAGCCTGCTGCTCAGCCATGACTGCGGCGCCCACACGGTCCCCTACATCGAGGTCAAGAACCCCACCGCGCAGATCGAGCACGAAGCGACCACCAGCAAGATCAGCGATGATCAGCTGTTCTACGCCATGCAGCGCGGGCTGGGGCAGGAGGAAGCGGTGGCGCTGATCGTCAACGGCTTCGCGAAAGAGGTGCTGCAGCAGCTGCCGATGGAATTCGCCGTCGAAGCGCAGAAGCTGCTGGGGATCAGCCTTGAGGGGAGCGTGGGGTGATGCGCACCTTCCACCTATTGCTGACCCGTCACCCTGAACTTGTTTCAGGGTCCATGTCTCCACTTTGCGCGGAACGGCCGATTGATGCGCGGCCCAGCCGCAAGGTTGCGCCGTTCCGGCGTGCTTCGGTGTGCTCCGCCCCCTGGACCCTGAAACAAGTTCAGGGTGACGAGAAGCGGGGAGGGCGTTGATGACTGACCGCAAAACCCTCAAGATCCGTACCCCCTCCGCCGAGGACGCCGCGCCCGCGCTCAAGCGCAAGGGGCGAGGGTGGGAGATTTCGGAGAAGCGGCTCGATGCGCTGCATGAGCGGGCGCGCGACATGCGGCGGCATTCGAGTGAGGCGCACAAGGTGCTGGCGGAGCGGTTCGCCAAGGCGAACCTGGGCCGTTATACCTTCAAGCGGCACGCCGTGGTCGGCTCGGCGATCGTCGATTTCAACTGCCACCACCTCGGCATGGCGATCGACATCGACGAGGAAGGTGAGGACGAGGCCATCGCCCGCCGGCGCGACAAGAGCCTCGAGGCGGTCGGTGTGCGGGTGATGCACATCAAGGCGGCGGATGTGCTCGAGAACATCGACGATGTGCTGGCGCGCATCACCGCCGGGATGCGGATGCGCATCGCCGACAAGAAGGAAGCCGCGCGCGCCCACCGCGAGGCCAATCCGAACCAGCACTATTCACGGCCCAACCGCAAGAAAGCCGATAATGCTCAAGATAGATAATCTCCACGCCGAAGTCGGCGGCACGCCGATCCTCAACGGCCTGTCGCTCACCGTGAACGCGGGCGAGGTCCATGCGATCATGGGGCCGAACGGGGCGGGCAAGTCCACCCTGGCCTATGTGCTGGGCGGGCGGCCGGGATATGAGGTGACCGAGGGTTCGGTGACGTTCGCCGGGCAGAACCTGCTGGCGCTGGAGCCGCACGAGCGCGCGGCGCTGGGGCTGTTCCTGGGGTTCCAGTACCCGGTCGAGATTCCGGGCGTATCCAACGTGCAGTTCCTGCGCGAGGCGCTCAATGCCCAGCGCAAGGCGCGGGGGCAGGCGCCGCTGTCGGGCGGGGAGTTCCTCAAGCTGGCGCGCGAGAAGGCGGCGCTGCTCAGGCTCGACATGGAGATGCTGAAGCGGCCGGTGAACGTCGGCTTTTCCGGCGGCGAGAAGAAGCGCGCCGAGATGGTGCAGATGGGCATCCTCGATCCGGCCTTCGCGGTGCTGGACGAGACCGACAGCGGCCTCGACATCGATGCGCTGCGGATCGTCGGCGAGGGGATTAACGCGATCATGCGCAAGCCCGACAAGGGCGTGCTGCTGATCACGCATTACCAGCGGCTGCTCGATTATGTGCGGCCGGATTTCGTCCATGTCCTGTCGAAGGGCCGCATCGTGAAGAGCGGCGGGCCGGAGCTGGCGCTCCAGCTCGAAGAGCAGGGCTACGAGGCGGTGGCGTGATGGTTAGGGCGCTCGCAGAGGCGCAGGGGCGCAGAGGATTTCGGGTTCGCGCGGAGGCGCGGAGGCGCGGAGAAGAGATTTTCACGCGGAGGCGCGGAGACGCGGAGATCAAGCGCTCACGGCGAAGCCGCTTTCCGATCGAACGGCCGGACCAAGCCGCCAGCTTGCGAGTGGAGGGCGGCTTCGCCGCAGTGTTCTCCTTCTCCGCGTCTCCGCGCCTCCGCGCGAACCCGAAATCCTCTGCGCCCCGGCGCCCCGGCGAGAGCCGAATCGCATGAGCACGATCGCCCCCCCCACTCCGAAGCAGGAGGAATGGCGCTACGCCGATTTCGCCGCGCTGAAGACGCTTGCGCCCGAGCGTTTCGATGAATGGGAAACCGTGGAACTGGCCCCTGGCGAGACACGGCGGGAATGCCTTGTCCT
Organism: Altererythrobacter sp.; assembly: GCA_017308255.1. Taxonomy (GTDB): domain Bacteria; phylum Pseudomonadota; class Alphaproteobacteria; order Sphingomonadales; family Sphingomonadaceae; genus Croceibacterium_A. The sequence goes on along the minus strand of JAFKFN010000005.1, from coordinate 47,857 downwards.
CAAGGGTTCCGCGCCCGAGTTGCATCGCATCCGCCTTGTCGTGGGCAAAGGCGCGCGAGCGGAACTGTTCGCGGTCAACGCGGGGGGAGATTACGCGCGGCTGGAAGTGCAGGTGCACCTGGCGGAAGGCGCGCATTTCCAGTTCGGCGGGGTGACCATCGGCGGCGGCGAGGCGACGCGCGAGTTCGTCACCCGCACCGTGCATGCCGAACCGGGCGCGACGTCCGACCAGGTCGTGCGCGCGGTGCATTGGGGCCAGGCGACGGGCAATTTCCTGGGCCGCATCGATGTGGCCCGCGCGGCGCAGAAGACCGACGCGGCGCAGGATTTCAGGGCGCTGCTGCTGGAACGCGGCGCTTCGGCCAATACCAAGCCGGAGCTGGAGATCTTCGCCGATGACGTAAAGTGCGCCCACGGCGCGGCGATCGGCCAGATGGACGAAGCGGCGCGGTTCTACATGGCCGCGCGCGGGCTTCCGCCCGAAGCGGCCAGGGCCCTGCTGGTGCGGGCCTTTATCGCCGATGCCTTCGCAGCGCTGGATGACGCGGGCGAGCAGGAGCGGCTGCTGGACGCCGCCCTGGCGGTGCTGGAGGAACGGGCATGAGTGAAGGCATGGATTCCCCCCTCCCCTTCAGGGGAGGGGCCGGGGGTGGGGCAGGTTACGAGACCGTGCCGTTGCCGACAGCCCCCACCCCAACCCCTCCCCTGAAGGGGAGGGGCTATCGGGATGACTTCCCCGGCCTGCTCAATGCCGATGGCACGCCGTGGCATTATCTCGATTCCGCGGCCACGGCGCAGAAGCCGCGCGCGGTGATCGAGGCGGTGGCGCGGGCGATCGGCCCCGATTACGCCACCGTGCATCGCGGGGTGTACAGCCGCTCGGCCGAGATGACGCTCGGCTATGAAGCGGCGCGGCGGCGGGTGGCGGCGTTCATCGGCGGGCGCGAGGACGAACTGGTGTTCACCCGCGGGGCGACCGAGGCGATCAACCTCGTCGCCTACAGCTATCCGCAGAAGGGCCGGGTGCTGCTGTCGGAGCTGGAGCATCATTCGAACGTGGTGCCGTGGCAGCTGGCCGGATGGCAGGTGGATGTCTGCCCGCTGACGCCCGACGGGCGGATCGACCTCGACGCCGCCGAACGGATGCTTACGAAGGACCATGTCATGGTGGCCTTCGCGCATGTCTCGAACGTGCTCGGCTCCCTGCTCGACGTGCGCCGGGCGGCCGATCTGGCCCATGCGGTGGGGGCGAAGCTGCTGGTCGATGGATGCCAGGCGGTGCCGCGCCTGCCGGTCGATGTCGCGGCGCTTCATTGCGATTTCTATGCTTTCTCCGGCCACAAGCTCTACGGCCCCACGGGCATCGGCGCCCTCTGGGCGCGGCGTGAGCTGCTCGACGCCATGCCCCCGTGGCAGGGCGGCGGCGCAATGATAGAGCGGGTCACGTTCGAAAAGACGACCTTCGCGCCCCCGCCGCAGCGGTTCGAGGCGGGGACGCCGGCGATCGTGGAGGCGATCGGGCTGGGCGTGGCGTGCGATTACGTCGCGGGCATCGGGCTGGAGGCGATCCATGCCCACGAGGCCACATTGGTCGCGCGCCTGCGCGAGGCGCTGCGCGGCATGAACGATGTCACCGTGTTCGGGCCGGAAGAGAGCGCGGGGATCGTCAGCTTCGCGATCGACGGCATTCATCCGCACGATCTCGGCACCATATTGGATGAAGAAAGCGTGGCCATCCGCGCCGGGCACCATTGCGCGCAGCCGCTGATGGAACGGCTGGGCGTATCGGCCACGGCGCGGGCGAGCTTCGGGCTCTACAGCGACGAGGATGATGTGGCGGCCCTGCTGCGCGGGATCGAGCGGGCCAGGAGGATTTTCGGGTAATGATCGAGGACGCCGACAAGCGCTTCACAGTGGAGGAAGTGGACCGGGTGGACGCGCCCGCGCGGGCGCGCGTGGAAGATGCCGGGATGCCGCCGGAAACGGCCCAGGCGAAGCTGGAGCGCAAGAAGGACTATCTCGAAGGGTTCCTGGCGCAGAAGCCGGCGTCGGTCGCTTCGGGCGAACCCGGCGGCGCGCTTTACGAAGGCGTGATCGAGGCGCTGAAGGACATCTATGATCCGGAGATCCCGGTGAACATCTACGACCTCGGCCTGATCTATGGCGTGGACGTGACGGACGATGGTGATGTGGCCATTGTCATGACGCTGACCACGCCGCATTGCCCGGTGGCCGAATCGATGCCGGGCGAGGTGGAGCTGCGCATCGGGGCCGTGCCGGGCGTGCGCGATGCGCAAGTGGAGATCACCTGGGACCCGCCGTGGGACCCTTCGAAAATGAGCGACGAAGCGCGGCTGGAACTGGGGATGCTGTGATCCCCTCCGTGAGGAGGGATCAGGAGCGTGTCCGCGAGGATTGGCTTCCTATATAGTAGGAACAGGCCCCCATGCCGTCCCCCTGAGCGGGAGCGCAAAGAGAAAGCGATGACCGAGACCACGACCCGCCCCGCAACGCGCCAGCGCCCTGCTGCCGTGATCCTGACGCCGGCCGCCGAAGCGCGGATCGCCGCGCTGATGGCCCAGGCGCCTGAGGATGCGATCGGCGTCAAGCTCTCCACCCCCCGGCGCGGATGTTCCGGCCTGGCCTATTCGGTCGACTACGTGACCGAGGAACAGGCGTTCGACGAGAAGATCGCGACCCCCGGCGGCGCGTTCTATATCGATGGGGCGAGCGTGCTCTATCTCGTCGGCTCGATCATGGACTGGCGGGAAGACGATTTCACCGCCGGTTTCGTGTTCGAGAACCCCAACGCCAAGGGCGCCTGCGGCTGCGGGGAAAGCTTCACGGTCTAGGGTCTGAATCGTCATTGCGAGCGTAGCGAAGCAATCCAGAGCGTATTGCACTGTCGCCCTGGATTGCTTCGCTACGCTCGCAATGACGAGGATGATTCCGCCCTACCGCCCTACCGCCCCAGCGCCTGCACGCAGGCCGCGCGGTCCACTTCCTGGCCGTCGCTGGGGCGGCGCGCTTCCGCCCAGGTGGCGACCGGTTCCGCGCCCTCGCGCAGCGGATAGAGGAACACGTCGAGCACGCAGGAGCGGCCGGCGAACTGGAGCTTGCGCATATCGCCTTCACGCACGTCGAGCCGGGGCGCGCCGAAGCGGCGCACCAGGCTGGCGGCATCCTGACGGATCACGGCGTCGAGGCCGGGCGCGCGCAGCACTTCCGGCGGGCGGAATGCGGTATCAGGCGGGCGTGCGGGCAAGGTGGGCGGCACGGATCGCTGGGCCTGGGGGCGGAGCACCGTGGGCCCGCCGGAGCCCGGCGGAACCGGGGGCGCCTGGCGCGGCGGCGGCACCGCGACGCAGCCACCGACCAGCAGCAGCACAAGGGACAGGGGAATCAGGCGCATCAGCGTCTCGTCTCTTTTCGATGAATCAGGTGGGTCGCGGCGGCGGCGCCGAGGATCGGGGCGATGAAATTGACGATCGGCAGCGCCAGCAGCGCGGCCACCGCTGCGCCGAGGATGAAGCGCTGCGCCTTGCCGACAGGGGCCGGGTCGCGCCGTTCGCGGCGATGGCGCAGCCAGACCATGTCCTGCAGCTCACGCCCGATCAGCACGGCATTGATCAGCCAGAACAGCAGCGCCGCGCCCACGCCCGTGACCAGAAGCAGCAGCGCGAAGGGCAGCGCCACGAGGTTGATCGCCAATGCCCGGACGGCAACGGCGATGCTGGTGGAAAACTGTTCGTGCACCGGCAGATCGCGGGCTGTCTGCGCCGCGCCGGGATAATGCCGCGCTTCGACGGCCTGCACGACCTCGTCGGCGAAGAACTCGATCACCGCCAGGGCCACGATGCGCCAGGCGAGCCAGAGGCCGAGCAGCGCCAGAACCAGCGAGGCAAGGCCGCGCAGGGGCTGCGCGCCGGCGAACAGGACGTCGCCCAGCCCGGCCCAGGCCAGCAGCCGGTCGATCGCGAACCACCCGCCCACGGCCACCATGGCGAACAGTACCAGCGTTACTGCCAGGCTCTTCACCAGGACGCGAAGCACCTTCGGATCGGCCAGTTGGCCGAGTGCGAGCAGCAGCGATGTGGCGACAGCTCCCATCCGTGCTTGCGATCGCGCGCGCGGCAGGCCAAGTCAACGCCAGACGCGGCGGCTGTCCTGGCCTTCGCTTTTCCCGATCTCCGGAAGGACTCATGAACGAACCGAGATACGATGTGATCGCGATCGGCAATGCGATCGTCGACGTGATGGCTCCCTGCGCGGACGAACTGATCGAGGAGCTGCAGCTCAATCGCGGCGGGATGACGCTGGTCGATGCGGAGCGGGCGAAGGCGCTGTACGACGCGATGGGGCCGGCGCGGGAGATTTCCGGGGGATCGGCCGCCAACACGCTGGCGGGGCTCGCCGCGCTCGGCGCCCAATGCGCCTTCATCGGCCAGGTGGCGAACGACCAGCTCGGCGAAGTCTTCGCCCATGACATCCGCGCCCTGGGCATCGATTTCGACACGCCTGCGCGCGCGGAAGAGCCGCCGACGGCGCGATGCCTGATCTTCGTCACGCCCGACGGGCAGCGGACGATGAACACCTTCCTGGGCGCTTCGCAGTTCCTTCCCGCCGCGACGCTGAACGAGGAAGCGATCGGCGGGGCGAGCATCCTCTACCTCGAAGGCTATCTGTGGGATCCGGAAGAACCGCGCGCGGCGATGCGGCGGGCGATCGAAGCGGCCCATGCCGCCGGGCGCAAGGTGGCCTTCACCCTGTCCGACGTCTTCGTGATCGAGCGCTACGGCGACGATTTCCGGGCGCTGATAAGGGATGGGCTGATCGACATCCTGTTCGCCAACCATCTGGAACTGGCGGCATTGACCGGGGAGCAGGGCATCGAAGCCGGCATCGCCGCGTTGCAGGGCCAGGTGCCCACGCTGGTCGTCACCTGCAGCGCCGATGGCGCGGTGGCCGTTTCCCAAGGCGAGCAGGCGCGCGTTGCCGCGGAGCCGATCGACGACCTGGTGGATACGACGGGCGCGGGGGACCTGTTCGCCGCCGGCTTCCTGTTCGGCCACGCCCGCGGCGAGCCACTGGAACGCTGCCTGCGCCGCGGCGCCATCGCCGCGGCCGAAGTAATCAGCCACTACGGCGCGCGGCCGGAAGCGGACTTGCAGGCGCTGATGGCGGAGAAGCTGGGGTAGGTTCGAGTTATCTCGAAGGCGTGAATGGGTTGTTCCAAACCCAATTTTCGTCATCCCCGCGAACGCGGGGATCCAGTCAAAATAAGAGCCGACTGGGTTCCCGCGTTCGCGGGAATGACGAGGAAGAGGAGAACCCCTCCGCTCAACCCGCCTGTTCGCGCTCTATCTCGCGCCAGCCGATGTCGCGGCGGCAGAAGCCGGTCGGGAAGTCTATCAGATCGACCGCAGCATAGGCGTTCGCCTGCGCTTCGGCCGTATCGGCGCCCAGCGCGGTGACGTTGAGCACGCGGCCGCCGGCGGCGATCAGGCGGCCGGAGGGATCGAGCGCGGTGCCGGCGTGGAACACCCGGGCGCCGGTCGCCTCGGCGGCTTCGATGTCTTCGATCGCGCCGCCCTTCTCCGGCGTGCCGGGATAGCCGTTTGCCGCCATGACCACGGTGAGCGCGGTCTGCGGCGACAGCTTCAGCGGCGGCATCGTTCCCAGCCGGCTTTCGGCGCAGGCGAGCAGGTATTCGCCGAGATCGCTTTCCAGCCGCATCATCAGCACCTGGCATTCGGGATCGCCGAAGCGGCAGTTGTATTCGACCAGCTTCGGCCCATCCGCCGTCAGCATCACGCCGGCGTAAAGCACGCCGGAATAAGGCATCCCTTCATCGGCCAGGGCCCGCACAGTGGGGGCGACGATGCGGTTCATCACTTCGCCGCGCAGTTCCGGCGTGAGGATCGGCGCGGGGCTGTAGGCGCCCATGCCGCCGGTATTGGGGCCGGTGTCGCCTTCGCCCACGCGCTTGTGATCCTGCGCGCCGCCGAAAGGGAGGATGATGGCCCCGTCGGTCAGGGCGAAGAAGCTGGCTTCCTCCCCCTGCATGAATTCCTCGATCACCACTTCGGCGCCGGCTTCTCCGAACTGGCCGCCGAACATGTCGGCAAGGGCGGCGTCGGCCTCCTCGCGGTATTGCGCGATCACCACGCCCTTGCCCGCCGCCAGCCCATCGGCCTTGAGCACATAGGGAGGGGAGAAGCGGTCGAGCGCGGTGCGCGCCTCCGCCAGCGAGGCGGCGCGGACATAACCGGCGGTGGGAATGCCGGCCCGCTCGCACAAATCCTTGGTGAAGCCCTTGCTGCCTTCGAGCTGCGCCGCCGCGCGCGAGGGGCCGAACACCGACAGGCCCGCCCCGCGCAACGAATCGGCAAGCCCGTCCACCAGCGGCGCTTCGGGGCCGATCACCACGAAGCCGATCTGGCGCGCGGCGCAGAACGCCGTCACCTCCCCATGATTGCGCACATCGAGCGCGACAAGCTCTGCATACTGGGCGATGCCGGGGTTGCCGGGCGCGGCAAAGAGCTTACCTCCCCCTTGCAGGAGGCGGGATTGCGCGAGCTTCCACGCCAGCGCATGTTCGCGTCCGCCCGATCCCAGCAGCAGGATGTTCATGCCCGGCCTTTCCGATAACGATTCTTTCGGCGACGATGCGCCCGCCGCCGGGCTGGTAGCCAAGGGGCAGGCGGGGGACAACGCCGCACCGCTCACGATCACCGAGATTTCCGGCCTGCTGAAGCGCACGGTGGAAGATCGCTTCGGCTTCGTGCGCCTGCGAGGGGAGCTTTCTGGCGTGAAGCGCGCGGCGTCCGGCCACCTTTACTGCTGCCTGAAGGACGAAGGCGCGGTGATCGACGGGGTGATGTGGCGCGGGCAGGTGCAGCGCCTGCCGTTCCAGGCGGAAGACGGGATCGAAGTGGTCGCCAGCGGCAAGCTGACGACCTATCCCGGACGCTCCAAGTACCAGATCGTCATCGAGACGATGGAGATCGCCGGGGAAGGCGCCTTGCTGGCGCTGCTGGAGAAAACCCGGCAGCGGCTGGCGGCCGAAGGGCTTTTCGCGCAGGAGCGCAAGCGCGCGCTGCCGTTCCTGCCGCGCGTGATCGGCGTGGTCACCTCGCCCACCGGCGCGGTGATCCGCGATATCCTCCACCGGCTGGAGGATCGCTTCCCCACCCATGTTCTGGTCTGGCCGGTGCAGGTCCAGGGCAAGGGTGCCGAGCGGGGAATCGCCGAAGCGATTCGGGGATTTTCCGCGATACCTGCCGATGGGCCCGTCCCGCGCCCGGACCTGCTGATCGTCGCCCGGGGAGGCGGCTCGATCGAGGATTTGTGGTGCTTCAACGAGGAAGTGGTGGTCCGCGCGCTGGCGGATTCCTCGATTCCCGTGATCAGCGCCGTGGGGCACGAAACCGATACCACCCTGGCCGACCACGCGGCCGATCGCCGGGCGCCGACCCCCACGGCCGCCGCCGAGATCGCCGTGCCGGTGCGGCGCGAGCTTCAGGCAGCGATCGACGAACTGGGCCTGCGCCAGCGCAAATGCGCGCTGCGGCCGGTAGACCTGGGCCGCGAGCGCCTGCAGGCGCGGATCGCCCGGCTGCCCCGGCCCGAGGCGCTGGCCGCCCAGGCCACGCTGAAGCTCGACGACCTGGCCGAGCGGTTGCGCCGGGGGCTGGCCGACCGGGCAGCGCGGGCGCGCGAGCGGTTGCAGGGGGATTCGGCCCAGCTTTCGGCGCCCCTGCTGCGCGAGAGAGTGCGCTCCGCCCAGCGGCATCTCGCTTCGGTGAGATTGCAGCGAAGCCTGCTCACCGCCCCGCTGGCGCAGCGGCGCGAGCGGCTGGCGGCCATCGCCCGCCTGGCCGAACAGCTCCATCCCGACCGGCCGCTGCGGCGCGGCTACGTCATGGTGCTCGATCGCGAAGGGAAAGCAGTGACGGACGCCGCGCGGGCCGCGCGCGAAGCGGCGCTGACGCTCAAGTTCCGCGACGGCCCGCTCGACGTAATCCCGGCCGCGGGCGCGCCGGCCCCGGTTCCGCCGCGCAAGGCGCCCGCTTCGCCGCCATCCCCCGCGGCGGATCGCCAACCCAAATTGCTTTGAGGCAAATTGCGTTGAGACCGGCGGCTTGGTAAGCTCATGCCCATGCTGATGTCTTCCGGCGAACATGCCGCCACCCTCATTTACGGCCCCAACGGTTTTCGCGTCATCAAGCCCGGCCGCTTCGTGACTTGCGCGGTGACGGGAGAGCCGATCCCGCTCGAAGCCCTGCGGTATTGGAGCGTGGACCGGCAGGAGGCCTATGCCACGCCCGAGATCGCCACGCGCCGGATGCTCGGCCAGGCGTGAGGCGCCTCGCGGTCTCGTTGATCCTGCCGGCCCTGGCGGCGGCTTGCGTGGCGCCGAGTAAGCCCGCGCCCGAGCCCGCCAGATCGAGCGTGGTGCAGCCGCTCGCCGTTTCTGAACCCGAGCCCGCCCCGGCGGCACATCCAGTCCCCGCGCCTGCGCCCGCCGTTCCGCCTGCGCCTGTGGGGCCGAGCACTTTCCTCTATTCGGGCGAGTTGACGCAGGGCGGCTGGCTTCGCGGGCAGGTTCCCGCCGGCACCGTTTCGGCCCGCCTGGACGACCAGGCGCTGGCCCTGGACCAGGGCGGCCATTTCTTCGCCGCGTTCGATCGCGACGCCGCGCCTTCGGCCACGCTGATCGCCATGTTGCGGGACGGGCGCACGATCGAAAGCCCGCTCTCGGTCAGCCCGCGCGCCTGGCAGATCGAGAACGTCAACGCCTCGCCCACCGCCAATGTACCGAGCGCGGAGTTCATGGCCCGCCGCCGGCCGGAGCTGGAGCGGATCGGGGCGGCACGCGGGGTGGATACCGGCAGCGAAGGCTGGCGCCAGGCTTTCGTCTGGCCGGCCAAGGGGAGGATCTCCGGCCGTTTCGGTTCGCAGCGGGTCTATCGCGGAGAGCCGGGCAGCTATCATTCGGGCATCGACATCGCCGGCGGCGCGGGCACGGCCTATGTCGCCCCGGCCGATGGCGTGGTGGTGCTGGCCGCCCAAGCGCCGTTCACGCTGGAAGGCAACCTGCTGATCATCGACCACGGCATGGGCCTCAACAGCGCGTTCCTGCACAGTTCCGAGCTTCTGGTGCATGAGGGCGAGTGGGTGAAGCAGGGCCAGGTGCTCGGCCGCATCGGCATGACCGGGCGCGCCACGGGGCCGCACTTGCACTGGAGCCTGATGTGGCGCGGCCGGCGGCTGGACCCGCTGCTGTTCACCGGGCCGATGCAGCCCTGAACGCCTGACCGCGCTTGACCGCCCGTGCGGCGCTTGCGAGGCGCGCGCGGGATGCGGCGGCTGGTTCTCTTGACGATCGTGGCGCTGGGTCTGGCGCCGGGAACCTGGGTGCGGACGCCCCAGGCCGTGTTCACCGACGAGCGGCCGATCCTTTCGGCCACGCCGCTGCCGTTGCCGGACATGGGGCGTGGTGACTTGCGGGTGGCGGGCGCCTGGGTGCTATCCAGCGGCAATCGTCATTTCGGCGGCTATTCGGCGCTGGCGGCGCTGCCCGATGGCAGCCTGCTGGCGGTGAGCGACAGGGGCCGGCGCTTGCGCTTCACGCCAGCGGGCCGGCCCGGCCGCCTGGTGGATTTCGCCTATCTCGGCCCCGAGAGGCCCGCGGCCAAGGCCGGCGCGGACAGCGAGGCGCTTACTGTCGATCCCGCCAGCGGCCGCCTGTGGGTCGCTTACGAAAATCGCAACAGGATTGTGCGCTATGACGCGGGTTTCCGGCCCGAAGGCTCGGTGCGCCCGGCGGCCATGCGTGACTGGCCGTCCAACTCCGGGCCGGAGGCCATCGTGCGGCTGGCCGATGGGCGATTCGTGGTGCTGGCGGAAGGCTCGCCGCGCTCGTCCGACGAGGACTCGCCGGCGCTGCTGTTTCCGTCCGATCCGGTGCAAGGGGCGGTGCCGGTACGGTTCAGATTCCGGCCACCGGATGGCTATCGCCCGGTCGATGCCGCGCAACTGCCCGATGGGCGGGTGATGATCCTGCTGCGGCAAGTCCATTGGGCGCTGCCCCCGCGCTTTACCGGCTTGCTGATGATCGCCGATCCGGCCGCGATTCGGGCCGGCGAGCGATGGCGCGCCGCGCCGCTGGCCGATCTCGCCAAACCGCTGCCGACCGACAATTACGAAGGCCTGGCTGTGGAGCCGGGGGCGGACGGCGGTGCGATCCTGTGGCTGATTTCGGACGACAACAAGTCGGCCTTCCAGCGGACGCTGCTGCTGAAGCTGGTGTGGCGGCCAAACGCAAAGACGCGCGGGAAAGCCCGCGCGTCTTGGTGATTCGATAGCCGCGCCGGGGCGCGTGCGGGATCAGGCGGCGGTGGCGGCCTTCTTCAGCTCGCGCTTCACCTTGAGGGCGCGGTCGCTGAGCTTGGCGTCGGACGTCTTGAGCAGCCAGTTGTCGAGCCCGCCGTTGTGTTCGACCGAGCGCAGGCCATGGGTCGAAACGCGGAACTTGAAGCTGCGGTCGAGCTTCTCGCTGAGCAGCGTGACGTTCTGCAGGTTGGGCAGGAAGACCCGCTTGGTCTTGTTGTTCGCGTGGCTCACATTGTGGCCGGTCTGGCGGCCCTTGCCGGTCAACTCGCAGATACGCGACATGATTCGTCTCTCGAAAAATTGGCTTCGGGGGATGTCCCGGAAAGCGGCGCGCATAGCGGCGAGGCCGGCTTGCGTCAACCGATGCCGCGCCCTAGCGCGAGATTTGATGACCCGCTGGCCCACCCCCCCGCCGATGGCGCGCGCGCTGGAGCTTGCGCGCGAAGCGGCGCGCGCAGGGGAAGTGCCGGTGGGCGCGGTGGTCGTCAAGCATGGGCTGATCGTCGGCGAAGGGCACAATGCGCCCCGCGCGCTGGCCGATCCCACGGCCCATGCCGAAGTGCTGGCGCTGCGCCGGGCGGCGGCTGCGCTCGGCAGCGAGCGACTCGATGGCTGCGAGCTGTGGGTCACGCTGGAGCCCTGCGCGATGTGTGCCGGCGCCATCGCCCATGCCCGGATCGCCCGTCTCTATTACGGCGCGCCCGACCCCAAGGGCGGGGCGGTGGAGCACGGCGCGCGGGTGTTCGAGCAGGCGCAATGCCTGCATCGGCCGGAAGTCTATTCGGGCATCGGCGAGGAGCCGGCGGCGGCGCTGCTGCGGGATTTCTTCGCGGCGCGGCGTTAGAGGCCGCCAAGAGGATCATTCCAATCCCAATCTTGGGGCTTTGCCCCATCACTTAGCGCCTTTGCGCCTCCGTACCCTCATTCGAACGTAGTCGGATCAATCGGTTCGCTGCCCTTGAGCCAGGCCACCGCATCCCCCCTGAAGAGATAGACCACCGCCGCCACTTCGAGAGCATAAGTCAGCAGGCCGAGCACCGTCGTGACATTGAGCGCGAAAGAGGCCGACAGTGAGTTCAGCAGCGAAACCACGCTGAGCGCGACCAGGGCGACGAGCACCCATTTCGCGATATTGACCGCCTTGCGGGCGATCAGGAACCACAGCAGCAGGTAGATGCCGGTGCCCACCGCGAAGATCGCCGTGGCGAAGCCCCCGCCCAAGCCGAGTTGCTGCATGTTCGGATCGCGCTGCAAGGCGGCGACGGCGGCGCCATACCCCAGGATGAAGTTGATCACACTGACGGCGATCGACGCCAGGAACAGGCGTTCGAACTGAACGATGGATTGCGGCCGCATGCGATACCCCCTCTCGAACTCCGGATGGCGCAGAGTGCCGCGTGCCGCCCGGTGCTACAAGCCCGATGCTACAAGCCCGATGCTGCGAGGGGGGAGAAATCGAGCCCGATGTCCGCCGCCGGGGCGCTCTGCGTCAGACGGCCTACCGAAACGTATGTCACGCCGGTTGCCGCGATGGCGCCGATCGTATCCAGCCGCACCCCGCCCGAAGCTTCCGTCGGCACGCGCCCGGCAACCCGCGCGACGGCTTCGCGCAGGGTGGGCAGGTCCATGTTGTCGAGCAGGAGATGGCTGGCGCCCGCCGCCAGCGCCGGCTCGATCTGGTCGAGCCGGTCGACCTCGCAGATGATCTGTTTCACGCCCGCTTCCCGCGCGCGCCGCACCGCTTCGGCGACGCCGCCGGCAACGGCGATATGGTTGTCCTTGATCATCGCCGCGTCCCACAGGCCCATGCGGTGGTTCTGCGCGCCGCCTTGCCGCGTGGCGTATTTCTCAAGGTGGCGCAGGCCGGGGATCGTCTTGCGGGTATCGAGCAGCACGCAAGGCGCATCGCCGATCGCGCGCACGTAGTCGCGCGTCATCGTGGCGATGCCCGAGAGGTGCTGCACGGTGTTGAGCGCGCTGCGTTCGGCGGTGAGCATGGCGCGCGCATTGCCGGCAAGACGCATCAGGTCCGCCCCGGCGTTCACGCGTGCGCCTTCCTCCACCAGCAGTTCGATCTCCATCGCCGGATCGAGCGCGCGGAAGAACGCGGCGGCGATGGGCAGGCCGGCGACGACGATGGCGTCTCGGCTGTCCATCAGGCCGGCGAAGCGCGCCTGGACGGGGATCACGCTTTCGGCGGTGACATCATGCCCGCCGCCGGGAAGGCCCAGGCCCAGATCCTCGTCAAGCGTGGCGCGGACGAAGGCGTCGAGATCGAAGCCGGGGAGCGTGAATGGAGCGGTTGCCGAAGGCATGGCGTGGGCGTGGGTGGACATGCCCTGCGACATGCCCTCCCCCGGCCCCTCCCGCAAGCGGCAGGGCGTCAGTGGACGAAGCGGGCCACCACGTCGCGGTAGGATCGGCTCACTTTCACCTCGGCGCCCGAATCGAGCACCAGGAAGCATTCGCCATTGGTGTGCGGGCGCACCTGGCGCACCTGGTCGAGGTTGACGATGGTCGACCGGTGGACGCGCTGGAACACGCGCGGATCGAGCCGCCGTTCCAGATCCTTCATCGTCTCGCGCAGGATCAGCGAATTGTCGCCGGTGTAGATGCACATGTAATCGCCGGCGGCCTCGATATGCTCGATGGTGTCCACATCCACGCGGAAGATCTGTCCGCGATCCTTGATGTTGATCATCCTTTCATAGCGGCCGGCGCTTTCTTCGTCCGCCGGCAGGTTCTCCATGGCGTCGGGGGCCACTTCGGCCAGCACGTCCTTGAGCTTTTCGGCTTCCTCGGCGGAGCGTTTCTCGGCCAGCCGGGTGCGCACGCGGTCGAGCGTGTCGGCCAGCTTGTCCTCGTCCACCGGCTTCATCAGGTAATTGACCGCATTGGCTTCGAAGGCGCGGATCGCGTGTTCTTCATAAGCGGTGACGAAGACGAACAGCGGCGGTTCGATCTCCATCACGCCCTTGACCACGGAGAAGCCGTCGAACCCAGGCATCTGGATATCGAGGAACACCAGCTCGGGCTTTTCCGTCTTGATCGCCCGGATCGCCTCGCGCCCATTGGCGCAAGTGCCGATCACCTCGACGTCGGAATAGGGTTCGAGCCGCAGTTGCAGCCCCTGAATGGCGAGCTTCTCGTCATCCACGATGAGTGTACGGATAGTCATGCTGTAGTTCCCAGAGCCCGCTGGCCGGGCAGGTCGATAACGGGCGATGCGCCGCTCGGTTTCGCGGATAGTGCGCCCGCTGTGCTCGGATCCTCGTGCACCTCGAAGGGTGTCTCGATGATCACGGTGAAGCCGCCTTCCGGCGGGGTAACGATTTCAAAGCGATGCTCGTCGCCATAAGCCTGCGCCAGGCGGTCGCGGATGTTGGCAAGGCCCACCCCGGTGGAGACCGGCCCGCTCATGCTGTTCTGGTTATAGCGCTGCGGCACCAGCGGCCGGCCCTGCAGGCCCGGCCCGGTGTCCGCCACGGTTACCCTGAGCCGGTTTCCGATCACTTGCGCGGTGAGGCTGATCCGCGCGCCTTCTTCCTGCGGCGAGACGGCGTACTTGATCGCGTTTTCGACCAGCGGCTGCAACAGCAGCGAAGGGATCGCCGCGTTCGCCGCCGAAGGTTCGATCCGGAACACCGTGCGCAGCCGTTCCTCGAACCGCATCCGCTCGATATCGAGATAGAGCTTCAGCGTCTCGACCTCCTGGGCGACCGAGACCTTGCCGCCAGGCTGGGTGACCAGCGTGTGGCGCAAGAAGCTGGAAAGGCGGGTGAGCATCGCGTTGGCGGGTTCCGTCTGTTTCAGCAGAACCAGAGTGCTGATGGAGTTCAAGGTGTTGAACAGGAAATGCGGGTTGAGCTGGTAGCGCAGCATGGCGAGTTGAGCGCTGGTCGCCTGCGCTTCCAGCCGTTCCAGCCGGTCGTTCTGTTCCTCGACCTGGAGATAATAGTTGATCGCGTAGTACAGGGCCGACCAGGCGCCGAGCAGGGTCATGTCCACGTACAGGACGCCGACGACGGTGGTCGCGAAGGGAGCCCCGGTCCCGCTCTGGAGGCTGAGCGTCCAGCCGTTGATCGTGGCCGAGACCACCACCGCGACGGCGAGGGCGATGGCGGTGACGACCCAGGTCACCAGCGGCCGGCGACTGATGAGATGGCCGTAGATCACCGACAGGATCAGGCTGATCGAAAATCCCGTCACCGTCGCGATCAGGGTCAGGACGATCTGGTCCGGCTTGCCGTTGGCGATGTTGGTCATCGTGCGCAGCACGGCGGAGCCGCCCCAGCCGATCGCCTGGAGGCGCCAGAAGGCACGGTTCTTGTCAGCGAAGAAGGGGGCGGGGCGGAACGGCAGCATCGCCATGGAGCCGGCGCCTGCGGGCCCGGAACCTTGCGTCACGGTCCGCTCAGGGGCCCGGCGGGCGAAGGGCAGGGGCAGCTTCAGGACTTGCGCGCCTCCTCGATCGCTTCGCCCAGAGACTGGCGCCCGACCGCGCCGTTCAGCGCCTGGTCGCCCACGACCCAGCCCGGCGTGCCCGAAATGCCCAGTTGCTGCGCCAGCATGGCATTGCCTTGCAGGTGCGGGTCGAACGTCCCCGCATCCATGGCCGCGCGGGCAGCGGCGAGATCGACGCCGGCTTCCCTTGCCGCTGCCTCTATCGTGGCCGCGCTGGGCGGGCCGAGGCGGTACATGGCGTCATGGAAGCCGGCGAACTTACCCTGCTGCGCCGCCGCCAGGGCCATGCGCGCGGCGTCCACGCTTTCCGGCGACAGGATCGGGAATTCGCGCACGATCACCCGCAAGTCGGGATTGGCGGCGATCAGCGAGGCGACATCGGCCACGCTGCGCCGGCAATACGTGCAGGCATAGTCGCTGAATTCGACCAGCGTGACCGAGCCGCGAGGGTTGCCGAGCACGGCGCCGGGGAAGGGCGTTTCCAGCTCCGCACGCAAGGGGCCAATGCGGGCCTGCTGGTCGCGCCGTTGCAGCACGTCCATCGCTTCAGGCAGCACTTCGGGGTTGGCCAGCAGATAGGCACGCGTCGCCCGGTCACCCAGGCCGGTGAGATCCCACAGCGCGGCTCCGCCGAAGCCGGCCACGAGCGCGATTGCAAGGGTCAGGAACCAGCGCATGGGCCTTTGCTAGTTGCGGTTGCGGGCGCGTTCAAGCTCCGCCCGTGCTTGCAGCGAGATATCCTGCGCGCGGATCCAGTCCGCCGTGCCCTGGGGCAGGGTGTGTTCGGCCGCCTCCGCATTCTGCAAGGCGGCGCGCGCATTGCCGCTCATGATCTGCTGTTCGGCGCTGGCCAGCCGCGCGCGGGGAATGTCGCCGCGTGCGCCATAGACCATGCCCAGCTGATACCAGGCCATCGGATTCTCCCGATCGCGCGCGACGGCGGCCTTGAGCACCTGCTCCGCTTCGGCCAGATGCGCGTTGTCTTCGGTGGCAAGCAGCGCGAGGCCGAAGGTACTGGCGATCAGCGGATCGTTGCCGGTCATCTGGGTCGCTTCGCGCAAGGGCTCCAGCGCGTCGCGCGGCTTGCCCGATTCGAGCAGGACCTGGCCTTTCAGCTCCAGGAAATAGGGATCGTCCGGGTCCGCCGCGAGCAGGGCGTCGGTTTCGGCCAGCGCCTCCGCCATCTTCGACTGCTTGTGATAGGCATAGGCGCGGGCGTAGTGCGCCGGCACGGTGTTGACGTAGGCCGGATAGGCGTTGAGCGTCTTCGCCGGCTCGGCGAGATAGCCATAGAGCTTGGCCTTGATCCGTTCGAACCGTGTCTGCAATTGCGGATCGGGCGGGGTGTCCCAGGCCGGGTCCTTCTGGAAATCGGCTTCGAGGCGCGAGATACGGTCACCCGTCAGCGGGTGGGTGCGGGCATAGCCGGCCTCGTCGCTCTGGCTGTAGCCATAGCGGAATTCGTAATTCTGCAGCTTCTTGAAGAACGCGACCGATCCCTTGCCGGTGATGCCGGCCTTGGACAGGAAGGTGACGCTGGCGGCATCCGCGCTGGATTCCTGCGTGCGCGAGAAGCTGAGGAACGAGCTGAGCGCTGCCTGCTGCCCCATCGCCATTCCGGCCATGGCCGCTTCGGCCGGCGCACCGGCCAGCGCGGCCGCCACGCTGGCGAGCAGGGAGATCAGCTGGATCTTGGTAGCGTTGCCGGCGCCCTGATAGATGCTGAGCGAGTGGCCGCCGGTGATATGGCCCAGCTCGTGCGCCAGCACCCCCTGCACCTCGTTGGCGTTGTCGGCCGCGTTGATCAGCCCGGAATGGACGTAGATCCGCTGCCCGCCCGCCACGAAGGCGTTGATCGACGAGTCCTGCACCAGCACGACATCGACCGAGCCGCGCGGCATGCCCGCCGCTTCGACCAGCGGATTGACGAGATCCTTGAGCAGCGCTTCCGTTTCCGCATCGCGCAGGATGGCCTGCGCCGCGACGGGCTGGGCGCAGATGCCCAGCAGCGCGACGAACGCGATCAACTGGGCCAACAGGCGGACGGGCGATCTCATCTCGCCCCTCGCTAGCGCATCACGCGCTGAACGGGAACTGAAGGTATGCCCTATGCCGCGTTTCCGGCCCTGCGCGAAGGTCAGCCGATCAGGCGGCGCGCCGCGCGTTCGACCAGCGCGATATCCTCCGGCACTTCGCCCAGCACGGCGACATCGCCGGCTTCGCCCCGGCGGATCATCACCAGCGCGAATTCGCTGCCTTCGGCCCCGATCGCTTCGAAGCCGTGCCCCGGCATCGCGCGCAGCTTGCGGGCCAGGGCCGGGCGCGGGCCATCGCGGGCCTCGGCGACCTTGCCGGCCTCTTCCTTGCGCAGGCGCCGCTCGGCATTGACGACGCCCTTCAGGCCGCCTTCGTAACGGCCGAGGAAATCGCCCACGGCGCCCAGCGGCAGATCGAGCCGGTGCGCATGGCTCAGCACGGCGGCATATTCGGTCAGCCGCGTCTTGTCGTAATCGGCGCCGAACACCAGCTTGACCACCGGTGTCATCGGCGCCCGCGCCTGCGCGGTCAGCTCTGCATCGGCGAGCAGATCCTCGAACTCATGCGGGGCGCGCGCGGCGGCGAGCGAGAAATCGTAGGCCCGGCCGATCGCCTGGTAGAGCGAGGTACGGGTGCGGTCCTCATTGCCGCGTGCGGCGGTGGCCAACTCGCGCGCGGCGGCGAGCCAATCGCCCAGGCCCATCTCTGCCGGATCGGGCGGGGGGAAATCCGGAGCAAGCTCCGTCGCTTCGCCTTCGCCCTGGTCGAAGCCGGTAAACGAGATCGACGGCTTATCGACGCCGCGCGACAGTTCCAGCGGCATCCTGAGGAGTGAGCCGTAAGCGGGGCCGCGCGCGGCCGTCTCGCTCCCACTCTCGCTTTCGTCCTCCTCGTCCAGGCCGGAAAGATCGAACGGATCGTCGTCTTCCTGGTCATCGGATGGGACGGGCGTGACAGGATCGAGGCCGAAGGAGGGAACCGGCAGGCCCTGATCCACGGTGGCCGCGGGGGTTCCTTCGAATTCGGCCGGCTCGGGCGGATCGTTCGCCGTGGGCGAGCCCGGCCCATCGGCCCAGTCGGTCAGCGGAACGCCTTCCTCGCGGTTCGGCGCCGGGGCAGGCCGGGCTTCCAGCGCCTGGTCGATCTCGAGCAGGAGTTCGTCGGTCGCGCGGGCGTCGGCCAGTTCCTTCCAGTTGATCACGCCGTAGATGAAATCGATCGTATCGTCGTCGCTGGAGAAAGGCAGAAGGATGCCGCGATAGAGGATCGTGGCGCCGCGCTGATTGACGAATTCCGCCTCGAAACCGATCGGCGCCTGATTGGCGAGGATCTGCATGTAGTGATCGGTGATGCGGGTCAGCAGCGAGCGCGAGGGCACGTCGGCCAGCGTTTCCAGCGCCGCGCCGGATACCCCGCATTCCTCGGCCAGCCTCGCCCCCAGATAGGCGATGCCCGGGTTGTCTATCCCGCCGGTGAAATCGAGCAGCACCGAATAGGGGCCGAAGTCCGGCAGGTTGCCCGGCTCCAGCTCCTCGACCGCCGGGTAATTGCGATTGCCCAGCAGGCTCGCCCACAGGTTGTAGGCGCGCACCTGCATCCGCCGCTCGTCCTGGCCGATCGCGGCCGGGGGCGCGTCGGGGCCGGTCTCGTCCTCGGCGTGATCATAATCTGCGGATTCAGCAAAGGAGCCGAGGCTGCCGCGCATCGTATCCATCCGAGAATGCCCTTGCTCTGTTCAGGCGGGATTATCGGCGCTTCATAGTTAACTTACCGTAAAATGTCGCGCGAATCCGTCGATCGGCGCCCGGATGCCGCTTAATCGGAGCCCCAGGCGGCGCAATGCGGATCGAGCGCCAGCAGCTGGCGGCGCAGCGCGGTGCGGGCGAGCCGCTCCACCTCCACCTTGCGCCGGGCCGCGGCCAGGGGCCGGCCGGGTGCCGGGCGGACGATCTCCGCGTCATAGGCATCGGCGATGATCACGCCGCAGCAGTGCGGGCGGAACGCCTCACCCTCAAGGCATGCGCTGTCGAGCTCGGGCGGCAGGCCCCAGTAGAATCGGTCGCAAAAATCCAGGTAGTCCGGCCACTTGCCGTCACCCAGCAGATCGGCGCGGGCGGTCTTGATCTCCACGATGACCACCTGGCCCCTGGCATCGATCCCCATGAGATCCGCCCGGCGGCCGTTGCGCAGCGGCATTTCGGCCAGGCACCAGACCCCATTGCGCGCGAAGAGCCGGCAGATCCCGCGCGCAACCGCCTGTGCGCGGCGGGCATCGGGTTCCAGAATGCGTTCGCAAGCGCCGTCCATCGGCAATGCGCTGGAACATAGATGGAACAATGTCAACCGGGCCTCATCCGTGGTTTCTTGCGAACCCCTTCGAGAGTGTGAAATCTTCTTCGCTCTGCACCAGTCACCTTTGTAACCATATTTCACATGTCGCTCTAAACATTTGATAACAAAGACTCTTGTCTGTGTTGCACATTGGTTACAGCGGCAACCTAATATACGCCATTCGCATTTGCGGAACTTTGCCCCGGCTCCGGCTTGCGGCACTAGGCAGTGATCCGTCGCCGCGCTGCGCGGGGATGGTAGTGCGGCGCAGCGGCGCTTCATTGCAAAAAGGGATTGCAAAGCATGATATCCAAGGACTTCCGCAAGCATCTGCTTGGCGCGGGAAGCGCGCTGCGTGTGCTGGCCCTGGTGGGCTCAGGCGTTGCCGCCGCCACGATCGTCACGGCTCCTGCCATGGCGCAGGACTACACCTCCGGTTCCGTCGGCGGCACCGTGACCGACGAGGCGGGCAGCCCCGTTCCGGGCGCGACCGTCACGCTGACTTCGAATAGCCAAGGCTTCACGCGGACGTCCTCGACCAGTTCGGGCGGCACCTTCCGCTTCGTGAGCTTGCCCCCCGGCGCTTATACCGTGAACGTCACCGCGCCAGGCAAGGACGCCTTCACCGCGAACGACGTGCGCGTCATCGCCTCGCAGACTGCGGACCTCAGCATCGGCCTGACCACCACCGGCAGCGAGATCATCGTCACCGCCGCCACCATCCAGGCGCCGTTCACCGGCACGACCAGCGGTGTCACGGTCGATGTGTCGGAACTGGCGTCTCGCGTGCCCGTCGGGCGCGACATCACCAACCTGATGCTGCTGGCGCCGGGCACTAATCGCGGCGAATCTACTTTTGGCGGCAAGTCCGCCAACTTCGTGTCGATCAACGGCTCGTCGGTGGCTGAAAACGCCTATTACATCAACGGCCTGAACATCACCAACTTCGACAACTACCTGGGCGGCGCGGAAGTGCCGTTCGACTTCTACAAGTCGGTCGAAGTAAAATCGGGCGGCTATCCGGCCGAATTCGGCCGCGCCACCGGCGGTATCGTCAACGCCGTGTCGAAATCGGGCAGCAACGAGTTCCAGGCGGGGCTTCACCTGAACTGGCAGCCGGACTGGCTGCGTTCGGCCAACAAGGATATGCTGACCTGCAGCGCCAGCACCGGCGAGTGCCAGCCTTATACCAATCGCCGTTACGATTATAACGAGAGCTATTCGGCAATCGTTGAGGCGAGCGGGCCGATCATCAAGGATCGCCTGTTCCTCTATGGCCTCCTCGAAATGCGTCATTCGCAGACGATCGTGAACGATCGGTCATCGAGCCTCGGCGTCAAGCGTGAGAGCAACGATCCGTTCTGGGCCTTGAAAGTGGATGCGTTCCCGCTCGACGATCATCATTTCGAACTCACGGTCTTCGATACGCGCAACTCGGAAACCCAAAGCAACCTGGGCTACAGTGAAGACGAGACCGGCGTCCCGACTTACGGCCCGTCGCAGGTCACCTTCAACAACAACACCGGCGGCGTGAACTTCGTCGGCAAGTACACCGGCCGCTTCACCGATTGGCTGACTCTTTCGGCGGCCTATGGCCAGATGCGCGACCGGTTCAATCTGACCCCCGTCGATGTGAACGCCGGCACGTTCTATTCTCTCAATGACTCGGGTTCGGAGGTCAACGGCATCGCCAACGGCGGCTTGCTGACGGGCCAGACGGAATCGATCATCGACGATCCCTACAGCACCAAGCGCGAGTTCTATCGGGCTGACGCGGACTTGTTCTTCAACCTGTTTGGAGACCATCATATCCGGATGGGCTTCGATCAGGAGAACAACACGCTTAATCACGTGGCGGCCACGCCGGGCAAGGATGTGCAGTGCGGTGCGGGGTATATCAGTACCTTGGCTTGTACATCGGGCTCGGCCAACGGCGCCGGTGTCCGTTTCATCTTCCAGCCGGCCTTTTCGGAGGACGACGCCGAGGACACGGGCATTTCGGATGCATTCCTTGGCCAGCCGATGGTTCAGGTCGAATATTATAACAGCGGCGGCTTCTATAAGGCCCGCAACCGCGCCTTTTATATCCAGGATGAATGGCAGCCGTTCGACCGGTTGACTCTCAGCCTGGGGCTGCGCCGCGATGACTTCCATCTGGACAAGGCCGATGGGTCGACTCTGGTGGATCTCAAGGACAACTATGCTCCACGCCTGGGCCTGACTTATGATGTTTGGCCGGATCATTCGGGCAAGATCCGCGCGTTCTGGGGCCGGTATTACCTGCCGGTAGCCAGCAACAGCTCGTTCCGTCAGGCGAGCCCGGAACTCTATTACAGCGAACAGTGGTTCTATGACGGCTTCGATGACAATGGGATGCCCAATCTCACGACGCAGTTCGAACCGACCAATCCCGGGACGAACAATGCATATGTCAGCGATTGCCCGTTCGGCCTGACGCCGAATTCCAGCGGAACGTCCTGCTCGTTGACAGGCGATGGCACGGTTCCCGACACCACTGCCGCCATCTCGCACAACCTCAAGGCGACGCGCGAGACCGAGTGGATCGTGGGCTACGAACACAAGCTGGGCGACTGGACGGCCTCGCTCACTTACACCCATCGCAATCTCGATCGTTCGGCAGAGGACATGGCGATCGATCGCGCTGTACTGAACTACTGCGCAGCCAACGGTCTCGTGGGTTGCGCGGCGACCTGGTACGGCTTCAACCAGTACGTGATCGCGAACCCGGGCGAAGATCTGACGATCAACCTTCGCGGTCAGGATGCGCGTGAGGTGACCTTTACCGCCGAGGATCTCGCGGCCATCGGTTTCCCGAAAGCGACGCGCAAGTACGACGCGGTCGAGCTGGCCGTCGCCCGTCCGTGGGATGGCAAGTGGAGCTTCAATGCCAGCTACACCTGGTCGAAGAGCCGCGGAAACTCGGAAGGCTTCGTGCAGTCCGACTTCCAGCAGAACGATTCCGGCATCACGCAGGACTTCGATCAGCCGGGCTTCCTCGAAGGCGCTTACGGCCTGCTGCCGAACCATCGGCGTCACCGGCTCAAGGCCTGGGGCTCCTATGCGATAACCGATGCGTTCATCCTCGGCAGCAATGTCAGCATCGAATCTCCGCGTCCGCTGAGCTGCTTCGGCTATCACCCGGGCAGCGATGTGACCAACGGCCGGTTCG
Organism: Altererythrobacter sp.; assembly: GCA_017308255.1. Lineage (GTDB taxonomy): Bacteria > Pseudomonadota > Alphaproteobacteria > Sphingomonadales > Sphingomonadaceae > Croceibacterium_A. The sequence goes on along the minus strand of JAFKFN010000005.1, from coordinate 25,437 downwards.
AGAACGCCTATGGTGCGGCTTCGCACTATTGCGGTGGCGAGCTTAGCCCGCGTGGTACGGCGCAGAAGAGCGAGTGGGTCTACCAGATCGATCTTTCCGCCCGCTACAACGTCGAGATTCCGACCGGCCAACTCGTCACCCTGCGTGCGGACGTGTTCAACATTCTGAATTCGCACGCTGTGCAGGATCGTTACGAGATCGGCGATCTGAACCCGACTTTCGCGCCAAACCCGAACTTCGGCCAGCCGCGGCTTTATCAGTCGCCGCGTTCGGTGCGTCTGGGCATGGATATCGCCTTCTAAGTTCTCTCGCGAAGGGGAGACGGAAAGGCGGGCCTTCGGGTCCGCCTTTCTTTTTTTGGGCGCGGGAGCGGTTGTGCTGGCGGAAGCGGAGCCCCCGGCTCAGCCTCGATAAGCCCGGCGAAAGGGCTCCATATGCGCGGCATAGCCGGCGGACAGGCCGATGCGTGTTGTCGTTATCGGTGCGCGGACCTGCTGTACGCTTGCGGTCGTCACTTCACGCTTGGTCCGATGCGGTTCGAACATCGCGGGCTCGACCTCCAAGCCGCAATGCTGCGCGATCCGCGGTATCCAACTGGCGGGGTCGGTTACGAGCTGCTGGTAATCAACCGTCAGGATGCGATCGGGGAACAGCGCGCTCCAATGGGCGTGAAGCCGGTCTTCCAGGCGGAAGAACACGCCGATGTCTTCGAGCGACCAGCTCCAGGGCACGCCTGACGTGAAATAGGTGCGAAAGCAGGACAGCGCCGTATCTTCCGGATCGCGCCGCATCCAGATCACGCGCGCGCCGGGCAGCGTGTGCATCAGCAAGCCCATGAAATGAGAATGGCCGAGCGTCTTGTCGACCACATCCCCGGGCGTGCGGAAGCGCGCTTTCAGCAGGCGGAAATACGTGCTAGCGATCGCCCCCCAGGGGTCCGCCTGCCCGGTCATGCGCTGTTCGTAGCGGACGGCGCCATCGAAAGAATAGTCGCCTGTGGGGATCAGGGCGGCCCGCAGCAGGTTGACCTCGCCGCCATCGGCAATGCTGGAATGGCTGGCGAGTACTTGTTCCACCAGCGTCGAGCCCGAGCGCGGCAGGCCGTTGACGAACAAGGCGCGGCGCCTGTCGCCCGAAGGGGCAAGACGCTGCATCCGCTCTGGCGTGAAGTCACGGATCAGGCCTTCGGCCAAGCGCGCGATCGCCGCCGGATCCCACGGCTCCTCGCGCTGCCGCAACCGCGCGCCTTCGGAATAGAGCGCGAAGGCGCGGTCGTATTCGCGGCAATCGTGCCAGGCCTTGGCCAAGCCGTAGAGAAACCGGGCGCGGATGGATGGCTCGGCGCGTTCCATGGCGGGGCGCAGACTCTCCATGGCCGCGATATCCGGATCGCCGGGCGCGAAAGTCTTGATCATCGCCAGGGCGAACCAGGTTTGCGGCAGCAGCGGCGTCTGCGCCAAGGCCTCGCGGTAGAACCGTTCGGCTTGCGCGAACTGGCCATGCTGCCCGGCCAGCGTGCCGAGAAGATGCAGCACATTCGGCTGGCGGCGGACGTTTTCGGAAAGCCGGCTTAGCTCATCCCTGGCTTCCGCCGTCCTGCCGTATTGGCCCAGTTCGCTCCAATACTGGAGCAATCGCTCAAGACTGGGGGGCGACGTGCGCGAATAGCGCCGGGCCGATTCGATCGCGATGTCGATCTCGCCGATCTGCGCGGCGAGGCGGGAGATGCTTCGCCAACGCTCGCCGGCCGGCGGGCCATCCCGCAACTCCTTTTCCAAAAGGCCCACGGCGCCATCGCGATCGCCGCGCCTGAGCGCCTCGATAGCATCGAGAACGCGGGATTGCTGCGCTGGGTCGGCCATCCCCGCTTTCTACCGGCCCGGGCCCCGATGTCTATTCGGCCTTGGGCCGGCCGGGTCAGTCGCGCGGCAACAGGGCCAGGATCGCGGCGCGGGCGGCGGCGAATTCGTGCCACAGGGCCCTGGCTGCCGGCCGCGGATCGGCGCCGCGCGCTCTTACGGCGAGCAGGGCGGCGATGCCCGGCTCCATGATGGCGGAGAGATCGGCCACGCCGCGCTCCGCATGGTCACGCCGCCAGGCTTCGGCCCGGCTCAGCCGCAGCGAGAAATTCCGATCCCCTTCCGGAAAAGGCTCGGGCGCGACCCCCGCCAGCGCGGCAACCAAGGCGCCGGCTTCCATCAGCGCGGCCCAGCGTTCGCCGCTGGTGCCCGTCCCGCCCAAACCGAGCCCGGCGCCGGTGCCCGAAAAGGATGGCGGAACGGCATTCATCCGCGCGCGAATAAGGTGCGCCCGATTGCCAATTGGTTACTTCCCGGGCCTTGTCGCCGATCGGCCGCGATCCCGCGCCGGTCTGCCGGCTCTAGTCTTCCGGCGGCGGGCCGAACGGATCATCCGGCTCTGCATCGAGCCCGAGGTCGATATTGGAACCGCCTTCCTCGCCCGAGGTGAGGCGATTGTTCTCCTCGCAGACGTATTCGCGGATCTCCCAAGTCGGCTGCTTCTTGTAGGCGAACTGCATCACATAGGGTTCGGCGAGCACGCCGGGATCGGTGATCGTCATTTCGACCCGCATGAAATCGGGATTGTCCAGCCAGATACGCTCGTGAATCTTCATGTCGTCGCCGTGGGGCACGCCGGCGATATAGGTCACCAGCGGGCTGAAGCCGACGGTGTCCGCTACCAGCGTATCGCCTTCCCAATGGCCCACGGAGGTGCCGTTGAAATAGGCCTCGGGATCCTCGGGCAGCGCCCGCCCGTCGGTGTATATGCGCCGTGCCTGGCTGTAGGTTTCGGTGAAGATGGTCACCCGGCCCGGGCTGAACAGGAACTCGATCGGATAAGGCTGGCGCATGATGCCGGGCAGGCCGGGCGGAATGCAGTGGGCCTGAGCAAACTGGTCCACCCCTTCGGCCGCCTGCTTGGCCCTGAAAGCCTCGAGTTCCTGCTGCGCCTTGGGAGTCAGGCTGGGCTGGCTCTGCCCGCGTCCGCCGTTGGCGGAGTTGGCCAGCAGCGACGCGGGCGCCCAGACCCCGCTCCAATCCGGCAGCTTGTCGAGCGCGGCATAGCCGTGCGCGCGGGGAACGGCCGAATCCTGAGCCGGCGCGGCGGCGGCCACCACCAATGCGCCGGCGCCCGCGATCGCGCGCGCCACTTTAGCCCAACCTTGCATTCGTCCCTCCGGCAAATCCTCTTCTCGCGGCGGAGATTGGAGCGCGCGAGGCGGCGAAGTCAAGCGGCGGGTTGATTATGTCCGGCTCTTGCTGGCAAAAGACCGGTCAGGGATCCGCCGCCGGTGAGGCGCGACTCCGGGAGAGAAGAGCAATGTTTGGAAAGAAGATCCGTTTGACACTAGCAGCCGGCGCCCTGGTCGTGGGCACCATTGCCCTCACCGTGCCCGGCGAAGCGCACCATTCGACCGCGATGTTCGAATGGGGCAGCTCGACCGAGCTGAAGAATGTGACCGTGGAACGCTGGGTGTGGACCAATCCGCACACCTTCCTCTACGTGAAGGATGCCGCCGGCAACCGCTGGGCGTTCGAGGGCATGAGCCCGAGCCACCTGGCGCGTTCTGGCTGGTCGAAGCGCTCGCTTGCGCCGGGTGAGAAGATCGATCTCACCTACTACAAGCTGCGTGACGGTCGGCGCGGCGGCTTCAACGTCACCGTCACCCGCGCCAATGGGGACAAGCTGGAGCAGCTGCCCACCCGGATGTGAGCGATGAAGGAGGGTCCCCGAACCCTGGATTATCCGCTTGGCGGGTGCCCTCCACGTTGCTAACCCGCGCCAGCCAGCCGGCCCTCGCGCACCCGTAGCTCAGCTGGATAGAGCGCTGCCCTCCGAAGGCTGATGTCAAGGGACGGTGCGACAAAGAGGAGACGAAAAAAGACCCTAAGAACAAGGATTTGCGAGGTCCTCGTTCTTATCTTTCAACTCGCGAAAAGATCACGTAAGCACTGCGTAAGCAGTTGCGACACGGTAAGCACCCATAGCTCAGCTGGATAGAGCGCTACCCTCCGAAGGTAGAGGTCTCAGGTTCGAATCCTGATGGGTGCGCCATTTTGGTCAAAGGCGCGAACGCACATCACCGGTTTCCTTACGCCAGAGGCGGCGGTTACGGTTCGGAGCAGTTCGCTGCGCAGTCCACGAATCCGAACCTCCGTCTTACTGACCACTTCGACACGCTGCGTAACCGCTTGGACATGATCGCGAGCGAATGAGTCATCGCGCTTACGCAGCTTCTTGCACACCGCGAGCGCAAAGGTGAGCAGGCTCTCCGGCGTGATTGACGGGCCGATCTTCTAGATATGCGCCAAAGCTCGCTCGGCCTCGCCCCTTGCCTGATCGCGGTTGCCGTCAGGTCGGCAACCGGCCGCCGCCGAACTTGTCCCGGAACCAATGCTTGCGATCATCCCCTAGCGTGCCGCCCTGCCGATAGTCCGGCCGTGGGGGATCTTGTGGGATGAGCTCGAACACGAGCTGGCGCAGAGCTTCCAATAGCTTCGTATTGGCCTATTTGCGCCAGCCACGCGGGTTTTTCTCCCGCAGGCGAGCGACGACCGCCTCCAGCTTCTCGAATTGATCGAGAAACAGGGGGTAGACAATGAGCTGCCATCGGCAACCGCTCCGCAGTAATCAACCGCCATGTAATCGAGCGGTCGCCACGCGGTTTGCACATCCCCGGTGTCGGCCATTGCACCGGTAGGGATCAGCAGCAGCATAAATCACGCGAGCCCCCCGACTGCGGACTTGAGCAGAGTGACAGGTGGAGACGACATCAGGTGATTTGCCTTAAGATTCACTCACACGGGCTGTGCGAAAGACTCTCATTAACAGAGGTCGGATTGCATTTGCAAACAATAGGCTACCCCCCTATATTACGACCCATAGGAGGCTGCTGTGGCACATACAATCCGCGAGAAGTCGAAACTGATCGCCCGCGTGCGTCGCATCCGGGGCCAGATCGAAGCAGTTGAGCGTGCGCTGGAAGCCGAAACGGGCTGCGCCGACGTGCTCCAGCTCATCGCCTCGGTGCGAGGCGCGATGAACGGCCTGATGGCTGAGGTCATGGAAGACCACATTCGATTGCACGTCGTCGACCCCGCACGCGAAGCCGATTGCGAACGCGCGAAGGGCGCGGAAGAGCTGATCGACGTCGTGCGCACATACTTGAAATGAGAGGATGACGAGCATGGCCGATCTAGCGAGCCGCGATAGCACGAGCTTGGTCGAACAGGCCGAAGCGCGCACCACCGCGCCGGCGGCGTTAAACGAAGCTCCGCGCGCGCACGGTAGCCATGACCATCATGGCCAGGGGCATGGCGTCCACGATCATGAAGACGGGCACGGCCACGAACATCCGTTCGAGTGGCAGGAGGCCGTTCGTATCGGGTTTGTCGCGCTTGCCGCGGGGCTCGTCTGGTTCCGCGTTTGGGAGCCATTTGCCGCCATCAGCGTGATCGGCGTGGCGGGCCTTCTTATCGGCGGTTGGCCGATCGTGAAGGAAGCTTTCGAGAACATCCTTCAGCGCCGCATGACGATGGAGCTGTCGATGACGATAGCGATCGTCGCGGCTGCGGCGATCGGCCAGTTCTTCACGGCACTTGTCATTACACTGTTCGTGCTCGTCGCCGAGGTATTGGAGGGTTTGACGGTCGGGCGCGGTCGTAAGGCGATCCGCGACCTATTGGAGTTTCTGCCAAGCGAGGTTTCAGTGCGCCGCACGGGCTCTATCCGTACCATTTCCGCCAATGAACTGAGCATCGGCGACGCTATCCTTGTCGCGCCCGGCGGGCGCATTCCCGTGGACGGCGCAGTGCTGACCGGACATTCCTTCGTCGACGAGTCCCGAATCACCGGCGAGTCCATGCCGGTCGAAAAGGTCGAGGGCAGGTCCGTTTTCGCTGGCTCGATCAACCAGTCGGGCGCACTTGAAGTGCGGGCCGAACGCATTGGGCGGGACACGAGCTACGGCAAGATCATCGAAGCGGTTGAGCGTGCCGAGCGTTCGCGCGCGCCGGTTCAGCGGCTCGCCGATCAGATGGCAGGCTATCTCGTCTATTTCGCAATCGGCGCGGCGGTTTTGACCTACCTGATTACGCAGAATATCACATCGACAATCTCCGTTATTATCGTCGCGGGCGCCTGTGGCATCGCAGCTGGAACCCCGCTCGCGATTCTTGGCGGTATCGGCCGTTCTGCGCGTCTTGGCGCGATCATCAAAGGCGGTGTCCATCTGGAAACGCTGGGCAAGGTGGATACCGTGGTGCTCGACAAGACGGGCACACTAACTTTTGGCCGACCCGAAGTGCAGGCGATCATGCCCGTTGCTGACGTTTCCGTTGAAAAAGTTCTGGATTCGGCAGCGGCGGCGGAATTGCGTTCCGAGCACCCGCTCGGAAAGGCGATCGTCGCCTACGCTCAGAGCAAAGGTCGCAGCATCGTGGAGCCCGAGCATTTCGCCTACACGCCGGGGCGAGGCATTATCGCACAGATCGGCGGTTCGACGGTGCTGGTCGGCAATCTGCGCTGGATGAAGGAAAAGAAGGTCGCTTTCCCTGAGTCCCTTAGCGGCGGGGCAGAAGCCGCGTCGGAGGTCTATGTCGCGCGCGATGGCACGCTGCTCGGCGCAGTGGCCGTTGCGGACACGGTTCGGCCTGAAGCCAAGCGGGCGATCGAAGCACTAAGTGCATTGAATGTTCGAACGATCCTCCTCACGGGCGACTCACATTCCGTCGCCAAGGCAGTTGGGAAGGGCCTCGGCATCAAGGAAATTGAAGCAGGGCTTCTGCCCGAAGACAAGCTTGACCGGGTGCAGGCGCTCGTCAGTCAGAAGCGCATCGTCGCGATGGTCGGAGACGGGATTAATGACGCCCCTGCACTGGCTGAGGCGAGCGTCGGCATTGCGATGGGATCGGGGACTGATGTTGCGCAGGAGAGCGCGGATGTTGTGTTGCTTGGTAACGATTTGGTCCGGTTGGTCGATACGCTTAGGGTGGCGCGCCGTACGCGCGGAATTATCTGGCAGAACTTCGCGGGTACGATCATCGTCGATCTGGCGGGTATCATCCTCGCGTCGGTCGGAATGCTAAATCCGCTCCTCGCCGCCTTCATCCATGTCGTTTCGGAACTCACCTTCATCCTCAATTCGGCCCGGCTGCTCCCGCAGCGTTTGCAAGCCGATGAGGCGCGCGCGACGGCCGTTCCGCCGCCACAGAACCAGCCTGTCGGAGTGCATCTGTGAGCACGGATTCGCCATGCATCGATATGTGCGGAATGGATCGGCGAACTGGCTGGTGCAGGGGATGCGGGCGTACTGCCCCGGAGATTCGCGCATGGCGAAAAATGCAGCCCGGCGCGCGCAAGATGGTCCTTGAAGATTTAAAGCGGCGGCTACAGCGCCTTGCGGGATCGGGGCTGAGTGCAAGACGATAGAGGACCGATACCGAACCAGTAAGACGATGGAGCATCGGGCGTCGCAGTCAGCGGTGCGATGTGATGCGCATCCTCGTTCCCTCGCTTGTCATATTGTTAGAGTATCTGATTCCTCCGCACCGGGACGAGGAACCGCGCTTCGAAATAACCGACCACAGCCTGGTCGAACCGCTACGTCGGATCGGTGATACCGTGACAGCCGGCCGCAGCCTGACGACACGCTCGCCGACGCGACGACACTGTAGTCGGTCAGCGCACTAGCGCCGGGCTCTCTCAAAAGATCCTGATGCCAGGAACATTATCCTGGCATCAGAAAATAGAAAAATTTAAGCTGCTATGACATAATCTCTAGATAATTCGTCTTATTTCAGAATATTGGCCTTGAACATCTAGGATAACTATTACGTTCTCATCACTTCGATTGCGCCAAAACCAACCATGATTTCCGTCGAACGCTGCAGTGATCATACCTTCGTCCGTTGAGATGCCCCGCTTTTTTGCATAGCGGACCGACTCGCCGCCGCCATCACCATGGAGATCGACGTTCACGACTCCTCCAGCCACGGTCCACACGAAATTGGCTCTTTCGCCGCGTTGCATCACCAGCTTGATCTCAGCGCCTTCACCCGGTTTCAGGGTGACGCGCATTTGATCTTTTCGACTTGGCTTGGCTTCTGCAGCAGGAGCGGCGGCAGCCATATTCTCAGTGGCAGGAAGGGAAACGCCTGCCGCCGCGGCCTCGATGATTGCTCTGTTTCTCGCGTCTTGGGCGGCGGTATCGATCTGCCTGTCCGCCTCAGCCTCTTGCGCCAGTTGCTGCTTGATCTCTCCCATCTCGGTGAAACCCAGCGCTTGGCCCATTCCGGTCGGATCGACGCCATATTCGGCCGGAAGAACGATCACAATCAGAAGGGCAGCAGCCGTTGCGATCGCGATGATGGTTGAGCGTATCAACTGACCCGGTGATGGCAGATCAGCCTGCGAGGGAATGGTAGTGTTATACATGAATATTATCCTTGAATCAGGCGACGGTCCAGCCGGTGAGCTGATATCCGATCAGCACAAACCCGGCGGTCATCATCGCGACGTTGGCGGTGTAGGCGTGACGCCAGAAACTATCTGTGCGACGCCAGAAGCCCATGACGATCAGGATGGCGGCGAGTGCGAGCATTTGTCCCAGCTCCACACCCACGTTGAACGCCAGCAGGTTTGGCAGGAGACCATCTGGAGAAATATCATACTCGATGATCTTGGTCGCCAAACCGAAGCCATGGCAAAAGCCAAAGATTAACGTCGCCGCTTTGGTGTTCGGTTGGAACCCGAACCAGCTTTGGAATGCGCCCAGATTGTCGAGCGCTTTGTAGACGATCGAGAAGCCGATGATCGCATCGATGATGTAGCTGTTGATGCCGAAATCGAAGAAGACGCCGAGCAGCATGGTCGTTGAATGCCCGATCGCGAACAAACTGACATACAGGGCGATATGCTTCATCCTGTAGAGGAAGAAGATAATTCCGAGCAGGAAGAGGATGTGATCGTAGCCGGTCACCATATGCTTGGCGCCGAGATACATGAATTCCAGCAGATGAACGCCGCTAATTTCCTGTATGTAGCCCTTGTCGCCTTCAGCGACGGCGTGGGCGAAGGCCGTACCCGCCCACAGGCACGAACCCAGTCCGGTCAGAACGAAAGATAATAAGAGCCGCCAATGCGCACCGAGCCTGCGCAACGGCTCATCCAAAGCCTTTGTCATAAAAATTCCTATCTGTCAGTGTGAACCTGCCGCGACGTCGCGGCGACGTTTTCACATCGAGGACAGGAACTCGGGAGGACGATCCAGACGACCGCCCACGCTATTGGCCAATTTGGCTTCTAGAGAAGCGCGCCACCCATGGCGATCTCCCCGAAACGCCAGATCGGGGGTCGAAATTTCCATTGGAACATCATGATGGTGATCGCCTGAGTTGTGCCCGTGGATATGGCCCCAAAGGCGCTCATCGTCCACTCCATCATCATGGATGTGACCGTGCGCAAATATTTGCACACTCAGCTCAGCGTGACGTGTCGCCTGCGCCGCAAGTGCAGCGCTGGGATCATGACGCGCGATCGTCTGACAGGCTGAAAACTGCATTGCCAGCGTGAGCAGACACAACAAAATTTTATGCAAACCGGGTATTGTTCGCGAGCTGGCCATGGGCATGTCAGTTTATCTACTCGCCTTGACCTCAAAGATATCTGGAGATGGCCTGGAATTCAGCCATGGCCTGTTTGGCTTGGGGGCCGTCGCCGGCGAGGCAGTGACTCAGGTGATCCTGGATCAAGGTCCGCTTGGCACTGATGATTGCGCGCTCCACGGCATGTAGCTGCATAGCGATATCTGTGCACGGACGACCGCTTTCGATCATCTCGACAATGCTGCGAAGATGACCTGTGGCCCGGTTGAGACGCTTGACGATCGCGGGGTGCGTTGTGTGCAGATGAGGCTGAGCCTCGTTTTCATCTGCGATTTTGGTCACTGATTTGGCCACGGGCACATCTCTTCAACATCTCAGGGGAAAGCGCAGGATTCAGAAGCGGAAAGTCTACGGTTGACCTTTTAGCGGAGTTACCGATAAAAGCAAGCATCCCCCCGGGGGGATATGCTCGTCGAATCGTTGGAACCCATGCTCGCCGTCCTTGCGAACCGCACATACCGGCATCTGCTGCTCGCTCAGGTCATTGCCCTGGTCGGGACCGGACTTGCGACGGTCGCATTGGGTCTTCTGGCCTATGACATTGCTGGCGGCAATGCAGGGGCGGTGCTTGGGACCGCGCTTGCGATCAAGATGGTCGCCTATATCGGCATCGCGCCGATCGCGGGCGCGTTTGCCGACCGGCTACCGCGCCGCACGATGCTCGTCGCGCTGGATGTGATCAGGGCGGCCGTCGCGCTGTGCCTACCGTTCGTCAGCGAGATCTGGCAGATTTATGTGCTGATCTTCGTGTTACAGTCCGCCTCGGCGGCATTCACGCCGACCTTCCAGGCGACAATACCCGATGTTCTTCCAGACGAGCGCGACTATACCCGCGCGCTATCGTTGTCGCGGCTCGCTTATGACATGGAGAACATCATCAGCCCGATGCTGGCGGCGGCGCTCCTCACGGTCATCAATTTTCACTGGCTTTTCTCGGGGACGGCGATCGGCTTCATCGGATCGGCGCTTCTTGTCGTCTCGGTCGTGCTCCCGCGTCCCGAGCGTTCGGCGGATCGGCAGGAAAGCATTTACGCCAAGACCACGCGGGGCATACGTATTTACCTGAAGACGCCTCGGTTGCGCGGGTTACTCGCGATCACGCTCGCGGCTGCAGCTGCTAGCTCGATGGTGATCGTCAATACGGTCGTCATCGTGCAGAGCCAGCTCAGCATGACCCAGAGCGATGTTGCGCTGACCCTGGGCGCCTACGGGTTGGGCTCGATGGCCGCAGCGCTGGTTCTTCCCCGGTTGCTCGACAAGATCGATGACCGCTTAGCGATGGTTAGCGCAGCGGTCGCGCTTTCGATCGGTCTGGGTGCGATGACATGGGTCAGCATCGCTGTCCCGGCCGGTCTAACCTATTGGCATGTGCTCCTCATCGGCTGGCTGGTACTCGGCATCGCCTATTCGATGAGCGTGACGCCATCGGGCCGCCTGCTCAAGCGCTCGGCCGGGGCCGAGGATCGACCGGCTTTGTTCGCGGCACAGTTTGCGCTTAGCCATGTGTGCTGGCTGATCTGCTATCCCCTTGTCGGCCAGATCGGTGCCAATCTTTCCATATCTGCCGCATTTGGTGCGATGTGCATCATTGCAAGCATTGGCACCCTTCTGGCGCTCCTGCTCTGGCCATCGAGCGATCCCGACATCGTGCCACATGTTCATGACGATCTTCCCGAGGGTCATGAGCATCTTCGTCTGCACCATGGTGGAGATGGCGCTGCGCACGTCTATATGATCGACGATCTGCATCCCCGCTGGTCGAACCGGCCATGAGCGCCCGCACGCCTCGAAGGCAGAGGTCGCCGTCGCCATTGCCGCGAGTGACTTTCCCCGGTATCGAGCCGATCATGCGATTCCGTGTCAGCAAAAACCATGACACCAGGCCGACGAGGCTGTTCCTTGTCGTGGCGGCTGTTCTGGCATTGCTTGCGATGATCAATGTGATCGGCGTGAGTAATTGGCACAATTCTATGGCCGACCACGATGATGGTCGGGTCGCGAGCGCTCTGGTCCAACAGGATGAGGGTGGAAAATCGCTGCCGGACATAGATCTTCATGCGACAGCACATTCTGTGATCCATGGCCTCGCGGACATCATGCCGAGCATCGGCATGGCCATTGCCGTGTTCGTTGTCGCCAATCTCTGGTTCATCATCAAGGATTACGCACTAAGCGGACTCCCCCCCGAAGCGCTTCTGCGACCGCCTCGAGACTGATGCCTGCGCGCCGCCCGGCGTTCCGCAAGCATTAATCTCAGGGATATTTCAAAATGACCGATTCTGTCGGCCGACGGCGCATTCGCGTGGCGCTGTTCGGTCTGTTCACTGCGGCTGGCAGCCTCATGTGCACCACTGTTAACGCGCAAACCGCTCCTCCTTTCGCGCAACTCTTTGATGAAACGGAGGACGCACCTCGCCAGATCGAGCTGGAGGCAGAAGTCGAGAGGGCGGAAGGCCTCGCAAGGCAGGCTCGGGCGCGGCCTAATCCCAGCGTCAGCGTAATGACCGAAAACGTTGCAGGACAGCGTCCCTACAACGGCTTCGACAGGTCCGAGAACACGTTGCAGTTCAATCAGCCCATCGAGATCGGGGGTAAGCGATCAGCGCGTATCGCTGCGGGAAAGGCGGGTGTTACGGCTGCCCGTGCGCGAACCGTTCAAGGTCGTTTGACTTATGCCTATGATCTCGCTCGCGCTTACGGTGCGGCTGAGATCGCAGACCGAGGCATCGGATTGGCGGAAGACGAGCTGGAAGAAGCCGAGGCCGATCTTCGCGCTGCCCGCGCCCTTGTTTCCGCCGGAAAGGAAGCGCGCCTGCGTAGCTTGCAAGCGGAGACGGAAGTAAACTCCCTCCGCGCAGCGGTGGATACGGCAAAAGCTGAGCGTATAGGCGCCTACGCACGCTTGTCCGCGCTGGCGGGGCAGACGACGTCCTACACCGCTCTGGCCGAGCCTCTGCTCGCCAGATTTGAGCCAAGGGCGAACTACGGCCCCATCGATCCGCAGCAGACCGCGCCCTATCTCGCGGCGAAGGCCGAAAGTGAGGCGGCTGCTCGCCGCGTTACGCTGGCCAGACGCCAAGCGATCCCCGATATAACCGTATCGATCGGAGTTCGCCGGCTGGAAGTCGACAAGGCGAATGCGCTCCTGGCAGGCATCAGCGTGCCGCTTCCGTTCTTCGACCGCAATCGCGGGAATATCGACGCAGCGCAGGCAGAACAGCGCAGCGCCGACGCGCGAGCATCTGCCGCACGCCTCGAGGCAGAAGCAGAGATCAATGCCGCTCTGGCGCTCAATGAAGCGGCCGACGCGCGCGTCGCGGCGGCTGAGAAGACGTTGCAGACCGCCGAGGAAACTTACCGCCTCGCCCGCATCGCCTATGAGTCGGGCAAGTCCCCGCTGATTGAACTTATCGCTGCTCGGCGCGGCCTCGGCACCGCACGGGGGGTCGTCCTCGACGCCACGGCTGCCAGGCTCGACGCTCGCGCTAGTCTTGCCCGTCTTCAGGGCCTCACCATTACCGGAGAACCGGTCCAATGAACGACAGAAAACGTCTTTATGCTGGCGCCGCCCTCGGGCTCGCCGCCGCCGCTGCAGTCGGTTTTGGGGCAGCGCGTTTCACCCAGCCTTCAACCGTCACTGCTGTTGAGCAAGCAGAATCGCAAACTCCGACTACACAGAGCGACACTGTCGCCATCTCGCAACAGGCAATCGCGACATCTCAGATCGGTGTTGCGCCGGCCGCCGCAGGGGAGTTGGACGCGGCGATTCCGGCTTCCGCCACGGTGGAGGCAACGCCAGACGCAGATGCGGTGCTCACCGCACGCGCACCAGGCACGGTGACACGCATTTTCAAGCGTATCGGCGATCCGGTGCGGAAGGGCGAGACGCTCGCGCTAGTCGAAAGTCGCGACGCGTCTTCAATCGCTGCTGAGCAATCCGCCGCTGCGGCGCGGGTTGCCCTCGCGCAAAAGCAGCTTGCACGAGAACGCAGTTTGCTTGGCCAAGGGGTCTCACCGCGCGCCGATTTTGAAACCGCTGAGGCTAATCTGGCGGTGGCGCAGGCGGATGCGCGTCGTGCAAGTGCCGCCGCCGGAGCAGTTCGCGTTTCGCGCGACGGCCGCTCAGTAGCGGTTGTCAGTCCGGTTAGCGGCCGCGTGACCGCCGCGCCCGCCAATCTCGGTCAGTTCGTCGCCGCCGAAACCGTGCTCTTTAGCGTGGCCGATCCCCGTAAACTACAGATCACAGCCAACGTGCCGCCAGCCGACGCGGCGCGTATTCGCAGGGGCGACCGGGTCGAGCTAACGACCAACGACGGTCGCATGGTCGAAGGCCGGGTCCGTTCTTCCACCGGGGTGGTCGATCCGGATAGCCGAACTGCAACCGCGGTCATCGAACCCGCGAGTGGGAGCGCGTTGTCTCCAGGCCAACTGGTAAGGGCCCGCATCTTTGCAAGCGGCGACGCGACGCAAAACGGCGTGATGGTTCCGCAGGACGCGGTTCAGACTGTGGGAGGTCGAACGGTTGTGTTCGTTCGCACTCCAAAAGGATTCAAGGCGCAAACCGTTGAAACAGGCAGCCGCAGCGGCGGTCTGGTTTCGATCCTTTCAGGACTCACAGCCGGCACTCGGATCGCCACAACCAATGCCTTCCTGCTCAAGGCTGAAATCGAGAAGGAGTCGGCGGAATGATTGCTCGTATCCTCAGCCTTTCCGTCAGGGGGCGGTGGTTCGTCGCTTTCCTGGTTCTCGCCGTCATCGCCTTCGGCACATGGCAGATCACTAAATTGCCAATCGACGCGGTCCCGGACATCACCAACCGCCAAGTCCAGATCAACACGTTCAATCCGACTCTTGGCCCTGTTGATATGGAGAAACAGGTCACTTTCCCGGTGGAGACCGCTTTATCGGGAATTCCTGGTCTCACGCTCACGCGCTCATTGACGCGTAACGGCTTCAGCCAAGTCACAGCGGTTTTCACTGACGATACCGACATCTATTTTGCTCGCCAGCAGGTTACTGAGCGGCTTGCGCAAGCAAAAGATCGCCTGCCGCCTGGCGTGCAGCCCAACCTCTCGCCATTAAGCACTGGTCTTGGCGAGATCTTTTTCTACTCGGTTGCCTTCCAGCATCCCGATGGCAAGGGGGTCAAGATCGCCGATGGCAAGCCCGGCTGGCAATCTGACGGCAGCTATCTCACCCCGGAGGGAGAGCGGCTCACAACTGAACTCGCCAAGGCCGCTTATCTTCGTACAGTTCAGGACTGGATCATTCGCCCGCAGATGCGAGCGGTGAAGGGTGTCGCGGGCGTTGATTCCAACGGTGGCTATGTAAAGCAGTATCTGGTTCAACCGAACCTCAACGCGCTCACGTCCTATGGTATTTCGGTCACGGAACTCGCAGACGCGCTTGAAAAGGCCAACTTGTCGGCGGGATCGAACTATATCCGCCGCGCCGGAGAGAGTTTTCTCGTTCGGGCGGATGCGCGTCTCAAATCTATAGAGGACATTCAAGAGGCGGTCGTCGCGACCCGGTCCGGCGTACCCGTGCGGGTGAAGGACATCGGCAATGTCGAGATCGGCGGCGCCGTTCGCACCGGTTCGGGCAGCCGCATGGGTTCCGAAGCCGTCATTTCTACCGTCTTGATGCTCGTCGGTGAGAACAGCCGAGTTGTTGCCAATAGTGCAGCCGACAAGCTGATCGAGATCAACAAGTCTTTGCCGCCAG
Source organism: Altererythrobacter sp. (assembly GCA_017308255.1). GTDB lineage: Bacteria > Pseudomonadota > Alphaproteobacteria > Sphingomonadales > Sphingomonadaceae > Croceibacterium_A. Next base: position 10,027 of record JAFKFN010000005.1, on the reverse strand, counting down.
ACGTCTTTGCCGAGCCGGTCTACAACCGGTCGAAACTCGTCAACGCGACAATCGCGACGGTCGAGAAGAATCTTGTTGAGGGTGCGCTGCTTGTCATCGTCGTGCTTTTCCTGCTGCTCGGCAATATTCGGGCCGCTCTCATCACCGCCGCGGTAATACCAGTCACCATGCTGATGACGGCCGCAGGCATGAACGGCTTGCGCGTATCCGGCAACCTGATGAGCCTCGGCGCGCTCGATTTCGGACTCATCGTCGACGGTGCGGTTATCATCGTCGAGAACGCGCTCCGGCGGCTTGCCGAACGGCAGGAGCATGAAGGACGTCTTCTCTCTCGTGACGAACGCATGGAAGAGACCACGCTTGCCGCACAAGAGATGATCCGGCCGACAGTATATGGCCAGCTCATCATCTTCTTGGTGTTTGTGCCGTTGCTCACTTTCCAGGGCGTTGAAGGCAAGACCTTTTCGCCGATGGCGATCACGCTGATGGTCGCGCTTGCCAGCGCTTTCGTGCTGTCACTGACCTTCGTACCCGCAATGATCGCACTCGTTATCACCGGCAAGGTCAGCGAGACTGAGGTCAGGCCGATCCGCTGGTTCAAGGAGAAATATGCACCGTTGCTCACGAAAGCCGTAGCGCGCCCACTTCCGTTCATTGCTGGGGGCGCGGGTGTTTTCTTCGCGGCCGTGCTGGCCTTCGGGCTGCTCGGTGAGGAGTTCATGCCGCAGCTCGACGAGAAGGATATTACCGTAACCAACTTTCGCATTCCTTCAGCATCGATCGACCAGTCGACGCAAATGCAGCTCCGGATCGAAAATGCATTGAAAACGCTGCCGGAGGTAGCGCTGGTCTTCTCTAAGAACGGCAACGCAGACCTCGGCACCGATCCGATGCCACCCAATGCATCGGACACCTATGTCATCCCTAAGCCGGAGGACGAATGGCCGGATGAGGTCAAGAGCAAGGCGGATATCCTGCGTCGCATTGAGGAGAAGATGAAGCCATTTATCGGCAACCGGACCGAGATCCAGCAGCCGATCCAGATGCGCTTCAACGAACTGATCGCGGGTGTGCGCGCCGACGTGGCGGTCAAGCTCTACGGCGACGACCTCGAGCAGATGAGTGTCCAAGCAAACCGTATTGTGGATGTGCTGCGAAACATCCCCGGTGCCGGCGATGTAAGCGCCGAGCAGACGTCGGGAGCGCCGACATTCGATGTGCAGATCGACCGACAAGCGGCAGCGCGCTATGGGCTATCGGTCGAGGAAGTGGCTAACACTGTCGCCGCGGCACTAGGCGGACGCGAAGCCGGGCTGCTATTCGAAGGCGACCGTCGCTTCGATGTCGTCGTGCGTCTTCCCGATGCGCAGCGTGATGACATCGAAACGCTTGGTTCGATCCCGGTGATGCTACCAACTATTGAGGGCCAGGTCGCGCGCTCGATCCCATTACGGGAGGTGGCACGCTTCAGTTTCACTCAGGGATTGAATCAGATCAGCCGCGAAAACGGCAAACGCATGGTCGTCGTTCAGGTCAATGTGAGAGGCCGTGATCTCGGCGGTTTCGTGACCGAAGCCCAGGAGAAGATCGGCCAGCTCACCCTGCCGCCGGGCATGTATACCGACTGGGGCGGCACGTTCGAAAGCCTTCAGTCGGCACGTCTCAGGCTGCTGATCGTGGTGCCGATCTGCTTCGTCGCCATCTATGCGCTGCTCTACATGGCGCTCGGCGGCTTCATGCCGGCGGCGATCGTGTTCTCGGCAGTGCCGATGGCGCTGGCGGGCGGCGTCTTTGCGCTGCTGCTGCGGGGCATTCCGTTCTCCATTACCGCGGCGGTCGGGTTCATCGCTCTCTCCGGCGTCGCCGTGCTCAACGGTCTCGTCATGATGAGTGCGATCCGGAAGCGCCGAGATGATGGGATCGGCGACGATGAAGCGATCGTCGGCGGCGCGATGGAACGCGTTCGGCCGGTATTGATGACCGCGCTGGTGGCCAGTCTCGGGTTCGTTCCGATGGCGCTCGCCACCGGTACCGGTGCCGAAGTGCAGCGACCGCTCGCAACGGTCGTGATCGGCGGCCTCATTACCTGCACAATCCTCACGCTGCTCGTTCTGCCTGCGATCACAGCTCTTAGTTATCGCTACATGGCTCGACGCAAGCGGCGCAGGGAAGAGCGCAGTTCAGAGACACCGTTATTGGCCAACTGAAAGGCGGCCGGCAGCAGGCGTGACCGTTGCGCTGCCGGCCCCCGTATCAAACATGACGAGAGGTTGAGACATGAAACAATATTCTTTACTCCGCGTCTTTACGGACGAAATGGCGGTCAGTGGCGATCGCCCCGTATTCGAAGTAGTCCTTGAAAAGGCGAAGTCACATCAGCTCTTGGGTGTAACCGTCCTCAGAGGGCGTGTCGGATTCGGACATTCCAATCTTATTCACGCCTCACGGCTCTTCGATCACAACTATCCGCTCGTGGTCGAGATCGTCGATGAAGAGGACCGCCTCCGAAGCTTCGTCTCGGAGGTCGACGCCATGCGTGGCATCGGTCTGATCACGATCACGCATGTGGATGTCTTGTTCGGCGCGCGTCCTCAGCCAGATCAAAAGTCGGTAGCATAAGCTGGGGATGGCAGATGATCGCCGTCGAACATGAAACAGTCATTCATGCCTCGCCAGCAAAGGTCTGGACCACCATAATCCGGTTCGAGGATTATCGGCGCTGGCATCCTTTCGTTCGGATCTCAGGAGTTCCGGCGCCCGGCGCAAAGGTCGATTACTCCTTCCGTGTGAAGACTGGAGACGCGCCGTTTCGAACCGTTGACGCCCGCATAATTGAGTTCGATGCCCAACGTGGCCTCGCGTTCCGGTTCGGGCTTGGTTGGCTGTTCGCCTTCGAGGAAACATTCAAAATGTTTCCAGCTCCTACCGGAGCACGACTCGTACATGGTTATCGATGTACCGGTCTGATTGGAGCTCTGCCGCTCCGCAATCTGAAGCGGCTCTTTGGCAAGCTTCTTGATGTTACCGATCATATGCTCCTGCGACACCTGGTATTCCAAAAACCCCCTTCGGGAAATAGGCGACATGCCCGGAAGGGGTTCCGGTCCAGTGCGTGACGACTGAGATTGGTTCGGTGCCTGACCCTCGAGGCCCGGACCACGCCGCGGGCACTCGCCCCCCGCCCGCGGCGGAATACCAGGTGCACCAGGAATATCTCGGATGACGAACGGCACACGGGAACGTTCATCAATATTTCAGGAGAAAGGACGTGATAAGCGCAACTGTCGAAGCACAACCATCGCAATCCGGCGAGGCAGGCCTGCGGTCTCTTATGACCCGGGGACGCTGGATCGAGGTCGCGCGTATCCTGTTCACCGGCTTGGTAGCTTTGCTCTACTGGCAGCAGATCGTGCCAATCTGGCTACTGTGGATTGCTGTCGCGGTCGGCCTCTATCCCCTGGTCAAGACGGGTCTCATTGATCTTTTCACTGAACGCAAGATCGGCACGGAAATCTTCGTAACGATCGCTACGCTGGTCGCGGTCTTCGGAGGAGAAACCGTCGCCGGCGCCGTGTTGATGGTCATTATCCTGATCGCCGAATTCATTGCTGACCTCAACACTGACCGCGCTCGCGCTTCGATCAAGGCGCTGATCGGTTCAGTACCTCAAACTGCTATCGTTCGCGAAGATAATATCGAGCGCGTGGTTCCCATTGCGGATCTTGTCGTCGGCCAAATCGTCCTCGTCCGAACAGGTGAGAAGATTCCCGTCGATGGGGTAGTTGTTGGCGGTCTGGCATCGGTCAACCAGGCACCCATTACCGGCGAAAGCATCCCACAGGATAAGGCGGACGGATCGCCGGTATTTGCTGGCACTATTGTCGAAGCCGGGGCGCTCGACATCAAGACAGAAAAGGTTGGGGGTGATACGATCTTCTCACGGATCATCGCACTCGTCGAAAATGCCGAAGCAGAACAGGCACCCGTCCAGAAGCTTGCCGATCGTGTTGCGAGCTGGCTGATACCTGTCGTTTTCGTTTTTCTCATCGTCGTCTTCCTTGTCACGCGCGATGTGTCCAAGATTGTCACGCTGCTCATCTTTACCTCGCCGGCGGAGCTTGGTTTGGCGACACCTATTGTGATGATTGCCGCTATCGCGCGTGCCGCGCGCTCTGGCATTCTCATCAAGGGCGGCCTTTATCTAGAACAACTTGCCAAGGCCGATGCCATCGTCTTCGACAAGACCGGCACCCTGACGGCGAATAAGCCAGCGGTCGTCCGCATCGACTCCCTTGATCGGACCGTTCCGGAACCAGATATCCTTCGTTTAGCTGCGTCGGCCGACCGACGTTCGGCACATCCTCTAGCCAAGGCCGTGGTCGAAGCCGCCGCCAGGGAAGGCCTCTTGGTTCCCGAACCCGACAGCTATGAACAAATACAGGGGCGTGGCGTCAGGGCTACCGTCGAGAGCCGCGTCGTTCTCGTCGGCAATCCCGCTTTGCTACGCGAACACAACGTCCCTATCGCCTTTGCGGTCCAATCCGGGGGGCAAACGCCGGTGCATGTCGCTGTCGACGGAAAATTTTGCGGGGTACTTTATATCGCCGATACGCTTCGCCCGGGTGCCGGGCATGCGGTCGCCGCGTTGAAAGAACATGGGATCCGGCGCGTGGTCATGCTGACGGGCGATAATCGCGCGAGCGCCGACGCAATCGCCAATCAGTTGGGCATCGATGAGATCCAAGCCGATCTCATGCCCGAAGACAAGGTTGCGGTCATCGCCGACCTCCAAAACCGCGGCTTCAAGGTTGCCATGGTGGGCGATGGTGTCAATGACGCGCCCGCACTTGCCCGTGCCGATATCGGCATCGCCATGGGCGCTGCGGGAACCCAGGCGGCACTCGAAGCCGCGGATATCGCGCTGATGACCGACGACCTTGGCAAGATCGTCGGTGCTCGTAATATTGCCCGTCGCGCTTATCGCACCGTACAGGAAAACCTTTGGGTCGGCGTCGGCGTGGTTCATGTGCTTGGCATCACCGCCGCGTTGATGGGCTGGATCGGACCGATCCAGGCAGCCTTCATCCATCTCGGACCCGACGTGGCTGTCTTTCTCAACTCGGTCAAGCTGTTACGGATCAAGATCGAGGAGGCGTGAGGAATGGGGAACGAGGCTTGCCGCTTGGGCTCCTGCTGGAGCGGGGGACCATCCCCCGCCGACAGGCGCCCGATGTGTTCGGCCGTGGACTGCAATCACCGCGCAGGCGCAGCCGCAGCGGCGGCATGCTCGCATAGCCGACCCTTCATGGGTTGATGGCGACAAGTCCGCGGTTGGACCAAGGATCAGCGCTTAAAGGCGGAGGTGGTTCGTTGCGTAGGGTGCCATGTCAGTCACATGGATGCCCCGGGTTTGCTGTTCTCGCATGCTGTCCCACCACAGGGCGATATCGGCTATGCTGTCGGTGACGGGTTTGGAGTCGTGAGGGGCTGGTCATGGCGGAGTTCACAGGCAGGGAATTGCATCTCGTGAAAAAAGCCCTCGCCATCGCGGTGCTGGCCATCGAGCGTCAGCCGGGTCCGTTTCAGTCGGCCTCTGATCAGGCGGATATGAAAGACCTGCTCGATGCGCTGATCGAGAACGACACCGAGCTTGCCCATTATGCGAGATCCGCCCGGATCGCCGTGACCGGCGAGCCGGACTGAAAAGCGGCCATACGGAAATTGGCCAATACTCGTTTGCGTGATGGCGAGTTAGGAATAGATGGAAGGCGGCGCTCACGCGCCGCCGAACTTCCAGACCGGGATGCCGAGCTTGCGGGCCTTGTCTGCAAGGTTGTCGTTAATGCCCGTACCGGGGAAGTGCATCACGCCCTTGGGCATAATCTGAAGCATCTCGTCATTGCGTTTGAAGGGGGCTGCCCGGCCGTGCTTGGTCCAGTCAGGGGCGAAGCCGATCTGCGGTACGTCACGGTTCTTCGCCCAGAGCGAGGCGATCTTCTCGGCGCCCTTGGGCGACTTGCCGTGGACCAGCACCATGTCGGGGTGCTTCTCATGCACCTGGTCGAGCTTGGCCCAGATGAGCCGGTGATCGTCGAAGTCGAGCCCGCCGGTGACGACGATCTTGGGACCGGGAGGAAGGAGAACTTGCTGCTCGGCGCGCTTCTTCGCCATCAGGAAGTCGCGGCTGTCGATCATCGCCGATGTGAGATTGCGATGGTTGACCTTCGATCCGCTGCGCGGGAGCCAGGGTTTGCCAATCTGGCGTTCATAGTGTTCGGCGGCCTGGTCGCGCATCAGCTCGAAGGCGGCCTGGCGTTCGATGAGGGTCTGACCCTCGGCGATCTGGCGCTCGAGCTCGACCGACTTCACCTCGCTGCCGTCCTGTTCCCGCTGCAAGCGCTTCTGCGCCTGCTCGTTGTCGTCCAGTTCGCGGGCGATCCGTTCCGTGGCCCGGTGGAAGACGTTGACCGTCGACCAGAGGAGATCGTCGAGGTCGGGTTCGAGGCGAGTGTCCTCCAGCGTCCCGATCAGGGCGTCGAAGATGTCGGCGACCGCGCCCGCGACCGCATTGCCGTCCGGAAGAAGCCGCTGGTCGGGTTCGTCGGCGAAGGGCCGGTAGCCGTGAAGCTGCAATTCGTTGAGGACGTGGTCGGTGGGTGAGGATTCGTGATGTGGTTCGAAGTCGTCGTGCCCGTTCATGGGAGGCTCCATCGTCTGGACCGCGACCGTCGCGGCCTTCATGGCGACGAAGCCCACCGGCGGGCCGGCTAAGCACCCGAAGCGAAGCGGGAGGGCCGGAGCGACAGCGGAGGATGGCGAAGGCCGGCTATTTTGCCTCGCGATGGAAAGCGGCCTTCAGGCCGCGCCGGAAAATAGTCGGCCGCAGCCATTGCCGGGCTGGCCCGACTGTGGGCCGATCGCCCTCTCGAAGGCCGAGGCGCGGTCCCCTACGATGGAATGGGGCCTCCGAACGGGCACGGAGGCGCTCCACCGCCGCGCTCTTCCTCTCCCGGCTATGCCGCCAGCGCCATGTAGCGCGCCACGTCCTGCGGCCCGATCTGTATCCGGGTGAGGCTGCGCAGGTGGTCGATGCCGAGCGTGCGCAGATCCTCGTTGAAGTCGCCGAGCTGGGGCGAGATGACGATAGCCTCGATGCCGGCCGCGTTCGCCCGTTCGATAAGACTGTCGCGCGCCCCGTCACCGGCCGGATCATCGTCGCGCAGGATGTAGAGCCGCCGCAGCGTGTCCGGGAACAGGATGGCGGCAAGATGGACTGCGGAGAGCGCCGCCAGCATCGGCATGTCGGGCAAGACTTGCCGGATCGACAGCACGGTCTCGATGCCTTCGCCGGCCGCCATCACTTCCCCGCCATGGCCGAAGCGGACCGCGTTGCCGAGAAGGTCGCCCATCGCCCGGCGCGGGGTGTCGATAGGCGCCTTGTCCTGCGTGCGCGGATCGAGCCAGGTGCGATGCGCCCCGGTGATATGACCGGCAAGGTCGGTGACGGCGGCGATCATCGCCGGCCAGGTCTCGGTCGGCGCATGCTCGTCGGGCCGATAGTAGCAGCGTGGGTGGAAATGCAGGTTTGCGGTTCCGCGTAAATCCGTAATGCCGCGTTTGCGCAAATACGATTGCACGAGCGTGCCGCCGATCGGCTGCGACATATGGACGAGACGCCGCGCCGCCTCGGGTGAGCCATGCGGCGCCGGTGGCCGATGCCGCGCTGCATGCGGTTCCGGCTCGGGCGGCGGCATGCTGAGGAAGCTGCGCGCCTCCTCGGCGACGTCCTTGAAGTCGACCAGGCCGCAGCTTTCGCGGATGATGTCGAGGAGATCACCATGTTCGCCGGTGGCGGCGTCGGTCCATTTGCCGGCTGGCCCCTTGGGGGAGTCCTTGAGCCGGACATACATCGAGCGGCCCGGCGTGTTGCGCGCGTCGCCCACCAGCCAATAGCGGCCCTCGCGCCGTCCGCTGGAAAGATAATGTCGGCATACCGCCTCGGCCTGCCGGCCGAGACGCTGCGCCAGATCGGATGCGTCGTGACGGGCCATCATGCTGCCTCCCGCTCGGCGATGCGCGCCACCGGATAGGTGTCGAGCACGCGGGCGAGCACCGCTGGGCCGGCGGCGTCGGCGGGAACGAAGAAGCGCAGTTTCCAGGAGATGATCTCGCTGAACAGGCCATAGGTGCGCAGTCGCTCGCGCATGGCGTCGGTGAAGCCGGTCAATTCCAGACGATGGGCGCCCATCACGCGGACGCGGCGAAGCTGCAGGCCCTCGGCGAGGTCGAGGATGGCCGTGCCGTCCATCAGCGCGGCGAAGGCCTGATCGGGGCCGAGCGACGGCGCGCCGGTGGTGATGGCGTTCGCCGCCCAGGCGGGCGAGACGCGGCGGCCGATGATCCGCTCGCCCTCATCGGTCTGGAGCCGATAGACCCGCGTCGACTCGTCCGGCAGGCGCTTCCAGATCGGCAGCAGCAGGCCGGCGACGATATGGATCGTGCTATCGGCGAATTCCGGCACCTCGGCCAGTTCGGCGTTCCAGGCCGCCGTGAACGCCTCGCGGTCGGCGTCCTCCCAATGGCTCTCGTCCATCATGCGCAGCGGGGAATAGTGCTGCTCCATTGGCCGGATCAGGCAGACACGGCGCTCGATCTCGCCGTCGTCGAGCATCATCGACGGCGCCGGAACCTGCACGGCAGCGCGGTGTGACCGGGCGTTGATCAGCAGGCGAGCACGTGGGTCGGACAACTGGTCGAGCGCGGCGGCGAGACCGAGCGGCCGGTTGCGTTCGCGCCGGGTGATGGTGAGCAGCCGGGTTTCCGCGCCGGTCCCCGGATGGGTATGGATGACCTGGCTGTCGGCGACGGCGAAACTCTCGGCCTGGAGCGTCTCCAGCCCGACGTCATAGACGCCGGCACGGATGGCGCCGTCGACCTTGGCGGCGAGGAGCTGTTCGAAGACGGTGAACAGGATGCCCTGAAGCTCGATGGTGAGCGCCAGCAGCCGGTTGAGGAAAGTGGTGATCGGCGGCAGCTCATCCTTGATGCCGTTGTCGTCCATCAGCTTGAGGCCGGTGGCGGTCTCGAAACGGTCGAGCGAGCAGCCTTCGACCTTGCCGCGCACGAGCAGCAGGTAGAGCTGGCGCAGCGCGTCGCGGGCATAGGCGCTTTCGAGATTATCCTCGGGGCGGAACAGGCCCTGGCCGCCGGTCTGCCGCTGGCCGCGTGTGATGGCGCCGAGCGTGTCGAGCCGACGCGCGATGGTCGAGAGGAAGCGCTTCTCGGCCTTCACGTTGGTGGCGATCGGCCGGAACAGCGGTGGCTGCGCCTGATTGGTGCGGTTGGTGCGGCCGAGGCCCTGGATCGCGGCGTCGGCCTTCCAGCCCGGCTCCAGCAGATAATGGACGCGCAGACGCTGGTTTTTCGCGGCAAGGTCGGCGTGATAGCTCCGACCAGTGCCACCGGCGTCCGAGAAGACGAGCACGCGCTTGTCGTCATCCATGAAGGCGGCGGTCTCGGCGAGGTTGGCCGCGCCGGGGCGCGTCTCGACGGCGAAGCGCTCGCCCCTGCGGACGATGCGGCGGGAGCGGCCGGTGACCTCGGCCACCATGTCGGTGCCGAAGCGCTGGACGATCTGGTCGAGCGCACCGGGGACCGGCGGCAGCGAGGCGAGATGCTCGATCAGCTCGTCGCGGCGGGCGACGGCCTCCCGGCTTTCGACCGGCTGGCCATCCCGATAGACCGGCCGCGACGACAGATTGCCCTCGCTATCGGAGAACGGCTCATAGAGCTGCACCGGGAAGGAATGGGCGAGATAGTCCAGCACATATTCTTTGCAGTCGCAGTTTATGTCGAGCGTGGCGGCGGTAGGCGCAGGTTTCCTTCGGTTTTCCATGATTTCACTCCAGATAACTACGGTTCCGTCGACCTCAGCAAGTCGAAGGAGCCAACATGCGAACACGATCATCACTGCCGTTTCGGACTGCCCCGCTCCGGGTCGAAGATTCGCCCAGTCACGGCACTCTTC
>JAFKFN010000027.1 GCA_017308255.1 Altererythrobacter sp. | reverse complement strand
TGAATTGGGTCCGCCAAGCCCGGCGGACCGGCTGTCTCAGGGGGTGTTCGAATGACTGGCACGCCATCCCGTGCGGAAGCCGCGGGTTCCTGCGACGGGTGCCCCGTCCGCGAACATGCCATCTGCGCCGCGCTCGATGCGGCGGAACTGCTGGAACTGAACAGCCTCGGCCGCCGCCGCACGCTCGGCGCCGGGGAATCGCTGATCTGGGAAGGGGACGATCCCGCCCTGGTCGGCACCGTCATCGAAGGCACGCTGGTCATGTCCACCGGCACGTCCGATGGGCGTGAGCAGATCGTCGGCGTGGTCCATCCCGCCGATTTCGTCGGCCGGCCGTTCGGCGGCGCCACGCGCCATACCGTCACCGCGCTCACCCCGGCGCGGGTCTGCGTCTTCTCGCGCCGCGATTTCGATGGATTCGCCGGCCGCCATCCGCCGCTGGAACGCAAGCTGCTGCAGCACACGCTGGCCGATCTCGACCGCGCGCGCAGCTGGATCCTGCTGCTCGGCCGCAAGAACGCGGAAGAGCGGGTGGCGATCTTCCTGCTCGACATGTCCCGGCGCGCGGCGTCGGACGGCGCCGTGCCGGGCGCCGGCGATCGTTTCGAGCTGCCGTTTTCGCGCCAGCAGGTGGCTGACCTGCTCGGCCTCACGATCGAGACCGTCAGCCGCCAGTTCACCAAGTTGAAAAGGGCGGGGCTGATCGATCTGCCGTCCCGCCGCGCCGTGGTCATCAGGGATCGCGCGGCGCTCAAGCTGCTGGCTGGCTGAGCGGCCGGGTTCAAAGAAGGATATCTGGGTGGAAAACGTCGTCGCGCGGGCGGGGCTCTGGTACACGCTGCTGATCATCGCGATCGTCGCCATTGCCGGCGCGCATGATACCGGGTTCGCGGTCCACATGGGTATTGTCGCCGCGGTGGCCGCGATCGGCCTGTGGGCCACTGTCGCGCGGGTGGATTACGATGCCATCGCCCGGGGCATCCTGCGCGCGCCGGCCGATCCCGGCCGCTATGACGATGACCCGATCCGCTGGGGCGTGATCGCCACGGTGTTCTGGGCCGTGGTCGGCTTTTCCGCCGGGCTGTTCATCGCGCTGCAACTGCCGTTTCCGGGGCTGAACCTGGGCAGCGAATACACCACTTTCGGCCGCCTGCGCCCGCTGCATACCTCGGCTGTGATCTTCGCGTTCGGCGGCAATGCGCTGATCGCCACGTCGTTCTACGTGGTCCAGCGCACTTGCCGCGCGCGGCTGGCCTTCCCCGGCCTCGCCCGCTTCGTGTTCTGGGGCTACCAGCTGTTCATCGTCCTGGCGGCCAGCGGCTATGTCCTCGGCATCACCCAGAGCCGCGAATATGCAGAGCCCGAATGGTACGTCGATCTGTGGCTGACGATCGTCTGGATCGCCTACCTCGTCGTCTTCGTCGGCACGCTTATGCGCCGGACAGAACCGCACATCTACGTGGCCAACTGGTTCTACCTCTCGTTCATCATCACCATCGCGATGCTGCACGTCGTCAACAACCTGGCGGTGCCGGTGTCGTTCTTCGGCTCGCGGTCCTATTCGGCCTTCGCCGGGGTGCAGGATGCGCTGGTCCAGTGGTGGTACGGGCACAACGCGGTGGCGTTCTTCCTCACCGTGCCGTTCCTGGCGATGATGTATTACTTCGTGCCCAAGCAGGCGGAACGGCCGATCTATTCCTATCGCCTGTCCATCCTGCACTTCTGGTCGCTGATCTTCCTCTACATCTGGGCCGGCCCACACCACCTGCACTACACCGCGCTGCCCGACTGGGCGCAGACCCTGGGCATGGTGTTCTCGGTCGTGCTGTGGATGCCAAGCTGGGGCGGCATGATCAACGGGCTGATGACGCTCAACGGCGCGTGGGACAAGCTGCGCACCGATCCGATCATCCGCATGATGGTCGCCGCGCTCGCCTTCTATGGCATGGCCACTTTCGAAGGGCCGATGCTGTCGATCAAGGCGGTCAACTCGCTGTCGCACTATACGGATTGGACGATCGGCCACGTCCACGCCGGCGCGCTGGGCTGGAACGGGCTGATCACCTTCGCCGCCGTCTATTACCTGACCCCGCGCCTGTGGAAGCGCCAGCGGCTCTATTCGCTGCGCATGGTCAACTGGCACTTCTGGCTCGCGATGCTGGGTATCGTCTTCTACGCCTCCGCGATGTGGGCGGCGGGCATCATGCAGGGCCTGATGTGGCGCGAATACGGCGCTGACGGCCACCTGGTGAACACGTTCGCCGAAACGGTCGCCGCGATGCAGCCGATGTACCTGATGCGGGCCTTCGGCGGCGTGCTCTATCTCTCGGGCGGCGTGCTCATGGTGATCAACGTCTGGCTCACCATCGCCGGTAAGCTGCGCGAGGAAGCGCCGATGAGCGGCGCCAAATACGATCCGCAGGCCGATCGGCCGATTGTCGCCGAACCGGCCGAATAGGTAACTTTCCATGGGCTTTACCGACCAACACAAGAAAGTCGAACGCAACGTCACGCTGCTGGCGATCGGCGCCTTCATCGCCGTGGCCATCGGCGGGATCGTGGAGATCGCGCCGCTGTTCTGGATCGATAACACGATCGAGAAGGTGGACG
>JAFKFN010000030.1 GCA_017308255.1 Altererythrobacter sp. | reverse complement strand
AAGGCGATCATGCTCTAAAGGCGCGCGCGGCGCTCAAAATCCGGGTTCCCCATGCGGGAATGGCGAAGCGCTCATCCCCGGGCGAAAACCTCGGGGTCGATTGCAAGATCGTCGAGCCGCTTGCGCAAGGTATTGCGATTGATCCCCAGCAGTTGCGCGCCGCGCAGCTGGTTGCCGCCGGTTTCGCGCAGGGCATGCTCGAACAGCGGGCGTTCGAAGGCGGCCAGGGCTTCGTGATAGAGCGTCCCCGATGAAGGGCGCGCCGCGCCGAGCCAGCTTGCCAATGCTCCGCTGAAGTCGCCCGTGCCGGGCGCTGCCTCGGCCTCGCGGCGATCGGCCAGCAGCTGGCGGATCAGGGGCGCATCAATCGTGTCTTCCCGGGAAAGCAGCACCGCGCGGAACAGGAAGTTGCGCAATTCGCGCACGTTGCCGCGCCACCGCTGCGCTTCCAGCAAGGCGACCGCTTCGCGTGACAGCGCCCGCCGGGGCAGTCCTTCCTTCGCCGCAAGCCGCAGGAAATGGCGCGCCAGCGGCTCCACGTCGCCTTGCCGCTCGCGCAGGGGCGGCAAATGGATCGGCACCACGTTGAGCCGATAATAAAGGTCCTCGCGGAAGCTGCCATTGGCGATCATCGGCAGAAGATCGCGATTGGTTGCGGCCACGATCCGCACGTCGATGGCGATCTCCTCACGCCCGCCTACGCGGCGGATACGGCCCGATTGCAGCGCGCGGAGCAGGCGTGTCTGCGCCTCGGGCGGCATGTCGCCGATTTCGTCGAGGAACAGGGTGCCGCCATGCGCCTGCTCGAACTTGCCGATATTGCGGCCGACCGCCCCTGTGAACGCCCCCTTCTCGTGCCCGAACAGCTCGCTCTCGATCAGCTCGCGCGGGATCGCCGCAGTATTGACCGCCACGAACGGCCCGCTCTTGCGCGCGCCGAGCTGGTGGATGGCTTCGGCCACCAGCTCCTTGCCGGTGCCGGATTCGCCGAGGATCAGGACCGTCAGATCGTTGCGCAGGACGCGGGTGATCATCCGATAGACGTCCTGCATCGCCGCGCTGCGGCCGATCAGCGGCAGGCCCTCCCCCGGCTCGCTCGTTTCCGCGCTGGCGCCGCCGCGGGAATCGGCCGCCTGGCAGGCCGCGCGGATCAGCTCGTCAAGATCGAACGGCTTGGGGAAATACTCGAAGGCGCCGGTGCCGGTCGCCCGCACGGCCGTGTCCAGCGTGTTCTGCGCCGACAGGATGATGACCGGCATGTCGGGATAGGCTTCGTGAACTTGGCCAAGCGACGCGATCCCGTCCCCATCGGCGAGCACCACGTCGGTCAGCATGACGTCGAACGCGCCTTCGGCCAGCAGCCGGTCGCGCCCGGCGATGCTGTCGCATCGGCTGACGCTGAATGCCTCGTCCTCCAGCGCGGCGGTGATGACCGTCGCGATCGCGGCGTCATCCTCCACCAGCAGGGCGCGTCTTGCCATTCGCTTCTCCTACTTCACCATCGGCAGATGCACGCGAAAATGCGTCCACCCGCCCGCTTCGTCGCGCTCGTGGCTGATGCGCCCGTTCATGTCCCGCACCAGCTTGTTGACCAGCGCCAGGCCGAGCCCCTGCCCATTCTTCTTGCTGGAGACGAAGGGTTCGAAGATATGGTCCCGCAGCGCCGGATCGACGCCGGGGCCGTTGTCGCTGACCTGGACCTCGATCGGCAGCTTGATCGGCCGGCCCAGGCGGATCACGTTCATCACCAGCCCGCTGACGAACCGCGTACGGATGACGATCTCGGGCTTCTCCGCCTCGGCGCAGGCGTCGCGCGCGTTGCCGATCAGGTTGATGAGCACCTGGACCAGCGCGCCCTCGTTGCCCAGCACGGGCGGCAGGGACGGATCGAACTCTTCACGCAGGGGAAGCGGCGCGGACGAAGCGGCGTTGACGGTCTCGCAGGCGCGGCGGATCGCCGCATGGAGATTGATCGGCCCCACCGGCTCGGGCTGCTCGCGGCCCAGGCGCTGCATCCGGTCGATCAACTGGGCGATCCGGTCCACCTCGTCGGTGATGAGATCGGTAAGCGCGCGGTCGCTTTCCCCCAGCTTGCGGGCGACGAGCTGCGCCGCGCCGCGGATCGCCGAGAGCGGGTTCTTGATCTCGTGGGCGAGCACGGCCGGCCCGCGCAAGGCCCCTGCCCGGTCTTCCTCGCTGAAGCGGTCACCCTGGCGGGCGTCGGACAGCGTGACCACGCGCCACCCCGGATGCGCCGCCAGGGTGGACACGGTCATATTCACAAGCTGGGCACTGCCGTCGACCCGGATCGTCAACCCGCGCGCGACGAGCTGCGCCTCCTCCCCCATCAGCCGGTCGATCATCGCGCTATCGTCGAAGCCGACCACATCGAGGAACCCGCGCCCGACGAGCCGGCGGGCCGACCGGCCGATCAGGCTTTCGGCCGCCGGATTGACCTGGGCGATGACATGATCGGGCGTCAGGAGGACGAGAGCGAAAGTCAGGCCGGCGATCTGCTCGCGCGGCGCGGGTACATTGCCGGCGGCGGCTTCGTTCACGCGGCCCGTCGCCGCAGGAACGGCTCGTAGAAGCGTTCCAGTTCCCCAAGGACCTGAGCCGGATCGTCGATGAAGTTCACCCGGTTCCTGAACTCGGCCGAGGCGGGCAGCCCCTTGGTGTACCAGCCCAGATGCTTGCGGGCGACCTTTACGCCCACATCCTCGCCATAATGCGCCAGCATCGCGCGGTAATGCTCCACGAGCACGGCGTATTGTTCGTCCATGGCCGGGTCGGGCAGGCGCTCGCCCGTGCGCCACCAATGCATGACCTGGCCGAGCAGCCAGGGCCTGCCATAGGCGCCGCGGCCGATCATCAGCCCATCCGCGCCGGATTGCTCCAGCGCGCGGGCGGCGTCCTCGATCCCGCAGATGTCGCCGTTGACGATCACCGGGATCGCCACTGCCTGCCTGACCTTGGCGACGAAGGCCCAGTCGGCCTCGCCCTTGTACATCTGGTTGCGGGTGCGACCGTGGACAGTGACCATCTTCACGCCGAGATCCTCGGCGATATGGGCCAGTTCGGGCGCATTGAGGCTGTCGTGATCCCAGCCCATCCGCATCTTCACCGTGACCGGCACCGAAATGGCCTTAACCGTCGCTTCCATCAGCTTTGTCGCCAGCGGCACTTCGCGCATCAGGGCGGAACCGGCATAGCCATTCGTCACCTTCCGCACGGGGCAGCCGAAGTTAATGTCGATGATCGCCGCGCCGCGATCCTGGCTGAGCTTCGCTGCCTCGGCCATGGAAACGGGATCGCAGCCGACGAGCTGCATCGAAACCGGCTCCTCGATCGCATCCCACTCGGATTTCTGCAGGCTCTGGCGCGTTTCGAGGATCATCGCCGGGCTGGCGATCATCTCTGTGACATTGAGCCCCGATCCGTAACGCCGCACCAGCGCGCGGAACGGCCGGTCGGTCACGCCCGTCATCGGGGCGAGGACGACCGGACAATCGATCCGCTCGGGACCGATCTCGATCGGCCGAAGCGGGGGCGGAACAGGAAGCGAAGCCATGTGCGGATATGCCTAAAAATTGGGCAGCCCATAATGGATTGCCCGTGGCCCTGCAAGGCGCTAGCGCCCCGTGCGCCATGGCGAATTCCCCCCATGACCGGTTCGCAGCGGTGATCGTCGCCGCTGGCCAAGGCCTGCGGGCGGGACAGCCGGTGCCCAAGCAATTCGCCATGTGGCGCGGCAAGCCGCTGGTGCGGCATGCGGCCGAGGCGATGATTGCCGCCGGTGCCACCCCCGTAGCCGTGGCCATCCCCCAGGGCGCCGAAGACCTGGCGCAAAGGGCCCTCGCCGGCCTTCCCGGAATTCGGCTGGTGACGGGTGGCGCCACGCGCCAGGCTTCGGTCTGCGCGGCGCTGGAAGCCCTCGCCGACGCCGGCCCTCGCCTGGTCCTGATCCACGATGCCGCGCGCCCGTGCTGCCCGGCGGCGGTGATCGACCGGCTGCTGGGAGCGCTGGAGAGCGGCCTGGCAGCGATCCCGGTGCTGCCGGTCGTGGACAGTCTCGCCCGCGCAGAGCGTGGTATCATGGCGGGACGCGCGGAGCGGGAAGCCCTGCGCCGGGTACAGACCCCGCAAGCCTTTCGCTATGCGGAAATCCTGGCGGCCCATCGCGCCTGGTCCGGCGAGGCCATGGCCGGGGACGACGCCCAGGTCGCCCATGCCGCCGGGCTTCCCGTGGCCCTCGTCGAAGGGGACGAGCGCCTGCGCAAGCTCACTTTCGCGGGAGATTTCATGGAATCGCCACCAGCGCCGCGCATCGGCACGGGCTTCGATGTTCATCGGCTGGCCGAGGGCGAGGAGCTTTGGCTCTGCGGCTTGCGGATCGATCACCCGCGCGGCCTTTCCGGCCACAGCGATGCCGATGTGGGCCTGCACGCAGTGGTCGATGCGATCCTGGGCGCGGCGGCGGCAGGGGATATAGGGCAGCATTTCCCGCCAAGCGATCCGCAATGGCGCGGCGCGCCTTCCAGCCGGTTCGTCGAACATGCGGTGGAACTGGCCCGCGCGGCCGGTTTCACGGTGGGCAATGTAGACCTGACGCTGATTTGCGAAGCGCCCCGGATCGGCGCCTATCGCGACGCCATGCGGGCAAGGCTTGCCGAGCTGCTGGGGGTGGGGATAGAGGCTGTCAGCGTGAAAGCGACCACCACCGAGCGGCTCGGCTTCACCGGCCGTGGGGAAGGTATCGCGGCCCAGGCGGCGGCGACATTGATCCCGCTCGAAAGGATATGACGTGATCGGTTCGCAAACCCGGCCGGCCGGCCCGGTCGCCGCATCAATGGCTTTGCCGCGCGTGGGCCGGCCATGAGCGCATCCCTCCTTCCCCGCGAAGTGGTCGACCTGGCGCGCCGGGTGGTGGACGAAAACGCCGCCATCGGGCGCAAGGTGGTCGTCGCGGAAAGCTGCACCGGCGGGCTGGTCGCGGCGGCGCTGACCGAGATTCCCGGCTCCTCGGCGGTGCTCGATCGCGGGTACGTGACTTATTCGAACGAGGCCAAGACCGAATCCCTGGGCGTATCATCCGATATCATCGATGCTTTCGGCGCGGTTTCGATCGCCTGCGTCTATGAGATGGCCCAGGGCGCGCTGGAGCGCAGCGAGGCCGACGTGGCGGTGGCGATCAGCGGCATCGCCGGGCCGGAAGGCGGGACCGAGAGCAAGCCCGTGGGCACCGTGGTCTTCGCCCGCGCCATCCGCGGTCAGGACAAGCCGGAAGCGGAGCTCAAGGTGTTCGACGCCGCCGATCGGGCGGACGTGCGGCTTCAGGCCACGCTTTGCGCGCTGGAGCTGCTGTTGCCGTAGAGCCCGGCCGCGCGATCTTCGAACGCGGTCACCATCTTGCGGAACGCGCGATCGAAATACTGCCCCGCGAGCATTTCGAACATCTTGTTCCTGAACGAGAAATCGACGCAGAAATCCACTTCGCAGCCGCCGCCCTCCGCTGGTCGGAAGTGCCACACATTGTCCAGATCGCGCATCGGGCCGTCGATGTAGATCACTTCGATCCGGTTCGGCCGGTCCTTGATGACACGCGAGGTGAACTTTTCGCGCAGCGCCTTGAAGCCCACCAGCATGTCGGCGACCATCTCGTGCCCGTCATCCGAACGCACGCGGGTGGCCACGACCCAGGGCAGGAACTCGGGATAGCGGCCGACATCGGCCACCAGGTCGAACATCTGCTCCGCCGTATAGGGGAGCCTGCGGGTTTCGCGGATACCGGGCATCAGCCGCGCTGTTTGGCCAGTTTCGCTTCGCGCGCGGCCTTCATCTCGGCGAAGGCGTCACCCGCGTGATAGCTCGATCGGGTCAGCGGGCTGGATGCCACTTGCAGGAACCCCTTGGCCCGGGCGATCGCGCCATAAGCGCTGAACGTCTGCGGGGTGACGAATTCCGCCACCTTGGCGTGCTTCGGCGTGGGTTGCAGGTATTGCCCCATAGTCAGGAAATCGACATCGGCGCTGCGCATGTCGTCCATCACCTGGTGGATTTCCAGCCGCTCCTCCCCCAGTCCCAGCATCACGCCGGACTTGGTGAAGATCGCCGGATCATGGCGCTTCACTTCCTCCAGCAGGCGCAGCGAGGCGTAATAGCGCGCGCCGGGCCTGATGGTCGGATACAGCCGCGGAACGGTTTCGAGGTTGTGGTTGTAAACGTCCGGCTTCACGGCGCAAATCGCCTCCACCGCGGCGCGCATCTTGCCGCGGAAGTCAGGCGTGAGAATTTCGATCGTGGTCGACGGCGTCGCCCGGCGAATAGCCTCGATCACCTTCACGAACTGCCCCGCCCCACCATCCGGCAGATCGTCACGGTCCACCGAGGTCACGACGATATGTTCCAGCCCCAGGCGCGCCGCGGCCTGCGCCACGTGCTCGGGCTCGAGCGGATCGACCCGGCGCGGCATCCCGGTCTTGACGTTGCAGAACGCGCAGGCGCGGGTGCACACGTCACCCAGGATCATCACCGTGGCGTGCTTCCGGGTCCAGCATTCGCCGATATTGGGGCAGGCCGCTTCCTCGCACACGGTGTTCAGGTTGAGCTGGCGCATCAGCGCGCGCGTTTCCTGGAAACCCTTGCTGACCGGTGCCTTGACCCGGATCCAGTCGGGCTTGCGCTCGCGCGGCACGCGGGGGGCTGCCGAAAGATCGTTCATGCACGCCACTTAGGGAAGCGCCTTGCCAGTGGCAATGGCAGGTTGCATGGCCGCCGCATGACCATTGCCCCGAGTCTCGAACTCGCCAGCCTTATCGAGGGCTACCGTCGTTTCCGCGATACCGGCTGGGTCCCGCGCCGAGAGCGCTGGGCCGCCCTTCGCGATGGGCAGGAGCCGAGGGTGATGATCATCGCCTGCTCTGACAGCCGGGTGGACCCGGCGCAGATCTTCGATGCCGCGCCGGGAGAGATCTTCGTCGTGCGCAACATCGCCGCGATGGTGCCTCCGTTCGAGACCACGCCCGGCCGCCACGGCGTTTCGGCCGCGCTCGAATTCGCGGTGCAGGTGCTCAAGGTGCGCGAGATCGTGATCATGGGCCATGGCATGTGCGGCGGCTGCAAGGCGGCGCTGACGCAGGAACTGCGCGGCGCGGAGCCCGGCAAGGGCGGCTTCATCGCCGACTGGATCGCCCTGCTGGACGAAGCGCGCGATCCGATCGCACGGGAATACGGCACCACCGGGCGCACGGCCGAACGGGAAATGGAACACGCGGCGGTCAAGGTCAGCCTGGAGAACCTGCGGACCTTCCCCTGCGTCTCGCAGCTCGAGGCACAGGGCAAGCTGCGGCTGCGCGGGGCGTTCTTCGCCATTTCGGAAGGGGTGCTGCACCTGCTTGACGAAGATACCGGCGAATTCGTTTCGACCAGCTAGCTTGCAACCCAACCGTCGCGCGGGCATCACGCGCGCCATGGATGAAGACCCGCTCAAGAACATCGCCCTGCTGATCGACGCCGACAATGCCAGCCCGGCGGGGATCGACCCGGTGCTTACCGTACTCGCCGAACTCGGGCAGGTGAACATCCGCCGCGCCTATGCCAACTGGGCCAAGCCGGCGCTCAGCAAGTGGAGCGAGATCACTCACCGCTTCGGCTTGCAGCCGATCCAGCAGTTCGACCTGACCAAAGGCAAGAACGCCACCGACATGGCCATGACGATCGACGCCATCGACCTGCTCTATCGCGGCAAGGTCGACGGGTTCGGCATCATGAGTTCAGACAGCGATTTCACCCCCCTGGTCACGCGCCTGAGACAGGATGGGCTGATCGTCTACGGCTTCGGCGGCGAGAAAGCGCCGCGAGCCTTCCAGACCGCCTGCACCCGCTACATCGACGTGGACAAGCTGATCAGCACCGCGACCGAGGAAGAGCCGGCCGAATCGGGCGACGGGCAGACCGCGGGCTACCAGGAACTGATCGAACTGCTCGGCGCAGCGTGGAAAGCCGCCAAGCGGGACGAGAACGGCTTCGCGCTGCTCGGTGAAGTGGGCAACCTGGCGGGCAACCGATCGAGCTTCGACGTTCGCAATTACGGGTTCAAGCGGCTGTCGGACCTGTTCCGCGCCGACGATCACTTCCGGGTCGAGACCCGCGACGGCCGCACTTACGTGAAACGCGTCCGCTAGTTGCTCTTGCACTGGGCGACGCCGGTTCCCTCGTAAACCACCCGGCCATATTCATCGAACAGCTGGACCGAACCTTCGTAGCCGCCTTCGGCCCGCTCGCCCGCATCGTCATCCTCGTTGACTTTCAAGCGCAGGGCGTAGTTCTTGCTGTTGTAAAGAGAGCGGGTGTGCATCGGCAGCTCGCGAGAGCCGGGATCGGCCGCGAAGCGTTCGATCTGGCCGTTGATCTTCACGAAGGCATCCGCCTCACGGGCGAACACCCGCACGCCCAGGCTCGTCCCGGGCGCATAACTGCACGCCTCGCCGTATAGGTCGTAGCGTTCGATGTCCGGATAAAGCAGGGGTTCGGGTGTCACCTGCCGCAACGGCGGCATCGCGCGATTGGCCTTTTCGACCAGCGCGATATCGCGCTCGTTCCGGCGCTCCTGCTCGTCCGGAGACACTTCGTCGCCGCAGCCCGCGAGCGCTGCGGCACCGAGGCCCAGCCCCAGCGCAAAAATCCCCCGCCGCATCAATGCCTCCCGAACAATTTCTCGACGTCGGCCATAGATAGCTTGATCCAGGTCGGACGGCCATGGTTGCATTGACCCGAGCGCGGCGTGCGCTCCATTTCCCGCAGCAGCGCATTCATTTCGGGAACGGACAGCGGCCGGCCGGCGCGCACCGATCCGTGGCAGGCCATCGTCGCCAGCACGTGCTCTATCCTTTCAGCCAACAACAGGCCGTCGCCGTGACGGGCAAGATCATCCGCCACGTCGCGCAACAAGGCCGCAGGCTCCGCGCCGGCCAGCATCGCGGGCACGGCGCGCACCAGCATGGCGCCGGGACCGAAGCGCTCGATCGCCAGGCCCACTTCGGCAAAGCGCTCCTGCTGCTCCTCCAGGCGATCGCAATCGGGTTCGTCGAGCTCGACCACCTCCGGCATCAGCAGCACCTGGCTGGCCGCCTGGCCGCTCGCCTCGCGCGCGGCGCGCAAGCGTTCCAGTACCAGCCGCTCGTGCGCCGCGTGCTGGTCCACGATCACCAGGCCGTCGGCCGCTTCGGCTACGATATAGGTCAGCGCCACCTGCCCCCGCGCCACGCCCAGGGGATAGCTCTCCGCCTCGTCCGGCAGGGGGGCGGACGGCTCCGCCCGGCCCGCCGGCGGATCGGCCACGCTCGCCCCCTCCGCGCCGCGCCAGGCGGGGGCCGGCTCGCGCACCGGCTGCGACACGCCGGCCCAGTCCCGCGCGGAGAAGATGGATCGCAGCGCGGCGGCCGGTTCGGCGGCGCGTGCCGGCTCCGCCTGCCAGCGGCTCATCGCTCCGGCATCGGGTGTCTGCGCGCTGCGCTGGTCGCCGGTTGCCAGCGCCTGCCGCAGGCCCGAGACGATGAAGCCGCGCACGCCCGCCGCATCGCGGAACCGCACCTCGGTCTTGGCGGGATGGACGTTCACGTCCACGTCCTCCGCCGGCAGATCCAGGAACAGCGCCAGCACCGCATGGCGATCACGCGCCAGCATCCCGGCATAGGCGCCGCGCACCGCGCCGGTCAGCAGTCGGTCCTTCACCGGCCGGCCGTTGACGAACAGATACTGGTGATCGGCCACCCCCCGATTGAAGGTCGGCAGCCCGGCCACGCCGCTCAGGCGCATGGCGCCGCGTTCCAGATCCACCGCCACGCTGTTGTCGGCCAGCGCGCGATCGACGATCCCGGCCACGCGCGCTTCCAGCCTCTCCCCGGCCTGAAGGCCCAGGATACGCCGCCCGTTGTGCTCGAAATGGAAGGAAATATCCGGCCGGGCCATCGCCAGCCGGCGCACGACATCCAGGCAGGCGGCATATTCGCTGCGCTCGCTGCGCAGGAACTTGCGCCGGGCCGGCACGCGGGCGAACAAGTTCTCCACCCGCACGCGCGTGCCGGGCGGCAGCGCCGCCGGCCCCTCGCTGGCGAGCGCACCGTGATCGACCGTGCGGCTCCACCCCTGCTCCGCCTCGCGCGGGCGGCTTTCGAGCGTCAGCCGGGCGACGCTGGCGATCGAAGGAAGCGCCTCTCCGCGAAAGCCGAGGGTGGCGACCTGCTCGATCGCTTCATCGGGCAGCTTCGACGTCGCATGGCGTTCCAGCGCCAGGGCGATGTCGTCCGGGCTCATCCCGCAGCCATCGTCAGTCACTTCCAGGCGCGAAAGGCCGCCATCGGCGATGCTCACGCTGATCCGCGCGGCCCCCGCGTCGATCGCATTTTCTATCAGTTCCTTGAGCGCGGAAGCCGGCCGCTCGACCACTTCGCCTGCCGCGATGCGGTTGACGAGCGTCTCGGGAAGGCGGCGAATTATGGCCATATCCGCGCTCGTAACGCCCAAGCGCGACAATTTCGAGCCAAGCGGTGCAAAACCCTGCCCCTATCGACACAAATTTTTAGCCATTCCGCGAAGATTTGGTTAGGGCCTCCGGCATCACCCGGCTGGCGCCGCCGCTCGCTCGCCGGCTTTCCTGTTGCCACGGTTAGACACGGATCAGTCGATGAGTTCAGTCTTTTCGAAATTCTTCAAGCTTGGCTCGCCCAACATGGCGATCGATTTGGGCACGGCCAACACCCTGGTCTACGTGCAGGATCGCGGCATCGTGCTGAACGAGCCGTCGGTGGTGGCCATCGAAACGATCAACGGCATCAAGCGCGTCAAGGCCGTGGGCGACGACGCCAAGCTGATGATGGGCAAGACCCCCGATTACATCGAGGCGATCCGCCCGATGCGTGACGGCGTGATCGCCGACATCGAAATCGCGGAAGAAATGATCAAGCACTTCATCCGCAAGGTCCACGGGAAGAAGAGCCTGTTCCGCTATCCCGAAATCGTCATCTGCGTGCCCTCCGGCTCCACCTCGGTGGAACGCCGCGCGATCCGCGACGCGGCCAGCAACGCCGGCGCATCGGAAGTCTTCCTGATCCTGGAGCCCATGGCGGCGGCGATCGGCGCCGACATGCCGGTGACGGAGCCGGTCGGCTCCATGGTGGTGGACATCGGCGGCGGCACCACCGAAGTCGCCGTGCTGTCGCTGCGCGGCCTGGCTTATACCACCTCGGTGCGTACCGGGGGTGACAAGATGGACGAGGCGATCGTGTCCTACGTCCGCCGGCATCACAACCTGCTGATCGGCGATGCCACGGCGGAACGGATCAAGAAGGATTACGGCATCGCCACCGTGCCGGAAGACGGCGTGGGCGAACAGATCATCATCAAGGGCCGCGACCTGGTGAACGGGGTACCCAAGGAAATCACCATCAACCAGGCCAATATCGCCGAAGCGCTGAGCGAACCGATCGGGGCCATCGTGGAAGGCGTGCGCATCGCGCTGGAGAACACCGCCCCGGAACTGGCCGCCGATATCGTCGACCAGGGCATCGTCCTCACCGGCGGCGGCGCACTGATCCGCGGGCTGGACGATCATCTGAAGGAAGAGACCGGCCTGCCGGTCAGCGTCGCCGAAGACCCGCTGTCATGCGTCGCGCTGGGCACCGGCCGGGCGATGGAGGACCCGGTGTATCGCGGCGTCCTGATGACCGCTTGAACATCGTGATCGAGTAAAGAGGGGACAGGGCGGTATGGCGTCGCCCGCGAACCGCCGTTCCGGAAGCAACAAGAAGGCGCAACTCGGCGTCTTCACCGGCTATGTCCTGGCCGGCGCCGGGGTGTTGCTCGGCGCCGCGCTGCTGGCGATCTCGCTGCTGCGGCCGGGCACGTTCACGGACCTGCGCACCGTGGCGGGCGATGCCGTTTCCCCCGTGGGCGAAGCCGGGGCCGAGGCGCGGACCGGCAGCCGGAACGTGTTCGAAGCCGTCGCCGCCTATTACCGCGCGGGAAGCCGCAACGCCGCGCTCCAGGAAGAAATGCGCGTCGCCCGCGTCCGGCTCGCCGAAGCGGAGGCGCTGCGCCAGGAAAACGTGCGGCTGAAGGCCGTGCTCGGGCTCACGGAAGAAGAGGCAAAGCCTGTCGCCGTTGCCCGGCTGATCGGCTCCACATCCTCCAGCGCGCGCCGGATCGGCTATCTTTCCGCCGGCCGCGCGGACGGTGTGCGCCGGGGCATGCCGGTGAGTTCGCCGATGGGCCTCGTCGGCCGCATTCTCGAAGTGGGAGAACGCAGCTCGCGCGTGCTGCTGCTGACCGATAGCGAAAGCATGGTGCCGGTGCGGCGCGCGACCGACAATGTAATCGCCTTCGCCGAAGGCCGCTCCGACGGCTCGCTCAGGCTGCGGCTCGTCAACCTCGGCATCAATCCGATAAAGGAGGGCGACGTCTTCGTCACCTCCGGCTCCGGCGGGTTGTTCCGGCCGGGAATCGCCGTGGCGGTCGCCACCGAGATAACCCGCGACGGCGCCATTGCCCGCCTGCTCAGCAATCCGGCGGCCACCGATGTCGTGGTGGTGGAGCCGATCTGGCAACCCGATGCCGCCGCCGTCCTCGGCACCGCGCCGCCAGAGCGTGGCGAGGCATCCGGCGGCGACTGATGGAACAGCTCAACCCGCGCGCCCGCCGCGATCCCTTCGGCAGCCGGATCAATCGCACGCAGTCCTCGCTGCTCGCTTATGGGCTCCCCTGGGTGACCATCATGCTCGGCTCGCTGACGCCGTGGCTGCCGATCATCGCGCCCGCTCCGCTCCTGCCGCCGCTCGGCTTCATGCTGCTGCTGGCGTGGCGGCTGCTGCGGCCCGGGTTGCTGCCGCTATGGGCTGGCCTGCCGCTGGGCCTGTTCGACGATCTCTATTCCGGGCAGCCGCTGGGCAGCGGCGTTCTCCTGTTTTCGCTTTCGCTGTTCGCCATCGAAGTGATCGAGGCGCGCTTTCCCTGGCGCAATTTCTGGCTCGACTGGCTGACCGCATCGGCCATGCTGACCGTCTATATCGCCTTGGCCGCCCTGTTTTCAGGCGCGGCGCTCACACTGGTGCAGTTTACGGTCATCATCCCGCAGCTATTGCTCTCCATCGTGCTCTTTCCCATCATCGCCCGCGCCGTCGCCATGCTGGATCGGCTTCGCCTGATGCGCGTGCGGCGCATCGACTGAGATTGGGATGCGCCCGAGGTTTTCGCCCAGCACACTCGCCCAGAGCTTCGATCGCCGCAGCTTCGTTGTCGGCGCGATACAGGGCGGCGTGGGCCTGCTGCTGGCCGCCCGCATGGGCTACATCGCCGTCGCCGAAAACGAAAAATACAAGATGGAGTCGGAAAGCAACCGGGTGAACCTGTCGCTGATTCCGCCCCGGCGCGGCTGGATCCTCGATCGCAACGGCTCTCCCCTCGCCTCCAACCGGGCCGATTTCCGCATCGACATCATTCCGGACCGCCTGCAGGACCCTGACCGCGAAGTGACCGAGCTGGCTCGCCTGCTCAAGTTCACGCCCGTGGAATTGCAGGACTTGCGCGACAAGATCGACAAGGCCGCCGGCTTCCAGCCGGTGCCGGTCGCCGATGGCCTAGACTACGATACGTTCGCCGCCGTCAGCGTCCGCCTGCCGGAACTGGCGGGCGTCGTCCCCCAGCGCGGATATTCACGCTATTACCCCACCGGCCCCGCGGTCGGCCATCTCATCGGCTTTGTCGGCGCCGCCTCGCGCGAAGAATACGAGAAGGAGCCGATCCCGCTCCTGGTCACACCCGGCTTCAAGCTGGGGAAGGACGGCATCGAGAAACAGTTCGAGCAGACCTTGCGCGGCCAGCCCGGCGCCCGCCGGGTGGAAGTCACCGCCACAGGGCGCATCGTGCGCGATCTCGATACGCGGGAGGACATCCAGGGCAAGCCGGTCCAGCTCACCATCGATGGGCCGTTGCAGGATTACGCCGCGCGCCGCATCGGGTTGGAGAGCGGTTCGGTCGTGGTCATCGATTGCCTGACCGGCGACTTGCTGTGCATGGCCTCGATGCCCAGCTTCGATCCCAACAGCTTCTCCGACGGTATCGGCCGCGTCGAATACCAGATGCTCAGCCAGAACGAGCGCGTGCCGCTGCGCAACAAGGTGCTCAAGGGGCTCTATCCGCCGGGCTCCACGGTCAAGCCGATGGTGGCGATGAGCTTCCTCGAGGCCAACCTCGATCCACATGAGACCACGACCTGTGCCGGCGGCCTAAGGGTCGGCAACCGGGTGTTCCACTGCTGGAACCGCCGTGGCCACGGCCGGGTGGACATGGCCAAGGGCATCTATCAGTCCTGCGACGTCTATTTCTATCACTTCGCCCAGCGGCTGGGCATGGACGTGATCGCCCCCATGGCGCGGCGCCTGGGCATGGGGCAGGAATTTCCGCTCCCCGTGGCCAGCCAGTTCTACGGCACGGTGCCCGATCCGGCGTGGAAGCTGCAGAAATACGGCAAGGCCTGGCAGAACTTCGACACCGTCAACGCCACGATCGGCCAGGGCTACATGCTGGCCAATCCGCTGCAGCTGGCGGTGATGACCGCGCGCATCGCCACCGGCAACAAGATCATGCCGCGCCTCGCGCTCGACAAGCGCAAGCCCGGCTTCGAAAGCATGAACTTTCACGGCGATCACGTGCAGATAATCCAGACCGCGATGAAGGACGTGGTCAACGGCCCCGGAACCGCGGGGCGCGCGCGCCTGCCGATCGAAAACGTGCTGCTCGCCGGCAAGACCGGCACGGCCCAGGTCGTCAGCCTCAACGTGGGTAGCGGCAAGGGCGGCCCGTGGAAATATCGCGACCACGGCCTGTTCATCTGCTTCGCGCCGTTCGACAATCCCCGCTACGCCTGCTCCGTGGTGATCGAGCATGGCGGTGGTTCGGGGGCGGCCTATCCCATCGCGCGTGACGTCATGACTTATCTGTTCGATCCGGCGAAGGGCCTGGAAGCGCTCCACGCGCTGGAGAAGCAGTGGGGCGGAACCGCGCAGCAGCGCCTCGATGCCACTTATGCCGCTTACGCGGCGGCGGCCGGTGTGGATGTTCCCCCTGCCCCCGCCGATCCTGCCGCAGTGGCGCGCGAGGTGGATGCGGAGGCGCGAGCCGCTGCGGCCCAGCCCACGGCCGCCGCCACCGAAGCCGTCGCGCCCGCGCCGGAGCCGGATGGCGCCTCCTCCGCGGACAACGCCCGATGAAGCTCGCCGTCCTCCCCGCCCCGCTCGCCGGCATTCCCTGGCGAGTCATCCTGCCGCTCACCCTGCTGGTCTGCTTCGGGGCGGCAGTGCTCTACTCCGCCGCCGGGGGCTCGCTTAAGCCTTATGCGCTGTCCCATGTGACGCGCTTTGCCCTGTTTCTCGTCATGGCGCTGGTGCTCTCGCACTTCCCGCGCGATCTGGTGCGGATCGCCGCCTATCCGGCCTATGCCGCCGTGCTGCTCCTGCTCATGGCGGTGGAAGCCATCGGCGCGATCGGCGGCGGCAGCCAGCGCTGGCTTACCCTGGGCCCGCTGGTGCTCCAGCCTTCGGAATTGATGAAGCCCACGATCGTGCTGGTGCTGGCGGCGTTCTATCATTCACTCCCGGCCGGATTGGTCACGTCCTGGCGCGCGCTGGTCCCGGCCGGGGTGCTGATCGGCTTTCCGATGGTGCTGGTGCTGCTGCAGCCCGATCTCGGCACCGCGCTGGCGATCGGCTTCGGCGGGGTGGTGATGATGTTCCTCGCCGGCATTCCGGCCAAATGGTTCGTCGGCGGCGGCCTCGCGGCGCTGATCGGGGCGCCGCTCGCCTATTTCTTCGCGCTCCACGACTATCAGCGCAAGCGGGTGACGACGTTCCTCGATCCCGAAAGCGACCCGCTGGGCGCCGGTTATCACATCACCCAGTCGAAGATCGCGATCGGCTCGGGCGGCGTGTTCGGCAAGGGCTTCGGCCAGGGTTCGCAAAGCCACCTCAACTACCTGCCGGAACCCCATACCGATTTCGTCTTCGCCACCATGGCCGAGGAATGGGGCCTCGTCGGCGGCCTGTTCGTGCTGCTGGTGTTCGGCATCGTGCTGCGCTGGGGCTGGACCGTGGCCCGCCGCGCGCCCGACCGCTTCTCGTGCCTGCTGGCCGGAGGCATGACGGCGACGATCTTCTTCTACGTGGCGATCAATCTGATGATGGTCACCGGCATGGCGCCCGTCGTGGGCATCCCCCTGCCATTCATGAGCCACGGCGGATCGTCGATGATGACCAACATGATCTGCATCGGCACTCTGATGATGGTCGAACGCTGGACTCGCAAGGCGGGCCACTCGGGCCTGGCCATCTAAGCCCGATCTCCCCCTTTTCAGCGCCGCGACAACCGCTATATGGGCCCCTCCCGCGATTCGCGGGCTCCACGGTCCAAACACCAATCGGCCGCCGGATGGACGCATAGCTCAGTTGGTAGAGCAGCTGACTCTTAATCAGCGGGTCCTAGGTTCGAACCCTAGTGCGTCCACCAAACTTCTCAGATACTTACGGCTTATTTTGGCTTGGTTCGGTTACGGTGCCAGGGGCTTAGGGCAACAAGCAGGGCAACATTTTCTCAATGAGAGGGGCGGCCATGTTTCGCAGCGGGAAGACGGCTTATCCCAAGATCGGGATCTGGTTTGATGAGATCGCTGGCGACATTCATCTCAGCATTCCCGGTCACGGACTTTCTACCGTGAATGCCGATCCGCAGAGCAAGCGCGGCAATCCTCACCTGTTCAACAAGCTGGCGAAGGCATTGCGCGACGAAGGAAAACCTCATCCGCCTATCGTTGAGAAGTGGGGTTCGACCTAACTTGCGCGGACCTACTTGAGGCAACAGCATTGTAACGATGTTGCCCGATGAACATTGGTGATGCATCAAGCAACGCTGGAGGGCAGCGTTTTGAATCACCAATCGCTTTCGAATTTTATCTGGTCTGTCGCCGATCTGCTGCGCGGCGATTATAAACAGTCCGAATACGGACGCGTCATATTGCCGTTCACCGTGCTGCGGCGGCTGGATTGCGTCCTGGCTCCGACAAAAGCAGCTGTCCTGAAAGAGGTCGATGCCGGCCGTCCTGACCCCTTCCTGCTTCGCGCCGCTGGGCACGGCTTCTTCAATCGCAGCCCTCTCGATCTGGCCAAGCTGATCGGCGATCAGGACAACATCGGCACGAACCTGCTGTCCTATGTGCAAGGGTTTTCGCCTGAGGTGCGGGACATCTTCGAACAGTTCGAATTTGCCGCGCAAATCGATCGTCTGGCCAAGAACGGCCTCCTCTATCAGGTGACGGAGCGATTTGCCCGGATCGATCTCCATCCGGCCAAGGTGGACAACAATCAGATGGGCCTCGCGTTCGAGGAACTGATCCGCAAGTTTGCGGAAATCTCGAACGAGACGGCGGGCGAGCACTTCACCCCGCGCGAGGTCATTCGACTGATGGTGAACCTGCTTTTCGTCGAAGATGACGATGTGCTGTCCAAGCCCGGCGTCGTCCGCTCCATATACGATCCGACAGCGGGCACGGGTGGAATGCTGTCGATCGCAGGCGAATATCTGCACGAGCATAACCCGCAAGCGCAGCTGACCATGTCTGGACAGGAACTGAATCCGGAATCCTACGCGATCTGCAAGGCCGACATGCTGATCAAGGGCCAGGACATCACCCGGATCGTCCAAGGCAACACGCTTTCCGATGATGGCCACCACGGCCAGGCCTTTGACTATATGCTCTCCAACCCGCCCTTTGGCGTGGAATGGAAGAAGGTCCAGAAGGAAGTTCAGGACGAACACGCCCGGCTGGGCCACGCCGGCCGCTTTGGCCCCGGCCTCCCTCGCGTTTCCGATGGCTCCCTGCTGTTCCTGATGCACCTGCTTTCAAAGATGCGGCCCAAAGCCGAGGGGGGCTGTCGCTTTGGCATCGTGCTCAACGGCTCCCCGCTTTTCACCGGAGGCGCGGGCAGCGGCGAAAGCGAAATCCGCCGTCATGTGCTTGAGAGTGATCTGGTGGAGGCAATCATCGCTCTGCCCACCGACATGTTCTACAACACGGGCATCGCTACCTACGTCTGGATTCTGTCCAACAAGAAGCCAGCCGAACGCGCGGGCAAAGTTCAACTGATCGACGCAAGTTCCTTCTGGCGGAAGATGCGGAAATCGCTGGGCAGTAAGCGTAAGGAGATGAGCGAGAGGCAAATCGCCGATGTCACCCGCATGTTCGGTTCCTTCGTCGAGGCTGACTTGGCCACGGTGCTGGATGCTGACGGCAAGGGGATGGCGCGCGAGATCGTGCCTGCTGATGATCAGCCCCCAGT
This sequence comes from Altererythrobacter sp., assembly GCA_017308255.1. GTDB lineage: Bacteria > Pseudomonadota > Alphaproteobacteria > Sphingomonadales > Sphingomonadaceae > Croceibacterium_A. Next base: position 10,638 of record JAFKFN010000030.1, on the reverse strand, counting down.
CGCTCCGGAAGGCGGCAAGGTCAAACTGACCCCGCTCTCCCGCATCTTCGACAACAGTAGCTTCGGCTATCGCACCATCACGGTGGAACGCCCCCTGCGCGATGAGGCGGGCAATGTGGTGCTGGGCCAGCGCGGCAGGGGCAAAGGCAAGCCCCAGCCGGACAGCAGCTTGCGAGATACCGAGAATGTGCCGCTGGCCGAGGATGTGGACGACTATTTCACCCACGAGGTGAAGCCTCATGCGCCCGACGCATGGATCGACTGTGACAAGACTAAGATCGGTTACGAAATTCCCTTCAACCGTCTATTTTATGTGTTCGAACCGCCCCGACCGTTGGTGGAGATAGACGCCGATCTGGCGGAGGCCACCAGACGAATTCAGGACATGCTCCGGGGACTCGCGGCGTGAGTTTCCCTGCTTATCCGGATTACAGAGACAGCGGCATCGCGTGGTTAGGCAAAGTGCCGAGTCATTGGCTGGTTATGCCGTTAAAGCGGCGCTTTTCCGTGGCGCTGGGCAAAATGCTTCAGCCCGATGCCAAAACTGACGACGATATTGAGCGTCCTTATCTGCGCGCCGCAAACATAAAGTGGGGTCATGTCGACATAGATGACGTGAAAACAATGTGGTTTTCACCCCATGAGGTCAATAACCTTGAGCTGCGTGCAGGCGATCTCCTCGTAAGCGAAGGCGGAGATGTTGGGCGCTCGGCAATATGGCGCAATGAAGTAGCCGACTGCCACTTCCAAAACTCGGTGAACCGGGTCCGCTCAATCACCGACAGTCGCACCGATTTCCTCTTCTATTGGATGTCCACCATCAAAGCGAAGGGATATGTCGATGTCCTCTGCAATAAGTCGACGATTGCGCATTTCACTGCGGAAAAGGTAGCAGCCGTTCCGTTACCCGTCCCGACACCTGACGAACAAGCGGCCATTGCTGCGTTCCTCGACCGAGAAACGGCGAAAATCGATGCCCTTGTTACAGAGAAAGAACGATTGATCGCGCTGCTGAAGGAAAAGCGCCAGGCGGTCATCTCTCACGCGGTCACTAGGGGTCTTAATTCCAGCGTCACCATGAAAGACAGCGGCAGCGAATGGCTGGGCGAAATACCGGCTCATTGGACTGTCTCGCCACTCAAGCACCTCACACCCACGGATCGGGCAATAATGTATGGGATTGTCCTGCCTGGACCGGATGTGGGAGAGGGCGTCCCAATCGTAAAAGGTGGAGACGTCAAGGGCCATCGCCTTCGTCTTGATCTGCTTTGTTACACGACGCCTGAAATCGAGGCACCATTCGCCCGCGCTCGGCTAAGGCCGAATGACATCGTCTACTCGATACGCGGATCGATCGGCGACGCAGAGCTGGTCCCCGGCGCGCTGGAGGACGCGAACATTACGCAAGATGTCGCGCGCATCTCGCCCATCCCTGAGGTCAACCACGCTTGGCTTCTTCATGTAATGCGATCGAAGCCGATCTTCGTGCAACTTGAGCAACGATCACTTGGCGCGGCGGTTCGCGGGATCAACATATTTGACCTGAAGCGGGCAGCCATTCCTTTACCCCCCAGAATGGAACAGGACGCCATCGCGGAGTTCCTGGAAGAGCAGACCAAGACGCTTTCCGATCTGGAACATCAGATGCTGGCCGGGATCGAACTGTTGAAGGAACGCCGAGCCGCGCTGATTTCCGCAGCTGTTACGGGCAAAATTGACGTGCGCGGGGCACTCTCCCCAGACAACGTCGTTTCGATCGACACAGCCCGCACAAGCGGTGTCCAGCCGTCAATTCGTGCATCTGTCGGTGCGCTGTCCATTCGCACTCTCGGCTCGATGGGCCGCATGGCTGTGATGAAAGGCGGGTATCTAGCCGAAGGCTATGCCGGGATTTCCGAACTCGACGGCACCTACCACCGCGACGCCGCAGGCCCCTTTTGCCGTGCTGTCATTGACGGCATGGAGCGCGACGCCGCACAGGCCTTCGGCATTCAGGTCATTCAACCAATCAAGGAGGGCGAAAGGGTCACTTATCGGTTGCCGTCCAACTTTGCTTTGCCTGCAAACGACCTACCTGCATTGTTTGGCGAGGACCGAGCCAAACGGCTGGCGGCACTATTTGACCTGCTCAAAGGCCTGAATCGCGATGGTGTGGAAGCAATCGCGACGCTTTTTGCGGTTTGGAACGACCTGCTCGCCTGCGGAAAATCCGCAGATGATGATGCTGTTATTCGCGGCGTTCTTGAAGACTGGCACCCCGAAAAGGCCGTGAAGTTCAATGGCGAAACGCTCGCTCATTGGCTCGCCTGGATGCGCCGCAATCATATCGTTCCCGATGGCACAGCCCCGAGGACCGACCATCAAGGGAGCCTGTTTCAATGAGCCGGAAAGGCCAATCTCTCGAACTGTTTTACATCGATGGTCATCCCGACGGGATGGTGACGGCAGAACTATATAATTGGACCGGCCATGTCCTGATGGTGCCCCGAACCCAGCTTGGCGATGCGCTCAAGCGAGCCGAACCCAAGTGCACAGGCGTCTATCTCCTCCTGGGCGATCAGGACGGAACGCCTTTCGCCTATATCGGCGAGAGCGATGATGTTGGCGGCAGGCTGAAAAGCCATGATGTGAAGAAGGACTGGTGGAACAGCGTCGTGTTCATCACCACCGCGGGCAACAAGCTGAACAAGGCTCATGTCCGATATTTGGAATCCCGGCTGATTGCCGAGGCCCGACGCATTGGCCGGTTCGAACTCGATAATGGCACCACCCCTCCCGTCCCCTCGCTCAGCGAGGCCGATGTGGCCAAGATGGAGGCTTTCGTTGAAAATCTACTGACGGTGCTGCCAGCCGTCCGCGTGGATATGTTCATCGAGCGCACGCGCCCGGCCGTCAAAGGCGTTGTCGCGGGCACCATCCAAATCGCCGGGCCATCAAGCCCTGCACGTCGCTTTGTGCTGGAGACCCGGAAGCACGGCCTCCGCGCAAACGCATTTCTCGATAATGGGGAATTCGTCGTGGAGGCCGGTTCGATGGCCCGGCTCAACTGGGAAGGTCGCGGTTCGGAAGCGACAAGCTACGGACAGCTTCATGCTGAATTGAAGCGATCTGGCGTTTTACAGCCGGATGGCCAGCAAAGCGTTTTTGCGGAGAACTACGCATTCAGGAGTCCGAGCGCCGCTGCCGCCGTGGTGAATGGCCGTCCGGCAAACGGCACGATCGAATGGAAGAACCAGCAGACCGGGGAAACCTACAAAGAGTGGGAAGCCCGAGACCTCGGAGCGAGCGAGCGAAGCCAGGCGCTCGAACCTGAGGAGGGCATCTGATGGCGATCTATGCCCTGACCGATGAGCAATTGGTGCCCGTTTCCGCCACCAGTTTCAGCGCGGAAAATATCCACGAACGGCGGCACATCCAGCAGCTTCTAAAGGCAAATATCTCAGTCCTTGACGACTCCCTGATGGTGATCGCCGAAGAATTCGGAGACTGGATCGACAGTTCCCGCCGTATCGATCTGCTTTGCATTGATACCGATGCCAATCTGGTCGTCGTCGAACTCAAACGCACCGAGGACGGCGGCCACATGGAACTGCAAGCGCTACGCTATGCAGCGATGGTTTCGGTAATGACGTTCGAGGAACTGGTCGAAACCCACGCCCGCTATCGCAATCCTGCCCAGCCAGACCACGACGGCGCTCAGATGGCGATCCTCGATTTCCTCGGCTGGGCCAGCCCGGACGAGGACCAGTTTGGCCAGGATACGCGGATCATCCTGGCGTCGGCCAATTTCAGCAAAGAACTAACCACCGCGGTGCTCTGGCTGCGGGATCGTGACATCGACATTCGCTGTGTGCGATTGCAGCCCTATCGGCTGGCCAATGGCCCCGTCCTGCTTGATGTGCAGCAATTGATACCGCTGCCCGAGACGGCAAGTTTCCAAACCCAGATCGGCGTGAAGCGACAAGCCGAGCGCAAGCAGCGCAGCGAACGACACGAAATTCGGATCGAGTTCTGGCAGCAGCTACTCCAACTTGCCGCGCACCAAACCAATCTCCATGCCGGCCGCACACCGAGCAAGGACAATTGGATGTCTGCCCCGGCAGGGGTTCGGGGATTCTCGCTGGTTTACACGATCCGCCAGCAAGACTCGCAAGTCCATCTGTGGATCGAAGACAATGAAGCTGCATTCCGGCAATTTGAATCCGAGAAGGCTCAGATCGAGCAGGAATTCGGCCACACCCTCATCTGGAAGCGGGAAGAAGGTCAGAAGGGCACTCTGATCGGCGCGCTGATCGAGGGCGGCTATCGCTCGGATCGTGACGAATGGCCCCGCATCCAGCGCGACCTGATCGATGCAATGGTCAGGATGGAGCAGGTGCTCAAGCCGCGTCTGGCGCGGCTGGGATAGGGAACCCGCATGAACCTCCACAAGGAAATCAATTTCGAGGACGAAATCTGCGCGGACCTCTCCGCGTCGGGCTGGATATACGAGGAAGGCGCAGCAGCCGCATATGATCGCGGGCGCGCCCTCTTCCCTTCCGACCTCCAATCGTGGCTGGAATCGACCCAGCCGCTCGCTTGGGACTCTCTAACGAAGGCTCATGGCTCCGCCGCTTTAGATGTGCTGTGCGACCGTCTTCGCAAATCGCTCGACGATCGCGGAACCCTGGATGTTCTGCGGTATGGTGTGGAACTGATCGGTGTGAAGGGCTTGGTCAGCCTGGCGCAATTCGCGCCCGCGTCCGGCATGAACCCCCAGATTGTCGCCCGATATGATGCCAATCGCCTGCGGGTGGTGCGGCAGTTGCGATACTCCAAAGCCAACGAGAATTGCATCGACATCGGCCTGTTCCTTAACGGCATTCCAGTTGCGACAGCCGAATTGAAGACCGATTTCACGCAATCGGTCGGCGACGCGATCGACCAATACAAGTTCGACCGAAATCCCCGGGGCGAACCGCTGCTCGCGTTCGCCAGCGGTGCGCTCGTCCATTTCGCTGTCAGCAATCGCGATGCGATGATGACGACGAAGCTGGAGGGAGGAGCCACTCGCTTCCTACCTTTCAATCGCGGAGATCACGGTGGGGCGGGCAATCCGACCGATGCTTCTGGCCACCCCACTGATTATCTATGGCGGCAGGTCTGGCAGCGGGACAGCTGGCTCGAAATCCTCGGTCGCTACATGATCGCCCGGCGCGACAAGAAGAAGCAAATCAGTGGGATCATCTTCCCTCGCTACCACCAGTTAGACGCCACCCGAAAGCTGCGCATTCAGGTCACAATGGAAGGCGCGGGCGGTCGCTTCCTAATCCAGCACAGTGCCGGTTCGGGCAAGACTAACTCAATTGCGTGGTCGGCCCATTTCCTCGCCGATCTGCATGATGACAGCGACGCGAAAATTTTCTCAAGCGTCATCGTGGTTTCCGACCGCAACGTGATCGACGCTCAATTACAGGAGGCGCTTTTCGAGTTCGAGCGGACGAAGGGCGTTGTTGCGACCATCACCAGCGATGGCGGCAGCAAAAGCGCCGCGCTGGCCGAGGCGCTGGACGCAGGCAAAAAGATCATAGTTTGCACCATGCAGACCTTTCCATTCGCCCTAGACGCTGTGCGCGAACGCGCTGCGACGCAGGGTAAGCGTTTTGCCGTAATCGCCGACGAGGCCCATAGCAGCCAGGCAGGGGAAACTGCCGCGAAGCTCAAAGCTGTGCTGACTCCCGAGGAAATCGAGGAGATAAGCGACGGCGGCGAAATCAGCAGCGAAGACCTGCTCGCCGCTCAGATGACAGCGCGCGCATCTGCCGACGGCGTTACATACGTTGCCTTCACCGCCACGCCGAAGACCAAGACCATCGAGCTTTTCGGGCGCAGACCCCAACCCGACCTACCCGCCAGCGATACCAACAGGCCCGCGCCCTTCCACGTCTATTCGATGCGCCAGGCCATCGAAGAAGGCTTCATCCTCGATGTTCTGAAAAACTACACCCCGTATCGGCTGGCATTCAAGCTGGCCAATGGCGGTGAGGAGTGGGACGAACAGGAAGTCGAAAAGAGCGCGGCCATGAAAGGCATTATGCGCTGGGTCCGCCTTCACCCATACAACATCGCACAAAAAGTGCAGATCGTCGTTGAGCACTTCCGCGAGAATGTCGCTCCGCTGCTGGAGGGAAAGGCCAAAGCCATGGTCGTTCTTGGCAGTCGGCTTGAGGCAGTGCGCTGGCAGATTGCCATCGAGAAATACATCAAATCTCAAGGCTACAAGATGGCGACACTGGTGGCTTTTTCTGGCGAGATCAATGATCCTGAGGGAGCTGACGGGCCGCTTACAGAAAGCAGTGCGAAGCTTAACCCCTCACTGAGAGGTCGGGACATTCGCGATGCTTTCACGGACGAGGACTGCAAGATTTTACTCGTCGCCAACAAGTTCCAAACTGGCTTCGACCAGCCGCTCCTTTGCGGAATGTATGTCGATAGGCGACTCGCGGGAATTCAAGCCGTCCAGACGCTTTCACGCCTGAACCGTGCGCATCCTGGCAAGGACACCACATACGTCCTGGATTTCGTGAACAGTTCCGAGGAGGTGCTCAAAGCGTTCCGGCAGTATTATGAGACCGCCGAAATTGAGGCTTCCACTGATCCTAACCTGATCTTCGATTTGAGAGCGAAGCTGGACGCGGCTGGCCACTATGACCAATACGAGGTTGATCGGCTGGTAAAGGTCGAACTCGATCCATCAGCCACGCAGGGACAGTTGATTGGGGCACTCGAACCTGTTGCCCAAAGACTGCTGCATTTATTCAAGGAAGCGCAAGGCCGGTTCAAATCGGCCCAAGACAAGACTGCGCGAGACGAGGCGCGGGACGAAATGAACGCCCTGATCCTATTCCGTAATGACATGGGCGGTTTCGTTCGGGTTTACACGTTTCTGTCCCAGATATTCGATTATGGAAGCACCGAGATCGAAAAGCGCTTCCTGTTCTACAAGCGGCTGATCCCGCTCCTGCAATTTGGTCGTGAACGGGATGGAGTGGACCTGTCCGGGGTGAAGCTGACCCATCACAATCTGAAAGATCAGGGAAAACGCAACCTTGCCATTGGAGGCGATGCGGTGCCCCTACCCCCGATCACCGCGGTTGGTTCCGGGGCCGTGCAGGACAAAGAGAAGGCGCTCCTCGCCGAGATCATCGCTAAGGTGAATGATCTCTTTGAAGGAGAACTGACCGATGACGACCAGCTGATCTATGTGAACAACGTCATTAAGGGCAAGCTTCTGGAGTCGGAGGCGCTGCGTGTTCAGGCCCAGAACAACTCGAAATCCCAATTCGCAGCGTCGCCAACGCTGGCGAACGAAATCTTGAATGCGGTGATGGATGCCCTGTCAGCGCATGAGACAATGAGCAGCCAAGCCCTTCATAGCCAGAAGGTTCGCGACGGCTTGAAGGAAATTCTGCTGGGGCCAGGCCAGCTTTACGAAGCGCTTCGAACAGCGCAGATGTCCGACGATAGTGTTTCGCCGTCCAGTCAAAATCCGACTTAGGCGTATTCTCTCAGATCGCCGTCTGGCGCTTGGCCAAGTGTCAGGTCGCACGGCAGCCAGTGGAGGGCTTTGGCGTCCCCTAGCGGATATTGAGGCAAGAGGATCGGTCGTGCCGTCTGGACCCCTTCTCGATTTTGGGCTGATGCGGTCGGTAGCTATTCGCCGTCAGAACCCACCGCTTCATCCGCGGCGGCTTGGATTTCCTCGCTCGCGGATTGCACTCCCCTCGCAGCTTCGACGCGATCAGTCCGAGACGCGGGATAGGCATTCGCCCCGGCAAGTTGGGCAAGTTGGCAATCAACCCCCGAAAGCGTGTGCCACCACTGATAATTCTTTTCGTCGCCTGCTTGCAGATAGGCTTCAAGAACGTCCCGGCTTGCGGCGCAAATCTCCCCATTCGTCCCCGTCCGCTTGATGATCTCATACCGCTCCTCCGCATCGCGAGCAGGATTGGAGCAGCCCGCGATGAGCGCAGGAATTATGGCAACTAACAGGCGCATCGTGTCTCTGTGTTCTACCGCGCCACCCGCCAGTCGGGTGGTTGATCGACGTGAACACAGGAACACGCCTCCCGCGTATTTCCCGAAGGTGTTGTATTCCGCAGGCCGCCCGACCTGATGGTCGTGGGCCTGTGTTCGCCGCCGATTGCGGGTCACCTCTTCCGATCAAAGTTGAGGCAACATTCAGACGATATTTCGGGACCGCCGATTTGTCCATCATGCAGCGGCCTTTCGCACCCAACATGAAGCGCCGCCCTTCACCTCGCGCGCGCGCCCGCGCGAGAATGTGCACCATGGTGATGGGCTTAGGTGGCAGTGAATGCCAGACGAGATGATCGGAGGGGCTAAGGCGAGTTAACGGGCACGAAACTCCTGCGCGCCAGACGCCCAGCCCAGCAGAAGAGGACGACCTGAAGGTAAATGGATCATCGCGGGTTCGTCCGGTTGGATAGCGCCGGTCGCGCCAATCAGATCGGCAAATCGTGCAAATTCGTCGAACCAGCGCCTAGTCGGTGAGAACGAATGGACAATCATGCCCGCCAGTTTTGCATCAAATTTCTCGGCCTCGATCACGGCCGACGCGGTTCGATGCAGCAATTGGTATCGGACATCTGACGGGCAGGAAGCCAGACCGAACAGATCGCAAAGCGCAGCCAGGCGCTCAGTTTTGCCGGCCGAAGGGCTGGCTCCCCACTCCCCCACGGTCGGTCCAAACGGCTCATCAACCTTCCCTTCGATCGTGTAGGTTGCAAGCCCGCCCGGATGCCGCACTAGCGCAAAGACATCAGACTGACTTTCCCGGGTTCCGCCTGGCAACGCCGTCTTGCGCTCCGGCACTGCAAACAGGAGGTCGGCGGAGCCAAACCCCTTTATCATGATGCTCTCGACCTCTGGCGGGATGTGGGTTGCAGCCTCCCAGGAATGAGCCATCGTCCTTGCCGAATATCCGGTGGCCCAATGCAGGTCCGGCTGGGCGAGAAAGCGTTTCCAATCGTCAGGCCCATTGGACGGCACAAGGATCTTGCTCATCGGCAGCTTGTATCGTCCCCTGTGCTGCAAGCGAAACTCTATCTGGATCGGGCAAAACAGTGGCAATTGTTGCCCTAGTTTCGCCCCAGCTTCCCATTCTTCCAGATCGCCGCGCTCTTCTGGCGATCTTTCAGCAAGTTACCGGTCATGGGACGATGATCGACGATCAGCGTTCCCTTTCTTCAAAGTGCCTCGCGCGCGCGCGCGCAAGACTGTTCACCATGGGGAGCAAAAAGATCGGAACCCTCCCTGACTGGGCATAGTGCACCCGCTCGGCTTGCTTCGAAAAATGGCTGAATTAGACTTCTACTAGGAAGGAATGAGACCCATGAAAGACCTGCAAGTGATTGAAGCTCAGCTAACAAGGGTTCTCAGCTTTTTCCCACGTGTGGATACGAAAGTGGCAGGACTCTTTACGGTCAATTCTGCTCTGCTCACGATAAGCGCGCTCAACGTAGAAGCTGGCGACCTTGCCCGCTGGTATATCGCGGTCCCCGGTGCATTCCTCATTATCGGCCTGATCGCCTCGTTCACGTTTCTCTACAAATGCAACTTTCCCGAACTCGAAGGCGGCCAAGGTAGTCTCGTCTATTTCGCGGCGATCAAGGGCCGAACGGAATCGACTTACAAGGCTGAATTTGAGGCAGTCAGCGACGCGGACTACCGAGCTGATATGCTCGGACAAATTTGGCGAAACTCACACATATTGGCCGACAAATATGAAGCTATCGCAATGGCCATCCGGCTCACGCTCGCAACGCTTGTGCCGTTCACCGTCTTTCTAGTGATGACGGCGATTGAACATACACGGCTGCCAATGGTGAGCGGATAAGATGGCTCTCAAGGACGATCTTACAAAATCGGTCGCAGGAATCTTGGGAACCACCTTCAAGGAGAGGGATGGGCAGAAGATCCCAACGTCGGAAGACGTTTCACTCACTGATGGCGCGGTCAAACTCGACGCCGCCTTCATATACGCGGACTTGGCCGGGTCGGGAATGATCGCAAAGCAATGTCCATGGGACACTACGGCCAAGATCATTCGGGCATACCTCGATTGCGCAACCAGGATCATTCGCGCGCGTGGCGGCGAGATACGGAGTTTTGATGGGGACCGCGTTATGGGCGTCTTCATTGGCGACGCGAAGCGCAGCAGCGCTACCAAGGCTGCATTGCAAATTCAGTGGGCAACGCGGCACCTTATCGAACCGGAAGCAAGGGCACGCTTCAATTCAGTCAAAAACAACGACGTAAAGATACGGCAGGCTTGCGGCATCGATGTAGGGACCAGCCGAGCCGTTCGCGCAGGTATCAGAAACAACAATGACCTGATCTGGATCGGACGCGCACCTAGCTTCGCTGCTAAGCTGTCGGATATTCGTGAATACCCCAACTGCACATTCATTTCAGCAGCAGTCTACAATGAGATGGTGCCGGTTTTCTGGACAGGGTGTTAAGCTAGTCCCGACCTGAAGGACTGGTACGGGAATGAAGACGACGAGGAAGCGCTACAGCGCCGATTTTAAGGCCAAGGTTGCGCTGGAAGCGATCCGGGGCGATCTGACGCTGGCG
>JAFKFN010000004.1 GCA_017308255.1 Altererythrobacter sp. | reverse complement strand
TGAGGTGGTCCCGCCTTCTTGGACGGTTTGGCGGCTGAGTTAAGCTAATCCCGGTTGTCGTTCATGCCGCCTGTTTGATCATCAGATCATGGGGGGCATGCCCCCCATGATCTGATTGCCCCATCCGCCGATAGGCCTCAACCGGGGTTCTCCCGGCCAGTCCCGAGTGCGGACGCTGGGTGTTGTAATAGGTGATCCACCGGCCAAGGCCAGCCCGCAGCTCCGAGCCGGTCTCGAAGGCGTGGAGATAGACGCACTCGTACTTCAGGGATCGCCAGAGGCGTTCGATGAAGACGTTGTCCATCCACCGGCCCCGGCCATCCATGCTGATGCGGACCTCGGCGTCGCGCAGCACGCTGGTGAAGGCGTAGCTGGTGAACTGGCTGCCCTGGTCCGTGTTGAAGATTTCCGGCTTGCCGAACCGGGCCAATGCCTCCTCCAGCGCCGCGACACAGAAGCCGGCATCCATCGTGTTCGACAGCCGCCAGGCCAGCACCTTGCGGGTCGCCCAGTCCATGATCGCCACCAGATAGAGGAAGCCACGGCGCATCGGGATGTACGTCACGTCGGCGCACCACACGTGATTGGGCCGTTCGATCGCCAGCTTGCTCAGCAGATACGGATAGACCCGGTGCTGCGGGTGCGGATCACTCGTGCGGGGCCGCTGGTAGATCGGCGCCAGACCCATCTTCGCCATCAGGCGTCGCACCCGACGGCGACCGACCTCGTGCCCGGCACGCCGCAGGTGCCGCGCCATCTGGCGGCTGCCGTACCACGGGCAGTCCATGAACGTCGCGTCGATCACTGTCATCAGCGCGAGCGTCTCATCCGTCTCCGGCACCGGGGCATAGTAATAGGACGAGCGGCTGATCCGCAGCAGGCGGCACTGTGCCGTGATCGACAGGCGGGGGTGAGCAGCTTCGACCATCGCCCGCCTCCGGTTCACGCTCATCGACCGAAGGCTTTCGCTAAAAAATCCCGCTCGACGACCAATTGCCCGATCTTGGCGTGCAGCCTTTCGACCTCGCCCTCGCTGACGGCCTTAGCCACATCGCCAGCCCCGGAGAACGTGCCTGCCATCCCGTCGATGGCCTGCCGCTTCCAGGACGCGATCATCGTGTGGTGCACGCCATGCTTGGCTGCCAGTTCCGCCAGCGTCAGATCGCCAGCGTCAGATCGCCCCGGATCGCTTCCAGCGCAACCTTGGCCTTAAAATCGGCGCTGTAGCGCTTCCTCGTCGTCTTCATTCCCGTACCAGTCCTTCAGGTCGGGACTAGCTTAACACCCTGTCCAGAAAACCGGCACCATCTCACCAAGGCGCGCTTAAGGGCTTCGTCGCGCCGCCGATCGGCTTCTTCCTGAGACAGTTCGTCTGGAGGTGTCATGCTCATAATGCCAACCTTAGCAGCTCGTGCCCTACCTGAGAACGAGCAGGAACCCGCCCGCTCACTGAATCACGCGCTTATGGGGCTGAGCCTCGCCGCCGCCGAGTTCCGCGCTTCAGTTATGCTTTATCGGGAAACTGACAACTCGTGGCGCGCATTCGAGGTTGGCGATGAGCGGAGATCTATAACTCAAAAATGGCCCTTCATTGCCGCTCGCGGAGGGGCCATGTGCCTCTACGACTTCTGGATGGGCACACAGGCGATCAATCAGGACTTGCTCTACCGCACTCCCACCATCGCCTCGCAACTCGACACGGAGGCGAAGGAACGTGCCCAGCAGACCCTAACTAAGGCATTCCCCAATTTGGCAAAACTTCGGAATGCTGCCGGTCACCCGAATGAGATCAACGCAACGCCAGAAAGGGCCGCCCGGAACGTCATCCGCGCCGGAGATGTCAGCCGGTTCAACTTCAGCGGCGAACTCGACACCACCATCACCCTCGGCGGTGGAATTCATGACGGCCATTACACCTGTGTCCTTAAGGGTAAGGAACTAAGCTACGAAATAAGCGAAGGATCGGCCGATACCCTGGACACAATAGCCGCTGACTGGGCCCGGGCATTCGAACCCGCCGCAAGGTTCACTCAGCAGCAAAAGTGAGACGCGAAAGGAAATCGCGCGCGACGGCCTGAAGATCAAACTGACCATCAATGAGGGTGCGGCGCTCTTCAGAGGGATTGCCCAAGACGAGCGCATCCTCGGAAGCCGCTTCCATGCTCTGATAGAGCAGACTCCCGAGGTTGGTTTCATCTGAACGCCGGCCTGTCTCGGGCAACTAACGAATCCCTATCTGTTACGTCAAGTATATAAGTGCCTTATCATCATTTAGTAAATTTGACTCTGATAAAAATTCCCTAAATGCATCATCCAGCCTTGGGTCTCCGCTCCCGATTTGGCCTGAAAACAACTTTCCTTCGTAAGAAGAATCCAAACGAACATTGAAACCGAGTACTCGCTTCGTTTCTTTTTCCAGCGGGTCAATTGCAAACCTGAATTCACCATCGCGCCTTTTGAAGTCCTTCGACGCTATGGTTATTTGAACCACCCGGTCTATTTCACCGAACTCTCTTAGCTCAAGAAATGCTTGACGCCCCTCTTCACCAAACTGTCGCTGTAACGCGCAGCTATCTTCATCATAATTTATCGCCCAGGCCGAATAGGGTTCAAGCATCATTTGGCTCTGAGCATTAGCACCACTGGCCAACAGTGTAATAGCCGCCGTGAAACCAACCAGGAATCGCATTTTCCCACCCCCGTTGGGGAAACATTCTACGGGATTCTTCGACAGGATCAACACGAACTGAACGGTTTCCCACTCGCAATAGAAACATCAAAGCAGATCATTAGTAAAACTCGCAGCAGACAGGTCTGCTCAAACCTGTTTCCTATATGGCTATGATCTGCCACGCGGGCTTCATGATTCCTCTCGCACATCTGCCGCATCGTGCAAGCGACACTCTCCGCGCGAAAGTGACGCTGCGTGGGTAAACTGACGTCTCGAAGCGCAATTCCCGCAGGACACTGTCACAGGTGTCAACACCCCCGTCGCCCTGTTGCATCAGACACCACCGTGTATGTACATAATACAGCTTAGGATACCGCCAATGCCCCAGACTACTACTAGTCACTCCGCCGCCCAACGCGTGGATCAGGTGCCGCTGATCCCGCGCGAGGCGCTTTATGGGAATCCGAGCCGCTCGGGCGGGCAGATCAGCCCCGACGGGGCCTGGCTGGCGTGGATGGCGCCGCACGAGGGGGTGATGAACGTCTGGCTGGCGCCCGCCACCGATCCTTCCGCCGCGCGGCTGATGACCCATTCGGATGACCGGCCGATCCCGACGTTCTTCTTCGCGCCGGATTCGCGCAGCGTGCTCTATATCCAGGACAAGGCGGGCGACGAGAATTACCTGCTTTACCAGGTCCAGATCGACAGCGGCGCGGAACGCTGCCTGACGCCGTTCGAGAACACCCGCGCGCGGATCGTGGGCGCATCGCAGGCGATCAAGGACAAGGTGCTGATCGGCCTCAACAACCGCGATGCCCGGTTCCACGATGTCCATCGGCTGGACCTGAACAGCGGCGCGCTCGACTTGGTGCTGGAGAACGACAGCTATGCCGGCTTCCTGGCCGACGACACCCTGACCCTGCGCTTCGCGATCCGGCAGAACGCGGCCGGCGGCACCGACATGTTCGAGATCACCGAGGGCGTCGTCGCCGAAACGCCGCGGGAAAGCACCACGCTGGAGGATGCGCTGACCACCGGCGCCGCCGGCTATACCGCCGACGGCAAGACGCTGTACTGGTATGACAGCCGGGGCCGCGATACCGCCGCTCTTTTCGCCGAAGACACCGCGACGGGCGAGAAGCGCCTGATCGCGGAGGACGCCAAGGCCGATATCGGCGGCACCATGCGCCATCCGGTGAGCGGCGTGGTGGAAGCCTATTCGGTCAATTACCTGAAGACCGAATGGATCGCGCTCGATCCGGGGATCAAGGCCTCGCTCGACTGGCTGAAAGAACGGCTGCCGGGCGAATTCGCGGTGCAATCGCGCACCGACGAGGACGACAAGTGGATCGTCGGCAACGACCCGCTGACCGCCCCCGCCCGCGCCTATCTCTACGATCGCACGGCACAGACGCTGACCGAGCTTTACGTGACCCGGCCGGAGCTGGAAGGGGCGCCGCTGGTACCGATGCATAAGCTGGAAATCCCCGCGCGCGACGGGCTGGCGCTGGTCAGTTATCTGACGCTGCCGCCGGGGAGTGACCCCCAGCAGCGCGGGGTGCCCGGCGTCCCGGTGCCGATGGTCCTGCTGGTCCACGGCGGCCCGTGGGCGCGCGATGGCTATGGCTTTAACCGCGCACACCAGTGGCTGGCCAATCGGGGCTACGCGGTGCTCTCCGTCAATTTCCGGGGCTCGACCGGGTTCGGCAAGGCCTTCGTCAATGCCGCCAACCTGGAATGGGGCGCCCGGATGCACGACGACCTGATCGACGCGGTCGAATGGGCGGTGGAACGCGGCGTGGCGGAGCGCGACAAGGTGGCGATCATGGGCGGTTCCTACGGCGGCTATGCCACGCTGGTGGGCCTGACCTTCACGCCCGAGACCTTCGCCTGCGGGGTGGACATCGTGGGGCCGAGCAACCTTGAAACCCTGCTGGAGACGATCCCGCCTTACTGGGAGCCGCTGGTGAAGCAGTTCTACGAGCGGATGGGCAACCCCAACACGCCTGAAGGCAAGCAACTGCTGATCGAGCGCAGCCCGCTGCACAAGGCAAACCGCATTCGCCGCCCGCTGCTGATCGGCCAGGGTGCGAACGATCCGCGGGTGAAGCAGGCGGAAAGCGACCAGATCGTGGCGGCGATGCAGACGCACGGCATCCCGGTGACATACGTTGTGTTCCCCGATGAAGGCCACGGCTTCGCCAAGCCGGCCAACAACATCGCGTTCAACGCCGTGGCCGAAAACTTCCTCGCCACCGTGCTCGGCGGCCGGGCGGAGCCGGTCACGGGCGAACTGGACGCCTCCAGCGCGCGGATCGAAGCGGGGGCAGAGCTGGTGGGGGTGCGGGGGCGCTGAAAAGATTGTGTCACGCGGAGACGCGGAGGCGCGGAGGGGTAGCGCTGCCGGCAAAGCCGGCTTGCAATAGCCACCACGCCGCTAGTTCCACCGTCCAAGAAAAACAGCGGCTTCGCCGCCATGCATTCCTTCTCCGCGCCTCCGCGTCTCCGCGTGAAACAATCCCTTCTTCTTTTCCGTCATCCCCCGCGCAAGCGGGGACCCAGGGCACAATGAGCGCTGCGGGCGCGTTCTTCTCTCGCTGGATTCCCGCCTGCGCGGAAGCACTTAGCCGAGCAGTTTGTCGATCGCTTTGGCCAGCTTCGTGTCGCGTTCCGACAGGCCGCCGGCGTCGTGCGTGGTGAGGACCACTGTCACGCGGTTGTAGACGTTCGACCATTCGGGGTGATGATCGTGCTTTTCGGCCAGCAGGGCCAGGCGGGTCATGAAGGCGAAGGCTTCGCTGAAATCGCGGAACTTGAACCGCCGCTCCATGGCGAGACCATCGGCGCGTGGGGACCAATCGGGCAAAGCGGCCAGCGCTTCGGCGCGTTCGGCATCGGTCAGTGGAGGGATGGGCATCACGGTGCTCCCTTGCTTGTCGGCTCGGGCCTTCTGCCCTAGTCGGGACGGCCATGGAACCCGCCCGCCTTCTCGCGACGGACCTTGCCTGCCGCCGCGGCGAGCGGCTGCTGTTCCGTGGGCTTTCGTTCGAACTCCAGCCCGGCGAGGCGTTGCAGGTGGTCGGGCCGAACGGGACCGGCAAATCGAGCCTGCTGCGTATTCTGGCCGGGCTGCTACGCCCGCTTTCGGGCTCTGTCGATCGCCCCGCCGATATCGCGCTGCTGGATGAGCGCCTGCCGCTCGACGGCGATCTGCCGCTGGGCCGCGCGCTGGCGTTCTGGGAGCGGATCGACGGCGGCGGTTATGGCGTGGAGGCGACGGCGCGGCTGGGGCTCGATGCAATGATGGACGTGCCGGTGCGCTATCTCTCGACCGGGCAGCGCAAGCGGGCCGCGATCCTCCTGTCCAACGCGCGCGCCGCGCCGCTGTGGCTGCTGGACGAGCCGCTGAACGGCCTGGATGGGCAGGCCGCGGCGGATTTTCAGGGCCATCTGGCGGCTTATCTGGCAGGCGGCGGCATGGCGGTGATCGCTTCGCACCAGCCGTTCGACGTGCCGGCCCTCAAGCGGCTGGTGCTGGCGGACTACGCCGTATGAGCGTGGCCCTAGCCCTGCTGCGGCGCGATGTGGCGCGGATGCTCGGCAGCTCGCGGCGCGGGGCGACGCTGCTGCCACTGCTGTTCTTCATCGCCGTCGCCATGCTGTTCCCCTTCGCGGTGGGGCCGGCGCCCGAGCTGCTGGCGCGGACCGGCGGCGGGGTGATCTGGGTGGCCGCGCTGCTGGCCGCGATCCTGCCACTCGACCGGCTGCTGGCGAGCGATGTCGAGCAGGGGTTCTTCGATCAGCTGGCCCTGCGCGGCGTGGCAGAGGAACTGGTGGTGGCCGTGCGCCTGCTGGCCCACTGGCTGAGCTTCGGCCCGCCGCTGATGCTGGCCACCCTCCCCGCCGCTGCCCTGCTGGGCCTGGACAGGGCGACGCTGCGCACCGTGGAGCTGGGGCTGCTGGCAGGGACGCCCGGGCTGGCGGCGGTGGGCTTGATCATCGCCGCGCTAACCGTGGGCATGCGCGGCGGCGCGGCGCTGTCCGGCCTGCTGCTGATCCCGCTGGCCGTGCCGCTGCTGGTGTTCGGCGCGGGGGCGCTTTCGACCGGCGGAAACGCGGGCATCGCGCTGACCGGGGCGATCAGCCTGCTGCTGGTAGCGATCGCGCCGTTTGCGGGGGGGATGGCGATCAGGGCTGCGCGGGAAGGGTAGGAGCAAGGCCGCTTTCGGCCCATCATCGACATCTTTCCCGGACGATCTTGGTTATCGACTCAAGTCCGCCCCACCCCTACCCGCGCCGCACCAGCACGACGCCGGCGAGAACCAGCGCTACGCCGAGGAGTTTGGGCAGGGTCACGGCGTCCCTCGGCAGGCCGAGAGCGCCGAAATGGTCGAGGGCCATCGCCATGACGATCTGTCCGCCGATGCCGATCGTGATCAGGGAGGCAAGCCCGATGCGCGGTGCGGCGAAGGCCGCTACCGCGACGAAGAAAGCGCCGTAAAGGCCGCCAAGCCACACATAGGGAGGCAGATCGGCGAAAGCTTCCGCGCGCGGCCGATTGCCGCTTGCCAGCCAGACGAGGAACAGCGCCACTGTCCCCACGGCGAAGGAAATCAGCGCCGCCAGGATCGGCGAACCACCGGACTTGGCCAATATCGAATTGGTGGGCGCCTGCAGCGCGATCAGCGTTCCGCCGACGAACACCAGCACGATCGGCAGGAGCACGGCCGGGTTCATCACGAACTCCGGCCGGGTCAGCCGTAAGGCGGCTTGTGCAATCCCTTGGGGCTGAGGGTGAAGATTTCCGCCCCGTCCTCCGTGATCCCGATCGAGTGTTCGAACTGGGCGGAAAGGCTCTTGTCGCGGGTCACCGCCGTCCAGCCGTCGCTGAGCAGTTTCACAGCGGCCTTGCCGAGGTTGATCATCGGCTCGATCGTCATGAACATGCCGGGGCGCAGTTCCGGGCCACTGCCGGCGCGGGCGGCGTGGACGACTTCCGGCGCATCATGGAACAGGCGGCCGACGCCGTGGCCGCAGAAATCGCGTACCACGCCATAACGGTGCGCTTCGGCATGAGCCTGGATCGCCGCGCCGACATCGCCCAGCCGTGCGCCGGGGCGGGCCTGCTCGATGCCGATCATCAGGCATTCGTACGTCACGTCGATCAGCCGCCGGGCCTTGAGCGAGGCTTCGCCGGCGATGTACATGCGGCTGGAATCGCCGTGCCAGCCATCCAGCAGCGGGGTCACGTCGATATTGACGATATCCCCTTCCTTCAGCGTCTTGGCCGAAGGGATGCCGTGGCACACCACGTGATTGATCGAGATGCAGCACGAATGGGTGTAGCCGCGATAGCCGAGCGTGGCCGGAACGCCGCCGCCATCGAGCGTCATCTCGCGCACCACGCGGTCGATCTCTTCCGTCGAGACGCCGGGGCGGACGAGCGGGGCCATGGCATCGAGGATCTCGGCGGCGAGGCGGCCGGCCTTGCGCATGCCCTCGAACCCGTCAGGCCCGTGCAGCTTGATGGTGCCGTCACGGTAGACGGTCGTATCGGCGGTAACGTGCTGGTATTCTGTCATGCCGCCGATGTAATGCGGATGCCGTTCAATTGCGAGCGCTGAAGGCGTCGCGATATTCGGGCTTCACCGCATCGAGAATCGCCTTGTCGACCGGCAGGTTCACCTCATAGGCGCCTTCGACGTAGGGCCCGGCGACATAGGGGCCGGCGTAGAGCGTCAACCGGTTGAAGGTACGGTTGTTGGACGAGCCGACCAGCACTTCCAGTTCCCCGATGCCGGGGCACTGGTCGAACATATCGTCCGACCCTTCCTTCACCGGCGCGCCGCGGCGCTTTCCGCGCTCCACATTCAGGCCCTTGCAGAAGCGATCGCCATAGGCCTGTTCCAGCGCGGCGGGGGAGACGAACAGGTCGATCGCCTTCATCGCCCGCTTCGCTTCCTTGTCCCACACCAGCGATTCGACGGTGTAGTTGCCATGGGCGCCGCCGCTGTAAGTGGCGATATCGACCGAGAGGCTGAGCCAGCCGGGCAGATCGGCGACTCGCTTCCATTCAGCGGTGAAGCTGTGCTTGTTGTAGGGGAAGCCTTCGCGGCGCGCGTCTTCGCGGGCCTGTTGCGACTCGGCGCTGAGTTCGGCCCGCTGCTTGTCCAGCCGCGCATCGAGCAAGTCGGCCAGTTCCGGAATCCGCCCGGCGGAGGCCGGATAGGAATACTTGAACAGGAAATCGTCGGTTTCCTCGGACACCGAGCGAGCGCCGTTGCCATGCGATTTGGACTTGGCCGCGGCCGCCTGTGCCTTGGCCGAAGCCGTGGTCACATCGGCGGGGGCAGTGCTTCCGCTTCCCGGCCCGGTGCTGCCGGAACCGTCACAGGCCGAGGCCAGACCCGCCAGCGCGATAATCAGGATCATGCGCATCATGGTTCCTGCCTTTCCAAAATGCGCGCGAACGGGCAAGCGGCAATCCATGAAAGAGCCACTGATCCAGCCGGACCGCGGACAGGAAGCGATCCCCATCCACCTCGTAAACAAGGACGGATTCGAGGAATTCGCCCGAAAACTGGCCGCGCCGCAACGCGCCGCGCTCACTGCGCAGAAGTTCACCGGCGCCGGATACCAGGTGGCCATCGTGCCTGATGGCGATTCGTGGTTCGCAGTCGGCGGGGTGAACGATCCCGCCGCGCTGTCGAGCTGGTGCATGGCCAAGCTGGCCGAAGTGCTGCCCGCCGGAACCTATCGCCGTGCCGAGGGCGAGCCCGGCGCCGCGCTCCACGGCTGGCAGACCGCGCAATACCGCTTCACCCGCTATCGCGAGGACAAGGACGCCGAAGGGCCGCGCGTGCTGCTGACGGGCGAGGTGAAGCGGATCGAACCGGCGCTGGCAGAGGCGAACGCGGTGGCCCTGGTGCGCGACTTGGTCAACACGCCGGCCGAGGACATGGGCCCCGCCGCGCTGGAGGCCCAGGCCGAAAAGCTGGCCAAAGCCCACGGCGCCACGCTGGCGGTGACGAAGGGCGAGGCGCTGGAGCGGGAATACCCGATGGTCCACATGGTCGGCCGGGCGGCGGCGCGCAGCCACGCGCCGCGCCTGCTGCACCTGACCTGGGGGGATGAAAAGGCCCCGGTGCTGGCGCTGGTCGGCAAGGGCGTGTGCTTCGATTCGGGCGGGCTGGACATCAAGCCGGCCAACGGAATGCTGCTGATGAAGAAGGACATGGGCGGCGCGGCCCATGTGCTGGCGCTGGCCGGCCTGGTCATGGGCGCGGCGCTGAAGGTGCGGCTGCACGTTCTGGTGCCCGCCGTGGAGAACGCCGTTGCGGGAAACGCCTTCCGCCCCGGAGACGTGCTGAGGAGCCGCAAGGGCCTGAGCGTGGAGATCGGCAATACCGATGCCGAAGGGCGGCTGATCCTGGCCGATGCGCTGGTGCGGGCCAGCGAGGAGAACCCCGACTTGGTGATCGACTTCGCCACCCTGACCGGCGCCGCGCGAGTCGCGCTGGGGCCTGAATTGCCAGCCCTGATGGCCCGGAACGAGGCCACGGCGGCCGCGCTTGTCGCCGCCGGCAAGGCCCATGACGACGAATGCTGGCCGCTGCCGCTGCCCGAGGCCTATGCCGAATGGCTCAAGTCCGACATCGCCGATACCAACAATGCCCACAGCAACGGTTTCGCCGGGGCGAGCGTGGCGGGGCTGTTCCTGGACAAGTTCGTGGGCGCGGGGATCGACTGGGCGCATTTCGACACTTTCGCCTGGCGGCCGAGCGCCAAGCCGGGCCGGCCCAAGGGCGGCGAAGCGCTGGGCCTGCGCGCCGCGTGGCACATGCTCCGCCAGCGCTATCCCGCCGGCTGACTTGCGGCGACGCCACGGCGCGTCTAACTGCGCGCACATCCAGAGACCCCATGTTTTGACCATCGACGCCGACATCGAAGCCGAGGCCACCGCGCCGCAGGGCCCCTTCGCGCTGAAAGGCCCCGCGCCCCGGGCCGATCCGCGCACCGTGCCGCTGCGCGGCGACCTGGCGCATATCGCCCTGGCGGGGATCTATTTCGTGCCGCATTACGCCGTGCCGCAGCCGCGCACGGTCATGCCCGGCGGCGCGCCGCTGCTGTCTTCGACCGGCGAAGGCGCGGAAGTGATCTGCACGCTGCCGGAAGGCGAAAGCTTCGAGGTGCTGGACCTGACCGGCGGCTGGGCCTGGGGCTGCCTTTCGATGGAAGGCCCGGTGGGCTTCATCCATATCGACCGGCTGGAGATGGCCTGATGCCGCAGACGGTGTTCATTGACGGCGCGGCCGGGACGACGGGCCTGGAGATCGCCGACAGGCTGGGCGGCCGGCCCGAGTTCACGCTGGTGCGGCTGGAGGGCGACCGGCGCAAGGACCAGGAAGCGCGGCGCGAGGCGTTGAACGACGCGGACTTCGCCATTCTGTGCCTGCCCGACGATGCCGCGCGCGAAGCCGTGGCGCTGATCGACCCGGCCAGCCAGGTCAGGGTGATCGACGCTTCCACCGCGCATCGCGTGGCCCCCGGCTGGACTTACGGCTTCCCCGAAGTGAGCGGCCGTGCCGCCGTGGCCGAAGCGCGGCGGGTGTCCAATCCGGGATGCTATTCGACCGGCTTCGTCGGCCTGATGGCGCCGCTGGTCCGCGCCGGCCTGCTGCCGGCGGACTGGCCTTACACCTGCAACGCGGTGTCCGGCTATTCGGGCGGCGGCAAGGCGCTGATCGCCCGCTTCGAAGAGGATACCGACATCGCCTGGCGCGGCTATGCCCTGGCGCTGGGCCACAAGCACGTGCCGGAAATGCAGGATCGCTGCGGGTTGACGCTGCCGCCGCTGTTCACCCCGGCTGTGATCCCCGCGCATCGCGGCATGGTGGTGGAGATTCCGCTGCCGCTGTCCGCCATGCCCGGCGCCGCCACGGCCGAGGCGATGCGCGAGGAACTGGCGCGCTTCTATGCCGGCAGCGGCATCGTGGGCATGGGACCTGAGCCTGAAGGCGAGTTGCTGCTGCGCAAATCGCGCGAGCCGGACGACCGGATGGACCTCTATGTCTTCGCCAGCGCGGACGGTTCGCAAGCGCGGCTCGTCGCCGTGCTCGACAACCTGGGCAAAGGCGCCAGCGGCGCTGCCGTGCAGTCCCTCAACCTGATGGCGGGGCTGAAAGAAACCGCCGGCCTGCGGCTGTGATGCCTGAATAACAGGCAGGGCTTGCCTGAAATTGAGGCAGCGTCGCCCGCCCGGCAGGAGGAAGGCGATCCGCCCCGCTCCTTCTCGGCTGCATAACGGCGATTTTCCGCCCTTTCGCGGCCCTCTCGGAACGGCTAATTTCCTTGCCGGCCTCTTGGCACGATTCTTGTTATGGAAAGTGCGAAGCATGGCGGGAACCGCTGGGCGTTGGCGCGCCCGCATGACGCGACAGGGATCACGTGAAAAAGATCGAGGCAATCATCAAGCCGTTCAAGCTGGACGAAGTGAAGGAAGCGCTGCACGAAGTGGGCGTTTCGGGCATCACGGTGACCGAGGCCAAGGGCTTCGGCCGGCAGAAAGGCCATACCGAGCTTTACCGGGGGGCGGAGTACGTGGTGGACTTCCTGCCCAAGGTGAAGCTGGAAGTCATCGTGCCCGATACCCAGGCCGAGCAAGTGGTGGAGGCGATCGCCGCCGCCGCCCAGACCGGGCGCATCGGTGACGGCAAGATCTTCGTTTCACCGATCGAATCCGCGCTTCGCATTCGTACCGGCGAAAGAGACGAAGCCGCGATCTAGCGATTTATTCAGTCCCTCTCTTCGCGGGAGGGACCGGGACGGGCTTGGCCCGAACCCGACAGGCCCTCCCCCAGCCCTTCCCGCGAGCGGGAGGGGAATCTGAACGAAAGGTTGGAATCTCCATGGTCAGTGCATCGGAAATCGTGAAGCGGATCAAGGACGAGGAGATCGAATGGGTCGATCTTCGCTTCACCGATCCCAAAGGCAAGTGGCAGCACCTGACGATGGTCTCCTCGGTCATCGGCGAGGACGAGCTTGAAGAAGGCCTGATGTTCGACGGATCGTCGATCGCCGGATGGAAGACGATCAACGAATCCGACATGATCCTGAAGCCGGACCTGGACGCGGTCTATGTCGATCCGTTCAGCGCCACGCCGATGATGATCGTGTTCTGCGACGTGGTCGAGCCTTCGACCGGCGAGCTTTATTCGCGCGATCCGCGTTCCACCGCCAAGCGGGCCGAAGCCTTCCTCAAGACCACCGGCCTGGGCGACACGGTCTATGTCGGTCCCGAGGCCGAGTTCTTCATGTTCGACGATGTCCGCTTCGAGGACGGTTACGCCGGTTCCGGCTATCAGATCGACGATATCGAGCTGCCGACCAATACCGGCACCGAGCTGGAAGGCGGCAACCTGGGCCACCGCCCGCGCATCAAGGGCGGCTATTTCCCGGTGGCGCCGGTGGACAGCGCCGTCGACATCCGCGGCGAGATGGTTTCCACGATGCTGGAAATGGGCCTGCCCTGCGACAAGCACCACCACGAAGTGGCCGCCGCGCAGCACGAGCTGGGCATGACGTTCGGCACGCTGGTGGAAACGGCCGACCGGATGCAGATCTACAAGTACGTCGTGCACATGGTCGCCCAGGCCTATGGCAAGACGGCGACTTTCATGCCCAAGCCGATCGCCAAGGATAACGGCAGCGGCATGCACACGCACATTTCGATCTGGGACAAGGGCCGCCCGACTTTCGCCGGCAACGGCTATGCCGGGCTGAGCGACGCGTGCCTCTATTTCATCGGCGGCGTGATCAAGCACGCCAAGGCGCTGAACGCCTTCACCAACCCGACCACCAACAGCTACAAGCGGCTGGTGCCGGGCTACGAGGCGCCGGTGCTGCTGGCCTATTCGGCGCGCAATCGTTCCGCGTCCTGCCGTATTCCCTATGGCTCGGGCGAGAAGGCCAAGCGAGTGGAGTTCCGCTTCCCGGATGCCACCGCCAACCCTTATCTGGCCTATGCGGCGCTGCTAATGGCGGGCCTCGACGGCATCCTCAACAAGATCCATCCGGGCGATCCGATGGACAAGAACCTCTATGACCTGCCGCCGGCGGAACTGGCGGAAGTGCCGACAGTGTGCGGCAGCCTGCGCGAGGCGCTGGAATCGCTCCAGGCCGACCACGAGTTCCTGCTGAAGGGCGACGTGTTCTCCAAGGACCAGATCGACGCCTATTGCGAGATCAAGTGGGAAGAGGTGATGCGCTGGGAAACCACGCCGAGCCCGGTCGAATTCGACATGTATTACAGCGCCTGATCCCGCCGGGATCGCGTAAGGAAAAGGGGGCGTCCGGAGCGATCCGGGCGCCCTTTTTCTTCGACGCGGCTTACTTGCCGCCGTGCAGCTGGTCCCACAGGGCCTGGGTGCCGGCTTCCTGCGCCTTGTGGACGTATTGCGAGGCGACCAGCCAGCCCTTGATCGGGCGCAGCGGCAGCAGGCAGCCGGCGACGAGCAGCGGGAACGAGGTGAGCAGATGGACCCACCACGGCGGCTCGAACGCGACCTGGATCCACACGACCACGAAGATCAGCGGCAAAGCGACGATGCACAGCGAGAAGAACGCCGGCCCATCGTCAGGCGCGGCGAAGCGGTAATCCAGCCCGCAATGCTCGCAGCGGTCGGCCAGCTTCAGCCAGGACTTGAACATGTGCCCTTCGCCGCAGCGGGGGCAGCGCCCTTTCCATCCGCACCAGGCGATCCAGGCAGGCCCGCTGCGATTCGCCGGAAGAGCGCCGGCGCGCGCCTGTTCGTCGTCGGACATGCGCCGCTTCTGGCGCATCGGCCGGCGCAAAGCGAGCCTGTAACGCACGCGTAACGCCGGGATTACCGTAATTCTCTTTCGTGGAGCCCCGTGAGGGTGCAGGAAACCGGCGACGCGGGAGAGCGGAAGAGGAGTGCATCTATGAAGACAAAGGTTTCCTGGCTCGTGCTGGCGGCATCGCTGGCCGTGGTCGCCGCCTGTTCATCCCAGAAGAAGGAGGAAGCGCCCGAGCAGGCACAGCCGACCTTGCACGAAGTGATGAAGGACGAGATCGACCTCCATGCCGACGAGCTGTGGGAAATCAGCAATCCGGCCCTGGGCGAGAATGCCCATCTCGATCCGAAGCTGATGGATGACGAGCGGTGGAACCAGATCGAACAGCGGGCCACCGCGCTGAAGGCGGCCGCGCTGGACCTGGCCAAGCTGGACCCGATCGTGGTGGTGAAGCCGGGCGTGAAGATCGCCGATGAAGGCGTGCCTTACGGGGATACCGGCGCCGAGGTGCAAGCCAACGTGGACAAGGATCCGCAGAAGCTGCGCGACTTCGCCAATGCCCTGGCCGTCCACGCGGGAGACATCGCCTCGGCCGCGCAGCGCCGCGATACCGAGCGCGCGGGCCTGCTCATCGGCCAGCTCGACGGGGTGTGCGAGGATTGCCACCTCGAATACTGGTATCCGTCGCAGAAGAAGCTGCTCCAGGAATACGGCATCGAGCGGTAGAAAGCGTTTTCCTACAGGACTTTGATCTGTCTAATCGGTCCGCCTCGATTCTCCGGCAACGAGGCGGACCATGGACAGGAAATGGATTTTCGACGCCGTGCGGCGTCTGCTGCGGCGCGGCTTCCGGCAGGATGAAGTGGCCGCGCTGGATGCCGCCATCGACAGGGCCCTGCAGGCCGGCGCCGGCGACGTTCCGCGCACCATCGGGCCGGATGGCGTGGCCCTGATCAAACGCTTCGAAGGTTGCGCCAGACGGCGGGCGGACGGCCTGTTCCAGGCCTATCCCGATCCCGGCAGTGGCGGCGCGCCGTGGACTATCGGCTGGGGCGCCACTGGCCCCGATATCGGCCCCGGCACGGTGTGGACGCAGGCTCAATGCGATGAGCGGCTGGAAGCGGACCTGGCCCGCTATGCCGGCGAGGTGGCGGATACGCTGGGGGCCGCGCCAACCAGCCCGGCGCAATTCGATGCTCTCGTCAGCTTCCATTACAATACCGGGGCGATCGCCCGCGCCACGCTGACCGGGAAGCACAAGGCCGGCGACTTCGCTGGAGCGGCCCGCGAGTTTGCCCGCTGGAACCGCGCCGGCGGCCGCGTGCTGCCCGGCCTGGTCATCCGCCGAGCGGCGGAGGCGGCGCTCTATACAGGATCGCCTCTCGCCTAAACGCTCGACATTGCGAGGGCCGTCGCGACGAAGCCTCGCTCGCCGCGTCAGTAATCGCGGCTATATTCCGCCGCCACGCTGTTGCGGCCGAGGGTGTTGACGCTGCCGAGCAGCGACAGCCAGCTGGTGATCCGGAATTCCACCTCGGTGGCGTTGTAATTGCGGCCATCGGTGATCAGCTCGACATAGAAGCGGCGGCCGAAGTTCTTGCCCAGCGCGATCGCCGTGCCGCGATCGAGCGCCGGATCGGCCGAGACGATCCGCAAGCGGTCGAGCCCGATCGAGGTGCGCAGGCGGTTGATCGGATCCAGCCCGCCCCCGCCGCGCAGGGAGGCGATGGCGGCGCCCAGTTGCAGCGCATCGGTGGCTGAAAGGTTGGTGATCGAATCGCCGAACAGCAGCCGCGCCAGCAGCTCTTCTTCCGGCAGCGCGGGGGTGGAGTTGAACTCTATCGCCGGCTGGCTGGAATTGCCGGTCACCGTGACGACCACTGAAAGATCGTCCACATCGGTTTCCGCCTGGATGTTGATGCGCGGATCGATCGGGCCGGCTTCGTCGAAATCGATCACGCCGCGAGTGATCTCGAAGCGAGTGCCGGCGAATTCGTAAAAGCCCTGCCGCGGGACCACGCGCACCTCGCCGCCGATGCGCGGATCGTCCGTGGTGCCGCGCAGGCGAATCGTCCCGCTCCATTCGCTGTCGAGGCCCATGCCGTCGACCTTGATGCCGCCGGGTGCGTTGGCATCGATCAGGTAGCGCCAGGCACCGCTGGGCGCCGTGGCCGGCTCCCGATCGGGCGGCAGATTGATTTCGCGCGTGCGGATGTTGGGCAGCTGCTGGGCGGCTTCCGCCATGCCGAGCCGCCAGCGCGCTTCGTTCACCCGCAGCCGCCCGGCGACGGTGCCGCCGAAGCCGTTGGAGACGATGCGGATCGGGCCGGTGACGGTGGCGCCCATGTTGGAAAGATCGATAACCTGCGCGTCGCGCGCCGCGATCCTCAGGTCGATGCGCGGGCCGCGGCCGCCCCTCATGTCCGACAGGTCGACATAGCCGCTGCCGCTGACGCGCCCGCCATTGGGCGTGGTTCCGGCGAAGCTGGTGAGATTGAGGCGCGAGCCGGAGAACGTGCCGCGCGCCCGCACGTCGCGCACGTCGGAGCCGGTGATGGCGCTCTGCACCCGCAGGGCGTCACCCGCCAGCGACCCGCGCACGATCGGCTGGGCGAGCGTGCCGGTCACATCGGCGGCAACGCTGAGCGTACCGGTCACGTCGAATACCTCGATGGTGGATAGCCGCCACAAGGAATCGGCCGGGCCGTTGAAGCGCAGCTGGGCAAAGAGGTTGCCGGCATAGAGCCGTTCGCCGATCGAACCCGTAGCCGGCAGGTCCGAGATCAGCGTCTGGAGCCGGCCCTTGGTCTGGCCTTCGTCGCGCAGCACGGCACGCGCCTGGAGCCGGTCTTCCGACAACTGCGCGACAAGCGAGAGATCGATCGGGCGAGAAGAGAGCACCAGGCCGGAGCGCGTGAGGTTATTCACCTTGATCCGCGCCTCGCCAGTGGGCAGCCCTCGTTCGCCCAGGCCGAAATCGATCACGCCCGAAATCGTGCCGCCGAGACCGATGTCTCCCGCGACCACGTCCACCAGCGACAACGGCATCCGCACCAGGCCCACGGACCCCTGCGTGGGCTCGGCGCCGCCGAAGCGGCCCTGGGCGACCACGAAGCCATCGCCGAAGGTAAGCTGCGTGGGCTGGAGCGCCCAGCCGCCGTCCGCCGTCTTCATCAGCACGGCGCGTCGGGGCATGACGATGGCACGACCGGCGTAGTTGCCGCGCGCGGCGACGGCGATCCGATCCGGCGCCACATCGCCGGTGAGATCGAGATTGAAGCGGCTGCCGCGCCGGCCGGTGAGCGCGGCCTGGACGGTGCCGACGCCGTTGTTCACTTGCGCATCGGCCGCCAGCCGGCCGATGAACAGCGTGCCGTAATTGATGCCCGCCGCGCGGACCATGCCTTCCACGGTCCAGTTGCCTTGCCCAATATAGCCGCTGGCATCGATGGTGGCCTGGTTGATCGCCAGCGGCGTCGGCCCTTCGAAGCGGGCGTTGTTCATCATGAGCGCGGCATCGAATGCCTGCCCGCCGGTGCGCGGGGTAAGCGTGACGGTTCCGTCCACCCCGCCCCCGGTCAACGCCAGGGCGCCGTCCACGGCGCCATCGGCAAGCGTGAGCGTGCCGGTGACCGACGTGCGCGCCACATCGAGCCGGTTGATGGCGATCCGCGTGGGGCCGTCTTCGGGCATGGTCAGGTCCACCTGCCCTTCGAACGGGCCTAGCATCGATCCGCCTTCGGTATCGATGCGGAAACCTTCGGGCGTGGGCGCCAGGGCCACGCGCACGTCCTTGAGGCCCGCCGCCGGATAGGGATTGGCGAAGACCAGGGTGGCGTGCGGTCCATCGCCTTCGATCGAGGCTTCCACCGTGAACGGCCCGTAATCGACATGCTCGCCGCTGCCGGCGAGCGACGTGCGGCCCTGTTCGATCCGGCCATCGAGCTTCAATGAGAGCTTGCTGGCGTTGAGCCGGGCCTCATCGAACACGATCGGCCGATCCGCGCCCAGCACCACGCCACCGGAAAAGCGGATGTTGTCACCCGCGAGATTGGCCAGCGTGGCATTGGTCACGCGCGGCATGCGTCCGGTGAAGTTGGCCGCCAGACGCCATGGCCGATTGTTGCCGATGGCAAAGCGGATCTTGGCCCCGGCGTCCACCGTGCCGAGGTTTTCCAGCGCCAGTCCGCGCAGTTCCACCGGGCCGGCCAGGGCGTAGCTGCCCTGGCCGATATCGCCGCGCAGCACCAGATTGGCCCAGAGGCCGGAGAAACGCAGCGCCAGATTGTCGGATCGCAGATCGCTGTCGGCCAGGAACACCGTGCCGGTCAGCCGCCCGTTCACCAGCCGCGGATCGACCAGGGTGTTGCCGCTGGTGATCCGCCGCACGGAAGCATCGAGCGGCAGCGTCCAGCGCTTGCCGTCATAGCCGAGCGTGCCGCGCTGGGCGATGCCGTCCAGCCGGGTGCCGCTGATGTCGGCGCGGCCGATGGCGAGATCGAACGGGGCGGTGAATCCGCTGAACGGCCCATCGAGCGTGGCCCGCATCGTGGCGTTCTGGAACGTCAACCCGGGCCCGAACAAGTCCTGATCGATCAGCACGAGCTGCAGGCGCAAGTCCTTGAACACCTTGTCGGCCAGGTCCACCGCGCCTTCGCCGTCGGCATTGGCCCCCGCCCCGCGAATGGCGAAGTCGCCGGCGAGTACGCTGTCTTCCAGCGTGCCGACTGCCGCCAGCGAGACGAGATCGCCCAGCGCGGCGGCGGGCAGGCCCGAGACATAGCCTTCCGGCCGGACCTGGCCGACGATCTTGTAGCGCCCGGCGCGATTGTAGATCTTGAGCGCACCGATGTTCGAACCGCCTTGCGTGGCCAGGAAGGAGCCATTCCACGCGGTCCAGGTGCCCTTGCCGACCAGCCGCGCACGCATCGGATCCTTGGCCCCGACCAGCGAGGCCAGCAAGCCGCCCGCCGGGGCGCGGTAATCGAGATCGATGTCGAAGCGATCGCCATCGGGCTCCGCATCGACCAGCGCGCGCAGCACGTCTCCGCCGCCCAGCCGGCCATCGGCATCGAGCAGGACCCGGCCATGGCGGACATCGGCCTTTGCGCTGAAATCGACGATCCGTTCTTCCCCCACCAGCCCCTTGGCCACATGCAGGTCATCGACCACGAAGCGATCGACGCGAATATCGAAATCGGGCAGGATCGGCGCGTTGGGATCGCCGGGATTGAGGCGCGGCGCGGAATAGAGCGTGCCATCGTGCAGCACGAGGTATCGCACATCGAGCCCGGTGAAGAAGAACTTGATCGGCCGCCAGTTGAGATCGACTTCCGGCACTTCGAGGAACAGCTTGCCATCCGCATCGCGGAAGCGGACGTCGAACAGCGTCGAGCTCCACAGCACAGAGCCTTCTATCCGGCCGACCTCGATCTTGAGGCCCGATGCGGGCGCGACCTTGGCGATACGTTCGGCGATGAAGGCGCGGCCGGAGCCGGTGTGCAGCCAGGCCAGGGCGATGACGATCAGCAGCAGCAGCGCCGCCACGGCCGTGCCGATCCACCGCAGCAGGCGCACGGCGAACGAGCGGCGCCGGGGCCCCGCAGCCGGTTCGACAGCCGGCTCGGGCAGCGGGTCGGCCGGGGGGAGTTCGTCTTCCGCCATCAGAAGCTTTGCCCCAGCGCCACATAGACACCGACCTTGGGATCGTTCGGCCCCGGATTGAGCGGCACCGCCACGTCCAGCCGCAGCGGGCCGAAGCCGGTGTAATAGCGCACGCCAACGCCGGCGCCGAACTTGATCTCGTCAAAGCCGGGCGTCGCATCGTCGCCCACCGTGCCGGCATCGACGAACGGCACGATGCCCAGCGCGCCGCCGAGCATGCCGGTGCGGATGCGCGCTTCCAGCGAGAATTCGGTGAGCGAGCGGCCGCCGGCGGGATCGCCTTCGCTGTTGCGCGGGCCGATGCCGCGATAGGCATAGCCGCGCACCGATCCGCCCCCGCCGGCATAGAGCCGGCGCGAGGGCGCAATGGCGGAAAGCGGCGCGCCGGGAATGCTGGCCAGTCGCACGCGCCCGGCGAGCACCATCTTCTCCCCGATCGAATAGTAGTACGAGCCATCGACTTGCGTCCGCACGTAGAAGCTCTGCGCTCCCTCCGTGCGGGAAACCTCCGGCGAGACCCGCGCGCTGAGGCGCCAGCCATGGGTGGGATCGAGCAGGTCGTCGGTGGTGTCGAGTTGGGCATAGCCGGGAATCGCACCGATGAAGAATGTCTGGCGCGGGCCGAGATCGCCGTTGGCATCCCGCTCCCGCTCACCGGTGGCGACCGCTTCCAGCCCGATCGAATAGCTGAGCGGCTTCTGGAACAGCAGGGTGCTGACGCGCTCATAGGTGCCGACCAGGGAGACGGTGCGCGCATCGTAGGCGTCGTAATCGATCGTGCTGGCGAAGGCGTCGATCGTGAGCACCTTGTCCCGCGCGTGGAAGTTGTTCTTACGGAAGGTGACCCCGAAGAGCTGTTCGCTGGTGCCGGCAATGCCGCGCACGCGCAGCATGCCCTCCGGCGGGAACAGGTTGCGGTGTTCCCAGCTGCCCTGCAGCTTGAAGCCTTCGCCGGTGCCATAGCCGACCTGCCCGGCGATCGTGCGCAGCTTGGCGGGTTCCATCGTCACGGCGATGTCGGTCACGCCCGGCTCCCCATTCGCGGGGGCCACCGTTTCGACCGGCTTCATCGTCACCGTGCCCACCAGGCCGGTGGCCAGGATCGCGCGGCGCAGGTCCAGCTCCAGGCTTCGCTGATAGATGTCGCCCGGCTCGAACCGGGCGATGTCCGCCAGGTGCTTGCCCGACATGAATTCAGGCACGTTGCTGGTCACCGCGCCGAAACGATACTTGCCGCCGGGGGTGACCGGCATGGTCAGGTCGCCCTGCTCGCGCGCGTGATCGACCAGCAGCGACGGATCGCGGATCGAGGCGAAGGGATAGCCGTTTTCGCCCAACGCCTCGTCCAGGTCGTAGCGTTCTTCCACCAGCTTGTCGGACAGCAGCGGATCGCCGGTCTCGATCTCGAACGTGCGACGCAGCATCGCATAGTCCGCCCCGGCGGCGGCCAGATCGCCGAGATCGATCGCGCCGAAGGTATATTGCGGCCCCGGCAGGATATCAAAGCGCACGGTGGGGCGGCTCTGCGCCGTTTCCTGGCCCGCCTGGACGCCCCCGATCGAACGGAAAACGACCGCATCGTAATAGCCATAGACGCGCAGCATCCGCTCCAGCAGCGCCTGGTCGGCGCGGGCCTGGGCGGCCAGGCGGGCGGCGTTGTCGTCGTCGTCCAGTTCCTCGATCGTGGAGAGGGACTTGAAGCGATGGATGAATTCGTCGTGATGCGGGAACAGCGCCCGCTCGCTGGGGAAGACCAGCACCAGTTCGTCCGAAATGCGTTCCTCGTCACCCATGGCGACTTGCGGCAGCTCGGCGCTGAAATCGGCGAACTCGATATCCTCCTCCGGCTCGAGCGGGGCGATCTCGGGCAGTTCCTGCTCATCGGGCCAGGCGACATCGAGGCCGGGCACCTCGGCAAGGGGCGAGGCGGGATCGACTTCCGCCTGCGGGCCTTCCTCCGCCGCATCCTCCGCCGGAACGCCCTGGCCGGCCCAGGTTTCGGGATCGGCGACGGCGGAATCGGGGATCAGATCTTCCAGGGTCTGCGCACCTTGCCTGTCCTGTGCGGCAAGGGGCGACCATGCGAGCGAAACCGATGTCGCCAGGGCAACCAGCAATCGCTTTTTCAAACGGGAATCCCTAAACCAGCGTATACTGCCGGTGGCCGCCGGGCGCGCCATCCTTGCTGCCGCCTTCAACGCAGGCCGCATCTTCGCGCCGGGTGGCGGACACGCGGGCGATAAGGGTGCCCTGCTCGCTGTCGGAAAGGCGCTGCCAGCCGGCCGGGCCCAGCCGCTCAAGCGGACGATAGCGGATCTTGTATTGCATCCGCTGCGCGCCATCGACCCAATAACCGAGATAGACGTAAGGCAAGCCGGCTGCCGCAGCACGCCGGATGTGATCGAGAATGATATAATTCCCAAGACCCGTTCGCGCCTCATGCTCAGGGTCGTAGAAGCTGTAGATCATCGACAGCCCGTCGCCCTGCCGGTCGGTCAGGCAGGCCCCGATCAGGCGGCCCGGCCCTTCACCGTTAGAAGGTTCCCTATATTCAAGCACAAAGCTCGAAACGGCGGTGTGTTCCACCATATCGGCGTAATCGATCTCGTCCATCGCCGCCATGCCCCCGCCGGGATGGCGCCGGGCGAGATAACGCTGCAACAATTCGAACTGTTCGGCCGTGGCCCAGGGGCGGCATTCGGTGGCCACGATATCGCCGTTGCGGCGCAGGTTGCGCTTCTGCGTGCCGGACGGCGCGAATTCCCGCGCCACGACGCGCACCGAAACGCAGGCGCGGCAATCCAGGCAGCTGGGGCGGTAAGCAACGGTCTGGCTGCGGCGGAAGCCGATCCGGCCGAGCGCATCGTTCAGCGCTTCGGCGTGCGGGCCCTTGAGTTCAGTGAAAACCTTCCGCTCCGTCTTGCCCGGCAGATAGGGACACGGCGCGGGGCTCGTCACGAAGAAGCGGGGAAACCGAACCGGGGCCGTCACGTCTCAGGCGGTCCTCTCGCAAGAAAATGGCATGGCTTGGCGACACAACGAGATTACCGGCTCCCTGTGCCCAAGCGAAAGGCATTAACCACAATTTCGGTGGATAGGCCCGTTAATTTTTGAACCGCTCGCCGCGCAAAAGGCAAACCGCCCCGATATGGCGCACTTTACGCCGGCCTCCCTGGGTTGAACGCCCGTCATGGCGAGCGAAGCGCTGCGCTCCTCGCAATGACGATCCAGAGCGGGACTACGATCTAGCCGACAGGCGCGAGCCGCCGCACCAGCGCGCGGCGCAGCACGCGGTCTTCCAGCGAATAATAGAGATAGATGCCGGAAGGGTGATCGACGCACGAGGCGGCGAAGGCGATGTCGGTGCCGGCCCGTTCCTTTGGCGGCGGCGGCACCAGCAGCGGTTCGATGCAGCGATCGACCACGCGGGTATAGTTCTCGTCGAACGCGACCCAGCCGATCCGCCAGCGGGCATCGGCGGTGGCGCCGTTGTAGAACATCACCGGCGGTTCGCCCGGGCGGGCCAGGATCGGGCCGGTCGACAGGTGCCAATTATCCCACGACCGCTCGCGCACGCCGAACGGGTCCTCCGCCGCCTTCCACGGCCCCATCAAGCTATCCGACAGCGCCAGACCGATCCGCGAAGCGCTGTCGCGGGCATATTCGTAGAACAGCCGGTAACGCCCATCCGCCCCCCGGGCCACGGTGGCTTCCTTGATGTTGCCTTCGCCCTCAGGCGCCTTCAGCAGCACCTTGTCCTTGGTCAGCCGCTTGAGATTGGGGCCGGTGGCGACCAGCAGCGAGCCCTGTTCGCGCTGGGCATCCACGCCGGTGTAGAACACGATGAGATGCGGCTCGTCACCGATCACCACCGTGGGGTCCTCCACCCCGCCCGCGTCTTCCTCATGCGGTCCGGGCTCGAGGACCGATTTCGGTTCCATGGTGAAGAACAGGCCGTCATCCGACTGGCCGCTGTAGATGATCCCGGTGGGGTCCGAGGGGCCGAGCGGATTGGCGAGCACCCGCACCAGCAGCCGCGTGCGCCCTTCGGCCCGCCAGACATAGGGGCTCATCAGATCATGGCCGGCGAGCAGCCCATCGGGAGAGCGCGCGATGTCGAGTCGGACCACATCGATCCTCTCGATCGCGAAATCGACCGATGCCTTGGTGAACAGGCTCATGCGCCTTGCGCCACGACCAGCGACAGCGCGCCGTCGATGGTGACGGTGGCGCCGGTTATGTAATCCGCCTGATCCGACAGCAGGAACAGAACCAGCAGGGCAACTTCATCGGCAGTGCCTGCGCGGCCCCAGGGGATCGCCGCTTCCCGGCGTTGGAGTTCCGCCGGATCATCCAGTGCGGACTGGTTCATCGGCGTCAGGATCATGCCCGGCGCCACGCCGTTCACGGCGATCTGGCGCGGGGCCAGTTCCAGCGCCAGGGTGGCGGTGAGCTGCGCCAGGCCGCCCTTGGCGCTGTCATACCCGGCGCCGCCGACACGGGGCGCGCGCTCGTGGATCGATGACAGGTTGACGATCCGGCCGCCCTGTCCGTCCGCTTTCGCGAGGCCCCGGGCGAAGCGGCGGCAGGTGAGGAACGGCCCATAGAGATCGGCGCGCACGATCCGGTCGAACTGCGCCAGCTCCATGTCCGCCACGGGAATGCCGTTCATGTTCAGCCCCGCCGAATTGACCAGCCGCCGCGCCGGTCCGAACTGGTCCTCCGCCGCAGCGAACAGGGCATCGACCTGGGCTTCGTCAGTCACATCGGTCTGGCGGGCCAGCGCCTTGCCGCCCGCCTGCTCTATCGCGGCCACGACCTGTGCGGCGGCGGCTGCATCGCGATGATAGGTAAGCGTGACGGCTGTTCCGCCCCGGCCGAGAGCAAGGGCGCACGCCCTGCCGATCCCGGATTCCCCCCCCGTGACGATCGCGCCGTAAGCTTGTTTCTCCACGCCGAACCAACGCGGAAAAGCGGCTTTGGTTGCGCGGGGGCGCGTCAGTTCAGTTCCACCTCGTTGATCGTGTAGCCCCGCTTGCGCAGCGCGGCGACCAGCTTGTCGATCTGCTCGCGGTCGCGCGCCTCGCACTCGATATCGGTGACGAGGCCCTTGGCCGGCAGATTGGTGAAGATGCGCTGATGGTTGATTTCGAGGATATTGACGTTGTGCGCCTCGAATTCCTGCATGACCTTGAGCAGCGCGCCGGGGCGATCCTGCAACGAGATCCTGAGGCGCGAAAGCCGGCCCGAACGGGCGAGGTCGCGCAGCAGCACGTTGGCCAGCAGCCGCGTGTCGATATTGCCGCCCGTCAGCACCAGGCCGACCTTCTTCCCGGCGAAGCGATCCGGGTGCGCCAGCACGGCGGCCAGCCCCGCGGCACCGGCACCTTCGACCACCGTCTTTTCGATCTGGAGCAGAAGGGACACCGCGTTTTCCAGATCGCTTTCGCGCACCAGGACGATATCGTCCACCACCTGCCTGACGATCCGCGAGGTGAATACGCCCGGCTCTTTCACCGCGATGCCTTCGGCCAGGGTATCCCCGCCGCAGGGCAGCACATCGCCCTTGATGCGCGAATACATCGAGGGGAACAGGGTGGGCTGCACGCCGATCACCTCGATCGGGGGGACATGCGCCTTGGCCACCGTGCCCATGCCCGAGATAAGCCCGCCGCCGCCGATCGGCACGACCAGCGTTTCGATCTCCGGCGCATCGGCCAGCATCTCCAGCGCGACGGTGCCCTGTCCGGCAGCGACATTGGGCTCGTCGAACGGATGGACGAAAGTGAGGCCGAGCTGCTGCTCCATGCTGCGGGCATAGGCATAGGCCTCGTCATAGGTCTCGCCTTCGAGCAGGACCTTGCCGCCGACCGCCTCGGTCTGCATCACCTTCACCGTGGGCGTGGTGCGCGGCATGATGATCGTCACCGGTACGCCCAGGCGGGTGCCGTGGTACGACAGGCCCTGCGAATGGTTGCCGGCGGAAGCGGTGATGACCCCGCGGCTGCGCTGCGCCTCGTCCATCAGCAGCAGGGCGTTGAGCGCGCCGCGTTCCTTGTAGGCGGCGGTGAACTGCTGGTTCTCGAACTTCAGCCAGATTTCGGCCCCGGTAATCCGCGACAGCGTCTTGCTGTGCATCGTCGGCGTGCGCACGACCGCGCCGGCGATCCGCTTCGCCGCGGCTTCGACATCGGCCAGTTCCAGGTGTGCTTCGATCGTTCCCGTCGCGTTCATCGCGGCGGCGTAAACGAAAAACGGCGAGAAAGGAAATGCGCTTCCTCGCAACGATTGCTTTGCGGCCCGCAAGGCGGCAGGTGGGCGGCATGACTGAAAGCAAGCGGATCGCCTTCCTCGGGCTCGGCGTGATGGGGGCACCGATGGCCGGCCACCTCGCCCGCGCGGGCCACCATGTCACCGTCTACAACCGAACCACGCCGAAAGCCGAAGCCTGGGTTGCTTGCCTTGCGGCCGAGGGCCTGGACGTGACACTGGCGCCGACGCCTTTCGAAGCCGCCAGGGGGCAGGATGTGGTCCTGACCTGCGTGGGCAATGACCGTGACCTGGCCGCCGTGGTATTGGGCGGCGATGGCGCGCTGGCGGCCATGGCGCCGGGCACGCTATTCGTCGATCACACCACGGTTTCGCCCGGCATCGCCCGGCGGATCGCGCATGAGGCTGATGGCCGCGGCGTGCTGGCGCTGGATGCACCGGTTTCCGGCGGGCAGGCCGGGGCGGAAAACGGCAAGCTGTCGATCATGTGCGGCGGCTCTGCCGAGGCGATGGAGCGCGCCCGGCCGGTGATGGAAGCCTATGCCGCGCGGATCGTGCACATCGGCGAGGCGGGCGCGGGGCAGGCCGCCAAGTCCGTCAACCAGATCTGCATCGCCGGCACGCTCGCCGGGCTTTCCGAAGCCATCCGCTTCGCGCAGGCGGCCGAGCTGGAGATGGACAAGGTGCTGGAAGCCGTATCCGGCGGCGCGGCGCAGAGCTGGCAGATGGAGAACCGCTGGGCGACCATGGCGCGGGGCGAATTCGACTTCGGTTTCGCCATAGACTGGATGCGCAAGGACCTGGCCATCGCGCTGGAGGAAGCGAAAGCCCACGGGCTTGCCCTGCCGGTCACCGAAAGGGTGGACCACTATTACGCCGAAGTGCAGGCGATGGGCGGCGGGCGGCAGGACACCAGCGCGCTTATCCGCCATTTGCCGGAGGCCGGCGCGTGAAGAGCGGGTTCGTGCAAGGACGCAGAGAAAAAGAGATAAATTGTCTCACGCGGAAACGCGGAGGCGCGGAGATGTCGTGTTCGCGGCGAAGCCGCTCTCAATTTCAAACGGTCCGGAATGTGGCGACAACGCAGATTGTGAGCGGCTTCGCCGCAGGGGCCAGCCTCTCTGCGCCTCTGCGCCTCTGCGAGGGTAAATCCTCCGCGTCTCCGCGCCTCCGCGTGAAACCCTTGCTTTGCGCCCTCCTCGCCCTGCTCCCCGCCCCAGCCCTGGCCGATACGCTGATCGACAACGTCAACGGCATCACGGTGGACCGCAACGGCACGGTGACCCGCTTCGACGGCATCGTGATCGGTGACGACGGGCGCGTTGTGCAGCTGGTGGAGCCGGGCGAGCGCGCACCGCGCGTGGAATTCCGCGAGAACATGCGCGGGCGCACAGTGATCCCCGGCCTGATCGACGCGCACCTTCATGTGATGGAGCTGGGGCTGGCCCAGCTCGTGGTGGATCTGTCGGACACCCGCTCTCTGGCCGAGGCGCAGGCGAAGATCCGCGCCTTCGCCGAAGCCAATCCGGAGCGGCCGTGGATCGTCGGGCGCGGGTGGAACCAGGAGCGGTGGGGCCTCGGCCGCTTTCCCACCGCCGCCGAACTGGACGCCGCCGTGGCCGATGTGCCGGTATGGTTGCAGCGGGTGGACGGCCATGCCGGCTGGGCCAACACCCGCGCGCTGCAAAGTGCCGGCCTTACCGCCACGACCGCCGATCCGCCGGGCGGCCGGATAGAGCGCAAGCCCGGCGGCCGCGAACCGGCGGGCGTGCTGGTGGATGCGGCCATGGCCCTGGTCGAAAAGGAAATCCCCGCACCCCGCGCGAACGATCGGGACATCGCCCTTTACGAAGCGCAGGAACTGCTGGTCGCCAAAGGCGTGACCGCCGTGGCCGACATGGGCACGAGTCTGGAAGACTGGATGACCTTCCGCCGCGCCGGCGATGCCGGGCGGCTGCGCGTGCGGATCATGGCCTATGCCGGGAGCGTGGAGGCGATGAGCCTGATCGGCGGCTCCGGCCCGACTCGCTGGCTCTATGACGACCGGCTGCACATGGGCGGGCTCAAGCTCTATCTCGATGGCGCGCTGGGCTCGCGCGGGGCGCTTTTGAAACAGCCTTACGCCGACGATCCGGGCAATCGCGGGCTGGAGCGGCTGAACGGCACCCAGCTCC
The DNA here is from genome assembly GCA_017308255.1 of Altererythrobacter sp. Classification (GTDB taxonomy): domain Bacteria; phylum Pseudomonadota; class Alphaproteobacteria; order Sphingomonadales; family Sphingomonadaceae; genus Croceibacterium_A. The sequence goes on along the minus strand of JAFKFN010000004.1, from coordinate 206,102 downwards.
GCAACCTGATGAGCCGCGCGTCGATGGAGAACTATCAGGTGGCGATCCACGCCATCGGCGACGCCGCGAATGCCGAGGCGCTGTCCGCGATCGAGGAACTTTCGGCCGACTATTCCGGCGATCGCCGCTGGCGGATCGAGCACGCGCAAGTGGTGGACCCGGCGGATATCGCCCGGTTCGGGCAGCACGGAATCATCGCATCCATGCAGCCGGCACACCAGACGTCCGACCGCACGATGGCCGAAGCGCGGCTGGGCCCAGAGCGGCTGGTCGGGGCCTATGCCTGGCGTTCCATCCACGCCGCCGGGGCGCCGCTGGCCTTCGGGTCCGATGCGCCGGTGGAGGCGCCGGATCCGTTCGCCGGCATGGCCGCCGCCATCAGCCGCGAGAATGCGCAAGGGCAGCCGGCCGGCGGCTGGCATCCGGAAGAGACGGTGCCGATCGAGGAAGCCCTGGCGGCCTATACGGCCGGCGCAGCCTATGCCGGTTTCGCGGAGGGCCATTTCGGGCGGCTGGCAGTGGGCGAGCGCGCGGATTTCGTGGTGCTCGACGCCGATCCGCTGGAAGCGGACAGCCGCGCACTGCGCCGGATTCGCGTGCTGGAAACCTGGATCGGCGGACAGCGGGTCTATGGCGGCGAGACACGCAGCGAGCGCGCCACCGATGGCCCGGGGCGGTAGAGTCAGGCACGCCACCCTCGCGCAACTACAATCGTCATTGCGAGCGTAGCGAAGCAATCCAGGGCAGTTCTGCGCCGCTCTTGATTGCTTCGCTACGCTCGCAATGACGAAGCAGGCAAAATTACGCCGATCCCATACTCGCGGAAATGACGCGTTACGGGTTGGATTGCACTTCTATCTGATGCTGTTTCGCCTCCTCTTCCTCCGCCGGCGGCGGTGGGGAGCGCATCAGGAGGAGGGAGCCTTCGAACAGCAGGATCAGCGGAATCGCCAGGATGAGCTGGGAGATCACGTCCGGCGGCGTCGCCACGGCGGCGACGATGAAGATGCCGACGATCACATAGCGGCGGGCGCGCTTGAGCTGGCCGCGCGTCACCAGCCCCGCGCGGTTCAGCAGCAGCAGCAGCACCGGCAGCAGGAAGCTGATCCCGAAGGCGAGCACGAAATGCATCACCAGGTCCAGGTAATCGCCCATCGCCGGCAGCGCTTCCTGCGGGATGCCGCCCGCCTCCCCTTCGAAGCCGATGAACCATTTGAAGGCGGTCGGCATGACGACGAAATAGGCCAGCGAGGCCCCGGCGGCGAACAGCACCGGCGTGGCGATCAGGAACGGCAGGAACGCCTTCTTCTCGCGCGCATAGAGCCCCGGCGCGATGAAACCCCAGAGCTGGTTGGCAATGATCGGGAAGCTGATGAAGAACCCCGCGAAGAGCGCCACCTTTATCTGGACGAAGAAGGCCTCGTAGAGCTTGGTATAGACCAGCCGCCCCTGCCCTTCCGGGAACGCATCGGCCAGCGGGCGGACCAGGATCGAGAAGATGTCGTCGGCAAAATAGAGCGAGATGGCGAAGGCGATGCCAAGCGCGATGACGCATTTGACCAGGCGGTTGCGCAGCTCGATAAGGTGATCGAGCAGCGGAGCCTGGGTCTCGTCGAGGTCCTTGAGCTTGAGAGCCATGGATTACATTCTCGTCACTGCGAGTGGAGCGGAGTGGAGGCGAAGCTTCCGTCGCTTCGCTCCTCGCCATGACGATATGGGGTCATCGTTCGGTCGGCTTTTCGGCAGTAGCGGAATCGGGCGTGGGATCATCGACAGGCCGGTCCCGATATTCGTCGGGATTATCGGCCGCAACAGCGTTCGCCTCGGCCGAGGCCGCCGATACCGAGGGCTGCGGTGGAGCGGCCGGGTAAGCGCCCGTCTGCTCCGTTCCGGGAGGGCCGCCATTAGGATGTTCGCGCATGATCTTTTCGTTCTGCGCCTTCCACTTTTCCTCCAGCTCCTGCATCTCCGCCTCGCGCACCATGGCATCGAAACCGGCGCGGAACTGGCCGGAAACCTTGCGGATCCGGCCGATCCAGCGCCCCGCCGTCCGCAGCGCCAGCGGCAGGTCCTTGGGACCAATGACGATCACCGCCACGACGACGATGAGCAGCAGCTCGGTCGGCCCGATATCGAACATGCCCTAGACCTGTGTCGAGTTCAGTCGGCAGCGCGGCGCGCTTCGGCGGCGGCCTCCACACTCGATTTCGCTTCATGCGAAGAGGCCTCGATCCGCTGGGGCGCCGGCTGGTCCTCTTCCTTCAGGCCCTGGCGGAAACTTTTCACGCCCTTGCCGAAATCGCCCATCATCTCGCTGATCCGGCCACGGCCGAACAGGACGAGGATGACCAGGGCGATGATCAAAATCTGGAACGGTCCGAAGCTCACGAGCTCTCTCCGAATGCCTGGCCCGGGACTCTAGGCGCTTTGCTCCGGATTTTCCAGCGCGGCGGTGCCTGCTTCGCCGTCATCGTCGGCGTGCGGACCGATCCGCGCGGCCAGCTCCTCGTAGGCATCGTCCACCGGATCAAGCAGGCCGGCGGCCTTCAATTCGTCGATTCCCGGCAGATCGCGGCGGCTTTTGAGGCCGAAATGGCTGAGGAATTCAGGCGTGGTGGCATAGATCACCGGCCGCCCGGGAACCTCGCGCCGCCCGGCCACGCGCACCCAGCGCGCCTCCATCAAGGCGTCGAGCGTGCCCGCGCTGGTCTGCACGCCGCGAATCGCCTCTATCTCCGCACGGCTGACCGGCTCGTGATAAGCGACGATCGCGAGCACCTCGGTCGCCGCGCGGCTGAGCCGGCGCACCTGCTCCCGCTCGCGCCGCAGCAGATGGGCAAGATCGGGCGCGGTCTGGAACTGCCAGCGATTGCCCCGCTCTACCAGCCGCACGCCGCGATCCGCATAATGAGCGGCCAGCTCCCGCAGCGCGGGCAGGACCTCGGCACCGTGGAAATGCGCCGAAAGCGCATCGGCCGTCATCGGCTCTTCCGCCGCGAACAGCGCCGCCTCCACCGCGCGGACAAGGTCGTCGGGAGATGTCATGGGAACGGGCCGCATCCCTTCCGCTCGCAATGACGAGGGATGGGGCTAACGGAAATCATGCCGCTGCCCGCCGCAAGTGCAATGGGCCGAAAATCTCCTCCTGCCGGATCTCGGCCTTGCCGAGCCGCGCCAGTTCCAGCGCGGCGACGAAGCTGGAAGCGAGCGCCGAGCGCCTGAGGCGGGGTTCGGCGTGGGCGGGAAGGAATTCGCGCAGCTCCATCCACGCCAGCTTCACCCCCAGCATGGCCGAAACGCGGTCCAGCGCGGAATCGAGCGTCATCACCGGCCGTTCGCGCACCATGTGCACCACCGGCTCCGTCCGCGCCTTGACTTGGGCATAGGCGGAAACGAGCGCATACCAGTCGCACTGCCAGGCGTTGCGGCGATCGACCCGCAGGCCCTCGGGCGCGCCACGCAGGAACACGTCGCGGCCGATCCGGTCACGCGCCAGAAGCCGCGCAGCCGCCTCGCGCATTGCGCCGAGGCGCTGGAGGCGCAGTTGCAGGCGCAGCGCCAGTTCTTCGGGGCTCGGGTCCTCCTGCTCTTCCTTCGGCAGCAGCAGGGCGGACTTGAGATAGGCCAGCCAGGCGGCCATCACCAGGTAATCGGCCGCGATTTCCAGCTTCAGCGCATCGGCCCGTTCGATATAGGCGATATACTGATCCACCAGCGCCAGGATCGAGATCGCCTTGAGATCGACCTTCTGCCGACGTGCGAGATCGAGCAGCAGATCGAGCGGGCCTTCCCAGCCATCCAGCTCCAGATAAAGCGCTTCCGCACCGCCGGGGGCTGCGCCGGGGCCGTCCCAATCATCGGCCGGGGCGGGGGCAGGATCGAACAGCACACCGACTTCCGTCATGCCCGCATTCCCACCAGATCGAGCAGGCTATCGCGCCGGGCGATCAGATGCGCACGGTCGGCCTCCTGGCTTGGGCCGGCGCTGGCCAGGGCCCGATCGAGCCGGGCGCGGACCTCCGGGGTTATGTCGGGAAGGCGCGCGGCGATGCCGGCCATGTCGTCCATCCTGGCCCAGCAGTTGAGCACCACGTCGCAGCCGGCGGCGATCGCCCTTTCGGCGCGCTCGGGAACAGTGCCGGAAAGCGCCTCCATATCGATATCGTCGGTCAGCAGCAGGCCGGTGAAGCCGATCCGCTTGCGGATTATCTCGCCGACCACGAAAGGCGAAAGCGTGGCCGGATTGTCCGCATCCCAGGCGGTGTAGCGCACATGCGCGGTCATTCCGATGGGCGCGTCGCGCAAGGCGCCGAACGGTTCCAGATCGCGCTCCAGCTCCGCCTCGCTGGCCTCCACGGTGGGCAATTCCTTGTGGCTGTCGGCCTGGGCGCGGCCGTGGCCGGGCATGTGCTTGACGCAGCCGGTCACGCCCGCGCGGGCCAGCCCATCGAGCACCGCCCGGCCGAGAGCGGCGACCTGCATCGGTTCCGTGCCCAGGGCGCGATCCCCGATCACGTCGTGCGCGCCGGGCTGGCGCACGTCGAGCAGCGGCAGGTAATCGACGGTGATCCCGACTTCCGCCAGGTCCAGCCCGATCGCTTGGGCATTGGCCCGCGCCGCCTCTATCGCGCTGGCGGGCGCCAGATCCCACAGGCGGGCGAAGGCTTCACCTGGCGGGGAGGCATCCCATTCCGGCGGCTTCATCCGGGCCACGCGCCCGCCTTCCTGGTCGATCGAGATCAGCAGCCGATCCCGCCCGTGGATCGCGCGCAGATCGGCGGTCAGGGCACGAAGCTGCTCGCGGTTTTCCACGTTGCGGGCGAACAGGATGTAGCCGGCCGGATCGGCATCGCGGAAAAAGGCGCGCTCGTCCGCAGTCAGCGCAGGACCGGCCAATCCGAATATCGCGGGCGTCATGCGGGCGAAAATCGCAGGAAAGCGCCATGCGGGCAAGCGAGCCGCGCGGCGGCGATGTGGACAGCGCTATCGCTTGACCTGGCAATCGCCGCCGGACGCCTTGATGGCCTGGCATAGGGCCTGGGCTTCGGCCACGCTGCCGGCGAGCGCTTGCAGGCGATAGATCGTGCCACTGTCGGCCACGCCCTCCACCACGCGGTGACTGTGCCCCTGCAACGGCTCCAGCCGGCCGATCAGCGTCGCCCAGCCGGCCTCCGCCGCCGCGCGCGAGGCGTAGGCGCCGACTTGCACGCCGACGCCGCTCGGCGCGGGGGGAACGATCTTGCCGTCGGCCGCCTGATCCTGCGCAGCGGAGGGCGACGGTGCCGGGCTGGCCACGATCTTTCCTTCAACCCGCAGCCCTTCGGCCACTTCGAAGCTGGCGTTTCCGGTGCCCGCGACTTGCCGGCCGCCGGGATTGTCAGGCCGGGTGCGATAAGGTTCGGCCGGGGCCTGGATCACGCTGCCGTCCGCTAGCGGCGCCCGGGTGCTTTCATCGCGCAACAGCAGCCACAGCACGCCGAGGACCAGCAGCGCGCCGAGCAGGCCAAGCAGCGCGAACGCGATCACCCGGCCGCTATCGATACCCGGCTGCTCCAGCTCGTCATCGGATTCGAGCCACGGCAGGCGCTCGTCACCGTCGATAAGTGCCAGTTCGCTTTCGAATTCGCCGGCATCGCCCGGATCGACCGGCCCCCCGCCCCCGCGAGCATTCCCCGCCATGGCCATGGCTAAAGCTCCTCGACCGCCTCTACCCCCAGAATGGCGAGCCCGTTGCGGATGACCTGCCCGATTCTCGCGGCGAGGAAAAGCCTCGCGGCGGTCAGCTGGGCATCCTGTGTCAGGATGATGCGCTTCGCGGGATCGTCATTCCCCATGTTCCAGAACGCGTGGAACGCCGCCGCCAGGTCATAGAGATAGAACGCGATCCGGTGCGGTTCGCGCGCGCGGGCGGCCGCTTCCACCTCGCGCGGGAACTGCGCGGCGAGCGCGACCAGCGCCAGTTCCTCTGCCCCCAGGCGATCGAGCGCCTCATCCGCGGGCGCGATGCCTTCGGCCGCCGCCTTGCGCAGCGTGCTGCTGATCCGCGCGTGGGCATACTGGACGTAGAAGACCGGATTGTCCTTCGACGCTTCCACCACCTTGGCGAAATCGAAGTCCATCTGCGCTTCGGGCTTGCGGGTGAGCATGGTGAAGCGGACCACGTCCTTGCCCACTTCGCGCACGACATCGGCCAGGGTGACGAACGTGCCGGCGCGCTTGGACATCTTCACCGGTTCGCCGCCGCGCAGCAGCTGGACCATCTGCACCAGCTTGACGTCGAACGGGATCGTGCGCCCCTGCCCTTCGGACAGCGCGGCGACGGCGGCCTTGATACGCTTGACGGTGCCGGCGTGATCGGCGCCCCAGACGTCGATTAGTTCGTCCGCGCTTTCGGCCTTCTGCATGTGATAGGCCAGATCGGCGCCGAAATAAGTCCAGCTGCCATCGCTCTTGCGGATCGGGCGGTCCTGATCGTCACCGAAACGAGTCGAGCGGAACAGCGGCAGCTCCACCGGCTCCCAGTCCTCCACTTCCTTGCCCTTCGGCGCTTCGAGATGCCCGTCGTAGACCAGGCCGTGCTCGCGCAGCCAGGCCTCGGCATGGGCAGGCTTGCCCGCCGCCTGAAGCTCCGCCTCGGAAGAGAACACGTCATGATGGATGCCGAGCAAGGCGAGATCGGCCTTGATCAGCTCCATCATCGCCGCGACCGTGCGCTTGCGGAACAGCGGCCGCCATTCATCCGCCGGGGCATCGAGGTATCGATCGCCGTATTCGGCGGCCAGCGCCTGTCCGATCGGGACGAGGTATTCGCCCGGATAGAGGCCCGGCGGAATCTCTCCGATGTCCGTTCCCAGCGCTTCGGCATAACGCAGGTAGGCGGATTCGGCGAGCACATCGACCTGCCCGCCGGCATCGTTGACGTAATATTCGCGAATCACCCGGTGCCCGGCGAATTCGAGCAGCGCGGCCAGCGCATCGCCGACCACGGCCCCGCGGCAATGGCCCATGTGCATCGGTCCGGTGGGATTGGCGGAGACATATTCGACATTGACCGTGCGCCCCGCGCCGATCGGCGAGCGGCCGTAATCCGGCCCCAGCGCGGCGATCGCGCGCAGTTCGGCCAGCCAGGTAGCCGGGACCAGCCGCAGGTTGATGAAGCCGGGGCCGGCGATAGCGGCGCTTTCCACCAGGGGAGCGCCGGCCAGCTTCTCCACGATCCGTTCGGCCAGCGCGCGCGGATTGGTGCCTGCCGCCTTGGCCAGCACCATGGCCGCATTGGTGGCCAGATCGCCGTGCGACGGATCGCGCGGCGGCTCCACGCTCACCGCGTCGCGCGGCGTGCCGGCGGGCAGGACGGCTTCTTCTTCCAGCGCGGCAAGCGCGGCACCGATCCGGGCCGCGAAGGCGGCGTAAAGCGTTTGCGTTTCGGACATAGGCCGCGCCACTAGCGGGTTTCCCCCGCTGGCGAAACCATGGCGTGAGTGGGACCCGTCGCCATCACAAGCACGCGCCCAGGTCTTATGGAAACGTTCGTCATTGCGAGCGGAGCGAAGCAATCCAGGGCGGTGCGAGTGCGGCTCTGGATTGCTTCGTCGCTACGCTCCTCGCAATGACGAAGCAGACTGTGAGCGTCCGGCCTCAGCGCGTGGCGTTGTATTGCAGCTGATCGTCGGTGAGCTGGAAGCCGATCAGCACCTCGAACGTGGCGGTGGCGACGGCGGTGCGCACCTCGGGCACGGTCAGCGGATCGATCGCCGCCTCCGCCTCGCCCACGCGGCGGCGGCGAGTAATCCGCTCCCGGATGTCGCTGGGCAAGGTCGCGGCGGCGCGATCGACATAGGCGGCGGCCGTGCCGCTTGCCTGGGTGCGCGCCTGCCCATCCGCGAAATTGAGCGTGACTTCGCCCAGGCGCTTGGACACCACCGAATTGCCGCCGCGCACCACGGTGACGAAATAGGGCAAGGTGACCGTGCGGGCGCCGCTGGTATCGCGGCGCTGGGCAATCACATCGAACGTGGCCGAGGTATAGACCTTGTCCCCGCTGTCGTTGCAATCGCTGCGGACGTTGGTGATGGCGGCGGACACGTCCAGCGCATCCAGCGTCCGCACATCTTCCGGCGAAAACAGCGTCACGTTCCCGAGGAAATCGGGCACGCCGACGGCCGGGCAAACGGTGCGCAGCGCGGTGATGCCCACGCCTTGTTCGACCACGATTTCACCCGTTTTCCCGCAACCCGCCAGTGCGGCGACAGCGGTGGCGACAAACAGCGCTTTGCGGAAATGCATTCCGGTCCCTCGTTCGATCAAGCGGCAGGCCTTAGGGCCTGCGTCCGCCACCGGCAATGGCCTGCGCGGCAGCAAGCGCGGACCCTGACCCTTTCGCCGCACGGCGACACCCGCTAGAGCGGCGCCGATGAACGCGCCATTTCAGACTCCCTCCGCGGAAGCGAAATCGCCGCTCAAGGTGCTGATTGCGGCGCCGCGCGGCTTCTGCGCCGGCGTGGACCGGGCGATCGAGATCGTGGAACGCGCGCTCGAACGCTATGGCGCACCCGTCTATGTGCGGCACGAGATCGTCCACAACCGCTATGTGGTGGACGGGCTGAAGGCCAAGGGCGCGGTGTTCGTGGAAGAGCTGGACCAGGTGCCCGAGGGCGTGCCGGTGGTGTTCAGCGCCCACGGCGTGCCCAAGGCCGTGCCGGCGGAGGCGCAGCGGCGCGGGCTGGAATACCTCGACGCCACCTGCCCGCTGGTGAGCAAGGTCCACCGCCAGGCCGAACGGCAGATCGAAGCCGGCCGGCACATCGTGTTCGTGGGCCACAGGGGCCATCCGGAAGTGATCGGCACCTTCGGCCAGGTGCCCGAAGGCGGGATGACGCTGGTGGAAACCGTGGCCGATGTCGATGCGCTGGATTTCCCGGCGGACACTCCGCTGGCCTTCCTCACGCAGACGACGCTTTCGGTGGACGATACGGCGCAAGTGATCGCCGCGCTGAAGGCCCGCTATCCGGCGATCGTCGGCCCCAAGGCGGAAGACATCTGCTATGCCACGTCCAACCGGCAGGCGGCTGTGAAGCAGATCGCCCCGGAGAGCGAGCTGGTGCTGGTGATCGGCGCGCCCAATTCGTCGAACTCGCTGCGGCTGGTGGAAGTGGCCGAACGCTGCGGCGCCGTGGCGCGGCTGATCCAGCGCGCCTCCGACATCGAGCCGGAATGGCTGGCGGGCGTGAGCACCATGGGCCTCACCGCCGGCGCTTCCGCCCCGGAAACGCTGGTGCGCGAAGTGATAGACCGCCTGGGCGAATGGCGCGCGGTGGAAGAGCATACGCTGGCCGGCGCGGACGAGCGCATGATCTTCAAGCTGCCTCGCCAGCTCACCGAATAGAAAAATGGCCGTCTACACCACGCTTTCCGCGGCCGAGCTTGCCGGCCTCATGGCCGAATACGATGTCGGCGCGCTGGTTTCGGCCAAGGGCATTGCCGAAGGCGTGTCCAATTCCAACTGGCTGGTGGAAACCACCGGGCGCGACGGCCACGGCGCGCGCTTCATCCTGACGATGTACGAGGCCCGCGTGGCGGTGGAGGAACTGCCGTTCTTCCTCGGCCTGCTGGATCATCTCGCGGCCAAGGGCAGCCCCGTTCCCCGCACGATCCATGATCGCGCCGGCGCGCCGTTCCGTCTTGTGCGCGGCAAGGCGGTGGCGCTGATCGAATTCCTTCCGGGCGTTTCGGTGGACCTGCCCAATGCGGCGCAGGCCCATGCCGTGGGGCAGGCGCTGGCGGGGCTTCATCTCGATGCCGCCGACTTTGCGGGCGAGCGCGCGAATACCATGGCCTTGCCGCACTGGCACGAATTGCTGTCGCAATGCGGCCGGCAAGGGCTCCATTCCATCGACCCTTCGCTGCCGGCGCTGGTCGAAACCGAACTGCGCCACCTCGAAGCGAACTGGCCCCAGGGCCTGCCGCGATCGGTGATCCATGCCGATCTGTTCCCCGACAACGTCCTGCTGCTGGGCGACGAGGTGACGGGGCTGATCGACTTCTATTTCGCCTGCAACGACGTGACCGCCTATGACCTGGCGGTGACGCATTCGGCCTGGTGCTTTGGCAGCGATGGCCGCTTCCGGCCGGAGATCGCCGAGGCGCTGCTGGCGGGATATGCCGAGCGGCGGCCGCTTTCCGCCGAGGAGCACCGCGCCCTGCCGATCCTGGCCCGGGGGGCGGCAATGCGCTTCCTGGCCACGCGGGCCTATGACTGGCTGCACACCCCCGCCGATGCGCTGGTCACCCGCAAGGACCCGATGGATTTCGCCCGCCGGCTGGCCTTCTATGCGGCGGAAGGCGAGAAAGCCTTTTCCATCTGAGCCCGCTGGGCCATGGCGTGCCGATGAAACGCGTGGACATCTTCACCGACGGAGCGTGCAAGGGCAATCCCGGCCCGGGCGGCTGGGCGGCCCTGCTCAGGATGGGGCCGCACGAAAAGGAACTGACCGGCGGCGAGCCGCTGACCACCAACAACCGCATGGAGATGACGGCCGTGATCCGCGGCCTCAAGGCCCTGATCGAGCCGTGCGAGGTAACGATCCATTCCGACAGCCGCTATGTCATCGACGGGATGACCAAATGGGTCGCCGGCTGGCAGAAGAAAGGCTGGGTCAACGCCAGCAAGAAGCCGGTCCGCAACGAGGACCTGTGGCACGAGCTGATCGAAGCCGCCGCCCCGCACAGGATCACCTGGCAATGGGTGAGAGGCCACAACGGCCATGTTGAGAACGAGCGCGTGGACCGGCTCGCCTGCGAGGCGGCCGAAGCGGCGCGGCGCTGAACGCCGCGCCTGCCTTCAATCGGCGGCAGTCAATCGGCTGTGGTGGTATCGACCACTTCGGCCGGTGGGCCGTTCTTCTTGATCGATTCGATCGCGTTCTTGGCGCTGGCCTTGGACGTATAGCCTTCGGTCCAGAAGATCGTTTCGCTGTTGTAGATGAAGTACGAGACGTATTCGCCGGCTTTGTTCCGGCGGATTTCGAAGCGATGGGCCATCCTGCACTCCTTGAGGGGTGGAGACGCAGCCTAACAAATGTTGCTCGATTCGCTACAGCAACCTTTCGGGCGCATAGAGCGCGGCGTCGAGCGGCGCGGTCATCGCATCGCGGGGAAGGCAGAGCAGTATCTGCGCGGCGAGCCGGGCGGCGGCCGGCGCGGTCTGGATACCGAAACCGCCCTGCCCCGCGAACCAGAAGAACCCGTCACGGCGCGGATCGAAGCCATAGACGGGCAGGCGATCGGGCGCGAAGCTGCGCAGGCCGGCCCACTTGCGTTCGACCGTCAGCACGCGCCAGTCCACCACTTGCCCGAAACGATCGATGGCCAGGGCCACGTCCAGCTCCTCCGGCGCGGCATCGCAGGGCGCGCTGGGCGTTTCGTCATGCGGGCTGAGCCACAGCCGGCCGCTCTCCGGCTTGAAATAGAACCCGCCATTGATGTCGAGCACAAGCGGCAGATCGGCCGCGGGGCGCGGATCGGTGCGCAACTGGGCGATAGTGCGGCGCAGCGGCGTGATACCAAGCGGCCCCACGCCGGCGAGCGCCGCCACTTCGTCCGCCCAGGCGCCGGCGGCATCGACCAGCAGCGCCGCCCGCGCCTCTCCGGCCTTGCCGAAATCCAGCCGCCAGGCCTGGCCTTCCCGTTCGGCCCGTGCCAGGCGGGCGGAGGTGCGCAGATCAGCGCCGCCTTTCCGCGCGCCGGCCAGGTAGTGCTGATGCAGCCCGGCCACATCGATATCGGCGCAAGTCGGTTCGAACAGAGCCTGATCCCAGTCGCTTCTCAAGCCGGGCACATATCCTTCCATCGCCGCGCGGCCCAGGCGATCGAGCCGCACCCCGCTGCCGGCGAACATGGCTTGAAACGCTTCGAGCGCCGCCCTGTCATCGGCGCGGGCGATATAAAGCGCCCCGCGCGGCGCCAGCAGGCCGTGTTCGCGCAGATAGGGCCCGGAGGCGAGCGTGAGCGGCGCCACGTCGGGCCCGCCATAGCATTCCTCCCAGAACGCGGCCGAACGCCCGGTAGTGTGATAGCCCGGCATCGGTTCGGCCTCGGCCAGCAGCACCCGGGCATGTGACGCAAGCTCGGCGGCAAGGCTGGCGCCGGCCATGCCCCCGCCGATCACCGCGACATCGTAGACTTCGGTCATGATAGGGCGCGTTCGAGGAACGTATCGATTTGCGCAAGGGCACGATCGCGCACGGGATCGACTTCGCGCAGGATCTCATGCGCCGCCTCGGCACCGAACCACAGCGTTTCGGCGTGCGGCAGGCGGGTGGCGGCGCGCCGGATGGCGTGCGTGCCCACCAGGCGATCCACCTGTGTCGAGAGGATGAGAACGGGCATCTCCACACCTTCAAGCGCGCCCGGCCGTCGCAACCGGGCGATCGAGGCCAGCGCCGCGCGGATCCAGCCCCAGCTGCCTGTCCCCATGGCCAGTTCCGGCCGTGCGGCACGCCAGTGCAACTCGTCGGCGTAGCGTTCGGCGTCGTGAGTCAGCAGGCGCTGGCGGAAGGCGGGCACTTCGCCGGGCCGTTCGCTCCACTTCCAGGCCGGGCGGCGGGGATCGCCCATTGAGCTGCGGACCCACGCGAAAATCCGGCGCAGGGTGAGCGGGACGCGTTCCGGCCGGACATCGATCATCGGCGCGACGAGCACGAGCGCGGCCGGCGGCGGCGCGAGCCGCTTTTCCGCCACGGCGCGCAGCACGAGGTGGCCGCCCATCGAATGGCCGACAAGCACCAAGGGACCGTCGCGCTCGGCCGCCCAGTGCCGCCACAGCGCCGCCAGATCATCGATCCAATGGCCGAAATCGGGGACATGGCCAGTGAGCATATCGCTGCCCAGCCTTCCCGAGCCCGCCTGCCCGCGCCAATCCGCAGCCGTGACCCGCCAGCCGCGCCGGCGCCAGTGCTCGAAAGTTTCGAGATACTTTTCATAGAAGTCGCCGCGCCCAGGCATGAACAGCAGCGAGCCGCGCGGCGGAGCGGCGGGATCGGGCCAGTCCAGCCGGCGAATGGGGTGCCCGTCGGGCGCGAGCCAGCGGCTTTCCCGCGCGGACTGCGGGATGGAGCGGCGATCGAAGACGCCCGGCGTCAGCCCCGCTCCTTCCGCATAGCTAATGTGAGCCTCCTGCCACTGGTTACTTTTTAGTAAGCCGCGCGCGGTACACGGGTGTCGGGGAATGGGGTCTCGATGCTCGACGAACCTTTCAAGTATGGCCTGCTCGCGGCCTTGGCAATCGCGCTGCTCGTGGCGGCGTTCACCGATCTGCGCAGCCGCCGCATCGGCAACTGGCTGACCGGCGCGATCGCGCTGGGGGCGCCGCTGTTCTGGTGGGCCAGCGCCATGCCGCTGTGGGCCGACCCGTGGGCCCAGACCAGCGTGGCCGCCCAGATCGGCGTGGCCGTTTTCACCTTTTCGGTTCTTGCCATACTCTTCGCGATACGCGCGATGGGCGGCGGTGACGTGAAGTTGCTGACCGCGCTGGCGCTGTGGATCGAACCGTCGCTGTTCCTGACGCTGATTGTGACCATGGCCTTGCTGGGCGGCCTGCTTACCGTCGGTTTCGGCGCCTGGCACGTGATGCGCCGCCAGCGCGACAAGCTCGCCATACCCTATGGCGTGGCCATTTCGCTGGCCGCGCTGTGGACGCTTTATCTCGGCTATGCGGGCGGTGGCCCCGCCGGAACCTGATTTTAACCAATTAATCCTATTCGCTCCCAATCAGTCGATTGGGGTCTTTCGAAGGGCTTGATGCACCATGGACAGGAAGAAGCTGGTTCTGCTGCTGGGGGCGCTGATCGTCGCGATCGGCACGGCCATGGTGGCCCGGAACATGTTCGCCGGAGCATCGGCTCCGCAAGCGGCGGCCGCGGCCCCGGTGGAACCGGAAGGCCCGAAGGTCCTGGTCGCCAAGCGCGCCCTGCCGGTCGGCACCATCATCACCGCCGAAGCCGTGGGCTATCAGCTGTGGCCGAAGGAGATGGTTCAGGACGCCTACTTCCTGGATGGAGAGGCGGACATGAACAAGCTGCTGGGCACCGTGGTGCGCCATGCGATCACCGCCGGCGAGCCGGTGACCCAGGGCTCGCTCGTCGCGCCGGGTGATCGCGGCTTCCTGGCCGCCGCGCTCGGCCCGGGCATGCGCGCCGTGACGGTGCAGGTTTCGGCCAAGACCGGCGTCGCCGGCTTCGTGTTCCCCGGCGATCACATCGACATGATGCTGACCCAGACGGTGTCGGGCGACGACGGGCCGGAGCTGAAGACCACCGAGACGATCCTGCGCAACCTGCGCGTGCTGGCCACCGACCAGTCCACCGAGAGCGAGACCACGCCCGAAGGCAAGACCGTGGTCCACGAATTCCGCACCGTGACCCTGGAAGTCACGCCGCGGATCGCCGAAAAGATCCAGGTCGCGGAGACCATCGGCACGCTGAGCCTCGCTCTGCGCTCCATCGCCGATAACCAGGCCGATCTCGACCGCGCGATCGCCGATGGCGCGATCGACCTTCCGAACAACGCCTCGCGCGCCGACGAGGAACGTCTGCTGACCAAGGCCGTGGCCCGCCCGCAGGACGGCACGTCGAGCTTCGTCACCGGCGGCGACGTCTCGCGCTTCCAGCGCAGCACCACGCCGCGCCGCAACAGCACGATGGCCGCGCCGACCGCGAGCGGCGGAGCGCCGGCCTATGCCGCGGCGGCCGTGCCGAGCGGCCCGGTAGTGCGCGTCATGCGCGGCAAGGCAGAGACGATCGAGCCCGTGGGCCGCAACGGCACCGCGCTGCTCGACCGCACGGCGCAGGGCGCCGGCAGGACCGCCGCGGTGCTGCCGACAGCCGTAGTGGCCCCGTGACCACGATCTCTCACGCCAGCCGCGCCGCAAGGACGAGCGAATTGAAACCGAGGGGCAATACGATGAAAAGCCGCCTTTCCAAGAGTGTGCTGATCGCCATGTGCGCGCTCGCGCCGCTGGCAGCGGCGCCGGCCGGACCGGCCGTGGCGCAGGCCGTCACCAACCCGGCGCAGGATCTAGTCCTGTCGATCGGCCGTGGCCAGCTGGTCACCGTGCCGGACACGATGAGCGACGTGTTCGTGGCCAACGAAAACGTGGCCGATGTGCAGGTGAAATCGCAGCGCCAGCTCTACGTGTTCGGCAAGGCCGGGGGCGAAACCACGGTTTACGCCAGCAATTCGGCCGGATCGATTGTCTGGTCCGCCAACGTGCGGGTCGGTTCCAACATCGACAGCATCGACGAGATGCTGCACCTGGCGATGCCCGAAGCGAATATCCAGGTCGCGACCATGGGCACCAACACCGTGTTGCTGACCGGCACCGTGGCGGCTCCCGAAGACGCCGCCGAAGCCGAGCGGCTGGTTTCGGCCTTCGTGGGCGAGACGACGAACGTCATTTCCCGCCTGCGGATGGCCACCCCGCTGCAAGTCAACCTGCGCGTGCGGATCGCCGAAGTGAGCCGCTCGCTGGTGCGGCAGCTCGGGATGAACCTGACGACGATCGACGGCACGGGCGGCTTCAAGTTCGGGCTTTCGCGCGGCCGCCAGCCGGGCAGTTTCGTCACCACCGATCCCAACCTGCCGCTCGGCATGGGCTCCAACGTGACCGGCTATACGATCGATCCGACGAGCTGCACCAATCCGGCCGACATCACGACCTGCAAGATCGTGGCCAAGCCCGGGACCAATATCACGCCTGGCAACAACACCACGCTGGCCGGCCTGGGCCGGTTCCTGGGCCTGGATGTCCTGGGCGCGCTCGATGCCGGCGAAAGCCAGGGGCTGGTCACCACCCTTTCGGAACCGAACCTGACCGCGCTGTCCGGCGAAACCGCCGAATTCCTGGCGGGCGGCGAGTTCCCGATCCCGATGAGCCAGGGCCTGGGCACGACCTCCGTCGAATACAAGAAATACGGCGTCAGCCTGGCCTACACGCCCACGGTTCTGGCGAACGGCCGGATTTCCATCCGCGTGCGGCCCGAAGTATCCGAGCTTTCGACCCAGGGCGCGGTGACCCTGAGCAACTTCACCATTCCGGCGCTGACCGTGCGACGCGCCGAAACGACGGTAGAACTCGGCTCGGGCCAGAGCTTCATGATTGCCGGCCTGCTGAGCAACAGCGCGCAGAACATGATCGACAAGACACCGGGCGCGGGTGACATCCCGATCCTGGGCAATCTGTTCCGTTCGACCGAGTTCCGCAAAGGCCAGACCGAACTGGTCATCGTGGTCACGCCTTACCTGGTGCGCCCGGTGAACGACGCGGACATCGCCCTGCCGACGGACGGTTTCCAGACGGCGCCGGCGGCCGAGCAGTTCTTCCTCAACAAGGAGCATGACGGCGTGGACGGGGGCAAGCGGCCGATGCCGCGCGCCGCCGACGAGGCCGCCCAGCCGCAAGTGGGCCTGGCCGATCAGCCGGATGCGCTGGCGGCCGACGATCGCCGGCTGCGCAGTGCAGACGAACAGCGCGCCGAGGCCGCCACGCCCGGCTTCAGCCTGAGGTGAGAAAGATGAGCACGATGCCCATTCGCAGCCGTTCCGCGCTCGCCGCGATGTTGACCCTCTCGCTCGGCCTGGGCCTGTCGGGTTGCGGCGACACGCCGAACAACCGCACGCTTTACAGCGTCAAGCAGCCCGTGGTGGAACGCAGCAACTTCACGCTGGATCTCGCCGCGGGCCCCGGCGGGCTCGCCGCGCCGGAACAGCATCGCCTGTCGGACTGGTTCAAGACGATGAACCTGAGCTATGGCGACCGGGTGGCGATCGACGCCGCCACGGCCGGCGATGCGGCCCGCACCGATGTGGCCGCCATCGCTTCGCGCTATGGCATCCTGCTGAGCGACGGCGCCCCGGTGACCCCCGGCTATATCGAACCCGGGATGGTCCGCGTGGTGGTGACCCGTTCGCGCGCTTCCGTTCCCGGCTGCCCCGACTGGTCGGACAAGATGGCCAGCAATCTGGGGAACGCCACGAGCGACGATTTCGGATGCTCGATCAATTCCAATCTCGCGGCCATGATCGCCGATCCGCAACACCTGCTGCAGGGCGCGGAAGGCACCGGCGAGACGGTGGTGATGAGCTCTACCAAGGCCATCGAATCCTATCGCGAGAAAGCGCCGACCGGCAAAGACGGCTTGAGCGCGGTCAGCTCGCAGTCCGCAGGCAGTGGAGGTAACTGATCAATGAACGCGCCCTGGAAACCCGGCCCGCTGGGCAATCGCGACCCCTTCGCCGCGTTCATCTGCGATGAATCCGCGCTGGACGTGCTGCGCCCGGTGGTGATCGAAATGGGTTGGCAGCCGGAGAAGTGCAACAAGGGCGGCCTGCGCAACGCGGTGCAGTCCCTCTCGATCTCCGCCAGCCCGGCGATCCTGATGGTCGACCTGTCGGAAAGCGGCGATCCGCTGAACGACATCAACGGCCTGGCCGAAGTCTGCGAACCCGGCACCGTGGTGATCGCGGTGGGCCAGGTGAACGACGTGCGCCTCTATCGCGACCTGTTGGCGAGCGGCATCCACGACTATCTGCTGAAGCCGCTTTCGGCGAGCCAGCTGCGCGATGCGCTGACCCAGGCGCAGGCGGTGTTCTCCAACCCGCGCAACAGCGACGGCGAAGCGATCAAGCGGCATCTTTCCGCGGCGGTCGTCGGCACGCGCGGCGGCGTGGGCGCATCGACGCTGGCGACTTCGCTGGCCTGGCTGTTCAGCACCGATCACCGGATGCCGACCGCGCTGCTGGATCTCGACGTGCATTTCGGCACCGGCGCGCTCTCGCTCGATCTCGAGCCGGGCCGCGGGCTGACCGACGCGATCGAGAATCCCAGCCGCATCGACGGCCTGTTCATCGAACGCGCGATGATCCGCGCCAACGACAACCTGGCGATCCTTTCGGCCGAGGCGCCGATCAATTCACCGCTGATGACCGACGGTTCCGCCTTCATGCAGTTGCAGGAAGAGTTCCGCCAGGCGTTCGAGATGACGGTGATCGATCTGCCGCGCAACATGCTGATCAACTTCCCGCACCTGCTGACGGACGTGAACGCCGTGACGCTGGTGACGGAGATGACGCTGGCTTCCGCGCGCGACACGATCCGGCTGCTTTCGTGGCTGAAAACCAATGCCCCGCAGGCGCAGCCGCTGGTGGTGGCCAACAAGGTGCAGACCGGCGCGGCCGAGATCAGCAAGGCCGATTTCGAAGCGTCGATCGAACGCAAGATCGATTTCGCGATCCCGCTCGACCAGAAGGCCGCGTCGAATGCCGCCAAGCTGGGGCAGACGTTCGCCGACGCCAATCGCTCCGCCAAGGTCGGCCAGACGATCGGCCAGGTGGCGAAGGCGATCGTGAGCGCCGGCGAGGATGACGAGGCCGAGGGCGATCACGCGTCAGCCGGCACCTCGCTGCTCGGCAAGTTCGATCTCAAATCTCTGCTCGCCCGCAAGGAAAAGCGGGCGGCGGTCTCCGCCGAATGAACGCGCCGCCGCTTCCGGTCCACACCGGGGCGGCGGATGACAGGAACACGAGGAAGGTCGAGAGCCCGACATGAACATCATCCAGGTCCTGCTGCTGGCCGCCGGCCTGACGACGATGGTGATCCTCGGCTACCTGGCCGTGGGCGGCAAGTCGCCCGCGAAGGAAAGCCAGCGGCGGCTGCAATCGGTGCGCTATCGCCATTCGGAAAGCACGATCGACAAGGTCGAATCGCAGCTGAAGAAGGCGATCGCCGCGCGCAAGCCGAAGATGCATCGCGTGGCGGGCTCGCAATCGCGCCTCGAGGCGCTGGCCGTCCGCCTGGAGCGGACCGGCAAGCACTGGTCTCTCTCGCACTATGTCTATGCCTCGATCGGGATCGCCTTGACGGTGGCCGCGCTGGTCTATCTGCGCAGCGGGGCGGCGATGCTTTCGCTCGTCATCGGCGTGCTGTTCGGCGCCGGGCTGCCGCACTTCGTCGTCGGCTATCTGATCAACAAGCGGACCAATGCCTTCAACGCCCGGTTTCCCGACGGGATCGAGCTGCTGGTGCGCGGGCTCCGCTCCGGCCTGCCGGTGAGCGAGACGCTGGGGCTGGTTTCCAGCGAGATCCCCGGCCCGGTGGGTGAGGAGTTCAAGGCCGTGGTCGAACGCATGCGAATCGGCCGCACGATGGAGGAATCGCTTCAGGTGACGGCCGACAAGCTGGGCACCGCCGAATTCCAGTTCTTCGTGATCACGCTGGCCATCCAGCGGGAAACAGGCGGCAACCTGGCGGAAACGCTGTCCAACCTGGCCGACGTGCTGCGCAAGCGCGGGCAGATGAAGCTGAAGATCCGGGCGATGAGCTCCGAATCCAAAGCCTCCGCCTATATCGTCGGCGCTCTGCCGTTCATCGTGTTCGGCCTGATCTACTGGGTAAACCCGGGCTACGTCGGCGATTTCTTCGTCGACGAGCGACTGATCATCACCGGGCTCGGCGGACTGGTGTGGATGGGCATCGGCGTCTTCGTCATGGCCAAGATGGTCAGCTTCGAAATCTGAGCGGGGACGGATAACATGACGATCACCCCACCCGGCCCCACGCTTCTCGGCGTCGACGTCATTCTGGCGGGCACGGTGCTGGCCGGTGTCGCCGCCGCGGCCATGATGCTGGCCATCTATGCCGCCGTGACCGTGCGCGATCCCATGGCCAAGCGAGTCAAGGCGCTCAACGCCCGGCGCGAGGAGCTGAAGGCCGGCATCATCAAGCAGAGCAACCGCAAGCGGCAAAGCCTGCTGCGGCGATCCGAGGCGACCGACCGGATCAAGGACAGCCTGGGCCGGATGAAGGTGCTCCAGGAAAGCCAGGTCAAGGTCATCCAGCAGAAGCTCGCCCAGGCCGGCTATCGCAACAAGGAACTGGCGGTCTTCGTCATCTTCGCCCGCATGGTGTTGCCGATCGCGCTCGGCTTCACGGCCATCGTGGCGCTTTACTGGCTGGAAATGTTCCCCGACTGGGGCAGCTTCAAGCGCTTCATGGCCTTCGCCGTACTGGTGATCGCCGGATACAAGGGGCCTGAAGTCTTCCTGAAGAACAAGGCCACCAAGCGTAGCGACGCGATCCGCAAGGGCCTGCCGGACGCGCTGGACCTGCTGGTCATCTGCGCCGAGGCCGGGTTGACCGTGGACGCCGCGTTCAACCGCGTGGCCAAGGAACTGGGCCGCGCCTATCCCGAGCTGGGCGATGAATTCGCGCTGACGGCGATCGAACTGTCGTTCCTGACCGAGCGGCGCCAGGCTTTCGAGAACTTCGCCTATCGCGTGGACCTGGAAGCGATCCGCGGCGTGGTCACCACCATGATCCAGACCGAACGCTACGGCACCCCGCTGGCGTCCGCCTTGCGCGTGCTTTCGGCGGAGTTCCGCAACGAACGCATGATGCGGGCGGAAGAGAAAGCCGCGCGCCTGCCGGCGATCATGACGGTGCCGCTGATCTTGTTCATCCTGCCGGTGCTGTTCATCGTCATCCTCGGCCCGGCGGCCTGCTCGATCGCCGACGCCTTTTCGCCGGGCGGGGCAGTCAACAACTAGAGCTACGCGGGGGGATGCGGCGGTCTCGCGACCTAAATTGCGAGGCCGCCGTTATTCGACGCCGAAGTTCGCGCTGTCGATGCCTTCGGCGTCGAGATCGTCCACCTCGCTCCGCACCCGGTCCAGCAGCTGGCGGAAACGGATCACCTCTTCCGGCGCGAAGCGGGAAAACAGGCGCCGTTCCATTTCCAGCGCCAGCGGCATGATGTCGTCATGCATCCGCGTGCCCGATGCGGTGAGCTCGAGAAGGTGCGAACGGCCATCCTGCGTGTTCGGCTGGCGCGAGACGAGGCCCCGTTCCTCCAGCCCCTTGCACGCGCGGTTGACCGCCACTTTGTCCATCACCGTAAGCCGCGTGAGATCGCGCTGAGTCAGCGGCCCGGAATCCCCCAGCACCGCCATGACCCGCCATTCCGGCACGCTGAGCCCGAAACGTTGCCGATATTCCAACGCGATACGTCCGCTCACCGCATTGGAGGTGATCGACAACAGGTACGGAATGAAGTCCCCCAGGCGCGTTTGATTGTTTGTCATGGCGATTAACTTTAGTTCGATGGCCGCGCGCAATGCAAGCGGCGGGCCGACGGAGCGCCGACGGGGGCCGACAGCCGGCACTCCTCAGAGCCTGGCGGTCATGCCTCGTTCCCTGCGGCGCGCAGGTAACGCCCGGCGACGGCGCCGAGCCGCGCCTTCGCCTCCGAACTCCAGTGCGCGACCGGGGTGAGCACGGCGGCATCCAGCGCCCGGTCTATCGGGCTTTCCGCCCGCTGCGGCGGCAGCGCGGCGGCGAAGTGCTGCACGGCAGCGCGCGCCAGGGCGCCATTGGCGCGCATGACATCGAGGATGGCGGAAGCTTCGACCGGCGGCTCTCCCTCGCGCCAGGCATCGTAATCGGTCACCATCCCCAGCACGGCATAGGGAAGCTCCGCCTCGCGGGCGAGCGCCGCTTCGGGCATCGCGGTCATGCCGATCACATCGCCGCCCCCTTGGCGAAAGAGCCGGCTTTCGGCCCGAGTGGAGAATCGCGGGCCTTCGATGGCGACATAGCAGCCGCCGCGATGGACCACGGCGCCAGCTCTTTCCGCCGCGTCCGCCGCGAGGCCGGTGAGGCGTGCGCAAACCGGCTCCGCCAGGCCGACATGCGCGGTGACGCCGGCGTCGAAGAAAGTATGCGCCCGCCCCACGGTGCGGTCGATGATCTGGTCCACCGCGACGAAGTGCCCGGGCGGCAGGTCCTCGCGCAAAGAGCCTATCGCCGACAGCGCCAGCACATCGGTAACCCCGCAGCGCTTGAGCACGTCGATATTGGCCCGATAGTTGACGTGGCCCGCCGCGATCCGGTGCCACGCCCCGTGCCGGGCAATGAAGGTGACGCGCACGCCCGCGAGCGTACCCATCGTCACCGGGCCGGACGGTTCGCCGAAAGCGCTGGAAACGCCTATTTCCTGCGCGTCATCCAGCCCCAGCCCTTGGGAAAGGCCCGAGCCGCCGATGATCCCAATGTGCCAGCTTGCCATAGCGGCCGCTATTTGGGCGGCATGCGGATGGCGCCGTCGAGCCGCACGGTTTCGCCATTGAAATAGCCTGTTTCCAGCATGGTCAGCACCAGCCGGGCATATTCTTCCGGTTGGCCAAGCCGCTTGGGAAACGGCACCGCGGCGGCCAGCGCGACTTGCGCCTTCTCAGGCAGGCCGGCGAGCAGCGGCGTGGCGAAGATGCCCGGCAGGATGGTGTTGATGCGGATCCCTTCGGACATGAAATCGCGCGCGATCGGCAAGGTCATGCCGGCCACCGCCGCTTTCGATGCGGCATAGGCGACCTGGCCGATCTGCCCGTCCACCGCCGCGACCGAAGCGGTGCACACCATGGCCCCGCGCTCGCCGTCTTCCAGCCCGTCCAGCGTCATCATCCCGGCGGCGGACTTGGCCACGCACTGGAACGTGCCGAGCAGGTTCACCTTGATCGTCTTGAGGAACAGATCGACCGGCAGGTGCGAAATCGCGCCGGTTTCCTTGTCGCGCCGCACCGTCTTGCCGATCGTGCCGATGCCGGCGCAGCAGACCAGCACCCGTTCCTGCCCGTGCGCCGCGCGCGCTTTCGCGAAGCCCGCATCGACCGACCCCTCGTCAGACACGTCGACCTTGCACATGATGCCGCCGATCTCTTCGGCGACCCTGGCCCCGCGTTCCTCGTTCAGGTCGAACAGCGCCACTTTCGCGCCCTTCGCCGCCAGCGCCCGCGCGCTCGCCTCGCCGAGACCCGAGGCGCCCCCGGTGACCACGGCGGCAATGGAACTGTCGATCTTCACGGCTTTCTCCTCGGTCAATGGCTATGACCGCCGCTTAGCCGTTTCCTCGCCGCCGGGCCAGCGCCGGCCCCGCCTGGGTCTATCGAATGGGCCGGCCGGTCGCGACCGCGAGCATGGTGCAGGTGCGGCGCCCGATCCACAGCGGTTCGGTCGGTTCGGCGGAACCTTATCGGCGGTTCCTGGAACCGTTCATCACCGCCTATTACGGATAGCGCCCGGTCAACTGACGGCGATGCTCAAGGCGCCGTCCCCCTCGTCGATCTTCACCGTGCTGCCATCGGGAATCTCGCCGGCAAGCAGCTTTTCGGCCAGCGGGTCCTGCACGTAGCGCTGGACGGCGCGCTTGAGCGGGCGGGCGCCGTAGACGGGATCGTAGCCCACCCGGCCGAGCCAGCGGCGGGCGGCGTCGGTTAGGTCGAGGGTGATCTTGCGGTCCTTCAGCAGTCGCTGCACGCGTTCCACCTGGATGTCCACGATCGGCGCCATGTGTTCCTGCCCCAGGCGATGGAACAGCACGATCTCGTCCAGCCGGTTGAG
This sequence comes from Altererythrobacter sp., assembly GCA_017308255.1. GTDB lineage: Bacteria > Pseudomonadota > Alphaproteobacteria > Sphingomonadales > Sphingomonadaceae > Croceibacterium_A. The sequence goes on along the minus strand of JAFKFN010000004.1, from coordinate 182,659 downwards.
GAATTCCGGCCGGAAATGCGCGCGGACCACTTCCATCACCTGCGGTTCCACATCCTCCACCTTCTGCCCTTCGTCGAGGTTGGCGAGGAACTGGCTGCCGAGGTTGCTGGTGAGGATAATCAGGGTATTGGTGAAGTTGACCACGCGGCCCTGCCCATCCGTCAGCCGCCCGTCGTCGAGCACCTGGAGGAGGACGTTGAACACATCCGGGTGCGCCTTCTCGACCTCATCGAACAGCACGACCTGATAGGGCCGGCGGCGAACTGATTCGGTTAGAACGCCGCCCTCTTCATAACCAACGTAGCCAGGAGGCGCACCGATCAGTCGGGCAACGGCGTGCTTTTCCATGAATTCGCTCATGTCGATCCGCACCATGGCGGAATCGTCGTCGAACAGGAATTCGGCGAGCGCCCGGGTCAGCTCCGTCTTGCCGACGCCGGTGGGCCCGAGGAACAGGAAGCTGCCCAGCGGCCGGTTCGGGTCCTGCAAGCCCGCGCGGGCGCGGCGGACGGCCTTGGAGACGGCTTCGACCGCCTGTTCCTGCCCGATCACCCGCTTGCCGATGACCTGTTCCATGCGCAGGAGCTTGTCCCGCTCCCCTTCCATCATCCGGTCCACCGGCACGCCGGTCCAGCGGCTGACCACGGCGGCGATGTCGTCGGCGGTCACTTCCTCGCGCAGCATGGCGTTCTTCGCCTGGCCTTGCGCTTCGGCCAGCTGCTTCTCCAGCTGGGGAATCTTGCCGTAGGACAGCTCGCCGGCGCGGGCGAGATCGCCGGTGCGCTGGGCCTGCTCCAGTTCCAGCCGCGCCTGGTCGAGCTGTTCCTTGAGCTTGCCTTCGGCGGCGATCTTGTCCCGCTCGTTCTGCCAGCGGGTGGTCAGCTCGCTCGATTGCTGCTCCAGGTTGGAAAGCTCGGTGCGCAGGGTGGCGAGGCGATCCTTCGAGGCATCGTCCTTCTCCTTGGCCAGCGCGGTTTCCTCGATCTTGAGCTGGATGATGCGGCGATCGAGATTCTCGATCTCTTCCGGCTTGCTTTCCACCTCCATGCGGATGCGACTGGCCGCCTCGTCCATCAGGTCGATCGCCTTGTCGGGCAGGAAGCGGTCGGAGATGTAGCGGTTGCTGAGCGTCGCGGCGGCGACGATCGCGCCATCGGTGATGTTGACGCCGTGGTGCAGCTCGTACTTTTCCTTGAGGCCGCGCAGGATGGAGATCGTGTCTTCCACCGTGGGCTCGGCCACGAAGACCGGCTGGAAACGGCGCTGGAGCGCGGCGTCCTTCTCGACGTACTTCTGATATTCGTCCAGCGTGGTGGCGCCGATGCAGTGCAGTTCCCCCCGGGCAAGCGCCGGCTTGAGCAGGTTGGACGCATCCATCGAGCCTTCGGAGGCTCCGGCGCCGACCAGCGTGTGCATCTCGTCGATGAACAGGATGATATCGCCTTCGCTGCCGCGTACTTCGTCGAGCACCGCTTTCAGCCGTTCCTCGAACTCGCCGCGATACTTCGCGCCGGCGATCAGCGCGCCCATGTCGAGCGCCATGAGCTTGCGGCCCTTGAGGCTGTCGGGCACGTCGCCATTGGCGATGCGCAGGGCCAGGCCTTCGACCACCGCCGTCTTGCCGGTGCCCGGCTCGCCGATCAGCACGGGATTGTTCTTGGTGCGGCGGGCGAGGATCTGGATCGTGCGGCGGATTTCCTCGTCACGTCCGATTACGGGATCGAGCTTGCCCGCCTGCGCCGCCTCCGTCAGATCGCGCGCGTACTTCTTCATCGCGTCGTAGCTTTCCTCGGCCGAGGCGCTGTGCGCGGCGCGGCCGCCAGTCGCTTCCTGGATCGCGGCTTCCAATGCCTTGATATCGACGTTGGCCGCCTTGAGCGCCTGGCCGGCGGGCGTGGTCGTCGCCAGGGCCAGGGCCTGGAGGATGCGCTGCACCGGCACGAAGCTGTCGCCCGCCTTGGTGGCGAGCTGTTCCGCCTGATCGAGAATGCGCACGGTATCGTTGTCGAGCCCCGGGGTCTGCTGGGCGCCCCCGCCCGAGACGGCCGGGATCTTGGCCAGCGCCTTGTCCACCTCGTCCACCGCCAGCTTCGGATTACCGCCCGCGCGCTGGATAAGCTGCGCGGCCATGCCTTCGCTGTCATCGAGCAGGGCCTTGAGCAGATGCTCGGGCGTGATGCGCTGATGGCTGAGGCGAATGGCGACGGTCTGGGCGGCCTGGAGGAAACCCTTGGCCCGGTCGGTGAACTTCTCGAGATTCATGAATCACCCCTCGGATATAGTGTCCCGGTTCAGATGGCGTCGCGGTTCCGCCGCGCAAGAGGCGGGGATCATGGCACGGCTTGGAGGTGATACGCCAGAAGCGCGCCGAAACGCCCTTCCATCAGGCCCCGCCTGACGGGGCGCTGCATGAGATCGACGTCCGACCCCGAATTGCCTTCGACCAGGCAGAAGCCCGCTTCAGCCAGCGCGATGTCCCAGCCGACGAAAACCCGGTCAAGGAAGGCCCAGTGGGCTTGCTCCGCCAGTATGCGCAGCTCCGGCCAGCGGGGGAACGCGCGGCCGCTGATCGGCGCGCCGGTATCGGGATGGCGATCGAGCCAGCCCAGGCGCGCGCTCATGCCCAGGTCGCTGGCCTGCGACATCGCGCCGGTTTCCAGATCGATGCCCGCGGCGATGCCCCCGGCGTGGATGTTGTCCACCGTGCGATTGCCGCCGATGGCCATGCGGAAGACGGCCGCGATCAGTTCCGGCCGGCCCTGTTCGTCCAGGCAGGTCAGCGCCCGCACCGTGGCCAGCGCGCCATTGCTGAGATCGGCGATCGCGGGATGATTGCGCAGGCGCGGCTGCACCAGGCGCGGCTTGGCGAACGACAGGTGCCGCAGGCGACCGAGAAAAGCATCGCGATCGAGAACGAGGCCGTTGCCGCCGCAATATCGGCCGTTCCCGAGATAGTCCCAGCGTTCCGCGCCCTTGCCGCCCCTAGCCCTGACCGGCTTGACGAACAGGTCCGCCTCGCAAAGCCGCTCCCCCGCTTCGATCCGCCCGTCGCGGGCGACCGCCAGGATCGGGATGACCGGCAGGCCATGGGCCTGGCAGTGCGCGGCGAAGGCCTGCTTGTCGCCCAGGGGTGAGCTCGCCGCGTGCCGGGCGATCAGCACCGGATAGGCACCGCACTTGGTCTCGCACCGGTTGAGGAAGCCGGCGGCATGGCGGCGGCAATCGCGATCGTGAAGCGAGAAGATGTAATACCAGGGCGGGAGGATACCGTCGGCGAAGAACAGCCGAAGCTGATCGGCCAGCTGCGCCACGACCGGCCTACCATAACGCCGGGCGATCGTCGGCCCGTTGCGAAGCGTGAACCACGCGGCGCTGATGGCCAGCGCCAGAGGCAGCAGCGAGAGCGCGACGAAAAGATCAAGCCAATCGCCGATGCCCTCGGGCCGGACGTAATGGTGGGCATAGGCCTTGCGGACGACGAATTCGGGCTTCGCCGCGCCCATGGCGAAGAGCGTGCCGAGCGTGATCGGCAGACCCGCCGCGCGATAGACGATGCGCTCGCCATGGGTGGCCAGCCAATCCACCAATCCTGCCCCGAGGTGCCGCATGGGTGCCTGCCTTTCCGGCCCTTATGGAAGCGGGAACTCGGGCGAAAGTTCCGTGGGCCAGGCGGCGGGCCGGCTTGCCGGCGGCACGACATCGGCTGTTCTTGGCAGGAGAGCGTGCTATCCAGCGGGCATGAAGCCCTTCCGCCACCTGCTCGCCGCCGCCCTCCCCCTCGCGCTTTTCGCCACGGCCCCGGTGGTCGCGCAGCAGAGCGAGCCAGCCCCGCTTTCCGCGCTGGTCGATGAAGTCGACATTCCCTACCAGACCTTCACCCTGCCCAACGGGCTGACGACGATCGTGCACACCGATCGCAAGAGCCCGGTGGTGGGGGTGACGATCTATTACCGCGTGGGATCGAAGAACGAGCCGCGCGGGCGCACCGGGTTCGCCCACTTGTTCGAGCACTTGATGTTCGGCGGATCGGAGAACGTCGAGAACTTCGACATTCCGCTGGAAGCGGCCGGCTCCACCGGCACCAACGGCTCCACCTGGTATGACCGGACCAATTACATCGAAACCCTGCCCACCGGCGCGCTGGACCTGGCGCTGTTCATGGAAAGCGACCGCATGGGCCACCTGCTGGGCGCAGTGACGCAGGACAAGCTGGATAAGCAGCGCGGCGTGGTCCAGAACGAGAAGCGGCAGGGCGACAACCAGCCCTATGGCCTGGTCGATTACAAGATCGGCGACGCGCTGTTTCCCGTGGGGCACCCCTATCGCCATTCCACCATCGGCTCCATGGCGGACCTCGACGCCGCCAGCATCGCCGACGTGCGCAAGTGGTTCATCGACCACTACGGCCCCAACAACGTGGTGCTGGCGCTGGCCGGCGATATCGATCTCGCCACCGCGCGCCCGAAGGTGGAGCAGTGGTTCGGCGACATTCCGCGCGGGCCCGATGTCATGCCGGTGATGGCAGAGCCGGTCACCCTTCCCGCGCCGGTGCGCGAGGAGATGGCCGATCAGGTTCCGGTAACGCGCCTCTATCGCACGTGGAGCGGGCCCAAGCTGACCGATCCCGACGCCATCCCGCTGGCGATCGGGATGCACGTCCTGGGCGGCCTCGCCAGCTCACGGCTGGACAATGTGCTGGTGCGTGACGAGCAGCTGGCGGTCGGCGTTACCGCCGGATCGCAGCAGTTCGAGCAAGTGAGCTTCCTGCAGGCGACCATGGACGTGAAGCCGGGCGTGGACCCGGCGGTGGCGGAAAAACGCTTCGATGAAGTCATCGCCGAACTGGTCGCCAAAGGCCCGACCGAAGATGAATTGAAGCGCGCGGCCACCCAGATCATATCCGGCCAGATCGGCGCGCTGGAGCTGGTTGGCGGCTTCTCCGGCAAAGGGGCCACGCTGGCCGAGGGCCTGCTCTATGCGGGCGATCCGGCGCATTACAAGAAAGAGCTGGAGCAGATGGCCAGCCTCACCCCGGCCCAGGTCCAGTCCGCGCTGCAACGCTGGCTGAGCCGGCCGGCCTATACGCTGAGCGTGGTGCCGGGCGAGCGGACCGAGGACGGCGCGCTGATGGGCGGCTGGGGTGACGAAGGCACGGTGGCCCCGCCCCCGCCCGATGCCAAGGCGCCCCCGCCCCCGCTGGCGACGGGCCCCAAGCGCAGCTATCCCCCGGTCGCCCCGGTGGGCGAGCTGACTTTCCCGCAAGTGGAGCACGCCGCGCTGTCCAACGGCATTCCCGTCACCCTGGCACGGCGCACGGCTATCCCCAAGGTCAGCCTGGCGCTGACGTTCGACGCGGGCACGGCGGCCGATGGATCGGCCAGCGCCGGCACCCAGTCGCTGATGATGGACATGCTGGAAGAAGGCACGAAAAGCCGCAGCGCGGTACAGATCGCCGAGGAGCAGGAGCGGCTGGGCGCCTCCATCGCCGCCAGCACCTCCACCGACAGCAGCACCGTTTCGATGAGCGCGCTGACCGCCAATCTCGCCCCTTCGCTGGAGCTGATGGCCGACATGGCGCGCAACCCCGCCTTCGCCGCCAGTGACGTGGCGCGGGTGAAGGATCAGCGCCTGGCCGACATCGCGCAGGAGCAGGCCAGCCCCACGGGCCTGGCCTCGCGCGCGCTGAGGCCGCTGATCTATGGGCCGAACCATCCCTATGGCTCGGTCGGCCCCAGCGGGACGGCCGAGGTGATCGAGGCGCTGACGCCCGCCACGCTGGCGGCCGCGCATGACAAGTGGCTGCGGCCGGACCTCGCCCGGATCACCGTGGTCGGCGATGTGACCATGGCCGAGCTGATCCCGGCGCTAGAACGGGCGTTCGGCGATTGGCGCGCGCCGGACACGCCCAAGCCGGTGAAGAACCTCGATGTCCCCACCCCGCCCGGCGCGCGCAAGCTGGTAGTGATCGACCGCCCCAATTCGCCGCAATCGGTGGTGGTGCTGGCCCGCGTCCTTCCGGTGAAAGGCACGCAGCAGAACATGGAGGCACTGGGCCTGGCCAACGAAGTGATCGGCAACGGCTTCCTCTCGCGCCTGAACCAGGACATCCGCGAGGACAAGGGCTGGAGCTATGGCGTGCGCAGCTCGATAGCGGGGGTGACGGGCAACCAGTCGTTCACGGTCTCCGCCCCGGTGCAGGCCGATCGCACGGCGGATTCGATCCGCCTGATACTGGCCGACATGGACGCCTTCGCCGGCGGCGCCCAGGGCGTGGACCAGACGGAGCTGCAACGGGTGACCGACGGCAACATCCGCGGTCTGCCGAATTCCTACCAGACCAACAGCCAGGTGCTGGGCGCGCTGCTGAACAATGAGCAGTTCGGCCGGCCCGACGATTACCAGAAGCGCCTGCCCGATATCCTGCGCGCGATCGACGCCGGGAAGATCGACGCGGCGGCACGGCAATACCTCTCGCCAGACAACCTCGCGGTGATCGTCGTCGGCGACCGGAGCCAGATCGACAGCCAGCTCAAGACGCTGGACATGCCGATCGAATACCTGAATGCGGACTCGCTTTAGGTGCTGCCATAGGCATCCGATCCCCGTCACCCTGAACTTGGTTCAGGGTCCATCTCTCCGCCCGGCACGGAGCCATCGGTCGGACGCAGGCCAACCGCAAAGCGACGCCATACGGCGGCCTCCAGGCCTTGCGAGCGATGGATGCCGAACCAAGTTCAGCATGACAGGGGCGAGATCGAAGATGGATTGAGAGACGGCTATTACCTTAGCAGCCGCCCCAGTGCGCGCTTCAAGTCCGCCGCCGCCTGTTCTCCCAGGTCGGTCTCGGGCACCATTTCAAAGCCGTGGATCGCACCGGGATAGACGTGCAGTTCCGTCCGCACGCCGCAATCGATCAGGCGGCGGGCGTAATCGAGGTTTTCGTCCAGGAACAAGTCGAGCGCGCCCGTGGCGATGTAGGCGGGCGGCAGATCGGCGAGGGTTTCGGCCAGCGCGGGGGAGAACCAGTGCCTGCGCGCGTCCGTGGGCTGGTACTCGCCGCGCAAGGCGCGCCAGCCGAACTGGTTCTTCTCGCGGGTCCAGATGAATTCGCCGGTGTGGCGGTTGCGATAGGGATCGTCCGGCCCGCCCGTGCGCCAGTCCAGCATCGGATAGATCAGAACCTGGCCCGCCAACGCCGGGCCGCCGCGATCGCGCACCATCAGCGCCAGGCTGGCGGCAAGGCCGCCGCCGGCGCTGCCGCCCATCACCACGATGCGGGCGTGATCGACACCGAGTTCGCCGGCATGATCCACCAGCCAGAGAAGCGCGGCGTAATTATCCTCCTGTGGCCCCGGAAACGGCGTTTCGGGCGCGAGGCGATAATCGACCGCCACGATCACGCAGTGATGCTCCAGCGCCATCTGCGGCTTGTCAGCCAGCGCCGTGTCCGCCGCGCCGACGACCATGCCACCGCCGTGGATGTAGAGGATCGCCGCGCGGTCTTTCGCTTCGGATGGCGGGTCCATCACCAGCAGGCGCACATCCGGGCCGCCCGGCACGGGCGCGAAAATCTCTCTCACGGGAAACGGCGGCGGGGGCAGGCCTTCGCCGGTGAACATCGGATTGGCGCGGATTGCGGGCAGGCTCTCGGCAGTGAGATCGAGACTGGACATGTCCAGCATCGGCGCGATCTGCGGATCGACGAGATGGCGCGAACGGCTCATTGATCCTCCCCCAGCATCGGCGATCGCCTGCCCGGCGCCAGCTCGGCATCCGAAAAGCGGATCGGCGTGCGCAGGCCCTTCAACCCCCCGCCCAGATCGAGCACCATTCCGCGCGCGGCGGTCTGCGGATCGGTGAGAGCCTGGGCGACAGTGTTGATCGGGCCGGCGGGAATGCCCTGTTCCTCCAGATCGGCCAGCAGCGCGTCGCGCTCCCAATCGCGGACTTGCGCGGCGATGGCGTGCTTCAACGCCGCGCGATCGGCGACACGGCCGGCATTGGTGGCCCATTCCGGGTTCTCGGGCAGGTCGATCAGGGCCGCCAGTCGCTGGAACTGGGTATCGTTGCCCACGGTGAGGATGATCCAGCCATCGGCCGTCTCGAACCCGTCGTAGGGCATGATGTTGGGGTGCGACATGCCGATGCGATGGGGGGATTCCCCCGAAACGAGATAGTTCATCGCCTGGTTGGCCAGCGTGCCGACCATCACGTCCATCAGCGCCATGTCGATATGCTGGCCGCGCCCGCTCTTTTCCCGCTGATGCAGCGCCGCCTGCACGGCGATGACGGCATAGAGCCCGGTCATGATGTCGGCATAGGCGACGCCGATCTTGGTCGGCGGACCGCCCGGCTCGCCCGACAGGTCCATGATCCCGCTCATGCCCTGGACGATGAAGTCATAGCCCGGGCGCGGCGCATAAGGTCCGGTGTGCCCGAAGCCCGTGATCGAGCAATAGACGAGGCGCGGGTTCACCTGCCGCAGGCTCTCGTAATCGAGGCCGTATTTGGCGAGACCGCCGAGCTTGAAGTTCTCGATCAGCACATCGGCATCGCGAGCCAGGCCGAGAACCAGCGCCTGCCCCTTCTCGGTACGGAAATCGGCCGTGACGGAACGCTTGCCGCGATTGGCGGCGTGGAAATAGGCCGCGTCCCGCGTGCCATCGGGGTTTTCGACGAAGGGCGGGCCCCAGCGGCGGGTATCGTCCCCCTCCGGGCTTTCCACCTTGACCACCTCGGCCCCGAGATCGGCCAGGATCTGCCCCGCCCACGGCCCTGCGAGCACGCGCGCCAGCTCGACGACCTTGAGGCCGGCAAGGGGCGGGCCGGAGCTCACTCCGCCCTCTTCCACACCGCGAAGCGAACCACGCTAAGGCCGGCGCTCAGTCGGTGAGCACGAAGGTAATCTTCAGCCTCACGCGCCATTCGACCACGTCCCCGTCTTGCACGTCGCAGGTAATGTCGCTGACCCACACGCTCTGCACCTGATCCAGCGTTTTCGAGGCGCGGGCGACGCCCTGGCGGACGGCATCCTCTATCCCGATAGTGGAGGATGCGATGACTTCGGTGACCTTGGCAATCGACATGGCGAGTCTCCTCTGCCCTCCCGGCCAGCCAGCTTAGTCAAGCCGCGACAAGATGGAACCGGAATGATTCGCGGGCCAGGGCCGGTGCCGGGTCGTCGTCATTGGCGGACTTCGCGGGCGCAGTGCCTGCGCCCGTTCGCATCCGCCGTCGCCGGGCCCCGCGCTTCGGCATGGTGCGAGCGACCCGTCGGCCCCGGAGCACTTGCATGACGCTGTGAAATCTCGTCGCGACACCAATCACCGCGGTCACCGCAACCGCATCGAGATAGACCGACAAGTCGAACGCGGAGATCAACACCCATTCGAATGTGCCGTAGATCGCGATGGTCTCGCTTGCCGCCAGCAACATCACGGAAGCGATCACGAGGAAGATCACCTGGTGCCGTTCCAGCGCCGCCATGCGCGTGAGCGGTTCCTGGATGAAATTGAGGTTGAGCCAGCGGCCGAGCGGCGATTGCGGGGCAAGCCGCATGACCGCCATCAGCGCGAGGCAAAGACCGTAGAACGCCGCCATCGTCTTCCCCCTCACTCCGGAGCGATGTGGAAGATGCGTTCCGCATTGCCGTGACACAAGGCGTGGCGCTCTTCCTCGGTGCATTCGAACTGCTCGATGAAATCGACCGCCGGCTTCATCGGCTGGTAGGGGTAATCGATCGCCCACATGACGTTGTCGATGCCCAGCTTGTCGATCGAATAGCGCAGGGCCAGCGGGTCCTCGACCCCGCTGTTGGTGATGACGAAGTTGTCCTGGAAGTATTCCGCCATGCTGCGCTGGGTCTTGCGCGCGCGGCCGACTTTCTGGGCACGCGAGTTCATGAAGTTTATCCGCCACAGCCAGAACGGCACCGCTTCGCCCATATGGCCGATGCAGATCTTGAGCCGGGGGAAGGCGTCGAACACGCCGCCGGCCATCATCCGCACCGCGTGCGTGCCCACTTCCACGCCGTAGCCCCACATGGCGCTGTCCATGCCATAGTCCTGCAGTGGACCCTTCAAGGTGTCCGATGCGGCGCGCGGATGGATGTAGATGCAGCGATCCAGCGCCTCCGCGGCTTCGAGGATCGGCCAGAACTTGGGATCATCGAGATATTCGCCGTGGGTGTGGCTGTTGACCATGAAGCCGTTGAGGCCGAGTTCGTTGACGGCGCGCTCCATCTCCTTCGCCGCACGCTTCGGACTGTGCGGGGCGAAGCTGGCGAGACCGGCGAAGCGCGTCGGATACTTGCGGCACAGGGCGGCCAGGCGATCATTGGCGAGCATGGCCAGTTCATGCGCGGTATCGGCATCGAACATCTGCACGCCCGGCGCGGTGAGGGCCATGAGTTGCATGTCCACGCCCAACTCGTCCATCTGCCGTAGGCGTTCCTGCTCGGCGTCGATCAGGCCGGAGAGGAAATCGAGCTTGCCATAGCCGGAGCTGTCGGTCGGCGCATCGTAGATGCCCTTGATCAGCAGCTTGTCGAGGCTTTGCGTCGGGCTATTGGCGACCTTCTTCAATTCCTCGGCGACTTCGGGAATCGACCAGGCTTCCTCGGTGGCGATCAGGCGCATGTCTCTCTCCTCTTGTTCTTTGGCGATGCAATAGAAGCGAAAAGCGCGCCTGCGACAAGCGTGCGCGCGGGAAAAGGCCGCAGGCCGCCGCTGGACCAGGGGCGGACAATTTGCCACACCGGCGGAAGGAACGGGACAAGGGGGAAAAAGGCATGCGCTGGAAGCTGCTATTGGTGGCCGCGATCGCCGCCGGCACGGTGGCATCGGCCCAGACGGGGCGGCCCGCCGGATATCTCGCCCCGGGCGAGCTTGACGTGACGGCGATCCTCGAACCTGCCCCGCGTCCGGGCGATCCACGCTATGAAACCGATCGCGACATCTTCCGCGACACGCGCCGGCTGGTAGGCAGCGAACGCTATGCGCTGGCGACGCAGGACGCGGAAATCCAGCCCGCCGCGATGCTGCGCAACTTCAGCTGCGCCGTGGGCGTGGCGCTGACGCCGGAAAATTCACCCAAGCTGCTGGCCGTGGTGCAGCGCGCGGCGGCCGATACCGGCGGCCAGGCGGGGCGGGCCAAGGAATTCTACAAGCGCGAGCGGCCTTACGTGATCGACCAGGGGCCGACCTGCCAGGCGCCGGAAGAGCTGTTCGACCGCCGCAACAATCGGGCGAGCTATGACTATCCGTCCGGCCACAGCACCTGGGGCTGGACCTGGGCGACCGTGCTGGCCGGGGCCGCGCCGGACCGGGCGCAAGCCATTCTGGAACGCGGCCGCGCCTATGCCGACAGCCGCTTCGTCTGCGGCGTCCACAATGAAAGCGCGGTGGAAGCCGGCATGATGTCCGCCGCGACGACCATGGCGCTGGTCCAGACCAAGCCGGAATACCAGGCCGACCTGGCCGCCGCGCGCCAGGAACTGACCGCCCTCAGGCAAAGCGGCGCCCCCGCGCCGGAACACTGCGATGCCGAGGCCGCGCTGATCGCGCAGCGTGTCATGCCCGCCCTGCCCGCGCTCGAGCCGGCAGAGGCGGAGTAGGAAAGCCCTCAGCCCGAAGGCGTAAGGCGCGAAGGCGTGGTGCCGAAATGCCTGCGGAAGGCGGCGATGAAAGCACTGGTGCTGGAATAGCCTGCCTCCAGCCCCGCCCCGGTGACCGAGGCACCCTGGCCGAGCGCGGCCACGCCGTGGAGCAGGCGCAACCGCTGGCGCCACTGCGAAAACAGCAGGCCCGTTTCAGCCAGGAAAAGCCGCTGGATGGTGCGCGAACTGGCCCCCGAGGCGTGTGCAAGATCGGCGATGCCGCCAGCCATGGCGGGATTTTCGCGAAGCATCTGCATCGCCGGCTCCCTTCTCGAAAGATGAGCCGAGAGGTACTGCGAGCGGATGCGGCGCGCTATCACGACAATGACAAATTGTGTGGCGAACACGCCAGACACTGCGGGTCGTCCGCGCCGGGAGAGGCGATTGACTCGCTACTCCGCTACCCTCAGCATGGCGCCATGCATCCCGCGCCAGCCCCAGACGATACAAGCTGGACTTCCGCCGGCCTCGCCCGGCCGGAAGCGGTGCGGCAGTGGCGCGATTGGGCGGCGAGCACGATCGCGCCGATCGACGTCTGCGTGTTCGACGAAAGCCTGTTCGCCGCGCGATGGAGCAGCCACGGCGTGGGGCAGCTTCGCCTGCTGCGGCTCGACGCGCCGGCGCAGCGGGTGGTCCACAATGGCGACGGGCCGGGGCGGGCGACGCCTTCGATCCAGCTGGTCTATGCCCGCCGGGGCGCGCTCAAGACGCGGATGGGGGGCAGGCGCTTCACCGTGAAACCGGGCGAATTCGTGCTGCTGGACAACACGCGCTTCTACCAGATGGAGATGGAAACGGCGCACGAGGCGCTGGACCTGATGATGCCGCTGGGCTGGCTCGACCGCTATCTGCCCGATCCCGGCGCGCTGCTCGGCCGGCCAGTGAGCGCGCGGGCAGGCTGGGGAGCCCCGCTCGGCAGCCTGCTGGAAACGATGGCCGAGGGGATCGACGAGACGCCCCTTCCCCGTCCGATGATCGCCGAACAGGTCGGCACCCTGCTGACGCTCGCCACCGGGTTCCACGAACCGGCCACGGAAAGCCGCCATCGCAGCCAGCTGGCGCGCCAGATCCTGCGCCGGATCGAAACCGACTTCGCCGATCCCGAGTTATCGCCCGAGAGCGTGGCGGCCGAACTGGGCATTTCCAAACGCTATCTGCAACAGTTGCTGGCGGGCAGCGGCACCAGCTTCGTCCAGGAATTGACCGCCGCCCGGCTCGACCGCGCCAGCGATATGCTAACCGATCCCCGCGCCGGCGGGCTGACGGTGGGCGAGATGGCCTTTCGGTGCGGGTTCCTGGACCCGGGCTATTTCGCACGGGCGTTCCGCAAGCGGTTCGGCATGACGCCGAGCGAGTGGCGCGGCGCGGCCCGAAACTGACACCCCGCGCGCGTTTCTGCGCGCGATCAAATCGCTTTCCCGCGCCTGCTGTATCCTGGTTTCCCGGCCTGCTATGCTGGCCCGGTCGGAAAGAGGAGCCGCGCATGCCTGATACCGCCGCTGCCAGGGAACGCCTTGAAGCCACCCGTGCCGAGCTTGAAAGCCGGCTCGGGCGGATCGAAACCGATCTCGCCGAACCGCTCGATCCCGATCTTCCCGAACAGGCGACGGAGATGCAGGATGACGATTCTCTCGGCGGCCAGGCCGAACTCGTCGCTCGCCAGATCGCCTCGATCGAACGCGCGCTCGACCGCATCGATGCGGGCACTTACGGCACCTGCGTGCAATGCGGCGCGGAAATCGCCGAAGGCCGCCTCGAAGCTCGGCCCGAGGCGGCCTTGTGCATCCATTGCGCGCGAGAGCAGTAGATAAAGCCGGCTATTCGGCGATCTTCTTCGCCGCAGTCCATCCGAGGAAGAGAAATACCGCCGTCAAGATCAGCGCGATGACGAAAACGATGACGGCCAGATGGGCGAAAGTGCCTGCCACGCCGCCAAAACCAAGGATCGCCGCGATAAGCGCAATTATCGCCAGAGTTGCCGCCCATCCATACATCCGCACTTCTCCTGCCGTTGTCCTAAAGAGCTTTCTCCCGTTCAACGGCGGGTTTGCACGGCTGTTCCCGCTGCACCGGGCGCTGCGCGATTATCCTATATCCGATGCACGGGAATCCTTTCCCCACGGCCGGAAGGATCGTAACCTGTTCTGAAACCGGCTGGAGAGGAGCCGACCATGGGGTACGATCGTCTCGCCTTGCGGGTGGCCGCTGCTTTGGCCGCCGCGCTGGCGGCATCCTTCGCCTTCGCCCAGGAACGCCCTGCGGACCTGACCGAGCTGCCGCCGGTGCCCACCGACTATACGCCGGGCAAGACGGCGTGGGGCGATTGGGACTTCACCGCCACTTACCAGATCGAATACATGAATAGCGGCCGCATCCTGTTCCAGCGGCCGGAGGAATACGGCAACCGGGTGTGGGTCACCGAGGAGGAGTTCGCCCGCCGGCTGGCCGCCGCTGAAAAGTCCGACGCGGCCTACTCTCCCGAGGGACAGGGCATCAATTACCCCGGCAGCCAGGGGCTTGCCGAATGGATGCGCACATCCGCCTTCGGCCATCGCACCAGCCTGCTGGTGAGCCCGGCCAACGGGCAGCTCCCGCCGATGACGGCCAAGGGCCGGCAGCTGTTCGAGAACGGCCGTTCGGGCTGGGTGCCGGGCCAGGAATACGACTGGGTGAGCGATTTCGACACCTGGGACCGCTGCATCACGCGGGGCTTTCCCGCCTCGATGTTCCCCAACCGCTACAACAACGGCATCCGCGTGTGGCAGACGCCTGGCTATATCGTGATCCAGCTCGAGATGCTGGGCATGCGCATTATCCCGATTGGCGATACGCCCGAATGGCCGGCCGCGGTGGAACAGTGGATGGGCCACAGCCGCGCGCACTGGGACGGCAAGACGCTGGTGATCGAAACCAGCAACATCACATCGGGCGATTCCGTCACCCACGATCCCTACAAGCGCTCCGCCGCGCCGGTGATCGTGACCATGATCGGCGGCGCGCCGTTCGACACCATCCCGATGAGCGACAAGACCCGCGTGACCGAGCGGCTGACGATGACCGGGCCGAACACGCTGATGCACGAGCTGACTTATTCCGACCCGGAGACGTTCACCGCGCCGTGGACTTCGCGCATCGAGTGGGTCCGCGACGACGACTACAAGCTGTTCGAATATGCCTGCCACGAAGGTGACGTGCAGATCCGGAACTACATCACCGCCTCGCGCGCCAAGCGGCGCGGCCTCGCGGCGGGGACTATCCAGCCCGATGCCAGCGACGATCGCTCACGCTTCACCCAGGTGTTCGACCGCGATCCCGGCGTGGCCCCCACGGCAAGCGCGCCGGCCGCGGCTTCGGCCGAGCACAGCCGCGATTGACGCTGCGCGTTTGTCCCATGGCTCATGCGCGCGAATCCTCACGGGGAGTTGCGGGCAAGGGCTAGATCGGCAACCTTAGGAGCGATGCCCGCATCACGAGGCCGCAAAGGTCCGCGGGCGCTTCCCGAGAGAGGTTGCCAGAGATGACGGATCAGAAGAGTTTCCCCCTGCCCAGCGACCTCAAGGTCGTGCCCGGCACCGAAGGCGCGCAGGCGGCCTATCCCTATTACGCCCAGTTCGTGCCCGAGGATGACCAGAAGTTCTGGTTCTACAACTCGATGCATTTCCCCGAGCCGATGCATCACTTCGACATGATCACGGCCGAGGCGGCCTATGTGGCGCTGGGCGCGTTCAACACCCGGGTCCACGTGCTGCCGACCGCCAAGGGGATCGAGCACCGGGTGATCAACGGGCGGGTCTATATCGGCGGCGTAGCGGTGACAGACCCGGCCGAGATCGAGGAGCGCGTGGGCGAGTTCCAGCAGCGCGCGTTCTATTACTACGAAAACTGGGAACGCCTCTACGACCAGTGGAAGGACAAGATGAAAGCGCTGATCGCGGATGCGCAGGCGCTGCCCAAGCCTTCCCTGCCCGCTTACGAGCCGCTGGAGACCACCCACACCGGCAAGGGCGTGGCCAGCAATCATGCGCTGCTCGATATCTACCAGAAGCAGATCGAGGGGTACCACCGCATGTGGCACCACCACTTCGAGTTCCTGCTGCTGGGCTATGGCGCCTACATGACCTTCTTCGATTTCTGCAAGAAGGCCTTCCCCGAGATCAGCGACCAGGCGATCAGCCGCATGGTCGCGGGGATGGAAGCGGAGATCTTCCGCCCGGACGAGGAAGTGAAGCGCCTGGCCCGCCGGGCGGTGGAGCTGGGCGTCGATGCGCAGTTCACCGATAACATGAACATCGATCAGGTGCTCGCCGACCTCGATGCTCTCGGCAATGCGGGCAAGGAATGGCTCGGCGAACTGGAGACCAGCCGCAACCCGTGGTTCAACGTCAGCAGCGGCGACGGGTTCTACCACTATCACCGCAGCTGGAACGACGACCTCAGCCTGCCTTTCGCCGCGCTCCCCGGCTATATCGAGAAGATCAAGGCCGGCGCCAATATCGAGCGGCCGACCGAGCAGCTGGTGGCCGAACGCGAGCAGCTGGTGGCCGATTACCGCGAACTGCTGGAAACCGATGAGGACAAGGCGACTTACGACCAGCTCATCGGCCTGGCCCATCGCGTGTTCCCGTATGTGGAAGGGCACAAGTTCTACTGCGAGCACTGGTACACCAACCTGTTCTTCAACAAGATCAGGGAGTTCGGCGCACTGCTGGCGGAACATGGCTTCTTCGGGCCGCAAGGGCGCGAAGACGATGTGTTCCACCTCAACCAGTATGAGCTGGAAAGCGCGATCATCGACCTGATGCTGGCCTGGGGCATCGGCAGCGAGCCGCGCGGGCCGAAGCACTGGCCGGCCGTGGTGGCCGAGCGCAAGGCGGCGATCGAGGAATGGGGCAAGCACCCGACCTCGCCGGCGCTGGGCGCGGTGCCCGATGTGATCGACGATCCGGCGATCGTGATGCTGTGGGGCATCACCCGCGAGAACCTCGACACCTGGCTCAACGAAGGGGTGGAGAACGAGAAGGAGCTGAAAGGCTTCGCCGCTTGCTCCGGCGTGGTGGAAGGCACCGCGCGGGTGGTGAAATCGGTGGCCGAGATCGGCCGCATCCAGCAGGGCGACATCCTGGTGTGCCAGGTGACCAATCCCACCTGGAGCCCGATCTTCCAGAAGATCGGCGCGGCGGTGAGCGACATCGGCGGATCGATGAGCCACATGGCCATCGTGGCCCGCGAATACGGGTTGCCCGCCGTGGTCGGCACCGGCACCGCCACCCAGCGCATCAGGGACGGCCAGCGCATCCGCGTGGACGGCGGGCGCGGCGTGGTGACGCTGCTTGACGAAGAGAGAGTGCTGGAAGAGGCGTGATGGTTGACGTGGTGCTGGTGAAATCCTCCCCGCTCGCGGGGAGGTGGCAGCGCGAAGCGCTGACGGAGGGGGCTTTCGTCCCCACGCGACATAGCGTCAGGCTGCCATCCCCCTCCACCACCCTGCGGGCGGTCCCCCTCCCCGTCCCGGGGAGGATCGGATGAACCCCGTCGCATGGTTCAAGGAGGTCGGCATCGCCGACCGGCCGACCGTGGGCGGCAAAGGCGGCTCGCTGGGCGAACTGACGCAGGCGGGGATCGCCGTGCCGCCGGGCTTCGTGGTGACGACGAGCGCGTTCGAGCAATTCCTCGAGGCGCTGGAAGCGCGCGCACCGGTGCGGGCGCGGGTCGAGGCGCTTGACCCCAGCGACCTGGAAGCCACCGTCGCGCTGTCGGAGGAGCTGCGCCGGCGGGTGATGGAGGAGCCGGTGCCCGAAGCGGTCGCGCAAGCCGTCCGCGCCGCCTATGCCGAGCTGTGCCCCGCCGAAGAGCCGGTGGCGATACGCTCCAGCGCGACGACCGAGGATGCCGAGGACGCCAGCTTCGCCGGCCTTCAGGACACCTTCCTGTGGGTGCTCGGTGCGGACCAGATGGCCGCGCGCGTGCGCGAATGCTGGGGCAGCCTCTATTCGGTGGAGAGCATGACCTATCGCCGCAAGCAGGGCCTGCCGGAAGAAGGCGTGGCCATGGCGGTGGTGGTGCAGCGCATGGTCGATGCGATGTGCGCCGGGGTGATGTTCACCCGCAGCCCGCTGACCGGGGACAAGTCCGTCATCACCGTCGAAGGCGCCTGGGGCCTGGGCAGCGCGGTGGTTTCGGGCGAAGTGACGCCCGATCGCTGGGTGATGGGCAAGATCACCGGCGAGATTTCCGTGCGCGACATTTCCGACAAGCACGCCCGGCAAGTCCCCGCACCCGGCGGCGGCATCGTGGAAGTGGCCAATGAAGCGGCGATCGCCAATCAGCCGTGCCTGACCGACGATCAGCTCATGGCCCTGCGCGAGGTCGGCCGAAAGGTGGAGCGGCATTACGGCAAGCCGCAGGATATCGAATGGGCGCTGGACGAGGCAGGCCATGTGTTCCTGCTGCAATCGCGGCCCGAAACGGTGTGGTCGGCCAAGGATGCGAGCGCGCCGGTCAAGCCGGTCGAAGCCAATCCATTGGCCCATGTGATGAGTATCTTCGGCGGAGGTAAACGGTGAGCCTGACGGCCAGCGACATCGCCGAAATCGCCAGGCTGCTCGACGAATCCCGCTTCTCTTCGTTGGATTTGCAGATGGGCGAGTTCCATCTGCGCATCCGGCGCGACGGCGGCGGATGGGCCCCGCGCGAGGAGGATGAGCCGGATTACGCGCAAGCTCCCTCCCCCCCATCCGAGTCAGAGCCGCTGACTCAGGAAGCCGGTGCCGCCCGCGCCGGAGAGGTGGACGTGCCCGCCCCGCTGCTCGGCAACTTCTACACCGCGCCGCGCCCGGGCGATCCGGCATTCGTGCAAGTGGGCGATACGGTGGACGCGGAAACCACCATCGGGATCATCGAGGTAATGAAGCTGATGAACCCGATCCGTGCCGGCGTGAACGGCACGGTTGTGGCCGTCCTGGCGGAAAACGGCACGGCGGTGGAGGAAGGCCAGCCGCTGCTGCGCGTGCGAGTGGGTTGATGATGGCAAGCGATCCCTCTCCCCTTTTCATCATCCCCGCGAACGCGGAGACCCAGTCGGCTCTGTTGCGCTACTTCGCTCTGGGTCCCCGCGTTCGCGGGGATGATGAACTTGGGTTCGCTGGGAAAATATAAGCCATGGCCGACATCCAGATCGTCGAAACCTCTCTGCGCGATGGCAACCAGTGCCTGTGGGGCGCGCTGGGAGTGGATACCGCGAAAACGCTCACCATCGCCCCGGCGATGGAACGTGCCGGCTATCGCGCGATTGACTTCACCACCAGCACCCACATGGGCGTGGCGGTGCGCTACAAGCAGGAGGATCCGTGGGAGCGGATCCGGGCCATGGCAGACATCTGCCGCAACACCCCGCTGCAATTCCTCTCCACCGGTTTCCGCTTCATCGCCTGGGAAACCGCTTCTCCCGAGTTCATGGAACTGGCGTTCCGCACCTTGGCCCGGAGCGGCATCCGCCGCTTCGCCCTGGCGGACCCGACCAACGACGCCGCCTCCAACGTCGAGGTGGCCAAGCTGGTCAAGCGTGCCGGCGGGGAGCAGGTGGTGGGCGCGCTGGTCTATACCATCAGCCCGATCCACGACGACGCGCACTATGCCGCCGCCGCAAAAACCCTGGCGGCGAGCCCCGATGTCGATGCGCTCTATATCAAGGACCCCGGCGGCCTGCTGACGGCGCGGCGCGCGCGCACGCTGATCCCGGCGATCCTGGCGGAAATCGGCGATAAGCCGCTGGAACTGCACAACCACTGCACGATCGGCCTGGCCGAACCGGCCTGCCTGGAAGCGGCGGAGCTGGGCGTCATGGCCGTGCAGTGCGCCAGCGGCGGCGCGGCCGACGGGACCAGCAATCCGCCGATCCAACGGATGATCGCCAACTTGCGCACGCTGGGCCACACGGTGGACATCGATGACGAAGCTGTGGCCGAAGTCGCCCGCTATTTCACCGCGCTGGCGGAGGCGGAAGGCCTGCCGACCGGCCACCCCATGGCGTTCGACGCGGCTTATCTGGGCCATCAGCTTCCCGGCGGCATGGTGGGCACGATGCGGCGACACCTGGCGGACCACGGCGTGCCCCATCTGGAAGGCGCGGTGATCGAGGAAATGGGCCGCGTGCGGCAGGAACTGGGCTGGCCGATCGTGATGACGCCCTTCGCCCAGATGCTGCAGACCCAGGCCATGCTCAACGTGACGGGCAAGGAACGCTATGGCGTGATCCCGGACGAGATCATCCGCTATGCGCTGGGCAAGTTCGGGCGGCCGAACGTACCGATCGAGCCCCAGGTCATGGACCGGATCATGGCCAATCCGCGTACGAAGGAATTGCAGGCGGAACCCGGCATGGCCGAACTTTCGGACCTGCGCCGCCGCATCGGCTCGCGCCTGTCCGACGAGGAGTTCCTGCTGCGCGCGACGATGCCGGCGGCGCAAGTGGATGCGATGCGGGCCGCCGGCCCCGCCCCGCGCGAATACGATCCGGCCACGGTGCCGGTGATGAACCTGCTGCGCGAGATATTGAAGCGCACCGACCTCACCAGCCTCATGGTAGAGAAGGCCGGGTTCAAGCTGGAGCTGGAGGCTTAAGCGGAGGCGGGGAGCGGCTTCGCACCCCCGTCTTCTTCGTCATTCCCGCGAACGCGGGGACCCAGTCGGCTCTATTGCGCTACCGCGCCCTGGGTTCCCGCGTTCGCGGGAATGACGAGTGGGGGCGGCTTATCCCAGCAGCACGAACACCACGCCCACGGCCGCCATGCCGACGACGAAGTGCCCGGCATCGATCAGGAACAGCTTCAGCGGCTTCCTCATGAAGAGATAGGTGATGCCGATCGCCGGCGACATGATCGTCAGGCCGAAGCCGGTGGAGATCATCATCTTCGCGCGGTCGGAGGGCTGGAGGAAGGCGAACAGGTGCCCCAGCATCGTCACCACCAGAAGTTCCAGCAGGAAGCACAAAACGAAGATCAACGGCCCGTTGGCCCCGCTCCTGAGCTGTTCCTCGCTCAGGCCCGTGAGACGCCGCCATGCCTTGCCGAACAGCACGGTGTACCACACCGCCCCCACCGCGAAAAATGCCGCGGTGCCGAGAACGATTGCCAACCAGTTCATATGAAACTCCCCACCCTGACCGAGCGCATCTGAAGGATATTTTCGTCATTGCGAGCGGAGCGAAGCAATCCAGGGCCGCTTTACACCGCCCTGGATTGCTTCGTCGCTTCGCTCCTCGCAATGACGAAACACGCCCGGACGATCGCACTCTAGCCCGAAGCGCGCTTTGCGTGTAGGGGCGCCGCCATCGTGACAATCGAATCTCCCCAGGCTCGCTCCATTCCGGACGCGAAGAAGGTCGGCATGGTTTCGCTCGGCTGCCCCAAGGCGCTGGTCGATTCCGAGCGCATCCTCACGCGCCTGCGCGCCGATGGCTATGCGATGAGCCCGGATTATGAGGGCGCCGACGTGGTGGTGGTCAACACCTGCGGCTTCCTCGATTCCGCCAAGGAAGAAAGCCTGGATGCGATCGGCGAAGCCATTGCCGAGAACGGCCGGGTGATCGTGACCGGCTGCATGGGCGAGGAGGCGGAGACCATCCGCGCGCGCTTCCCGCAAGTGCTCGCCGTCACCGGGCCGCAGCAGTACGAGCAGGTGGTGGAAGCGGTGCACGAGGCCGCCCCACCCACCCAAGGCCCGTTCGTGGACCTGATCCCTCAGGCGCTGGACGAGATGGGCGGCGTCAAGCTGACGCCGCGGCATTACAGCTATCTGAAGATCTCCGAGGGCTGCAATCATTCCTGCGCCTTCTGCATCATCCCGCAGCTTCGCGGGAAGCTCGCCAGCCGGAGAGTGGACGCGGTGCTGCGCGAGGCGGAAAAGCTCGTCGCCGCCGGTACGAAGGAACTGCTGGTCATCAGCCAGGATACCAGCGCCTATGGCGTGGACATCCGGCATGAGGAGCGCTTGTGGAAGGGCCACCCGGTCCGCGCCCACATGACCGACCTTGCCCGCGAGCTGGGCCGGCTTCGCACGCCGGAGGGCGCGGTGCCCTGGGTGCGGCTGCACTATGTCTATCCCTATCCGCATGTGGACGCGGTGATCCCGCTGATGGCGGAGGGCCTGCTGACGCCTTACCTCGACATCCCGTTCCAGCACGCGAGCGCCAAGGTGCTGAAGGCGATGAAGCGCCCGGCGAACGAAGCCAAGGTGCTCGAACGCATCCGCGCCTGGCGCGAGATCGTGCCGGATCTGACGATCCGCTCCAGCTTCGTGGTCGGCTTCCCCGGCGAGACCGAGGAGGATTTCCAGTACCTGCTCGACTGGCTGGAAAAGGCCCAGCTCGACCGTGTGGGCGCGTTCCGGTTCGAGCCGGTGGCCGGCGCCGCGGCCAATGCCCTGCCCGATCCGGTGCCCGAGGCGCTGAAGGAAGAACGCTACGCCCGGATCATGGAAGTGACCGAGCGGATCAGCGCGGCGAAGCTCCAGGCCAAGGTCGGCCGCAGCGTGCCCGTCATCATCGACGAAGTGGGCGAGCCGGACGAGGACGGCGATGTGGGCGCCACCGGCCGCAGCGAGGCCGACGCGCCGGAGATCGACGGCCAGGTGTTCCTGCGCAACGTACCCGCAACCCTCCAGCCGGGCGACATCGTCACGGCCACGATCGAGGATGCGGACGCGCACGACCTGTTCGGCTTCATCGGCTGATACCCGCCCGGGCTTGACCTTTCGCCCGCACTGCTATCCGATGCCTCCCGGATACGAGAGGGAGACGTTCGATGCAGTTCGGCCGCCGTCGCTTCATGTCCGCCCTGGCCGCCGCGCCCGTGCTTGCCGCGTCCGCCACGGCGCTGCTGTCCGGCATCGCCCGCGCCGCTGACGCGGACGGGCTCCTGACCCGCCCGCTCCGCGGCGTCGACCTGCCGGTGATCGGCATCGGCACCGCGCGGCGCTATGCCGATCCGGCGGACGCCGCCGCGCTGGCGCCGCTGCGCGATACGATCCACCGTTTCACGGAGCTGGGCGGGAGAGTGATCGACACCGCCCCGTCCTATGGCCGCGCCGAGGACGTCGTCGGGCAACTGGTGCAGGAACTCGGCGTTCGCGATCGCCTGTTCCTGGCCACCAAGGTCGGGGCCGGCACGCGCGAGGAAGGCGCGGCGCAGATCGAGGATTCGTTCCGCAAGCTCAGGACCGACCGGATCGACCTGATCGCGGTCCATAACCTGCGCGACGTGGACAACCAGCTGGCCCTCCTGCGCGATCTGCGCGCGGCGGGGCGGATCGGCGCGCTGGGCATCACCACGTCGGCCGACCAGCAATATGCAGCCTTCGAAGCCGTGATGCGGCGCGAGCAGCTCGATTGCATCCAGATCGATTACGCGCTCGACAATCGCGGCGCGGCCGACCGCATCCTGCCCCTCGCGCAGGAACAGGGCATCGCCGTGATGGTCAACCTGCCGTTCGGGCGTGACCGGCTTTTCGCCGCCACCCAGGATTTGCCCTTGCCCGGCTGGGCGGCCGAAATCGGCGCGACCAGCTGGGCGCAGGTGTTCCTGAAATATGTCCTCTCCCATCCGGCGCGGCCGATCGCCATCCCCGGCATGGCGCAAGTCCGCTATGTGGATGACAATCTGGGTGCGGCCCGGGGACCCTTGCCCGACGCGGCGATGCGGCAGCGGATGGAACAGTTCATTGACGCCCTCTGAGGGCGCGGCGTCCCGGCAGCCGCTCTATCGCCTGATCGCCGCCGAGCCGGAGGAAGCGCCGGCGATCGTCGACGGCTTCATGCTGTTTTTCCTGCTGTTCGCCAGCTACTTCATGCTGCGCCCGGTGCGCGAGACGTTCGCCATCGCCGGCGGGGTGGACAACCTCCAGTGGCTGTGGACCGGAACGTTCGCCGCCACGCTGGTGGTGGTGCCGCTTTACGGGTGGATCGCCTCGCGCCAGCCGCGCCGGCGGCTGCTGCCGATCCTCTATGTGCTGTCCGCCGCCGTCATGGCGGGTTTTGCCGCCAGTCTGGCCGCCGATCCCGGCAACGTGTGGATCGCGCGCGCATTCTACATCTGGCTTTCGGTGATGAACCTGTTCGTGGTGTCGATCGCCTGGAGCCTGATGGCCGACTTGTTCGAGCAGGAGCGCGGGCGGCGCCTGTTCGGCCAGATCGCCGCCGGGGCCAGCCTGGGCGGGCTGACGGGGCCGCTGCTGTCGGGCTTCCTGATCGCGCCGCTGGGTGAACCGGGGCTGCTGTTGCTGTCCGCCGTGCTGCTGCTGGCGACGCTGATCTTCGTGCGCCGGCTGCTGGCCTGGCGCGAGCGCCTGGGGCCGCGCGCCGATACACCGCCGGCGGTGGAGCGCATGGGCGGCTCGGTCTGGGCGGGGCTCACCCTGATCGCCCGATCGCCCTATCTGCTGGCGATTTCCGCCTTCGTCCTGATGCTGACCATGGCGACGACATTCCTCTATTTCGAACAGGCGCGGATCGTGGAGGAGACCTTCCCCGACCGCACGCGGCAGACCCAGGTGTTCGCCGCGATCGACGTGGCGGTGCAGGCGTCCACGATCCTGATCCAGCTTTTCCTCACCGGCCGGCTGGCGAAGCGGCTCGGCGTCACCGTCCTGCTGGTGGCCGTTCCACTGACGATGATGGCCGGATTCGGCCTGCTCGCGCTTGTCGCCACGTTCCCGGTGCTCGCCTTCGTGATGATCGTGCGCCGGGTGGGCGAATATGCGCTGGTCAAGCCGGGGCGCGAGATGCTGTTCACCACCCTCGATACGCAAACCAAGTACAAGGCCAAGAACGCCATCGACACGTTTGTCTATCGCGGCGGCGATGCGATTTCCGGGTGGGTGCATACCGGGATTACGGCGATGGCCTCGATCACCGGCGTCGCCCTGGCCGGCATGGCGGTGGCGGCGATCTGGGCGGCGCTGGGCTATGCCATCGGCCGGCGCCACGAAGGAAAGACCACGCCGCCGGTGGCCCAGCCTGCTTGACGGGGCGGCACGTCCCATGCCGCGCCGACCGTGGCGAAACGCTCTTCACGCTCATGCCAATTACCCCCGCCGCCATCGTGTTGGGCGGCGGGGGTAACGGGTTATCGGGTGATCAGAGACGCCGGGCTCAGGCGGCGGGCAGCAGCCTTTCGCCGGCGATCCGCTGCATCGCCTTCTGCAGCTTCTCGAACGCGCGCACCTCGATCTGGCGGATGCGTTCGCGGCTGACGTCGTAGACTTGGCTCAGCTCCTCCAGCGTCTGCGGATTGTCCGTCAGGCGCCGTTCGACCAGGATGTGCCGTTCGCGCTCGTTGAGGCTTTCCATCGCCTCTTGCAGCATCTCGTGGCGCACGGTGGCCTCTTCGGCGTCGGCGACGGTTTCGTCCTGCAGCGGGCGGTCGTCGGTCAGCCAGTCCTGCCACTGGCCGGCGCCTTCCTCGTCCCCGCGCAGGCTGACGTTGAGCGACGCATCGCCGCCCATCATCATCCGCCGGTTCATGTTGACCACTTCCTGTTCCGGCACGCCCAGATCCTTGGCGATCTTGGCGACATCGTCGGGATGCAGGTCGCTGTCCTCATAGGCTTCGAGGTTCTTCTTCATCCGCCGCAGGTTGAAGAACAGCTTCTTCTGCGCCGCGGTGGTGCCCATCTTCACGAGCGACCACGAGCGGAGGATGAACTCCTGGATCGAGGCCTTGATCCACCACATCGCATAAGTCGCGAGGCGGAAGCCGCGATCGGGCTCGAACTTCTTCACGCCCTGCATCAGGCCCACGTTGCCTTCGGAGATGAGATCGCTGACCGGCAGGCCATAGCCGCGATAGCCCATGGCGATCTTCGCCACGAGCCGCAGATGGCTGGTGACCAGCTGGGCCGCCGCTTCGGCGTCCTCATGCTCCTCATAGCGCTTGGCGAGCATGTATTCCTGCTCCGCCGTCAGCACCGGGAATTTCTTGATCTCGGCCAGATAGCGATTGAGGCTCTGTTCCCCGCCGAGCGCGGGGACGCTCACAGACCGTTTGATAGTGGTGTTGCTCACTGTGTCCCTAGACCTTTCTTGTCGGCCGGCTGTTCGCGAGCCCCTGATGGGCGCCCTCAGGGCGCGGCCACATTTCCCCTGTTATACACGCATAAGGCACCCTCGGGGGTGCATTTCATCGATTTGAATGACCTACTTCGTCGATCAGTTCCCCTATGTCGGGCGGCAGATCGCTGGTGAAACGCAGCGCGCGCCCGGTCACCGGATGGACGAACCCCAGAACCGCCGCGTGGAGCGCCTGCCGATGAAAACCCAGTGCCTGGAGAATCGGCCGCACTTGAGAAGGAGGGCGTCCATATCGTGGATCTCCCAATAGCGCATGGCCGATTGACGCAAGGTGAACCCGGACCTGGTGCGTGCGGCCGGTTTCGAGCCGGCATTCCACGAGCGCGCAGGGGCCCAGCGTCTCCAGCACTTTATAGTGCGTGACCGCGTGTTTTCCACGCGAGGAATCCTTGTCCAGCACCGCCATTTTCTTTCGGTTCGTCTCCGAACGGCCGATGCGCCCGCTGACGGTGCCCTGCGGCGGACCGGGATGCCCGTTCACCAGCGCGAGATAGGCCCGTTCGATCGAATGATCGGCGAATTGCCGGGCCAGCCCCTCGTGCGCCGCGTCAGTCTTGGCGGCCACCAGCAGGCCCGAGGTATCCTTGTCGATCCGGTGGCCGATCCGGGGGCGCCCCGGCCCGCCGATGCCCGAAAGGCGGCCCTTGCAATGATGCAGCAGGGCGTTGACCAGCGTGCCCGCCGGATTGCCCGCCGCCGGATGGACCACCATGCCGGCGGGCTTGTCCACCACGATCAGGTCATCGTCCTCATAGACCACGACCAGCGGGATCGCCTCGGGCGCGGTGTTGGTGGGGGCAGGCGGAACCTCGATGGCGAAAGGCGCGCCTTCCGGAGCCTTGCCCGAGCACTGCGACACAAGAGCGCCGCCCACGCGAACCTTGCCTTGCTCGATCAGCACCTTGATTTGCGCGCGGGGCATGGCACTGGCCTCCGCCAGAGCCTTGTCCAGCCGCTGGCCGCCTTCGAGCACGCCCGTGATGACTTTGCCCTCCCCCATGATAGGGAACATGGGAATGGCCTCGCTGGCTGCAAGGTGCTTCAGATATCGAAGTGCCCGACAGGCTTTTCGGCCACAACGCCCGCCGACATTGCTGCGCCTTCCAGGCGGGTTGCCCCATTGTGCGAACGCATAGTGAACATCCCTCCCCGTTCTCCGCCCGCCCTGAGCTTGTCGAAGGGCCGCTTTTTTCGTAGCGCGCGGCGATGGCATTCTGGGCCTACATGCTCCATTGCCGCGGCGGCGTGTTCTACACGGGGCACACCGATGATCTCGAACGCCGGGTAGCGCAGCACCAAACGGGCTATTTCTCAGGCTTCACAAGCGAACTCCTCCCGGTCGAACTCGTGTGGGCTCAGGAATTCGTGACGCGCGAAGAAGCCAAGGCCGCCGAAAAGCAGATCAAGGGATGGTCGCGCAGAAAGAAGCTGGCGTTGATACGAGGCGACTGGGCTGAGATTTCGCGCCTTGCCAAAGGGAAAACCGGTCCTTCGACAAGCTCAGGACAGATGGACTTGAAGATACAGGCGGAAGTTATCGACGCGCTGTTCGCACATGCCGTCCGCGCGGCGCCCGAGGAATGCTGTGGCATCCTGCTTGGGCAAGGCGCGCTGATCGAGCGGGCCGTGCCCGCCGCCAACGTGCATCCCACGCCGCGATCGCATTTCGAGATCGATCCCCAGGCGCTGATCGATGCCTATCGCGCGGTCAGGGCAGGCGGGCCGGAGGTGATCGGCTATTACCACTCGCACCCAAGAGGGCCGGCCGCGCCTTCGACCACAGACAGGGCCCTGGCGCCGGGCGATGGCCGGGTATGGGCCATCATCGGCCCGAGCGACGTGACGTTCTGGCGCGACGACGAGCATGGCTTCACGCCGCTTTCCTATAGCGCGGAGGACCGCTAAGGCACGCGGATGGCCAGCTTTTCCGCCCCTTCGCTCGCTTCCGCTTGCGGCCGCGTCGGGGCGGGGGGATATTCTCCTCAGCACTGTGTCAACAGTGTCAACACCACCCGGACGCCCGCTTCCTGAATGACTTCCTCCACCGACCTTGCCGCCCTGCTCTGCTCGCGCCTGTGCCATGACATGCTCAGCCCGGTGGGCGCCTTGAGCAACGGGCTGGAACTGCTGGCCGAGGAGAAGGACCCGGAGATGCGCCGGCGCTGTTTCGAGCTGCTGGAGCAAAGCGCGCGCGTCAGCACAGGCAAGCTCAAGTTCTTCCGCCTTGCCTATGGCGCCGCCGGCGGCTTTGGTGACGAAGTGCCTTCGGAAGAGCCGCGCGAACTGGTGGCCGGGCTGGCCGAAGGGAACGGGCGGATCGAGCTGGAATGGGTCGTCGCCGAACCCGTGCTGCCCAAGCCGGCCGTCAAGGTTCTGCTGAACCTGGCGGCGATCGCCATCGACGCGCTGGTGCGCGGCGGCACGTTGATGATCGCGGCGGAGCAGCGGGACGGAGCGACGGAGATCGCCGTGCGCGCCGCGGGGCAGCGGGTGGCCTTCGACGCCCATATCGGCAAGGCGCTCGACGGATCGCTGACGGAGGGCGAGCTTTCGGGCCGCACGGCGCCCGCGCACCTCATCCGCTTGCTGGCGGAGGAGCTGGGCGGCGGGCTGCAATACGCGCTCAGCGGGGAATCGCTGGTGATGGGCGCCGTGCTGCCGGACAATCGCGCCCGATGAACCTTCGGCGCGCTCGGGATGAGCTTGTCCATCGCGAGCTGCCCTCGCCCAACTGGGACGAACGCGCGCTGCCGGTGAGCCTGGTCGTGCTCCATTACACGGAGATGGAACATGACGAGGCGCTGCGGCGGCTGACCGATCCCGAAGCCAAGGTCAGCGCCCATTACTTCATTTCCGAGCAGGGCGAAGTCGTCCGCCTGGTGGACGAAGAGAAACGCGCCTGGCACGCCGGGCTCAGCTACTGGCGCGGGCTCAGGGACGTGAATTCCGCCAGCATCGGCATCGAGCTGGATCATCCGGGCCACGCCCTCGGCTATCGCCCCTTTGCCGACGCGCAGATCGAAGCGCTGCTGCCGCTGCTGGCGGCCATCGTCCGGCGGCACGACATTCCGCGCGCCAATGTCGTCGGCCACTCTGACGTGGCCCCGGCGCGCAAGATCGATCCAGGCGAGCTGTTCCCTTGGGACCGGCTGGCCGAATGCCGCCTGTGCCTGCCCCGCCCGGCCAAGCTGGAACTGGGCGATCCGTTCGACAACGACGGCGCGTTCTACCTGGCGCTGGAACGCTTCGGCTATGACATCACCGACGGGCGCAAGGCCGTGGAGGCGTTCCAGCGCCGCTGGCGGCCGGAGCGGATCGATGGCGAGATCGATGGCGAGGTGCGCGCGATCCTGTTCCAGTTGCTCTTGGATCGCGACGCCGGACGGACTAGATAACGCGCGCCAGGGGGCCGGGCAGCCGCGTCTCTCCGCTTGTGCGGGGGGCCGAGGAAAGTCCGGGCTCCGCGAAACGAGGGTGGCGGGTAACGCCCGCCGGGCTCAGGCGACTGGGCTCAGGGAAAGTGCCACAGAGAGTATACCGCCGATGGCCTCTAAAGGGCACAGGCATGGGTGAAAGGGTGCGGTAAGAGCGCACCGGGGCTCTGGTAACAGCGTCCGCATGGCAAACCCCACCCGGAGCAAGACCGAATAGGGGTTCCGCGCCCGAAAGGGCAGGAGTGTTTCGCTCCGAGGAACCCGGGTTGGTTGCTGGAGCGGCCGGGCAACCGGTCGCCGAGATGAATGGCTGCCCCCGCCCGGCGCGTCCTTTCGGGGATACGGCCGGCGGGACAGAACCCGGCTTACAGGCCCCCTGGCATTTTCTTGCGGATCAGGCTGCGAGCGCGGTGGTGATCGCGCCGTGTTCGCCCTGCACCGCTTCGATGTAGCACCGCGATGTTCCCTCCAGCGTCAGGGCGGTGAGCCGGCCGCTCATGAAGGCGCCGGTATCGATGCCGATCCGGTTGCCGCGGTCCTCCGGCGTTTCGCTGATCGTGTGGCCGTGGACGATCACCGCGCCGTGCGAGCCCGCGTGCGACAGGAACGGCTCGCGAATCCAGCGCAGGTCGCTGCTTCGCTGCTGATCGAGCGGCAGGCGCGGATCGATCCCGGCGTGGACGAACACATAATCGCCCAGCTGGATCATATCCTCGAAACTCTCGAGAAAAGCGATGTGATCGGCCGGAACGGCCTCGTGCGCCAGCGCCTGCGCCTCTTCCATCGACGCTTCGAGGAACTGCCGCCGGTCGATGCCATAGCTGAGCAGCGTTTCCCGCCCACCGTGGCGCAGGAAATGGCGGAACGTCTCGATATTCGACAAGCTGCGGAGGAACATCTCCTCGTGGTTGCCGGCCAGTATTCGCACGGAGCGGCGGCGCTGCAAGTCGCGCGCGAAATCGATCACACCCTTGCTGTCGGCCCCGCGATCGACGAGATCGCCCAGCAGCACGATCAGCGTTTCGGCCGGCTCCCGCGCCGCGTCATCCGCCTCGATCGCCGCGACGAGCGCCTCGAACAGATCGAGCCGCCCGTGAATGTCGCCCACGGCATAGACTCGCTGCCCGTCGGGGAGCGACGGTGGCGGGGCACCATCGCCCCGTGCAAACAGCTGCTTCAATGCCTCGAACATGGAATTCCCGCCGATCCTTTAGCCGCAATGCACCAGCGCGCAATAAGGGCCAGTGCCCTGCGCCGAAATGCCTGTCCGCCCGCTTAATGTGGCCGGAAGAACACACTTTGCCGGCCAAAACGGGCACCCTCGCGCAATTTTCTTGTGCGATGCAGCATGGTATTGCAGATTTCCAGCGTCCGGACGGGACACGCTCCACAAGAGAAGCGGGCCGCCGGCGCAGGTGGGACGAAGCATAGATTTCACCCAAGCAATCAAGGAATTGCCCATGCTTACGTCCGTCCGCGGCCTTCTGGCCGCCAGCCTATTTACCGCCTCGGCCCTGGTGGCCACGCCCGCTTTCGCGCAGGCCGATTCCACGCTCTCGGGCCTCACGGTCTCCGCCAATGTCGCGGTGGTGAGCGACTATCGCTTTCGCGGGGTCTCGATGTCGGAAGGCGATCCGGCCATCCAGGGCGGCATCGACGTTTCCCACGAAAGCGGCTTCTATGTCGGAACCTGGGGCTCCTCGATCGCCGGCGCGCCCGCTTATGGCGAGATGGAACTCGATGTCTACGGCGGGTGGACCGGCGAAGTGTCGCCCGGCGTGACGGTGGACGTGGGGCTGCTCTATTATCTCTACCCCGCCGGCGACAACATCGGCGGCGTGGACACGCCGACCGATTATCTCGAGCCCTATGCTTCGGTCTCCACCACACTCGGCCCGGTGAGCGCCACGCTGGGCGCGGCTTATGCGTGGAAGCAGGATGCGCTCGGCGGCGGCGATAATCTCTACGTCTATACCGACTGGAGCCTGGGCGTGCCCAGCACACCGCTGACCCTCAATGCCCACCTCGGCTATACCGACGGCGTGCTGGCGCCGCCTTATCTCGCCGGCTCGGCCGACAAGAGCGGCCTGGACTGGTCGATCGGCGCCACGGTGCCGGTCTACGGCAACTTGACCGCCGGGGTCTCCTACGTCGGCGTCGAAGGCCCGAGCGTGAAGGGCCTGACCGACGATGCCGTGGTGGCGACGCTGTCGTTCAGCATGTAGGCGGCTGAACACGCGTCGTTGCGAGCGAAGCGAGGCAATCCAGGGCGTTTGTGCGAGCCGCTCTGGATTGCTTCGTCGCCTCGCTCCTCGCAATGACGATTGGAGGGTGGGCGGTGGCATAGGCATCCCTCGACCCGGCAAGCGGAACGGCCCGCGCGGTGACGCCGCGCGGGCCTTTTCAGGTCAGCGCAGGTAGAAATCGACCGTCGTGACGACGCGCACTTTCTTGTACGGCGTATCGGCCACGCCCCAGCCGCCGCCGCTGTCACCGTCGCGGGCGTTGATCTCGAAATAGCCTTGCGTGGCGCGCTTGATTCCGCCGACGCCGGTGTCGCTGTCCTTGGCGAACTGTTCGGCCGAGGCACGCGCATCGCGGGTGGCTTCAGCCACCATCTCGGGCTTGATATCGTTGAGCTTGGTGAAGGTGAACGTCATGCCCGAACCTTCTTCCAGCAGCACGCCCCGGCGCACGAGATCGAATTGCCGGCTGACCGCGCGCTGAGCCCGGGCAATGTCGGTGGTGCGCAGGGTCATGCGCTGGCGCACGGTGAAGATCGCCTCGCCCGAGTCCGTCCGGCTGGTCGAGACATTGACGCCGGCGGTCTGCAGCGCATCGTCGGGGAAGCCGAGTTCCTTGAAGAAGGCGCGGATCGCCGCGCTATCCCGGTCAACGCTGGCCTGCGCCGTGTTCAGGTCATAACCGGAGGCCGAATAGGCGATCGTCCAGGTGGCGAGATCGGCCGTCACGTCCCGTTCCGCCAAGCCGCGCACGGTGACCGATCGATCCGCCTCCCGCGCGCGGGTCAATCCATCGCCGAGGAGATAGCCGCCGATAATCGCCCCGAGGGCCAGGATGCCCGAGCACGCCAGCAGGGTCTGGGCCTGGGGGCGGCGCCAGAAAGCGGTGGCGGAGGGCGGTTGTTGTTCGCTAGTGTCAGGCAAGATCGGTTCTCCCGAAAGCAGCGTGCGACTGCGCAGCAAGTTGCCTTCCATGCGATGAACCGTGCTTTAATGTAGATGAATGGAGCTTTAGATGGTCAAATACCTCCACAGCATGATCCGCACGGCCGATCCCGATGCCACCGTGCGCTTTTTCAAGCTGCTCGGGCTGGAGGAAGTGCGGCGAATGGAAAGCGACAAGGGCCGCTTCACCCTGATCTTCCTGGCGGCGCCGGGGCAGGAAGGTGTCGCCGAAGTGGAGCTGACGTATAACTGGCCGCCCGAGGATGGCGCCGCCGGCGAGGAATATACCGGCGGCCGCAATTTCGGACACCTGGCCTACCAGGTGGAGGACATCTACGAGACCTGCCAGAGGCTGATGGACGCCGGCGTGACCATCAACCGCCCGCCGCGCGACGGGCACATGGCCTTTATCAAGACGCCCGACGGCATTTCCATCGAGTTGCTGCAGGACGGCAACCTGCCGCCGCGGGAGCCCTGGGCGAGCATGGAGAATGTCGGGAGCTGGTGAGCAGGCGGGCCGCCGGGACGCTATCGGGGAGGACAGGCTTGCCAAGCGCCCCGGCAGCGGCCAGTTGACGCCGCCATGGCACGCGCCCTCCCCCAGGTGGTCATTATCGGCCGGCCCAACGTGGGCAAATCGACGCTGTTCAACCGGCTGGTCGGCAAGCGTCTGGCGCTGGTGGACGACCAGCCCGGCGTGACGCGCGACCGGCGCTTCGGCGAAGCGGGGCTGCGCGGGCTGGAATTCCAGGCAGTCGACACTGCCGGCTGGGAGGACGAGGAGCCCGATAGCCTGCCCGGCCGGATGCGGGCGCAAACCGAGGTTTCGCTGAAAGACGCCGATGCCGCGCTGTTCGTGATCGATGCCCGGGCCGGCCTGACCCCGCTGGACGAGGAGATCGGCCGCTGGCTGCGCGAGCAGGAAGTGCCGGTGGTGCTGGTGGCCAACAAGGCCGAAGGCAGCGCGGGCGATGCGGGCATTCTGGAAAGCTATGCCCTGGCGCTGGGCGAGCCGGTGCCGGTTTCGGCCGAGCACGGCGAAGGCATCGCCGACCTCTACGAAGCGCTGGCGCCGCTGATCGCCGACAAGCAGCCGGACGCTCTTCTCCAGGCTCGGGACGAGGGGGACGAGGATGACGGCGATCCGTCCCGGCCGCTGCAACTGGCGATCGTGGGGCGGCCGAACGCGGGCAAGTCCACCCTGATCAACCGCCTGCTGGGCGAGGACCGGCTGCTGACGGGGCCGGAAGCCGGCATCACCCGCGATTCCATCGCCGTGGAGTGGACCTGGGCCGATCCGGCCACTGGCGAAACGCGCCCGATCAAGCTGATCGACACCGCCGGGATGCGCAAGAAAGCCAAGGTGGACGACAAGCTGGAAAAGCTCGCCGTGGCCGATGCCCGCCGCGCGGTCGATTTCGCCGAAGTGGTGGTGCTGCTGCTCGATGCCACGCGCGGGCTGGAAGTGCAGGATCTGAAGATCGCCAACCTGGTGCAGGAAGAAGGCCGCGCCTTGATGGTGGCGATCAACAAGTGGGACGTGGCGGAAGACCCGAGCGCCCTGTTCAATGGCGTGCGCGCGGCGCTGGACGAAGGGCTGGCGCAACTGAAAGGGGTGCCGCTGCTGGCGGTTTCGGCAATGACCGGCAAGGGGCTGGACCAGATGCTGGCGGCCGCCTTCGACATCCGCGAGCAGTGGAGCCGGCGCGTGCCGACAGCCGCGCTCAACCGCTGGTTCGACAAGGCGCTGGAGACCAATCCCCCGCCCGCGCCCGGCGGCAAGCGGATCAAGCTGCGCTATGTCACCCAGATCAAGACCCGCCCGCCCAGCTTCGTGGTATTCGGCACCCGGCTGGACGACCTGCCGGCGAGCTACGAGCGCTATCTGGTGAACTCCATCCGCAAGGATCTGGGCTTCGGCGCGGTGCCGGTGCGGCTGACCTTGCGGAGCCCGAAGAACCCGTTCTCCAAGGATTGAACGTGTAACCCTTCGCGCCGCGCTTAAGGGCCTTTTTCCGACGCTTTTTGTCATCCTTCGCGGGGCCTGCCTGCCGAGGGGGCGAGGTCGTGGTGAGGGAGGCAAACGCCGCTTTTGGGTGTCACCCTTCATATCGGCGATCCGGGCGTGGAGCACGGGCAAACGCTGGAGGGATGATCGAGGCTCATTCGCAAGGGTGGAGCCGATTTGGGGTACTGTAGGAAAGGGGGCTGTTTCGAGCGAGAGCCGACTGGGTCCCCGCGATGCAGCGCGAGTTTCAGCCGACTGTCTACATCCTCGCGTCTCGCAAAAACGGCACGCTCAACACCGGCGTCACCTCGGATCTGATCCAGCGCATCCATGGGCATCGCGAAGGCGCAGTTCCCGGCTTCACCCGCGATTATGGCGTCAAGCGGCTGGTCTGGTTTGAACAGCATTCCACGATGGAACACGCCATCGTGCGTGAGAAGCGGATCAAGAAATGGAACCGCGTTTGGAAGCTGGACCTGATCGAGCGGGATAACCTTGGCTGGCGCGATCTGGCCGAGGACCTGGGGTTTGCGCCTCTGGAGCCTACTGGGTCCCCGCGTTCGCGGGGATGACGATGGTGTGGGGGTAACCGATACGCTACTCCCCGAACCCGATCTCCCGCAGCTTGGCCGCGTCACCTGGCAGCGCCTGGCCTGCCTTGAAGCCGTTGGCTTGCAGCAGGTAGGCCATCACTGCGATATGGTCCGCCTCGCTTAGCGAGTTCGGCGCGCCGGGGGGCATGGTGCGCACTTTGGCGTCGAGATCGGCCAAGGTGCGGCCTTTCCAGTTTGCCAGGAACACGGCGCCTTGCAGCGGCGGCACGCCTTGCGCGGGGGTAAAGCTGGCGCCGTGGCAGGCAGCGCAGTTGGCCGCATAGACTTGGCGGCCGGCCGTCGCCTGCGCGGCGGAGAACACGCCATCGGTCACCTTCCTCGACGGTGCGCCGGCGGAAACCGGATCGACCGGGATCGCGCCACCGGTGAGATTGATCGGCGCGCGGGGCGGGCCCTGACGACCGATGCCGGCATCCGGCAGCGCGAAGACGAACAGGGTGCCCTGGTTGCCCTTGATGATTTCCGGCGTGAAGCTGTCACCCAGCCAAAAGCCGGTCGAAACCGCGACGTATTGGTGGCCACCGACCGAAAACGTCACCGGGTAGCCGGTGACTGCCGAACCAAGGTTCATTTCCCACAATACCTTGCCGCTCTGCTGGTCGAGCGCGCGGAAGCGGCCGGCGGAATCGCCCGCGAACAGCAGGCCCCCGCCGGTTGTCAGCAACGACTGCATCCCGGCGCGGATGGCGTATTTCCATTCGGTCTTGCCGGTCACCGCGTTGACCGCGGTAATCACGCCAAGCTTGTTGTCTGCAGCCGGCGAAAGCGCGATCTTCGTGGCGATGGAATAGCCGGGGCTTTCCCAGTTCGGCGCCACCGCCGTAGCATCCATGCACAGGTTCTGCGCCGGGAAGTACATCGTCCGGGTCAGCGGGCTGTAGGCTGGCGCCTGATAGTTCGCCCCGCCGGTGGAGGACGGGCAGACGAAGCGCTTCTGGCCGATCTCGGTAAACACCGTCTCCGGATTGCCGGTGACCTTGCCGGTCCTGCCGTCGATCGATTGCACCACGTTCTGCATCACCGTGGGCCGCGCCCAGAGGAATTCGCCGGTGCGCCGATCCAGCGTGTAGACGATGCCCGTCTTGCCGGGGACGCCACTGACCACCTTGTAGGTCTTGCCCCGGTCGATGTTCGGATTGATCCAGCTCACTTCCGCCGGATCAGGCGCGACTTGTTCGTCGAGCAGGATGCGCGGGAACGGGTGATCGAGATCCCAGTGATCGACCAAGTGCTGATAATGCCAGACGATCTTGCCCGTCCGCACATCCAGCGCGAGCGTCGAGTTGTGATAAAGGTAGGTGTAATCGTTGCCCGCCAGCAGGAACTTGGGCGCCGGCGCGCTGACGGACGTGCCCATGTAGAGCAGCTTCAGTTCCGGATCGTAGCTGGCGTTCATCCACGCGCCGACCTGCATCCGCTTATCCAGCGGCCAGCCGCCCCAGGTGGCATCGTTCGGATCATCGCCGCGCGCGATCGTGCTGGTGCGCCAGACTTCCTTGCCCGTCTTCGCATCGTGCGCGGTGATGACGCAGGCATCCGGCCCGCCTTCCGGCTCGCACGAGCGGCCGGTGATGGCCAGGCCATCGGCGATGATCGGGCCGGAGCTTTGCTTGGCGCCCTTCTTGTAATCGAGGATCTTGGTTTCCCAGGCGAGCTTCCCGCTCTGGGCATCGACCGCGTAGATGTAATCGTCGGACCCGCGGGCGATGATGAGATTGCCGTAGATCGCCAGGTTACGGTTGGTATCGGGAAAAGTCAGGGTTTCGGTGAGGTCCTTGGGCAGCTCGCGCTTGTGGATCCACAGCACATCGCCCGAGGCGGCATCGAGGGCGGTGATCACGTCGCTGGGACCGGGGAAGTACATCACGCCGTTGTGGACCAGCGGCGTGCCTTCCTGATGCCCGGCATCGAGCGGGCGGACCCAGACCAGGCGGAGCTGGTTCACGTTGGCGCGGTCGATCTGGCTAAGCGGGCTGTAGCCCCACGAATCGAGCGTGCGCCGCCAACTGAGCCAATCCTTCGGATCGGGCTTCTGGATCATCGCATCGGTGACCGACACGAAGGGCACGGCCGAGGGCGCCGCCGATGAACCCCCGGATTGCCCCGATACCTGCGCGATCATCGCAAACGCCGCCACGGCGCCAATGGCCGTGCGCGCAGCCAGCCCGGTGATCCTCATACCCGCTCCCCTTCCCGCTTTGGCGTCAGCTTAGCAGGGTTTGAGCCGCGCTCCAGATGCGTGGTGAGATGGGTGGCTGGATAGCCCGCGGCGTGCAGGAAAGGGAACTTTGGAGGGCTGATTTAAGGTATAGGCTAGCAATCTTGCGAGTATATGCCGGACCGAAGGGCAGCCTATCACCCCCCTTGGTCATGCTGAATTTAGTTCAGCATCCATCTGGCCGCA
Source organism: Altererythrobacter sp. (assembly GCA_017308255.1). Lineage (GTDB taxonomy): Bacteria > Pseudomonadota > Alphaproteobacteria > Sphingomonadales > Sphingomonadaceae > Croceibacterium_A. The sequence continues at coordinate 145,233 of JAFKFN010000004.1, read as the reverse complement.
TGTCCGGAAATCGCGGACCAGCGAGCATGGACCCGCGTTTGGAACGCTGGCTCTGCATCGGGCCGAAGCATCGACCCTGAAACGAGTTCAGGGTGACGAGTACGGGTGATAAATGTGCGTTGGGAAGCGCCCCGGCCGGAACGCCCGTTTTAATCCGCCTCGGCCGCTTCGCTTTGGAGCTGGATGTAGTTGTGCAGGCCCATGCGTTCGATCATTTCGAACTGGGTTTCGAGGAAATCGACGTGCCCTTCCTCGCTTTCGAGGATGCGTTCGAACACTTCGCGGCTGACGTAATCGCGCACGGTTTCGCAATGCTGGATCGCGTCCCTGAGCAGGGGAATCGCTTCCATTTCCAGCGCAAGATCGGCCTTGAGGATTTCCTCGACGCTTTCGCCCACCTTGAGCTTGTGGAGCGCCTGGAAGTTGGGCAGCCCTTCGAGGAACAGGATGCGGTCCGCCAGGATATCCGCATGCTTCATCTCGTCGATCGATTCGTGCCGCTCGTACTCGGCGAGCTTTTCGATCCCCCAGTGCTTCAGCACGCGATAGTGCAGCCAGTACTGGTTGATGGCGGTGAGTTCGTTGGTGAGCGCCCGATTGAGATAATCGACGACTTGCGGATCGCCCTGCATGCCCTGTCTCCTGCCCGGAGGGTTCTTTCAGGTGGCCCTTGTGCGCCCGGAAGCAGCCGGCGGCAAGGCCGGAATCGCAAAAAATGGCGGAAATCCTAGGGTTTGCGAATGAAAATCAGCAGCGCTGGAAAGTCAGGATCAGGCCGCGACAAGCTGCGGGCGCCGTTCCAGCGCGCGTTCTTCCGCCAGCAATTCGTCAGCCTCTTCGAGGCATTGGCAGCACTGCGGCGCCTTGCCCAGAGTGGCGTAGACCGATTCCGCATCCCCTTCCATACAGCGCGCGGCGCGGCGGAATTCGGTTTCGCGGATCGCATTGCAGACACACACGTACATCGACGACGATCTCCGAAAGTGAGAGACCGTTAATGCGAATAGGTTGCAATAGCAAGCAGATTCAGCGGTCGGTGACGAGACAATCGTAGCCGGAGCGTTTGAGCGCGGCGCAAGCCGCCTGCGCCGCCGCGCGCGAGGGGAAGCCGCCGGCCTGAAGCAGGGTCACCCGGCCGCTGGGCAGCATCACCCGCCGCGCCCCCGCAAGCTCCGCCCGCCCCTCCACGCGGTTCCACAAGGCCTCGGCATTCGAGATGACGGCGAAGACGCCGAGCTGGACGCGCCAGGGCCCGTCCGATGCGGCGGCGCGCGGGGGCGACGGTTCGGCCGGGCGCGGCGCGGGTTCGGCGGCGGCGAGGGGCTCGGCCGCGCGGGGCGCGGGCACATGGGGAGCGCCGGCTTGCGCGGGGTCTTCGGTGCCGCCGGCGTGGCGCACATCGGCCAGGTTCGCCTTGCGAGCCGCCTCCGCTTCCGCCTTCATCCGTTCGGCGAGGGCGGCGGCCTGCTGGCGCTGCGCCGGGGGGATAGCCTGGTCCATTTCCGCCAGCGCCGGCGCCGCCTGGGGCAGGCCGAAGGCATTGGCCAGCGTCATCAGGGCATAGGCGCGCGGCCAGTCACGCTCCACATCGTCGCCGTTGAAGTGGGCGATGCCGAGCAGGTATTGCGCGCGCGGATCGCCGCGCCGGGCCGCATCGCGCAAGTATGGCATGGCCTGCGCGTGCCGCCCCTGCTCGAACAGCATCAGCCCGTAAGTATCGGCCGCCTCCAAGTGGCCGCCGGAGGCCGCCCTGGCATAGAGCGCTTCGGCGCGCGCCGGGTCGGGCGCCACGCCGCGCCCCAGGCGATAGGCCTGGGCGAGATTGAACAGGGCTTCGGGATCGCCAGCTTCCGCCGGGGCTTCCCACGCGTGCACGGCGGCGGTGTCGTCACTCCGGCTCCAGGCATCGGTGCCTTCCTTGACGTCCGCCAGCGCCGGAGGGGTGAGAAACCCGCCCGCCAGAAGCGCGGCAATCGCCAGGCGCGCGCCCATCGGTCTGGTCCACGAATGCAGCATGATCCTTGCCGGCCCCATTCACCCATCGGCGCCTAGTAAACAAGGCTTTAGTAAAATCTTTATAGTGCCGATCCTTCAGGAAATCCGCCGTTGGCGCGGGCCGATCCGAATGCCGGCCGCCTTAACTCAATATTTAGGGTGATCTGCGATCCCGCTTGGCGAAGAGGCCGGGAGGGACGTGTCTCCGGCCGGAAATTCAGGGGGATTGTCCTTTGCGCGTTTTGGCATTGGCTTCGCAGAAAGGCGGGTCTGGCAAGACCACCCTGTCGGGGCACCTGGCGGTACAGGCGCAGCGCGCCGGCGCCGGCCCGGTGGTGCTTATCGACATCGATCCGCAGGGCTCCTTGGCCGACTGGTGGAACGAGCGCGAGGCCGAATATCCGGCTTTCGCGCAAACCACGGTGGCGCGGCTGGCCAACGACCTGGCGATCCTGCGGCAGCAGGGCTTCAAGCTGGCGGTGATCGACACCCCGCCGGCGATCACCATGGCGATCCAGTCGGTCATCTCCGTGGCCGAGCTGATCGTGGTGCCGACGCGCCCCAGCCCGCACGACCTGCGCGCCGTGGGCGCCACCGTCGACTTGTGCGAGCGCGCGGGCAAGCCGCTGATCTTCGTGGTCAACGCCGCGACGCCCAAGGCCAAGATCACATCGGAAGCCGCCGTGGCGCTGAGCCAGCACGGCACGGTCGCCCCGATCACCCTGCACCAGCGCACCGATTATGCCGCCTCGATGATCGATGGCCGTACGGTGATGGAAGTCGATCCCGAAGGGCGCAGCGCGCAGGAAGTGATCGCGCTGTGGCATTATGTCGCCGACCGGCTGGAAAAGAACTTCCGCCGCACGATATTCGCCGCGCCGAACGCGATGTCGCCGATGGCAGGCGCTCACCGTCCGCAAGGCGGCTTCGGCCGCCGCGTCGCCCAGTAAGGGCGGGTGCGGCTGCCATGGCTGACGTCAAGCCCATAGCCTCGCTTGGAGCGACTCTGCTGGCCCGCAAGGGCGGCGCCAAGCCCGCGATGCGGCCGCAAGTGGCCCCCACCGGCCTGGGTGGAGCGCAGGCGGCACAGAAGATCGCCGCCGACCTGGAAGATCTCGGCTGGAACGACATGGGCGAAGACGACAGCGCGCCCGACCGTTCCGCCGACGTGCTGCAACTGACCCCTGCCCCGCATAACCCGATAGCCGAAGCGAAGACCGACAGGGGCTCGCCCCGCCCCGGCGTGCGCAGCATGCACGAAGAACTGGCCGCCCGGCTCGCCGGCGAAGGCGAATCGGACTACGTGGTGAAGAAGGCTGCGCCGAAGCCGCAGGCCAAGCCGGCGGCAGTCGCGCTGCCGCCCGCAGCCGAGGAAGTGCCGGCCGAGACAGCCCCGGCCGACGAACCCGAAGCCGAAGCCGAAAAGGTGCCGGCGATCGACGCCAGGCGCGCGCGGGCCAGCCGGCCCAGCGAGGACAGCCGCCGCGCCGCCTTCACCTTGCGGCTGGACGCCAAGCGCCATCTCAAGCTGCGGCTCGCGAGCACGATCCGCAACCGCAGTGCGCAGCAGCTGGTCACCGAAGCGCTCGACCGCTTCCTGGGCGATATTCCGGAAATCGAGCTGCTGGCCCGCAACATCCAGAAAACCGACCGCAAGGGAGTCTGACGCCATGTCTCGCATTTCCAGCGGAAACCGCATGCTTGGATTCGCGGCCGGCACGGCGCTGGCCGGCGTGCTGCTTTCGGGCTGCGCCAGCGCGGGCGGCAAGCCGGCGAGCCTTTCGGCCAGCCGCGCCGAAGGGGCGCTGGCGGTGGGCAAGACCGAGAAGGCGATCCGCCATGCGGAAGCCGCCGTCATGGCCGATCCGCGCAATGCCGCCTATCGGGCCACGCTCGGTTCCGCCTATCTCGACAGCGGGCGCTTCGCTTCGGCGGCGGCCACCTTCCGGGATGCGATGCAACTGGGCGACGCCAGCACGCGCACGGTGTTGAGCCTGTCGCTGGCGCTGACCGGCGAAGGCCGGTTCACCGAAGCGGCGGCGCTGCTCAACGAGCAGGGAAACGCCATCGCCACGAGCGACTTGGGCCTGGCGCTGGCGCTGGCCGGCCAGCCGGGGCGCGGTATCCATCTGATGGAAAACGCCATCCGCGGCGGCGAGAACACCGCCAAGATGCGCCAGAACCTGGCCTTCGCCTATGCGCTGGCGGGCCGCTGGCGCGAAGCCCGGCTGATGGCCGAGCAGGACGTTCCCGCCGACCAGGTGTCGAGCCGCATCGAGCAATGGGCCATGCTGGCCCAGCCGGGCGCGTGGCAGTTGCGCCTGGCCGGGCTGCTGGACGTGCCGGCGGGCGTGATCGATACCGGCCAGCCCACCGCACTGGCGCTGGCCAATACTCCGTCGATCGAACAGCTGGCTGCCGAAGCCGCGCTGCAAGCCGAAGTGCCTGCGCTGGCCGTAGCGCCGGCCCCTGAACCGACCATCGAGCTGCCGCCCGTGGCCGCGACGGCCGCGATGGCCGCGCCCGCTGTGCGGCCCGCCAGCTTCGAGGCGGCCTTTGCCGCGCCCGTCGCGCCTGTCCCAGCGGCCGCGCCGGCACCCGCAGCGACCGTTTCGCAGGACGCCGCGCGCTTCGCCCCAGTGGCAGCGCAACCGGCGCCAGCCCGTGTATCGGCGCCCTCACCCGTGCTGGCATCCGCCATCCAGGCGGTTCGGCAGGCGGAGGCCACACATCTGGTCCAGCTCGGCAGCTTCTCAAGCGAGCAGGCCGCGCGGCGCGCCTGGACCATCTACCAGAACCGCTATCCCGAACTGGCCGGGCACCGCATGGTGATTTCCGAGGCCGTGGTGAACGGCAAGCACTATTACCGGGTTTCCGCCGCGGGCTTCGGCCGTTCGAGCGCTTCGGCCCTATGCGGCAAGGTCAAGTCCGGCGGCGAAGGTTGCTTCGCCTATGCCGAAGGCCGCCCGCTGCCCGGCGCGATCGATACCGGCACGCGGCTGGCGCGGCGCTGATCCATACCGGAAAAGCGAACGGGCGAGGCAGTGACCTGCCCCGCCCGCCGATTTCGCCGAAAGCGATCTGTCAGTTGTAGAGCACGCGCATCCGCGGCTGGCCTTCGGCCGAGTTCCGCCGGCGCAGGCCCCAGCCCACGGCCCCGAAGCCCAGCAGCATCAGCGCCCAGGTCGCCGGTTCGGGAACGGCGGGCGTCGATCCGCTGTTGAAGAACGTGATGTGCGAGTAACCGGGGTTATTCGGGAAATACTCGCTCAGGTCGATCAGGCCCGACGTGATGGGATCGGAATCGTAGAACAGCGCAAAGCCGTTCGCCTGCTTGACCGAGAAGTAGTGGATATTGGGATCGCCGGCCCCCGGCGTATAAGTGAACGCCAGCGTGTTGGTCTGCCCGCCGGTGAAGCTGATGTCGAATTCAGACCCGGTTATCGATGAGAAATTGGTCGAAATATCGACCTTCCCGTCACTACCGAATTTGATGATAGCCGGCGAACCGGGGTCGGCCGCACCCTGCTGCGTTCCATTGGGCGTGGCGTAGCAACTGGAAAAGCCGCCTTTCCCGTCGCAGTCGTTACCGCTGAAGGTTCCAACCAGCGTCACGGCGGCACTTACAGGCGCGGCCATGAGGCATGCGGTGCTGGCCGCGGTCATTGCGAGAAGCTTGCAAAGATGATGCATACCGACATTCCCCCTGAGTGCGAGGCAGATGCGACTCGCGCGATTAATGAACCCTTCCCGCACCCTAGGATGGTCGGCTGTCGAAGAGGATCGGGATTAACAAACTGTCCCAATCCGGGACATATGTTAAGTTAGGGCGCGGCTTCGGGGCCTATTCGACCACCGTCTTTCCGCCCTTCCACAGCATCGTGACGCGGCCCTGGACGGGCTGCCGGTCGAACGGCGTGTTGCCGGCGCTGGCGGCCATGCGGGCCGAATCCACCACCCACGGCCTGTCGGGATCGACCAGCGCGAGATCGGCTTCGGCGCCGGGGCGCAGCTCGCCCGCCGCCACCCCCAGCAGGCGCGCCGGATTGCGGGCGACCAGATCGAACGCGCGTTCGAGTGACACCGTGCCGTCGCGCACCAGCGCCAGGGCCATGGCCAGCAGCGTTTCCGCCCCGGCCATGCCGGGCGCGGCATCGGCGAAGGGCAGGCGCTTGTCTTCCGGCCCGCGCGGATCGTGGCCCGAGGCGACGACATCGATCGTACCGTCGGCCAGCGCTTCCAGCACGGCCTGGCGATCGGATTCCTGGCGCAGCGGCGGCGACAGGCGGGCGAAGGTGCGGAAATCGGCCAGCGCGAGATCCGACAGCATGAAATGCGCCGGGGTGACGCCTGCCGTGACGGCCACGCCCCGCGCCTTGGCCGCGCGGACCAGGCCGAGCGCGGCGCGCGTGGTCACTTGCCGGATATGCAGGCGCGCGCCGGTCATCTCGGCCAGCGCCACGTCGCGCGCGACGGCGAGCGCTTCCGCCTGCGCCGGCGCGCTCGGCAAGCCCAGGCGCGTGGCCATCTCGCCCGCCGTGGCCACCACCGCGTGGCCCACCAGCCCGGCATCCTCGGCATGGGTGACGACGACGAGATCGAGCATCGCGGCATAGCCGAGCAGCCGGTGCATCACCCCGCTATCGCCGATCCAGCGCCGCCCGGTGGCCACCCCGCGCGCGCCGGCCTCGCGCATCAGGGCGATTTCGGCGAGCTGCCCGCCCTGCAGCGCCACGGTGGCCGCCGCGAGGGGGTGGACCCACAAGTCCGGCTTGCCGCTCTGGGCCGCGAAGCGCACCCGTGCCGGATGATCGAGCGGCGGCGGCTGATCGGGCATCAGCGCCGCGCGGGTGATGCCGCCGAAGCGGAACGCCGGCTTGTCGATCGCGAAGACGCCGAAATCGACCAGGCCGGGCGCCACGAGCCTGCCACCGGCGTCGATCACCTCGTCACCGTCGTGCGGGGCGACATCGCCCAGCGCCTCTATCCGGCCTTCGACGCAGCGCACCGTGCCGGGGCGCACCCCTTCGGGCGTGACCAGCTTGCCGCCGGTGATGGTGAGGGGGCGGACCTGCTTCATGCCCAGTGCTCCACGCCCCGCGCGCGGCGAGTCAGCACGTCGAGGCAGGCCATGCGGATGGCGACGCCCATCTCCACCTGATCGGTGATGATCGACTGCCCGGCGAGATCGGCCACCGTACTGTCAATCTCCACGCCGCGGTTCATCGGCCCGGGGTGCATCACGATGGCATCGGACGCGGCCCGCGCCAGCCGTTCGGGCGTGAGGCCGTAGACATGGCGGTATTCGCGAGGAGAAGGGACGTACTGGCCCTCCATCCGCTCGTTCTGGAGGCGCAGCATCATCACCACGTCCGCCCCGTCGAGCGCGGCGTCGAAATCGTGGAACGGCTCCACCCCCAGACGATCGACCTGCGCCGGCATCAGCGCCGGCGGCGCGCAGACCCGCACCAGCGCGCCCAGCGCCTGAAGGCACAGGATGTTCGAGCGGGCGACCCGGCTGTGCAGCACGTCGCCGCAGATCGTCACCCGAAGGCCGTTGAAGTGGCCGTCGGAACTGGCCCGCCCCCGCGCGCGCAGCGCATGGCGCAGGGCGAGGGCATCGAGCAGCGCCTGCGTCGGATGTTCGTGCTGCCCGTCGCCGGCATTGAGCACCGGGCAGGCGACCTTGTCCGCGATCAGCGCCACCGCCCCGCTCGACTGGTGGCGGATGACGATCGCATCGGCGCGCATGGCATTGAGCGTCACCGCGGTGTCGATCAGCGTTTCGCCCTTCTTCACGCTGGACTGCGCGGCGTGCATGTTGACCACGTCCGCCCCCAGGCGCTTGCCGGCGATCTCGAAGCTGAGCAGCGTGCGGGTGGAGTTTTCGAAGAAGGCGTTGATGATCGTCAGCCCGGCGAGCCGGTCGGTATGCTTGTTCGGCTGCCGGTTCCACGCCACCCACTGTTCCGCCTCGTCGAGCAGGAACAGGATCTGGTGCGTTTCCAGCTGGCCGATCGCCAGCAGGCTGCGATGCGGAAAGGCCAAGGCGCCAGCGGGATAGCGGCCTGGAGCGTGAGTCTGGGGCGGCGATGTCATTAAAGCCGGGGCTCTAGGACTCCACGCGCCGGTTAGCAACCGCGCTGTTTGAATGAGGGTTCACGCGGAGGCGCGGAGATTAAGAAGGGCGCTCGCAGAGGCGCAGAGGCGCGGAGGAGTTGTGCTTGCGGCGAAGCCGCCCCGTTCTTCCACCGTTGCGCATGGCCCGGCTGCCCGATGATATTGCGGCTTCGCCGTTGGCACGCCCCCCCCCCGCGCCTCTGCGCCTCTGCGAGCGCTCCCTTTATCTTCGTGCCATCGCGCCGCATCAGGCGCGATCCGGCAAAGCGGGTGGCGCATCGGGCCGCCCGCCGTTAAGCTGCACGCGGGAACGGGGATCACGAGAGACGCGCATATGAGCTTCGCAGGCAAAGTCTGGCGCTTGCTGGTCGGCATCAAGGACGCCTTGTCGCTGATATTCCTGCTGCTGTTCTTCACCGCGCTGTTCGCGGTGCTGAGCGCGCGGCCCAGCCCCGGCGCGGTGCGCGAGGGGGCGCTGCTGCTCGACCTCGACGGCACGGTGGTGGAGGAAGTTTCCCCCATCGATCCGCTGACGACGCTGCTGTCCTCGGCCGTGCCGACGCAGGAATATGCGGCGCGCGACCTGGTGCGGGCGATTGACGCCGCGAAGGACGACAAGCGGATCAAGGCCATCGCGCTGGACATGTCCACCTTCCTCGGCGGCGGGCTGGTCCACATGATCGAGATCGGCGAGGCGCTCGATCGCTTCCGCGCGGCCGGCAAGCCGGTGCTGGCCTATGCCGTGGCCTATACCGACGATTCGCTGCTGCTGGCCGCCCATGCGAGCGAGGTGTGGGTCGATCCGATGGGCGGCGTGGCGATCGAGGGGCCGGGCGGCAAGAACCTTTACTACGCCGGCCTGCTCGACAAGCTGAAGGTCAAGGCGCACGTGTTCCGCGTGGGCACTTACAAGAGCGCGGTGGAACCCTACCTGCTCACCGGCATGTCGCCCGAGGCGCGGGAGAACTATCGCCAGCTCTACGGTTCGATGTGGCAGGAATGGCAAGCCAACGTGAACAAGGCGCGCCCGAACGCGCGGATCGCCGATGTCACCGGCGATGTCACCGGATGGATTGCGGCGTCGAACGGCGATCTGGCCCAGGCGGCGATCGCCGCCGGCCTGGCCGATCGCGCGGGAACGCGCGTCGAATGGGGCCAGCGCGTGGCGCAAGTCGCCGGAGAGGACCGCTGGGACGATACGCCGGGCGCCTTCGCCCATAGCGAGTTGGAAGCCTGGCTGGCCGACCGGGCGCCGTCCACCCGTGGGCCGGCGATCGGCGTGGTGACCATCGCCGGCGAGATCAGCGACGGCGACGCCGGCCCCGGGAGCGCCGGGGCAGAGCGGATCGGCGGCCTGCTCGACGATGCGCTGTCCAGCGATCTCAAGGCGCTGGTGGTGCGGGTGGATTCGCCCGGCGGCACGGTGACCGGCTCCGAAGCGATCCGCCGGGCGATCCTGCGCCACAAGGCGAAAGGCATCCCGATCGTCGTTTCCATGGGCAATGTGGCGGCGAGCGGCGGTTATTGGGTTTCGACCGCGGCCGACCGCATCTTCGCCGAGCCGGAGACGATCACCGGATCGATCGGCATCTTCGGCGTGGTGCCCACGTTCGAGGACACGCTGGCCCAATTTGGCGTCACCGCCGACGGCGTGACCACCACCAGCCTTTCCGGCCAGCCTGACGTGATCGGCGGCCTGACCCCCGATGCCCAGGCCGTGCTGCAGGCGACGGTCGAATCGGGATACCAGCGGTTCCTGGGCCTGGTGGGCCAGGCGCGCGGCAAGACGCCCGAGCAGGTCGACGCCATCGGCCAGGGGCGCGTGTGGGACGGCGGCACCGCGCGGCAAGTGGGCCTGGTGGACCAGTTCGGCAATCTCGACGATGCGCTGGCGTACGCTGCGGCACAGGCGAAGCTGGCCGACGGCGCATGGCACGCGGAATACCTCGGCGCCGGGCAGGACCGCTACGCCCCGCTGATCCGCCGCATCCTGCGGCGCAACGGCGAAGCGAGGGGCGGGGAGGCAAGCGGCGGTGACATGTTCGCGCTCTTCGCCCGGCGCCAGGCCGGCCTGGCCACCCGAGTGCTGGCCGACATGCGCGGCATGCTGCAAGTGCGCGGCGCGCAAGCGCGGTGCATGGAATGCCCCGCCCCGCCCGCAATGCCGGGCGCAGACGGTGCAGAGGCGGCCAGTTCGCCCCTGCGCTTCCTCGCCCGCCTCTTGCTGGACTAGGTTGCTGGCAGGTTGCTGGCAGGTTGCTGAGACTTGGCGCCCGACTAACGCTTGCCAGCGCCGCCGCCACATGGCAAAGGCGCGCCCCTGCCGCCCGGCCCACCTGCTTGGCCCGGCGCGCGGGCGCGTAGCTCAGTGGTAGAGCACACCCTTCACACGGGTGGGGTCGCAGGTTCAATCCCTGCCGCGCCCACCATCTTTTCAAGGGCTTAGGCCGGAAAAGGTGCCTCACCACCCCGCCAGAATCCGCGCAAGGAACCTTTTAAGGGACCTTTCTGCCGGTCAGCGGCCTTCCTCCGGAAACAACGGCAACGTCCCTCGGCCAACCTCATACGCGTTTGGCTCCCGCGTCAGCTCGTAGGGCCGCAGCGCAGCGACGACGCGCGCCGTGAGGGTTTGGATGGCTACCTGTCGGTTGAGCTTCCCGGTGGGGCTGAAAGCGTCCCGCAAGGCGTAGTTGGGTGCGGTGGTCAGGGCGATGGAGATCGCCTGTTCAAGTTCGCTGTTGTCCGGCCGAATCATCATCTGCCAATTGGAACAGATGGGGAACGGAGATCAAGCTGCTTCTGGAAGTATCTCGGACGCATGGAAGATATAAATGCGTTCGAGCTTTTGGGACCGGAGGGCCTTCTTGCCTGTGATAACGAGCTGCGCTTTCTGCTCCGCAGCCTGCGTGTAAATGTTCGGAGCCTCGTCAAACGCAGGATCGCGTACGTCAGCGGTCATGTATGAGCCAGGTGCATCCGGACGCTCGATCTTGAGGGTCTTGTTGTGGTGCTGAAATCCGTCCACCCGCACAACCATTGTTTCGAGGTCTCCGACCTCGACGTCGCCGGGGTGACGAATGGCCTCCGCCATCGGCACATCAACTTCCGCAGCGGCTTCTCCGCTGCCTCCAAGCCTGAGGCTTTCAACGGACGGTCCAACAGGAGCCACGGCATTTTTGGCCGCAGGCAAAAGGCGGTGGACAAGATCAAACATCCCCGCCCGCCATTGGCTCTCCGATTCAAGCCAACGTTCCTCGGTCTTCGACCGCGCCTTCTCAGATTGTCTCAGTGCGCTGGCGATCACATCTAGTTGTCGATCGGCCTGGCTTCTTCGCCCACCGTGGTAGTCGAGCACCCAACTCACGCTGCGCCAAAGAATGTCGCCTGCCCCGGCGTTGAGGAAGTCCCAGACGAGAGGAAGTGCACCTACAGCAGGAGCGAGTGCGCCGAATACCTCGGCGGACCCTTCGACTGGCGGCTGCGCATGGATAACAAGTGGCGCGCGCTCACCCTTACGGGGCCGTCGCTGTTCAGTGAAGTATATGAGGCTGTCCGAGACTATCTTATCGATGCCGATCATCGAGCGCCCGAACAATCGCATATCGACTTCATGCCGGTCGGCATCCAGTCCATCATATACTATGCGGATTTGACCAGCTTCCATGCACCCCTCCCCTGCGGAAGTAGTCAGCTAAATCAGACTGGCTGTCAATTTGTCCAACCTGCCACGCCAGCAGGGCAGTTTACACATACTACCGCTTCTGCTTGTTGCGCTCATCTTCGAGGCGCGGGTTGTGCCAACCGAAGCTCCGCCGCTCCTCAAGCACCTGCGACCACGCCAGTTCGTACTCGTGGCACCTGAACCTCTCTCCACGAAACCTTCCTGAGCGCGCGTCTGCGGCTCCGAACTCACCCCAGCGTCTTTCCCATCCTCGCGTGAAAGGGCCTTGGAAGGTGCCTCGACGGCCTCGGAAGACATTCTTGCGATTTGCGATTATCTCTTCATCCGAGAAATAGCCGTCTAGAAAGTGCTCAATCTCTCGGCTAGCCGCCCGGTATCCTGCTCGCCTCTCCCACCAGTTGATGAGGCTGCGGATCGGACCTTCGTCTTCCATTGCTATACTTTGTGCCAAAAGTGGCCGCCGACGCAATGGCAGCGAGACTCAGCAAGGCGAGACGGCGACGGGATTGCTGGACAACCGCCGTCTCGGTGATGAGGAGGCAATGGAGCAATCTACGCTTCGACCACCCGCAATTTGGGCTGCTCACGCGCTCTTAGCACAGAGCGGTTTGCCTGCTCGGCCAAGGCCCGAAAAATACCAGATGTCACTTCGTCCAGTTCGATGCCCTTCGCGCCGGTCTGGATTGCAGCGGCGTAAGCGATCGAGTGCAGCCGCTCGACTTCGTCGCGGGCAAACGTGATAGGTAAGCGCATTAGCTGACTCCCTTTGCTGCGAGTTGCCATTGTGCCGGATCGTCGCCCGGTACAGTGCCCTCTGGAACGTCGCCTAGGGCCGTCCAGAGACTCGATTTGTGCGTGACTTGATCGCCGCGACGGTACGCAGCCGCGCGCTGATAGACGCCCCGGAAACGAGCGCCGTTCTTTTCGAGATCGTCGAGCCGCGCGTTCAGCGCCTTTGTCTGATTGCGAAGCTCGCCCACGACAACCTCGACCGCATCGGCAACGAACGTGTAAATTTCTGTCCGGCTCGGTGGCTTTTTCCGCTGTTCGGCGGTGAAGCTGCCCAGCACGGCTTTTGCGATGTCGCTCACGGCTTAACTCCCGGCCTGCGGGAACAGGCCCGTCAGCGAAACCGGACTCGCCGGGCCGGCCGTTTCCCACGCGACACGCGCAATCGAGCGAATAGCGACGAGGTTGTTTTGCCAGAGGCCAACGGTCTGCGCGCCAGTGGGCGGGTCTTGTTCAAGGTCGCTGTCGAGCATTTCGACGGTCCCGGCTTCGCTCGTCTGCAGTTCGATCAACTCATCGAAAGCGGCCATGACAGCGCCAGGGTCAACCAAGGTTAACTGCCCAGCCGGTGCCGCCGCTGATGTCAGCACGGGAACGCCTGCGATATCACCGCCGCGTGCTCCAACGTCCCGCCCCGATGGCTCACCCGAAAGGCCGGCGCCGATGCGCGGCGTAGTCAGGAAAACTGCCGTAGCGAGATTGCCGGTGAAGGCTTCGAACAGTGTGGCCAGATCAGCGGCAAAGTCGGCACTCGCCGCGATTGCCGTTGCGCCGTAGGTCAGAGAGGCCGGCGCGTAGCCTGAGCCATCGTTGGTAGGGTCGAGCAATGCGAGGTCGAACGCATCCGCCGTGGCGCGCACAAGGTCCGCATGAACCAACTCCTCGACTCCGGGAGCGGATTCCAACGCCTCTTTCGTCCAAACGCTCAGCGATGCGACTTTGCGGGCCTCTAATCCCGTGTTCGTAATCTCAGGCTGCAGAACAGGAATAGCCTGCCCTTCGCCGAGCCAAACGGCCCTACTATTCGAGACGCTAATCGAGCGGACGCGAAAGCCGGTGCGCCGAATGCCACGAAGGCGGAACAGCAGAGCCTTTTCACGAACCGCCTTGAATAGCTCACGGTCGATCAGGCCGGTTGTGGAAGCTTGGTCCAGACCCTCGGCAATGATCGCGTGCGATACGTCTTTGGTAACTTCGGTGGGCGCTCCGGCCTCACCCCAGCGCCGCACTGCCCAGGCGCGGCCTTCAGGATAGTGGCCACCTACGGCAACGGCAGTGATCGCGCTCTTGATCGCGTCGAAGCGGATGTCGCGCGTGAAAACTTGTCGGGTCATTGTGAGCCTTCCAGAGTGGGGTTTCTGGATTGATTCTCGGCCATCGTCCGGTGCTTCAAAACACCTGAAACGGGCCAAAACGGGCGCGGAACGCGCCTCATCGCAGTGCCTCGATTGCTGCTCGGGTTGCGCGCCACCGGCCCTTGCCGGGGCCGACACGCACAACGCCGGGCATTCCGAGCGTGAAGGCATGGCGGCATAGCTTGCGCGTGTAGCTCTCGCTCAGCCCCAGCTCGAACGCGAGTGTGCACGGCGGTAGCAATTCCTCCACCAGAGGCTCGTCGGCCGGTGCATCGGCGGTCTGCGGCAGGGCAGCACGCAGCGCCGCTTCTAACCGAGCGCACCTGGCCTCCAGTTCGGCCACCCGCTTCTCAAGGGCGCATTGGCAGGACAAGCTCGCCTCGGTTCATCTTTTGTTCCTCACGCGAGTAGATCGTCGCGGCCATTGCCCCGCAGCTGTTGTTCGGCGGCGCGGTTGGCTTCCCGCTGGTGCGCGGCCTTGTTCGTCCCGCCCGCCATTGCCCGGCCCGTCATGGCGAGAGAGCGGCGCATGGCTAGCACCTGGCTCAGTTGCCCATCGACAACCCTCATTCGCGGGTTGGCGCGGGGGATGCCTTTTGCGTCGGGAATCACCGTGCCTTCCTCGCGCAATTCGCGCTGGTTCTCTTCCAAGCTGGCCATAGTGCGGGCAAGCATCACGGCTAATTCCAGCCTGTGGGGTGTCCAGTCGGCGCGGGCAAACTCGTCTGCGATCGAATGGAAGAATGGCCAAGCTTCTTGCTCCAACGTCATGTGCGCCGGGGGTGCGATTTCAGTGTCCGCTGTGGTGGCCAGTCGGATGAGGTTGGCGACGCTGTCGGTGCGCGCCTTGCGTGGTTTCGTCATGGTGTGTTCCTCTCGGATTTGAACCTTTGCGTTATTTTCATGGGAGGGCGGCGGTTCCCCGTTGGATAGCCCTCAACATTTTGGCTCCCCCGCCGCTCGGCCCTGTTGATGATATCGACAACGGCACGCTGGACCTGCCCGAACACGTTGTCCCAAAGCTCGCCGTGCCGGGGCAGCGCGACCTTGGCCTCGGCTTCCAGCGCCGACGCTTTGCGGCTTATGGCCAAGGCGCGTTCGCGGACAGTCGGGTCGGTCACTGCCGCCGCCTGCGCTGGCTGACGATGAACGGTACTTTGGCTGCCTCAGCGATCAGATGCGGAGCGACGGCGCGGATGCGCTCAACTTCCCTGTCGCTCGCTTCGACCTCGACCGAATGCGCTGGCTCGTGCCCCTGCAACGGACCGGGCGTAGGTGGCGTCACCGTCAGAGCGTTGCGCCCGTCGCCGTGGCTCTTCACGCGGATATGGCCGATGTTGGGGAAGTCTTTGCCGGAAATAATCATGCGTCGTCTCCTTCTCTCTTTCAGCAACTAGTCAGTGGCTCAGGCCCTGTTCGCCCGGACCGGCGCGCGGATGCCGCCCGGACGGGAAACGGGTTCCGTGCGTCCGCCCGCACGGACCCTTTTCCCTTTAGGGCATCCGTTGTTGTCCGTGCGCCCGAGCCCGCACGGACTTCGCACGGACTAAAATGCGGGTCCGTGCGCCCATCGCGCTCTGTCCTCGGGCGGTCACATCGGGGCATTTCCGCGCTCCCTTTCGGTCACGACGAATAGGCCCGTTTGATCCCCGCGACGGCTCGGGTCGTGATAGGCCTTCTCGGCAATCAGGTTTGCCGCCAGCAGCGCCTTGATGATCTCTTTGCACTGCTTGTCCGTCCGGTCCGGAACGTGCCGAGCGACAATCGGCCATGCGGCGCGGGTCTTCGCATTCGGATGCGCGGAATACCGCCCCCCAGCGACGATCCCCTTGTCCGGGTCGGCTGGAATGCCAGCCTCTATCTCCGCGAGGATGCGCGCCCGCATGTCGTCAGTGACGCCTGTCCAAGCGTCGGGCGGGGTCCAAGGCTCAACCGTTTGCACGTTGTCGCCGTTCGGGTAGTCACCCGCGCCGTTGCCGAGCGGCACTCCCACCAGCCGGAACCATTTGGCCTGGGAGAGTGGCGGAGTGATGTTGACCTTGCCGCTGTCCACTCGGACGAACGACCGTCGCTCACCTTCCGCGATCCCGAAGCGGTCGGCTTCATCGACCGTCATCTGCGTGAGCGTGTAAACCAGCCGAGCCCCGTTGTTCACGGCGGATGCACCGCGCCCGCGCTCCGCATTGCCGGGGTCAGCCGCACCTTTGGAGGTGTGGTGGAGGACGTCCACGGCGATGTCATGCTCAACGGCGAGGTTGGCGAGCAGCGAGATCACCGCGTCCATGGCCGAGTTGTCGTTTTCCTCAACGTCATGCGCCTTCACCAGCGGGTCGAGGATCAGCACGTCGATGCGGTTGCCGCGGATCGCATGGTCGAGTTCGGCCTTCATGCTGCCATCCATCGGGCGACGCGTTTTCGGGTGCGGAACGACGAGCTTGCCCGCCTTCCCTTCGGGGGCTGACAAGAAGAGCCAGCCATCGAGTTCGGCGGGGTCGATCTGGTGATGAAGCATCGCAGCCTGCATCCGCCGTCGCAGTTCTTCGCGGTCATCTTCCAGCGAGACGAACAGGACGCGACACCGCCGAAAAACATGCTCGCCGGTCAGGTTTTTGCCGGTGGCGAGCGCAATCGCCTGCAACAGCCGGAAGGCTGTCTTGCCCGCTGCGCCGGGAGCGATGAGCGATGAGACGAACCGGCGACAGTAGGTGTTGCCGAGCAGCCATGCGCGCGGTGAGATTTCCGACCAATCGTCGCTTCCTGCGTTCCACTCTCCCAATGCGCTCGGCTTCGGTGGAGCGGGCTTCGGCTCTTCGACGTCCTGTGGATCATCCGCCTCCGCCTCGCCTTGGGCCAAGGAGTGTTGTTCTGCCTCGGCTGGGGGAGAGGGTGCCGCTGCCTCGGCTTGGGGCTCCTCGACCACGGGAGGCGGCTCTACGCCCATGTCCGGGAGCCATTCGCTGGCGGCTCCGTTCAACTGGCCGAGTGCTGTGGCTTCGGCCGCGCGCCAGTACCGGTCGCGCCAGTCCGGGTCAGCTTCGCTGGCAAGATGGAAGATCGTGCCTGCGCCAATGCTGACAGGGGGTGAGCGGGTGATCTGCGCCCATGCGCGGTCCGTTGCCTGCGGGTCGTACGCAGTATGCTTCGCAGACCACTCGTGGAACAGTTCCAGTCCTTCATCGCTGCCGCCCGTCGCGCCCCAAAGGCCCATGCCGATTGTCTGCTTCCAGAAGCCCCAATCCACTTCGGTATTCGGGATCGCGCGGACCGCCGCCGCCAACTCAGCTGCATCGTCAGCTAACAGCTCGTCGCTGGGCGCGGCCACATACTCGCGCGGGCGGTAAGCAGCCGGGAAAGGCGGCAAGCGCGAAAGGTCTGCTTGACGGTGCCAGGTGTAGCCTTCCGACGGTGGTACGATAACATATCCGCCTTCGCCCCGCACATCGACACCATCCCTGCCGACTGTGCAGCGCAGTCGGTCATCCGCCTTGAAATAAACATGCGCGCCGCCGCTGCCGGTTCGCACGATGGCCGGCGACAGGGTTTCCCAGTCGGGCACCGCGGCATAGCCGTCCTTGCCGTTCTTCTTGTCGAGGTCGAGCACTGCCAACCCGCTCGCGGTCCCGGTGGGTACACCGATCAACGCCTCGGGGTACTTTCGCGCCCAGCCCATGATGATCGCTTCATCGGTTGTCGCGCTGTGAAAGCCTCTGAGGGTCAGCGGGGCCTTATGCCGGTCGCTGCCGGGCAGGTTCCAGCACGGGAAAACCGGCAACCCAGAGCGCGCGAGTGCGAGCGCGGCTGTTGGCCAAGGTGCTTTTCTTTCGCCCGCGACTGGCGCAGAATCATCCTCGCTAACCGTTCCCCCGGTGGCGATTTCGGCCCTCGCACCCTCACCGGCGCGGGGGCCTTCGCTTTCAGGGCCGGGAGGTATGGCCTCTTGATCCGCGCGCATCAGGCATCAGCCAATTCGTCGGCAGGAGCTGGGGCCATCCCGCTCTCAACCAAGGCGTTCATGTCGGCCAGCCGGAAGCCGGTGATCTTTTGGCCAAGGGTCACGCGAGCCGGAAAGTAGCTCCCGGTCTCTCGCGCCCGAGCTTCCAACTCGCGCAGGCTTTTCTTGGTGATGCCGAGCATGGCGGCAGCTTCATCAAGGTGAAGCAGCGTGTGGCCGGTCAGGCTCTTCACTGTCTCTCGCGCGATGAGCATGCGCACTTGATGGGCGGCCTTGCGGGCTTCCCACGCTTCAAGTTCTTCACCGGTGCGGTGTTTGCGAGCAGGCATTGGCAACGTCCTTCTGCCTGAGGCGAAGCCTCGGGTTTTCAGAATGACGCCGGCACCTTTTTGATTGGCCTGGGTGCGCTGCCTTGCTTTTTATAGCGGCTGTCGGTTTTTGTTCGGTCGCCTGCGAGCGACTTCGAAACCTTTATGCGTATGCGCCAACTTCGCGCAAAAGAAAAATGCTTTAATGAGAACTCCCGTCTAACTACAATTTGGCAGATAGACGGGAGTTGCTGCTTACATCGCCTCCTCTTCGAGTGCGACCGCCACAGGCCCATCGCCCTCGGCGAGCAGCCGGATGCGATTGGCGAAATACTGGAACGTCGATCCCTCCCGCGTGGGCGAGAGATAGGCGGCGAACCGGCAGCCGACGCGCATGTGCCCGGCGTTGCCGCCCCAGTTATCCCGGTAGATCGCCGCCAGGGCGACGCACACCCCGTCCGGGGCCATCAGCAACGTGCCGTCGGGCCGGTGGACGGTGCCGAAGGCGAAGCGGTCGGAAAGCTCCGTCACTTCCAAGACGACCTCGCCGGGATTCAATGTGTATTCTTTGAACATGACTATGGCCCTCCTTGGGCTTTGATTCAGATTGTGGAGGAGCCGTATACGCGGATTGTGGTAGGGGACCGGTGGACCCTGTCGGCAAGCGCAACATGCCAACCTCATCGGAGTTTGTAAATGCCTATCCGCCCCGCACCGGCATCGGCACAACATTGTCCCGCGCCTCAGCCTCGCCCACGATCACCATCAGCTTCCGCGCCCACCAGTCCATCAACTCGCGCTTGCGCAGCCGGTAGCGGCGTTGAATGTCGCCGTGGTCGTAGGCAGCGGTTACGCCAGCGGTGATCTCATGATTCACCGCCGCTTGCAGGACGTCGAGCGGTGCTGACCAGACAATCTCCCCTTGCGCGTTTTCCTCGCCGTCCCGAGCGCGGGTGATGAAGGTGTGCCGCAAGTCGTGGATGCGCCACGCTTCCGTTTCCACCTGTGCCACCCGCGCCAGCGCTGCCTTCTTGCGCTCCACAGTGTCCGCCCGCAGCGCGCCGCCCGCGCGGATCGCCCGATGATCCTCTTCGCCCAGGCCAGCGAGGTTGCCCTTCACGCGCCGGTCCAGGGCTGCCTTGAGCTTGTTCCAGCCGCTGATCGGCGTCTCCCCGGTGTCGCTCGGGAACACCAGCCCTTTGCGCGGCTCCGGCTTGCCGCCCGCCGGGCGGGGATGCAGCGCGTCGTAGATCGCCCCCGCCGCTTCCAGCACTTCCATGGCCGGTTCGCTCAGCGCGACCTCGTGCGCGCCCTTGCGGTTCTTCACTCGCTCTTTCGGCAACACGATCAATTTGCGTTCAAGGTCCACCTCGTCCCACGCCAGCCCTGCAATCTCGTTCTTGCGCTGCCCGGTCAGCATGAGCAGGCGGATCACCGAGCCGAACGGCCAGCCCTGTTCGCCCGCCGCTTGCCAGATTGAGCGCAGCTCATCGTCGGCCAGCGCCCGCGTGATCTTCTTCGGCGGCTGGCGGTTGGTCATGCCTGTGGTCGGCAGTGCGCCGTGGAACAGCCCGCGCGATAGGGCGAACTTGAACACGCCCCGGATTGCCTTGAGCGTTTCGTCCACCGGCCCACCCGCCTTGTCCAACTGGGTGAGCAGCCGCGCCACCATCGGCGTCGTGATCTCGGACAGCGGATGCTGGCCCAGCATCGGCAACACCCGTTGCTCTAGCAGCCGTTCGCGGGCGGTAGCAGTCGTCGCGGTGACAGCGCGCTTGCGTCCGCCGACTAGCTGCCCTGCCCGCATGGCCGCCACGTAGCTTTCCGCCACGGCGCGGAAGGAACCAGCCTGCTTATCGGCAGCCTCGCGCTCGGCAGCGGCCTTTTCTTCCGCCAGCTTGTCTTTGATGACCGCTCCATCCCTCGCTGCCGCGACGAGCTCCCGCGCTGCCTCCCGCGCCTCCGACACGCCCATGCCAGGCCACTGCCCGATCACCTTACGCTGCTTGCGGTCAGAGCCTTTCTGATTGGTCACGACTGCCCACGACTTCTTGCCGGTGGAGTTGACCCAAAGGAACAGCCCGGTCTCCACGTCGCTGACCGACACCCGGCCCTTGGCGGGGCGGCTGATGCGCTCGATTGCTACGTCTGTGAGGTAGGTCTTTGGGTAGGACTTCTTCTTCGGCGCGGCCATGGCGAAACTCCAAAAGGAACCTTCTAGCGACCTTTTTGCGAGTTTTTCAGCGTTCGCGTCCGGTCGCCTTCGTTCGCTCCTTCTCTCTCGGAATGGCCAAATCGCAAAGGATTTTCGTGCTTTACTGGCGCGGAAAGGTCGCGAGCGTTCGCCTGCGTTCGTGATGAAGCTACCCTTCACACGGGTGGGGTCGCAGGTTCAATCCCTGCCGCGCCCACCATTAGGCCAGTGATTTCAATAGAAAAGTAACTCGTCGGTCGATGGCGATCTGTGCTTTTTAAGTGGCTGACTCGGGGCATCTAACCGAGCTGTGAGTCACGCAGACCAGAACGATTCAACCGAAGCATCTTTTGGCGGGATGAGGCCACTGAGGCCAGGTCAAGGCACATCGCCCTGTGAACTCCCACGGCATGGCGGAAGGGCCTGATTCCGCTTCTCGCCCAGCCTCGTTGTTGAGCCTGAACGCGGCACGGCTTGTCGGATGGGCGGCGACCGGCGGTGCGCCTTGGCCATAGGCTGGGCGCGAGGCCGAAGGAGCTATCTCGATGCGTTTCAGCCGTTTGGTTTCCGCGGGGATGACCCTGGCCGGCGCGTTTATGCTGCCGGGCGCCGCGCTGGCACAGTATAGTCCGGATGCGACCGGCGATCTTGGGGCGGCCATGGGATCGACGGCGCTGGGGCAGTCGGTCCTGAGCGGCACGCGCGAGATCGGCCGGGATGGCGCGGATTCCGACGAGCTTTCGCCGACGATGAAGCGTTACTGCGCCGAATGGCCCGATGAAGGCGTATGCCGCGCCGACCGGGCGCGGCAGGCCCAGCGGGAGCAGGCTTCCGCCAAGCCTTCGGAAGAGCGGATGCGGCAGTTGATGGCGCAAGTGCAGGGCGAATACGAGGAGCGGGTCCGCCGGGACGGAAAGCCGGCGGCCGACAAGTGGCTCAGTGAGACGGCTTATGAACTGGGCCGGCAGGACGGCAAGGCCGCGCGGGGCGGACAGCGCTAGGGGACGGCGCGGGCGGGTTCGTACTTCAGGCGGCACGGCCTTCGAGCGTGACGCCGTAGCTGCGCACATAATCGCCCAGTTCACCTAGCACGCGCTGGGGCGTGAGGCCGAATTCCTCCAGGCTGTAGCGATGCGGGCGGCGCTTGAGCCGGGCGGCGCGGCGTTGGTAGGCTAGCATCGCGGGACGCGCCGGGGCGATGTCGAGCCCGAGGAAGCGATAGACGCGCGCCATGGCGCCGCGCCAATCGCGGTCCATGTCTTCGTAATGGACGTCGATCTGCCGATCGGCGGGAATGGCATCGCGCGCCGCGGCCATCCGTTCCAGCATCAGCCGGGTCTTGCGCAGTGATTCGCTGCCGATACGGCGTGCGTCGGCCTTGTCGGAGTAGATGATCGTCTGGTTCCAGGCCAGCGAAGCGGCGCTGCCGACCACCGCCAGCGGATCGCGATGCGTGAAGATGAGACGTGCGTCGGGAAAGACTTTCAGCAGCGCCGGCAGGTCGAGCAGGTGCTGCGGGGTCTTGAGGATCCACGGCCTGAGGCTGGAGGCCTGCTGCGACCAGCCGATCAGCCGCAGCAGGCGCGCCATCTGGCGATAGGCGGGCACTGCGTCCTGCGCTTCGCACCAGCGGCCGTAGCTGGGCACCCACCACTGCGCCTCGTGCTTCATGCCCCAGAAGCTGCTGACCAGCAGGCCCAGTTCCTCTTCCGGGTCCAGCGGGCCGGTGGGGTGAATGGTGAGCGTGCGCGGATTGGCGAGGCGGGCGACGCGCATGATCCGCCGGGCCAGCGCGATACGCGAATCGGGGCCGCTGCCGTCGAAGCCCGGCCGGGGAACGGGGCTGATCGTTTCGAAGCTGCGCAAGTGGGTGAACCGGCGATCGGCCGCGAGCAACCGGTGCAGCCGCGTGGTGCCCGATCGCATCGGCCCGGCCACGATCACCGGGCGCTGCAGCGGGCGGGCGAGGATTTCCGGGTGCCGGGCGAACCACTGCTGCGCCCACAGCCGATCGTGCAGCACCTTTTCGATCTGGGCCCGCGCGGCCCATTCGCCCGCGGCATTGAGCCGCGCTTCGGCGTGGAGCGCCTGGAGCAGGACATCCAGTGGCCCTTCGAACCAGGGATCGCCGAAATCGTCGAGCCCGGTGTAGGCAGCGGCGCGCGCCAGCAAAGCCTCTTTCGCCAGCACCGGCTTGTCCGCCAGCCCCAGCTTCCGCCCCGCCGCGATCGCCGCGTTGACCGCGCCGATGAATCGCGTCCGCCGGGGCGGGGTCAGGGGCCTTTCGGTCAAGTAAACTCGTCCCGCTGCTAGGCTGGGGGAAGCTTGCAGGATTACCCTTGAGGCGCAAGGCCGGTTCCCCCGGCCCCATGCGCGCTAGCGCCACTGGACAACGCCGCGGGCCAACGGGCATAGGCCCGGCCATGCACGATCTGCGCGCCATCCGCGAAAACCCGCAGGGCTTCGACGCCGGCCTGGCCCGGCGCGGGGCCGAACCGGCCTCTGCCGCCATCCTGGAGCGTGACGAACGCCGCCGCGCGGTGACGACACGCGCGCAAGAAGCGCAGGCGCGCCGCAACGAAGCATCGAAGGCGATCGGCGCGGCCATGGGCAAGGGCGACAAGGCCACGGCGGAGGCGCTGAAGGCCGAAGTGGCCGCGCTGAAGGAAACCCTGCCTGCGCTGGAAGAGGAAGAGCGCCGGCTGGGCGCGGAGCTGGACACGCTGCTGGCGGCGCTGCCCAACATTCCCGCCGACGACGTGCCCGAAGGCGCGGACGAGAGCGGCAACGTGGAAGTGGCCCGCTGGGGCGAGCCCCGCGCCTTCGCCTTCGCGCCGAAGGAACATGCGGACATCGGCCCGGCGCTGGGGCTGGATTTCGAAACCGCCACGGCGATGAGCGGGGCGCGCTTCGCCTTCCTGCGTGGCCAGATGGCGCGCCTGCAACGGGCGCTGGGGCAATTCATGCTGGACCTGCAGACCCGGCAGCGCGGCTATGCCGAATGCGCGGTGCCGCTGCTGGTGCGGGACGAGGCAGTGTTCGGCACCGGGCAGCTGCCGAAGTTCGCCGATGACTTGTTCCGCACGACGGACGGGCGCTGGTTGATCCCCACCGCCGAGGTCAGCCTGACCAATTCGGTGCGCGAGCAGATCCTTGGCGATCTGGCGCAGCCGATCCGCCTGACGGCCCTTACCCCCTGCTTCCGTTCCGAAGCCGGGGCGGCGGGGAAGGATACGCGGGGATTCATCCGCCAGCACCAGTTCGAGAAGGTGGAACTGGTGTGCATCTGCCGGCCCGAAGACTGGCAGGCGGAACACGAACACATGATCCGTTCCGCCGAGCTGGTGCTGGAAACACTGGGCCTGCCTTATCGCAAGATGCTGCTTTGCACGGGCGACATGGGGGCGACGGCCCGGAAGACCTTCGACCTGGAAGTGTGGCTGCCGGGCCAAGGCACCTATCGTGAGATCAGCTCGATAAGCTGGTGCGGCGATTATCAGGCGCGGCGGATAAATGCGCGCTATCGGCCGGCCAAGGATTCGGGGGGGCAGAAGGGCACCGCGTTCGTCCACACGCTCAACGGCTCCGGCCTCGCCGTGGGGCGCACGCTGGTGGCGGTGCTGGAGAACGGCCAGCAGGAAGACGGCAGCGTCACCCTGCCGCCGGCGCTGGTGCCGTATATGGGCGGGATCGACCGGCTGGCCCCGGCGGCGTGATGCGTATCCTCCTGACCAACGACGATGGCATCCACGCGCCCGGCATGGCGGTGCTGGAAGCGATCGCGGCGCGGCTTTCCGACGATGTCTGGGTCTGCGCGCCGAGCGAGGAGAACTCCGGCGCCGGGCATTCGCTGACGCTGCATCTGCCGGTGCGCCTGCGCCAGCATGGCCCGCGCCGCTTCGCGGTGACGGGCACGCCGACCGATGCGGTGAACCTGGCGCTGCGCAAGCTGTTCGCCGACCGACTGCCCGACCTGGTCATTTCGGGGGTAAACAGCGGCGAGAACCTGGCCGACGACGTGACGTATTCGGGCACGATCTCCGCCGCGATGGAAGCCGCCATGGCGGGAATCCCGGCGGTGGCGCTGAGCCAGGCGATGCGCGATGGGGGGCACGGCTTTTCCGCCGCAGAGCACTGGGCGGACAAAGTGCTGGCGCCGCTGCTGAACCTGCAAATGGCCCGGCGCACGGTTGTGAACATCAATTTCCCGCCCGTTTCCGCCGATGCCGTGCGCGGCATTCGCGTGGTGCGGCAGGGCTTCCACGACTATGCGCGCGGCTCTCTGGTCGAAGGTACCGATCCCCGGGGGCGGCCCTATTACTGGTTCGGCCTGCACGACATCGAACATACGCTGGACCACGGGACGGACCTGGAAGCCGTGTCGGACGGTTATATCGCGGTGACGCCGCTGCAGCTCGACCTCACCCACCATGCCTCGATCGGCAGCCTGGCGGAAGCCTACGCCGCATGAGAGGATGGCGCTGAGCCATGCTGTGGCCGGGCCGCCCGCGCAGGATGTTCGAGGAGGCGTCGCGCGCGCTGCGCTTCACCCCGTTGCGCCGCGCGGTCAAGGTGCCGGTCTGGGCGGACATCGGCCTGCGCCTGGGGGCGGTGCTGGTGCTGGTTTCCATCGTGGTGACGATCCACTGGATCGACCGCGCCGGCCTGGTGGATCACGTGGACGGCCACGTGAGCTTCCTCGACGTGGTCTATTACACCATGGTTTCGATCACCACGACGGGCTTTGGCGACATCACGCCGGTGGCCAGCCGATCGCGGCTGGTGGAAGCGGTGATCGTCACCCCGATTCGAGTGGCCGTGCTCCTCATCTTCGTGGGGGCGGCCTATGATTTCGTCATCAAGCGCGGCTGGGAGAAATGGCGCATGGCGCGTATTCAGAAGCAGCTTTCCGGCCATGTCGTGATCCTCGGCTATGGCATTTCCGGTTCCGAGGCGGTGGCCGAACTGATCGCGCGGGGCACCGATCCGCGCGACATCGTGGTGATGGACGTGAGCCGCGGACGGCTGGCCCATGCCGAAGCGCTGGGCTGCAACGTGATCGAGGCCGACGCGACGCGCGACGAGCACCTGATGGCCGTGCGGATCGACCGGGCGCAATGCGTGCTGATTTCCGCCGGGCGTGACGATTCGTCGGTGCTGATCGTGCTCACCGCCCGCCACCTGGCCCCCGATGTGCCGATCAGCGTGGTCATCCGCGCCACCGACAACGAATTGCTGGCCCATCAGGCGGGGGCGGACAACGTGATCAACCCGGTGCGTTTCACCGGCCTGCTGCTGGCCGGCAGCGCGCAAGGGCTGCACACGGCGGAATACCTGGCCGATCTCGCCTCCATCGCCGGCAAGGTGCAGCTGATAGAACGGCCCGTGCTGCCGGAGGAAGTGGGCAAGCCGATCACCGAGCTGGCCACGGGCGGCCAAGGCCTGCGCATCTATCGCGACGGCGTCCCCATCGGCTTCGCGGAAATCGAAGCGAAGGCATTGCAAGCCGGCGACATCGTGGTCGAGATCCGCCCCACCGAACCAGGCGAAAGCAAGGCATGAACCCAATGGCCCAGCCCCTCCCCCGCAGCCCCAGGGGCTTCATGTTCGATCTCGACGGCACGCTGATCCTCAGCGACCGCAAGCTGGGCGGCTATACCGCGATCCCCGGCGCCGCGGAGACGCTGGCCGAACTGGACGCGCGCGGCATCCCGTGGATCGCGATGACCAACGGCAGCGCCTATCCCGCCGGCGTGCAGGCGCCGAAGCTGCGCGCGGTGGGCCTGCCGGTGCGCGACGAGCGGCTGTTCACGCCCAACAGCGTGGCGGCGCGGGCGATGATCGAGCGCGGATACGAGCGCGTGCTGGTGCTGGGCACCCAGGGCGTGGCCGATGCGCTGGCCGAAGCGGGCGTGCGCTGCGTGCTGCCCGACGATCCGGCGGCGCATGAAACCGATGCGGTTTATGTCGCGTGGCATCCGCACTGTTCGATGCCGGATATCCACCTGGCCTGCGAGCGTGTGCTGGACGGCGCCGCGTTCCTGACCGCGTCCGACGTGCCGTTCTTCGCCACCAAGGACGGGCGATCCTTCGGCTATTCCTGCGCAATCAACGGCGCGGTGGCGCGCGTGACGGGCCGCGAGCCGGAGCCGTGCGGCAAGCCGAGCGCGCTGGCGCTGAAGCTGATCGCCGAGCAACTGGGCCTGCCCGAAGCGGACGTGGGCGTGGTGGGGGACGATGCCGTGGCCGAAATGCAGATGGCCCGCGCCGAGGGCGCGATCGGCATCGCCGTCGCCAGCGGATCGACCAGTCGTGAGCAATGGGCCGCCCAGCCCCCCGAGCGCGCGCCGCATGTGGTAATCGACAGCGTGGCGGATTTGCTGACAGGGGGCCTGATCGGCTAGAGACGGCGCATGAAGCTTGGCCGTCTCAATCATGTCGGCGTGGCGGTGCCGGACCTCGCGAAGGCGATCGCTTTCTGGCGCGAGACGATGGGCGCCGCGCAAGTGGGCGAACCCTTCGCCATGACCGAGCAGGGCGTGCTGGTGTGCTTCATGGAAATGCCCGGCGGAGGCACGCAGATAGAGCTGCTGGCACCGCTTCCCGGCCACTGCCCGATCCGCGCCTTCCTGGAGCGCAATCCGCTAGGCGGGCAGCATCACCTGGCCTTCGAGGTGCCCGACATCGCCGAGGCGCGCGCGGCGTTCGAGGGCATGGGCAAGCGCGTGCTCGGCCCCACCCGCATGGGGGCGCACGGGACGCCGGTGTTCTTCATCCATCCCAAGGACATGGAAGGCGTGCTGACCGAGATCATGGAGAGTCCTCGGTGAGCATTGCCGAGCCCTTCTCCCTTGAAGGAGAAGGATACGCAGGCTTGGACACGCAGTGTCTTAGCCGGAGTTGGATGAGGGTGTCCGGCCCGCGCAATCGGGAGCCGCGGATCCCCCTCTCCCAGCTACGACTAAGCGGTCTTTCAGACCGCCAAGTCTTCGCAGCCCTCTCCCCCCGGGGGAAAGGGGAAGAAAGGCGCGCATGACCGACAAGGCCGACTGGCAGGGCAAGGCCGCCCATGAGCTGAAAGGCCGCGATGCCGCCTGGCATGTGCCCGAAGGCTTTGCGATCCAGCCGCTCTATACCGCCGAGGACCTGCCGGAGGGCGACATCGGCTTTCCCGGCTTCGCGCCGTTCACGCGCGGGCCTTATGCCAGCATGTATACCGGGCGGCCGTGGACGATCCGGCAATATGCGGGCTTCTCCACCGCCGAGGAATCGAACGCCTTCTATCGCCGTAACCTGGCCGCCGGGCAGAAGGGGCTTTCGGTGGCGTTCGATCTGGCCACCCACCGGGGCTATGACAGCGACCATCCGCGCGTGCACGGCGATGTCGGCAAGGCGGGCGTGGCGATCGATACCGTGAAGGACATGGAAATCCTGTTCGAGGGGATTCCGCTCGACCGGATGAGCGTTTCCATGACGATGAACGGCGCGGTGATCCCGGTGATGGCGTTCTATGTCGTGGCGGCGGAGCGGCAGGGCGTGAGCCGGGACCGGCTGAGCGGGACCATCCAGAACGACATCCTCAAGGAGTTCATGGTCCGCAACACCTACATCTATCCGCCCGAGCCGAGCATGCGGATCGTCAGCGACGTGATCGCCTGGTGCTCGGCCGAGATGCCGAAGTTCAACAGCATCTCGATCAGCGGCTATCACATGCACGAGGCGGGGGCGACGGCGGTGCAGGAGCTGGCTTTCACCATCGCCGACGGCAAGGAATACGTGAAGCGGGCCATGGCCGCCGGGCTGGCCATCGACATGTTCGCGCCGCGCCTCAGCTTCTTCTTCGGCATCGGCATGAACTTCTTCATGGAAGTGGCCAAGCTGCGCGCCGCGCGCGTGCTGTGGTGCCGGGTGATGGAAAGCCTGGGGGCGCAGGACGAACGCAGCAAGATGCTGCGCACGCATTGCCAGACCAGCGGGGTTTCGTTGCAGGAGCAGGACCCTTACAACAACGTGATCCGCACCACGGTGGAAGCGCTGGCGGCCGTGCTGGGCGGGACGCAGAGCCTGCACACCAATGCGCTGGACGAGGCGCTGGCCCTGCCCACCGATTTCTCCGCCCGCATCGCCCGCAACACGCAGCTGGTGCTGGCCGAGGAAACCGGCGTGATGCGGGTGATCGATCCGCTGGGTGGCTCTTACTACATCGAGGCGCTGACGGCGAAGCTAGTTGAAGACGCGGAAGCGCTGATCGCCGAAGCCGATGCGCTTGGCGGCATGACGGCGGCGGTGGCCAGCGGGATGCCCAAGCGGCTGATCGAGGAAGCCGCCGCCGCCCGGCAGGCGCGGATCGACCGGGGCGAGGATGTCGTCATCGGGGTGAACAAGTATCCGCTGGACGAACACGCGCCGATCGAGACGCTGGAAGTGGACAACCACAAGGTGCGCGAAGGCCAGATCGCGCGGATCGCGGCCGTGCGCGCGGCGCGGGACCAGGCGAAGTGCCGCGCGGCGCTGGAGGCGCTGACCGAGGCGGCCCGGAAAGCCCCCTCCCCTTCGGGGGAGGGGGTTGGGGGCGGGGGCGGTGTGCTTCCGCCTGGCGGACAGCCCCCCCTCCCAACCCTCCCCCCTGAAGGGGAGAGGGCTAACCTGCTCGCCCTCGCCATCGAAGCCGCCCGTGCCGATGCCACGCTGGGCGAAATCTCCATGGCGCTGGAGGCGGCCTTCGGGCGCTATGACACGGTGCCCACGCCGGTGCGCGGAGTCTATTCCGCTTCCTATGCCGGTGACGCGCGTTATACGCAGGTCCTCGCCGGCGTGGAGACCGTCACCCACCGCCTGGGCCGCCCTCCCCGCCTGCTGGTCGCCAAGATGGGGCAGGATGGGCACGATCGCGGGGCGAATGTGATCGCCAGCGCCTTTGCCGACATGGGCTTCGCGGTGATCCCCGGCCCGCTGTTCCAGACCCCGCCCGAAACCGCCGCGCTGGCGCTGGAGCGCGATGTGGACGCGGTCGGCGCCAGCTCGCTCGCGGGCGGACACAAGACGCTGATCCCCGAGCTGGTCGAGGCGCTGAAAGCGGCCGGGCGGGCGGACATCAAGGTCGTCGCTGGTGGCGTGATCCCGCCACAGGACTACCAGTTCCTGCGTGACGCCGGGGTGCAGGGGATTTACGGCCCCGGCAGCAACGTGGTGGAGTGCGCGGCGGACCTGCTCAGGCTGCTGGGGCACAACATGCCGCCGGTGGAGGGAGAGGCGGAGTGACGACGGATCATCGCGATCCTGTGGATTTCTATCGCAGCCATGCGGAGGAATTTGCCCGCGTCCGGTCGGGGCCCAGCGCCGAAGGAACCTGGCTCAAATCCTTCATGGCCGAATTGCTGCCGTCCGGTTCCATTCTTGACGCCGGCTGCGGCACAGGTGAGCCGATCGCGCGAACCCTTGTCGAACACGGCTTCCTGGTGACGGGCCTGGACACGACACCCGCCTTTCTCGATCTGGCACGTGAAAAAGTGCCGGATGGCGTGTTTCTGGAAGCCGATCTACGCGATTTCTCTCTGGGCCGAACATTCGACGGCATCCTTGCGTGGCACAGCCTCTTTCATCTCGGGCAGGACGATCAGCGCGCCGCCATTGTCCGCCTGGCCGCCCATGCGGCGCCAACGGCGGTGCTGATGTTCACCGCCGGCGACCGCGAAGGAGAGGCGATCAATCCGATGTTCGGCGAAAATCTCTATCACGCGAGCCTTGATCCGGGAGAATATCGGACAATCCTGCAAGCGCTCGGTTTCCGGATACTCCGCTACGTCGAGCGCGATCCCGGTGCCGGTTTCAGCACCGTATGGCTCGCCCGCCGGGACGATACGGGATAGAAGCGCGGGGATTTCCCACCCAGGACTGCCCGCCGGCAGACTCACGCTGGGCCTATGCCGCAGGCGTGGCCAGCGCTATCGAAGCGCTATGAGCGAAGCAATCCGCACCGACTGGACGCGCGAGGAGATCGCCGCGCTGTTCGATCTGCCGTTCACCGAACTGGTGTTCCGTGCGGCCGAAGTCCACCGCGCGCATCATCGGGCGAGCGAGGTGCAGCTGTGCACGCTGCTCTCCATCAAGACCGGCGGGTGTCCGGAGGATTGCGGCTATTGCTCCCAATCCGTGAAGGCCGACAGCGGTGTGGAAGCCACCAGGCTGATGGACGTGCAGGCCGTGCTGCAACGCGCGGCGCAGGCGAAGGATGCGGGGAGTCAGCGGTTCTGCATGGGCGCCGCCTGGCGCAACCCGAAAGACCGCGACATGCCGAAGATCGTCGAGATCGTGAAAGGCGTGGCCGCGATGGGTCTGGAAACCTGCATGACGCTGGGGATGCTCACGCCGAAGCAGGCCGGGATGCTGGCCGAAGCGGGGCTAGATTATTACAACCATAACATCGACACCGGCCCGGAATACTATGAGCGGGTCATCAGCACGCGCACGTTCGGGGACCGGCTGGAGACGCTGGACACTGTCCGCGCGGCGGGGATCAGCGTGTGCAGCGGCGGGATCGTGGGCATGGGCGAGATGCGCGCGGACCGCGTCGGCTTCATCCACGCGCTCGCCACCCTGCCGCGCCATCCGGAGAGCGTGCCGGTCAACGCGCTGGTGCCGGTGAAAGGCACCGTGCTGGGCGACATGCTGGCGGACACGCCTCTGGCGAAGATCGACGACATCGAATTCGTCCGCACGGTGGCCGCCGCGCGGATCACGATGCCGAAAAGCATGGTGCGCCTTTCCGCCGGGCGCGAGAGCATGAGCGAGGCGACCCAGGCGCTGTGCTTCCTAGCCGGGGCGAACTCGATCTTCACCGGCGACACACTGCTGACCGCGCCCAATGCCGGCGACGACGCCGATGGCGCGCTGTTCGCCAAGCTGGGGCTGGTGCCGCTGACGGGCGAGGAGCCGATGCGGGCGTGCCAGGCGATGGCGGCGGAGTGAGCGCCCATTTCCTCTTCAGTCGTCATTCCCGCGAAAGCGGGAACCCAGTGGGCTCTTCAGGCCGCGCAGCAGACGCAACTGGGTCCCCGCTTTCGCGGGAATGACGAGGGGATTGGGAGAGTGAGTTTCAGCGATCGCCCGACGATGAGCACCGGAAAAAGGATCGGCTGCCTTGCTTATACAAGCATCGGAAGCCTCGTTGTCCTATTCTGCCTGGTAGGATCGGCGATGGGCGACTGCGCGGACGGACCGGACTCGAGCTGCAAGAACAACGCAGCGAACCTCTTGCTATTTCCCGGTTCGCTCATGATCGTGCTCACCGGCGGGATCGTGATGCTTTGGCTCTTTACGCGAAACGGACGCTGATATTTCCAAGATTCTCATCGCCAACCTGGAAAGTTGAAACAGAATGAACGGCCAATCCGACAAGACGCTTGCCTTGAGTGAGGAAATGAGCCGGGCGCTGGCCGGCGCGGATATGTCCGATCCGGCGCAGCGGACGGCGGCGACGCTGTTCGTGGTGTTGAAGAGCCAGCTCGACATGCTGGGATTCCGGCCCGGCACGGTTCCGTTCGACGCGCGGTTCGGGTCCGATCGCTGCCGGGGCGCCTTGATGGGAACCGCCGTGGCCGCGGTGCGCGGCCATCGCGAAGCGCCGGAGCGGGAGCATTATATCGACGCCATCGTGGCCGCCTTCACGGTGGTTTTCGGCGAGGCGATCGGCCGCGCGCGGGCGCTGGAAACGATCGAGGCTTCCGCCGACCGGAACGAAACGGTGAACGCCGCGTCCGATTGGGCCGGCCAGGACATGATCGACACCTGGAGCGACACGTCACCCTCCGCCCCGACGGCTTACTATCGGGCGGCGACCGGAGAGCGGATGTTCGATCAATGATCGCCATCGCCGCCGCGCTGCTGCTTGCCCAGGCGGGCGCTTCCACGGCGGACGAACCGATCAACTGCGACAAGGCGCTGACCCAGCTGGAGATGAATCGCTGCGCCGCGCGGGATTTCGAAAGCTCCGACGCCGCGCTCAATGCGCAATGGGCGGAAACGGCGGCGCGGATGAAAGCGCTCGACGCGCAGATCGACCGGGAGCACGACAAGCAGCCCGGCTATTTCGACACGCTGCTCAATGGCCAGCGCGCCTGGCTGACATTCCGCGATGCGCAGTGCCTTTCGGAAAGCTTCCTGGCCCGCGGCGGATCCTTGCAGCCGATGATGAACGCGCAGTGCAAAACCTATCTGACCGAGCTACGCATCCAGCAACTGCGCGATCTCGTCGCCACCCCTTGAACCATGGAGCCATGAACGTGACCGACCAGAAGCTGGAAACCCTGACCATTCACGCCGGCACTGCGCCCGATCCCACGACCAAGGCGCGGGTGACGCCGATCTACCAGACCACGTCCTATGTGTTCGACGACGTGGATCACGCGGCGCGGCTGTTCAACCTGGAGGAATTCGGGAACATTTACACCCGGATCATGAACCCCACCAGTGGCGTGCTGGAAGGCAAGGTGGCGGCAATGGAGGGCGGCCTGGCCGGCCTGGCGGTGGCATCGGGCCATGCGGCGCAGTTCCTTGTCTTTCACACGCTGATGGAGCCACACTGCAACATCGTGGCGGCCAAGCGGCTCTATGGCGGATCGCTCAACCAGATCGGCCAGAGCTTCCGCAAGATGGCGTGGGACGCGAAGTTCGTGGATGCGGACGATCCGGCCGCCATCGCCGCCGCGATCGACGACAAGACGCGCTGCATCTTCATCGAAAGCCTGGCCAATCCGCAGGGCGTGCAGGACATCGCGGCGATCGCCAAGGTGGCGCACGATGCGGGCGTGCCGCTGATCGTGGACAACACGCTGGCGACGCCGATGCTGTGCCGCCCGATCGAGCACGGGGCCGATATCGTGGTCCATTCGGCAACCAAGTTCCTAGGCGGGCACGGCAATTCGATCGCCGGGGTGATCGTCGATGCCGGTCGCTTCGACTGGAAGGCAGGCGGCAAGTACCCCTACCTGAGTGAGCCCAATGCCTCGTACCACGGCACGAGTTTTGCCGACACGTTCGGCGAGCTGGCCTTCATCCTCGCCGCCCGCACCTTGGGCCTGCGCGATCTCGGCCCGGCCCTGTCGCCGATGAACGCCTTCTTCGTGCTGACCGGGATGGAGACGCTGGCCCTGCGGATGGAGCGCCATTGCAGCAACGCGCTGGCGCTGGCCCAATGGCTGAAGGCGCACCCCAAGGTGGAGTGGGTGTCCTATGCCGGGCTGGAAGGCGATCGCTATCACACGCTGGCGCAGCGCTATCTGGGCGGCAAGGGCGGCGCGGTGTTCACCTTCGGCCTCAAGGGCGGCTATGAAGCGGGCGTGAAGCTGGTCTCCTCGGTCAAGCTGTTCAGCCACCTGGCCAACATGGGCGATACTCGCTCGCTGATCATCCACCCGGCCTCCACCACGCACCGCCAGCTCGAACCCGAAGCGCTGGTCGAAGCGGGTGCCGGGCCGGACGTGGTGCGCGTGTCGGTCGGCATCGAACATATCGACGACATCATCGCCGACCTCAGCCAGGCGCTGGAGCAGGTTTGAGGCGATGGGCGAGGCCGTGGCGGCGTGAGCGTATTGTCCCTGTTTCGTCATTCCCGCGAAAGTGGGAGCCCAGTCGCGTCTGTGGGCGCAATGAGAGCCTACTGGGCCCCCGCTTTCGCGGGGGTGACGAAGAAGGGGGTGCCGTTTCCTGGGAAGCGCCTCGCTGATGTTCAGTAAGATCCTCATCGCCAACCGGGGCGAGATCGCCTGCCGGGTGATCCGCACCGCGCGCGCGATGGGGATCGCGACGGTGGCGGTCTATTCGGATGCCGACGCACGCAGTGCGCATGTGAAGATGGCGGACGAGGCGGTGCCTATCGGGCCTTCGCCGGCGGCCGAAAGCTACCTGCGCGCCGACCGGATCATCGAAGCCTGCAAGGCCACCGGGGCCGAAGCGGTGCATCCCGGCTATGGCTTCCTGTCCGAGCGGGCGAGCTTCGTGGAAGCGTTGGAGGCGGAAGGGATCGTGTTCATCGGCCCGCCCGCGTCGGCCATCGCGGCGATGGGCGACAAGATCGAAAGCAAGCGGATCGCGCAGGCGGCGGGCGTCAACGTGGTGCCGGGCTTCGTGGGCGAGATCGCCGATACGGCGCACGCGGCGAAGATCGCGGGGGAGATCGGCTATCCGGTGATGATGAAGGCCAGCGCCGGCGGCGGCGGCAAGGGCATGCGGCTCGCTTGGACCGAACAGGACGTGCGCGAAGGCTTCGAGAGCGTGAAGCGCGAGAGCCGCAATTCCTTCGGCGACGACCGGGTGTTCATCGAAAAGTTCATCGAGAGCCCCCGGCACATCGAGATCCAGGTACTGGGCGACCAGCACGGCAACCTGATCCACCTGAACGAACGCGAATGTTCGATCCAGCGGCGGCACCAGAAGGTGGTGGAGGAAGCCCCCTCCCCCTTCGTCACCCCGGAAATGCGCGCGCGAATGGGGAAGCAGGCGATCGCGCTGGCCCGCGCGGTGGGCTATCATTCGGCCGGCACGGTGGAACTGATCGTCAGCGGAGCCGATCCCACGGGCGAGAGCTTCTACTTCCTCGAAATGAATACGCGCCTGCAAGTCGAACACCCGGTGACCGAAGCGGTGACCGGGATCGACCTGGTGGAGCAGATGATCCGCGTGGCGGCGGGGGAACCGCTGGGGTTCGGGCAGGCGGACGTGCCGCTCAACGGCTGGGCGATCGAAACGCGGGTCTATGCGGAGGACCCCTATCGTGGGTTCCTGCCGAGCACCGGGCGGCTGATGCGTTACAAGAGCCCCTCCCCTGAGGGGGAGGGGGAGGCTTACGTTCGTGTGGACGATGGAGTGGCGGAAGGCGGCGAGGTTTCGCTGTTCTACGATCCGATGATCGCCAAGCTGATCACCTGGGCGCCGACGCGCGACGAGGCGGCGGACTTGCAGGTCACCGCGCTCGACCGGTTCGAGATCGAAGGGCCGGGGCACAATATCGATTTCCTCAGCGCCCTGATGCAGCATCCGCGCTTTCGCGCCGGCGAGCTGACCACCGGCTTCATCGCCGAGGAATATCCCGAAGGCTTCCACGGCGCGCCGGCCAGCGAGGAGCAGCTGCGCCTGATCGCCGCGGTGGTGGCGGGCAATGCCTCGACCATGATGGCGCGGGCGCGGCGGATTTCCGGCCAGCTCAATGGGCCGCCGGCGGTCCCGTGCGACTGGACGGTGCGGATGGGCGGCCGTGACTACACTGTTACGCTGGGCGAAGGCCATGCCACGGTCGATGGGCACCGCATCGAAGGCACCTGCGACTGGCGGCCGGGCATCCGGCTGGCCACGGCAAGCGGGAATGGGCAGGTGCTCGACCTCAAGGTGGGGCGCGCGGGGTTCGATTGGCTGATCACCACCCACGGCGCCACGCACAGGGCACGGGCGATCCCTGCCCGGCTGGCCCCGCTGGCGGCGCACATGATCGAGAAGACGCCGCCCGATCTCTCGCGCTTCCTGCTCAGCCCGATGCCGGGACTGCTGGTGGCGCTGCATGTGGCGGCGGGCGACAGGGTCGAAGCGGGCCAGCCGCTGGCGACCGTCGAGGCGATGAAGATGGAGAACATCCTGCGCGCCCAGCGCAGCGGAACGGTGAGCCAGGTCGCGGCCATGGTGGGCGAGACCCTGGCCGCCGATGCAGTGATCCTGGAGCTGGAATGACTTTCGACTATGAAGCCTATGTCGCGGATTTCCTGACCGGCGACGACGAGGCGCTGGTGACGCGCTGGTTTGCCGAGCACTGCGCGATGGAAAGCGGCAGCGGCACGTTCGAAGGGCGCGACGGGATGCGCCGCTTCCTGGCCTGGGCGCATGACGGGGTGCGCGAATGCCCGCGCATCGTGGCCTGGGTGCAGCAGGGGCAGGACCTGTTCGCCGAGATCGACATGGACTTCCACGCGACCAAGGAGCGCGCGGACTTCCCCTTCCAGCACCTGTTCCCCGGCGATTCCATCACGGTGAAGTTCCTGGCGCACTATGTGCTCGACGACAGGGGGCAGATCCAGCGGCTGAAGACCATGACCTGGCCGGCGGAAAAGGGCGTGACCAAGCTGCCGCCGCTGGGGCCGCATCCCAGCCAGCTGGCGGCTTACGCGGCCTATACGGCCGCCTTTTCCGCCGGCGATGCCGAGCGCTACACCCGGTTCTATACCGATGATGTGGAGCTGCTGCTGGGCTCTGTGCCGCCGATGAGGGGCAAGCAGGCCATCGCCGATTTCTACACCGCGATGTTCCAGCGCGTGCGCGAAAGCCTGACGGTGCATGGCATCGAGGCGAGCGAGAGCGAGATCGTCAGCGACACGACCAGCCGGTTCACCGCCGTGGCCGACGCGCCGGATTTCGTGGTCGGGCCGCTGCGGAAGGGCGATTATATCGAAGTGAGAGTGATCGTGACCTACACCTTGCGCGGCGGGCTGATCGAGCGGATCGCGGTGCAGCGCGCGGGGGAGCCGGTGTTTCACCGCACCTCTGAATAGCTCGTCATCCCCGCGAAAGCGGGGACCCAGACCGTAATGAGCGCTACGCGCGCCCGCTTTGTACGCTGGATTTCCGCCTTCGCGGGAATGACGAAGGAGGTTAGCGGGAAAGGATTTGCTCCACCTCCGCCAGATCCTCCGGCGTATCGACATCGCGCAGCATACCCGCCGGCGGATCGAGCAGCGTGGCGGTTTCCAACAAGGGGCCGGCGCCGCGATCGCCGGAAAGCGTGGCGGCCTTCTCGATCAGGGCACAGTCGAGCAAGGCGGGAACGCCGGCGTGATCGTCGGCATGGCCGGTGGCCGCCGGGGGCCGACTGGCGGCGAGACGGCGCAGATAGGCCGGCGTGACCAGCGGCATATCGGCCAGCAGGACCAGCAGCGCCTGGTCCCCGCGCGCCAGGGCTGCCTGTGCGGCGAGTGCCAGCGAAGTCCCCAGCCCCTCCTCCGGATGAGGATTGACCAGCAGCTTCCAGCCCGGATGCCCGTCCGCGAAATGGACGCTGCCCGGGCCGACGACCAGGGTTCCGGGATCGAGCCCCGCATCGGCCACGGCATCGAGCGCCCAATGGCCGAGCGGCTTGCCGGCGCAGATCGCATCGAGCTTGCCGCCCCCGAAGCGCTCCCCCCGGCCGGCGGCGAGCACGACGACATGCGGTTCAGCCATGCGGGTGCAGCGCCTCGTATTCGCCGACGATCTGGGCCAGCACGGAAAGCGCCAGCACGCCCGGCTCGCGGCTGCGGGCGATCACGCCCACCGGGCTGCGGATGCGGGCGAGCTGATCGGGCGTGGCGCCGCGGGCCGCCAGCCGCTCCATCCGGGAACGGCGCGCTTCCAGGCCACCTTGCGCGCCGATGTGGAAGGCGGGCGTTTCCAGCGCCCATTCCAGAATCGCCTGTTCCCATTCGTGATCGTGGAACAGCAGGACCACGGCAGTCCAGGGATCGGCGGTGAAACCGGCGGGCTGGCGGCCGAGCGAAAGCGCATCCTTGCCATGCGCGGCCACTTCCACTCCGGCGGCGGAGGCGAGGACGGCCAGCGCCTCCAGCTCCGGCCCTTCCCCGAACAGCAGCAGGCGCAGCGGCGGGATATAGCGGCGCTGCGGCAGTTGTTCGCTGGGCAGGGGCAAGACTGCCTCAGCCCGCGCCTCGAGGCACTCCACGGCGCGGCCGGCGGCCGCCCGATCGGGCGCGGGATCGATCAGCACGTCCAGCCCGCTGCCGCAGGGCAGGCGGAAATCGATCAGCTCCGACCCGGCGCCAAAGCGCTTGACCACGGGGCCGCGCGCCAGGGCGATCTCGCTGGCGAGCTGCCTTTCGAGGCATCCATCGGCCAGGCTGCCGGTGATTTCCCCCCGGGGCCCGACCGCGAGCTGCGCCCCGATGCGGCGGGAAAAGCTGCCTTCGATGCCGACCACCGTGCACAGGCCCACCCCCGGATCGCACGCCGCGCGCAAGGCGGCGCGGTCATCGGTCCAGGCTGGGCGGCGCGCGGTTGCCAGCATCAGCTTCGCGAGGGCGAACTCATGGCCGGCAGCCGGGTGCACTGGAAGCTGGCCGGATCGTTGGGATCGCCCGCGCCCTTGTAGCGCGCGTAGAGCGGATAGGGGCAGAGCGGCCGCGTCATCGGCTCGCGCGGCGCCGCCGCCGGCGCGCCGGGAGGGCCGCCCATGGCGGCCGGGCGCGTGGCGATGAGCCGGTCAGGCGCCTTGCCCGTGCTGGCCCATTCGTCGATCGTACCGAGCGTATCGAACTGGCTGGCCCCGTCGCCGCCGGAGCAATGGTCCATCCCCGGCACCATGTAGAGCCGCAGCTGATTGTCCGCCTGCGCGTCGCTCAAGCTCGGCCGCAAGCCGTCGTAGAATCGGAGCGTGTTGTTGGCCGGGATAAGCCCGTCGGTCCATCCGTGGCTGAGCAGCAGCTTGCCGCCCCGCGCGAAGAACGCGCCGAGGCCGTTGGACGGAACATCGAGGATGTTCGCGCCATAGGCCCGCCCCGCCTGTGCGTCGCGAACGTAGTCGAAGGTCTTCCAATCCCACTGCGGCCGGTCGCCGAAGACGAGCATGCTGAAATAGGTGTAAGCGACGGGGAACGGGGTCTGCCCCTGCACCAGCATGCCCAGCTGCGTTTCGCTGCCGACGGGCCAGCCGGGCAAGTTCGGCGGCCCGCGATAGATCGCGCGCACCGTTTCCGCCTGTTCCGCGGTCAATCCCGGAACGGTGCCGGGATCGAAGCGGCACTGGCCGGGCATGGCGATCAGCCCATCTTCCAGCCCATCGTCCTTGTCGCACTGCGCCACGGCAGCGCGGTGGACCGCGTTCATCTGCGCCGGCGTCAGCGATGCGCCCGGCGCGCGTTGTGGTTGCCCGCCGGCCCACATCGACTGGGTCATGAGGTCGGTCATCGGATTGGCCGGGGCCATCGCCGAAATGGCATCGAAATCGGCGGGATAGCGATAGGCGGCCATGAGGCCCTGCCGCCCGCCGGTGGAGCAGGAGTTCCAGAACGAGAGCTTCGGCCCGTTGCCATAGAACGCCTCGATCACGCGCTTGGCGGCCACGGTCGTCTCGTGAACCGCGCGATAGCCGAAATCGACCAGCTTTTCCGGATGGCCCACGGCGAAGTCGCCGGTCATGCCATTGCCGGTATGCCCGGTATCGGTGGCGGCAACGGCGTAGCCGCGCGCCAGCGCACTGGCGATTTCGCCGTAGCTGATCGAGCCGGCCCAGACGCCGTTGCCGATGCCGACATACTTGCCGTTCCATCCGCTCGCCGGCAGCCAGACTTCGGACTTGATGTCGGAATCGGCGCTGGGGGTCAGCGTCAGCTGCACGCGGCAGAAGGCGGGCAGTTCACCGAAACGGCCCGCGCCGATGCCGGGCGGCGCACCGGCGGGGCCGGGCTGCTGGAAGGCGCCGGCCGCCACCACGCTGGCGGCCGTCACCTTGCCATCGGGCAGGCTGAGGCGCGCCAAGTCACCGCATTCGGCCGCCGCCGCCGGGCTGGCAAGCGCGACAAGCGCCGCCGCCGATCCGCCGCACAGCGCACGCATCCATATCCGTCTTATCATCCGCCCCTCCCACTCGTTTCTGGACTTGAGCTGCTCATAGCCCGGATTCCGCGGGGTCTTAAAGCCTCATTCGCGAGGACCATCGCGCGCCGCGAGGTGAGGCCGGTGAATCAACCTGATTCGTCATGGCGAGAAGTGAAGCGACGAAGCACGACGCCTTGCGCCGCGCCATCCGAAGAGAAGGGGGCTATCGCGCCTGGGCGCGAGCACCCTTCCATCGTTCTTCGCGTGGTCCCCCCTTTCGAGGAGAGGATTCAGACCAGTTGCTTCGTGTCGATCGGCAGCCTGCGGATGCGCTTGCCGGTGAGCTTGTGGAGCGCGTTGGTCAGGGCCGGGATCACCGGCGGCAGCGCGGGCTCGCCCAGGCCGGTGGGATTGTGATCGGTCTTGACCCATTCGACGTGGATCTCCGGCGTCACGGGCATGCGCGGCACCGGGTAATCATTATAATTGGATTGGACCACCGCACCGCCATCAAGCTCGATCGCGAGCGAGGTCGCCTGACCGATTCCGTCGATGATCGAGCCTTCCACCTGGTTCAGCGCGCCGAACGGATTGATGATGTGGCTGCCGACATCGCCCGCCGCCCAGACATTGTGCACTTCGACCTGGCCGCGATCGGACAGGCTGGCTTCCACCACTTCGGCGAAATAGCCCATGTGGCTGAAGTAATAGCCGAAGCCCTTGGCCCGGCCCGGCGATGACGGACGGTCCCAGGCGGACATTTCCATCGCCTTGCGGATCACCCCCTTGGCCCGCGCCGGATCGAAGCCGGGCTGCGCGCCGCCGAAACCCCGGCTGTCGGGGAACTTGCCGCGCGAGGATAGCAGGTCATCCAGCAAGGCGGGCAGATCGCGGCCCTGCGCTTCGGCCACCTCGTCAAGGAAGGCCTGGGTAACGAAAGCCAGCGCGTTGGACGAAGGCGCCCGCAGCGCGCCCATCGGCACGCGGGTTTTGAGCTTGCTTTGCGCATAGCGCAGATTGGGCACGAACCGGGCCGGGAAGATGTCCGGCGCCATGGCCGCGGGGTTGAACCCGCCGGTGATATCGAAAGTGATGAAGTGATCGTCGAAGCCGATCAGCTTGCCGTCCCCGTCCAGCGCCGCGCGCAGGCGGTGCCAACCGGCCGGCCGGTAGAAGTCGCTGTGGACGTCGTCCTCGCGGCTCCAGATCAGCTGCACGGGCGTGCCGGGCATCTTCTTGGCGATCGCCGCCGCCTGGTGCATGAAATCGTTCGTCAGACGGCGGCCGAAACCACCGCCCGTGCGGGTCATATGCACCGTGACCTTGTCGGGCGACAGGCCCAGCATCTGCGCCACGGCCATCTGGCCGCCCTGCGGCATCTGGGTGGGCGCCCACATCTCCATCGAGCCGTCTTCATGGCACAGGGCCGTGCAGTTCTGCGGTTCCATCGGCACGTGGGCCAGGAAGGGGTAGAAGTATTCCGCATCGAGCACCTTGGCGGCCGAAGCGAAGGCGGCATCGACATCGCCATCGCTGGAGAACACGTCCTCCGGCTTGCCGGCCGCCATCAGCTCACGCGCGCGCTGATCATAGCCGGCGGTCGAATGGCCGCTCCATTCGCCGGTGTCCCATTCGATTGACAGCTTCTCGCGCGCCTTGTTGGCGATCCACCAGTTCTTGGCGATGATCGCCACGCCGTCCACCAGCTGATCGGCCTGCCCGTTGCCTTCGATCACGAAGGCATCGAGCACGCCCGGCGTGGCCTTCACGGCATCGAGATCGGCGGACTTGAGCTTGGAGCCGAATACCCGCGCCCGCTCGTAAGCGGCGTGGACCATGCCGGGAAGCTGGGTGTCGAGCCCGAAGATCGGTTCCCCCTTCACGATCCGCCCACTGTCGATCCCGCCGATGGCGCGGCCGATGATGCGGAAATCCTTGGGATCCTTGAGCGGC
Source organism: Altererythrobacter sp. (assembly GCA_017308255.1). Taxonomy (GTDB): domain Bacteria; phylum Pseudomonadota; class Alphaproteobacteria; order Sphingomonadales; family Sphingomonadaceae; genus Croceibacterium_A. The sequence continues at coordinate 103,319 of JAFKFN010000004.1, read as the reverse complement.
ACCTTGGCCAGATCGGGCACGGCCACATCGGCCGCCTCGCTCGCCAGCTCGCCATAGGTCAGCGAGCGGCCGGAAGCGGGATCGACTACCTTGCCCGGCTCGGTGACCAGCTTCGCGCTATCCACCCCCCAGCGGCGCGCGGCCGCCTGGAGCAGCATCTGCCGCCCGGCCGCGCCGGCCTGGCGCAGCGGCAGCCAGTTCATCGGCGTGGCCGTGCTGCCGCCGGCCATCTGCATCCCGTATTTCGCGGTGTCCGTGCCGCCCTGGACGATCTTCACCTGGTCCCAATCGGCATCCAGTTCCTCCGCGATCAGCATGGGCAGCATGGTCTTGATGCCCTGGCCGATTTCGGGGTTCTTGCCGACGATGGTGATCACGTTGTCGGGCGCGATGGTGATGAAGGCGTTGAGCTCCGCACCCTGGCCCGCCCCAGCGGCGGCGGCGCGCGCCGGAAGCGGCAGGGCCACGGCGAGCATCAGGCCCCCGCCGGCCAGCGCGCTGGCCTTGAGCAGGGAACGGCGGTCAAGCGTCATGGTCTCAGACATTGGCCGTTTCCTTCTGTTCCACGACCGCCACGATCGCCTTCCTGATCCGGGTGTAGCAGGCGCAGCGGCAGATATTGCCCGACATCGCCTGATCGATCTGCTGTGCGTTGGGCTGCGGATTGCGGGCCAGCAGGGCGCTGGCGTTCATCAGCTGCCCCGCCTGGCAATAGCCGCACTGCATCACGTCTTCATCGAGCCAGGCCTGCTGCAACGCGCGGCCCACCGGGCTTTCCTCCAGCGCTTCGATGGTGGTGATCTTGCGATCGCCGATGGAACCGACCCGCAGCGAGCACGAGCGGGTGGCCACGCCATCCACATGGACGGTGCAGGCGCCGCAGGCGCCGATGCCGCAGCCGAACTTGGTGCCCACCATGCCCAGCTCGTTCCTCAGCGCCCAGAGCAGCGGCATGTCCGCCGGCACGTCCAGCTCGCGCGCCTCACCGTTGATTTCGACCCGGTAGGCCATGCCAAATCTCCCATCCCCGTTATCATTGTGCCCCGGCCAAGCCGGACGGCGTGGAACCCTTGTAGCCATCCGCGGCCGATCTTGAAAGCACGAGTGACCAACTCTCTCGGGGGCGCGCTTGACAATCCCCCTCCCACCCCGGCTACCCTTTAGCGCGAGGGCGACAGCGAGGGCGGGCAGCAACGATGGACAGGGGCGAGACCGCAGGCTCCCGCGAGCAAAGCGCCGGCAAGTCGAGCTTCGAGATCTATCGCGAAGGCGGGACGACCCGGCCGATCCGCCTGACGGTGCTGCTGGTGATCGTGGCCCGCCGCTGGCGATCGCTGCTGGACGAGCGGCTGCGCAGCATCGGCCAGAGCGCGGCGCGGATGGAAGCGCTGGCGGCGATCGTCAATTCGCCCTGGCCCAGCGCGCAGGTCGACATCGCCAAGCGCCTGCGGATCGAAGGCCCGACGATGACGCGCATGCTCGATTCGCTGGAGGCGGACGGGCTGGTCGAACGCTTGCCCGATCCGCACGATCGCCGCACCAAGCAGCTGCGCCTGACGCCGCAGGGCGAGGCTGTGCTGGAAGAGATCTTCGCCATCACCGACCCTTTGCGCGAACGCCTGCTGGAAGGCGTGCCGGCCGATACGATGGATGAACTGAACGGCTTCCTGGGGATGCTGACCGATCGGCTCGACGCCGGGCTGCCGGAGACCGAGGCTTAACGGAAAGCACGGACGGAAGCGCGGAGGAAATACCCCCCCGCCCTTCGTCATCCCCGCGAAAGCGGGGATGACGAAAAAAGGGGAACGCTCCCGCACAGGCGGTCCGACAGCGCGCTAATTCGCGTCCTGTCGGCCCCAATCCTCATTGGCGCGGGCGATCAGGTAGGCGTGGATCGCCTCGGCCTGCTGCGGGGTGAGCAGGTCGGCGAAGCTGGCCATGCCCTTGTCCACGTAGATGCCCTTGAGCACGATGTCGGTGAACTTGGCGTGGGTTTCCGCCGACATGTGGCGCAAGTCCTTGACCCCGCCGATCGCGCGCTGCCCGTGGCATACGGCGCAGGTCTGGGCGAAAAGCTGGGCGCCTTCGGTAATCTGGGCCTCGCTTGCCCGCAAGGGCGGCGGGGGTTCCACGGCCTCGGTCGCCGCAAGAGGCGGAAGCTGCTTGTCACCGTCCAGCTTGAACACCAGCAGGCGGGCCGAAGCGCGCGGAAGCTCGGTGCCGGAGGATTGCTCGATCTGCGCCGCGCCGCCGCCCCAGCCGGCGTTGACGGCGACATACTGCATGCCGTCGAGCATGTATGTGATCCCGCCGCCCACCGGGGCGCTTTGCGTGGGGTATTCCCACAGGACCTTGCCGGTGCGCGCGTCGAAGGCGGCGAATGTCTGCTTGGTGGTCCCTTCGAACACCAGATCGCTGCCGGTGGCGAAGACCCCGCCGTTGCCGTGGCGCGGCAGCGGCACTTGCCAGGCCACCGCCTGCTTCACCGGGTCCCACGCCGTGAGCCAGGCCTTTTCCACCTTATTGGCTTCTTCCTGCAGTTCCGCCCGCTTCCGGCCCGCGTCCCCGGTGTAGCCGCCCCAGCCGCTGTTCGAACGCTTGGGCTGCGGCTTCCAGTCGGGTTGCAGCGCATAGACGAAGCCGGACTGGTAAGCCGGAAAATAGGCCAGCCCGGTTCGTGGGCTATAGGCCATGGGGAACCAGTTGTGCCCCCCTCCCGGCCCCGGCATGACCAGCTTGGGATCGAAGCCATAGCGCACCGCGTCGCTGGTGATCGGGTGGCCCGTGGCATCGAACCCTTCGTTCCAGTTCTGCATCACGTGGTTCTTGGCGCTGATGAACTCCCCCGTCTTGCGGTCGAGCACATAGAAGAACCCGTTCTTCGGCGCCTGCATCAGCACTTTGCGCGGCTTCCCGTCGATCGTCAGGTCGGCGCTGATCATCGACTGGGTGCAGGTCCAGTCCCACTCCTCGCCCGGGTTCATCTGGTAATGCCAGGCGTAGCTGCCGTCTTTCGCGTGGAGCGCGACGATCGAGCAGACGAACAGGTTGTCGCCCTTGTTCTCCGACCGATAGTAGCGGGAATGGGGCGAGGAATTGCCGGTGCCCACATAGACCAGATCCAGATCCGGATCGTAAGCGATGGAATCCCACGGATTCGCGCCGCCGCCCAGCTGGTAATAGGCATCGCCGAACCAGGTTTTGCGGATCATCGGCATGATCGGATCGGACGCTTCGCCGTCAGGCCCTTTCGCCGGGTCCCCGGGCGTGAGGAAGAACTTCCACAGCTTCCTGCCGGTATCCGCATCGTAGGCCGAGACGAAGCCGCGCACCCCGAAATCGCCGCCCGAATTGCCGACCACCACCTTGCCATCGAACACCCGCGGCGCGCCGGTGATGGTGTAGACATAATCGCTGTCGGGCGCGAACGTGCGGGTGGTCCAGACCGGCTTGCCCGTGGCCTTGTCCAGCGCGATCAGCCGCCCGTCCAGCGTGGCGATGATGATCTTGTCGCCCCACATCGCCAGGCCGCGGCTGACCGGCTCGCAGCAGGCGAAGCGCGCCATTTCGCGCGGGACCTGCGGATCGTAGGTCCACAGCCGCTTGCCGGTGCGCGCGTCGTAGGCGATCGTGATGTTGAACGGCAGGCTGTTGTAAAGCACCCCGTCGGCGTAGATCGGCGTCGCTTCCACCCCGCGATAAGTGCCGAGATCGTCATACCAGGCGAGCCCGAGGCGGGAGACGTTGGATGCATCTATCTGGGTGAGCGGGCTGTAGCGCTGGGCCGTGTAATCGCGCCCATCACTCGGCCAATCGCCCGGCGCGGGCGCGGCCAGCGGATCGGCTTCCGTAAACCCGGCGCCCGCCGTGCAGGCGGCAAGAAGGGCCGCCACCGCGAAAAGGGCGGAAAGAACCCTTCCCCGGCCTCTCCCCATCGGCGAGGGCAGTCGAAACGCGCTGCGCATGGTCTCAATCCTTCGGCGGTTCGGCAATCGGCTGGGTCCCATCGGCCAGGCGGCCGACTTTCAGCGATTGTTCCTGTTCAGCCGTGCCCGGCGGGCGATGATAAGCGCCGACCTGGCCCGTATCGGGCACGAAGGCATGGCCCGTCACCGGATTCGGGTAGTGGAACGGGATGATGTAATAAGCCGGATAAGTCAGATAGACCGTGGTCGGCGGCAGATCCGGCGGCGGGTCGAACTTGTCGGGCCAGGTATTGTTGAGGGCGTTTTTGCCCCACCCGTCCCAATTGGTGTACATCGTGAAGGGGCCGGACAGGCGGCTGATCCGCCAGATGCCGTCATCCCCCTTGCGATACTCATTCTCGTAAAGCGGCAGGCCCCAGCCGGCGTTGCTCATCACGAAAGCGCGGGAGCGGACCCAGGCGGTCTTGCCGTCGGGGGAGATGTCGGGGACCGGCTGGAACTGCATGTGCTGGGCCAGCACGTTATCCTTGGCGCCTTCCGCGCCGAAGGCCGTCTGCATGTATTCGAGCACCCGAGCCTTGCCGAGGAACAAGCCCTTGCCACCGATCTCCAGCGTCGCATCATCGGCGAACAGTTCCGACAGGCGCGTCCATTGGCCTTCGTCGACGAAGTAGCCGTAAGTCTTCTGCAATCGCTCGATCGCGTTCATGTCTTCGAGCCGGGTGATGCGGGCGTCCAGCGCATCGAGCCGCTGGTCCACGGACTGGGCGGCGGCCGGCACCGCGATGAGGGCGAGCGCCGCCACAAGAGGCACGGACAGTCTCATTTGGGCCTCGCGATGTCATCGGCAGGCTGCTGCACCGGCAGCGGTTCACCCGTCACCGGATGAACGAAGCTGAACGGCGGCGTGTAGCCTGACGGAAAGGCCCGATAGACCTCGGTGGGTGGGCGATCGGGCGGGAACAGCGCGCTCTGGCCTTCCATGCGCAGCGGACCACGGCTGAAGCCCAGATCGTAATCGGCCATGGCCTGAACGTAGAAGTGCAGCTTGCTGATCTTCCACACGCCCCGCTCCTTCACGTAGGCGTTTTCGTATTGCCCGACGCCCCACACGCCATCGGCGCCGGGCGCGGACAGCATCACCATGCCCTGCCAGCGCGCCGTGGCCGTCTTGCCGTCCGGCGCGACGGTAATGATCGACTGCAACTGCATGTGATTGTTGAGGTAGCCTGGCGAGAGCCCTTCCGGCCCGAACAGCAGCAAGGCGCGGCGGATGCGGTCCTTGCCGACATAGACCCCGCGCTGGCCGTATTCGAAGGTGCCGCCATCCGTGAAGAGATCGGCGACTTCACCCCACAGGCCCTTGTCGAAGTAATAGCCGTAATAGGCCTGCAGGTTCTCGATCGCGTCCTGATCCTCCAGCCGCTCCACGCGCTCGCGGTAGCTGGCGAGGCGCGCTTCCGGCGATTGCTGGGCGAAGGCGGGCACCGGCAGCGCGGCGGCGGAGAAGGCGATCGCGGCGATCAGCAGCAGTCGCATCAGCGGCCTCCTTTCACCGGGCGGCCGGTCACCGGGTTGGCGGCCTGGAACGGCGGAACCTGCGTTTGGGGGAACGGCGGATAAGTGCCCGTGGGCGGGCGATCGGGCGGGAAGGCTTTCGACGCATCGCTCTGCACCAGTCCTTCGCCCGGCCGCAGCCGCGCCCAGCCCTTCTCGTAAGGGGCGACGAAATTGACGTAGAGGTGCAGCGCCTTGATCTTCCACACACCGCCCTGCTTCACATAGGCGTTCTCGTAGATGCCGTCGCGCCATTCGGCGTGCTTCTTGTACTGGCCGAGCATCCCGAGATCCCGCCAGCGCGCCGTGGCGCTGAGGCCATCGGAGGCAACCGTCACGGCCGGTTGCAGCGTGACCCATTCGTTGAGCTGGCCGTAGATCAGGCCTTCCTGCCCGCCGTGGAGCCGGCGCAGGTATTCGGCGATGCGCGCCTTGCCGGCATAGACGCCGTCGAGCCCGATCTCGATCGTCCCGTCATCGGCGAACAGATCCGCCGCCTCGTTCCACAGCCCGCGATCGACGTAATAGCCGAAGGCGCGCTGGAGCTTCTTGACCGCGCGCGTGCCTTCGAGCTGCTCCACCCGCCGCGTCAGCTGGTCAATCTGTGCGTCGATGTTCTGGGCATGGGCCGGTGTCGCCACGGCCAGCACGGCCGCCGCCACGACGGCGGCTCGCATCTTCATCTCCACGATCCCCTTCCAAGATCATGCCCCGGCAGGGCTTGCCGCCATGATAGGCGCCGAGGCGCGCGTGGGAACCCCCAATGTGCGGAAGTCGCAATGGTTATTCCCGGCGAAAGCGCCGCAGACTGCCCCCGTCCGCGATCACGGCTTGCGCACAGTTGTGCCCCGGCGCCCCGGTCACACCGCCCCCGGGATGCGTGCCCGCGCCGCACATGTAGAGCCCGCCGATCGGCCCGCGATAGCCGCCGTGGCCGAGCACCGGGCGGGTGGACCACAGTTGATCGAGCGTCATCGCGCCGTGGAAGATGTCGCCGCCAGCGAGGCCGAACATGCGTTCGAGCCCTTTGGGACTGAGCACCTGGCGGCCCAGGATCGAGGCGCGGAAGCCGGGGGCGTGGGCTTCCACGGTGTCGATCACGGTATCGGCGGCGGCGCCTTCTTCCGCATCCCAATCGCGGACGCTCCCATCCTCCTTGGCCGGCAGCTCCGGCGCGAATTGCTGGCAGAACAGGCTGGCGACATGCTGGCCGGGAGGGGCCAGGCTGTCGTCCACCGTGGAGGGGATCAGCATCTCCACGATCGGCTGCCGCGACCAGCCGTGCCGTTTCGCATCGAGGAACGCGCGGTCCATGTAGGCGAGCGTGGGGGCGATGACGATGCCCGCCTGGTGATGCTCGCCCGGCTCGGGCAGGCAGGCGAAGCGCGGCAGCTCGCTGAGCGCGACATTCATGCGGAACGTGCCGGAGCCGGCACTGTAGCCCTTCATGCGGCGGCGGAAATCGGCCGGCAGGTCGGCCCCGGCGATCATGCGCCCATAAAGGATCTTCGGGCCGACATTGGCGATCACGCGCGGGGCGGCGATCTCCTCGCCGCTTTCCAGCCTGACGCCGGCCACGCGGTTTCCATCGACCAGCAGGCGGGCCACGGGGCTTTCGACGCTGATCTCGACCCCATACTCGCGGCAGGTATCGGCCATGATCCGCGTGATCGTGCCCATGCCGCCGATCACATGGCCCCAGGCGCCGCGCTTGCCGTTCACCTCTCCGAAGACATGATGCAGCAGGACATAGGCGCTGCCGGGCGTGTCCGGGCTGGCATAGTTGCCGACTACCGCGTCAAAGCCGAAGGCGGCCTTTATGGCTTCGCTTTCGAACCATGTGCCGAGGAAGCCCGTGGCCGACTTAGCGAAAAGGTCGAGCACATCCCGCTTCTGCTCCAGCGGGAGCTTCGCCAGCCCGCGGCCCTGCAAGGCGCCGGCAAGTAGCGCGCGCCAGCCCTCGCCCATGTTCGGGGGCGGCTTGAGCGCGAGCCCGCGCAGGACATCGGCCACGCGCTCAAGCGCGGCGTAGTAGGCAGGCAGAGTTTCGGCATCGCGCGCGGAGAATTTGCCGAATTCCGCCTGGGTACGCGCGAGCCCGCCGCCAAGCTTCAGATAGCGGCCATCCTCCTGCGGCAGGAAATTGGCGATCGGCCGCTCCACCACGCGATAGCCGCGCTGCGCCAGGCGCATATCGGCAATGACCCGGGGTTGCAGCAGGCTGACGGTATAGCTGGCCACCGAGTTGCGGAAGCCGGGGTGGAACTCCTCCGTCACGGCCGCGCCGCCGACCACCCCGCGCCGTTCCAGCATGCGGACCTTCAACCCCGCTCGCGCGAGGTAGAAGGCGCAGACCAAGCCGTTATGCCCCGCGCCGATGATAAGGGCGTCGTATCGGTTCGTCATCGCCCCACTTATGGCATCGGGCCTGGCGTCCGTAACCAGTCCCCCGTCGCCACGACAATATCGCATCGACCCGGTTGTCAAACCGCGCGCCGCGGATAAGCTGCGCGAAAAATGGGGAGATGCCGATGGCCGACGCGGATGGGAGGACGCCCGTGGCGTTCGAAGTGGGACGCAGGGGTTTCCTCGGTGCGGCGACGATCGGCACGGGGGCGGCGCTGGCGGGCCTGACGGCCCCGAACCTGGCCCGCGCGGCGGAAGGCCCGGCGCCGCAAGTCGATTTTCCCGAGGCTTCGGGCCAGTTCGGCGGCGGCGGCCCGCTGGCCAACAACCGCGCCGAGATCGACCTTTTCGACTGCGAGGTGGAAGGGCAGCTGCCGCACGATCTGGATGGGGTGTTCTATCGAGTCGGGCCCGATCCGCAGTATCCCAAGCCGCCGCAATATGCCGGCGACATCATGTTCGACGGTGAAGGCCATGTCAGCCTGTTCCGCATCAAGGACGGGCATGTCGATTACCGCACCCGCTATGCCCGCACCCAGCGGTGGAAGGCGCAGCACGCGGCGCGGCGATCGCTGTTCGGGATGTATCGCAATCCGCTGACCGACGATCCCAGCGTCAAGGGGCTGAGCCGGGGCACGGCCAATACGCAGCTGTTCCTGCATCACGGCAAGCTGCTGGTATTCAAGGAAGACAGCCCGCCGGTCTACATGGACCCGCTGACGCTGGAGACGCTGGACGATTACTATACCTTCGGCGGCAAGCTGCACAGCCAGACGCATACCGCGCATCCCAAGATCGACCCGCTGACGGGCGAATACATCAGCTTCGGCTACGAAGCCGGCGGGCTGCTGTCGAAGGACATCTTCGTGTTCTCCGCCGACAAGGACGGGAACGTGAACTGGTCCACCACGGTGCAGGCGCCTTATGCCGGGATGATGCACGATTTCGTCGTGACCCAGCGGCACGTCGTGCTTTACCTGACCAACATGGTGGCGGACATGGACCGCATCAACGCGGGCGGGGTGCACTTCTCCTACGATTCGCACACGCCGTGCTACATCGGCGTGATGCGCCGGGGCGGTGACGGGAAGGACTTGCGCTGGTTCACCGGCCAGAACCTGTTCTGCACCCATTCGATGGGCGGCTGGTCCGACGGCGACAGGATCACGATGGACTGGGACGGGGGCGAAGGGAACCAGTTCCCGTTCTTCCCCAGCCTGCACGAGCCGTTCGACCCGACGAAATCCACCGGCCTCATCCGCCGCTTCACCATCGATCTCTCGAGCCGCAGCAATGACCGCTATCAGGTGGAGACGATCTATCCCGAAGTCTCCGGCGTGCTGTCGCGGCAGGACGATCGCTTCCATACCCTGCCCTATCGCTATGGCTACCTGAACGGGGTGGGGCCGCGGGGCGGCTGGTGGATCATCGACCATCAGGAGAAGAAGACCCAGTTAGCCTCGGTGCCGGATTATTCGCTTTCGGAAATGACCTTCGTCCCGCGCGAGAAGGACGCGCCGGAAGGTGACGGCTATCTGATCGGCATAGGCAGCAGCACCAAGGAAAGCGGCCGGTCCGACTTGATCCTGATCGACACGCAGGATGTCGCCGCCGGCCCGGTGGCGCGGGTGAAGATGCCGTTCAAGTGCGTGGGGCAGGTCCACGGGTTCTGGGCCGACGCCAGCCAGATTCCCGGCGCCGACGCCGCATGACAAGGGCGGTTTGGCGAGCCGGAGCCGCGGCCCTGGCTCTGCTGGCAGGCAGCGCAGCGGGCGGTGAAGGCCCGGCACAAGTGGATCATGCACGGCTGCTCCATGCCGATGCAGAGCCCGGCCAGTGGATGGCGCCAGGGCGCACTTATGACGAGCAGCGCTTCAGCCCGCTGGCGCAGATCAATGCCGGCAATGTCCAGCGGCTGGGCCTCGCCTGGTATGCCGATATCAATACCGAACGCGGGATGGAAGCCAGCCCGCTGGCGATCGATGGCGTGCTCTACAACGTGCAGCCGTGGAACCTGGTCACCGCCTATGACGGCAAGACCGGCAAGGTGCTGTGGACTTACGACCCCGAAGTGCCGCTGAGGTTCGGGCGGCTGGCTTGCTGCGACATCGTCTCGCGCGGGCTGGCGGCGTGGAAGGGCAAGATCTACGTCGCCACGCTGGGCGGGCGGCTGATCGCGCTGGACGCGGCGACGGGCAAGCCGGTGTGGTCGGTGCTCACGGTCGATAATTCCAAGAGCTACACGATCACCGGCGCGCCGCGCGTGTTCGACGGCAAGGTGCTGATCGGCAACGGCGGCGCCGAGATGGGCGTGCGCGGCTATGTCACCGCCTATGACGCGGAGACGGGCAGGCAGATATGGCGCTGGCATACGGTGCCCGGCAATCCGGCCGACGGGTTCGAGAACGCGGCGATGGAACTGGCCGCGAAGACCTGGACCGGCGAATGGTGGACGGCGGGCGGCGGCGGCACGGTATGGGACAGCGTGTCTTACGATCCAGCGTTGAACCTGGTCTATGTGGGCGTGGGCAACGGTTCGCCCTGGGCGCGCGATTGGCGCAGCGCGGGCGGTGGGGACAACCTGTTCCTGGCTTCCATCGTGGCGCTCGATGCCGATACGGGCGACTATCGCTGGCATTACCAGACAACGCCGGGCGAGGAGTGGGATTACACCGCCACCCAGCAGATGATCCTGGCCGACCTCCAAATCGGCGGGCGCACACGCAAGGTGCTGATGCAGGCGCCGAAGAACGGGTTCTTCTACGTGCTCGACCGCGAGACGGGCGAGCTGATTTCCGCCGAGATGTTCGCGCCGATCAACTGGGCCAGCGGAATCGATAAAGCGACGGGCCGGCCGATCGAGAACCCGGCCGTGCGATACGGCACCACGCCGGTGCTGGTTTCGCCTGGCGCCGGCGGGGCGCACAACTGGAATCCGATGGCCTACAGCCCGCTGACCCACCTGGTCTATCTGCCGGTGACCGAAACCTACATGGGCTATGCCAAGGCGGAGAGCTTCGATCCGGCGAAAGGGGGGCTGGGCACCAGCTTCACCGGCTTCGAGGCAGAGCGCGACGCGATCACCCGCTATGCCGACGCGCATTCACGCGGATGGCTTTCGGCCTGGGACCCGGTGCGCCAGCGCGAGGCATGGCGCGTACCTTCCCCCCAGAAGGGCAGCGGCGGGGTGCTGGCCACGGCGGGGAACCTGGTGTTCGAGGGCACTATCGGCCAGACCTTCGCCGCCTATCGCGCCGATACCGGCGAAAAGCTCTGGGAAATGCCCGTGCAGCAAGTGCCGATCGCCGCGCCGATCACCTATACCGTGGACGGCGAGCAATATATTGCGGTCAACGCCGGCTGGGGCGGCGGGCTCGCGCATGTGGAGCGGTCCGCCTATACGCAGCTGTTCCTGTCGAAACCGCGACTGCTGGTGTTCAAGCTGGGCGGAACGGCCAAGCTGCCGCCCATGCCAGCCGCGTCGATGCAGGTGCCCGAGCTGAGCCCTCCCCCGGCGCCGAACGGGACTGCCGAGCAAGTGAGCCGGGGCGAACAGCTCTATGCCGCCAATTGCGCCCTGTGCCACGGCGTAGCCGCGCGTGGCGGCGTGAAGGACTTGCGCCACATGGCGCCGGAAACGCACGAAGCTTTCCTCGACATCGTGCTGCGCGGCGCGCGGGCACGAAACGGCATGGCCAGCTTCGCCGATGTGCTGACGCCGGCCGAAGCCGAAGCGATCCACCACTACCTTATAGCCAGAGCCAACGCCGACTGGGACAGCCGGTGATAACGAAAGGATGATCGAAATGGTCGCACGCCCCTTCCGCCAAGCCACCGGGATTGCCGGCGCCCTGCTGCTGGCCGCAGCCGTGCCCGCGCCTGCCAGCGCCCAGGTCCATTACGCGCCGACCTATGCGCAGGACCGTGCCGAGATCGAGGACCTGATGGCGCGCTATCTCTTCGCCATCGATTACTTCGACTGGGATGCCTACGTCAGCACCTTCGCCGAGGATGGAGAGCTGGAATTCGCCAGCGGCACGTCCAAGGGCCGCGCCGCGATCCGCCAGGCGGTGACCAGCTTTTCTGAGCGGATCGGCGAGTTCTATCACACCGAGGACGGCAAGGCGGCCACGCTGCGCCACGTGATCCTGCAAAGCTCCATCCGCGTGGAGGGCGATCGCGCCTGGGCCCGTTCGCTATGGGTGGAGATGGCCAATCACGGGCCCGAAGACACGCTGAAGATGGGCACCTTCGGGCTCTATGACGATGAGCTGAAGCGTGTGGACGGCCACTGGCTGTTCGCCAAGCGGCGCGTGCTGAACGAGTTCATCCCCAACCGCCATTCCGGGCCGGAGAACCCGGTGCGGCAGATGGACGCACTGGCACAGGCATTCCTGGCGGGGAAGTAGGCGGCGGCGCAGGCGCGCAGAGCGCCACCACCAAACTATTCGTCATTGCGAGGAGCGTAGCGACGAAGCAATCCAGGGCAGTTCTGCGCCGCCCTGGATTGCTTCGCTACGCTCGCAATGACGAGTAAGGTTAAAGGATTGCGCTCTTACGTGGGGGTGAGCCGTGTGGCGGCCCCCCGTTCCGGGAACGGGCCGCACTCAGCCCTGTGCCGCGAAAGCCAGCCGGAGCTTGTCGAGCGCGGCGGCCTTGAGCTGGTGGACGCGGGGAACGCTGACGCCGAGGACCATGGCGATTTCCGCCAGGTTCAGTTCCTCCACGAAATAGAGCTGGATGACGAGCTGCTGCCGCTCGGGCAACGCAGCGATGGCTTCGATCAGCTGCTCGCGATCCTCGTGCTGGAGCAGCGCCGCTTCGGCATCGACTTCCTCGGCGGCGAATGCCAGGTCGCTTTCGGAATAGCAATCGTCGATCGAGGCCAGGTGGACGGCATCGCCCTGCACGCGGTGAAGCTCGTCCACCGGCATGCCGAGCGCTTCGGCAAGCTCGCCGGAAGACGGATCGCGGCCGAGCATCGAGGCGAGGCGCGCCTGCGCCTCCTCGATCCGCCGACGCCGGGCGCGAGCACCGCGCGGTTCGGGCGAGGCGCTGCGCAGCAGGTCCACCATCGCGCCGCGCACGCGCAGCTTGGCATAGGCGGCAAAGCCGTCCTCGGTCGGGCGCTCGTGCCGCTGGGCACATTCGGTCAGCGCGACCAGGCCAGCCTGGACGAGATCGTCCACGTCGATCGCCGGCCCGCCGCTGCCCGACAGGTGCCAGGCAAGCCGGCGGACCATCGGCAGGAACCGCGTGACCCTTTCGCCGACATTGCCGCCATAGGCGGTGGCCGCCGAGAATTGCTGATGATCCTGGATCATGCGGCCAAGGGCTCCCTCTCGTATTCGATCGCTTCCGTGCCACCTTGGAGCTGGGGCACGGCTTCGTTTTCGCCGCCGACGATGGCGATCACCTCGATCGGCTGGGCGGCGGGCAATTCATTGATGGACAGCACGGCGCAGCCCGGCGCGCGCAGCTTGAGCAGCGCGGCCAGCGGGCGCCGCGCCCGAGGCTGGACGATCAGCGCGGGCATGGCCGCGCCGGGCTGGCGCTTTGCCAGGATCACGGCGATCCGTTCGCCGATGGAGCGGGCCAGGTCCGGCTCGATGACGATCTGGCCGCTGGCCGGATCGTGCAGGCCGCCCACCACCATCTCCTCCAGCTCCGCCGCCAGGGTGATGACCGGAAGCCGTTCATCCGGCGGGCACAGGCTGCCGACTAGCAGCGGCCCGAGATCGGCGCGGAGCATGTCCACCAGCCGATCGTGCTCCGTGGTCTGCTGCGCGGCCTGCGACAGGCTGGCGAGCACCGGCAGCGGATGCGCCAGGGTGATGCCGTCGGCCAGCAGCGCCCTCAGCAGGCGGGTGATCGCGGCCAGCGTCAGCGGCTGCGGGGTGATCGTTTCGACCAGTTGCGAATGGCGTTCGCGCACCGCGTCCAGCAACTCGCGCACCTGGTCCGGGCCGAGCAGTTCCTGCGGGCGGGCGGCGAGAAGCTGGTTGATGTGGGTCGCCACCACGCTTTCCGCATCGACCACGAGATAGCCTTCGGCCACGGCAAGATCGCGCGCGCCGGGCTCGATCCACAGCGCCGGGCAGCCGAAGCTGGGATCGCGGGTCGCCTCGCCGGGCACACTGGCACCCACGCCGGCATCGCCGGTGTCGATCGCCAGCAGGCGATCGGGGCGAAGCTGCCCTGAACCGAGCGGCGCACCGCCCAGGACCACGCGGTAGCGATCGGGCGCGAGATCGAAGCTATCCTTGATGCGGAACTGCGGGACGACGAAGCCCAGCGCCTCGCACAGCTGGCGCCTGAGGCCGGTGAGCCGGGCGACCAGCGGCGCGCCGCGCCGTTCGTCCGCCAGGTGGACCAGGCCGAAGCCCAGCTCGATCGTCACCAGCGATTGGTCGGACACGTCCTCGATCGCGATCCGCGTCGGGTCGGGCTTGGCTTCGGGCTCTTTCTCCTTCAGCACGGCGGCCGCCTGGCGGCGGCTGAGCATGCGCCACAGGGCGAAGGCCATGGCCGATAGCGGCAGGAATATCGACTGCGGCATCGCCGGGATGAGGCCCATGGCGGCGAGGATGCCGGCCACCGGCAGCCAGATGCGCGGTTCGGCAAGCTGGCCGCCGATCTGGCCCGCCAGGTCGCGGCTGTCGGACACGCGGGTGACGATGATCGCCGCGGCGATCGACAGCAGCAGCGCCGGCACCGAGGCCACCAGCGCATCGCCCACGGCCAGCGTGACATAACGTTCGCCCGCCTCGCCCGCCGAAAGGCCGTGCGACACCATGCCAAGCACGAGGCCGGCAATGATGTTGACGCCCAGGATCAGCAGCGCGGCGACGGCATCGCCTTTCACGAACTTGCTGGCGCCGTCCATCGAGCCGTAGAAATCCGCCTCGGTGGCGATCTCGCGGCGGCGGGCCTTGGCTTCGTCCGCCGTCATCAGCCCGGCGGCGAGATCGGCGTCGATCGCCATCTGCTTGCCCGGCAAGGCATCCAGGGTGAAACGCGCGGAGACTTCCGACACGCGCCCGGCGCCCTTGGTCACGACCACCAGGTTGATGATCATCAGGATCATGAACACGAACAGGCCGACCGCGAAGTTGCCGCCGATCAGGAAGGCGCCGAAGGCCTCGATCACCTTGCCGGCCGCCGCTTCGCCTTCATGCCCGTGGAGCAGCACCACGCGCGTGGACGCGACGTTGAGCGCCAGCCGCAGCAGGGTGGCGAACAGCAGCACCGAGGGAAAGGACGAGAAATCCAGCGGCTTTTCGGCGTTCATCGCCGCCATCAGGATGGCCACGGACAAGGCAATGTTGAGCACGAAGAACAAGTCGAGCATCATCGCCGGGATCGGCACGACCATGAGCACGATCACGGTGAGGATGCCGACCGGAAGCGCCATCGCGGGCGAGAGGATCTTGCGCAGGTTCACAGGCCGAACGTCCTGAACTTGCCGTAGGCTTCATCCACCCGCTGCGCGGCACGGCCGCCGAGGCTTTCGGAACCGCCGAAAGTCGCCTGCAGGGTTTCCGCCATGGAGACGCGGCGCATCGGCGCGGCCTGGGAAAAGCTGTCGGCCGCCCGGGCGAAGGAACTGGCCGGCGCCGAATAGGCAGGGCTGCCGCCCGCTTGCGCGCCGGCGCCGCCCTGCATCGCGGCAGAGACGCGGCTGCGCAGGAGATCCATCACCTCCGCCACCGACCGCGCGCGGCCGCCATCGAAGAAGATCGCCTGGTTCGCCGCCGCCGGCTTGGGAAACAGCGCCGCGGCGGATGCCTGCGGGGTGGACTGGAGCGCGCCGAGGAAATCGCGCGCGCCGGCCGCACCGAGGAAATGGGCCATATAGAGTTCGGTGGAATCGGGCTCGCGGCCGAGGAAGCCGCTCAGCTCCGCCGAATTATCGCGTGCCAGTTCCGCGGCCATGAGCGCCGAGACATCGGGATCATAGCGCAGGGCCATGATCTGGCCGCGCAGCGCCGGATTGCCGATCGTGGCCCGCCCGCCCTGGCGCGTGATCGCCGCGCCGGCCCAGTCGAGCCCGTGGGTGCCGGCGTGGCGGTCGAGCGTTTCGAGCCAGGTGCCGCCGATGAACTGATAGAGGCCCGCCGCACTGGAGGTGGCGGCGCGGGCATTCGGATCGAGCCCGGATTCAAGCCGCGCCTGCGCCACCAGGTAATCGAAATCGACCCCGGTGGCGGCGGAGGCGCGCGCTATCGCGGCTTGCGCCTGGCTGCTCTGGACTGGTGAAACTCCGGACACTGATTTCCCCGGCTACGATTGCTTTCGCCGGGGTTTTAGCAATATCCGTGCCAAACTAGGATCAGGCGGGCAACTCGCGCATGGCCACCCGCGCCTGGCCATAGAGCCCGGTCCGGCCGGTGAGCGCGGACAGGCGCGCTTCCACGTTAGCGGCGATAAGATTGCGCATCTTGCGGTTGATGGCGTTGAGCCGGGTCACGGCGTCGAGCAACCCGCGCTCTTCCTCGTCCAGCGAACCCACGGCGCCCAGCTCGATACGTTCGCACAGCTGCATCTTGCCGTCGGCGCAGGTAAGGATGCGTTCCAGGTCCAGGGCGGCAAGCGCCTGCCGCTCCCCTTCGAGAAGGGCAAGCATTTGCCGGAGCGTCTCGCGAAGTGGATTCTGGGCGGTCATCCGCGCATCCTCAATATAAAGCCCGAGGCGATCATCGCATCGGCGATCTTGGCAGGAAGGAGCGGATAATGCCCCCGTTCCACCGCCTTGCGGATTTCGGCGACACGCTCGTGATCGACAGGCGGTTCGACGCCTGCGGAGACCACGTTGGTGACCGGCACGCCCTTGGCCGCACCGGCTTCGGACCGGACGGGCTCGGGCGATGCCGCCTGGGCGGCCCCTTTCACCCTGAGGCCGCTTGGCGGCCCCTTCAGCGCCTGTGTGTCGATCCGGTCCATCGGTTCGCTCCGTTCAGTCTCAGGATCGTAGAACGGCGCGAGCCCGGCGGACTTAAGCCCGCCGAGCAAAATCTTGCCGGTTACGGCAATTCCATGCCGACCTTGCCGGGTTCGACGATGCGCAGACGAACGGGATCGGTGCGCGTGCCGGCCGGGCGGACGCGAATCCATTCGCCCACCGCGCCGCCTTCCAGCGCCTCTCCCTTGCGGGACAGGGTGAAGCCTTTTCCCTGCACGACGATGGCGACGGATTCCCCGCGTGCGACCGCCGCAGCCTTGGGAGCCGCCGCGGGGGCGACCGTCGTTTCCACCGGCACGAACAGGCGCCAGCCGCCCGTTTCAGGGCAGCGGACGAGCACCGTGTCGCGATATCGCCCGTACCATTCGAGCGCCAGGGGCGCTTCGCACCGGGCCAGCTTGAGGCGCCGATCCACCGGCAGGCGGGCGCCGCCTTCGGCGCCGATCGACGCTCCGGTAAACCGGGCCACGGCCTGGTCGATTTCCGCCGGGTCCGCGAAGCCCGCGGCCACGGCGGGCGCACCGGCCGCCAGCACGGCGGCAGCTGCCAGCAAGGGTATCATTCGCATGGGCTATCCTTTCTCGAAGCGCTCTCGGCGCCCTCTGCCAGCCCCTGCTTGCAATCGGTATGCCAGTTGCCGTCCCGATCGAAGGCAAGCATGGCGAGGACTTCGGATCGCTCCCCCGGCTCGACGACGATGCGGGCTTCGCCGCCCGCTTCCCCGGCCTCGGCCGCCAGCGCCACGGCGGCGTGCGTAGCCTGCTCCGCCTCGCCCGGCGCGTAGCGTGCGACGATCGTCAGGCGCTGGCGTGGATCGGGCGCCTGCACGGCAAGCCACTGCGCCAGCGGCGGCGCATCTTCGGCCGCGCGATAGAATGCCAGCGGCTCTCCCCGCATCGGCAGCGGCTCTGCCCCCACACGCACCTTGTCGCGCTGCATGGCCGCGGCGGTGACCATGAACAGGATCAGCGCCAGATCGGCGATGACCGTCTGCCAGCTTCCGGCCCGGCCGACGATCATGCCGCCGCTTTCGACTGCATCGACCGGCGCGGAGCCGGCGCGGCGCGCTCGACCGCTTCGGTCAGCCAGTCCAGCAGATCCTGCCGCGCCTGTTCCTCCGCCCGCGCGCGGCGGCCGATGGCGCCGGCGAGCGGGGCGTAGAGGAAGTTGGCCGATATGAGGCCGTAGAACGTGGTGGTGACGGCCATGCCGATCGCGCTTCCGTAATCGCCGTCCACCGCCAGCGCGGAGAGCCCGCCGAGAGACAGGAGCGTGCCGGCCAGGCCCAGCACGGGCCCCAGCTCGGCCGCTTCGGCCAGAACCGCGCGGGCGGTTCCGGCCAACGCGGCGCGGCGGGCGCGATACCGTTCGTGCTCGTCATAAAGCGACCGGATCGAACGGTGGCGGACCAATGCGTCGCTCAGCTCGTCGAACTCGCCGTCGCCCACCTGGTGCGGTTCCACCCGGATCAATCCGCGCTCGCCGATCTCCCTGATCTGCACGGCCAGCTCCGCGCGGACGCGCAGGCTGTCGAACGGGCGCGAGAACAGATGCGCGATGGCCTGAACGGCCGCCCCGCAATCCCGCCATCCGCAACGCAGCAGGGTGGCGACCAGCGTTCCGCCCAGCACGAAGGCGATCGAAAGCGGGTCGAGAATATTCACGAAGGTCACGGGCATTCTCCCTCATGCGGGAAGAACGGCCGTTGCCGGGGGCCGATTCAGGGGGCGGCTGAACTTTGCCGCTTCCGGCAAGCGTTTGCCGGCCCCTGCCGCCGCCCCATGCGCCGGCCCCGCCGAAAGCGAATTGGCACGCCTCTTGCTGGAAAGGGCCCGAGTAAGTCTGGAGACTGTCATGAGCGAAGGCCTTTTCGGCATTCACGGCACGGCGCTGGAGATCCGGTCACAGCGCCTGGGCGTGCTGGGATCGAACATCGCGAACGCGGCGACGCCGGGATACAAGGCACGCGACATCGATTTCGCGGCCGCGCTCGACGCGCGGCTGAGCGGCGCCGACGAGGAACACTCGATCGGCGCCGCTACCCGTTACCGGGTGCCGGTGATGCCCAGCCTCGACGGCAATACCGTGGAGATGGCGACCGAGCAGACCGCCTTCGCGGAAAACGCCGTGTCCTATACCGCCACGCTCAGCTTCCTGCGCGGCCGGGTGGAAACGGTCACCCGCGCGATCAGGGGCGAATGACGATGCCCGGCCCGATGACCCTGTTCGAGCTCGGCCAGCGCGCGATGTCGGCGCAGCTCGTGCGCATGAACGCCGCGGCGTCCAACCTGGCGAATGCCGGCAGCATCTCCGCCACGGAGCAAGGCGCGTACAAGCCGCTGCGCCCCGTCTTCGCCGAACAGCTCGACGCCGCCACCGGCCTCAGCACCGTGCGCGTGGACAGCGTGCGGCGGCAGGATACCGCCGCCGTGCGCCGCCACGATCCGGACCACCCGCTGGCCGACGAGAACGGCGATGTCTGGGCCGCCCCCGTCGATGAGAGCAGCGAGATGGTCGAGATGCTCGAAGCCTCGCGCCAGTACCAGAACATGGTCGAGGCGCTTTCCACCGCGAAACAGCTGATGCTCGAAACCATGAGGATGAAATGACCGTCACCGCCCCAACATCGCCCACCGCCCCCGGCACGGCCCCGACCACCGGGCGCGATTATTCCTCGCTCGGCCAGGCCGATTTCCTGCGCCTGCTGACCGTGCAGGTGCAGCAGCAGGACCCGTTCGATCCGGTCGATAACAAGGAGATGCTGGCGCAGATGGCGCAGTTCTCCTCGCTCGCCGGCATCAACGACGTGAACAAGACGCTGCAGCAGATATCCGACAAGCTCGACGTGCTCGCCGCCGCCAGTGCGGCCGCCGGCACGCCCACCGAATGACGACCAGGAGACCCCAGACATGTCCTTCTACACTTCGCTGAACGGGCTCAAGAACGCCCAGACCGACCTGGGCGTGATCGCCCACAACATCGCCAACGTGGAAACCACCGGCTTCAAGAAGTCCGGCACCACCTTCGCCGATGTCGTCGCCAGCTCCGCCCAGACCGATCCGCGCATGGTCAAGGGCATCGGCGCGACGCTGGAATCAATCACCCAGAACTTCACCCTGGGGCCGATCGAGCAGACCGGCGCCTCGCTGGACGTGGCGATCACCGGCGACGGCTTCTTCACCATGCGTTCGGCCGACAGCGGCAAGACGATCTACACCCGCAACGGCAGCTTCGGGATCGACGATCCGGGCTTCATCACCGACGGCACGAACCGCCTGCAGGTGCTGCCGACCGACGCCAATGGCAACGTCACCTCGACCACGCCGGTCGACGCGCAGATCGCGCCGCTGAACGGCGCCGGGGCGGAGTTCGCCGGCGTGACGGTGGCCGCCAACGGGATCGTTTCGGCGTCCTACGCCGATGGCTCCGTCGAGACTGTCGGCACGATCGCGCTGGCTTCGTTCATCGCGCCGACCGGGCTCAAGCAGATCGGTTCCTCCAACTGGGAATCGACCGGGATCTCCGGCGCGGCGCGCTATGGCACGCCGGGATCGGGCCAGTACGGCTCGCTGCTGTCGGGCGCGATCGAACGCTCCAACGTCGACATCGCCGAAGAGCTGGTCGGCCTCATCACCGCCCAGCGCAACTTCCAGGCCAATGCCAAGGCGATCGATACGGCCACCCAGATCTCGCAGACGGTCATCAACCTGCGGACCTGATCCTTCGGGCTCAGGACATGGGACGAGCGGAGAAGCGTAAATGGACCGGCTGATCTACACCGCCCTTTCGGGCATGCAGGCCTCGATGAACCAGCAGCGGGTGATCGCCAGCAACATGGCGAACGCCCAGACCATCGGCTTCCGCGCCGAGCTGCTCGATCAGCGGCCCGTGACTATCGAGGGCAAGAGCCTGGAAGTGCGGGCGATGCAGGACGGCGAAGTGCGCGGCGCCACGATGGATCAGGGGGAACTGGTCCAGACCGGCAATCCGCTGGACATCGCCGTGCAGGGCAAGGCGCTGCTGGCGGTGCAGGCGGAAGACGGCGGCGAGGCCTATACCCGGCGGGGCGACCTGTCGATTTCGCCGAGCGGCCTGCTGGTCAACGGCGACGGCCATCCAGTGCTGGGCGATTCCGGCCCGATCACCGTGCCGCTGGGCGGCCAGGCCACGATCGCGCCCGACGGCACCGTCTCGGTCACCGATCCCGCCGCGATGGACCAGCCGCCGCAGGAAGTGGGGCGCATCAAGCTTGCCGGATGGGAAGGCAGCCCGATCGCGAAAGGGTTGGACGGCCTGTTCCGCGTGGAAGGCGGCGGCGCGCTGCCGAGCGACGAGGAAGCCAGAGTGCTGGCCGGATCGCTCGAACAATCGAATGTCAAACCCACTGAAGTGCTGGTCGACATGATCGACGCCCAGCGGCTTTTCGCCATGCGCACCAAGCTGATCGATACCGCCCGCGACTGCGACCAGGGCAGCGCGCAGCTGATGCGCCTGAGCTGACGAAAGGAACTGTTCAATGCCAACTTCCGCTCTCCAGGTGGCCCGCACCGGGCTCGAGGCGCAGGACGCGCGCATGCGCGTCATCGCCAACAACCTGGCCAACGTCGGCACCACCGGCTTCAAGAAGGATCGCGCGAACTTCGCGACGCTGACTTACCAGGACGCGCGCGTCGCCGGACAGCGCTCTTCGGGCGAGACGGCTTATGCCACGGGGCTCAACCTGGGCACCGGCGTGGCGATCCAGTCCACCAGCCAGATCGTCACCCAAGGCGCGCTCAATAACACCGGCGGCGCGCTGGACCTGGCGCTGGACGGCGACGGCTATTTCCAGGTGGAGATGCCTGGCGGCCGGCTGGGCTATACCCGCGCCGGCAACTTCACCCGCTCGGCCGAGGGCCAGCTGGTGACGCAGCAAGGCTATGTCGTGCAGCCGGCGATCACCGTGCCCGAAGGCGCCGGCGCGATCGCGGTTTCGCACGATGGCATCATCAGCGCGATGCTGGCCGGCGAATCCGAACCGGCCGAGCTGGGCCAGCTCCAGGTGGCGTCCTTCGCCAATCCGGCGGGGCTCCAGGCGATCGGCGACAACTTCCTGGTCGAGACGGCCGCCAGCGGCGCCGCGCAGCTGGCCCCCGGCGGCGAGAACGGCCGCGGCGGCATCCGCCAGGGGATGCTCGAAGCCTCCAACGTCAACATCGTCGAGGAGCTGGTCGACATGATCGAGTGCCAGCGGGCCTATGAGATCAACTCCAAGATGATCTCGTCCGTCGACGAGATGCTCCGCAACGCCAACCAGACGCTATGACCATGAACCACACATCCTTTCGCGGCCTTGCGGCCGCCACCGTGCTGCTCACCCTGTGCGCCTGCGGGGCGGAACAACGCTCGGCGGGCTTCGCCGCGGCGCTGCCGCCGCCCCCGCCCGCCCAGCCAGCCCAGGCGGACGGCGCGATCTACCAGCCGGTCAGCGGCTATGCCCCGCTGTACTATGGCCAGCGCGCCAGCCGGGTGGGCGATCTCGTCACCGTGGTGCTGGTGGAGCGGACCCAGGCCTCCAAGTCCGCCAGCGGGAAGACCGCGCGCGACGGCGGGTTCTCGCTGACGCCGCCGAGCGCCGGGCCGCTCTCATTCGACCCGGCGGTCCTTAATTCTTCCGGCTCTTCGTCGTTCAACGGGAAGGGTGACGCGGCGCAGGCGAGCAAGCTGAGTGGCGATCTCACCGTCACTATCGCCGAAGTGCGGCCCAACGGGACCGCGCTGATCAGGGGGGAAAAGGTCATGCAGCTGAGCCAGGGAGAGGAATGGGTCCAGCTCTCCGGCATCGTGCGGCTGGCCGACATCGACCAGAACAACCGGATCGCATCCCCCCGCATCGCCGATGCGCGGATCACCTATGCCGGCAAGGGCGCCGTGCAGCGCGCCAGCCGCGAAGGCTGGCTGTCGCGCTTCTTCAACCTCGTGGCCCCGTTCTGAGGCCGGCGATGATGATGATCAGGACTCTCCTCATCGCCCTCGCCGCCGCGCTCGGCCTGGCGGCCGCGCCCGCCTCGGCGGAGCGGGTGCGCGATCTCGGCGCGTTCCAGTCGGTCCGCTCCAACCAGCTCACCGGCTATGGCATCGTGGTCGGGCTCGACGGGACGGGTGACGACAACTTCGCCTATCTCACCCAGGCGATGCGCGGCGTGTCCGATCGCTTCGGCCTGCAGCTTCCCCCGGGCGTGAACCCGGCGCTGAAGAACGCGGCGGCGGTGATCATCACCGCCGACTTGCCGGCCTTCTCCAAGCCGGGCCAGCGGATCGACATCACCGTTTCGACGATGGGCAAGGCGAAGTCGCTGCGCGGCGGGGCCCTGGTCATGACGCCGCTTTATGGCGCCGACGGGCAGATCTACGCGATGGCGCAGGGCAACCTGGCCGTGGGCGGCCTGGGCGTGTCGGGCCGCGACGGATCGAAGCTGACGGTCAACGTCCCCACCGTGGGTCGCGTCCCCGAGGGCGCGACGGTGGAGCGCGCGGTGGAGACCGGGTTCGATACGTCCGAGGTACTGCGCTGGAACCTGTTCCAGGCCGATTTCCTTACCGCCACGCGGGTGCGCGACGCGATCAACGCCTATTATCCCGGCTCGGCCGTGGTGGAGGACGGCGTGACGCTGGCCCTGCGCCTGCCGCAGGGCGCCAACGCGCGCGCCGGGATGATGGCGGCGATCGAGATGCTGTCCGTCGATCCGGCGGAAAGCGCTGCCCGCGTGGTCGTCAACAGCCGCACGGGCACGGTGGTGATCTCCAGCGCGGTGCGGCTCGCCCCGGCGGCGATCAGCCACGGCAGCCTGGTGGTGCGGATCGACGAGAACCCCACCGTGGTGCAGCCCGCGCCGTTCAGCAAGGGCCAGACCGCCGTTGAGGAAAGCAGCACCGTGGATGCCTACGAGGAAGGCAATCATGTCGCGCTGTTCGAACCGGGCGCTTCGCTGGCCGAGCTGGTCGATGCGCTCAACATGCTGGGCACCAGCCCTTCGGACCTCGTGGCGATCCTCGAGGCGCTGAAGCAGGCCGGTTCGCTCAAGGCCGAGATGGTCGTGATATGACATCGCCCGTCTCCTCCTTCGACAGCGCCCGTGCGTCGCTTCCCGCCGGGCCCGCGGCCGGGGGCGATCGCGCGCGCCTGGGCGAAGCGGCCCGGCAGTTCGAGGCCATCTTCCTGCGCCAGATGCTAAGCGCCGCGCGCGCCACCGATTTCGGCGGCAGCGAGCTGTTCGGCGGGCAGGGAGAGGAGACCTTCCGCGAAATGCGCGACGCGCGCTTTGCCGAGATCGCATCCGGCACCGGCGCGATCGGGCTGGCGGCTTCGATCGAGGCGCAGCTCGCGCGCTATCTGGGGACGGAGGGCTAAGGCATGGCGTCCGACCTGCTTTCCATCGCCGCCAGCGGCGCGCGCGCCGCGCGCGCCGCGCTGGACGTCACCGCGCAGAACATCGCCAACGCCCAGACCGAGGGCTATGTCCGGCGCAACGCGCAGGTGGAGGAAGTGGCCACCGCCGGCGGGTTCCTGCGCATGGGCGACATCTCGCTGTCGGGCGTGCGTGTCACCGGGATCAACCGCAATGCGGACATGTTCCGCCAGGCGGAAGTGCGCCGCACCGGCAGCGACCTGGCGCGCGCCGACACGGAACTCAGTGGCCTGAAGACGATCGAGAGCGCCATCGAGCAATCCGGCGTCTACGATTCCATCGTCGAGTTCGAGGCGGCGCTTCAACAGCTTTCCTCCAACCCCACCGACCCCTCGCTCCGCGCGGCGGTGATGGGCGGGGCCGACAGGCTGGCCAGCACCTTCAACATCGCCGCCAGCGGCCTGGACGCGGCCGGCGAAGGCCTGCGGTTCGAGGCCGGCGCGGCGGTGGACGAGGCCAATGTCATCGGCGGGGAACTGGCGCGAGTGAACCTGCGCCTGGCCCGCGCCGGCGCGGGCAGCAGCGACCAGGCCACATTGCTGGACCAGCGCGACAAGCTGCTGGAACGGCTGAGCGGGATCACCTCCATTTCCACCAGCTTCGACGCCAGTGGGGCCGTGACCGTGAGCACCGGCGGGCAGACGCTGGTGACCGGCGGCGAGACGGCGACGCTGTCGAAGGCCACTGCGCCTGACGGCACGGTGGCCTTCGCGATAGATGGAACCGCAGTGACGCTGGCCGGCGGCTCGCTGGCCGGCACCGGGCTGGCGCTGGCGGAAGCGGCCGACGTGCGCGCGCGGCTCGACGCCCTGGCCGATGGGATCGCCGGTACGATCAACGCGGCCCAGGCCGGCGGTGTGGCGCTCGACGGATCGCCCGGGCAACCGATCTTCGCCGGCAGTGGAGCCGCCGGCATGAAAGCCGTGCTGACCGACGGCGCCGCGCTGGCCACCGCGCCCGCCGGCGCGCCGGCGGGAAGCCGCGACGGCAGCAACCTGGCGGCGCTGCGCCAGGCGCTCGACACCAGCGGCGCGGCCAGCGGCGCCAATGCCCTGCTGTTCGACATCTCCAGCCGCGTGGCCGGGCGGACGATCACGCGCGATGCGCTGGGTGCCATCGCCTCCTCCGCGCAAGCCACGCTGCAGCAGCAGGCCGGTGTCGACCTGGACACCGAGGCGGCGAACCTGATGCGCTTCCAGCAGGCGTTCCAGGCATCGGGCCGGGCGATGCAGGTCGCCAGCGACATCTTCCAGACGCTGGTCGGAATCGGGTGAGGCCGCGATGATAAGCCTTAGCACCAGTACCTTCTATCAACAGACGACCGGCCAGATCGGCTCGCTGCGCACCGAAGCAGAGGATCTGCAACGGCAGATCGGCACCGGCGAACGCCTGTCGCGTTCGTCGGACGATCCCGTGGCCGCCGCGCGCCTGCGGACCCTGGCCCGCAGCGAGCGGCTGGCCGAGATCGACCAGCGCAATTCCGATCAGGCGCGAAGCGATCTGCAGATGGCCGACGATGCCCTGGGATCGATCTCCAATGCCATCATCAAGGCGCAGACCCTGGCGATGCAGGCCGCCAACGGCACGCTGAACGTGGATCAGCGCGCCGCGGTGGGGCAGGAGATCGCGGCCCTGCGGCAAAGCCTGATGGACATCGCCAATGGCCGCAACGGCGCCGGCCACGCGCTGTTCGGCGGGCAGGCCATCGGGGCGGCCTATGAACAGAGCGGCACGGGCGTGGTCTATGTCGGCACGGCCGGCGTGGACCCGGCCGCAATTGGCGACGGGCAGAGCGTGGTGCCCGGCCTGACCGGCCCCGAGGTGTTCGGGTTGAACGTCAACGGCACCGACACCGATCTGTTCACCGTGCTGGGCAACCTGGCGGCCGCGCTGCAGGCCGGCGGTGACGCCACGGGCGCGGCGCGGGATGCGCTTTCCGGGCTCGAGGCGGGGCTCGGCAAGGTGACCACCGCGCAGACGGTGGTAGGCGCGCGGCTGGGGTGGATCGAGGTGATGGACCTGCGCCGCGAGAACACGGCGGAGCGGATGACCGAGGAGAAGGCCGCGGTCGGCGGGGCGGACCTGGCCACCACCATGACCCGGTTGCAGGAAGTGATGACGGTGCTGGAGGCGAGCCAGGCGAGCTTCGTGCGCCTGGCGAGCCTGTCGTTGTTCGACATGCTGCGCTGAACGGATTTCGAATGAAGGGTAGTCAAGGACATGAACGCAGCGATCGGGATCGTTATTCTGCTGGTCATGGTGTTCGGCGGGTTTGCCATTACGGGCGGCGCGCTGGGCCCCGTGATGGAGGCTATCCCGCATGAGATGCTGATCATCGGCGGAGCTTCGGTCGGCGCGCTGGTGGCTGGCAATTCGCTGCACGAGCTGAAGGCCATCGGCGCTTCGTTCGGCAAGATCTTCAAGGGTCCCAAGCATTCCAAGCAGGACCATATCGACGCCATCGCCCTGACCAGCCGGCTGATGAAGCTGATGCGGTCGGAAGGGCCGGTGGCGCTGGAAGCGCATATCGAGAACCCCCAGGAATCGCCGATCTTCGCCGAGTTTCCCGGCCTGCTGGCCAACGCGCCGCTGATCGCCCTGATCCGCGACACGCTGACATTGCTGGTGGTGTCTTCCGGCACGCTGGAGACCCATGCGGTGGAAGAGGTGATGGACAATGCGATGAAGACGCATTTCCACGAGGTGCGCGAGCCGCAGCACGCGCTGCAATCGCTGGCCGACGCGCTGCCCGCGCTGGGCATCGTCGCCGCCGTGCTGGGCGTGGTCAAGACGATGGGATCGATCGACCAGCCGCCTTCCATCCTGGGGGCGATGATCGGTTCGGCGCTGGTCGGCACGTTCATGGGCGTGCTGCTGGCCTATGGCATTGTCGGGCCGCTGGCGTCGCGGCTCAAGCAAGTGCTCGACCAGGATGAGCAGATCTTCCACGCGGTCAAGCAAGTGATCATCGCCTCGCTGAACGGCTATCCCCAGCCGCTGGTGATCGAGAGCGCCCGTTCGGGCCTGGGCCATGCCGTCCGGCCCGGCCTGTCCGAGCTGCTCGACAATGTGAGAGGGCGCTAGACCGTGGCCGGCAAAGCAGGGCGCAACGATCCCGCGCCCCCGATCATCGTCAAGAAAGTGACGGTGGCGGCACAGGGCCATCACGGCGGCGCATGGAAGGTGGCCTATGCGGATTTCGTGACGGCGATGATGGCCTTCTTCCTGCTGCTGTGGCTGCTCGGCTCCACCACCGAGGCGCAGCGCAAAGGGCTGGCCGACTATTTCACCCCCACGCTGATCAAGACCAAGGAGCAGAGCGCCGGGTCCAACGGGCTGCTGGGCGGATCTTCGCTGACCGAGGTGGACAACTATCCCCATCGTACCGGGCAGACCGGCACCCGCACGATCACCGTGCCGCGCGACGCCACCGGCGGCGCGCGCGAGGGCGCCGAGGCGGTGAAGCGGCTGCGCCAGCGAGTGGACACCAAGCTTGCCGCCGACGAGCGGCTGAAGCGCCTGATCCGCCAGGTGCGCATGGTCGACACCACCGAAGGCGTGCGGATCGACCTGGTGGACGATGCCGACTTCTCCATGTTCGTGCTGGGCACCACGGTACTCACGTCCGATGCCACGGCGCTGCTGCGCACGATCGCCGACGCGGTGCGGCCCGAGCAGGCGCAGCTGACGATCCGCGGCCATACCGACGCCCTCCCGTGGAAGAACGGCGCCCCGGCGAACAACTGGTCGCTGAGCGCCGGCCGCGCCGAGGCCACCCGCCAGACGCTGATACGCAACGGCATCGGCGAAGGCCGCTTCCGCCGCATCGAGGGCGTGGCCGACCGCGAGCCGCTGATCGCCAAGGACCCGCAGGACCCGCGCAACCGGCGGATTTCGATCCTGCTGACGAAGTAGGGCGGGGGCGACGACGCCAGAGGGTGTCCGAACCCTCGGATCGTCATTGCGAGCGTAGCGAAGCAATCCAGAGCGTATTGTAATGCCGCCCTGGATTGCTTCGCTACGCTCGCAATGACGAGTGAAGGGGGTTCAGCTAGTGCGTGCGCCCACGCTCGTGCCTCGCCCGTCTCTCCGCTAAGGGGGGACGTGTTAGGGGGTGTGGCTTAGTGGGTGCCCTCTCCCCCTCGCCCGCGTTCCCCCGGCGGAGGGGAGCAGGCGAGAGCTTGGGCCAGGGCGGGTGTTGACACTGTTGACAGGGTCCTGGGCGAAGACCGGAGCGGAGCGGGCGCGACGAGGGAATCCACCGTGCCGCAGGCGCGGGCGAGCCATTGGTCCCAGCGATCCTGCGCCGCATCGTGCGCTTCCGCTTCCGCCCGGTCGCATTCGCTGGCGCAGGCGATCGCTTCCGCCTCGTCCGCGATATCGCCGAAGGCATCGCGTTCCGGCTGCCGGCGATCGACCGCCGCGCGGATCGCGGCCAGCATCGCCTGCTGCACATAGGTCTCGTGATCGGGAAGCAGATAATCGCCATCCGGCTCGTCGGTTTCGGGGGGCTGCTGCCCGGCGATGACCGCCAGCAGCTCGTCGAAGCGATCGGCATCGCATTCGGCCCCGTCATCGGCCAGCTTGTCGAGCCGGCCGAGATGGGCCAGCAGCAGGCGGGTGTCGAAGCGGACCCGGGTGCCGCGCCGTTCGCCGTGGAACCAGACCTCTTCCTCCACGCCGTCGATCGCCCGATCGGCAAGGACTTGTTCCACCATGCGGCGCGCCAGCGCCATCGCCGCCGCCCAGGCGCGCGCGAACGCCGGATCGCGCCGGCGCTGGCGATAGGCGGTTTCCGCCGACAGCCCGATTGCGCGGCAGGCGGCGCGGACATTGCCCTTGCGCGCCAGGCCATCGAGGAACCGCACTTTGGCTTCCGCCGTCCACAGACTGGCGGGATGCGGGGTGGCGAACGCTTCGGGCGGCTGGTGGAGCATGATCCGGCTTCTCCCTTTGTAGGGGAACTAGAGGTCTTGGAGTCCGGGATTAACCGGTCGTTTTCTGGATTACCCTGGCAGGAATCGCGGGAAACCGCCGCTTTTGGAAGATAGGCGCGGATCGAGGTGGCTGGTGAGACTGTCTAGAGTCTCGGTTAATTTAGACGGTTCCTTTGCAAGAGCGGCTAGAGTCCGGTCCGGCGGCTGAGAAGCCTCTTAATGGCGGTTTTGGGCCGTTTAAGCGGCATCCGAGAGGGGGACCAGGGGCCTCGAACCGGGACGTAAGTGGGGCATTAGGTGCCCCGGTTCGCTAAATCGGCGGCCAAACTGGGCACCCCTTGATATTAAAGGCAATTTTAGCGCTGCGGCACATTAAACTATGTGTTTGGCGTGGCTGGAAGTGGGCGCGTTTTTCCTCCCACCCCACCCCTCGCTCACCGGAACGTTTTCCGGTATCTGGGCGGTGCAGCTTAAGGAGCAGCACGCCATGACCCCGCTGGAGCGCGCCGCGCGAGCCCTTTGTTCGCTGGATGGCAACCCGGAAAACGCCACGATGGAAGGCAAGCCGCTTTGGCAGGATTATCTGCCCGAGGCTCGCGCTGTCCTCGAAGCGATCCGCGAGCCTAGCGATGCGATGCTTGAGGTGGATGCCCGTCGGCCTGACGGTTCGTTTTATCCAGAAGATCACTGGCGAGCCATGATCGACGCGGCGCTTGAGGAAGGCTGACCGGGCCGGCCCAGCTCGCCATTCACAAGTGCTTCCATTCCGAGCCGTCATCGTAGCGCACCACTGAGCCGTCGGCGCGGAGCCATTGCTGGGAGAGGACATCGTAAGTCCAGCCGGCCAGGAGCCGCGCCTCCTTCCAGACATCGAGCAGAATCTGCGAGAGTTCGTACTTGTCGCGCTCGCCGGGGAAGAGCCGGTGATACTCGGCGTTGACGATCCGCGACTGATCCGCCTGCTCGGCCTGGTCGATGGACAGTTTGCCGGGCGCGTGGCGGATCAGGCGGGGATTGTGCCGGCGATAGAGCCAGCGAAGGTGCCTGGCCTTTGTCTCGTAATCGGCGTCAGGCGTGACTGGGGGGTGGCAGGTCATAGCGATGCTGGCCGAGCGAGACGGTTTTCGATTTGGGATAGCGGCGATCGCCCACCTCGATCCAGGCGAGCGGCCCCATGTGAACCCGGTCCCCGTCGAGGAACGTCACACCGTGCGGAATGCCGGCGATCATCGCGTCCGTGTAAGTAGGTTTCCACCCTGACCAACGCCGCCGGCCGCACCATAACCTATAGAACCTCTGCGGCCCCCGAGCCATCTCCACCCCCGAACGAGTCGGCTGGTAGTTAGAACATATTGAGAACGGAGGCAACGGCAGCAGCCAGGCCCGCTAAGGCTAGGCCAAGCAGAACAGCGAACTCAAGCCTCAGGCGCAGGCGAACACCTCTTAGGCGCGATCTGCAGTTGGCTGGAAGCAATCTCGTCCGATATTAGCCATTGGGCCGAATTCCCGGCGGAACTCCACCCGAGCGCCCCCTTCTTCCGGCCAAATTGTATAGGCGAGCAGAACCATCCCATAGGTGTCTTTCAGAAGACCCACTTTCGAGCCGTCCGCTCGATCGAGCACCTGAATGTTGTTCTTGTTTGCCAGGCAAAATGCGATCTCGTCTGCGGGCCTCGAAGTGTGGAAGATCTCGGTCGGCGCCTTGGACAGAACCTTTTCGGTTGACGCACAGCCGGTCGTCGCCGCGAGCGCGGCCGTCACCATCACAATGTTCCGCATATTCCCCCTTTGCATTCAAACCCTCTTAACCACGGCTACCACGCGGCCGATCAGGTGGAGTTCGTTCTCGCCGAGTTGGTAGTCGCTAACGTCCGGGTTATCCGAAACCAGCAGCACAGTGCCGTCCGGCATCACACGAATACGCTTGATCATGGCTACCGAGCCGGCATGAAGTGCCCAGAGCTGATCGCTTACCCTCAACATTTCCTGGCTCTGGTCGATCAGCACCAGGTCGTTGTGATGGATGGTCGGCTGCATGGAATCGCCGATGCCGGTGGCGAAATACAAACGGTTGAATGGCCCTCTCGTGAATTGGCGGATGAAGGATCTAGGGAAACGCTCGACCGTGGCATTGGCTGCTCCATCGTCAACAAAGGCGCCACCCAGGCCATAGGCAACGTCTGAAACTGCGATGCCGACCTGATCGTCTGGCGGCTCCTCTGATTGAGGCCCGCGCCAGGCGAGCTGGCGATCCGCCACGCCAGACGCGGCGCCCGGCTCATCGCTGTCACCCGTGAGGTATTCCAGGGTCGTTCCGAGCGCCTCGGGAAGCCGGAGCAACTTCCTGGGATGAAGGGTTTCGCCGGCTTCAAGACGTTGAACACTCGCCTGGCTCATACCGATCAGAGCGCCCAACGCGGCTTGTGACAAACGGCGCGCTTTGCGCAGTTGTGTCACTCGGTCCGGCCTGATCTCACCCATAGCCAAGAATAACTCACTTCTGAATAACCGTCTCGATACGTTTCCGGTTGACCAATTATCCGAAATCGGATTATTGAACCGATTATGGGTAATCAGACATCACCGCTGAGGGCGCTACTCGCATGTCGGGACAAGGCGGGTTCCGACAGAAAATTGGGCCAACTGCTCGGCATCCCGCAGTCCACCATGTGGCGCATCATCAATCAGGCGCAGGAAATGCCGGCGGAGTATGTCCTCCGCGCTGAACGGCTGTTCGGCGTCTCCCGCCACGACCTGCGTCCGGATATCTATCCACGCGACTATCCTCCTGCCGACGAATGTGTCGCAGCAGGTGGCGCAACGCATCGTCTAAATGAGGCCGCCCAATGAGCGGGCGTGAAGATGCGATCGCGCGGCTGGAGCGACTGGCGGATCGATTCGAGAGATTGGTTGCTTCGCTGGAAGCGCCCGCGCCGCCGCAAACCGCGCTGCCGCGCGGAATGCACCTGTTCAAGTGCTGGAACGACGCCGCCGTGCGCGAACGCGTGATCATGTTGCGGGGAAAAATGACCCTGCAACAAGCGGTAGCCGAGTTGCGGAGCGAGTTCGGGCCCGAGCGATCGCCCTCGCAGAGCCAGTTGCACCGCATCTGGCAGCGTCTCGATCAAGTGAGGGCCGCCCAATGAACAGGCGGCAGTTCCTCGCGGTGCCGCCGGGCCTGGCACTTGCCGCCATCGCGACGCCAGCCTTCGCGCGCCAGCACGTCGCCGGCGATGGGTATGCATTCGAGCGCCGGGAGTACTTTCGCTCGCGGCTCGACCTCCGGATCGTCGAGCATGCCAGCTATCGCGATCTGGTCAACGCGATGCCCAACGGTGGGCCGCCTCGCCAGAATCGCAAGGTCCAGGCCTGGTCAAACCTTTGGCCTGACGGGTCGGCCGAAATCCACATCATCGACCAGTCGGTGAACTACACGCCCGCGGCTCTCGGTCACGAGCTGGCCCACTGCATCTACGGCAGGTGGCACGCATGACCCTTCGAGACGCTCAGGGTGAGCGGGGCCTGCTGTCGAACGCCAAGCTGTTCGAGCTTTCTCCCGATCATATCGACGAGGGCGAGCGGATCGGGTTCTTGCACGAGGACAAGGCGGCCGCGCTGGGCCGGCTGATGGCTGTCGACGGGCAGCGCGATCCGATCAAAGTGGTCGCCAACCCGAAGAACCCGGACAAGCCATGGCGCCTGGTCACCGGCATGCACCGCACCGTCGGCGCGCGGATCGAAGGCATCACGATCTGGGCAATCGAGGTTTCAGGCAAGCCCGAGGACCTGGCCGACCTGGAAGCGAGCGAGAACCTGCATCGGCGGCCACTCGGCCCGATCGAGCGGGCTAAGTTCACCGCGGCGCTGGTCCAGGCGGCGCAAGAGCGCCTTGCGCGTGAGCACGGCCAGTTGTCGCATCAGAAGCTTGGCGCGAAGGCCCGCTGGGCGCGCGTGAAGGCGGGTGAAAGCAGAGCCGAAGACGCCCTAACGGAAGAAGTCGGCGATGCTTATGCCAAGTTGGCACAAGCATACGGCTGGGAAGAATCGGTCGGCGAGGCGCTCGGCATGTCCCGGCGGTCGATCCACCGCGATCTTGAGCTTTATCGCCTCGTCATCGAGCCGTTTCCGGAGCTGGCCGAGTCCCTCTCCAATCATCCGGTTGTCGGCGAAAACGCCAGCCAGCTGCGTGCGATCGCGCAGGTGAAGGACGAGGCGGCGCGGCGGCGGGTGATCGAGGCGCTGCTGGCCGACGACGAGCTGAGCGCGGAACTCGCGCGCGCGACCGTCGGGATCGATCGACCGGGTGGCCCCGCGCCGACCACCGAGCAGAAAGTGCTTAACGCCGTCATCGGCAATCTCAGCCGGATGAGCGCCACCCAGCAGAAGCACAACCTGGACAGCTTCGTTCGGGCTCTCAAGTCGGACGAGGTCAAACGCCAGTTGCGTGACCGGCTCAGTGCGGAGCTGGGCGAATGAGCTGGCGCCCTCGCCTCTGCCTCATCGGCACGGCCGTGTGCGAACCGGACGGCGAGTTCGAGGGCCGCACCCTGCAGGTCTTCTGGCATGGCTGGGTGTTCGAGCTGACGCTCGCGCGGCGCGTGCGGGAGATCGCCGATGCGCGGTGAAATCTCCACCGGCCGCAAGCGGAACAGCCACCCCTACGACTGGTGCGTGGACGAGCCGTGGGTGTCCTGGCAGCTGTTCGAGGCTCTGGGCGGCTTCGCCCAGGAGAAGGCTGCGGGCGAGGCGATTTACGATCCGGCGGCCGGCAGCGGGCGGACAATGGTCACGTTCGCCGAGCACGGCTTCAAGGTTTTTCTGTCCGATATCGTGAATCGGGTCGATGCCTCGCTCTTCGACGAGCAGGCACGCCTTACGTTCTTTGCAGCCGACTTCCTCGAAACCGAGGCGGCGCGTGTACGCTGGCCGGGTTGCAGCATCGTTTGCAACCCGCCCTACAGCTACATCGACGGGATCGCGGAGGCCTTCGTCCGACAGGCGCTTCGCATGGCGTCGCGCCGCGTGTGCATGGTCCTGCCGATCAAATGGCAGGGCAGCCAGGGCCGGTTCGACCTGTTCGACCAGGATTATCCGCCACAGGCCGTGCTGATCCTGACGCAGCGCCCGTCGATGCCGCCCGGAGATTTGATCCTGGCGCTCGAAGCGGAAGGCAAGGCGTTCAAAGGTGGCGTTGTCGACTACGCGTGGTTTGT
The DNA here is from genome assembly GCA_017308255.1 of Altererythrobacter sp. GTDB lineage: Bacteria > Pseudomonadota > Alphaproteobacteria > Sphingomonadales > Sphingomonadaceae > Croceibacterium_A. The sequence goes on along the minus strand of JAFKFN010000004.1, from coordinate 68,870 downwards.
CTGGAACGTCCAGCAGCCAACGCCGCGCCATCACACCCGCATTATCTGGCTCCCACCGCTCGACAGGCTTGATCTGGTCGGGCCCATCGAGGGGCTCGCGTGATGGCCGGCGAACTGCCTCTCTCCGTCCGCCAGGTGCTGAAGGACTTCCCCAGCATCAGCCTGGTGCGGGCGCATCAGATCGCGCGCGATCGGGCGCTGCTGCGTCGGCGCGCGGCGCGGCAGGCGTACAGGAACCGTTTCGGGCCGCTCGAGGCCGGAGGGATCGGCCACAGCGCACAGGCGCTCGTCGAGAGCTTCGAGGGGCTCGACTGATGCGCCGGGCCGACTTCACCTCCGACGCCGAATACTACCGCGCGCACCGCAAGGTGTTCCTGCTGGCGCAGGAGCTCGGCTGCACGCCGATCGATGCGGAGCGGTGGATGAAGGACCAGGCCACGCGGATGCGGCAGCTCGCGGCCCAGGCGCGTCTGGACGCCAAGCAGAACCCGCCGTCCGCGCCCGCGGTGCCCACGCCGGGCGGTGCGCCGGCCTGGGATGCGCCCTGGATGATGCAGGAATGAGCCGCTCCAAGCTTCCTACCGCCCGTGGCAACCTCAGGCCTGCGCCGCTGGCGCTTAGCGCAGACCTGGTGGCGAAGCTGGCGGGTGATCGGCCGCCATTCGGCAAGGGCGTGGTGCATCTGCCGATCGAAGGATCGGTGTGCTGCTGCGCGGCGTGCCGACCGTCCGACGATATCGACTGGATGGGCGGAGGCCTGCTGTTCTGATGGCCGACACCGCCTTCCTCGCCATGCGCGCCGATCTGATCGCGCGCGGGCTTCTCACCCCCGAGCACCGGCTAACCGATGCCGGCCATGCGCACGTCGATGCGCTGATCGAGCGCCTGTTGGACGAGGAAGCACCCTGCGACCCGACAAGGCCGCGCGTGCGGTGGAACAGGCGACGCGGGAGGTCTGCACGTGCCTAGGCCAGCGGCCAAGATCGACCGGCGCCGGCAGCCGGTGGCGGGCTATCCCTCGCAGGGCGCCGCTTGCCTGGCGCTGGCGCAGCAGGGCCTCAGCGACGCAGAGATCGGGCAGCAGATCGGGCGGGACGCGTACCATGTGCGTGCGACGTTGCGGCGCCTGCAGCTCGGCGAGCGGCCGCGCACGCTGGCGCTTCCGGCCCGCCTGATCGGCGGCTTGCAGGACGCGGCCGCCGCGCGGGGCCTGGAGCCGCACGAGCTGGCGACCGCGCTGATCGACCTCATCATCCGCGACGACCTGTTCGAGGCACTGCTGGGCGAGCCGGTCCTTCGACAAGCTCAGGATGCCGGCGATGCCTAAGTCCTGGTCGGGCCGCTCCCATCGATCCTACGCCAGCGCCATCGAGGCGCGCGTTCCGGTCGCGCTGAACGGACCCTTCGCGGACGTGCTGCGCGTGATCGCCAGCTTTCCGCCGGCCTACAGTGAGTTTTTCGAGCCCGTAACCATCCCTCGACAAGTTCGGCGCGATCGGGGAGCGGCGCGATGACTAAGGCGAAGGCGCATCCCGACCAGCTCGGCTTCGTGTTCGCCGCGCCGAAGCCGGCGACGGCGGCGGCTGCGCTGGCAGGTATCGAACAACGCATCTGCCGCACCGCTGCGACCATGCTCAACAGCGACGGCCGCCGCCGCGAGCACATCGCAGCGGAGATGAGCCTGCTTCTGGACGAAGAGGTGAGCCGCGGGATGCTGGACGCCTATTCCAGCCCGGCGCGCACCGATCACAAGGTGCCGATGAGCCGGTTTCTGGCGCTGGTCGCCGTCACCGGCCGGCTCGATCTGCTGGACCCGCTGCTGCGCGAGATCGGCGCGGCGCTGCTGGTCGGTGCCGAGGTCCACACGGCCCGGCTCGGCCATCTCGATCGGCAAATCAGACAACTACAGGCGGAAAAGCGGCAGCTTGAGGGATCGGCGCCGCTCATCCGGACGGGGGGAACGGGTGGCAAGCCGGGCAATTGACGATCCATATCAGCTAACCGTCGACGCCGGTTCGCCCGCCAGAGAGTGGTTCACGGCGGCCGAGCTGGCCGAGCTCGCGTTGCCCGGCCTGCCTGCCGACAAGCGGTCGATCAACCGGCGCGCCCAGGAGGAACGCTGGAGCAGCCGGACGAGCGCGGATGGCGAGCTGCTGGTGCGCAAGCGAGCAGGTAGAGGTGGCGGGCTGGAATTCCATGTCTCGTTGCTGCCGGGCGCTGCTCGCCTGGAGCTGGCCCGGCGCGGCATCTGCGCGCCCGCACCGCTGGTGGCCGCACCGGACCCTCAGCGCGCTGCCTGGCAATGGCTGGAAGCCCAGCCCGGCCATGTCCGTGAGGAAGCGCAGCGCCGCGCGGGGATCATCGCCGAAGTGGAGCTGCTGGAGGAAGCGGGGATGACCCGCACCGCCGCGATCGCGCAGGTGAGCGCCCGCCATGCGAAAGCCGGCAAGGCCACGCTGTGGAACTGGCTGCGCGCGATCGACGGCCTCGCCCCATCCGATCGTCTTCCGGCGCTCGCACCGCGTTTCAAAGGGGGCGGCCGAGAGGCCGAGATCGATGGCCTGTTGTGGAACCTGTTCGTCAGTGACGTGCTGCGCCCCGAGCGCCCCACGCTGACCAGCTGCTATGATCGCACGGCCAAGGTGGCGGCGCTCAGAGGCCTCTCGATGCCTTCCGAGGCGGCGTTCAGGCGGCGCTACAAACGCGAAGTGGACCCGCGTGCCGCCCTGCTCGCGCGCGGCGGCGCCGAAAAGGCAGAGCGGTCAATTCCGGCCAATCGGCGCACGCTGGATGCGTACCATGCGCTCCAGATGGTCAATATCGACGGCCACCAGTTCGACGTGTTCGTGACGCCGCCGCATGGCGGGAAGGCGGTCCGGCCGGTGCTGATCGCCATCCAGGACGTTTACAGCCGCAAGCTGCTGGCCTGGCGGCTCGATCTGTCGGAAAACGTCCACGCCACCCGGCTCGCCTTCGCCGACCTGTTCGGTCGCTATGGCATCCCGGAGACCTGCTATCTCGACAACAGCCGCACCTTTGCCAGCAAGGCGCTGACGGCGGGCGCCGAGACGCGTTATCGCGGCAAGATCGTGGCCGAGGAGCCGGCGGGCCTGCTCGTCTCCCTCGGCATCAAGGTGCGCTTCGCGCAGATCTATCACGGGCAATCGAAGCCGATCGAACGGGCGTTCCGCGACCTGGCGGACCGGGTGGCGCGCGCCCCGGAGTGCGCCGGCGCCTATACCGGCAATAGCCCGGTCAACAAACCGGCGAACTATGGCAAGCGCGCGGTAGCCTGGACCGAGTTCGAACAGATCGTCGCCCAGGGTATCGCCAATCATAACGCCCGGCTCGGACGCCGAGGCGGTGTGTGTCGGGGCCGCAGCTTCGACCAAGTCTTCGCCGAAAGCTATGCCCAGGCCGAGATCCGCAAGGCGGGTCCCGAGCACCTGCGCATGGCGCTGCTGGCGGCCGAGCGGAAGCGGGTGAACAGACTCACCGGCGAGATCGAGCTTTACGGCAACCGGTATTGGTCGACCGAATGCGGGCTCTACCTGGGCGAGCTGGTGACCGTTCGCTTCCACCCGGACGATCTGCACCGCGAAGTGCACCTCTACGGCCAGGACGGCCGCTATCTGGCACAGGCCGACCTGATCGCGGACTTCGGCTTTGCCGAACAGGCAGGCGCTCATGCCGCGAAAAAGCGGCGCAAGGATGCGATGCGCACGATCCGCGCCGGCCTGGAGGCGACGCGTCAGCTCTCGGCCGATCAGGTCGCCGCGCTGCAGGCGCGGACCGAAGAGCCGGAGATTCCCGCTGCCAGCGTGGTGAGGCCCGTCCGGCCGGCGCTGACCGCGCGACCCAGAGGCTCGGCGGCGCTGAAGATCGTCGAGCCGATCATCAACGAGAACCGAGCGAGCCAGGCGCGCGTGATCAACGCGGTCGCCCGGTTTGTCGGCGAGGAAGAGTGAAGCGGCGCGCGGCGGGGTCGAGCCTGCCGCGCGCCATGTCCCGAAGCAGGAACAGGAGACGCCTACCATGAACGATCCCAAAGACCAGCCCATCGACATCGAAGAGCAGCGTCAGTGGCTCAACGAGCACAAGGCGTCGCTCGGCCCGTCGTGCAGCTGGAAGGTCCTGGCCGGCCGGCTCAGCATGAAGACCAGCACGCTGAGCCTGTTCGCCGGCGGCAACTACAACGCGCCGGGCGACAAGATCGCCGAGGCGATCTTCCGGTATCGCCAGACGCTTTCGGTGCAGGCCGCGCTGATCGGCGAAATCCCGGAAATCCCGCCTTACTTCGAAACCGATACCAGCAAGCAAATCCTCTATGCCTTGGGCTGGGCGCAGCGCGGCCGCATGGCGGCAGTCGCCGCTTCGCCGGGCCTCGGCAAGACATGCAGCGCCGAGCACTACCGCGCCTGCAATACGAACGTGTTCCTGTTCACCGCCTCGCCGGTGTCCGCCAGTCTGACCGGCATGCTGAACGAAGTGCTGCGGGCCATCGGCGTCCCGGCCGTATCCGGCACACCGCAAGCAATCTCGCGGATGATCCGCGACCGGGTGTGCGACCTCGGGCTGCCGCTCCTGGTAGTGGATGAAGCCCAACACCTGACCGAGCGCGGGCTCGACGAGTTGCGCAGCGTCCACGATGATACCGGCCTCGGCATCGCGCTGCTGGGCAACGCCGGTCTGCTGCAGACGCTGGAAGGCGGTTCGCGCTCGATCTCGCGCGCACAGCTGTTCAGCCGCATTTCGCTCAAGATGCCGCTGCTGCGGCCGTTCACCAGCGATGTCGAAGCGCTGCTGGACGCGTGGCGCATCACCGATCCGCAGATCGCCGAACTGGTCCACGCCATCGCGCAGCAGCCGGGTGCCCTGCGCGAGGCGACCTTCACGCTGGAGATGGCGCACATGATCGCTGCCGCCGGCAAGGAAGAACTGGCAGTAAGCCACGTTCAGGATGCCTGGGCACAGCGCACCGCGCGCGGGGTGGCGGCATGAGCGGGCCGGTTTCGCTCACCGACCTTGCTTTCGAGAAGGTCGAGCTGGCTGGCGTCTATGTCGATGACGGCGCGTTCCGCTCTGGTGCGCGGTGTCTCCGCGAGGCCGCCGATTTGCTTGAGCGCGCGGCCGACGAGGCGGACGCCGCCATGCGGGCCTTCCAGTCATGAGCCGCGTGTTCCGCATCTTCGGCCGGCGCTGCGGCAAGACGGCCACGCCGCCGGATTCGGCGGAGGACTGGCAGCCGGGCGACCTGGCTGAGTGCGTCCATCCCGGCCCCTGGTACCGCACCCGCGACGGGCGCGAAGGCCCCGGCCCGAACTTTGCTGATCGCGACATCGTGCGTGCCGTCTTCATCGGAGAGAGCGGCTTGCAGATGCTCCGGTTCAGCCGGTTCGGTGTTCGCAGTTACGATGCGCTCGGCTTCCGCAAGATCAGGCCGCAAGCAGATGAGCTGATCGCGGCCGACGCGGCGTTCATCGCCGTACACCTGCGGCCTCGGGAGCGGGCGCAGTGAGCGCGCTCGACATGATCCGGCGAAAGCGCGCCGAATACGACGCCGAGTTCGGCACCGGCGCTGCCCGACGCGAGCTGGCGCTCGGGGCTCTGGTGCTGGCGATCGGCGCGGTAAACCTGCTCGGCTTTGCCGTGCTCGGCGGTGGGCAATGATGTTGCCGGCCGATCGCCTGCGGCCGATGCCGGCGCAACCGAGCCTGCGGGCGGAAGATGCGTGTCCGCCCGAAATCCGCGCGCTGCTCGAAGCGATCCTGCCGGTGGCGGCCGAGCGGTTCGGCATCACCGTCGACGATCTGATCGGCCAGCGGCGCCTGCCCCGCTATGTTCGGGCGCGGGCGTTCGTGGTGTGGGCACTCCGGTCCCTAGGCCGGCCCCTGAGCTATCCGCTGATCGCCGGCCTGCTCGGCGGCCGCGACCATACGAGCGCGATCTACCTGCACGAAAAGGCCGTGTGGCTGCGGCTTCACGATGCCGAGTTCGCCTCGGCGTGCTCGCGGCTCGCGGCAGCATTCGCTCACATGAAGGAGGCTCAGAATGGCAACCGTTGTCACTAAGGCGGCCCGTGCCCGGCCGGCGCAGTTCGATCGCGCCATGCAGCACCGCCGCGCCATGCTGGCGAAGATCGCCATCGACCGGAAAACGCTGGCGATGGACGAGGACGATTATCGCCAGGGCCTGCTCAACACCACGGGCAAGACGAGCGCGCGCGAGTGCAGCGATCGCGAGTTGGAGATGGTGCTCGCGTGGCTGAAATCTAAAGGCGCCCGCTCGCGTCCCAAGGCCGGCGGCAAACCGACCGCGCAGCATCCGGTGGCGCGCAAGGCGCGGGCGTTGTGGATCTCGCTCTATCATCTCGGCGTCGTCCACAATCGGTCGGAACAGGCGCTGGAAGCCTTCGCGGCGCGGCAGGTGGGCTGCGAGCGCCTGGCGTGGATGCGCCAGGGCCAGGGCGACAAGCTGATCGAAGCGCTGAAGGCGATGGCCGAGCGCGCCGGATGGCGGCAGCGCGGCCTGGACGGGAAGCCGCTGCACCCGATCGTGCTCAATTCGCACCTGTGTGAGGTCATCCTCGCGCGGCTCAAGGAGCTGGGCGTCGCGCCCGATGGCTGGTCGCTGGAGACGGCCGCCTTCCGCCTGTGCGGGATCGAGCTGGGCCACGGCGCCCGCGTGTTCGCGGCCGAGGAGATGCAGCGGCTCGCCGCCGCGCTCGGCCGGAAACTGAGGGAAGCCGCGCCCCATGCGGCGACAGCAGAGGATGACGCGAAATGAGCGACGTTCTTTCGTTTGAACCGCCGTTGCATGCCACGAAGCACTGCCGGCACTACAGCTACGAGCCTGGTCTTAGCGGCGGCCCGCGTTGCGCGGTCGGTTGCGCTATGAGTGAGCCCGGCTCGCTGGGCCGCTGCATGCCAGAGCCGCGCGGCGAATGTCCGAAGCGCGAGGAGTACACCGCTGACGAGCGCGCGGCCTGGAAGGTGGCGCGGGCAGCATCCATGGCGAGATTGGCGAACGCCGTCCAGGCATTACCTCGCGCCATCCCATTGAACACCAGCGGCGAAATCGATTGCCCCAACTGCAGCGGCAAGCTCCGCTATGCCCGCTGGCACCGAGGGGCCGAAATCGCCTGCACGACGCCGCATTGCTGTGGTGCCCACTTCAACATCGCCGGCGGTGTGGACTGGCCCTCCAGAGGAGAAGCGAAGTGAGCGCCGTCGATCTCAGGGCGGCGCTCGCCCTCGTCGAGACGCTCGGCATCGCGCCGATCGCGCGGCTCGAATCCACCCGGCCGAAGTCGATCCGGGAATGGGGCGCGTGGCATACCCGCCTGCGCGAGGTGGAGGAGCTGGCCGCGGCGAAGCTGGCCGAGCACGGCGCGCATGTCAGCTGGGGGGACGGAGCGCATTTCCGGTTCGCCGGCTATCGGGCGAGCAGCACGATGGGCCTTCGCCAGGCGTTGCTGAACTGGCGCAAGCGAGCGGAGCTGGAGCTGGCGCGGCGGGAACGCGCTGGAGCGGGGCAATGAGGGCGCGGGCAAAGCTGGCGGTCGTTCACACGGCTCCGCCAACGCTGGCCGCGCGCATCGCCGCGCGGGCCTATCACCCGGTCTATCGGCCGGGTGAGGTCAACCGCTGCCCCGGCTGCGGCCATGGTCACTGGTGGGTGGGGCGCAGCACCGCCGAGTGCGCGTTCTGCGCGGCGATCGTGCCGATCGCGTCGGACGGCGAGCCGTTGCCCATGCAGGACGCGCGGGCATGAGCGCCTATCCTTCTCCTTGGACGGGGCATGCGGGTGGTCTGATGCCTGTGCCAGAGGACACATGGGTTGAGGTCATAATCAACGACGGCCTCAGATTTCAGACAGGCCCCGACGGCGAAAAGCATCGATATTTCGCGCGCGACTTCTTCTGGGAGTGGGCGGTGCCGGCCAAGATCGGTGATTGGGCGGGCGACGCCCGGTGCAAGGCCTTCTTTGCTGAATACATGTTCAGTGGCTGGCGCTGGTTTGGCGTGAGACTGTACCGCGTGATGGCTCCCGCCTCCGCCGGGCAGGTGGCCCGATGACGCCGCCCCGTGTCTCCGACCATGCCATGCTGCGGGTGTTGGAGCGTGTCTGTGGCCTGCCGGTCGAGGATCTGCGCGAGGCCATCGGACAGTCGATCGCGCGCGCCACGGCGGCAGCCGAGGCCACGGGCGGTGGGGTCTACCTGGTCGTGCAGGATCGGCATGCCTTCGTCGTTCGCCATGGCACGGTGACCACGGTGCTGTCCGATCCCGATCAGCGCGAGCGGTGGATCGCGTTGTTCGACGATGCGAAGGACGGCAGACGGTGAAGCAGGTGAGGCGCGAGCGGCCGGTCTATCCGCGCGTGTTTTGCTGCATCCCCGGATGCAAGCGGTCCACGACACGGATCGCGCCGCCGTGCGAGTCAGTGATCTGCGGCAGCTGCTGGCGCCGGGCACCCAAGCACCTGCGTGATTACTACAGCCGCTTCTCCCGGCGGCTGACGATCGCACGGAAGCGTAACAGCGACAGGGTCGCGCTTCTTGAGCACGTCGTCGACCAGGCCTTTCGGCGTGTATGGAAGGCGTTGCTCGAACAGCCGCTGGGCGACGACATCCCGACTCTGATGCGCGAGCAGCTCCGGAAGGACGGGCTGCTGTGAGCGAAGCGCTCACCGAAAGCCTGCGCGGGCTGATTGGCGACAAGGGGCTGATCGCTCTGGCCGAAGCATTCGGCGGCCGGCGTCTGTATGTGCCGGCGGTACTCTCCGATGACCATCCCATCATCCAGGCGATCGGCGCCGACAGGGCGGCCCGATTGAACCGCCGTTATTCGAACGCGTGGCTTCGCGTGCCTCTTGCCCGCGAGCTCCGCGCCCGCCACTACCGTGCCCAGGGTGATTCCAACGCTGCGATCGCCGGCAAGCTTGGGATGACGGAAACGTCGATCAACAAGCTATTCCGCCGTATGGACAACCCGCCCGCCAAAGGCAGCGCCCAGCTCGCCCTGCGCCTTTGATGGCCGCCATGGCGGTCATGCCCCGCGGAGCGGCCGCACCGTAAGTCCGGTGCATGGACGGGCGCGACACTTCCGAGATTTTGGTTACGGCCTATTCGCGGCGCTATCACGCGGCGGCGCTCAAGTTGCGCGTCACCGAAGGCGGCCTGGCGGACTATCCGGCCGACCGCGGCGGTGTCACGAAATACGGTATTTCCCTGCGGTTCCTGAAGGCTGAGGGCGCGATCGACCTGGACGCGGACGGCTTCGCCGACTTCGACCTGGACTTCGACGGCGATATCGATGGTGCCGACGTGCGGCTGCTCAGGTGGGGCGACGCGGTCTATCTCTATCATCGCTGTTTCTGGCAGCGGCTCGACGCCGACAGCTTCGCCGAGCCGATCGGCGAGATGCTGTTCGATCAGGCGGTGAACGGCGGGATCGCCGCCGCGCGCAAGCTGCTCCAGCGGGCGATCAATGCCTGCCTTCGCAAAGCGCCCATGGCTCGCACCAGGCCCGCGTTTCTCAAGGTCGACGGTGCGATCGGCGAGGTGACGCTGGCCGCGCTGCTGTGGGTGCTGGGTTATCCGGCGCTCGGCATGCCGGCGCTGATCGCGGCCTTCAGGGAGGTGGCGGCGGACCGCTATCGCGCGATCGCCGCCGCCGATCCTTCGCAGAAGCGCTTCCTCAAAGGCTGGCTCAATCGCGCGGAGGCGTTGGGCCGGTGACGACGGTGTGGAAGATCCTCGGCTTTCGCGGCGCGGCCGCGCTGGTGCTGGCGATCGCGCTGGTCGCCCTGATGCTGCGGGCGGACGCGATCAGCGCCGACCGGGACACGTGGCACGATGCCGCCCGCCAGCTTGCCACCGATGTGTTGAACGAGCGCGCCGCCCATCAAGCCACCAAGGAAACTTATCGCCGGGCGCAGGCCGAAGCGGCGCGGCTTGATGCCGAGCGGCTCGCGCGCGTCCAGTCCGAACAGCAGGAGATCACCGATGCCATCACGGCTGATTATCGCGCTCGCCTTGCCGATGCTCGCGCTGTTGCCCAGCGCTTGCGCGACCAGCTCGCACGCGCCGGAGAGCGTGCTGCCGGTCCGGGCGGTGGAGAGCCGGTGCCCGCCACCGGCGCGACCGCCGGCGGAGCTGCTGAAGCGGCCGGCGATAACCGACTTCCTATCTGTCGTACCGCACCGCTACTTGAGGACGAACGAACCCTCTCCCCCCTCGATCTCGACTGGCGGCTGACCGCGACGGAGCAGGCGATCCAGCTGGACGCCCTGATCGATTGGGTGGAGCGCCAGGCGGCGGTTTCCGTGGAGCAGCCCGGCCGATGACGTTCCAGCACCTTTCCGGCTTCTACGTGCCGTGGTCGGCCGCCGTCGCGGCGTCCACCGTGGAACCGCCCGTGATCGACGGCCTGGTGCTGCATCTTCAGGGCGTCGACCTGCCGGTGGTGCAGGCGGTGCTTGCGGTAGCGGGGGTGCTGCTGGCCCGGCCGCTGGCGCGCAAGAAGGAAGCGGCGCTGCCACTGGCGCACTTCCTGGTCGTCACCGCGATCATGCTGGTGGCGGCGTTGGCGTGGGTCTCGGAATCGCGGCCCGGCGTGCTGTTCACCTTCGTCGTGGCGATCGGCCTGGGCTTCTCGGGCTACGCGCTGATCGAGACCGCCGGCGGCCAGATCGAGACCTTCGTCAAGCGCTCCATCGCCTCCGCGATCGACGCCTTCGGCAATTTGTGGGGGAAGCCCAAATGACCATGTTCGAGTGGGCGATCATCGCCTTCATCGTCGTCTCGATCCTCTGGCACGTGTGGAAGACGGGCGCCGCCAATCCGGAGAGCACCGGCACGCTGGGCAAGAAGGTGGCCGGGCTTTCCACCGAGGTCGGCAAGGTGAGCGGCCGCGTCAAGCACCTGGAGGAAGACATGGCGGAGCTGAAAGAAGAGGCGGCGACCGGCCAGGATATCAAGCGCCTTGAGCAGCTGGGCGAGCGCACCTGGCGCAGCATCGAGCGGATCGAGCGCATCATCCTGGAAAAGGGCCTGGGCAAATGATCGCGCTGCTGGCGATCGCCGCCTATCTCACCGTGGCCACCCTGGTGTGGGTGTTCGGCTCCGACCTGGTCGGCGAGAGCGCGATCGGGCGCAAGGCGCTGCCGGTCGCGAGCGCGCTGTGGCCGATCGGGCTCGCCCTGCTGGCGGTCATCGCCCTGGTGGCCGCCTTCGACGCGACGGTGACGCGGCTGCTCGACCAGACGCTCGGCGGCGGAGACGGCGAATGAGCGGCGGCACCGATCTAGCCGGCGCGATCGCGGCCGATGCGCGGCTGTTCATCCTGCGCGAGCTGGCCGGGCAAGTTGACGGCCACCTCAATGCCATCTCGCTGCGCCGCGTTCTCGAAATTCGTTACGGGATCAATCGCTCGCCCGAGTGGGTCGAGACGCAGCTCCATGCCTTGCGCGAACTTGGTGTGATTGAGCTCTCTGCGGGCGGCCAGATCATCATAGCGCATATTCTGCCCCTTGGGCGTCACTTCCTGGCCGAACGCTCGGTGGTGGCCGGCATCACCCTGCCATCGGACGTTGAGTGATGGCGAACGCGGCCGACAACCGCGAAGGTCGGGGGCGCCTATCATCGATCGACCTCCTGCCCGAAGAGGCGGAAGAGGATGTGGTCTGGGCGCTGGAACAGCTGCGCGACCGCAAGCAATCGCAAGTCGTGATCCTCGTGGGTCTCAACGACCGGCTCGTAGCGAAGGGCATCGAGCCAATCAGCAAGTCGGCGTTCAATCGCTATGCCGTGCGCAAGGCCGTGCAGTTCCGCCGCCTGGATGAAGGGCAGCGGATCGCCAGCGAGGTAGCGGGAGCGCTGGGCACGGCCGGCGCCGATCAGATGACGGTCGCGATCGCCGAGATGCTCAAGCTGGCAATCTTCGAGCGGCTCGAAACCGGCGAACTCGATCCCAAGAGCATCATGGAGCTGGGGCGCGCGATCAGCTCGGCGGTGGGCGCACAGAAGGCCTCGGCCGAACATCGCCGCAAGCTGCAGGAGGAAGCGCTCGCCCGAGTCGACAAGGCGATCGACAAGGCCGGCGAGGCGCTGGCCGAGGATTCGACGCTCGCCGCCGACCCGGCCGCCGTGCTGCAGAAGATCCGTGAGGATGTGTACGGGATCTTCGATCGATGAGCGCACACCCGAGAGCTATCCGATCGATCGTATCGCTCGATATCTTTGAAGCAAACTACGCCCGCATTGCCCTCGATTCCTTGGTTGAGGAGCTTGAACCTCGGGTTGGCGACCCACACTACGCCGATATCGACGGTCTGGGCGACTATCTCGAAAACTGCCGACGATTGCGCAACCGGCTAAAGGCATCCGTGGATGACGCATTGGGCCGCAAGGCATGACCCAGCCCGCCGTCCCCCTCTATGGCTACCAGCGCCAGTGGTTCCTTGATCGAAGCCGGTTCAAGCTGGGCAAGTTCGCCCGGCAGACCGGGAAGACGTTCACCACCACGCTGGAGATCGTCGACGATGCCTATGCGCACGCGCTGGAGCAGCGGCGCACGCGCTGGGTGATCCTCAGCCGTGGCGAGCGCCAGGCGCGCGAGGCGATGAACGAGGGCGTGAAGTTGCACGCCCAGGCCTATGGCATGGCGATCGAGGCCACCGAGTTCGACTGGGCCGGGTCCGCCGGCAGCTACCGTGCGCTGGAGATCGAGCTGCCGCACGGTTCGAAGATCACAGCGCTGCCCGCCAATCCCGACACGGCGCGCGGCTTCAGCTCCAACGTGTTCCTGGACGAGTTCGCCTTCCACAAGGACAGCCACGCGATCTGGAAGGCGCTGTTCCCGGTTATCTCGGCCGGGTGGAAGTTGCGCGTCACCTCCACGCCCAATGGCAAGAGCGGCAAGTTCTATGAACTCGATACCGCCGACGACGAGACCTGGGCGCGCCACGTGGTCGATATCTATCAGGCGGTGAAGGACGGGCTGCCGCGCGATATCGAGGAGCTGCGCGCGGGCATCGCCGACGAGGACGCCTGGGCGCAGGAATACGAGCTGATCTATCTCGACGAGGCGAGCGCCTGGCTCAGCTACGAGTTGATCAGCGGCTGTGAGGACGATCGCGCCGGTATCCCGGAATTGTACCAGGGCAACCCGTGTTTCGTCGGCCGCGATATCGGCCGGCGCCAGGACCTGCATGTGATCTGGGTGTGGGAGCAGATCGGCGACGTGCTGTGGGAGCGCGAGCGGATCGAGCAGAAGCGCGCGACCTTCGCTGACATGGACATGGCCTTCGACGACGTGATGACCCGTTATCGCGTCGCCCGCGCCTGCATCGACCAGACCGGCATGGGCGAGAAGGTCGTGGAAGACGCGCAGCGGCGCTACGGCAGCCGGATCGAGGGCGTGTTGTTCACCGGCCCGAACAAGCTGATCATGGCCACGCGCGGCAAGGAGCGGTTCGAAGACCGCACCGTGCGGATCACCGAAGGCGATGCGGCGCTGCGATCGGACCTGCACAAGCTGCGCAAGGTCGCCTCGGCCACCGGCGCACCCCGCTTCGTCGCCGAGCGTGACGACGATCACGCTGACCGGACCTGGGCCGCGTTCCTGGGCATCCACGCGGCCGACGAGGGGGCCTGGGCCTATGATTACCAACCCGTGCGGCAGCGCTCCGATAGAGCGCTCGACGGCGATGTTGACGATGGCGAGGCGCGGAGCTGGTGGCGGCCGCCGCTGGGCGCGCGGCTGCGCGCCGGAGGGCTGTGGTGATGTCCCGCGCCGGCTTGCCGCAGGGAGGCGCTGGGAGGCCGGTGGCGCCCCTGTCGGGTGCGTGGGGTGCCGCCGCGCCGGAATCTTCGCTGTGGCGCTTCTTAGCCCTTCTTAAATCGATCCTGAGAGGTGGGTCATGACCGTGTTGGTCGATCAGTTCGGGCAGCCGCTGCGCAAGGAGCTGCTGACCCGCGACGTGGCCGGGCCGACGCTGGCCGGCGTGCGGCAGCCGATTTCCGGCTATCCGGCGGATGGGCTGACGCCGCTCCGCCTGGCGCGCATCCTGCGCGCGGCCGACGGCGGCGAGCCGCTGGGCTATTTCGAGCTGGCCGAGCAGATCGAGGAGCGCGACCTGCATTACGTGGGCGTGCTCGGCACCCGCAAGCGCAGCGTCAGCCAGGTAGACGTGACGGTGGAAGCCGCCTCGGACAGCGCCGAGGACGTGAAGCGCGCGGACATGGTGCGCGAGTGGCTGCAGCGCGACGAGCTGGCCGACGAGACCTTCGACGTGCTCGACGCGATCGGCAAGGGCGTGAGCTGGACCGAGATCGTATGGGACACCAGCGAAGGGCAGTTCCGCCCGCAGCGCCTGGAGTGGCGCGACCCGCGCTGGTTCACCTTCGATCGCGACGGCACCACGCCGATGCTGCGGGGCGGCGAGGAGGGAAACGCCGGCGATATGCCGCTGCCGGCGTTCAAGTTCATCCGCCTGGCGATCAAGGCCAAGTCCGGCCTGCCGATCCGTTCCGGCCTCGCCCGGCTTGCCGCGTGGAGCTGGATGTTCAAAGCCTACACCCAGCGCGATTGGGCGATCTTCACCCAGACCTATGGGCAGCCGATCCGGGTCGGCCGGTTCCATGCCGGCGCGACCAAGGAAGACAGGGCCACGCTGTTCCAGGCAGTGGCGAACATCGCGGGCGACTGCGCGGCGATCGTGCCCGAGGAGATGAAGATCGAGTTCATCGAATCGAAGAACGTCACCGCCGGTTCCGATCTCTACGAGAAGCGCGCGGACTGGCTCGATCGGCAGGTGTCGAAAGCGGTGCTCGGCCAGACCACCACCACCGACGCGATCAGCGGCGGCCATGCGGTGAGCCAGGAGCACCGGCAGGTGCAGGAGGATATCGAGACGGCCGACTGCAAGGCGCTGTCGGCCGTGCTCAACCGTGACCTGATCCGACCCTGGATGGATCTGGAGTTCGGACCGGGCGGACCCTACCCGCGCCTGGTGATCGCGCGGCCGAAGCGCGAGGATCTGCAACAGCTGTCCACCAGCCTCGCCCAGCTCGTGCCGCTGGGCCTGAAAGTGAGCCAGGCGGAGATCCGCGACAAGTTCGGGCTGAGCGAACCCGATGAGGGCGAGGACGTGCTGGCGAAGCGGGAAGCGCCAGCCCCCGTTGTTGTGGCTGGGCGCGAAAGGGAAAAGCTGGCCCTTCGACAAGCTCAGGGTGATCGGGGCGAGGATGAGGAGGAAGCGCCACAGGCTGCTCGCAACGATGCGTCTCGTCGGCCTATCGCTCCGCTACATGAGGCCACCCCGCATCCCGCCGATGGGATCGCGCGGCAGATGGCGGAGCTGGGACAGCCGGCGATCGACGAGATGATCGGCACGATCGAGGCGATGTTGGAGAAGGCGCGCGACCTGGGCGAGTTCCGGGAAATGCTGGCCAGCGCCTTCGGCGATATCGACAGTAGCCAGCTCGCCGCCGTGCTCGCCGGCGGCCTGGCGGCGGCACACGCTGCCGGCCGGAGCGATCTGGTCGATGAGAGTGGTGTCTGACCAATGCGGTGGCTCCCATGGTTTGGCTGGAGGCTGTTAGATGCTGATGAGGCTCTGGCCCTCGACCTTCCTGTCCGTTGGCAATGGCGAGCCCTTGAGTTCTCCTGGCTCGACTTCGGCCTCATCCTGGTTGTTGAGCCAATCGAGCCGTGAGTGACCACCCTTCAAGCGAGCTGCAGGGCGTCTTCGGGCGGCCGTTCACCGAACAGGTGGCGTTCTTTCGCCGCAAGCTGCGCAACCTGGTCCCGACGCGCCAGTGGGACGATATCGAGCGCGAGGCGCATGACGATGCGTTCATGGTCGCCGGCGCCGCGAAGGCGGACCTGCTGACGGATCTCGGCGCGGCGGTGGACAAGGCAATCGCGGAAGGGCGCGGGCTGGAGGAGTTCCGGCGCGACTTCCGCGATATCGTCAAGCGTAACGGATGGACGGGGTGGACCGGCGAAGGCTCGGTCAAGGGCGAAGCCTGGCGCGTCGGGGTGATCTACCGCACCAATGCCATGACCAGCTACGCGGCCGGGCGCCTGGCGCAGCTGAGGCAGTCTAAGTTCAAGTTTTGGATCTATCGCCATGGCGGCAGCCGCGAACCACGCGTGCTGCATCTGAGCTGGGATGGCCTGATCCTCGAACCCGACCACGTCTTCTGGATCACCCATTACCCGCCGAGCGCCTGGGGTTGCAGCTGCTATGTCGTCGGCGCGCACACGCTGGTGGCGGCCGAGCTGAAGGGCGGGATCAAAGGCAAGACGCTGCCGCCGGACTGGAACACGATCGATCCGAAGACCGGCGCCCCGATCGGCATCGGCAAGGGGTGGCACTACGCCCCCGGCGCCAGTGTCTCCGACGCTGTGCAGGCGATGGCCGCGAAGGTGGGCAACTGGGACTACGGGATCGCGAAGACGTTCCTCGGCGGGCTTCCGGTCGATCGCCAGGACGCGCTGTCCGCCGCCTATCGCGCGTTGCCATCCACCGCCGACGATCTGCGCCGCCTGACCGTCTCGCTGTTCGAAGGCCGGCGCGCGCGCTCGGCCCCCAAGGTGATCCGCAGTGTCGGCATGGTGCCGGCCGAGCAGCAGAGCCAGATCGAAACGCTGATCGGCAAGCCGCTGCGCCGATCGGACTTCCGGTTCACCAGCGACTTCGTGCTGCACGAGCTCGACAACCATACCGTGTTGGCGATCGAGCGTTCGCGCGCGCAGCGGCCGGTCACGCCGGAGGATATGGCGCTGATCCCCCGGCTGCTGAGCGATCCGGATGAAATCGTCAAAAAGGGCACGAGCCGTGCCGGTGAAACCACGGTGGCTTATCGCAAGCGGTTCGGCGCGGAGCTGTGGGAAGCGATCGTGGTGGTGAACCGGCGCCAGGACAACCTGACGCTGAAGTCGTTCTATATCGCGGATTAGCGGAGTGAGGCGCCCCCAGGCATTACGTCCGCGACGATCCGCCCCCCGAGGGCGGCGCCCGATGTTCGCGCCTCAAGCAAGGAAATAGCGATGTTCGGTGTCCAGTTCAACGCAGGCCGATCGCGCCAGGCAATCCGCGAGGCGATCGCGCAGCTCGACGACATGACCCCGGTGTTCGACGACATCGCTGAATACATGCTTGATGCGACGCGTCAGCGGTTCATCAAAGGCGTGGCGCCGGACGGCACGCCCTGGGCACCGAAGAAGCAATCGACGCTCGATCGTTACAAGCGCCTGGGCTATGGTTCGCTGACGCGGCCGCTGATCGGGCCTGGCAAGGCGCTTTCAACCCAGATCCAGCGCCTGGTCAGCAAGGACGGCGTGGTGATCGGTTCCTCGCTGATCTATTCCGAAGTGCAGCAGAGCGGCGCCGTCAAGGGCGCATTCGGCGCCGATCGGCGCGGCCGGCCGATCCCCTGGGGCAGCATCCCGGCGCGCACCTGGCTGGGCATTTCGCGTGATGACGAGACGGCGATCGTGCGGATGACCGAAGCCTACGTCGCGTCGACGCTCGACGCGCCCTAGCTGCCTACCGCTCCGCTACTTGAGGCATTCTTGCCCGCCGGGCCGATACTGGCGGTTCCTTTCCACATCGCCGCCGCCGTGGCACGTTGGCCGTGCGGGCTCGATTCGCGTCTTGCCTGGCGCCGCCCGCGCCGCTTTCCCCTCGGCGCCGGTCTTGATGGCCGCCATGGCGGTCATGCCAACGCCGGCCGCGCTCTGCCATCACACTGGGGATGACCGGCCCTGTCACCCAACTGGCTCTGTGCTCCGCCCTGGCGCTCTCGCCCGCCGATGACGGCGGCGCGCCCGAGTGGCTGCACCTGCTGCCGGCGGGGGGTGTGGTTGCGACAGTCGACGGGCGGGGCCCGTACAAGGTGGGGAACTATCATGCGCTGATGGCGGCCAGCCTGCCCCAGGGGCAGAAGCTCGTCCTGGACGAGAACCACTCGACCGATCTGGCCGCGCCCAAGGGTCTTCCGGCGCCGGCGCGCGGCTGGATCGTCGAGCTGCAGCAGCGGCAGGACGGGATCTGGGGCAAGGTCGAATGGACCGAGGAAGGCCGCAAGCTGGCCTCCGCCTATCGCGGCGTCTCCCCCGTGATCGCGCACCGCAAGGACAAGACGATCGTGGCCATCCGGCGCGCGAGCCTGGTCAACCAGCCCAATCTTGAGGGGCTGACGTCCCTCCATTCCGAGGAAAACGAGATGGCATTGAAAGAGATGCTCGTCGAGGCGCTGAACCTCGCCGAGAGCGCCGACGACGAGACGATCGTCGCGGCCGTGAAGAAGGCCGTGGGCGGCGTCTCAGAAGCCGCTCAGGCGGCGCTGGCGCCGATCGCCGAAAAGCTGGGCGTGGCGGCGGACGCGGACCTGGTCGGCACGATCGACGCGCTGCAGGCGGCGAAGAAGCCCGACGACGAAGTTGTTGTAGCGCTGCAGAGCGAGCTCGCCGGCGTGACCGAGACCCTGAATGCGCTGCGGGAAAGCACGTTGCGCAAGGATGCGACCGCGTTCGTGGACGGCGCCATCGCCGAAGGCCGCGTGGGCGTGAAACCGCTGCGTGACGAGTACATCGCCATGCACATGGAGGATGCCGCGCGCACCGAGAAGCTGATCGGCGCCATGCCCAAGGTCGGGGGCCAGATCCCGGCCCGCGATCCGCAGACCCGCTCAGCCGAGCTCAGCGACGCCGACAAGAGCGTCATCGCTCTGTGCGGCATCGATCCCGACAAGTTCAAGGAAACGCGCCAGGCCGAGCTGGGCGTCGAAGAGGAGGCTCTCTGATGGCCCTGTCCGCAGATCGCAACACGCCCCGCCGGCAGGGCGATATCCTGAGCGGTGGCGTCGCCGCCTCCACCAAGGTATTCGCCGGAGCGCTGGTGATGCGCAACGCCGCCGGCTACCTGACCAAGGGGGCGGCCGCGACCGGCGCGGTCGGTGTCGGCCGGGCCGAGGAGCAGGTCGACAACAGCGCCGGTTCGGCTGGCGACGCGGTTCTCCGTTATCGGCCTGGCACCTTCCGTTTCAAGAACTCGGGCAGCGCCGACGCGATCACGATCGCCGAGATCGGCGACAAGTGTTTCGTGGTCGACGACGAGACCGTGGCCAAGACCGACGGCTCCAGCAGCCGTTCCCCCGCCGGCATCGTCGAGGACGTCGACGCCCAGGGCGTCTGGGTGCGCTTCGACGAAGCACTCACCCTTTCCCGCTGACCGCCTGAGCAAAAGGACACAGGCACATGATCATCAACAGTGCAAATCTTGGGGGCGTTCGGACAGGCTTCAGCACGCTCTACAAAGGCGGCGTCGGCCAGGCGCAGCCACAGTATCAGCGGATCGCGACCGTCGTACCCTCGTCTACCAGGGAGCAGAAGTACGGCTGGCTGGGCAAGGTGCCCAACGTCCGCGAGTGGATCGGCCCGCGTTCGGTCCAGAACCTCCAGCAGCACGACTATGCGATCAAGGAGAAGAAGTTCGAGCTCACCGTCGCGGTCGATCGCGATGACATCGAGACCGACAACATCGGCGTCTATTCGCCGATGTTCGAAGAGATGGGCCGCTCTGCCGGATCGTTCTGGGACCAGCTATGCTGGGGCCTCCTGAAGGATGGGTTCTCCACCGCGTGCTACGACGGGCAGTACTTCTTCGACAGTGATCATCCGGTGCTCGATGCGAGCGGCGCGGTTCAGTCGGTTTCGAACACCGGTGGCGGTTCCGGCACGCCGTGGTTTCTGCTCGATGCCAGCCGCGCGCTGAAGCCGATCATCCTGCAGAAGCGGCGCGACTTCTCCTTCGTGGCGAAGGACCGCGTCGATGACGACAACGTCTTCGACAACAACGAGTTCGTCTACGGCGCTGACGCCAGGGCGAACGTCGGGTTCGGCTTCTGGCAGTTCGCCTACGGCTCCAAGCAGACGCTCGATGCCAGCAACTACGCCAGTGCCCGCGCCGCGCTTGCCGGATTGAAGGGGGACTACGGCCGCCCGCTTGGTCTCATGCCCAACCTCCTGATCGTTGCCCCCGCGCTGGAAAGCGCGGGCCGGAAGATCCTCAACAGCGAGTTCGCCAGCGGCGGCGAGACCAACGAGTGGAAGGGCACCGCCGAACTGCTCGTCGTGCCGTGGCTGGCTTGAGGGCGAGACCAGCCGCGTAACGAGGCCCGCCGGCAGCGCACCGCCGGCGGGTCTTTCGGAAGAGGCCCTTCGACCAGCTCAGGACGAGCGGACCCCTTCCGAAAGACCCGAGGAGCCCATCCATGACCAAGCGTTCCAGCGCCGCGAAGACGCCCGCCGCCGCCAAGGCGAAGCCGGGCAGCGCCAAGCAGGCGAGCGAGACGACTGAGATTCCAGCCGCCAGCGGGGCGGAGGGGAAGCCGGAGAGCGCGGCCGCGCCCGATGGTGGAACCACCGCGAAGGTATGGGACCCCAGAGGGGCCGATGCTGCTGATCCCGCTGGCACCGGAGGCGCGCCGGCGGCGCAACCGGAGGAGACCCGCGAGCAGGCCGAAGCCGCGTCAGCCGATCGGAAGGATGCGGCCGAGGAAGGGAAAGAACCGGAGGAGACTGCTCGGCCTCCGGTCGCCGGAGGGTTCACACCCGCCTTCATCGTCACCGGCCCGGCCGAGGGCTTTCGGCGTGGTGGCATCACCTTCGATCGCCAGCCACGGGAGCTGACCCCCGCCGACTTCGGCGTCGAAACCGAGGGCGCAGAGATGGAGCCGGAGCAGGCGCGGCGCCTGCTGGCCATTCTGGAAGAGCCCCGGCTCACGGTCGTCGCAAGAGTGGCAGACGACGGGGAGGCGCCGGTCGCGCCGGAGGTGATCGCCTTCTTCCGCGCCGCGATCGCGAAGCAGACGGCCGATGCCTGAGCGTACCGGCCTGCCGGTGTCCGGCTACCGCCCGCAAAGCGACGACGCGATTGCGCTGGTCAATCACTTCAAGGCGATCGAGGAGCGGTTGCTCCGCGATATCGACGTGATGCGCGATTCCGGCGCGGTCGGCCGGTTCGACCAGCGCTGGCTCTCCATCGCCCAGACCCAGCTGCAGCAGGGGTTCATGGCGCTCAATCGTGCCGTGTTCCAGCCAGGGCGCATCCGGCTCGAAGGCGACGAAAAGCCGGACTGAGCCATGCCTTACGCCACCCTCCAGCAACTGACGGACCGCTTCGGGGAGCAGATGCTGCTCAACCTGACCGATCGCGCGGTGCCGCCGGCCGGGGAGATCGATCCGGTCGTGGTGACGCGCGCGCTGGCGGATACCGACGCGGCGATCGACGGCTATCTGGCCGGCCGCTATGCGCTGCCGCTGGCCCAGGTGCCACCGCGCGTGGTGGACCTGGCGCTGACGATCGCGGTGTACAAGCTGCATCCGTTCGAGCCCGATCCCAAGATCACCCGCGATTACGAACAGGCGATGAAAGCCCTGCTGGCGATCTCGCGCGGGGAGGAGCGTCTGCCGCTGGAAGGCGCAGAGCCGGCCGCGACGGGCAACAGCGGCGTGGTGACCAACGATCGCGCGCGGCCCTTCACCGAGGATAACCTCAAGGGGTTCATTTGATGCGCCCTATCGCTCCGCTACTTGAGGGCAGGCGCCTATGACCGCGGTGCTGCGCCTGGATGCCGTGCGCGAGCGGGTCGAAGCCCTGGTGCCCGATCTGGCCGGCCGCCTGGGCAATGCGGGCGACTTCGCCAACCTGGTCGAGCGCAACCAGCTGCCGCAGGTGACGCCGGCCGGCTACGTCGTGCCCGGCGGCCTGCGCGGGCTGGCGGCCGATGCCGCCACGGGCCTGTTTCGTCAGCACTTCCAGGAGATCGTCAGCGTCGTGCTGGTCTGCCGCGTGGCGGGTGATCCGCTGCACGCGCGGGCGATCGATGCCGCGACGCCGCTCGTGCGCGCCACCCTTGAGGCTGTGCTTGGCTGGGCGCCTGACGACGCGATCGGCGTGTTCGAGCTGGTCCAGGCCGAGCTGGTCGGCGCGAAGGACAGCGCGCTCGTGTTCCAGATCGATTTCGCACTCAACGATCAGCTGAGGATCACCGTGTCATGACCAGGACCAAGCCCGCCGCCCCGCCCGCGCGGCCGACCGGCGGCGGAAGCTTCATTCGCGACCGCAAGACCGGGGAGCTGACGCGCGTGCAGGCCAAGCCGGAACCGGCCCCGGCGCCGGCCAACAAAGAGGAGGCGTAAGTGGCCGATCCGATCAAGTGGCGCAGCAAGATCATCCTGGCGAAGATCAATTCCGATGCCTACGGCACCGATCCGGTGCCCACGGGCGCGGCGAACGCCATCCTGATGACCGACGTCGAGCTGCGGCCGATGGAAGGCCAGGATGTGAGCCGCAACCTGGAGCGGCCGTTCATCGGCGCGCAGCAATCCGTCCCGGTGGGCGTGCACGTGGTGCTGACCGGCTCGGTCGAACTGGTCGGCTCCGGCGATACCGGGGTGGCGCCGGCGTGGGGCCCGCTGATGCGGATGTGCGGCGTGGCCGAAGTGGTGACGCCCGACGACGCACCGGGCGACGGCACGGTCGAGTACACGCCGGTGAGCGACGAGCACGAGGACGGGGCGATCTATTTCTGGATCGGCCCGACGCAGCACAAGATGACCGGCGTGCGCGGCGACTGGGAATGGACCCACAATGCGCAGGCGATCCCGGTGGTGCGCTTCACCCTGACGGGGCTGTTCGCCGCCCCGGCAGACGCGACGCGGCCGACTGTGGACCTTACCGGCTTCCAGCCGCCTCAGGTGGCGACCAAAACGAACACGCCCACCTTCACGCTGGGCGGCGTGCCGCTGGTGCTGAGCCAGTTCAGCTTCAAGCTGGGCAACGCCGTTGAGCAGCGCCTGCTGATCGGCCGCGAGGCGGTGCTGATCAACGACCGCAACGAGCAGATCGCCGCGCGCGTGGAAGCCGTGCCGCTGACCACGTTCAACCCCTTTGCCGCAGCCTTCGCCAGCACCGAGCACCCGCTGGTGCTTGAGCATGGGACGGTGGCGGGCAAGCGGATCAAGCTGGAAGCGCCGCATTGCACGGTGGCGCGCCTCAGCGGCTACGAGCAGTCGCAGAACGTGCTCGAATGGCCGCTGTCGCTGTCGCCTCAGCCGCTCGCCGGTGACGACCAGTGGACGCTCACGCTCAGCTAATCACCCTCTCAGAAGGCCCTTAACGCATGTTCATTGTCACCGACGAACCGACTTTCACCCACGATGTTACCGCGCGGGTGCCTGTCGATGGCGGGTTCGCGGAAGAGACCTTCAAGGCGACCTTCCGCGTGATCGACCCGGAAGAGGTGGACAGCTTCGTGCTGGCCACAACGGAGGGTGCGGCCGCCTTCCTCAAGCGCGTGATCGTGCGCCTGGACGGCATCGCGGACGCCGAGAAGAGACCGGTCGAATGGTCGGACCAGGTGCGTGACGCCGTGCTGCGGCTGCCCTGGGCGCGGAGCGCACTGGCGCGGACGTATTTCACGGCGATTTCCGGAGCGAAGACGGGAAACTGAAAGCCGCCGCCCGCGCCCTGGTGCGCGGTGACGGCGGCGTGGACGAGGCGGCGGCGGACGCGGAGCAGTGGGGTTTTCCCGAGGAGCTGGTCTCCGCGATCGCGGCGAAAGGGACGCAAGGCGTAACCGAGGTATGGCGCGAGAATTGGGACACGGTCTGTGCTTTCGCGGCGGTGCTGACGCAGTGGCGCGCCGTGCCCAAACCGCGCGGCGGATGCCACTACCTGGGGCTGGACTATGCCGGCGCGCGCGCGGGGCTGGATGCCGAGGCCATCGCGGTGACGCCGGAGCTGTGGTGTGGCCTGCGCACGATGGAAGCCGAGGCCTGCACCGTGCTCAATTCGGGCGGGTAATGGCCATGTGGCCTACCACTTCGCTGCTTGAGGCCGGAGCATGACCTTGCGCACCGCCCTGGTGATCGATGGCGACAGCGAAGGCGCGCAGCGCGCGCTGGCCGAGCTCGACCGCTCGCTCGACCGGGCCGAGGCCGCGGCCGAGGAGACGGGGCAGGAGTGGGTCAAGGCCTCGGTCGGCCTTGATCGCCTGCGGGCCGCGCAGGAGGAAGCCGCGGCCGCCGGCGTCAAGCTGAACGCCGAGCAGCAGCTGGCCGCCATCCACGGGCGCGATCTCGCGCTTCAGCAGGGCGCCACCACGGCGGCAATGCAGCGGGCGACTGTGTCGGCCGGCCAGCAGCGTGCCGGCATGCAGCAGCTCTCGTTTCAGATCGGCGACGTGGCGACGATGTTCTCCATGGGCGCCCGGCCGATGCAGATCTTCGCCAGCCAGGGCACGCAGGTGGTCCAGGCCATCTCAATGATACGCGGCGAAAGCGGTGGGTTGATTGGCTTCCTGTCGGGGCCATGGGGCGCGGTCATGACCGGGGCGGTAATGATCCTGGGTTCCGTGGCGTCCGCGCATCTTGGCGCAACTGACGCGAGCGAAGAACATCGGGAAGCCGCCGAGGACCTCAAGAACGCAATAGACCAGTTGCACGATTCGACGGTCCGCAGCTCGCAATCGACCTGGGCGTCGATCAACGCTGATATCGCGAAGGCAAACTCATTGCGCCTGGTTACCCAGGAAGCGCTTCGACTGCTGCAGGTCGAACTGGAGCGCCAGAAGAGCACGCTCGAAGTAGCGCAGCGCGTCGCGGCGCGGCCGATCGGCGTACCCGGTGGCAGCGGCGCGGCCTCCTTCGTCGCCGCCGGTGCAGAGCGCGAGATCGCCACACTTAGCGGCGCGATCGACATCGTCGAAGGCCGCATTCAGAAGCTGGACGAAACGATCCGCCTTAAGAGCGGTGAGCGTATCCAGATGGAAGTCGCGGCGAGCTTCGACAGCGCGGCGGCGGCAGCACTGAAATACGACCGCGCGCTCGACGATCTGAATGGCCGGCTGGGCGCTGGTACGATCACGGAAGAAGCCTATCGCGCGGGGCTGGCTCGGATCACGGCCCAACGGCAGACCGAAGAGGAGCAGGCGCGGCGCGGCAACCGCAGCCAACGCTCGCGCGCTGCCGCCCTCACCGAAGAAGAAAAGGCCCGACGCCAGGCCAACGAGGAAACGAAGCGCTACATCGCCGGGCTCGAAGACGAGATCGCCAAGATCGGCCTCGATGCGGCCGGCCTGCGCCAGCTCGAAGTGGCGCGGGCGATGGAGGCCGCGCAGACCAAGGACCAGCGCCAGCGGATCGCCGATCTGAACCAGGAGCGCGAGCGCGGGCTGGCCATCGAAGCGGCGCGGCAGCGCGCCAGCACCATCGCCAACGACAACTCCGCCCTGGCCGGGGAGATCGCCGGGATCGAGCGCGAAGCGCAAGTGCTCGGTCTCGTCGGCCAGGAGCGTGAGCGGGCGCTGCTGCGCCTGGAGCGCGAGGCGGCGATCCGCCCGCTGCTGACCCAGCTGGCCGAAGCTGAAGCGCAGGGCCTGGACAAGATCGCGGATGGCTTGCGCGAGCAGATCGCACTGCTCGACCGGAAGTATGGTCTCCAAATCCAGATCGGTGACGAAGCCGCCCGGATCGAGGCTGAGCAGGCGGCGATCGACGGCTTAATGGATGGCTATCATCAGCTGGGCGAGGCCGGTGTCGGCGCGCTGAGCGCGATCGCGTTGCATGGCGAGAACGCCGGCGACGTGATCGAGCGCCTGGCGCTGTCGATCGCCGACGCGGTGCTTCAGGCCAAGCTGCTGAACAGCGGGCCGCTGGCCGGCCTGTTCGGTGGTGGCGGCTCCGGTGGTCCCGAGAACCTGCTGCCGGCGGCCTACGGTGGTGGCGGAATTTTCGGTGCGATCGGAAGGTTCTTCGGCGGCGGGCGCGCCAATGGCGGGCCGGTTTCACCTCGCCAGTTCTACGCGGTCAACGAGAACAGCACCGCGCCGGGGCTGTTCTTCCCGCTGGCGCCGGGTCGTATCGAGCCGCCGGGCAACGATAACGGCGATGGCGGGCGCACCGTGATCGAGCTGCACGTCGGGGCCGGCGAGCTGTTCAACGTGGAGGTGGCGAGCATCGCCGGCGATGTCGCTGTGCAGGTGGTGCACGACAATGCGCCGGCGATCGTGGAGGTTGCGGCCGCCGAGACGGCACGCCTGTTGACGCGGCCGAGGATGTAGCGGTGTTGGTCCCGCTTCCCGATCTGCCGGGCTTGTTCGAAGGCGTCGACTGGACGTTCGATCCACCGCAGCAAGTGAACAAGTCCGAATTCACCCGGCGCACGCAGGTGATCGGCTTGCCCGGTGCTGACGGATGGCTGGCCAGCGCCATGGTGCTGCCGGACGCATCCCAGACCGAGACGCGTGCCTGGCGTCGGTTCATCCTGGCGTGCCGCCAATCCGAGAACACGTTTCATCTTCCCGCAGAGAAGCCCTGGCCGACGCCCACGGCCGAGCCCACGGTTACCGCCGCGGTTGCGGGCAACCGAGCGGTGACGGTCTCCAGTGTGGCCGAACTCGCCGAAGGCATGTTCGCGACGGTCGAGCAAGCGAACGGTTATTTCCGCCTGGTCGGGATCGTCGGGATCGACGGAAGCAACGTCCATTTCGAGCCCTATCTGACCGGGGCGCCGAAGCTTGGTGCGGCGCTACGCGTCACGGCGCCCTTCTGCCCGATGCGACTGACCAGCAAGGTCAAGCTGCCGAACCGGGCGCGGCCGACCGGGTTCACCTTCGAAGCCGAGGAAGCGTTCGAGGTGGCATCGTGATCTGCCCTACCGCCTCGCTGCTTGAGGGCCGGCCATGAGCCTGCCCGACGCCGCCGCCGCGGCAGCGATGGACGCGCCGGTACTCAAGCCGGTGTGGTTCGTGTTCATGGATTTCCTGACCGAGCCGCTGCGCGCCAATTCGAGCGGCGTGGACGTGACCGTTTCGGGCAGCGGGCAGCCCGACCTGGACGGCGAATATATCGGCGTGGACCCACGTCTGGTCTCGGTCTCCCCGGTCAAGGTCTCCCCCGGCGGCAGCGACACCGTGACCGCGCGGCTATCGGGCATCCGGGGGCTGGACGACGACGACCGGACGCTACTGGCCGATCCCGCGAACTGGCAGGGACGCACTGTGCGCATGTGGCGGATGATCCGCAACTCGGCGAACGAGCAGCAGGGCGGCATCCAGCACTACTACACCGGGTACATGATGGCGCTGAGCCACATCGGCAGTGCCGGCGGCCTGACGCTGGAGCTGACGATCGAAAGCTATCTGGCGGCCTTCTCGCAGGCTTCTGGCCGCACCTACCTAGACCAGGAGAGCTTTGACGAGTTGGACCTTTCCGCGCGGGCGGCTCTGGCGATCGCCAACGGCAATTCCAGCTCGCCGCTAACGAGCGGTGCCGGCGGTGCCGGGCCGAGGCCGGTGCGATGAGGCGCGGCGATTGGGAACTGGCTCTGAGCGCGTGGTTCGCCGAGTGCGAGAGACGGTCCTATGCCTATGGCGCGCACGATTGCGCGCTGTTCGCCGCCGGCGCGGTGCGGGCGATGACCGGCGCCGACCCGGCAGAGCCGTTCCGGGGTCGTTATTGCTCGGCCTGGTCGGGCGAAGAGCTGCTGGAGGAGCTAGGCTTCGCCAACCTGGAAGAGCTGATCGACGCTCAATTCAGCGACGTGCCGGTGAGCTTCGCCCAGCGTGGCGATCTGGCGTGGCACGACGGTTCGGTGGGCGTTGTCGCCGGCCGGTTCGCCCTGTTCGTGGGCGAGGTGGACGGCGCCGCTCGCCTGATCCGTGTGCCGCGCGCCCAGTGGCAGAAGGCCTGGCGCGTTGACTAAGAAGGTCTTTAGCACCGTCGCGAAAGTCGCGGGCGTGGTGGCGCTTACGTTCGCGCTCCCCGGTGTTGGCACCGCGATCGCGGGCGCGCTTGGGCTAGGCATAAGCGCTGCCACGATCGTCGGCGCGGCCAGCGCCCTCAGCGTCGGCGCCTCGCTTCTAGGCAAGCCGAGCTCGCCGAAGATCGGCGCGGCCAACGAAGACCGACTAAACCTGTCGATCAATGTGCGCCGGGCGCGGGTGATGGCGTTCGGAACCACCGCGTTCGACACCGATTTGCGGGACCAAGAATATACCGGGACCGACAAGGAGTACCTTCACCGCTTCGTCGTCTGCGCTGCTCACAAGGTCAGCGCGTATCGGGAAATCTGGTTCGAGGACAAGCTGGCATGGACGTCCACCGGCGGTGTTACCTCGACCTATGCCGGATACCTGACCGTCACGCCGATCCTGGAAGGGACGCCGGCGAATGCGATCAATATCAGCCCGCGTATGGGCAACTCGCGCCGGTTCACCGGCTGTGCCTACGTCCATTTTCGCTTCAAGCTGACGGGCAACAGCAAGAAGACCGAGAGCCCCTTCGCGCAGCAGGTTCCGACGCGCATCACCATCATCGGCGATGGCATCCCTTGCTATGATCCCCGGCAGGATTCGACCCAGCCCGGCGGCTCAGGATCGCATCGAGCCGACGATCAGAGCACTTGGACCTGGGGGGAGCATGCCAAGAATCTTGCCTGTCAGTATGGCACCCGACTCCTGGGCTGGCGCATCCGGAACCCGCAAAGCGGCTCCTGGAAACTGTCGGTCGGGGCCGGCACACCGCCGGAGCGGATTGACTGGGCTTCGTTCATCGACGGGGCCAACCTGTGCGACGAGGCCGTGGCGCGCGCCGGCGGCGGCACGGAACCGCGTTATCGCGGCGGCGGCCTGGTCGATGAGGACGATGATCCAACGACCGTAACCGACGCCTTCAAGGCGGGAATGAATGCCGATGTCGATGACCAGGACGGCCTGATCCGCCTGACGGTGTTCCACAATGATCTCGCCACGCCCGATGCCGACTTCGATACGGCGGACGTCAAGGGTGACTATCTCTGGCTGCAGACGCGCGAGCTGCACGAAAGCTTCAACGTGGTGCGCGGCAGCTATGTGGAGCCGACCTCGCTCTATCAGGCGGCGCCCTACCGGGACGCGCAGACGTCTTCGCCGGACGGCATCGAACGTGTGCACCCGGCCGATTTCGGGCTGGTGCAAGACCGAGGCCAGGCCGAGCGCCTGGCCAAGCAGCGATTGCAGCGCCAGCTCTACGGCGGCGAGTTCCGCGCCACCTTTCTGGCCAGCGGATGGAAGGTGCAGAAGAACAGCGTGATCCGGCTGACTTTCGCGCCCGAAGGCTGGGTGAACAAGCTGTTCCGCGTGGCCCAAACCGAAGTGCGCCACGATGGCCTGGTACCCATGGTGCTGCGCGAGGAGCATCCGCAGATCTACGCCTGGGACGCGGAGGAGAGCCCGGCCGTGCAGCTGGCCGAGCCGACCGAGTACCTGCCGGGCGACGCGCCGATCCCGCAATTCCTGGGCACGATCGAGGAAGGCGCCGATGTCACGGGCAATCACACTTCGCTCGACACAGCTCAGGTAGGCGGCGTGCCGGCGGAGGACGTGCTCGAAGCCATGGACGCGACGCTGGGCGATCTGTCGGCCATCTACGACGCGATCGACGCGGCCGAGGGCGATATCGCCGCGGCACAGGGGCAGATCACCGATCTGCTGGGCGACATGGCGGCGGCGCAGGCCAGCATCCTGGCGGCGCAAGGCGACATCAGCACGCTGACAAGCACGGTGGAGACGCTGGGCTCCGCCGTGACGACGAACGCGACGGCGATCAGCAATGTCGAAGGCGACCTGGCGAGTCTCACCAGCACAGTGACGACGCAGGGTTCGGCGATCACGACGAATGCCACGGCGATCTCCACGCTGACGAGCGATTATGCCAGCCTGTCGAGCACGGTGGCCACGCTGGGCTCCACCGTGTCGACGCAGGCGACGGCGATCACCGATCTGCAGGCGAACTATGCCGGGCTGAGCACAACAGTGCGGGCCGACGTTGCGGGCAGCTTGCCTTCGACATTTGAACAACGCGGCCGCTTCTGGTTTTCCGGTTACACCGGCGACCCGGCCACGCGGATGCCCATCGAGAATGGATCGCCGAGCTGGGTGGCGTTCGACGAGGTCGCGGGCGTCGGCCCGGTCCTGCGGGTGCAAGGTAACGGCGCAAACATCCGCGATGTCGGGCAAGTCGGGGCCATTCGCTGGCGGCCTGGCAAAAAACTGCGCGCAGTTGCCCGTGCGAAAGCGGTGAGCGGAAATCATACCGCGCAAATTGTGCTGGTTCCACTCGATGCGGACTATGGGCATGCCAGCATCGGTTTGGGCGCCCTAAGCGTCAGCGCAGCTGTGACCGATAGCGGCTACAGTGTCTTCGAGCTGAAGAATTCGGCCGATTTTCCAGCCGGGACGGTATGGGTGCGGGCTATCGCCCGCGTGCCAGGCGCCACTAGCGGCCAGATCGAATGGGTCAGCCTGGAGTTCGCGGATGTAACCGACATGGTGGCCCTCAGCGCCGAGGTTACCACCCAGGCCAGCGCGCTGGCGACACTGGACAGCCAGCTCGCCTCGCTGGCCAACACGGTCGGCGTGCAGGGCGTGACGGTGAGCCAGAACGTTTCGGCCATCGCGGCGCATGACGGCCAGATCGCGACCTTGCTCGGCAAGTGGGGCGTGTCGATCGAGGTCGATGGCGATGACGGGCTGCCGAATGTCACCGGCGTCGATCTGTTCGGCACCGGCAGCACCGGCCTGTTCCGCATCACCAATGCGATATTCCAGCTGATCTCCCAGACCGGCCGAGGCCTGACCTACAATCCCGATGACGGGGTGTTCTGGGTGAAGGGCAATGCCTATTCGATCATGCTCGGCGAGGAGTTCGGGGCCGACAACGATCTGATGTTCTGGATCGGGCCGAACCCGTCCTCGCCCGCCGCCGCCACGAAGGACGATGGCGAGATCTGGTTCACCAAGGGCGGCCGCGCCTGGTGGGGTGGCGCGATGAGCAACACGGACTTCGCGCAGCGGTTGCTGGCGTCCGGTGCCATCGCCAATGGGGGCCCTTTCGACGGCGCGTTCCAGCCACTCAGCGCGCCGCTGCGCGTGTTCGTCGGCCAAGAGGGCTATGTCGATCTGTCCGCGCCGATCCTGGGCTCCTCATACGGTGCTGGCGGCATGAACGTGACCTACAAGTGGCAGTATTCGGCTGACGACGGCACCTATACCGATGTTTCAGGAGCTTCGCAGACGACGAACCTCGGCGCGGGCAGCTCCGGCACCAACCTGCCGACCGTGTCCGGTACCAAGACAGGCCTGACCACCGGCGATGCGGCGTGGTTCCGGGTGGTGCTGAAAGTGAACAGCTTCTCGGGCACTGGCAACCGCTTCATCGGTAGCGGTGCGACGCCCGCGATGGTCCAGGCTTATTGACGGGAGAATGGCATGAGCGACCCTGAACCGACCCCGATCGCGGCGCTCGCCGCCATCGTGCAATCGCCCGAGTTCGCCGCCGTGAGGGCGGCGGTCGACGCGCTCGATCCGCTGATCATGCTTGAGCCGGCGGTGAGCGCGCATCTGGGCGCGTTCCGCACCGGCATGACCGCGCTGGCAGCGGCGCCTGCGCTGCAGCCGGCACAGGAGTCCGAGGGCGAGCCGGAAGGCGACGGCGGCGAGGAAGAGCCGCCGGCCGAATAATCCCGAGACGCACCCCTTTTCACATGGAGAACTGAACATGGCCATTATCTATTCGACCGCCGCGAAGACCGCGCGGATGCAGGCGGTGATCGACCTGATCGACGCCGGCAGCGGACCGGGCGTGCTGGAGATCGGCACCGCCAATATGGAGCTGGTGCTGGCTACGCTGACGCTGGCGGACCCGAGCGGCACCGCCGCGGCCGGCGTGCTGACCTTCGATACGGACCCGGCGATCGAGGACCCGGAAGCCGATGCCAGCGGCGTCGCGGCGGCCGCGCGGTTCAAGGATTCCAACGGCAACGTGATCATCTCCGGGCTCACCGTGGGCCTCAAGGAGAGCGGCGCCGACATCGAGCTGGACAACACCAACATCGCGGCCGGGCAGGAGATCAACCTGAAGACCGGAGAGATCTCTCACACGAATGGCGAGGCGTAACGTCGCCGCGCCATGACCACGCTCGATCCCGCCAACCGTTCGCAATGGGCGACGCTGTCCAACGGTGACCTGTCCGTCAACGGGGTCGACGGCCTGGGCGGCAATGTCGCACCGGCGGCGAGCACGACGACGAGGGACAGCGGGAAGTGGGCCGTCGAGCTGTCATGGGGGCCGGGCACGAGCGCGGCCGTGGGGTTCATTGATGGAGCGATAACGCTCGACCCCGCGAACCGCATTTACGGCGTTCTGGGCCGGGGCGGCAGCAATATCGACGGGCCCGCCCCCGATCTGTCGCGCGGCGGCGGCGTGAGTGTGAGCGATAGCGCGCGCTACCCCTATCTGGGCGGCTCAGCGCAGGACCAGGCCAAAGACTGTGTCACGGGCGCCAACATCGGCTTTTCGCCGGGATCGTTCTCTGTCGTCACGCTGCTGATCGATATCGGTGCCGGCAAGCTCTACATCGCTCTCGACGGCACGTTCTACGCCGGCCAGGACCCGTCGATCGGCAAAGGCTACTCTCTGCCGGGAGGCATTGCTTCCTGGCAGGTGATGGCCGGCACGGACAACAGCACCGAAAAGGCCAATGTCCGGTTCAGCGGCCACACCTATGCGTTCGCGGGCTTCAGCGAGTGGGATGATGCCGGCGGCGCGACCGGCATCGAGGGCGACCTGGCGGCCACGGAGATCGGGGGCGACAGCGCGGCTTTCGCGGGCGCGGTTCGGATCGCCGGCGCGTTGGCGGGGACGGAAACCGGGGCGGACGCAGCCGCGATGCGTGGCGGCGTGCCGGTCAGCGGACGCTTCGTGGCCGCCGAGACGGGCAGCGATGCGGTCGCGATGGCTGGCGAGATCGGCATCGCCGGCGACCTGGCGGCACAGGAAGATGGTGGCGATATCGCCGCCCTTTCCGGGCGCGTCACCATTTCCGGCACGCTGCGCGCTGCCGAGACCGGCAACGACAGCGCCGCGTTCCGGACCGGTGAGCGCGCGCCGATAGCGGGCCGCCTCGCGGCGCGCGAGGCCGGCGCGGATCGCTGTGCGATGATCGGCGCGGTTGCGATACGCGGCACGCTGTCCGCTGGTGAAAGCGGCGGCGATACCGCGCGATTTGCCGGGGCGGTGGCGGTCCGCGGGCGTCTCGCCGCCACCGAGCCCGACAATGACAACGCGCTCCTTGCCGGCCGGGTGCGCGTGTCGGGCGCGCTCGCAGCGGCCGAGGTGGGACGCGATCGCGCTTCCTTCTCCAGTCGCGAGCCCGAGCCCCCGGCAGATATCTCGAACACTGGCAGGTGGCTGGCGCTTTCCGCCGCCTCTCGCACGCTCGCCCTTACCGCTCGCCCAAGAGTGCTCGTCGCATGAGCGGCGGGTCTTCACTGATGACAGGAGCAAAGACCATGCGAATTCTTTTGGGCATTCTCGCTGCGCTGGCCGCGCTGAGCATCCCCGCTGCCGCCCAGGCGCAGCAGGATACGACGAAGTGCGCCACGGTGACGGTCAGCCGGGCGAGCGAGGCCGATTTGCCGGCGCTGCTGGCCGACGCCGAGTGCTTTTCGAAGGCAATGGTCTCGGCAGCGAGCAGCCAGGCACTGCGGCTGAAGAAGGCGGCGGAGCTGGTGGCGCCGGGGGACGCGGTGCCGCCTGAGGATGCGGACGATCATGCCGGCCACCCGATGCCGCCGGCACCGATGGGCGAATGGGTGTTTTCGCCCTCGCTGGACGGCAGCGCCCCGCTGAAGGCCGAGTTCCCGGTGGCGCAGGGCCTGACTCCGTCTTGGGGCACCGGCGCCATTCCCGACATCTACGACAAGAACGAGGGCGCTTTCCGCTTCACCTGCGGCGGCGATGGGCCGCTCGCCTATGACGATCCGCTGCTTTACCCGGAGCAGCCGGGCAAGAGCCACCTGCACAAGTTCTGGGGCACGATCGCCATCAATGCGTCGAGCACTTCGGGGAGCCTCGCCCAAGAGCGGAACTCGAACTGCAATTACGGGCCGAACACGCTCAATCGCTCCGGCTACTGGATGCCGGCGATGGTGAACGATGCCGGCCAGGTCGTGAACCCCGACCTGGTGAGCGTCTATTACAAGCGCTGGCGCTCGATCTCGCCGTTTTGCCAGGCGGGGAGCGGCAAGACTGCCGGGATCTGCGTCGGCCTGCCGAACGGGATCAAGTTCATCTTCGGATGGGACCCGACCCGACCGGACGAGCCGGGCCAGGGCATGTTCTGGTATTGCACCGGGCCGAAGGATGAGGATCGCGGCGGCCATTTTGCCGATCTCGGTGCCGTATTTGATCACGGGTGTCGGATTGGCGATACGCTGATCGCCGACCTGATGGCGCCGAATTGCTGGGACGGAAAGCACCTCGACGCACCCGATCACCGGGCGCACATGGCTTGGGGCAGCTATGGCGACTGGGGCTATTATCGCTGCCCGGCCAGCCACCCCTATCTGATCCCGCAAACCGAGAACAAGGCGACCTGGATCGTCTCGGCCGACATGATCCGGCCGGACGGGACATCGGCCGTGCGGCTTTCCAGCGATGCGATGAAGCCAGGCGCGAAACCGGGCGAGACGCTGCACGCCGATTACATCGAGGCGTGGATCGGTGAAGCGAAGGCCATGTGGACCGAGAACTGCATCGAGAAGGGTTTGAGCTGCACAGGCGGCGATCTGGGCAACGGGCAGCAGCTGATCGGCGCCTCGCAGCCGGCTTATGGCTGGACGAACCCGAAGCCGCTGGCGGCGGCGCCGGCGAGGTAGCCGGTTAATGGAGAGTGATTGATGGACGTGTTCCGCGAGCCGTTCGACCCTTCCGACGTCAATGACTACGAGGTCGATTTCACAAGGCTGCTGGCTGCTGGCGAGACGATCGGCGCCTTCGCCGTCACACCCAGCCCAGCCGCTGCGGAGATCGGCTTCGGCATCCGGGAAGGCACCTATTCGCCAACGGCGATTGGCGGAACGGCCGTGCGGTTCTGGCCGACGATCGCGGCCGAAGAGGCATCCCATGCACGGTGGGCGGGTGCCGGCCTGCGCTGTGTTCTCGAAATCACGATCACCACCACCGCCACGCCGCCGCGAACGCTGCAGCGGCGGTGCGCGGTGATCGTGCGGCAGATGTGACCGCTCCTTAACGGGGGTGGCCGAGGCGCTGCCACGCCTCGAACCGCGAGCTGTCACTCGCACCTTGGGCTGGCGCGCCAGCCCTTCGGCTCCCCCGGCCGTCACGGCGGGAGCGCAGTTAGGTGGCGAAGATGAAGGAAGGATTGAAGTTCGAGGCAGTCCAGCCGGTGCGGCCGATTGCGCCTTATGTCGGTGGGAAGCGGGCACTGTCGCGGCGGCTTGTCGAGCGGATCGAGGCTGAGCCGCACGCGGTCTATGCGGAGCCGTTTGTTGGAATGGGTGGGGTATTCTTCCGCCGGCGATATCGGCCGAAGAAGGAAGTGATCAACGACATCTCGACCGATGTCGTAAACCTCTTCCGGCTTCTCCAGCGGCACTATCAGCAGCTGCTCGACGTGCTGAAATGGCAGGTGTGCAGCCGAGCCGAGTTCGAGCGCCTGATGGCTGTCGATCCCGAAACGCTAACGGACCTCGAACGCGCGGCGAGATTTCTATACCTGCAGCGAGCGGCGTTCGGCGGAAAGGTCACCGGCCGGAACTTCGGCGTGAGTCTTAGCAGCGGCGCGCGCTTCGATCTGACAAAACTGGTGCCGATGCTGGAGGACGTCCATGATCGGCTCGCCCCGGTCGATATCGAACGGTTGCCCTACGCCACATTGATCGAACGCTACGACACGCCTGGCACGCTGTTCTTCCTCGATCCGCCCTACGCCGGCAACGAGGACGATTATGGCAAAGGGGTCTTCTCAGCGGCCGATTTCAAGCTTCTCAGCGCCCTCTTAGACGGCATTGAGGGGCGCTTCATCATGACCATCAACGACACGCCCGCAATCCGCGACCTGTTCGCGGGCTTCACGATCGAGCCGGTCGAACTCAGCTATCGGCTGAGCGGAAGGGTGACGCCGGCGCGCGAGTTGATTATCAGCACCGCGCGGCGACCCTGAAGTGCTCCAGAACCTCTTGCAAAAGACTCCAGAACGTCTCGCCGCGCTACACCCTTGAGGGTGGGACAAAAGGCGAATCGGGACCAGTAGGCACAAGGCGGCGGGTAGGAAAATGGTTTCCCGGGGGCGGAGCGGGGATTTTGGGCGCTCGCAGAGGCGCGGAGGCGCAGAGAGGGAAGAGGGACATTTTCGGGCGCGGGCGCGAAGAGCCAGCGCTTGGGGCCAAGAGGGTGATCGGTTGGAAAGTTCGTCATTGCGAGCGTAGCGAAGCAATCCAGGGCCGCGCTGCACCGCTCTGGATTGCTTCGCTACGCTCGCAATGACGATTCAAGGTAAGGCTGACGCTCCAGGTGCTGGTTCTTGGCGCCCTCTTTGCGTCAGACCCTCTCCGTCCGCGCGAAGAGGGGACACGGGGCGGTGGTGTGTTATAGAGCCGACTGGGTTCCCGCTTTCGCGGGAATGACGAAGGGTCGGGCTGGGTCGGGTGGCTCTCTCTCCGCGCCTTCTGTGTCTCTGCGACCGCGCCTGCGCGCGCAAAGAAAAGGCCCGGCGCTGGGGGTCAGCGCCGGGCCAAAGGCCGAAGCCTTGGGAGAGAGAGTTATCAGCGCAGCAGCGACAGGATGTTCTGCTGGCTCTGGTTGGCCTGGGCCAGCATCGCGGTGGAGGCCTGGCTCAGGATCTGCGACT
Source organism: Altererythrobacter sp. (assembly GCA_017308255.1). Taxonomy (GTDB): domain Bacteria; phylum Pseudomonadota; class Alphaproteobacteria; order Sphingomonadales; family Sphingomonadaceae; genus Croceibacterium_A. The sequence goes on along the minus strand of JAFKFN010000004.1, from coordinate 32,096 downwards.
TGGCGAGCGCGGTGGTTTCGGCCGAATAATCGGCGTCTTCGATCCGCGAACGCGCGTCCGACAAGTTGGCGACGTTGCTGGTCAGGTCATTGACCGCGGATTCCAGGCGGCTCTGCGACGCACCCAGCGTGGCGCGGACCGTGGACACCGCCTTCAGGGCCGTGTCGATGGTGCCGAGCGCGGTGGTGGCATCGGTGGACGAAGCGACCGACAGACCACCCGAGGTGCCGGCCGGAACCGCCGCCACCGTTTCTGTGCCCGCGTCGAGATAGATCACGTCACCCACGGCGAGCGTGTAGCTGTCACCATCGGTCGGCGTGCTGCCGCCAATGGTGCCGTTGGCCACGTCATCCGCCGTGGCGACACGGGTCTGTCCGACGAAGTTGTCGCCCGCGGCAACCGTGTAGGTGCCGGCCGCGCTCATCGTCTGAGCGGGCACGGCCGCGGTCGCGCCGCCGACCACGCTGGCGAAATCGAGCGCATCGACCTTGACGACGACCGAGTCACCGGCGTTGGAGCCGGTCTGGATCGTGAAGCTCTTGGCCGTGGCGGTGCTGTCACCGATGGTAAACAGCGTTTCGCCGTTGAACTTGCTCTTCGTCAGGATGTCGTTGATCTGCGAGGTCAGCTCGGTGACTTCGGCCTGCAGGTTCGTGCGGTCATCGTTGGAATAAGTGCCGCTGGCGCTCTGAACGGCCAGTTCACGGATGCGCTGGAGCATGTTGGTGACTTCGTTGAGCGACCCTTCGGCCGTCTGGGCGAGCGCGATGCCGTCGTTGGCATTGCGGATGCCCTGGCTCATGCCGCGGATCTGCGAAGTCATCGAAGAAGAAATGGCGAGGCCGGCGGCGTCGTCCTTCGCGCTGTTGATGCGCTTGCCGGTGGAGAGACGCTCCATCGCGGTGCCGAGCATCTTGTTCGCTTGCGTCGAAGCGTTGGCGGCCTTCAGCGCGCCGATATTGGTGTTGATCACAGACATTTGCAAACTCCCACAGAGGTGTCTCCGAACGCTGCCCCGTGATCCCGGTCCCGAATGGCAGCTGTGACCCAGACCGGCGGGGGGCGGGAGTTTTTTAGGGGACCCCCATCATTGCCGCGTCTTTCCCGGCGGCAGCGCGGCCCGTTCCCCAGGGGGCGCTGTAAAAACACTTAAGCATAATCGGAATTGCGGTTCTTAAGGGGACTTTTGCCATCCTGGCTCCATTTCGCCCGTGGGATGAATATGGTTAATCGCAGGGGGGCGGCAGTGGGGTCGATCGCGCGGACCGAGAGGTTCGAGAACAAGCATGCGGCTTTGGCGGGCAAGTTCGCCGGGATAGCATCCTCGTTGTTTCCGCCACGTCCGGTGACCTTGGGCGACGGAGCCGAGCCCAGCCTGCGCGCGCTTCCCCATGCGATCGGCCTGACGCGCGGCGAGACGCCCGCGATCGCCCGCGCCGGCAGCGGCGCCATGATCACTTATGACGATCCGATTTCCGAAGCCGCGTTCGGCGCGCTGCTGGCGCTGGTGGGCAACGGCGGCGGCCCGGTGGCGGCGGACCCGGAATCGCTTTCGGTGCTGGCGCTGGCCGACCGGCTGGCGGCGACCGACATCCCGGTGCTGATCAACGGCCCCACGGGGACCGGCAAGGAAGTCCTCTCGCGCTTCATCCACAGCCGCAGCACGCGGGGCGACAAGCCGTTCGTGGCGGTCAACTGCGCGGCGATCCCCGAGACCATGCTGGAAGCGCTGCTGTTCGGCCACCAGAAGGGCGCCTTCACCGGCGCATCGACGACCGGCGAAGGCTTCTTCCGCGCGGCCGACGGCGGCACGCTGCTGCTGGACGAGATCGCCGAGATGCCGCTGGCCTTGCAGGCCAAGCTGCTGCGCGCCTTGCAGGAAGGCGAAGTGGTGCCGGTGGGCGCCACCGCCCCGGTGAAAGTGGACGTGCGGATCATCGCCTGCGCCAACCGCGACCTGCCGCTGGAAGTGGAGGAAGGCCGGTTCCGCGCCGATCTCTATTACCGGCTCAACGTGTTTCCCATGGCGCTTTCCGCCCTGCGCGAGCGCCCGGCGGACATCGTGCCGCTGGCCTTCACCATGCTGCTGCGCCACGTGCCGCAAGGCAGCACCGTGCCGTGGATCAGCGACGCGGCGATCGCGATGCTGAAGCATCACGGCTGGCCGGGCAATATCCGCGAGCTGGAGAACGTGATGCGCCGCGCGCTGGTGCTGGCGGCGGGCAAGGCCGCGATCGGCGCCGAGCATATCGTGTTCGATCGGCCGGCGCGGCTGGTCACTCGCGAGCCGGAAGCGGCCGCCCTGCCCCTGCCTTCCAAGGCCGAGCCGGGCGCCAAGCTGGCCAAGGTGGTGCAGCTTTCCGAAGCGCGCGCGATTATGGACACGCTGGACGCCTGCGGCGGCCGGCGCGCCGAAGCCGCGCGCCAGCTGGGCATCAGCGAACGTACGCTGCGTTATCGCCTGGCCTCGTTCCGTGAAGCCGGGCTGGCGATGGGAGGCGGCCGATGAGCGGCGTGAACGGCATCGGCGCGGGCGGGATCGGCGCCGGCGGATCGGTGCAGCAGATCATCTCTCTGCGCCAGCAGATCATCGACCGTTCCAGCCTGTTGCAGGAGCTGCACCAGGCGAACGGCGCGGAGAGCGCGGCCCCAGCGCCGGCGGCGGGCGGCGGTTTCGCCGACACGCTGAAATCCGCGCTGGACGGGGTCAACGCCACGCAGGCCAACGCATCGGCCCTGAGCGAAGGCTATGAAAAGGGCGAAGTGACTGACATCGCCAAGGTCATGCTGGCGCGGCAGGAAGCGGGGGTGGCCTTCGAAGCGACCCTGCAGGTGAGGAACAAGCTGCTTTCCGCCTACCAGGAAATCATGCGGATGGGGGTCTGATTAGATGAGCGAACTCGTGCCCGTGGCGGCGCCCGCCACTTCCCTGATCGCCCCGCTGCGCAATCCCGCCGGCGGGCCGATGCTGACCCGGATCAAGGCCTTCGCCGCGCAGCCGCCGGTGAAGAAGGCCCTGCCCTGGTTCGCCGGGATCGCCGGCGCCGGGCTGCTGGCCCTGACCTGGGCGACGCTTTCCCCCGCGCCGCAGCGCACGCTCTATTCCTCGCTGAACGACGGCGAGCGGGCCGATGTCGCCGCCGCGCTGGACAAGGCCTCGATCCGCTACGCCATCGACAACAATACCGGCGCGCTGACGGTGGGCGAGGACGATCTCTACCGCGCGCGGATGGTCGTGGCTTCCGACGGCGCCCTGGCGGCGCCGGAAAGCGGCGCCGCGCTGATCGATTCGCTGCCGATGGGCGCCAGCCGCACGCTGGAAGGCGACCGGCTGCGCGCGGCGCAGGAACGCGAATTGCAGATGACGATCATGCAGATCGACGGCGTGGAAGCGGTCCGCGTGCATCTGGCCAAGGGCGAACGTTCGGTGTTCGTGCGTGAGGAAGTGCCGGCCACGGCCTCTGTCATGGTGCGCCTAGCGCGCGGGCGGCAGCTGACGGATTCGCAAGTGACCGCGATCGCCAACCTGGTCGCCGGCGCGGTGCCGGGCCTGTCGATCGACGCGGTGCGGATCGCCGACCAGCACGGCCGCCTGCTGTCGCAGCCGCGCAACGCGGATTCCGACCGGCTGGAGTTGCAGGCGCGGATGGAAGGCAAGCTGCGCAGCCAAGTGGAGCAGCTGCTCGGCCCGATGATCGGCAGCGAGAACTTCACCAGCGAGATCCAGGTCGAGCTGGACATGAACGAGGTGACGTCCGCCCGCGAGAGCTATGACAAGGACGGCGCCGTGCGCCGCGAGACGACGCAGCGTTCGCAAAGCGGCGGCGCGGGCAGCGCCATCGGCGTGCCGGGCGTGCTGTCGAACACTCCGCCGCCCGCCGCCGAAGCGCGGCCGGGCGCGCCCGAGGGGACCGAGACGCAGCAGGCCGCGCAGGGCGTGGGCGAAAGCAGCGCCAGCCGCACTTACGAGCTGGGCCGCGAAGTCGCCGTATCGAACGTGGCGCCGGGCAGCGTGAAGCGCCTGTCGGTGGCCGTGGCGCTGAACCAGGATGCGCTGAAAGGGGCCAAGCCGGCCGACATCACCAAGTTCGAGCAGCTGGTGAGCGCAGCGGTGGGCGCCGATCCCAACCGCGGCGATACCGTGGCGGTGGTGGTGCGCCCGTTCCAGGCGACGGAGATCGAGGCGGAACCGTTCTGGCAGACCGGCTGGTTCGCCATGTTCCTGCGTTATGGCGTGGCGCTGATTTCCGTGCTGCTGGTGCTGTTGCTGGCGGTGCGGCCGGTGGTCAAATCGCTGACCGGGCGCAAGCCGGATGCCGGCGAGGCGGCGGAAGGCCAGGCAGCGACCGGATCGAGCCTGACGCTGGTGCCGGCTGCGGCATCGGCCGGGCATCCGGTGGACCGCGAGCAGCTTTCCGCCCAGATCGAGCTGGCCCAGCGCATCGTGCGCGAGCAGCCCGACGATGCCTTGCGCGCGCTGCGCCGGATGCTGAGCACGCCGCGCGAGATCGAAGGACCCGCCCAGTGAACGCACCCGCCACCACCGCAGGGGGCGCCGACCGCGCCGCCGTGATGATCATGCTGCTGGGCGAGGACGAGGCGGCGCGGCTGCTGTCGGCCCTTTCGCCCGAGGAATTGCAGGCCCTGGGATCGCGCATGTGCGCCCTGGGCGAGATCGGCGCCGGCGCGATCGCCGATTCCATCGCCAGCTTCGCCGAATGCGCCAGCGAGGCGGGCATCCCCGCGCAGGACCGCACCGAAAGCGTGCGCCGGATCATGACCGGCGCGCTGGGCGAGCTGAAGGCCGACAATCTGATGCGCCGCGTTTCGCCGGAACGGCCCGCCGCCCGGTCCCCCGCGCTGGAACTGGCGCGCTGGCTGGAGCCCGACGTGCTGGCCGAACTGGTCAGGGACGAACACCCCCAGGCCATCGCCGTGCTGCTGGTGCAGCTGGACCCGGAAGCCGCCGCGGCGGTGCTGGCGGCGCTGCCGGAGGATCGCCACACGCCGGTCGTCCACCGCATCGCCCGGCTAGGCCCGGTATCGCCGGATGCGATCACCCTGCTGGAAGAAATGCTATCCGCCCGCATCGCCAGCGCCCACGGCAAGGCGACGCTGACGATGGGCGGCGTGCGCGACGCGGCGGAGATCATCAACCGCGCCAGCCGTTCGATCGAGAAGCGCGTGATCCCCGGCATCGGCAAGATCGACAAGCAGCTGGCCAGGGCGATCGAAGGCGAGATGTTCAAGTTCGAGCATCTCTATGTCCTCGATGCCCGGATGATGGGCGAGCTGCTGCGCGAGATCGAGAGCGAAGTGCTGATCGATTCGCTGAAAGGCGTGCCGGAGGAAGAGCGCGAGCCATTCCTGGCCGCGATGTCGAGCCGCGCCGCCGACGGCGTGCGCGACGAGATCGAGGCGCGCGGACGGATCAAGCGCAGCGACGTGGAAGCCGCGCAGCAGCAGATCATCGCCGTGGCCAAGCGCCTGGCGGCGGAAGGCACGATCGTGTTCGGCGGCGGCGGTGGCGGGGACGAAGACGAATATGTCTAGGCCCCCGGCGATCGCCCGCCCCTGCCCGCCGATACGAGGAGAACGCTGATGGCCAGCCTGCCGCTGGATATCATGCGCGCACGGGGCGAGTTCGCCCGCGATCCGCGCTTTTCCTCGCTGCTGGGCGGCGGGCATGGCAAGGTCCCGGCCGAGCCCGCGCCCGATCCCCTGGCCGAAGCTTATGCCCGCGGGTTCGCCGACGGCAGCGCCGCGGCGCGCGACGAAGCGCTGCATGCCGAACGCGAACGCGATACCGCGCGAGCCGCGATCGAGCTGGCCTTCACCCGTTTCGACGAAGCGAGCGCGGCCGAGCTGGCCGAACGGCTGCAACAGACCGTCCATGCCCTGTGCGAAGAGGCCGTGCTGCCGCTGGCGCTGGACATGGATGGCCTGGCGACGCGCGTACAGGCGGCCGTGGCCATGCTGCGCCGCACGCAGGACGAGCGGCGCGTGCTGCTCAATCCCGATGACCTGGTGCTGGTGGAGAACCGCCTGCCGCAGAACCTGACGGTGGAACCCGACATCAGCGTGGAACGCGGCGGCCTGCGCATCGAGACCGCCGATGGCGGCATCGAGGACGGGCCTTCGCAATGGCGGCGCATCCTGGCGGAAGCGTTCCAGGCGTGCTGAAGCAGTTCGATGCCGTGATAGGCGACCTGTCCATGGCGCCCTTCGACCTGGCGCCGCGCCGCTTCGGCCGGGTGACGGCCTGCGACGGCGGCCTGATCGAGGTGAGCGGCCTGGCCGTGCCGATCGGCGGGCTGTGCCGGATCGACGACGGCAAGGGCAACCAGCTGACGGCGGAAGTGATCGGCTTTCGCAACGGGCGCACGATGATGATGATGCTGGGCGACAGCGTGCTGCTGCGCCCGGGCGTGACGGTACGGCCGGAAGGCCGGCCGGGGATGCTGCCTGTGGGAAGCGCCTATCTGGGCCGGGCGGTGGACGGACTGGGCCAGCCGATCGACGGCGGCCCGCCGCTGCGCTGCCCCAGCGAATGGCCGGCGGGCGGCAAGCGCACCGGCGCGCTGGACCGCGCCAGCGTGCGCGAGCCGTTCGACACCGGCATCCGTTCCATCAATGCGCTGACCACGCTGGGCGTGGGCCAGCGTGTGGGCATCATGGCCGGATCGGGCGTGGGCAAATCCGTGCTGATCGACATGATCGCGGAAGGCGCCGAGGCGGACGTGGTGATCGTGGGCCTGATCGGCGAGCGCGCGCGCGAGGTATCCGATTTCGTGGCCCGGCACATGAGCGGCGAGGCCAAGGCCCGCACCGCCGTGATCGCCGTGCCCGCCGATCACGCAGCCAACCTGCGCCTGCGCGGCGCGCTGCTGGCGACATCGCTGGCCGAATATTTCCGCGCCCAGGGCCAGAGAGTGCTGCTGATCCAGGACAGCCTGACCCGCATCGCCCATGCGGCACGCGAGATCGGCATCCTGCTGGGCGAGCCGGGCGCCGCCAGGGGCTATCCCCCGTCGGCCCTTTCCACCCTGACCAAGCTGGTGGAGCGCGCGGGCAATTCGGCCGAAAGCGGCGGTTCGATCACCGCGATCTATACCGTGCTGGCCGATGGCGACGACCAGAACGACCCGGTGGTGGACACCGCGCGATCGATCCTGGACGGGCATATCGTGCTGTCGCGCGAGCTGGCGCAGCGCGGACAATATCCGGCGATCGACGTGGGCGCATCGCTGAGCCGGGTGATGAGCGACGTGGCGCCGGGCGAACATTCGGCGCTGGCGCGGCGGTTCCGCGCGCTGGTTTCGAGCTATGAAAGCAATCGCGACCTGGTGCTAATGGGCGCCTATCGCGCGGGGGCGGATCCGATGATCGACCGCGCGATCGCCTTGCAGCCGAAGATCACGCAATTCCTGTCGCAGGACCCGGGGGAGAAAGTACCCCTGGCGCGGGCCGGCGACGAGCTGGCCGAGCTGATCGGCTATGACCAGTGACAAGACGCGCCTGCGCCGCGCGCGGCTGATCGAGCGGGTCCGTTCGGCGGAACAGCGCAAGGCCGCGTCGGAAGCGCACCGGGCGGAAGCGATCCGCCTGAAGCTGGAGCAGCTTTCCGAACGCACCCATTCGCTGGCCCAGCTCTACGCCTTGCGCGACACGGCGGCGGACGCGGCGGACTTGCGCGGCGCGGCCATCCTGGGCGCTCACTTGCGGGAACTGGGCCATACCGCCAGCCGCCAGGCGAGCGCGGCGCGGCGCGAGGCGGACGATCGGCTGGCCGACCTGGCCGCCGCCGAACGCCGCCTGCAACGGGCGGAGGAAAGCCGGCGCGAGCTGCACCGTTCGATCCTGGACCAGCTTGGCCGGGTACATTTTACGCCGGCAAGGAAAACCGGGCCGGCAAGGTAAACTGGCACGCATCTTGAATAATCGGGGAGACCAACCGCGAACGGCGAACCGATGATCTCTCTGGCTTCTTCGACCCCTGCCCGCCTCTCTCCCGAACCCGCCGAGCCGAGACCGGCCGGCCCCGACACGGCGCGGGCCAAAGGCGGCTTTTCCGCCGTGCTGGCCCAGCACGAACCGCACAAGGCCGACACCCAGGGCAAATCCGCGCAAGCGCCCCGTTCCAGCGAGACCGCCGAGACAGCGGACGCCGAAACGCCCAAGGCCGGCGCGGCCCACGGCACCGCGCTGCCGGAAACGGCAAAGGCCGGCAAAACCTTGCCGGTGGCGCTGCCGGACCTTGCCGATGACAGCGGCGAGGAGCCGGCCGATCCCTCCGACGAGGCAGCGGCGCAAGCCGCCGCCGCCGAAGCGATCGTGGCGGCGGTGATCGTGCCGCATGCCCCCCTCCCCGCCGCGCCGAACCTTGCCGAAAGCGCGGGCGAGACCGAAGCCGGCGCCGCCGGGCAGAGCGCCCGGACCGCGCCGGGCCGCGCCGCGTTGCCCCAGCCCGTTGCGGCGCAAGCGGCCCCGGCGAACGAGGGCGAGACGCGCACGAGTGGCGAGAAAGCGAATGGCGCCTCGGTGGCGGTGCAGGTCGCCCCCGAGCCCGGCGCGCAGGCGCCGGCCGGAATGGCGATGGATACCGCTTCTGACAGCGGGGCGGACGGCGATGCGCCCGCCGCCCGGCCGCGCACAGCCGGGATCGAGCGAGCGGCCGCCCAGCCGGCCATGGCCGACGCGGCGCGGCCAGCCGATGCCGCGAGCCTGGTGGCAGCCCCTGCCACGCCCGCACCGGCGCTGACCGCCAGCGGCGAGGTGCGGCCTTCGATGCCGGCCGATGCCTTGCAGGACCTGACCCGCATCGTCGACCGCCTGACCGCCGCGCGCGAGGTGTTCGCCCCGGCGACCGAAGCGCTGTCCATCGATCATGCCGAGTTCGGCGAGCTTTCCCTGCGCTTCGACCAGCGGCGCGACGGGCTGCTTTCGGTCCAGCTTTCGGCCAGCAATCCCGAGGCCCATCGCGCGGTGGCGCAGGCCGTGGGCGCGCAGGCGTTCCATTCGCCGGCGGACGGCCAGCCGCAGGGCCAGTCCCAGACGCAATCCCAGACCCAGTCCCAGGCGGCGCGCGGCGGGCCGGCCGATCGCGATAACGCATCGGCCAACGGCCATGCGGCGCACCGCGACCAGCCGGGGCCCGAGGGCCGCCAGCCGCGAGAGCGCGCGCCGCACGTGGCGCAAGGCGGCCGCCAGCCGGCGGGCATCTTCGCCTGATTTCCAGCCAATCCAAGCATCGAGGTAACCAGAGTGAGCGAGAAAAAGGACAAGTCCGACAAGCCGGCGAAGAAGGGCAAGGGGCTCTTCAAGATGCTGCTGGTGGGCGTGGTGCTCGTCGGCGCGGGCGGGGGCACGGCCTTCGCCCTGATGTCGGCCGGGCTGATCGGCGACAAGGCGCAGGCGCACGAAAGCGGCCCGCAACTGGTGCTGAAGGGCGCCAGCGATCCTTACGCCCCGCCCCCGCCGAAAGGCGCCGCGGAAGGCGCGGAGCTGATCCACGGGGATGGCGGGAGCCGCTATCGCACCGCCTATTACACCTTCGCCGAGGACTTCACCTCCAACCTCAGGGATTCGGACGCGCTGGTGCAGCTGAGCCTGGCTGCCTCCACCCACCGCGACGGGCGCGTGCTGATGTGGCTGAAGGAGCACGAGCTGGCGATCCGTTCGCGCATCCTCATCACCATCGCCGATACGCCGGAAGAGGACATGTACCTGCCGGACGGCAAGATCCGCCTGCAGAAGCGCCTGACCGACGCTGTGAACACCGTGCTGACCGAGCAGGAAGGCTTCGGCGGGGTGGATAACGTCTACTTCAGAACCTTCATCGTGCAATGATGCGCGAAACGTTTCCTTCCGCGGCCGGGCGCGCGGCGGCCCATTGCGACGCGCTGCTGAAGCGCCGCGCCGCGCCGCGCGAGCTGGGCCACGATTTCGAGCTGTTCGGCGAACGGCTGGCCGGCGCGCTGCGGCAGGTGCTGTCCGCGCGGCAGGTGCGTTCGCTGGGCGCGAGCCCGCTGGCGGCGAGCGAGCTGGCCGAACGCTGCGGCCCGCTGGCCGCCAGCAGCGTGCACACCTTCGGGCCCGACGACCGCGCCATGCTGCTGTCGCTGGACGGGCGCGCCCTGCTGGCCCAGCTCGACCGCGCTTTCGGCGGATCGGGCGCCCTGGGCGATACGCTGCCCGCCGAGCTGCCGCTTTCGGCCGATCTGCTGGCCCAGCGGCTGGAGAAGCAGGCCATGGCCGCCGTGGCCGGGGAACTGGCCGGGATCGAGCTGCGGCCCGGCCGGCGCGGCCCGAACGTGGCGCAACTGGCGCCGTTCGAGCCCGCCACGGCGCTGACCGTGCTGGAGCTGGAAGTCACCGACGACAGCGAGGCGCCATGGCGCATCGTGCTGGCGGCGGAGACCGAGGCCCTGCCGCTGCTGCTGCCCCGCAGCGCCGCGACGCACCCACACAGCGGCCCCAAGCGGAAGGCCGGCGCCGGCGACGCGCCGTTCGCCGACCTGCCACTGACCGCCAGCGCCACGCTGGTGGACATGACCGTTCCGCTTCATCGCTTCGCCGGCCTCGCGCCCGGCGACGTGCTGCCCATCATGGTCGCCCGCAGCGTGCCGCTGCGGATCGGCGAAACCACTCTCGCACGCGGGACGGTCGGCGAGGTCGACAAGCAGGTCGCCTTGCAGATCACCCAGTGCTCCCTCGGAAAGGATACCCAATGATCGACGCCGCCAACGGATTCGACCTGATCCACGACATCGACGTCCGCCTGACTGTCGAGCTTGGCCGCGCGCAGATGCGCCTGCGCGACGTGCTGGACCTGGCGGAAGACAGCGTGGTCATGCTCGACCGGCTGATCGACGAGCCGCTGGATGTGATGGTCAACGGCAAGCTGATCGCCCGGGGCGAAGTGATCGCCGAAGGCAACCGCTTCGGCCTGCGCATCCTGGAGCTGGTGGGCAATGCCCCCCGCGACCGGCGCGCGGCCCCGATCGAAGTGACCAATGCCGCCCCGGCCGGCAAGGCGGGGAAAGCCGCCTGATGCTGTGGTACATCCTCAAGCTGCTGATCCTGCTGCCGATCATCGGGGGGATGATCTGGGGCAGCCTGAAGCTGGCCCAGCGGATGCAGGACCGGATGGGCGGCCCGCAGCGCGGGACCAAGGCGGTGCGGATCGTCGAGACGACGATGCTTTCGCCGACCATGCGCCTGTGCGTGCTGGAGTTTCACGGCCGCGAGATCCTGGTTTCGACATCGCGCCACGGGCTGACGCGGCTGGCCGAAGCGCCGGCGCGCGTGATCGAGGAGGACGCCGCGTGAAGCGCCTGGCCGCCGTGACCGGCGCCGTGGCGGCGCTGGCCCTCCCCGCCCTGGCCCACGCCCAGACCGCCGTGCCGGGCGCGCTGGACCGCGCGTTCGGCGAGCTGGGCGGAGCCGGCGGTGCGCCGCTGAGCCTGTCGTTGCAGCTCCTGCTGGTCATGGGCCTGCTGACGGTGCTGCCGGCCCTGGTCCTGATGATGACCAGCTTCACCCGGATCATCGTGGTGCTGGCGATCCTGCGCCAGGCGCTGGGCTTGCAGCAATCCCCGCCCAACCAGGTGCTGATCGGCCTGGCGCTGTTCCTGTCGCTGTTCGTCATGGCGCCGACGCTGGAACGGGTGAACGACGCGGCCATCGCGCCTTATTCCGCCGGGCAGATCAACGCCGAGCAGGCGATCGCCGCCGCCGGCGACCAGTTCCACGCCTTCATGATCCGCCAGACCCGCGAAAGCGACCTGGAGATGTTCGCCGATATCGCCAATGCGCCCAAGTTCGCCAGCCAGGCGGACGTGCCGTTCTCCATCCTGCTGCCGGCCTTCGTGACCAGCGAGCTGAAGACCGCTTTCCAGATCGGCTTCATGCTGTTCCTGCCGTTCCTGGTGATCGACCTGGTGGTTTCCAGCGTGCTGATGAGCCTGGGCATGATGATGATGAGTCCGATGATCGTTTCGCTGCCGTTCAAGCTGCTGCTGTTCGTCCTGGTTGACGGATGGGCGCTCTTGATGGGCTCCCTCGCCTCCAGCTTCGCGTAGCCGCCATGAACGAACTTCCCATCCTTCTTTCGCTGGCCGACCGGATGCTGTGGACCACCGCGCTGGTTGCCGCGCCGATCCTGCTGGCGGCACTGGCCATCGGCCTGGTGGTGGGCCTGATCCAGGCCGCCACATCGGTCAACGAACAGACGCTGACGTTCGTCCCCAAGCTGGCCGCGGTGGCGCTGGTGCTGGTGCTGTTCGGCGCTTCGATGATGGCGCTGGTGAGCGACTTCATGCAGGAGATCTTCCTCGAGATCGCCAGGATCGGCCAGTGAGGACAGGCCAGTGATCGGGCTCGATTTCGGGCTGGGCGCCATCGAACAGGATTTCTGGCGCGCGGCCTTCCTGATGACCCGGATCGGCGCCGCGCTGTTCGCCGCGCCGTTCTTCGGCGCCGCTTCGGTCCCAGTCACCGTGCGCGTGTGCATGGCCTGGGCGCTGGCGATCTTCGTGGCCGCCTGGTTCCCCCAGGTGACGGCGCCGCCGGCGCTGTTTTCCGTGGCCGGGCTGACCGCCGTGGCCGGCGAAGTCCTGGTGGGGCTGGCGCTGGGCTTCGTGCTGCAGATCGCCTTCGCCGCGCCGACCCTGGCCGCCGAGCTGATCAGCGGCGGAATGGGCATGAGCATGGCCGTGGCGGCGGACCCCACGGGCGGCGGGCAGACCACCGCCTTCGGGCAATACTTCACCATCGTGCTGGTGCTGATCTTCCTGAGCGTGGGCGCGCACCTGCACTGGATCGCGCTGCTGGTGGAAAGCTATCGCGTGTTTCCGCCGGGCGAGACCTGGCTGGGGGCGGAACGCTTCGAGCTGATCGCCTCCTTCGCCGGGACCATGTTCGAGACGGCCGTGCGGATCGCCTTGCCGGTGACGCTGGTGCTGCTGCTGGTGCAGGTGCTGACCGGCGTGCTGAGCCGTTCGGCCCCGTCGCTCAACTTGTTCGCGCTGGGCCTTCCGGCCGGCGTGCTGGCGGGCATCGCCGCGCTGATCGTGGCCGCGCCCCTGCTCTATGACCAGTTCGGCGACCTGATCGGGATATCGCTGGACCAGGCGGAAAGCGTGATCGCGCGATGAGCGAGAGCGGCGAGAAGACATTCGCGCCAACCCAGAAGCGCAAGCGCGACGCCGCCCTGAAAGGCGACGTGCTGCGATCGCGCGAGCTGGCGACGGCGGCGGCGATCCTGTTCGCGGCGGCGTGGCTTTCATTCGCCGGGCCGTGGCTGCTTTCCGAGATCGGCGCGGTGCTGCGCGAGGCCCTGGTGTTCGACCGGGCGGACGTGATCGAGTTCCGCGTGGGGCCGATCCTGCTGTCCGCCCTGCTGGCCGCCCTGCCCCCGATCCTGACCGTGGCCGCGCCGATCATCGCCCTGGCGCTGGTGACGCAGCTGGGCCTGAGCGACGGGCGCTGGGTGCCGGAGAACCTGGCTTTCAAGGGATCGCGGATCAACCCGCTGTCCGGCCTCAAGCGGATGTTCGGCCCCACCGGCTGGATCGAGATGGGCAAGGGCCTGCTGAAGGTGGCGCTGCTGGGCGCGATCGCACTGGCCTGGGGCCGCAACTGGCTGGGGACGATCGCCAGCCTGGGCAACGGCAACCTGTCGCAGCAGCTGGCCGCCGGCTGGGGGGCGCTGACGTCGCTGCTGTTCGCCCTGGCCGCCGGGCTGGTGATCATCGCCCTGATCGACGTGCCGATCCAGCTGCTCCGCCGCAACCAGCGGTTGAAAATGAGCCATCAGGAAATGCGCGACGAGCACAAGGAAGCGGAAGGTTCGCCCGAAGCCCGCGCGCACCGCCGCCAGCGCCAGCGCGACATTGCCGCCGGCAGCGTGGCCAATGCGATGCGCCAGGCGCAGTTCGTGCTGACCAACCCGACCCATTTCGCCGTGGCGATGACTTATGACCCGGACAAGGCCGCCGCGCCGCTGGTGCTGGCCAAGGGCCGGGGCGACAAGGCGCAGGCGATGAAGGAACTGGCGCGCGAATACGGCGTGCCGCTGCTGGAATACCCGCAGCTGGCCCGTTCCGTCTATTACACCACGCGCGAGAACCAGACGATCCGCGAGGAACTTTACGCCGCGATCGCGGCCGTGCTGGCCTTCGTCCTGTCGCTGAAGCGCGGCGAGGCCCGCCCGGCCCCGGCGATCGAAGTTCCGGTGGAACTGCGGTTCGACGCCGATGGGCGGCTGGCGGCTTAACCCGGCGGGCCGGGCGCCGTTCTATCCAGCATGACCCAGATGTCTTCCATCGTGACGACCCTTGGCGGGGGAAGCGGCATCGACATGGGCGCGCTGGCGAGCGACCTCGCCACCGCGCAGTTCCAGCTTCGCGCCGAGCGGCTGGCGGCCAAGAGCGAAACGCTGGAGAAGCAGATTTCCACTGCTTCATCGCTGAAGAACTCGCTCTCGCTGCTGGCGAGCGCGCTGGGCGACCGCGTGCGCGCGGGCGACCTGGCAGTGACGCCGCATGTGGCCAATCCTTCCGTCGCCACCGCTTCCAGCCCAGCGGGAACGGCGGGATCGGGCACGTACAGCCTGGAAGTGCTGGCGCTGGCTTCGGCGCAGACGCTGGCGAGTTCCGCCTTCGTCGATTCGACCACGGCGGTGGGCGCGGGTTCGCTGACCATCCGTTTCGGCGCCGCCAGCGGCTCTGGCTTCACCGAGGACGCCACCCACGAGGCGGTCACCATCGCCATCGCCAGCGGATCGACGCTGGACGACGTGGCCCGCGCGATCAACGGCGCCCAGGCCGGCGTGAGCGCCTATGTCGCCCACACCGACCAGGGCGCGCAGCTGGTGCTCAAGGGCGCGAGCGGGGCGCAGAACGGCTTCGTGGTCGAAGCCAGCGAAACCGCCGGCGAGGAAGGCCTGGCCGCGCTGGCCTGGAACCCTTCGGCCGGCGGCGATCCGGCGCGGCTGCTTTCGACATCGGCCGATGCGCGCTTCAAGCTGGACGGCCTCGTCATGTCGAGCGCCAGCAACAGCACCGGCACGATCGCGCCGGGCCTGGCGCTGACCCTGACCGGCACCAATGCGGGCGCGCCGACGCAGATCGGCTTTTCCACCCCGACCGGCACGATCGCCGAGGCCATGCAGGACCTGGTGAGCGCGCTGAACGAAGTGATCGGCGATCTCAACCAGGCCACCAACCCGCTGGGGGGCGGGCCGCTGGTATCCGATCCGGGCGCGCGGGCGCTGAAGCGTTCGCTCTCCGCGCTGGGCAGCCAGGTCATCATGCCGAACGCGCCGGAAGGCACGCCGCGCACGCTGTCGGACCTTGGGCTGGCGATCGAGCGCGACGGGACGTTCCGGCTGGACACCGCCCGGCTTCAGGCGACGTTGCAGCGCGATCCCGCCGGCGCGGCGGCGATGTTCACCGCCGGGCTCTATGGCGTCTACGCCAGCTTCGACAAGATCGCGCGCGCGGCGGCGAGCACCGGCGATCCCGGATCGCTGACAGGTTCCATCGCGCGCTATGAACAGCAATCGAAGCAGATCACCGAAGACACCACCAAGATCGCGGAGCAGCAGGAACGCCTGCGCGCCTCGCTGGTCGTGCGCTTCGCCAAGGCCGATGTGAAGATCGGCGCCTCGAAATCCACGCTCTCGTTCCTGCAGGCGCAGATCGATGCGTGGAACGCCAAGAAGGATTGACGGGCGCCCCATGCTGGCAACGACGAACCCTGACGAAGCCTATCGCCGCAGCGCGTTCGACGCGCGGGTGCAAGGCGGCGACACGGCGGCGCTGGTGCTGCTGTGCCTGGAACAGGCGATCGCCGGGCTGGGCGGCGCGGCGCTGGCGCATGAGCGGGGCGATCCGGCGGCGCGCAGCAAGGCGCTGACCCGCGCGCTGACCGCGATCACCGCGCTGGAGATGGGCGTGGACCGGGGCGCACCGCTGGCCGAGCCATTGCTGCTGGTTTACGGCGGCGCACGGCGCGCGCTGCTCGACAACGTGGCTGATTTCGATCCCGCGCTGCTGGCTCCGGTGCGGCAGGACCTGGTCGAGATCCACTCCGCCCTTCATACCGCCAGCCGCGCCTGATCGCCTGCGGCCGGACCGGCGCTTTTGCCGCGCGGGCCCTACTTGGGCATTGCACCGGCGCGCGATTTATAGTTAACGGGCGCGGTCCACGATCCGTAAAATCACGGGATTGGCGGGAGTCACCGCATCGCGGATTGAATGGCGGCATGGGCGCTTCGCGCCATGGGAAACCGGCGCAGCCCGGTGCCGTGGCCCGGCGCGCATGACCGAGGGGGAACGGTTCGGCTGAGAAGACCGGGCACGTTGGGCAACGGGGGTCTGGCAAGTATGGTCGAACGGCCGGGGAACGCGCATATCCACGTCATCGACGCGGATTTCAGACGACGCGCGCAGATTTCCAGCGTGCTGGCGAGCCGGAATTTCCATACCGAGATCTACGAGGATGCCGGCGAGTTCATCGGCGCGATGCCGCAGCACGGCGCGGTGCTAATCAACGAGGACCCCGACGGTGACGACCTGAAGGCGTTCTTCGGCAGGGTGCGGCAAGGTGGCCGGTTCTATCCGGTTTCCGTCTATTCGCACGCCCCGGCGCCCCAGCGGATCGTGAACGCGATCCGCAACGGGGCGATCGATTACCTGCAATGGCCGTTCGAGCCGGCGCAGTTCGACCTGACGCTCCAGCGCCTGATCGAAGAGGGCGACCGGCAGCTGAAGATCGAACAGGAAAAGGGCCGCGCCAAGGCCAAGGTCGCCCAGCTGACGCGGCGAGAGACCGACGTGCTGGTGTCGCTGCTGAGCGGAAATTCCAACAAGGAAGTGGCGGAAGAGCTGGCGCTGAGCCCGCGCACGGTGGAAATCTATCGCAAGAACATGATGTCCAAGCTGAGTGCCAGATCGGCTTCCGAGGCGGCGCGGATCGCGATCTATGCCGGCCTGTGGGAGGGGCAGGGAAGCCTGTCGCGGGCAGCCGCTTCCTGAACCACGAGCGGCTGCGCCGCAGCGCGCTTCCCCCTTGCGGTTTTGCGTGAGCGTCCCCTTCTTCGTCATTCCCGCGCAGGCGGGCGCCAGGGCGATGTGGCGCGATAGGAGCCGACTGGGTTCCCGGTTTCGCGGGGATGACGAAGAGCGGGGTGTTTGCCTCCACACCTTTGCCAGCGCTGTTCCGCTCGACCACGGATCGGGGTGGCCGGCGTCCCTCAGCGGGCCCCGGCGGCGGCTTCGGCCGCTTCGCGCACGCGCGCCGCGCGCGAGGCGGTGATGTAGTTGCGGACCTGCACGTTGCCTTCGTGGCAGGCGTATTCGAACATTTCGTAGCCGTTGTTGCGCCGCCAGTCGAAGCGCACGGTCCACGGCGCGGTGAAGACCACGGGATCGTTATAGGTGACTTCGTAGACGATGGTGTCCGGCCCGGTCATCGTCAGCCGCTCCACGATATGGGCCTGGGGGCTGATCGGGGTGTCGTTTTCGGGCGGCGATCCCGTGGTGACGATGTTGGTGGCCGAAGGGCCGGGGCGCATGTTGCCGGTCTCGATCACCAGGGTATTGCCGTTCTCCCAATGGCCGCGGCTTTCCCCCATCCAGTTCCGGATCGGCGCCGGCAGGGGGGCGCTGCCATCGGTGGGGATGATCCGGACTTCGTGGATCATCTCCAGCTGGATCGCGACCAGGCCGGGCGACTGGAAGATCCGGATGCCGTTGTTGTACTGCATCGGCAGCATCGAGGCGGGCATGCCGCGCGTGATGCAGCGATCCCAGGTGTCGAAATCGCTGGTCCAGTCGAACGTCTGGTTCGCGCGCCAGCTCGACCGCATGAGCGCGGAGAGGCGCTTGCCTTCGGCCGTCATCTCGGGAAGGCGGCCGTTCGCCGGCGAGATCAGCAGCGAGGTGCGGCGGTTGGGCTCGCCCATCTCCACCCAGTGGCCCTGGCCCAGGCGATCGCCCTGATCCTCGTTCTCGTAGCGGGAGGCGGCCGTATCGATCCGCTGGGAGCGCGCCGCATATTCCTCGTCGGTCAGGAAGACGCGGTTGCCCTGCTCCGGATCGCGCTGCATCGGCGTGCCGTTGAGGTAATCGATCGGCCATCCGCCGCGAAAATCGGGCTCCCCCCAGGCGGTCGTGGCCGGGCGGTAATCGGTGGGCACCGGGGGCACCACGGTGAGATCGGCCGGGTCAGCCGCCATCGACGGCGCGGCGAGCGCCAGGGTGAGCGTGATCCCGGCAGCAGCAGCCAGGCCGGCGGCGATCCTGTTCGATTTCATGGCTTCAGGCTCCATTCTTGGAAAACTCGGCGAGTGACGGCGCGGCGGCTCAGCGCACGCGGTGAACGCGGATTCCGCGCTGGCCCGCGTAGCGCATCAGATAACCGCCCAGCGCCGTGCCCAGCAACTCCACCGCCTTGCCCCGCCGAGGCGGATCGTAGGACGGGGGCACGCTGTCGACGAACGCCCACTGGGCGCCGTCTTCCAGCGTCAGCAGCCAGATGCCGGGTTCCCGCTCTATCGCCACGGCGACTTGCGCGGTGATCCTGTCGGGCTCTGCCGGAGTGGACGTGGCCGGGCGCGGAAGCTGGCCCGCGCCGAAGCCGGCGGGCGCCCGTGCGGCGGGGGGCGGCGGAGCGGGCGCAGGGGACGCGGCGGGAGAGGCGGCGGGGCTCCCGGCCGGCTGCCCCTGTCCTTGGCCCTGTCCTTGGCCCCGCCCCTGATCCTGTCCCACCGGGATAGTGTCGTAACAGGCGATACGCGCGGCTTCGTCGCGCAACTGGCGACATTCCCGCATTTCACCCGCGATCGCTGCATCGCCGGATTGCGCGTGGGCGGCCCCGGCGCCGAGCAGCAGAACCGCCGCGCCCGCGAGCGTGGCCTTCGCCTTGCACGCCATCATCACTGTCTCCCTTCGCTATCAAGCAGCCGGCGGCGGATCGGAGGGAGCGTGGCCCGCCGCCGACTGCTCTGCCGGACCCTGGCGGGCCCGGAACCCATGGCCGCGGCTACATCCGCACTTTCACGCCGACGTAGAAGCGGCGGCCCAGCAAGTCATACTGGCTGCCGTTGTAAGGGCTGGCGGCGCGGCCGAAGCGGCCGGTGCCGTCACCCAGCACGTCATCGAGGAAGTAGCCGACATAAGGCGGCGCCTTGTCGAACAGGTTGTCGATCCCGAAGCGGATCGACGCGTTCTCCAGGACATCGATCTGGCCGGTGAGGCTGAACAGATCGTAGGCCGGCGCGCCGGCGACGTTGGTATTGGTATCGGTCGCCGCCGAAGCCGCCTTGACCGCCGGCTTGTGCTGCCATTGGAGGCCGATCGTCGCCGGACCCACCGAGTAGTTGAACCGGGTGAACATCTTCCAGCGGTAGGAACCCGACTGGGTGCCGACCTCACCACCGCCCAGCGTGCCGGCATAGTCGGTCAGCGGGATGGCGATCTGGTCGGGCGTGGTGGCGAACTTGTCGAGATAGGTGAAGTTCACATTGGTGGAGAACGTGCCGGGAAGGCCGATGCCGACATCCTCGAACGTCACGCCCCAATCGAGCTGCACGTCGAAGCCGGCCGTTTCGACCGCGCCCTGGTTGTCGTAATTGACCGTGACGACCTGCATGTCGCCGCTCACCTTGTCGCGGTCGATACGCTCGCACGCGTCGTTCATCTCGAAATTCGGATTGAATTCCTTGGTGAAGCACTGGCGGAACACCGAATCGATGCCCTGCTGCGAGATGCCGTCGGTCAGCTTGATGTTGTAGTAATCCGCCGACAGCCGCAGGCGGCGCAGCCAGGGGCTGTCCACCGGCGAGCTGATGACGGCGCCGATCGTGTAGGTCTTGGCCGTTTCTTCCCGCAGGCCCCGGGCGCCAGCCAGGAGCTGGGTGAAGTATTGCCCGCCGAGCAGGTAATCGTCGCGCCCATCGGCATAATATGTCGCGGCCCCGTCGGCGCCCATGATCTGCCGGCACAGGCCTTCGACCTGCCCCGCGGTGCCATTGGCGTTGAGATCCGGATTGGCCGAATAATTGCCGTATTGCATCGGCGAGGTGTTGTTCTCCAGCGAACAGGGATCGCCATCGCGCGCATAGGCGAGCGTGTTGGTGCGGGCGGTGAACAGTTCGCCCAGGTTGGGCGCGCGGCTGGCCTTCTGATAGCCGCCACGGAACCGCAGCCAATCGATCGGAGCCCATTCGCCGTTGATCTTGTAGGTACCGATCGTGCCGACCGAATCGTAGTCGGACAGGCGATAGCCAAGCTCCAGGTTAAGGTCCTGGGCGAAGGGCAGATCGGAAAGCACCGGCACCAGCAATTCGCCATAGACCTCGCGCACGGCGGTCGATCCCGAGGTGCTGGCCTGGGGGAAGGTCGTCGTCGTCTGGTAGAACGAAGACCCTTCGAAGGCCGAACTGTCCGAGGTGAATTCGAGCGAGTTCTTGCGGTAAGTGGCGCCGACCGCGAAGCGCAGCTGGCCGCCGGGCAGATCGAACAGGCCGCCTTGCAGGTTGGCTTCCACCAGGTCCTGCTTGATGTGGTTTTCGAACTGGACATCGGCGCTGCTGGCCAGATCGCAATCCGCGCTGAAGGCGGAATCGATGATGAACGGGCTGAGGCCGGTCTCGCAGCTTGCCGTCGAACCGTAACGATCGCCGTTGTTGCCGAGCGCAAAGAAGTTCAGTCCGTAGTTCGGCGAGGTCAGGATCGTGCGGAACCGTTCCAGCGCGACCAGGCCGACAAGGTTGCTCTTGGCGATCGTTTCCCCGTGCGAGGCGGTGACGTCCCAGGTGAAATCGGTGCCGGGGATATCGCCTTCGAAGCCGAGCTGGATCTGGAAGGTGTTGTTGTGGTTTTCCGTGCCGCGACGGCCGAAGGCGTCGAGCGAGTAGTTGGCGATCCACGGCGCATTGGGATCGGCACGGCTGTCGAGCAGCGCGGCGATATTGGCCGGAACCGGGAACACCTGCTTGTTGGTGCAGCCGCCGATCGGGCCGCAATCCAGGCCATAGCGGCCACCGGCCATGAAGTCCGGATTGGTCGGATTGTCCGTCAGGTCGTTCGGCGTGCCGTCAGGCAGCACGGAGGACACGCGAAAGTCCGCCGTTTCCGGCGCATAGGGACTGCCGACATAGACATCGTCGTTGTAAGGGATCGGCGTGCCGGTGGAGCCGAGCAGCACCGTGTTGAACGACAGCGAGCGGGTGGACGTCCGCGCGAAATAGGCCTGGGCGACGAAGCTGATCGAATCCGTGATGTCGTAATCGCCCTTGGCGAAGAACGAATAGCGGTTCTGCGGCGAGGACAGGATGCGATCGGGATTGTTCTGTTCAAGCAGGCCGGTGTCGAGGATCTTGCGGGTGACGCCGCCATCCGTGCCGCCCTTGTAGTTGAGCAGCAGCGGATAATAGACGCCGTCCACCGTGCGCGAGGTATTGGTCCACAGCGAGCCATCGTCGTTGAAATAGATCGGCGCGGTGCCCGGCACGTTGACCGGGGCGCCGGGGAACATGCCGGTCAGCACGGCTTCATTCCACGGGTTGGTGCCTTCGGGGGAAACGTAGTTTTCCGACAGGAAGAACTCCTCGCCGGGGACGGTGGGATCGGCGCGCGCGTGGCGGTAGGATTTGCGATCCGCGCGCAGGAGCTGTTCGCGCTTGTAGTATTCCATGCCCAGCATCACGCTGCCGCGCCCGTCGGCGAGCGAGGCGCCGACCAGCGAGGACAGGCGATATTCCTCGCCGCCGCCCTGGGGCGAGAAGCTGACCTGGCCATCGAAATCGAGGCCGGTGAAATCCTTCTTGAGGATGAAGTTCACCACCCCGCCCACGGCATCCGCGCCGTAAGTGGACGAAGCGCCGCCGGTGATGATCTCCACCCGTTCGACCGCCGCCGAGGGGATCGAGTTGATGTCGATCACGCCGGTGCCGTTGATCGGCGTGGCGCGGCGCCCGTCGATCAGGACGAGGTTGCGGTTCGAGCCGAGCTGGCGGAGGCTGATCGTCGAGACGCCCGGCGTGCTGTTGGCGTTCGGCTGGATGTCCTGCGTGTCGAACTGGGTCAGCGCCGGGCTGAACTGGGGCAGCTTGTTGAGATTGGCTTCGAGCGCCACCGCGCTGCTCTGTTCGATGATGTCGGAATCGACCGTGACGATCGGGCTGGTGGCCACATAGTCACGCCGCGCGATGCGCGAGCCGGTGACGATGATCTGGCTGGATGCCCCGGATGCGCTGGCCGCCGGGCCAGCCGTTTCTTCGGCTTCGGCGGCTTGATCGGCATCCTGCGCCAGAACCGCACCTGGATACAGCAGAGCACCGGCCGCCCCGATGAATAGAGCTGCCTTATATCCCTTAACACCATATTGCATGATAACCTCCCCTATCATTCCCAATTTTTCACTGTTCTCTGGCTCCGAAACCTTTGATCCTTTCATTATTGAGAGCGCACGAGGCCATCCCGAAAATCACTGGCGATTTCCGGGTGATTATTCTCGCCGACCCTCATGGCTTCGGCGGGCGCGATTCGTATAGCAACCTAACTATTTGGTCAATGAACGGTTGTTAGGTTTAATATTGTTGTTCTAACTGATTGAACGGGAAGGCCGGCGGGAGGATGGGCGCGCGGGGGACGGACCGATCCGGGACAGCCGCGGACGATCGCCTTGACGAGTTGCCGGGCCCTTCGCAGAATCATTGGTTAATTCGGGCGGGGGTCCCCATCGTGGAAAATATCGCCCCGGCGATCGGCGCATGACATTCCGGAAAGAGCCCTATGCCCTATGAAAAAGAGAAGAGCGGCTTCGAAACGTATCGCGAGGGAGGGACCACCAATAGCATAAGCGCCTTCATCAAGATGGTGCTGGTAGTTCGCCAGTTCCGCCATCAGCTTGACGAGAAGCTGAGGACCATCCGGCATAGCTGCGCCCGGATGGAAACGTTGAGCGCGATCCTGAATATTCGCGGCCCCAAATCGCAAAGCGACGTCGCCAAGCGGCTGCGGGTGGAAGCCGCGACGGTGACCCGCATGGTCGATATCCTGAGCAAGGAAGGCCTTGTCGAACGCGCGGCCGACCCGAACGACCGGCGAGTCAACCTGCTGTCGATCTCACCGAAAGGGGAAATCGAGCTGGAGAAGATCTTCGCCGTCTATGACGCCTTGCGCTTCCATGTGCTGGAGGGGCTTTCCGCCGAGGATATCGAGACGCTGCACCGGATATTCGATCATATGACGGCGCGGCTCGAACAGCCGATCGAAAGCACGATCCGCATCGGCCTTCCCGTTTACGAACGCCCCGTTAGCCCGGGCGGCGGGCGCACCGGGAAGCGGGGCTAGAGCGTGATCGCGTTAAGTTGAAACACTCGCAATGACGATTCGGGGATAGGGGATCATGGTCTAGCCGATAGCGCCATTCGCGGGCCGCAGGACCAGGGAGGCATCCGTCGGGCGGTGCGTGCCGTGGGCGGCGGCGGCCTGGCGCAAGGCGTGGCGGATGCGGGCCATGACGCCGGGATCGGCCTTGGCCGAATGGACGACATAGGCGGAATAGGAGAATTCCGGGCTGTCTGGCACCAGGACCAGGCGCCCTTCCTCCAGATAAGGGCGGACGAAGCTTTCGCGGAAATAGCCGCTACCGCCCGTGGCCAGGATATAGTCCAGCGCCAACGGGCCGTAGCCGATCGAGACCACCGGCTTCGCCTGATCGGGAAAGGCGGCGTGATAGCTGGCCATGAATTCCTCCCCCCAGTCTATCTCCACGTGATCTTCGGACGACAGCGGCTGGCTGGCCGGCGTGGTGCGGACCAGCACCAGCTTTTCCTCGAACAACAGCTCCGCGATCACGCCGGGGCGCCGCAGGGCAGCGTAGATGATGGCGACATCGAGCGAGCTGTCCTGCACCCGTTGCAGCAGGCGCTCGGACGTGTCGATCCGCGCGTTGACGGCGATTTCCGGGCATTCGCGGCGCATCCACAGCAGCCAGTGCCGCAGCAGCGGGCTCCACAGGCTGAGCTCCGCGCCGATCGTGACCACCGTGTCGCGGCCCGGCGGCAAGGCCACCGCACGCCGCGCGCGATCCCAGATCTGCACCATGGTGGTGGCGAAGCGGAGGAACTGTTCCCCCGCCGGGGTCAGCTTGGCGCCGGCCTTGTTGCGGATGAACACCGGCCGGTCCAGCCGATCTTCCAGCACCCGGATCCGCGCGCTGACCGCCGTTTGCGTGAGATTGAGATTGGCGGCCGCGCCGACGAAGCTGCCCGTCTTGACCACTTCCAGGAAAGTACGGGCGACTTCGATATCCATACCCAACAACTTTCATGACAACTGACAATAATAGTCATTTGCTTGCTGGATGTAGCGGGCGAATATCCGCCAGGCAAGGAGAGGCGCGCCCCCGCCATGACCATCCAGCTCGGCCAGATCGCGCCCGACTTCGAACAGGACACGACCCACGGCCGCATCCGTTTCCATGACTGGCTGGGATCGGCCTGGGGCCTGCTGTTCAGCCATCCGCGCGACTTTACCCCGGTATGCACCGGCGAGCTGGGCGAAGTGGCGCGGCTGCGGCCGGAGTGGGAGCGGCGCCATGTCAAGCCGATCGGGCTATCGGTCGATCCGGTGGAGGCGCATCATCGGTGGAACGCCGAGATCGCCGAAACGCAGGGCTATGCGCCGGATTTCCCGATGATCGCCGATCCCGACGGGCGCATCTGCGCGCTTTACGGCATGATCCACCCGCAATGCGACGCCAGCATGACCGTGCGATCGGCCTTCGTGATCGATCCGGCGCGGAAGGTGCGGCTGACGCTGGCCTATCCGCTGAGCACCGGGCGCAACTTCGCCGAGATCCTGCGCGCGATCGACAGCGTGCAGCTGACCGATGCACGCAGCATCGCCACCCCGGTCAATTGGCAGGTGGGCGATCCGGTGGTCATTTCCCCCCGGCTTTCCGACGAGGAAGCCGCGCGGCAGTTTCCGCAAGGCTATCGCACGATCAGACCCTATTGGCGGATCGTGGACCTGGGCGGTTCCGAATAACTCAGAACAGCCCGTGGCTGCCCGCCACGGCGCCGAGCACGGTGACCACGGCGAGCAGCAAAAGCAGCCGGTGGACCCATTCCAGGCGGCGGAACCGCGCGGCCGGTTCGGCGGCGCGGTTCGACGGGCGGTGGCCGAGCAGCGGCTCCACCACGAAGAGCATCAGCGCGAAGAACAGCCACAGGCAGACCATGGCATGCATCCACCAGAAGCGCAGGTCTTCGAACCGATCCCACATCTGCGCGCGATAGATCATCCAGAACCCGCTGGCCCCGGCGAGCAGGACCCACAGCCGCGCCTGCGGCGCAAAGCGCCGCTCGATCCGTCCGAATGCTTCCATGCGCTGCGCGGCATCGTCGTGGCGGCGGATCGAGGGCATCACGACGCACGTGACGAAGCCCACGCCGCCGATCCACATCAGCACCGCGAGCACGTGGAGCGCGCGGGCCACAATGAAATCGTCCACCCTGTTCCTCCTGCCCCAACCCCCCAAGACCCCCGCGCCGCCGCCCGAGCGGCGCCTATGCGCGGGGATGATTCCGCCGAGAAGCCGCGATCACCCGCGCCTCATGGTGTTCTTCGTCCAGCGTGGCGCCATCGCGCGATGCCGCGACAAGTATCCGGTGCCCCTGCGCTGCCCACGGGTTCGCCGATGCGCGTGAGGGGAAGCGCGCCCGGCTCATTCGCCGGGCTTGGGGCTGCCCCAGGCCGGCGGATCGCTGGCGGGGAAGGACTGGATCGAGGCTTCGTCCACCCGGTCGAACGGCTCGCCCGCGGCGATCAGCCGTTCCGCCCGGGCCATGACATCGGCCGAAAGCGCGGCCAGAACCGACGCGTTGTCCGTCCGTTCGGGCGAGGCGACGCAGGAACAGAACTGCTGCTGGACGACTTCGCCGGCCAGTTCCGCCAGTGCGCGATCCTCCAGGCGAAAGCGCGAGGCCACCAGCCGCGCCGCATCGTCAAGCGCGCCGGGCTGGATCGGATCGTCATATTCGTGCGTCATCGCGTGATGCTACACCATCTGGAACAGGGTCACCATGAGCCCCAGGGCAAGGCCGAAGACCAGGATCATCATGCCTGCGATCCGTAGAACGTATGTCAACGGATCCGGGTCCGCGTGCGAGTCCGTGGGCCGACTTGCGCCAAGCCCGAACAATTCGCGGACGAAGCGCTGGCGGAACGCCATCAGGAAGCCGACGATGGCCATGCCGATCCCGCAGGCATCTACGATCAGCACATAGACAGGCACGACCGCCCCCTATCGCCGGGGCCGGAGCGCGCGGCCGGCCCGGTCAGGCACATGCCGCAAGCCCCGCGTCCAGGCCCGCGATCAGATCCTGTTCCGCTTCCAGCCCCACGGAAAGGCGCAGCAAGGCATCGCTAATGCCCGCCACGGCGCGCGCTTCCTCCCCCATGTCGGCATGGGTCATCGTGGCCGGATGGGCGATCAGGCTTTCGACGCCGCCGAGCGATTCAGCCAGGGTGAAGGTCCCGACGGATTCGACGAAGCGGCGCGCCGCCTGCGCGCCGCCGGCCAGTTCGAAGCTGAGCATCGCGCCGAAGCCGCGCTGCTGGCGGGCGGCGATGGCATGGCCGGGATGGCTGGCAAGGCCGGGATAGTGGACTCGGGCGACCGCGCGGTGCCGCGCCAGGTGGCCGGCGATGACCATGGCGGACATCTGCTGCCGGTCCAGCCGGACAAACAACGTCCGCAGTCCACGCAGGGTGAGCCAGGCATCGAACGGCGCGCCGGTGGAACCCACGACATTGGCCCAGTAACGCAGTTGATCCGCCTTGGCGGGATCGGCCGCGATCACCGCCCCGCCGATCACGTCGGAATGGCCGTTCAGGTACTTGGTGGTGGAATGGATCACGTAATCGGCGCCCAGGGCGAGGGGGCGCTGCATCGCCGGGGTGAGGAACGTGTTGTCCACCGCGACCTGCGCCCCGGCCGCCTTGGCCAGGGCGGCCAGCGCGGCGATGTCCACCACTCGCATGAGCGGATTGCTGGGCGTTTCCACCAGGACCAGCGCCGGCCGCTGTTCGAGCACGGCGGCCAGCGCGGCGGAATCGCCCTGATCGACCAGGCTGAGCGCGATCTGCCCGCGTTCAGCCCGCGCCTTCAACAGGCGCAAGGTGCCGCCGTAGCAATCGTGCGGCGCCAGCACGCCCGCGCCGGCGGGAAGCCCGCTGATCAACAGGTCTATGGCCGCCAGGCCGCTGGAGGTGACGACCGCGCCGGCACCGCCTTCCAGCCGCGCCAGCGCTTCCGCCAGCAGATCGCGCGTGGGATTGCCCGCGCGCCCATAGTCATAGGCGCGCGGCGCATCATAACCTGCGAACGTATAGGTGCTGGACAGGTAGATCGGCGGAGCGACCGCGCCGAACGCCACATCGCCGCCGACCCCATAGGCCGAAGCCACCGTCTCCGGCCGGGCATGATCGGGGTGTGCACGATCGAGGTCGGCAAGATCGGGCTGGCGTTCAGTCATTGAAGAACCGTCCTTCCGTTACCTCGCGCACGATGCCCGCGCGGATCGTGAAATCACCGAGGCGATCCCCAGCCGGACGCCCGCGCGCAGGGCGCCCGAGCCCTTGATCCAGCCGTTCGAGGATCGCCCCCTCCCCCATTCCCGCGGATCATACGATCGAGACGCTGCCCATGGAAACCCCCGCCGAGCTAGAGGGTGTACCTGCCGGGCGCGCGGCCGGTGAGGCCGGCCGACCATCCAGCCCCTTTCCCGCCCCAGCAGGGCCACTAGGGGAAATCCCGTATCGCGAGCACGGACGGTCCCGGCGTTGCCGGTTTCAGTGCCGAGGAGGATGAGCGGGCCGCGCATGAACGACGCCGGCTGCGGGGAAGAAGTGGAACGCAAGCCGGCGCCGAACCCGGCGAAAAAGCCGCTGAGCCATCGCGCCTGCGGCGGATCGAGCGATTGGGACAAATCCTCGACCTGCCGCCCTTGTTCAGGCGTCAGCATGTCCGTTGGCCTATCCGACGCCATGCGCGTATTTCCTTGGCGTGCGGTATTCCGGCGCTCCGGCCCGTTAGATCGGGCCGCGTCCGAGCGCTTGGTGCCACGAAGCCCTTTCATCCGGAGCCCGACCCTGCGGCGCAATTATACATAAGGCAAATGCATATTATTGCCGTATAACTGCACCAAATTTTATGATCGGGCAGTCACGCCATCTGCGAGATCGTGACCAGGCGCACGAGTTCGGACAGGGTCTTGACCTGCATCTTCATCATCACGTTGGCGCGATAGACTTCTACCGTGCGCGCGCTGATCGCCAGATCATAGGCGATCGCCTTGTTCGCCTTGCCGGCCACGAGCCCTTCCATCACCTCACGCTCGCGAGGGCTGAGGGCGGCGAGGCGTTCGCGCACGGCCTGACGTTCCGCCTGCACTTCCTCGTCGCCGGCCTGGCGGGCCAGCGCCTGGTGGATCGCGCCCAGGATCACCTCGTCATCGAACGGCTTTTCGATGAAATCGGCGACGCCGGCCTTCATCGCCTGGATCGCCAGCGGCACATCGGCATGCCCCGTGATGACGATCACCGGCGCGGCGGCTTCACGCTTCTTCAACTGTTCCACGAGCTGGATCCCGCTGGTCCCCGGCATCCGCACGTCGGTGACGATGCAGGCGCCCGCCAGCGGCGGCGAGGCCGTGAGGAAGGCATCGGCCGAGGGGAAGGAACGGACCCTTATCCCGGCGACATCGAGCAGGAATTCGAGCGAATGGCGGGCACTGTCATCATCGTCGATCACGTAAACGATCGGGTCACTCGCCATCGTAGAGTTCCTCCTTGCCGACGCCCGGCAGC
Organism: Altererythrobacter sp.; assembly: GCA_017308255.1. Lineage (GTDB taxonomy): Bacteria > Pseudomonadota > Alphaproteobacteria > Sphingomonadales > Sphingomonadaceae > Croceibacterium_A. The sequence continues at coordinate 3,204 of JAFKFN010000004.1, read as the reverse complement.
GTGAAGCCGAACAGCGCGCCGCCGCCCTCGCGCGCCTGGGCCCAGATGCGCCCGCCGTGCGCTTCGACGATCGTGCGCGAGATCGACAGCCCCACGCCCATACCCGTCCGCTTGGTGGTGATGAAGGGCTGGAACAGCCGATCGGCCACATCGGGATCGATGCCCGGCCCGGTGTCCGCCACCAGGACCCGCACCATACCGCGCTCGGCGGGTTCGAGGGAGATGGTCAGTTCCTTGCGCGCCGAGGGCGCTTCGGCCATCGCATCGACGGCGTTGCGCATCAGGTTCAGCACCACCTGTTGAACCTGCACCTTGTCGGCCAGGACCTGATCGACCAGGGGGCTGAAATCGTATTGCACGCAGATGCCGTGCTCCTTGGCGCCGACCAGCGCCAGGGCGCTGGCTTCCTCGATCAGCTTGGGCAGGCTTTCGACGGATCGTTCGGTTTCGCCCCGGGCGACGAATTCGCGCAGACGGCGGATGATATCGCCCGCGCGCAAGGCCTCGATGGCGGCAAGCTCCACCGCGTCGGCGACCTTCTCGTGCGGCACTTCGGGCCGGGCCAGCAGCATGCGGCTGCCTTTCAGGTAATTGGCGATGGCGGAGAGCGGCTGGTTGATCTCGTGCGCCAGGGCCGAGGCCATTTCGCCCAGCGCGGTGAGCCGCGAGACGTGGACCAGTTCGTTTTGCAGTTCCTGCAACCGCGCTTCCGCCTGCTGGCGTTCGGTCAGGTCCCGCACGAAGCCGGTGAAGTAGCGCTGCCCATCGGCCTGCATCTCACCCACGACCAGCTCGATCGGGAAGGTCGATCCGTCCTTGCGTTCGCCCACCACCACGCGCCCCCGGCCGATGATGCGCTTTTCCCCGGTGCGATAGTAGCGTTCGAGATAGCCGTTGTGCGCCGAACGATACGGTTCGGGCATCAGCGTGCTGACATTGCGGCCCCGGACCTCTTGCGCCGTCCGCCCGAACATCCGTTCGGCGGCGTGGCTGAAATCGCGGATCAGCCCTTGCTCGTCGATCACCACCATGGCATCGGGCACCGTATCGAGGATCGAGCGCAAGTGCGCTTCGCGGCTGGCCAGCCCGGCGGCGGCAGCTTCGGTTTCGACGCGCGCCCGCTGGAACCATTCGCCCCCGACCGCGATGGCGATCCCGAAGATCACGAACGCCCCGGCGGCGATCAGATTGCCGTTTTCGAGCGGGCCGGTCATCCGATCGCACCACAGCCCGGCCGCCGCCCCCAGCAAGGCCGCCAGCGCGCCGGCGCGGACGCCCGAAAGCGCGCTGGCCACCACCACGCCGGGGACGAAGAAGATGAACGTCGCCCGCTGCCCCAGCTCTTCCGCGAACAGCAGGAGCACGCCGGCCGCCCCGGCGATGGCGACGATGGCCAGCGCCAGCGCCGCCGCCACCGACAGGCGCGGCAGGAACCGGCTGGCGAAGCTGGGCCGGCCCACCTCCGGCAAGGCCCTTAGGGGCACGGTATTAGGGAGATGATCCAAATTTCGCAGCTCCATACCCTCCCCTATCTGCCGTGCGTGGCGGCGCGCGAGTGCAAACTGCGCCGCGAAGTGGAGGCGATTCAATGGCGGTACCGTTCATCGATCTGGGCGTTCATCACAAGCCCCGCGAGTTTTCCGACCGGATCGCCTTCGGCTTCACCAAGGCGCTGCGCTGGTGCGCGGACACGTTCTTCGCCCAGCGTTACGGCCACCGGGCCGTGGTGCTGGAAACGGTCGCCGCCGTGCCGGGCATGGTCGGCGCCACGATCAACCACCTCGCCTGCCTGCGCCGCATGTGTGACGACAAGGGCTGGATCAAGACGCTGATGGACGAGGCCGAGAACGAGCGGATGCACCTGATGACCTTCATCGAGGTGTCCAAGCCCACGCTGTTCGAGCGCGCGGTGATCATCGGCGTGCAATGGGTGTTCTACCTGTTCTTCTTCGGCCTTTACCTGGTCAGCTCGAAAACGGCGCACCGGGTGGTGGGCTATTTCGAGGAAGAGGCGGTGATCAGCTATACGCATTATCTGGCGGAGATCGATTCCGGCCGCAGCGCGAACGTGCCCGCACCGGAAATCGCCAAGCGATACTGGGGCCTTCCCGATACGGCCACGCTGCGCGACGTCGTGCTGGTGGTGCGCGCGGACGAGGCCCATCACCGCGACGTGAACCACGGCTTCGCCAACGAGCTGGCCGGGCTGCCGGTGGGCCAGGTGGCCGAGTGCCCGCCGCATGTGGAACTGCGGCCGCACTGGAAGCAGGCGGCCTGATGCTGCCCGCCCAGGGAGGACAGGTCATGGCCGCCGCCGCCCCGATCCTGCTTTATGTCGGCGATCGGCCGGTCCTGTCCTCGCTGGAGTTCGCGCTGGCGCTCGACGGCTTCGATGTCGAGAACGGTTCCGACGAAAGGGCCGATCCGATGGCCGCAGGCTGCCTGGTGGTGGACCAGGGCTATCAGGGCGACGGGGCCGGCTTCCTGGTGGCGCTGCGCGAGCAGGGCTGCACTGCGCCGGCGATCCTGCTGGTGACCGATCTCAGTGCCGCGCTGAGGATCCTGATCGAGGCGGCCCATATCATGCCGATCGAAAAGCCCCTGATGGGCGAAGAGCTGACGCAGGCCTTGCGCGAGGTGTTGACCGTCTGCCGCGACAGGGGACTGGTGGCGTGAGCGCGGCCATGCCCGAGGCCCTGCAGCCCTACAAGCGCACGGCGACTTTCACCGAGGCCACCGTGCCCGCCGCGCTGCTGAACGAACATTCGACCAAGGAAGGCGCCTGGGGCCTGATCCATGTGGAAGAGGGGCGCCTTCGCTATCTGGTGACCGATCCGCGCCGGCCGCCGCTGGTGCGCGAGCTTACCCCCGAAAGCGCACCCATGCTTGTCGAGCCGACCATCCTGCACCGGGTGGAACCCCTCGGCCCGGTGCGCTTCCACATCCAGTTCCTTCGGGCGGAAACCTGAAACGCACAATCCAGGAGACAGGATATGAACCTCTTCAACGGCCGCACGGCGAGTGCGGCCGAAGACATATCGGACATCCATCCGGGCCGCTATATCGCCACGGGCGTGGTGTCCGCCTTCGCCGCGGGCCTGCTGTTCGCGCTGTCGTTCATCGCCACGCCGGTCAAGTTCATGGTCGCGAACGTTCCGCTGGAGCAGTTGCTGGCGGTGGGGCGGGTAACCTTCCGCGCCTCTG
>JAFKFN010000029.1 GCA_017308255.1 Altererythrobacter sp. | reverse complement strand
GGGGCGCGCAACCGGCAGCCGCCGCCAACCTCAGCTTTCGTCATTGCGAGCGTAGTGAAGCAATCCAGAGCATATGGCACTGTCGCCCTGGATTGCTTCGCTACGCTCGCAATGACGATCCCAGGGCTGAGAACGAGAGAACATCCCCTAATGCACCGACCGTTCCAGGTGCCGCAGTTTGTCCGGATTGCGCATCACGTAGATCGCCTTGATCCGCCCGTCCTCGATCAGCAGGGCACTGGTTTGCAGCACGCCGTCCGCCTCGCGGGTGACGAAGCCGGGCAATCCGTTGACATAGGCATAACGGATCAGTTCGCCCGGCCGTCCGCGTGAAAGGCGGGCGATGGCGGCGAACGTGCGGGTTACCTCGCTGGCGCCGCGCATCACGCGGGCGGCGGCGGGCCGCTTGCCCCCGCCATCCGAATGGAGGCGGACGTCCTCGGCCAGGATCGCGCCGAGCCGCGCGGTCTGCCCTTCGCGCGTTGCCGTGTAGAAGGCTTCGGCGATTTCCATCCCGTGCGCGCGGTCGACCGGGAAGCGCGGCTTTTCCGCGCGCACATGTTCCCGCGCGCGGGCGGCGAGCTGGCGGCAGGCCGCCGGTTCGCGGCCCAAGCTGTCGGCGATCGCCTCGAAGCTTTCCCCGAACACGTCGTGCAACAGGAAGGCTGCGCGTTCCAACGGGGAAAGGCGTTCCAGCGCCAGCATCAGCGGCAGGGTGACATCCTCCGCCTCGTCCTCTTCCGCTTCCGCCAGTAGCGGATCGGGCAGCCAGGGGCCGGCGTATTGCTCGCGCCGCACCTTCGCCGACTTGAGCTGATCGAGGCACAGGCGCGTGACCACGCGGCGCAGGAACGCTTCCGGCACGCGCACCGCGCCGCGATCGGTGGCTTGCCAGCGCAGCCAGGCATCCTGCACCACGTCCTCGGCATCGCAGACGGAGCCTAACATGCGATAGGCGACGCGCATCAGCCGGGGCCTCAGCGCGTCGAACTGGGCGGCCGCTTCGCTCATGCCTTCCAGCCGCGGCTCGCATCGAACAGGTTGAACCCCACGGCGAGCCGGTTCCAGCCGTTGATGACGATGATCGCCATGGTCAGCTTCACTTGCTCCTCTTTGCTGAACTGCGCTTCCAGCGCGGCATAGACATCGTCCGGCGCGCCTTTTTCGGCGATGAGCGTCATGTGCTCGGTCCAGGCCAGCGCGGCCCGCTCGCGGTCCGTATAGCACGGCGCTTCCCGCCAGGCCGCGACCAGTGCGATGCGCTGCTCGGTCTCGCCCGCCTGCCGGGCTTCGTAACTGTGCATGTTCAGGCAGTTGGCGCAATGATTGATCTGCGAGGCGCGGATCTTCACCAGTTCCAGCAGCGGCTTCTCCAGGCCGCTTTCGGCGACCTTTTCGGAACAGGCGAGCCAGGCCTGCATGATCTCGGGCGAAACGGCGAAGGTGTTGAGGCGGGTGTCCATGCTCTTGATCCTTTGTCCTGGATGACGATCTCCTGACGAGGCGGCGGGCGCGAATGTGACATGCCGCCGGATTCTTTTTGCCCTCGCGCGCGAAGCGGCCGGACGAAGCCGGGTTTACCTTTCCGGTTCAATGCGGCTATGGCGCGCACCAGCGGTTGCCGCATGGAGCCCCGGCGGAGCCCTCCCTTGAAAAACACAGGAGAATTGCACGTGGCCACCGCTGCCGTCGCTGAAAACGATTATGTCGTGAAGGATATCGCCCTGGCCGAGTTCGGCCGCGACGAAATCGCCATTGCCGAAACCGAGATGCCCGGCCTGATGGCGGTGCGCGAGGAATATGGCGCGGCGCAGCCGCTCAAGGGTGCGCGCATCACCGGCTCGCTGCACATGACGATCCAGACCGCCGTGCTGATCGAAACGCTGGTGGCGCTGGGGGCCGACGTGCGCTGGGCCACTTGCAACATCTTTTCCACCCAGGATCACGCCGCCGCCGCGATCGCCGCGCAGGGCATTCCGGTGTTTGCGGTGAAGGGTGAAAGCCTGGCCGATTACTGGGATTACGTCGGCCGCATCTTCGATTGGGATGCCGACGGTTCCGGCGACACCACCGCCAACATGATCCTCGACGATGGCGGCGATGCCACGATGTTCGCGCTGTGGGGCGCGCGCGTGGAAGCGGGCGAGCCGCTGTTCGAGCCGAGCAATGCCGAAGAGGTGGAGTTCGTCCGCGCGCTGAAGGATTTCGTCAAGCGCAAGCCGGGCTATCTCACCAAGTCGGTCCAGGCGATCAGGGGCGTGTCGGAAGAGACGACCACCGGCGTCCACCGGCTCTACAGCCTGGCCAAGCAGGGCAAGCTGCCGTTCCCGGCGATCAACGTGAACGACAGCGTGACCAAGTCGAAGTTCGACAACCTCTACGGCTGCAAGGAATCGCTGGTCGACGCCATTCGCCGCGCGACCGACGTGATGCTGGCCGGCAAGGTCGCCTGCGTGGCCGGCTTCGGCGATGTGGGCAAGGGCAGCGCGGCCTCGCTGCGCAACGGCGGCGCCCGCGTGATGGTGACCGAGATCGATCCGATCTGCGCCTTGCAGGCGGCGATGGAAGGCTATGAAGTCGTGACGATGGAAGAAGCGGTGGAACGCTGCGACATCTTCGTCACCGCCACCGGCAACGAGGACGTGATCACCGCCGAGCACATGAAGGCGATGAAGAACATGGCCATCGTCTGCAACATCGGCCACTTCGACAGCGAGATCCAGATCAGCGCGCTGGACAACTATGACTGGAAGGAAGTGAAGCCGGGCACCGACCTGGTGACCTTCCCCGATGGCAAGCAGATCCTGATCCTCGCCAAGGGCCGGCTGGTCAACCTCGGCTGCGCCACCGGGCACCCCAGCTTCGTGATGAGCTGCAGCTTCACCAACCAGACGCTGGCGCAGATCGAACTGTTCACCAAGGGCGGCGAATACGACAAGGACGTCTACGTCCTGCCCAAACACCTCGACGAAAAGGTCGCCGCGCTGCATCTCGACAAGCTGGGCGTTAAGCTGACCAAGCTCAACCAGCGCCAGGCCGACTATATCGGCGTGCCGGTGGAAGGGCCGTTCAAGGCCGATCATTACCGCTATTGATCTGCGCCGGCCATCGCCCGGAAACCTTGCTCCTCCTGAGAGGGATGCCTAGGTTTCCTGGTATGGCCAGCGTCATGCATCGTCTTTTGCGGCTGCGGATTTTCATCGCTCTGATCCTGGGGATCACGGCGCTGCAAGCCGTGCCGGCCAAGCCGCTGTCGCTGCATCCGGATAATGGGCCGGCGGTCAGCGCCAGCTCGGTCGAAATGGCGCTGCCGGTGCGGCGCCCGATGGCGGCGGATCTGCGGATCGCGCCGCTGCATCCGCCTCTGCCGCCGGTCATGCCCGCGCCCGTTCCGCTGGCCGAGAATGCCGGCGGCCCGCGGCTCGCCTGGCCCATTCCCGATCATGCCCGCGCGCCGCCCCGGCGCGTCCTTGCCGCGGCCACCCCGCCACGAGGGCCGCCTCTCGCCTGAATTCGCCGTGCGCCCCTGCCAGGGGCCATCCCTTTATTTCGCGAATATCAGGAAAGATCATGACTACAGACGACAACGGCCGCCCGGCGGGCGCCGATCGGCTTGCGCGCGTTTCCGCGCTTCTCAAACGCTATCCGGATGTCACCCACCACGAGCTGGGTGAACTAAAGACCTGGTTCAAGCGCCAGGCTTCGGCGCTCGACATCGGTATCCTGGCCAGCCAGGAGGACATCGGCAGCGGCTATGCCCTGTTCCGGGAAGAACATATCGACAAGTTCGCCGGCAAGGACATCGTCGCGATCGCCGCGGTGCTGGTCGCCGTGATCGGCATCATCGCGTCGATCGCGTACTGGACCCTGTGATCGGGCGGAGGGCGGCCGCCACGCGCGCGGCCGCCCCTCTTTTTTCCTGTCGGGCGGAACGGGGCGTCCATTCGTCCGGCAATTCCGTGCGTATCTCGGCGCGGCCATTGCATCCCCCCCGCCGCCCTAATAGCTGACGGGTCATGGAACTTTCTCCCGTCGCTCTGGTGCTGCTTGGGCTCCTACTCGCGGCCTGGACTTTCGGCGCGGTGTGGCTGGTGCTGGCCGCTCAGGGGCGTGCCCGGCAGGCCCGCGCCGCGCGCGGCACCGCGCGGCGGCTGGGGCGGATGATCGAGGATTCGCCGGCGGTGCCGCTGCTGGTCAGGGCCGACGGCAAGATCGAAGGGCCGGACAGGCTGGCGGCCTGGCTCGGGCTCGACAGCCTGCCGGGCTTCCTCAGCGAACTGGACGCGGGCGATGCCGGCCTGTCCGCCGAGGATCTCGGTGAGCTGCGCGAAGCCGTGCGCAAGACGCAGAAGACTGCCGCGCCTTTCCGCATGGTGGTCGCCCCGCGCGGATCGGGCAAGAGCCTCGCGCTGCGCGGCCATCTCGCCGATGCCGTGATCGCGCCGGGCGGGGCGGCGCTGGTGTGGTGGTTCGATTTCACCGAAAGCCAGAAGGAATTGGCTCGCCTGCGCGCCGAAACTTCCAGCGCGCGCAAGGATTTCGCGGCGCTGGTGGGGCTTATCGAAGCCGCGCCGATCCCGATGTGGTTCCGCGGACCGGACATGCAGCTGCGGCTGGTCAACACCGCCTATGTCGAAGCCGTCGGCGCGCAGAGCGCCGAAGAAGTGGTCCGCAACCAGATCGAGCTGATCGAGGCCGTCGATGGCTTGCCCGCCGCGCAAGTGGCCCGCCAGGCGAGCGACAAGGACTTGCCGGTGGAGCGGATCGTCCAGGCCACCGTGGGCACCCAGCGGCGCACGCTGCGCGTCAGCGACCTGCCGCTCGGCCGCGAAGGAGTGGCCGGCTATGGCATCGATCTCGAGGAGATGGAGGAACAGGCGCGCGCCTTCCGCGCCTTCCGCGAAGCGCAGCGCTCGATGCTCGATCAGCTTTCGATCGGCGTGGCGCAGTTCGACGGGGAACGGCGGCTGACGTTCGCCAACCAGCCGTTCCAGCGGATATTCGCCTTGCCGCCCAATGCCCGGCTCGATCCGCTGGAGTTCGATCGCTTCCTGGACATGGCGCGCGATGCGGGCCGGCTGCCCGAAGCGCGCGATTTCCCAGTGTGGCGGCGGGAGCTGGGCGGCTGGTTCACGACCGGCGCAACCAGCGAGGACGCCTGGACGCTGAGCGACGGCACGCACTTGCGGATCGTGGCCCAGCCGCAGCCCGATGGCGGCCTGGTGATGATTGCCGAGGACCGCTCGGAACAGCTGGCGCTCTCCGCCGTGCGCGACACCCTGCTGCGCACCCGCACGGCGACGTTCGACAGCCTGTTCGAATCGCTCGCGGTCTTCGCGCCGGATGGGCGGATGCAGCTGTGGAACCGGCGCTTCCCGGAAATCTGGGGCTTGCCGGACGAATGGCTGGACGAGCATCCGCATATCGAGGCGCTGCTTGAACGGATCGGCCCGCGCCTGGCGCGCCCGGCGCAGCGGCAGGCGATCGGCGAGATCGTGCGCGCGGCCACGCTCGATCGCCGCCAGCGCGGCGGGCAAGTGACCCTTTCGGACGGGCGGACGCTGGAATTCGCCGGCGTGCCGCTTCCCGATGGCAACGGCCTGCTGACCGTGCTCGACGTGACGGACAGCCGCAAGGCGGAAGACGCCCTGCGCGAACGGGCCACCGCGCTGGAGGAAGCGGACGCGGTCAAGACGCGCTTCCTGGCCAACATGAGCTATGAATTCCGCACGCCGCTGACGTCGATCGGCGGCTTCGCCGAACTGCTCCAGAGCGGTGTCGCCGGCGATCTTTCGGCGCAGGCGCAGGAATATGTCGCGGCGATCCTCTCGGCGGTGGAGCGGCTGAGGGCGCAGATCGAAACGGTGCTGGACCTGACGCAGAGCGAAGCCGGCCTGCTGCCGATCCAGCCGGAGGAGATCGAGCTTCTGTCCTTCGTCACCCGCATCGTGCGCGAGCGGGAGGAAACGCTGGACGCGCGGGGGCTGACGCTGGACCTGCGCGGCGATAAGACGGCGGGCAAGACCATGGCCGATCCGCGCCAGCTCGGCCGGGCGATCGGCAACCTGCTGGACAATGCCATCGCCGCCACGCCCAAGGGCGGCCGGGTGCTGGTGGGCCTGACACGCCGCAAGCAGGGCGTGCGCATCGTCGTTTCCGACAATGGCCCGGGCATGAAGCCCAGCGAGCTGGCCCGCGCGCTCGATGGCTATCGCATCGGCGCCGATGGCAAGCCGGAAGGGCGGCGTGGCGGCCTCGGCCTACCGCTGGCTCGCCAGCTGGTCGAAGCGCACGGCGGCCGGCTTGATATGCAGTCGGAAAAGGGCGTCGGCACCACCGCCACGATCAACTTGCCGTGATCGTGGACCTGCCGGACCTGGCGGCGATGGAAGCCTTCGGCCGGCGTATCGCCGGGCATCTGCTGCCGGGTGACGTGCTGGCGCTGTCCGGCGGCCTGGGCGCGGGCAAGACCACGCTGGCGCGCGCGATCATCGGCGCTCTCGGCCATGGCGGGGATGTGCCGTCGCCGACGTTCACCCTGATCGAAACCTATGATCCGCCGGCCGTGCGCCTGCCGCTGGTCCATGCGGATTTCTATCGGCTGGAGCATCCACGCGAGGTAGAGGAGTTGGGGCTGGACGATTATCGCCAGGGCGCCGTGCTGATCGCCGAATGGCCGGAAAACGCCGGCGGCTTCGCGCAAGAGCCGGCTTGCCTGGCCATCACGCTGGAAATTGCGGGAACCGGGCGCAAGGCGATTGTCGAACCCGGCGCGGATTGGGTAGGGCGCCTGGCATGAGCGCGGGATTGCCGGAGGGCCTGGACGCCTTCCTCGAGAATGCGGGCTGGGGCGGGGCGGCGGTCGAACCGCTGCCGGGCGATGCCAGTTTCCGCCGTTATTTCCGTATCCGCAGCGGGGCGCAGTGCGCCATGCTGATGGATGCGCCGCCGCCGCACGAGGATCCCGGCCCTTTCCTCCATGTCTGCCGCTGGCTTGCCGAGCACGGCATGCGCGCGCCGGCGATTCATGCCCAGGATACCGCGCGCGGGCTGGTGCTGATCGAGGATTTCGGCAGCGACCGCATGCGCGACTGGCTGGACGAGCATCCGCAGGCCGAGGAAGAGGTCTATGCCCGCGCCGTCGATGCCCTGGTCGCGCTCCACCGGCGGCCGCCGGGCCCCTTCGCGCCGTATGACCGGGCGACTTACCAGCGCGAGGCGGCGCTGTTCGTCGAATGGTATTGTCCGGCGATGGGCCTTTCGGTGAGCGAAGGCGATTGGCACGCGGCGTGGGACGCGGTGCTCGATCCCCTCCTCGGGCGGCAGAGCCCGGGCGTCACCGTGCTGCGCGATTATCATGCCGAGAACATCATGCTGCTGCCCGGCGGGGAACAGGGCCTGATCGACTTTCAGGACGCGCTCGTCGGCCATCCGGCTTACGATCTGGTCTCGCTGCTGCAGGATGCGCGGCGCGACGTGTCGCCCGCGCTCGAACGCGCGATGCTGCACCGCTATCTGGCGCAAGTGGAGGCCGGGCCGGATTTCGAGGCGGATTACGCCCGGCTGGGCGCACAGCGGAACGCCAAGATCGTGGGCATCTTCGCGCGGCTGTCACTGCGCGACGGCAAGCCCCGCTATCTGCCGATGATCCCGCGCGTATGGGCCGCGATGGAGCGCGATCTGGCGCATCCCGCGCTGGGCCCGGTGGCTGAATGGTTCGCCGCCAACATTCCGCAAGATTTGCGCGATAGCGGCGGCGGGGAGATTCGATGAGACGTCCAGGGAAACCCCGCGCGTGACAGAGCTTGCTTCCGACACCGCGATGGTTCTTGCCGCCGGGCTCGGCAAGCGGATGCGCCCGCTGACGCTGAGCCAGCCCAAGCCGATGATCCGCGTGGCGGGCAAGCCCCTGCTGGACCATGCGCTGGACCGGCTGGCCGATGCGGGGATCGCCAGGGCGGTGGTCAACGTCCATTATCTGGCCGACGCGATCCAAGCCCATGTGAAGAACCGCACGCGGCCTGCGGTGATCTTTTCCGACGAGCGGGCGCAGCTCATGGAAACGGGCGGGGGAATGGTGAAGGCGCAGGCGCTGCTGCCCGATCCGTTCTTCAGCGTGAACAGCGACAATATCTGGCTCGACGGGCCGAGCAGCGCCTTCCGCGATCTCTCGATCCTGTGGGATGCGCGGCGGATGGATGCGCTGCTGCTGCTGGTCCCCCACACCGGCGCGCGCAATTTCGCCGGCAAGGGCGATTTCCACATGGACGGGCGGGGCCGGCTCATCCGCCGCAGGCGGGGCCGCATCGCGCCGTTCATCTTCACCGGCATCCAGCTCGTGGCCAAGCGGCTGCTGCGCGATCCGCCGGAAGGGCCGTTCTCCACCAATGTGCTGTGGGACCGGGCGATCGAGGAAGGGCGGCTCTATGGCGCGGTCTTCACCGGCCAGTGGTTCGAAGTGGGCAATCCGCAGGCAGTTCGCTTGACCGAAGCGGCCTTGGCCGGTGCCTGACCGCCCGGCTCCGAAAGTCTATGCGATTCCCGCGCACCGGGGGTTCGCGGATGCCTTGGTGGCGGGCCTCGTGCCGCGCTATGCCGATGCGGAGTTCGGGCTGGCCCGGGTGACGCTGCTGCTTCCCAGCGGGCGCGCCGTGCGTACGATGACGGAGGCCTTCGTTCGCCATTCCGGCGCCCAGGAAGGCCAGCGGGGCCTGCTGATGCCGCGCATGGCGGTGGTGGGCGATCTCGATCTGGACGAGGCGCTCGGCCCGCTGCTCGATCCGCTCGGCGCGGGGGAAGCGATCCCGCCGGCGGTCGATGCCACGCGCCGGTGGCTCCGCATCGCCGAGCTGATCCGCGAGGAACGCCCCGAACTGAAAGGCAGCGCGCTGCTGCGGCTTTCGTTCGAGCTTGGCCGGACGATGGACCGCCTGCTGGCCGAGGAGATCGGGCCGGAAGAACTGCTGCAGCCCCGCGTGCTGGACTTGCTGGGGGACCTGGCCGGGCATTGGGAAAACAGCCTGCGCCTGTTTGCGCGCGTGCAGACCCGCTGGTTCGCGGAGCTGATCGCCCGGGGCGCGTTCGATGCCGCCGACCGTCGCGGCCGCCTGTTCCGCCATGCCGCCGAACGCTGGCGCCACGATCCGCCGCAAACGCCGGTGATCGCCGCCGGGGTGACGAGCGCTGCCAAAGGCGTCGCCGCCTTGCTGCGCCGCGTGGCGCGCCTGCCGCAAGGCGCGGTGATCCTGCCGGATCTCGATCTGGCGATGGATGCCGCGGTGTGGGAGGAACTGGGCACGGCCGCCGCGCGCGAGGCGGACGTTCCCTTCGGGCGGGACGATGCGGTGACCCATCCGCAATATCATCTGAAGCTCCTGCTCAATCGCCTGTGGGTCTCGCGCGAGGAAGTGCAGCCGTGGCACCGGGCCGGGCCGGGCGCGGCGCCGCCGGAGCGCAGCCATGCGATTTCCAGCCTGTTCCTGCCGCCGGAAGCGAGCAAGGCCTGGGTCGCCCTTCCAGCGGCGAAGCGCCGGCTCGCGGGCGTGCGGCTGATGGAAACCGCCAATCCTGAGGAGGAGGCGCAGGCCGTTGCCCTGCTGGTGCGCCACGCGCTGGAAACGCCGGAAAAGCGGGTCACCGTGATAACCCCCGATCGCGGCCTTGCCGGGCGCATCGTCCAGCATCTGCGCCGCTGGAATATCGAGGCGGACGATTCCGCCGGCCGCCCCCTGCCGCAGACCGCCGCCGGCCGCGTGCTGCTGCTGCTGGCCGAAGTGGCGGCCGAGCAGGCCGCGCCGGTGCCGCTCATGGCGCTGCTGGAACATCCGCTGGTCCGGTCCGGCGAAGGGCGGGGCGATTGGCTGGACAAGGCGCGCGCGTTCGAACTGGCGCTGCGCGGCCCCCGCCGGGAACCGGGGCTCGAGCCGCTGCGCGCCGTGGCCAAGCGGGCGGGCGTATCGCCGTGGTGGGGCGAGGTGGAAGCGCTCCTGGCCCCGCTTTCGGCCGGCGGGGAAGCGGGGCTCGCCGATCTGCTCGATGGCCTGGTCGCCGCGGGTGAGGCCTTGTGCGGCGAGGCGCTGTGGGCGCAGGCGGACGGCCGCGCCCTGGCGGCTTTCGTGGAGGACATCCGCCATCACGCGCGGGAGGTGGGCACCCGGCTCGATCCGGCGGAGCTTCCCGCCGTGCTGCGCGAGGCGATGGACCGCGTGGCGGTGCGCCCGCCGTGGGGCGGCCATCCGCGCGTGGCGATCTACGGCCTGCTCGAATCGCGGATGACTCGCGCGGAACTGACGATCTGCGCCGGGCTCAACGAAGGCAGCTGGCCGGCCACGCCGGCGGCCGATCCCCTGTTGGCGCCACCCGTGCTGCGCGCGCTCGGCGTGCCGGGGGCGGATTTCCGCATCGGCCTTGCCGCGCACGATCTCGCCGGGGCGCTCGGCGCGCCCGAGGTGGTGCTCAGCCGCGCGCGGCGCGATGCCGGCGGGCCGGCAATCGCCAGCCGGTTCTGGCTGAGGGTGGAGGCCTTGCTGGGCGAGCTGGCGAAGGATCATCGCGAGGTCGAAATCCCCCGGCTGGTCCACGCGCTGAACGAACCGCCGCCGGTTCCGCCCCATCCCCGGCCGCAGCCGCGCCCCTCGCTCGAACAGCGCCAGGTCGATGTGCGCGTGACGGCTCTCGATACCCTGATCGGGGATCCTTATCAGTTCTACGCGAAGCACATCCTGCGGCTGGACCCCCTCGACGCGCTGGATGCGGAGCCGACGCCGGCCTGGCAGGGGAGCCTGGCCCACGCCATCCTCCAGACGTGGCACGAACGGGGCGGTGACATCCACGCCATCGCGCTGGAGAAGCTGCGCGGGATGGACGCGCACCCCCTGCTCCGTGCGCTGTGGCAGCCACGACTACTCGCGGCGCTGGATTGGATCGCGGAGACAGTCCGTGCGGCGGAGGGGGAAGGGCGCACGGTCCTCGCGGTCGAACGGAAGGCGGAGATGCGCATCGGCGGCGTGCGTATCTACGGCCGCGCCGATCGGTTCGATCGCCTGCCGGACGGCACCCTGGCGGTGATCGACTACAAGACCGGAAAGCCCCCTTCGGCCGCCGAAGTCGCCAAGGGCTATCGCCTGCAACTCGGCGCGCTGGGCCTGATGGCCGAGGCGGGCGGGGTCGAAGGCGTGGAAGGAGGGGTGACCGGCTTCGAATACTGGTCGCTCGGCAAGGACCATCGCCGGCGCGGCGAGAATGCGTTCGGCTATGTGGAAACACCCGTGCTCGTTCCGGGCAAGCGGAAGGGGATTCCGCTGGAGGATTTCCTGCCGCTGACGCTCGAACATCTGCAGCGGGCGGTCGGCGGCTGGCTGACGGGGGATGAGCCGTTCACCGCCCGGGTGGCGCCCGATTTCCCCGGCTATGCCGATTACGACCAGCTCATGCGGCTGGACGAATGGATGGGGCGCGAACGGTGAGCAGCCTGGTCCACCCGCTCAAGGACAACCAAGCCCGCGCGGTCGATCCGGGTGACAGCGTGTGGCTTTCCGCCTCCGCCGGCACTGGCAAGACGCAGGTCCTCTCCGCCCGCGTGCTGCGCCTGCTGCTGCGGCCCGATATCCGCCCGGAACAGATTCTCTGCCTCACTTTCACCAAGGCCGGGGCGGCCGAAATGGCCGAGCGTATCAGCGCCGTTCTGGCGAGCTGGGTGCGGATGAAGCCCGAGGCGCTGGCGCGGGACCTGTTCGCCATCGGCGCGCCCGGTGATGCGGCGGCCCAGGCCCGCGCGCGGACGCTGTTCGCCGCCGTGCTCGATTGCCCCGGCGGGGGCCTGCGCATCGATACGATCCACGCCTTCGCGCAATGGTTGCTGGCGGCCTTCCCGGAAGAGGCCGGGCTTATCCCCGGCACCCGGCCGATGGAGGATCGCGACCGGGATCTGCTGGCTCACCAGGTGCTCGCCGATCTGCTGATCGCGTGGGAACGGCACGGGGACCAGGCGCAGATCGCCGCGCTCGAAATGCTGTCGCTGCGCATGGGGCCGGACGGCGCCCGCAAGTGGCTGATGCGCTGCGCCGAAGCGCGCGAGGCGTGGTTCGGCGCCGGCGGCTGGCAAGAGCCTCTGGAAGCCCGCGTGCGCCGGCTTATCGGCCTGGCGGCGGATGCCGGCCCCGGAACGCTGGCCGCGCTGTGCCATGAAGACGCGTTCGATTGCGCCGCGCTGCGCCGCTGCATGGAGGTCAATTCGGCCTGGCCGGCCAAGACCGGGCAGGGCAACGCCGAACGGATCGCGGCATGGCTGGCGGGCCATCCGGCCTTGCGGGCGGAAGCGATCTCGGACTTGTTCGATGTCTTCTTCACCAAGGCGGGAGAGCTGCGGGCCTCCGCCTCGCAGGACAAGATCGACCCGGATTACCGCCGTAATGCGGAGCAGGTGGCGATGTGCATCGGCGCCGTTATCGAACATCGCACCCAGCTCGCCCTGGTGGACTTGCTCACGCCCGCGCTCACCGTGGGCCGCCGCTTCGCCCTGTCCTGGGAAGACGCCAAGGCGCGCGAAGGCCTGGTCGATTTCGACGATCTGATCCGCCGCGCCGCCGGCCTGCTGTCCGATCGCGGCATCGGCGAATGGATTCGCTACAAGCTGGATCGCCAGTTCGATCACATCCTGGTGGACGAAGCGCAGGATACCAATGCCGCGCAGTGGTCGATCATCCGCGCGCTGACCGATGATTTCTTCACCGGCGCGGGCCAGCGCGACGGCAAGCAGCGCACGATTTTCGTCGTGGGGGATTACAAGCAGGCGATCTTCGGCTTCCAGGGTACCAGCCCGGAGAATTTCGCCGTGGCCAAGGCCCGCTATGCCGAAGAAATGGCCGCATGGGCCAGGAACGCACGCGATCTGCGCATAGCGGCGCGCGAATTGCAGGAACTCGGCCTCGGCCGGTCATACCGCACGGCGCAGTCGGTGCTCACTTTCGTGGACCGGGCGGTGGAAGCGATCGGCCCTGGCAACCTCGGGCTGGACAGCGCGCCCGATCCGCATCTCGGCGACCAGCGGCCGGGCCTCGTCACCTTGTGGAAGCCGGTCGAGGCCGGGCCCGACGAGGCCGAGGAAGAGGACGAGCCGCCGAACTGGATTTCAGAGCCCGAACGGCGGATGGCCGACAACATCGCCGCGCAGGTCAAGGCGCTGATCGGCAGCTTCCAGCTCGCCAAGGGAGAGCCGCGCAAGGCCGGGGCGGGCGACATCATGGTGCTGGTGCGCAAGCGCCGAGAGCTGGCCGGACTGATCGTCGCGCGCCTCCATGCCGCGGGCGTGCCGGTGGCGGGCGTGGACCGGCTGCGGCTGGGCGCGCCGCTGGCGGTGAAGGACCTCATGGCCGCGCTGCGCTTCGCCGCCCAGCCGCTCGATGATCTCAGCCTGGCGAACCTGCTCGTCTCGCCGCTGCTCGGCTGGAGCCAGGAAGACTTGCTGGAGCATGGCTATCGCCACGAGGGCGTGCGCCTGTGGGATCATCTGCGCCGCTCCGGCCACGCCGACGTGGCGCTGCTGCTGGACCTGCTGCGCCGCGCCGATTTCGAGCCTCCGCAGGCACTGCTCCACTGGCTGCTGGTCGGTCCGTGGGACGGCCGGCGCAAGCTGGTCGCCCGGCTGGGGCGCGAGGCGAACGATCCGATCGACGAGCTGCTCAACGCCGCGCTCGCCTATTCCGCCGCGCATACGCCCAGCTTGCAGGGTTTCATCCAGTGGTTCGACGCGGGCGAGGGGGAGCTGAAGCGCGAACCCGGCGCGGGCAAGGGGCTGGTGCGGGTGATGACCGTCCACGGCTCCAAAGGATTGCAGGCCCCGATCGTGATCCTGGCCGATGCGACCGGAGACCCCGACCGTTCGCCCATGCGCGGCCTGTCGCTTCGCGATGGAGAGGGGGAGCGCGAGATTCCGTTGCCAGGTCTCGGCAAGCTGGAGAAGGTCGGCCGCATCGCCGAAGTGGAGGAACAGGCGCGCAAGGCCGAGCGGCAGGAGCATTGGCGCCTGCTCTATGTCGCCATGACCCGGGCGGAGGAGGCGCTGTTCATCGGCGGCGCCCTGGGCCTGCGCGAGAAGGACGGACCGGCGCCGGACAGCTGGTATGCCCGCCTGGCGCCGCTGTTCACCGGCGAGCCGCTGGAAGATGCGATCTGGGGCCAGCGCTTCGAACTGGGCGAGCGGGCGGAGCCCATGCCCGACAAGGTCGAGGGGGGAGCGCCTTCCACCGCCGATCTGCCGAATTGGGTCCTGCGCCCGGTCGGCCCCGAACCGCGCCCGCCGCGCCCGCTGGCGCCGTCCTCCGCCGGGGAGGAGCAGGGCGCCGATCCGCCGCTGCCCGCCGCCGCGCTGGCGCGGGCCGCCCGGCGCGGCGTGCTGGTGCATAAGCTGCTCGAACGCCTGCCCGATGTCGCGCCCGCCGATCGCGAGGCGAAAGCGCGCGCATGGCTGGCGCGCAACGCCGCCGATCTGGCCGAAGCGGAGCGCGAGGAATTGCTCGGGAGCGCCCTGGCCGTGCTGGCAGGACCGCAATGGGCCGATCTGTTCGGCCCTTCCGCCCTGGCCGAAGTGCCCCTTGCCGCGACGGTGGACGGACAAGTGATCGCCGGCACCGCCGACCGGCTGCTGATAACGCCGGACCGTGTGCTCATCGCCGATTTCAAGACCGCGCGCCGCCCGCCGGAACGGCTGGAGGACATTCCCCGCTCCACCTTGCGGCAGATGGCGGCTTATGCGGCGGCGCTCAGTGTGATCTATCCGGGGCGGCGGGTCGAAGCCGCCGTGCTCTATACGCAGGTGCCGCGGCTGATCGCCATTCCCGCCGAGATGCTCGCCGCGCACAAACCAGACTTGCCGACCTCGCAGGAAAGTTTTGGGCCCTGAGCGTTGCCAACGCCGCGCTCGTCCCTAGATTTGCCGTCAGATCATACAGGAGCATTTCCATGGCCACCAAAGCCGTCACCGATTCCAGCTTCCAGGCGGATGTCCTCGATTCCAGCAAGCCGGTCCTGGTGGATTTCTGGGCTGACTGGTGCGGGCCGTGCAAGATGATCGCCCCGGCGCTGGAGGAAATCAGCGACGAGTTGGCCGGTCAGGTGACGATCGCCAAGATGGACATCATGGAAAATCCGGAAGTGCCGGGGAAGATCGGCGTGCAGTCGATCCCGCTCATGGTGCTGTTCAAGGATGGCCAGCCCGTGGCGCAAAAGCTGGGCGCCGCGCCCAAGAGCCAGCTCAAGGGCTGGCTGGAGAGCGTGCTTTAAAGCTTGGTCGTCTCTAGTGAGCGACGGAAGCGAAGCCGGCTAAAGGCCAACCAATCCAGGGCGTTGCGCGCAATGGCCCTGGATTGCTTCGCTCCGCTCGCAATGACGATTCCGGGTTAGGCGATTGTGCCTTAATCCGGCAGCGCGAATAACCTCCCCGCCAGTTCATCCCACAGCGCGGGGCTGGCGGCGCCGATCAAGCCTTTCCGCTCCCACTCGTCCACCCGATAAGGCGAACCATCGAGGCGGGCGCATTTGCCGCCCGCCTCGTTGAGCCACAGGGCCCCCGCCGCGTGGTCCCACGGCAGCGTCCGCTCGAAGATCGACACGTCGTTCTCCCCCAGCGCGAGGCGCGGATATTGTTCGGCTGCGCAATAGGGCACGTCGACCGTGCGGTAATGCTCGGCCACCGCATGTTTCACCGCCTCGCGGCGCGCCGGGTCCATGAAGATCAGGGAGATGGCCGCCACGGGCAGCGCGCCGCCGGTGGCCCGCGCCGCGATCTTCTCGCCGTTGACGAAGGCGCCCTTGCCGCGATGGGCCACGCAGAAGCGGTTTGTCAGGCAATCGTAGATCCACCCGGTATGCGCCTCGCCGCCCGTGGCCATGGCGATAAGAATGCCGAACGGCGCGCTGCCCCGCGCGAAGTTGCGCGTTCCGTCCAGCGGATCGACGATCCAGCAATCGCCGGCCACGCGGCCTAGCACCGATGGATCGGCGAACGCCGCTTCCTCGCCCACCACGGGTATATCGGCGATCTTCGCCAGCCCTTCGGCCAGCATGGCTTCCGACAGCTTGTCGGCCACGGTGACCACATCGCCCACTTCCTTGGCCTCGATCTGGTCCTCGGCAAGCGTGCGGTAGTAGGGCAGGATCGCCGTGTGCGTCACCTCGCGCAGCAGCGTGAGCATCGCCTCGTGAAGCGCGCCAGGTGTCATGAGCGATAATCGGCGTTGATGGCAATGTAGCCGTGCGTCAGATCGCAGGTCCACACGGTGGCACGGCCTTCGCCGAGCCCGAGATCGACCTCCAGTTGGATTTCCCGGCCCTTTAGGTGCGCTGCCACCGGCGCTTCGTCATAATCGGCCAGCGGCAGGCCATCGCGCGCGGCCCAGATGCCGCCGAAGCCGATCGACAGCTTATCGCGGTCCGCCGGCTCCCCCGCCTTGCCCACGGCCATGACCACGCGGCCCCAGTTGGCGTCCTCGCCGGCCACGGCGGTCTTGACCAGCGGCGAATTGGCGATGGCCAGGCCCACCTTGCGCGCGCTTTCATCGCTCACCGCGCCGGTCACCCGCACTTCGATCAGCTTCTGCGCCCCTTCGCCGTCGCGCACCACCAGCAGGGCAAGCTGCCGGCAGACATCGTGGATCGCCGCCGCGAAGGCATCGGCGCCCGGATCGTCGAACGAAGCCAGCGGGGCATTGCCGGCCTTGCCCGTGGCGAAAGCCAGCACCGTGTCGCTGGTGGAGGTATCGCTATCCACCGTGATGCACGAGAACGTGCTCTCGTTCGCGGCCGAAAGGCATTGCTGGAGGAAGCCCGGCTCCACCGCGGCGTCGGTGAACAGATAGCCCAGCATCGTCGCCATGTCCGGCGCGATCATGCCCGAACCCTTGATGATCCCCGCGACGATCACACGCCGGCCGCCCACGATCGTCTCGGCCACCGCGCCCTTGGGAAAGGTGTCGGTCGTCCCGATGGTTGTGGCCGCCTCTTCCCACGAGCAGGGAGGGGCACCCAGCGCCGCGGCGACACCCTCGCGCGCCTTGTCCTTGGGCAGCGGCACGCCGATCACCCCGGTGGAGGAAACGAATACCTCGCTCGGCTCGCAATGCAGGTGCCCGGCCACCTGGGCCATGATCTGTTCCACCGCCTCGCGCCCGCGATAGCCGGTGAAGGCGTTGGAATTGCCGGCGTTCACGATCAGCGCCCGCGCCTGCCCCAGCCGCGCCTGCTCGCGCCCCATCTCCACCTCGGTGGAACAGCACACGTTCTTCGTGAACACCCCCGCCACCGCGGTGCCTTCCGCCAGCTCGGCATACGTCAGGTCGCAGCGATCCCATTCCTTGTACCGCGCGCGGGCGACGCGCAGGGTCACGCCGCCGATGGGCGGAATCGCGGGGAAGGGCAGGGCAAGCGGAGAGCGGTCGAGGTTCATCGGCGCGGGCTACCGCGCGGCGGGCCCACGTCAAGCCTAGCTTTGTTTCGGATCGGAGCAGCGGCTGTAAACCCGCTGCATTTGCGGCCCCGAATGATCGAGGAGGGTAAAGCTTCGCATGCGGCGGCAGGATCGGAGATAGGCGTCCACCAATGCCGTCGTGTGCAGATTGACAGGCCCTGCCGGCAGCGGCTCTTGAACTACAATCGCTTCAGGCCTTTGCGCGAGAATCTTTCGGACTTCCGCCACTTCATCGTGGCCGCTCGATCCCGCTTCCGGAGCGTCGAACAAGTGTGGAGGAAAGGCCAGCACGCTCGGCGGCTTCGCCCCCACCAGTACATAGAGATAGCTTGGAAAACCCCATACGAGCAGGCGGTGGTTCGGGGTTTCCTCCTGAAGGTAAGAGACGAGACGTTCGGATTCGGCGCGGGATTCGGCACGATGCACGATGTTCAGTTCGCCTGAGGACCAGATGAATGCCGCACTGATCGCCACTGCTAAAGGCAGGCCCTTTCTTGCGTCACGAAATACACCCGCAGCGCAGATGCACAGGGGGGGGCAGGATGGGGAGCAGATAATGCGTGTAGATCGTCGGGAAGACGAGCACCGCCAGATTGGCGGTTATCAACCAGCCGAGCATGAACGTTGCCGCGGCATCGGCTTCGTTCCGCTGCTTGATCGAGGACCACCCCCAGACCGCGAGCAGCAGCGGTGCAGCCATGTATCTGGCGAAGATCAGGATCCGGCCAAGCCTCTCGCCGGTAGGGGGATACGCCCGATCGAAGTTTGAGGTGACGAGCGCCTGCCAGAACTCCGGAAAATATCCCGCAGCCCAGTACCAGGCGGTGGCTCCAAGCATGGGGAGTAGGCCAAGAAGGCAAAGGAGCACGCCTCGGGCCAACGTCCGTCGCAGCGGCACGCCGCTTCTGAACATCAATGCCAGCGAGAAGAGCCCGAAATAGCAGCCTTCGATGGCCGCGGACATTTTGAACGTCAGGGCCAGTCCAGCGCAGGCAAAGCCTGTCATCACGCGAGAATCTATCTTGCCTGCGCGCAGCAAATCCAGCCGCGTGATGATGCACCAGGCGCAAGCGACCATCAGCGGATTGTAGAATACCGGTGTTTGCCCGTTCGCGCCGCCGTAAGCCACCACGAGGGCACAATAGACTGCGCCTGCGACCAGACCCTCGCCTGCGCCGACAAGCAGAGCCGCTATGCGAGCGATGCCATAAGCCGCGAGCGCCACGCACAGCGTTCCCGCGAGCTGGTAGGAAATGACCGAGCCCCAGATACCCGCAAGTACCATATAAGTCAGGTAAAGCGCCGGCCCCTTGCGGTCGAAGATGTCGACATAAAGGATGTCGCCAGCCAACATCCTGTGCCCGACTAGCGAAAAATACTGGTCGTCGACTTCGTAGTTCCAATCACCAAGGTTAATGCAGCGCAGCAGGCCGGCGAAAGCCAGCAATGTGAGAAAAAGCGCGCTACGATTTGCGGCAAGCGCATCGACGCCTTGTGTTAAGGCACGCCGCAGCGAGGGCGCCCGGCGGCTCGGCACGAGGGTGTTCATGCCACGGCCTTAACGGGAACGTGGTTACCATGGCCTAAAGCCGTTCCTCGCGATGGACAAATGGCGAAGCGTCGCTATGTTTGGCGCCATGCTGCGCAAGCTGCTCACTCTGCTCGTCCTGGTGACCGGTCTGGCCGCGGCTGGCCAGCCTGCGCAGGCGCGCGTGGCGGATTTCAACCGGGTCGGGCTCGCGTCGCTCAGCGCGCCCTCCGCGTGCAGTGCGCAGGCGGGGGCCCACGCCGCGCCGTTTGCCGGTACGCTCCAGCGCGACGGCGCGCAGCCGCGGGCTTGCGCCAAGCCGCCGCGGATCGTGCTCGTCGTCCCCACGGTGATGCTGCAGATCGATCGCGCGCGCGAATAGCGCCGCGCGTCGTCACATTCTCTCCGCTTAGCGGCCGCGCGGCATTGCGTGGCCGTGCCATAATCACTTGAAATGTCAGGAATTCGCCCATGTTCGGTGCGCTCGCGAAGGCCGTCTTCGGCTCCGCCAACGATCGTTACGTCAAATCGCTCGAAAAGACGGTCGCCCAGATCAACGCGCTGGAGCCCCAGCTTGAGACTTTCTCCGATGAGGAACTGCAGGCGCAGACCGCCAAGTTCCGCGAGCAGCTCGCTGGCGGCAAGACGCTCGACGATATCCTGCCGGAAGCCTTCGCCACGGTGCGCGAGGCTTCGAAGCGGGTGCTCGGCATGCGCCACTTCGATGTGCAGATGGTCGGCGGCATCGTGCTCCACCGCGGCGAGATCGCCGAGATGCGCACCGGCGAAGGCAAGACGCTGGTGGCCACGCTGGCGACCTACCTCAACGCGATCGAGGGCAAGGGCGTCCACGTCGTCACCGTCAACGATTACCTCGCCAGCCGCGATGCCGGCTGGATGGGGCGCATCCACAAGTTCCTGGGCCTCACCGTGGGCGTGATCGTGCCCAATCTCACCGAGCAGCAGCGCCGGGAGGCTTACGGGTCCGACATCACGTACGGCACCAACAACGAATTCGGCTTCGATTACCTGCGCGACAACATGAAGCACGAACGCTCGCAGCAGGTGCACCGCCCGTTCAATTTCGCCATCGTCGACGAGGTGGACTCGATCCTGATCGACGAGGCGCGCACGCCGCTGATCATCTCCGGCCCCACCGAGGACAAGAGCGATCTCTACATCGCGCTCGACGAGCTGGTGAAGAAGCTGCCCGACGACCTCTACGAAGCCGACGAGAAGACGAAGAACATCTCGCTCACCGAAGAGGGGGCGGAACATGTGGAGCAGCTGCTGGAGACATCCGGCCTGCTCGCCACCGACAATCTCTATGATGTGGAGAACACCCAGGTCGTCCACCATCTCGACCAGGCGCTGCGCGCCAACGTGATGTTCAAGCGCGATATCGACTACATCGTGAAGGACGGCAAAGTCGTCATCATCGACGAATTCACCGGCCGCATGATGGATGGGCGCCGCTGGTCGAACGGGTTGCACCAGGCGGTCGAGGCCAAGGAAGGCGTGAAGATCGAGCCCGAGAACCAGACGATGGCCTCGATCACCTTCCAGAACTACTTCCGCATGTATCCCAAGCTGTCCGGCATGACCGGCACCGCCGCCACCGAGGCGGCCGAATTCTGGGACATCTACAAGCTCAACGTGGTTGAGATCCCGACCAATCTGCCGGTCCAGCGGACCGACGACGAGGATGAATTCTACAAGAACACGGCTGACAAGTTCCAGGCGATCGCCAAGACGATCCGGGAGCACAGTGAGAAGGGCCAGCCGGCGCTGGTCGGCACCGTCTCGATCGAAAAGTCGGAACTGCTCAGCCGCTATCTCGACAAGGAAGGCGTGAAGCACGCGGTGCTCAATGCCCGGTTCCACGAACAGGAAGCGCGCATCGTGGCGCAGGCCGGGCGGATCGGCGCGGTGACGATCGCCACCAACATGGCCGGCCGCGGCACCGACATCCAGCTCGGCGGCAACGTCGAGTTCCGGGTGGAGGAAGAGCTGGGCGAGATGCCCGAGGGGCCGGAGCGGGACGCGGCGATCGAGCGGATCAAGCGCGAAGTTGCGGAGGAACGTGAGAAAGTGCTCGCCGCGGGCGGCCTCTTCGTGCTCGGGACGGAGCGGCACGAAAGCCGGCGCATCGACAACCAGCTGCGCGGCCGCGCCGGGCGCCAGGGCGATCCGGGGCTCAGCAAGTTCTATCTCTGCCTGGAGGACGATCTGCTGCGCATCTTCGGGCCGGACACGCTGTTCGCGCGGATGATGAACTCCAACCTCTCCGATGGGGAGGCGATCGGTTCCAAGTGGCTTTCCAAGGCCATCGAGACCGCGCAGAGGAAGGTCGAGGCGCGCAACTATGAAGTGCGCAAGCAAGTCGTCGAATACGATGACGTGATGAACGACCAGCGCAAGGTGGTCTACGAACAGCGCGCCGAGATCATGGACAGCGAGGCGGTGGAAGACGTCGTCACCGCCATGCGCAACGATACGATCAACGCGATGGTCAACGTGGCTTGTCCGCAAGGTTCCTATCCCGAACAGTGGGATCTCGACGGCCTCAAGAAGCGCGTTGCCGATGTGCTCGGCTTCGAAGCGCCGATCGATGAGTGGATGGAGGAAGACGGGCTGGAGCCCGACATGATCGAGGAGCGGCTGGCCGCGCTCACCGAAGAGAAGATGGCCGCCAAGGTCGCCGAAACCGATCCGTCGATCTGGCGCCAGATTGAAAAGAGCATCCTGCTCGACCGGCTGGATTTCCACTGGAAGGAACACCTCGCCACGCTCGATGCGCTGCGCCAGGTCATCTTCCTGCGCGCCTATGCGCAGAAGCAGCCGATCACCGAATACAAGCAGGAAGCCTTCGGCCTGTTCGAATCGATGCTCGAAGGGATTCGCGAGGACGTGACGCGTCTGTTGATGACCGCCTCGTTGCGCATCCCGTCGCCGGAACCGGTGCGCCTGCCGGAACTGCCGGAATTCCTCACCGGCCACGTCGATCCGTTCCTGGGCACCGATGACAGCAACGATGGCGACGGGTCCGAACGCTTCGCGCAGATGTTCGGCAGTCTCGCCGGCTCGCCGCGCCCCACGGCCGGGCCGGGCGGTGCGGAAGGGGAGAGCGATCCCTATGCCGGCATGAACATCAGCCGCAATGCACCGTGCCCGTGCGGATCGGGCCAGAAATACAAGCACTGCCACGGCGCGGCCTACGCCTGACCGGACGCCGGGACCGCGCGCCGCGCGGTCCCGGCGTCCGCTGAGTGGACTGTCACTCTCGCCATCCCACCTATTCGTCATTGCGAGCGTAGCGAAGCAATCCAGAGCGTATTGCACCGACGCCCTGGATTGCTTCGCTACGCTCGCAATGACGAGTGAGGGTGTGCGTGAAGGCGCGGTTCGGAATAAGGGTGTGGTTACGAGGGGCATAGTTACGAGGGGTGCGGTTCCGAACAGGCGTGCGGTTCCGAGTGAGGCCTCGGCTCCTTCCCCGATCGGGGATCACGCGTCGGCGGTGCCTTGCCCCGTCCGTAACCCCTGTTAATGTCCCCGCGGTGAGAAGCTGGCGGGTGGCGGAAAGATGATCGACAAGCGCCTGCCGCCGCTGCTGGTCGCGGTCTTCGTCAATATCGCCGGGTTCAGCCTGATCCTGCCCCTGTTGCCGTTCTATGGCCAGGTGTTCGGCGCCAATCCGTTCGAGATCGCGCTGCTTTTCGCGGCCTACAGCCTGGGCAATGTGTTCGGCGAAATCCACTGGGGCCGCCAGTCCGATGTCTGGGGCCGGCGCAAGGTGCTGGTGGTCACCACCTTCTTCGCCGCGCTCAGCTATGTCGCCTTCGCGTTTGCGCCTTCGCTGTGGATCGCGGTGGCGATCAGGGTGGTCAGCGGCTTCTTCTCCGGCACGCTCAGCACCGCGCAAGGCTTCATCGCCGATGTTTCCGTGCCGGAGCGGCGGGCGAAGACCATGGGCTATTTCGGCGCCGCGTTCAGCCTCGGCTTCGCCTTCGGACCGGTGCTGGGCGGGCTGTTCGCGGGGGAAGAGGCCGTGGCCGCCAGCTTCCGCGCGCCGATCCTGATCGCCGGCGCGCTTTCGCTGCTGGCATCGCTGTGGTGCCTCGCGGTGCTGCGCGATGCGGTGCCCCCCGGGGGCAAGGAAGCGCCCTTGCCGAGATATGGCGAGGCGGTGGCCTTCGTCCGCTCGCAGCCGCTGCTGCTGCGGCTGTTCGTCATCTCGTTCTTCGGCATCGCCCTGTTCGCCTCGATGGAAGCGATCTACGGGCTGTGGAGCGAGGCCAATTTCGGCTGGAGCGCGCAGGATCTGGGCTTCGCCTTCCTGGCCATCGGCGGCGGCGGCCTGTTCGCCCAGCTTTTCCTGATCGGCCCGCTCGCCGCGCGCTATGGCGAAGCGCGGGTGATCGTCATGGGCCTGGTGCTGCTGGCGCTGTCGATGCTGTTGCAGCCGATCATCCGCCTGCCGGTCTCGGGCGTGTTGCTGATGGGCCTGCTGATGACCGGCCACAGCCTGGCCTTCCCCTCGGCCGGCGCGCTGCTTTCGCGCAATGTGCCGCCCGATCGGCAGGGCAGCACGATGGGCCTGCTCATGGCGTCCAACGCGGTCGGGCGGATCGTCGCCCCGCCGCTGTTCGGGCTGGTCTACGATCACGCCGGGCACGACGCGCCGTGGTATGTGGGGGCGGCGCTGATCGGCCTGGTGGTGCTGGTGGCCTTGCAGGCCGTGCGGCTGAGCCCGCACCGGCGGGCCGCGTCAGCCTTGCCTTAACGATGGAGAGGACTAAGATTTCCGGCAGTGCCCAATAGCAAGGTGGTATATGGCGGATAGTGACGGGAACGCGGAGCAACTGAAGCACGAACTCGCCAACGCCGAACAACAGAAAAGGGCGCTCCAGCATCTGCTGGACCGCGCCTCTGACGAGATCGAGGAACTGGTGGAGAAGGATTGCGACCCCGAAGGCAAGGCCAAGGCCATCGCCGCCGTCAGGCGCTTCCGCCGTGCAACCTCGCTGTAGCACCGCGTAAAAATCGGTGGCCGATGGCCACGGCATTTCCGGGAGAGTGACGATGCGCAATGTATTCGCGGCAACCGCCGTTCTCATGCTCGCCGTGGCCGTTCCCGCCGGCGCGCAGGCCCCGGCACCCGGTGCGGCCATCAGCGGCGCCGTCGCCGATGCGCGCCGCCCGGCGGCTGACACCGCGCGCGATGCGGCGCGCAAGCCGGCCCAGATCGTGGCCTTCGCCGGCGTGAAGCCGGGTGACGTGGTGGCCGAACTGCTTCCCGGCGGGGGCTATTATACCCGCATCCTCGCGGCGGCGGTGGGGCCGCAGGGCCATGTCTATGCCGTGGTGCCGCCCGCGTTCGCCCAGCGCCCCGGCGGGCTCGATTCGCTGAACGCGCTGGCGGCGCAATACGGCAACATCACCGTCGTGGCGCAGGATCTCGCCGCGCTCTCGCTGCCGAAGCCGGTGGACCTGGTGTGGACCACGGAAAACTATCATGATCTGCACAACGGCCCCAGCGCGAACGTCGCGGGGGTGAACAAGGCGATGCTCCAGGTGCTCAAGCCCGGCGGGATCTATTTCGTGGAAGATCATTCGGCCGCGCCCGGATCGGGCACTTCGGCCACGCAGTCGCTGCACCGGATCGATCCGGCGGCGGTGAAGGCGGAGGTGGAGGCAGCGGGCTTCAAGTTCGACGCGGAATCCTCCGTGCTGGCGAACCCGGATGATCCCAAGACCGTGGGCGTGCGCGATGCGTCCGTTCAGGGAGAGACTGAAAAGTTCGCGATCCGCTTCCGCAAGCCGGGCTGATCGCCGCTCACTCGTCGCCGAACAGGCGCCGCAGCAGGCCGGGCCGATCCATCGGCCGCACCGGGCCGAAGATCATCTTGCGCCTGCAGGGATCGAGCGGCTGATGGTGTGGGTTCCACGCGCTGTGCGGCCAACTCGGCGAAATACGCTGTTCGAGCATCGGAACGCTCCACGAATTCCCCTCGCGGCCGAAAAATCGACCGGCGGCAAATGGGTTCCCGCGAGCGATAGAGTGAAGTGGCTCCCCGAGTAGGATTGCAATCCGTTCTGCATATGTCCGCACCGTTATGCATGAATGCGCAGGGAAAACTGCCCAGTTACCACCGTTCCTATGCGCATAAATGCGCAAGCGTGTGCATTAACGTGCACCCAGCTGAAGAATAGAAATGTGGGAACGCACTGGTGCATTAGGGACGGCCTCTACCGCGCTTGCGTCAAGCTGCCGGATTGATTGACGTAAGTTTGTTCGGTGCCAGGAATGGCAAGACTGGCTCGGCCCCGAAGTGCTTCCGAATGAAGGCGTCCTGCGCCCGATCAGAGGCAATCACACAATGCTGAGCGCGCCGAACGGTAAATGTGTTCATTATTCGTACCGCCCTTTTGGGAGGGATCGAGTCAGCGATTGCTTTCGTTCGATCGTTCGCGGCGGCTACAAGAAATTTCGTCGGGCTCAGAGGCATCGCGATATGGCCGTCACTCGTTTCTAGTGGCACCAATACGACAGGATGATCCGACAACAGGAGCTGATAATCCGCCGTTGAGCAATCGAATATCCGCCAGGGAAGCTTCATAATGTGGTGCGTGGTCTGATCGTCGGCCATGGCTCCCGCAAAGAGTTGGAAGGCGCTTTCTTTGGCCTGTGAGGGATTCAGCGCCTCAAGAAACTCCGTGGCAGTCTCAGGCATGCCAGGCTTGAATATCGCGGCGTACTGTTCGGAGACGTCAACATCGCGCCATATCTGCTCAAGCGACGCCAGCGTTCCCGCCATCTGGAAAGGCGTTCGCACCAGCATCGAGCGCAAGAAGACTGCCCAATCGCGGCGGACTGTGTTGTCGCGCAATGCCCTGCCGTCCGTCAGCAATGCGTCAAGCGCCTTCGCGCCAGCATCATCTATTCGTTGAAAAACCGCCCACTCAAGTGCCTGTGCATTCCACTCGTCCATTTCAGTTCGCGGATGCCGATATAGGTCCTCTTGGAAGCCTGCAGAGGCGGGAAATACGCGACGGCAGACGACAGTCTGATTCCTGCGCTCATATCTCTCTACTTGCCGATCATCGCCGGCCCATTTTCGCTGATAGAATTCCGGCACGTAGTGGTGGCGACGGGGAGGGTTGCTCGCCATGGCTAGGCTTCATTTGAGCGAGCGGTAAGCGTCCAGTGCGCACCGGGTCAAACGACGGATTGCCTCTGGGTGGTTAAGGCCCTGGCCCTCGGCGAATTCCCTAACTCGGACAAAAATTTCTGGCTTGAGGAGTGAGTAAGCGCGCATCACTCGGCCCCCGCTTCGGCGGAGTTTCTTTTAGTCGATCTTGGCAAGAATTTCGGCCGCATTTAGACGGTTCACTAAGTGCTGACAGAGCCGGCTCAACCGAGTCGCGCGCCATGCTGCCACCTCCAACTCAGGAATGGTCATTCGCTGACTGCGAGAGTTTATCATCGCAGGCCCGTCTCTACGCAGATCCCGGAATGTCACCCCCCAATTCGGCAATACCTGCATGTACGCGTGCGCGGCGAGATTTCGGAGCTCGCCGTGGGTTTCGAATTGATCGAGAAACAATGTTGCCCAAGGTTGGTATTCACGAAGCGGATCGAGCGCGAAGGCTCGGCGCAGGAACGATACGCGTTGATCGGCGCTGTGCGGGAAACTTTCTCTCAGAACGGCATATTGCGGCAGCCGCGACGCCTTGATGCAAATCTCGCCGAGAATGGTCTCGATGTAACCGTAGGCGGAGACGATCGCGCCGCGGAAAAACAGCGCAGCCTCAACATCGCCACGTCGTGACCAAGGATTGATCTCTACCTCGTAGGCGCTCCGGCGCACGCTATTCCGTGGCGGTTCTCGCAGATAAGGATTGATTTGCGACAGCCAGTAGTCCGACATAAGCCGTTCTCCCGCCGAGGGTTCTTATGTGGGAGCCGGGTCCGGCTTAGATAAGCTTCTCGTGGATTATCAATCGCTTACGCGAGGTAAGTGGCTCCCCGAGTAGGATTCGAACCTACGGCCATTCGATTAACAGTCGAATGCTCTACCGCTGAGCTATCGGGGAGCAGCCCTGACGGGCAGAGTGCGCCCTATATGGAGGGGGATTCGGTTTGACAAGCCTGTCCTGAGCAAAGGCAGTCCGCGCGCCGCCGCCCACCGCTTTTCCCGCGCGGCTCAGCAGGCGAACTGTTCGGCCACGATCCGTTCGTCCAGCGCGTGGCCGGGATCGAACAGCAGGGTCAGCGTGCGGTCCCGGTCGATTCTCAGGCGCACCTCGGCCACGTTGCGCAGCTCTTTCTGGTCGGCAACCACGGAAACGGGGCGCTTGTTCGGCTCGAGCACGCGGAAGGTCACGCGGCTGCGATCGGGCAGGATGGCGCCCTTCCAGCGGCGCGGGCGGAACGGGCTGATCGGCGTCAGCGCCAGCATCTGCGAATCGAGCGGCAGGATCGGCCCGCTGGCGGAATAGTTGTAGGCTGTCGATCCCACCGGCGTCGCCAGCAGCACCCCGTCGGCCGCCAGTTCCGCGATCCGCACCCGTTCGTTGACGCTGATCTCGATCTTCGCGGTCTGGCGCGTTTCGCGCAGCAGCGACACTTCGTTGATGGCGTAGAAATCGCGGGTCCGCCCATCCTGCGCCACCGCTTCCATCCTCAGCGGCGACACGGCGATCGCCCGGGCGCGCTCGATCCGCTGCAAAAGGCCGCGCCCATTGGTATAGGTGTTCATCAGGAACCCGACCGTGCCGAGGTTGAGCCCATAGACCGGGCGCAGCATGTCGGCGTCGATCATCCGGTGCATCGTTTCCAGCATGAAGCCGTCGCCGCCCAGCACCACGGCCGCATCGGCCTCTGCCAGCGGCACCCAGTCGCAGCTGCCGCTCAGGGCTTCCGCCGCCGCCTGGGCGCGATCGGTGGACGATGCGATCAATGCCAGCCGGGCAAATCCGCTCTTTTTCGTTGGTGCCTCGCTCCCCATGGTGCACTGTCCTATGGAGCGCCGTCCCGAATTGCAACGCGGCCGACGCGGCGGAAGATTTGCGGCCACCAATCGGTCAGAGCGCGAACATGGTAACAACGATGATCGGAGAGGACCGGCGGGTCGGGCCGGACCGCCGCAAAGCACGCGACACCGCGCTGGCCGAGGAACTGACTCAGGCCATGGCCGGCAGCGCGATAGAGATCCTGTTCCAGCCGCAGTTCGATCCTTCGGGCATGCATGTCGTGGGGGCGGAGGCGCTGGCGCGCTGGCACCATCCGCGCCTGGGCGAGGTCGGCGGCGCGAAGCTGTTCGCTATGGCGGAACGGGCGGGAAAATCCTGCGTGCTGTCGCGCCACGTCGCGCGGGCAGCGCTGCTGGAGGCAAGCACCTGGCCGCAGGCGCCCGGGCGCGAGCTGCGCCTGTCGCTCAACATCACCGCCGCCGGCCTGGCGGAACCGGATTTCACCGACGAGATGGCGGGCAACCTGGCCGCCAGCGGCTTCCCGCCCGAGCTGCTGACGCTGGAGATCACCGAACAATGCCTGGTCGCCGACCTGGAGCGTTCGGCGGAGCGCCTGCAACGGCTCGCCGATCTGGGCGTCAGGATCGCGCTGGACGATTTCGGCGCCGGCTTCTGCAACTTCCGTTACCTGAAGCGCCTGCCGCTGCATTACCTCAAGCTCGACCGCAGCATGGTCGAAGGGATCGAGGAAAACGCCAGCGACCTGGCGATATTGCGCGGCATCCTGGCCATGGCGCAGGCGTTGGAGCTGGAAGTCACCGCCGAGGGCATCGAACGCCCCGCCCAGCGCGAAGTGATCGCTCGCGAACATTGCACCAGCTGGCAAGGCTTCCTCGGCGCCCGCCCGATGAGCGGGGCGGATTTCATGGCGCTGGTAACCGGGTAGGGCTGCCGGGACTTTGCGCGGTCCCGCCCCACCTTCATCTCACCCTGTCACCAACCCCTGTCAATTCACACCGTCCACACCGCGCCCACCCTCGCTCTTCGTCATCCCCGCGAAAGCGGGGACCCAGTAGGCTTCTAAGGGCCCGGCGCTCTGTTCCTCCGCCGCCCAAGGCAAGGGCGGGTGGCGTGAATGAGTGTTCCCTCCGCAGAGCCGACTGGGTCCCCGCTTTCGCGGGGATGACGAGAAGGGGGAAAAGAGGAAAGGGGGGAAGAGGGGAAGGGGGCCCAACCCGGCATCGTCATTGCGAGCGTAGCGAAGCAATCCAGAGCAACATCATAAGACGCCCTGGATTGCTTCGCGACGCTCCCAATGACGAGTCTTTCAAACCGGCCACTCGACCTAAGCCGCCTTCTTCTCCGCCTTCCGCGCGATCGCGCTCAGGCCCTTAGTGAGCTGGAACAGCCCGTTGAGGCGGCTTTGCGGATCGCCCCAGGCGCGGCTGATGACCAGCTTCATGTCGGGGCGCAGCTTGGCGGTGCCTTTCAGGCGATCGATATAGGCGAGCAGGCCGGCCGGATCGGGGAAGCGGTCGTCGTGGTAGCTCACCAGGGTGCCGCGCGCGCCCACGTCGATCTTGGCG
>JAFKFN010000028.1 GCA_017308255.1 Altererythrobacter sp. | reverse complement strand
CCTTCACTACCCGCTCTGCTGGGGCCTTGGCGGGCGATTTTACATTGGAGGATCTGGGCTTCATCTTCGTTCCTTCGTCACTACGACGAAGCCCAGATCCTCCTTAAATCACAACCTCAAATCTGTGCCATTGGTGCTGACGGCGGACACGTCCGCCGCCAATGTCGATGGGATGAGGAAAGGCACCCCGGCGGATGCGTCGCCAGATCGTTGTCCGGCTGCGAATGCCAGTCAGGCGCATGACCTCATGACAGGTGAGTAGTTCGATATTCGACATGACAGACTCCTTTGCTTCAGGGTTCTGTCACCGTTGCCGCACTCCCCTGCGACGATGGGTTGGTTCTCAAATTGCCGTTGCGGACCGTGCGATCAGATGTTCAACTCAGCGCCACCCTTGGCTTAGGTGACGCTGGCCAAACTATGCGAATCGCAAGGCTGTAGGAAAGAACAAAAAGAGAACCAATGCCGTTCCGCTATAGCGGGTGGACGGTGTTGGATCGCTATGGACAGTCCGGGACTGAAAGAATTTTTCTCGCCAGCGCCAGTTCCGGCGCAATGCAGGTCCGAATCCACGGTTGTGGTGCAGCGGAAGACCGGTTTTCGCCCGAATCGCAGCTAGCGCCGATATCACAAGCAAACGCGCTTTCGCTTTGCACGTTGATGCGGACATGCAAAGAAAACGCGGAAATCTTTACACGTTATCGGATTTGCGGATGCAGCAACTTGGGCCGGGCAATGCCATCTGGGATGATGGCGAATGGATCAGCTGGGACGAGATCAACGAGCAAATCCAGTACAAGGAATGGCGGGCAAAATATCCCAATGCCGATTTGTCTCTGGTCTCGATATTCGAGGACCTGATCTGCACCGCAGAGCAGTATCACATGCACACGGGCAAGCACCTGCAGGTGTATGGCGATATCGGAGAACTCTACGGAGCGATCACACACGGCATCAAGCTGCACCGCAACTATGCTCAAGGATCTGACGGAAGGCTCGGCAACGATCTGGTCGAGGTCAAGACAATCACGCCATTCAAGAGCAATGACCGGGTTACGCTGAACCTCAAACGGAACTTCAGCATGGTGTTTCTGGTCAAGATAACTTCCGACTTCGAGGTGCGTGGGAAGCTCATTCCACGCAAGTCATTGCCCCGTGTGAAGGGTGACAAGCTGGTTCTTGAATGGGCTGATGTTGGGGCCGGGTGAACCCCGAATTCAGCTGTCCCTAGTCTTCAAGATGCCAGAGGCAACGGATACCCCGCCATGTCCGCAAATTGGCGGGCGACTGCTTTCACCTTGGCCTCATCGACATTCATTTCTGCGATGAAGGCTGACTGGACTGCCGGTGCGATCTCCGAGAAGAAAGCGAAAGCAGCGGCATTATGTGCCTGCGCGCTCGAAGGGTCTGCGATAAGCGCTGCGAGCTGCTGAGCGGATTGCTTGGTCCGATAGGGACCGTTCACCGTTGCCAATACCTGTGCAGTTAGTTTGCCCATCGCAGCTCTCATCGAAAGAGTTCCCATAAGGGAATATGCATCCGGTTGGACCGTCAAGGCAAGGATGGGCTGAGGGGAATGTGATGCCAAAATGGTATTTATCCCGCGTTTATTGAAAATTGGAAAATTGTGGGATAAATCGCGGCGATGGCTGTGATCCAACCTTTCTCTGCCGAGCAGGAACGCGCGCTCATCAACATGCGCCAGCGCTATGACGCGTGGATCGAGGCCGAGCGCGAACTCTATGCCATGCCATACGACCTGAGGCGCAAGAAGGTCGGCGATTACGAATATCTCTATGAGATCTTCGATCGCAGCGGGAACGGGAAAAGTCTCGGTGCCTGGGACGACGAAAAGGAAGTCAAGTTTGAGGATTACAAGGCTGCAAAAGCTTCCTTGAAGGAGCGCCGCGACGGCGCACGGGATGCTCTTAATGAGAGCAGCCGGATTGCTCGCGCATTGCGCTTGCCGATGCTGTCTGCGGACGCCGGACCCATTCTCCGTGAGGCAGACAGACGGTCGCTTCTCGGTAGCCACCTGCTTGTCGTCGGCACCAACGCAATGGCAGCCTATGCCATCGAAGCTGCTGGCACGTTCCGCGATGTGCCCGATGAAACCGAAGACTTCGATCTTGCCTGGACGGCTGACGAACCGGAAGACGGAACGCAGCTTTGGGACATGCTCAAGGCAGTTGATCCGACTTTCACGATCAATACCGAACGGGAATTTCAGGCGCGCAATGCGAAGGCCTATGAAGTCGAATTGCTGGTCGCACCATCGCGTGTCGAAACGCTCGCTGGAAAGGATCGGCCACGACCTGTTCCGCTACCCGAACAGGAATGGCTCCTGCCGGGTCGACGGGTTGACCAGGTCGTCCCGTGCCGTGATGGCAGCCCGGCACGTATCGTGGCACCTGACCCCCGCTGGTTCGCGCTCCACAAACTCTGGTTGGGCGCTCAGGCAAAGCGGAACCCGCTAAAGCGGCGCAAGGACGCGGTCCAGGGAGCGGCGCTGCTCGACGCGATTGCCGAAGCGATGCCCCATTATTCATTGGGCCAGGAGTTTGTGGAAAGCCTGCCTGATGAGCTAGTGCCCTATTGGGAGGAGTGGGCGAAGGTGCGCGGATAGCCCCTGAATTCAGTCACTCTGTCGGGGCAAAATGGCTGGTCTTTCCCATCAATTTGCTGTAAAGAAGAGGCATTGAAATCATTAGACTTTTTTGAGGATGGGGCCCAAATCCTCTGGTAATAATGCAATCTGGGGGCACCAACGGGGGCCTCACTTAAGTAACCAAGGTCAAGATTCTCGCAGTTTTGCGACATTCTGAGAGCGGTTCGAGTCCTCTTCTGGCACCACCCCCTCTCCATCGGAATCACCCGCTTGCGCGGCGCTTTGGCGGCGTGCGAGATCGGGACGTTTGGCGAATTGACGATATCTGTGGCCGCCCGAGGTGCCGACGGGTATTGGACTCTCCCGAAGGTCGCTCTATGCGCCTGTTCACGGGCGCTTTGCGCCTTTCGGAATTTCAAGGGAGTCCTACATGCCGCTGGTAAATATGAAACCGTTGCTGCGCGATGCGATGGATAACGGCTATGCCGTCGCCGCCTTCAACCTGGTCGATTACGGGACGACCAAGGCCATGGTCGCCGCGGCCGAGGAGCTGAACGCCCCGGTCATCTGCCAGACCAGCGCCAAGACGATCCAGTACTGGAGCCATCGCGAGATCGTGTCCTGGGTCCGCACCGTGGCCGAGGATTCGCCGGTGCCGGTGGTGCTGCACCTCGATCACTGCAAGGATCTGGCGATGATCGAGAAGTGCGCGCAGAGCGGGTGGACCTCGATCATGATCGACGCCTCGGCGCTGCCGTTCGAGGAAAACCTCGAAATCTCCAAGCGCGTGCGCGAGATCGCCGAGAAGTACGGCGTCGGCATGGAAGCCGAGCTGGGCCAGATCATGGGTGTCGAGGACGACATGCACGTGGCGGAAGAGGATTCGGTGCTGACCGATCCGGATGACGCGAAGAGGTTCTGCGATGCGCTGGACCTGTCCGCCTTCGCCTGCGCGGTGGGCACCGCCCACGGCTATTACAAAGGCGAGCCGAAGGTCGATTTCGACCGCATCCAGCGGATCAACGCGCTGACCAGGACGCCGATGGCGCTGCACGGCGGCACCGGCCTCAGTGACGAGACGTTCGCCAAGGCGATCGCACGCGGCGCGGCCAAGGTGAACATCTCCACCAATCTCAAGCACGTGTTCGTCGAAAGCTTCGTCAAGTACCACGAAGAAAACCCGAAGGATTACGAGCCGCTGCGCCTGATCGATGCGCAGTACCAGGCCTCCAAGGCCATGTTCGCCGGCTTCATCGAGAAGTTCGGCGGCAAGGGCCGCGCCCCGGCCTATCTCGCCAAGGCGGCGTGAGGGGAATCGGGAGGAATGATCAAGGCACTGATTTTCGATTGCGACGGCGTGCTCGTGGATACCGAGCGTGACGGGCACAGGGTGGGTTTCAATCGCGCGTTCGAACAGATGGGCATCGATGCCCATTGGGACGTGGCGCTGTACGGCAAGCTGCTGCTCGTCGCCGGCGGCAAGGAGCGGATGCGCGCCTATTTCGATGAATATGGCTGGCCGGAAGGCGCGGAAACGGCCGAGGCCAGGGATGAGCTGATCGTCAAGCTGCACAAGCTCAAGACGCAGATCACCGCCGGCCTCGTCACCGAAGGCGGCCTGCCGCTGCGCCCCGGCATCAGCCGCATCGTGGACGAGGCGATCGCCGCCGGCGTGACGCTGGGCGTGTGCACCACGTCGAACCCCAAGTTCATCGACGCCGTGCTTGACCTGTTCGGTCCGGAACGGAAGGCGAAGTTCGCCTTCGTCCATGCCGGGGACGTGGTTTCGAAGAAGAAGCCGGACCCGGAGATCTACGAGCTGGCCAAGCAATCGCTCGGCCTGCCGACCCATGAATGCATGGTGGTCGAGGACAGCCGCAACGGCCTGCTGGCCGCGCTCGGCGCCGGGCTGCCGACGCTGATCACCACCAGCACTTATACGGTCGACGAGGATTTCACCGGCGCCGTCAAGGTCGTTCCGGAGCTGGGCGACGAACCGAATGTCAATGTCAGGCTCGCCGATCTGGGCGAGCTGGCCGCTGCCAGTGCGGCCTGAGGGAGGAATGAAGATGGCGGAAATTTCACAGGAGCAGGTCGAGCGCGCGATCAAGACGACTTGCGCCACGGTGCTCAGGAACGAACATTACTTCTCGGATCTCGACGGCCTTGCCGGCGATGGCGATTTCGGCACCTCGCTGGCGACGGGCTTCCGCGTGATCGACAAAGAGTGGGACCAGATCGACAAGACCGACATCGGCGCCATGCTGCTGAAGATCTCGATGCTGGTCAGCAAGCATGTGGGCGGCAGCTCCGGCCCGATCTGGGGCACCGGCTTCATGAAGGGCGCGATGCTCACCCG
Source organism: Altererythrobacter sp. (assembly GCA_017308255.1). GTDB lineage: Bacteria > Pseudomonadota > Alphaproteobacteria > Sphingomonadales > Sphingomonadaceae > Croceibacterium_A. The sequence continues at coordinate 25,866 of JAFKFN010000028.1, read as the reverse complement.
CGGCAAGACGGCGATCAGCCTTCAGGATCTGGCCGACATGCTCGGCTCGGCCATCGAAGGCATCCAGGCCCGCGGCGGCGCCAAGCTGGGCGACAAGACCCTGCTCGATGCGCTGATCCCGGTGCACGAGGTGCTCAAGGCCCACGCCGCCGGCGACCAGGATCCGGGCGCGACGCTGCGCGACGCAGCCGACGCCGCCGACAAGGCGATCGACGAGACCCGCTCGCTCGTCGCCCATCGCGGCCGCGCCAGCCAGGTGGGGGAGCGCAGCTCCGGCACGCCGGACCCGGGCATCGTCGCCATCGCCACTATCCTGCAGGACTGGTGCAAGGATCGCGGCATCGCGCGCACGCCCAAGGCCGCCGAAGTCGCCAAGGCAACCGCTTGATTTAACGTTCGACGGAGAGGACCGACCTTATGAAGAAGTTTGTCAATGATCCCGCGCAGTTCGTACCGGAGTTCATGAAGGGCATCGCCCTCGCCAACCCGGACCTGCTGGACTACACGCCCGAATTCCAGATGATCGTCCGCAAGAGCGGCGTGGACAATGCCAAGGTATCGATCGTGCAGGGCTCCGGCTCGGGCCACGAGCCGGCGCACGTCATGGCGGTCGGCCCGGGCATGCTCACCGGCGCCTGCCAGGGTGCGGTCTTCGCCGCCCCGCCGGTCGATGCCTGTTATGAGACAATCAAGAAGTGCGCGTCGGACGCCGGCGTGCTGGTGCTGGTCAACAACTACCAAGGCGATCGCATGGCCTGGGACATGGCCACCGAAATGGCCACCGCCGAAGGCATCAACGCCCGCCAGTTCTGGATCAATGACGACGTCGCGGTGGAAGACAGCCTCTACACCGTCGGCCGTCGCGGCGTGGCCGGCAACTTCTTCGTCATCAAGGCCTGCGGCGCCGCCGCCGAACAAGGCAAGAACCTCGACGAAGTCGAAGCCATCGCCAAGAAGGTCAACGACAACGTCCGCACGATGGGCGTGGCGCTGACCAGCTGCATCCCGCCGGCCAAGGGCACCCCGATCTTCGAGATCGGCGATGACGAGATGGAAGTCGGCGTGGGTATCCACGGCGAACCGGGCCGCCGCCGCGAGAAGATCCACCCGGCCGACCAGATCACCGAAGAGCTGTTCGAAGCGGTGTCGAAGGACATTCCGTTTAACTCGGGCGATCGCATCGCACTCATGATCAACGGCCTCGGCGGCACGCCGATCACCGAACTCTACGTGATCTACGCCAAGGCGCACGAGTTGGCCGAGAAGGCCGGCTTCACCGTGGTCCGCAACTATGTCGGCGAATACTGCACCAGCCTGGAAATGGCCGGCGCCTCGCTGACCATCCTGCGCCTGGACGCCGAGCTGGAAGCCCTGCTCGACGCTCCGGCCGAAACCGCCGCGCGCATCTTCTGATCCGCTCGGTCATATCCACTTGAAGAAAATGCCCGGTTCCGCGAGGAGCCGGGCATTTCTTCAGTGCAACACGTCGCGCATCCGCATCGCTCGCGCGTAGAGCGCCAGACCGATCGCTATAGCCGCTATAGCAGCGATCGCGAACGCGGCCCCGGTGTTGGCGTAGGCACGCGAGGTGCCCTCTATCAGTTCCACTCCGTTGCCACCGAGGACAGCCGCTAGCGCGAGCGCGAAAAGCACCACGCTCGCCTTGCGCCGCAACAGCAACAGGATCGTCGCCAGCACCGAGCCGTAGGTTCCAACCGCCGTGACCATGATCGCCCACGCCGGCTTAGCGGCATAGTAGGCGGCCTCGTCGGGCGTTATGCCGGGCAACTTGCCCAGCTGCGCCAGCTGGATCGTGGCCGTGCCCGAGACGTACCACAGCAGCGCCAGCAGGCCGATAACCCACAAGTGCCACGGCGCTTTCGCTGTCCCGCTGCTCCCAACGTCACCAGCCATGACACCTCTCCCTTTCTGGAATCTTCGGCTAGCTCTTCAGCGGCCAGAATACCTCGGTTCGCCAGTCGGCAGGGTCCGGCGTTTCGCCGGGAGACGTGACGTAGGACTCCCACGGTGGCCCGCCCACGGCGAAACCGTTTGTCTCGATCCATCCCTCGATGGCCGCGTTCGTTTCGGACAGGGAGTCGTAGGCTCCGTGATGAACCGCGAAAGCGACCGGGCCGGACGGCAGCACGCCCATCTGCATTTCGCCATTCGACTCTGCGGAGGCTGCCAGCGGCATCACAAAATCGACAGTCCATAGGCCGGGTCCTGTGGACACGAAGCGGGCGACCGGCAGTCCGGCGATCGCGAGGCCGGCGGCCTGGCCATGGCCGTAGAGCGCGCCGAAGCATTCGCCCATCGTTCGTTGCAGATCGGCAAACGAAAGCCGGCGGCGGATGAACAGGATCGGTTGCTCCTTCTCGAGCACCTTTCGCTCGATTGCTGACATCGGCATCCTCGTCCTCCCTGCGTTCCGTTTCAGCGGTATGCGATACAGCCCTAGGCATGGACTGGCCGCGCGCACGATGCGGCGATGACAGCGCCCCTGTTGGGGATCGAGCCGCACCGTCTTGCGAAACTCGCTGGGTGAGCAGCCGAAGCGCCGCCTGAACGCGCGAGTAAAGACCTCGTGACTGGCGAATCCGGCATCGAGCGCGATACTCAGGATTGACTGCCCGGTCGCCAGCAGATCCGCCGCCGCCCAGTCGAGCCGGACCCGCTGCGTGAACTACTTCGGCGATTCCCCTGCCAGCTTTGCAAAGCGCCGCTGAACATGGAACGTCGACCACCCGGTCCGCCCCGCGAGCCCCGCAAGCGAGACATCATCGTCGGTATCGCGCGCGATCTCGCCAATCAGCCGTAGCAGTTTTCGCTGGGTTCCGATCATTCCGGCAAGCTATCGCTGGCCTGGACCGCTGTCTTGACGATTCTTGTTCCCCACAGTGAGCGAGTCCTGCCCCCTTGCCAGCAGCGCAAGGTTCCGCGAGAGACCGGCCTTGCTTTTCTGGCGGAGACTTCATGCCCGGTGGCCTGGTAGCCTTGCTGGACGATGTCGCCACGCTGGCGAAGCTGGCGGCGGCTTCGATCGACGATGTGGCCGGGGCGGCCGGCAAGGCCAGCGGCAAGGCCGCCGGCGTGGTGATCGACGATACGGCCGTGACGCCCAATTACGTCGTCGGCCTGTCCCCCGCGCGGGAGCTGCCGATCATCTGGAAGATCACCAAGGGCTCGCTGCGCAACAAGCTGCTGTTCCTCCTGCCCGCCGCGCTTTTGCTCAGCGCCCTGGCGCCGTGGGCGATCACGCCGCTGCTGATGGTCGGCGGCGCCTATCTCAGTTTCGAGGCGACCGAGAAGATCTGGGAAGCCCTGGCCCATTCCGGCCATGAGGAGCAGGCGATCGAAGCCGCCGATCCGCAGGAGCTGGAGGAACGCCAGGTCGGCGGCGCGATCCGGACCGACTTCATCCTCTCGGCCGAGATCATGGCGATCGCGCTGAGCGCCCTGCCCCCGCTATCATTGCCAATGCAGGCGGCGGTGCTGGCGGCCGTAGCGGTGATCATCACGCTGGGCGTCTATGGCGTGGTCGGATTGATCGTGAAGATGGATGATATCGGGCTGCATCTCAGCACACACACCGCCCGGCTGGTGCAGGTAGTGGGCCATGGCCTGGTGCGGCTGATGCCCATGCTGCTGAGCGCGCTGTCGCGGATCGGCGTGGCGGCCATGCTGTGGGTCGGTGGCGGCATTATCCTGCACGCCTTGCACGGCTATCATTTCACGCCCTTCCCCGAATGGGTCGACGCCGCTTCCCGCCAGGCGGGAGAAGCGCTTGCCTGGGCGGGCGGGATCGCCGAATGGGTGGTTCACGCGCTGGGTTCCGCGATTCTCGGCCTGATCGTAGGCGGTCTGATCGTGGCCGTGCTGCACTTCATTCCCCGAAAACACAGCGTTTAGCAGAGTTGCAAAACTTGCAACGGTAGTGTCATATTTCGCACTTGCGAACGATTGTGCGCCGCACCATATGCCCCCTCAACGGACGACGCCTCGCGGCGACATTACAGGGGAACGATCATGACCTTCATCACCAACCGTTTGATTTCAGTAGCTTTCGCGGCTTCCATCAGCACCGTGCTGTTCAGCGCCGTGCTGATCTGAAGCCTCGCTTCAAGCCTGAACAAACCGACGCCCGGTTCCGCGAGGAACCGGGCGTTTGTCGTTGGGCAACGGGGTGCCTTTCCGCGGCGGAACCGCGGCCTAGCGCCCGGCGTAGCGCGCGCCCTGGATATCGACGATCTTCGGCGTGCGCGCGAACAGCTCGCTGAAGGGATCGTCGCCCGCTTCCATGGTGTGCGGCTCCGTCCCCTCGCGCACGGTCGTGCGGCGCATGTCGCGCTTGTACTTCGAATAATCGAACTCGCCGCCCCGATGCATCGAGCACAGGTTGTCCCAGATGACCATGTCGCCCGGGTGCCATTTCATCGAGAACACGTATTGCGGCTGCGTGCAGTGCGCGATCAGATCCTGGATCAGCTGGCGCCCTTCTTCCTTGGGCATCCCTTCCACGTCCATCGTATGCGCGGCGATGAACAGTGACTTGCGGCCGGACCCCTTGTGGACATGCACCAGCGGGTGCCGCGCCCGGGGCCGCTCCTCGATCTCCTCGTCAGAGATCTCGGCGCCGGCCTTCTTGCGGCTCCACCACAGGGAATTGATGCCGATCTTGCCTTCCAGGAAATCCTTCGTGGCTTGCGGCAAGTCCTCGTAAGCGCTGCGGGTATCGGCGAACCAGGTCTCGCCGCCTTCGGGCGGCACCTGATGCGCCAGCAGCAGGGAATAGCTTGTGCGCTTCTCCATGAAGGCGCTGTCGGTGTGCCACAGCCGGTCGCCCTTGCGGTACTGGATCGCCGCCACGTCCTGCGTGATCTCGCCATCGACGTTGAGGTTGGAGGCATCGAACAGCTCGCGATAAGGCAAGCGCATCCTCACGCCGTCGCGCCGGGGCACGCGTTCGAGATAGCCGAAATTGCGGCTGAAGGCGACGTGCTGATCGTCGTTCATGCCCGTGTCGCGCCACACGGTGACGCCCCAGGTATCCATCGCATCGGTCACCTGCCTGACCTCTTCGGCGCTGAGCGGCTTCGTCAGGTCCAGGCCCGAGCATTCGGCGCCGAAACGCGGCAGGACAGGTTCGACTTTCAACGGCATCGGCCACTCCCGACTTATTAGCTTGCTAAGCTTTATCACCCGGGCGCTTGCGCTGCAAGGAGGCACGCTTGCAATGCGCCACCAGTTCGCCCCGCTGATTATAGGCCCGGTGCGCGAAGGTGACGATGCCCTGGTCGGGGCGCGACCGGCTCTCGCGCAAGTCCAGCACTTCGGTTTCGATCCTCAGCGTGTCGCCGACGAAGATCGGCGCCGGAAACCGCACCTCGTCCCAGCCGAGGTTGGCGACAGCGGTCCCTTGCGTGGTGTCGTTCACCGAAATCCCCACCATGAGCCCCAGCGTGAAGCACGAATTCACCAGGATCCGGCCATATTCGGTGCCTTTCATGTATTCGGCATCGAGATGCAGCGGCGCGGGATTGTGCGTCAGCGTGCTGATCAGCAGATTGTCGGTCTCGGTCACCGTGCGGCGCAGCGGATGGCCGAAAACCTGCCCCACCGCGAACTCCTCGAACCACAATCCGGCCATCTTCTCCGTCTCCCCACGCTGACGAGCCCGAGGGTGGGTAACACGTCGGCCCGACCGGCGACAGGAAAGGAAGCGCCGCCCGGGCGTTATAGGCGGCACGGACATGATGATGATGGAGACCGCATGAAACGCCTGGCCTTCCCCCTCCTCGCCCTCACCGCGCTGGCCGCTTGCGATCGCGGCGCGCCGGACGATACCCAAACGCCCGCCGCCAGCGAAGCAGCCATCGAATCGCCATCGGCCGGCATCACCACGCCATCCCCCACACCCGTTCCCAGCACGATCCCCGCTGCCATCCAGGGCCGCTGGGGCATGGTTCCGGCCGATTGCGACCCGGCGCGCGACGATGCCAAGGGCCTGCTGACGATCGGCCCCACCAAGCTCGAATTCTATGAATCGGTCGGCACCCTGACCTCTATCGCGGAAGCCAGCGCCAGTCGCATCCGCGCGTCCTTCGCCTTCACCGGCGAAGGCATGGAGTGGCAGCGCGACGAAACTCTGGACGTGCAGGACAATGGCCAGACGCTGATCCGCCGCGAATACGGAGAGGATGCGGCGCCCGGTCCATTGCGCTATAGCAAGTGCGGATAAAGGGGAGACGATCATGATCAGGGTAGTGTCGGTGGCGCTCGCCGCCTCCGCCGTGGCGCTGGCCGGCTGCGCGACCACTGGCGACATCGCGGGCGGCGCAGGGTCTTGCAAGGCAGAGCCGGGGCAGGCCTTCGTGGGGCAGCGCGTCTCGGCGGAACTGGGGGAGCGGCTGCTGCGCCTGACCGGCGCCAGGCAGCTTCGCTGGGGCCCGCCACGGACCCCGATGACGATGGATTACCGCGTCGACCGGCTGAACGTGTTCTATGACGATGCCATGATGATCGATCGGGTGACCTGTGGCTGATCCGGCGGACGGCCGGCAGCGCATTCCGCCTCTTTCGCCCTTCGAGGAACAGGCCAAATTCACCCGCGCCATCCGCGTGGGCGACCGGATCATCGTATCCGGCAATGTCGGCGCGGAGGCGGACGGGAGCTTTTCCCCCGATGCCGGCCGCCAGGCGGAACGCTGCTTCGAACAGATCCTCGATTACATCGGCCAGCTGGGCGGCCATTCGGGCGACGTGGTGCGCGTGCGCATGTTCGTGACCGACATCAAGGATGCCGAGGCGGTCACGGCGGCTTTCACCAAGTCCGTCGGCCATGCCCGGCCCACGGGCACGCTGGTCGCCGTCGCCGCCCTTGCCGGCCCCGCCTTCAAGGTGGAGATCGAGGCCGAGGCGATCGTCGGCAGCGGGCAATAGCCGCCGTTGGAGCCGCCCGTTCCCATCGCGCCACTACGGAGAAGGGCATGACGGGGCAGTTCGAGCTGACGGAAGACCAGCTCGCCATCCAGGAGATGGCGCGGCGCTTCACGGCTGACCGGATCACGCCTTTCGCCGCCGAGTGGGATGAGAAGCAGGTCTTCCCCAAGGACACGATCATGGCCGCGGCCGAACTGGGCTTCTCCTCGATCTATGTTTCGGAGGAAGGCGGCGGCAGCGCACTGGGGCGGCTGGAGGCGGCGCTGGTGATGGAGGCGCTGGCTTACGGCTGCCCGTCGACCAGCGCCTTCCTCTCGATCCACAACATGGCCGGCTGGATGCTCGATCGGTTCGGCTCGCCGGCGGTCAAGGCGAAATACCTGCCCCGGCTCGTCGGCATGGAATGGATGGCGAGCTATTGCCTGACGGAGCCGGGCTCAGGCTCCGACGCCGCCGCGCTCAAGACCACGGCGGTGCGGGACGGCGATCATTGGCGGGTCAGCGGCACCAAACAGTTCATCAGCGGCGCGGGCGAGAACGATCTCTACCTCACCATGGTCCGCACCGGCGGCGAGGGGCCGAATGGCATCTCCTGCCTGGCCATCGAGAAGGGCATGGCTGGCGTGTCGTTCGGCGCGCCGGAACGCAAGCTCGGCTGGCATTCGCAGCCCACGGCCGCGCTGATCCTCAACAATGTGCGGGTGCCGGCGGAAAACATGATCGGCGGCGAAGGCGAAGGCTTCCGCATCGCCATGGCGGGGCTCGACGGCGGGCGGATCAACATCGGCGCCTGCTCGCTCGGCGGGGCGCAGAGATGCCTTGAGGAAGCGCTGAAATACACCAAGGAGCGGCACCAGTTCGGCAAGGCCGTGGCAGACTTCCAGAACACGCAATTCACCCTGGCCGACATGGCGACGGAGCTGGAGGCCGCCCGCGCCCTGCTTTACCTCGCCGCCGCCAAGCTCACCATGAATGCGCCGGACAAGACCCGCTTCGCCGCCATGGCCAAGCGCCTCGCCAGCGACACCGGCATCGCCGTGGCCGACCGCGCGCTGCAACTGCACGGCGGCTATGGCTATCTGATGGATTATCCGGTGGAGCGGTTCTGGCGCGATCTCAGGGTCCATTCGATCCTGGAAGGCACCAACCAGATCATGCGGCTGATCGTCGGGCGGGACTTGCTGCGGCAATAGGCTGGCCGAACGGCAGAAGCGGCTGGCGCGGCGGCAGCAGAACCCAGCGCCCCAGCACGTTATGCCGCGTCAGCCCGTATTCGCTTTCGATCAGCAGCAATTCGTCGGGATACCACGCCAGCGAAATGCCCCGAAGCACCGGCCGGCACGGGGCGTATCCCAAGGTCATATGCGGGTGCAGGCCGGACTTGCGATAGGGCGGCTCGATCCCGCAAGGCGCCAGCAGGCGCACGAGCCGCCGGTAGAAATCCTGGATGTCGTCCTGCCGGCCCGATGTCCGCGCCACGGCTCCCTGCGCGCCGGCCACCAAGCGGCTGAGATTGACCGGAAAGGCATGCAGGGCCTGCCCCTCCAGCGCCCTTTCCACTCGCCGTTCCATGAACGCGTCACGCTCGGCACATTCGGCGATGACGCAGAGCGTGAGATGCAGTCTGTCGAGGCCGGCCGATTGGCCCGCGCCCTCCGCAAGATCCCGAAACGCCGGATAGAGGTGCGGATGCGGGCGGATGCCCAGGAAATAGCGATAGAATTGCGCCGCTCGCATCGAGGACTCCCGATTCCATGTTCCTTTTATGTTCTTGACATGCGGGAGTCGAATCCGGCTTCCGCCTTTCCTACACAGGCTCGATTATGCTCTGCCTCATGGCGCAGCCTGCGGCGCGTGATACACGGCCCCAAAGCCGCTCATTCGAAGATGACACGGATTTGCCTATTGTCCTTGAAAAACAGAGACTACTCCGATTGCTCCTATGCCCTTGTCCATGACGCCAAAGATGACAGTCCGCCGGCATGTGCAATAACTATCGCCTGATCGAACGCGTGCCCGCCGAAGAGCTGTTCGATGGCCTTGGGGCGCCCGAAGGCTGGCCCAATTTCGAGCCGCGCATCGACATCCGCATAACCGACCGCGCGCCGATCGTCCGCATGGGGCAGTCCGGCCTACCCGAACTGGTGCAGCGGCGCTGGTCGTGGCCCGGCCCGGGCGGCAAGCCGGTCTACAACTTCCGCTCCGAAGGGCGCGTGTTCGGCCGGGGGCGCTGCGTGATCCTGGCGGACGGGTTCTATGAGTTCACGCCGCACACCGACCCGAAGTCCCGGCGTAAGCACAAGTGGCTGTTCACGCTCACGGGCCAGCCGTGGTTCGGCATCGCCGGCCTGTGGCGTGACGATCCCGAAGTGGGTGAGGTCTTCACCATGCTGACCGGGGAGCCTTCGCCGGACATCGCGCCTTATCACAATCGCTCGATCGTCGTACTCCCGCCTGCCCTGTGCGCCCGCTGGCTGGACCCCGCCGCGCCCGAGCGCGAGATATTGCAACCGCTGCCCGCCGGCAGCCTGACGGTAACGCAGGTGAACTGACGCATGATGCAAGAACCGCCGCCGGGCGAAGAGGTGATCGTTTGCCGCCAGGGCGCCATCGGCCATCTCTCCCTCAATCGCCCGAAAGCGCTCCATGCCCTGACGCGGACGATGTGCGAGGCGATCTGCGCCGCGCTGCGCGAATGGCGGGGGGACCCGGGGATCGCCGCGGTGATCCTCGACCATGCCGGGGGGCGCGGCTTCTGCGCGGGTGGCGACGTGGCGCAAGTGCGGCGCTCCGTGCTGGAGGACGGCGGCAGGGAAGGCCGGGCGTTCTTCCTGGCCGAATACCGGATGAACCATTGGCTGCTCACCTTTCCCAAGCCGGTGATCGCCTTCATGGACGGTGTGACGATGGGCGGCGGCGTGGGGCTGGCCCTCCCTGCGCGCTATCGCATCGCGACCGAGAACACGCTGTTCGCCATGCCGGAAGGCGCGATCGGCCTGTTCCCCGATGTCGGCGCGGGCTGGTTCCTGCCGCGCCTGCCGGGGCGCATCGGCCCCTTCCTCGCCCTCACCGGCGCGCGGCTCGATGGGGCGGAATGCCTCTGGGCCGGGCTTGCCACGCATTATCTCCCGAGCGATCGCGTGGCGGAAGCCAAGGTCCGCATCGCGGCGCAGCCGGCGGCGGCCGACGCCGTGCTGGCGGAACTCTCCATCGAGCCCCCGCCTGCTCGCCTGGCCGGCAATGCCGAACGCATCGCCCGCCTGTTCGCGTCAGACAGCCTCGAAGGCATCCTCGCCGCGCTGGAAGGCGACCCGTCCACCTGGGCGGCCAAGGAACTCAAAGCGGTCGTGGCCAAATGCCCGACGAGCGCCAAGGTCGCGCTGCGACAATTCGCCGAGGGCGCGAGCGATTTCGCAGACGAGATGGCGCTCGAATATCGCCTGGCCGCGCGCATGATCGCTCGCCCCGATTTCGCCGAAGGCGTGCGCGCGGTCCTGGTGGACAAGGACAATGCCCCGCGCTGGCAGCCGGATAGGGCACAGGATGTGACGCAGGACATGCTCGACGCGATCTTCGCCCCGCTCCCGGAGCAGGAGGAGTGGACGCCTTTCCCGGAGGCGAACCCATAACGCCCCCTTTCGTCATCCCCGCGAAAGCGGGGACCCAAGGCGATTGAACGCAAGAGCCGACTGGGTTCCCGCTTTCGCGGGAATGACGACAAGAGAATGGCAGTGGGGAGCGCCGCAAAGCAGCCGCACCGCCAACTTAGCACCCCCAAAGAATTTCTGCCCGCCGCGCGGCTTGCAGTTATGGCCGGCAATCGGCACTTCCGCGCCATGCAACGGCTGACGCACCTCGACCGTCTGGAGGCGGAGAGTATCCATATCATGCGCGAGGTGGTGGCCGAAGCCGCCAACCCCGTCATGCTCTATTCGGTGGGCAAGGACAGCGCGGTGATGCTGCACCTGGCGCGCAAGGCGTTCTATCCGGCGCCGCCGCCCTTCCCGCTGCTCCATGTCGATACGACGTGGAAGTTCCGCGACATGTACGCGCTGCGCGACAAGGCGGCGAAGCAGGCCGGGATGGACCTGCTGGTCTATCAGAACCCCGAAGCGCTGGAACGCGGCATCAACCCGTTCGACCACGGGCCGCTCCATACCGACATGTGGAAGACAGAAGGGCTCAAGCAGGCGCTCGACAAGTGGAAGTTCGATGCGGCCTTCGGCGGCGCCCGGCGCGACGAGGAGAAGAGCCGCGCGAAAGAACGCATCTTCTCGTTCCGCACGGCCAGCCACACCTGGGATCCGAAGAACCAGCGGCCGGAGCTGTGGAACCTCTACAACGCGCGGAAGAACAAGGGGGAGAGCATCCGCGTCTTCCCGATCTCCAACTGGACCGAACTCGACATCTGGCAATACATCATGAAGGAAGGGATCGAGATCGTCCCTCTCTACCTCTCCGCGCCGCGCCCCACGGTGGAGCGCGACGGGCTGCTGCTGATGGTCGATGACGAACGCTTCCCGCTGGAGCCTGGCGAGGAACCCGTCATGCGCTCGATCCGCTTCCGCACGCTCGGCTGCTATCCGCTGACCGGCGCCATCGAAAGCACGGCGGCCACGCTGCCCGAGGTTGTGCAGGAAATGCTGCTCACCACCACCAGCGAACGCCAGGGCCGCGCGATCGACAAGGACGCCGGCGGCGCGGGCATGGAGAAGAAGAAGCAGGAGGGGTATTTCTGATGACCCCGAGAAACGCAGTGGCACGCGCAGAGGCGCGGAAGCGCGGAGAGGTATACCCCCTCTCTTCGTCATCCCCGCGAAAGCGGGGACCCAGTGGATGCTTCGCGATCTTTCCGGCTGGCTGGGTTCCCGCTTTCGCGGGAATGACGAAATCCGGAGACCTAATTTCTCCGCCCCTCCGCGCCTTCGCGAGCGCCAAGTGGAACAGCGCGACATGACCGAAGCTTTCCGGCCCGACGCCCTCATCGCCGAGGACATCGAGGCTTACCTCGAGTTGCACCAGAACAAGGACCTGCTGCGGTTCATCACCTGCGGCAGCGTGGATGACGGCAAGTCCACGCTGATCGGCCGGCTGCTCTACGATTCGAAGATGATCTTCGAGGACCAGCTCGCCGCGCTGGAGGCGGACAGCAAGCGCGTGGGCACACAGGGGCAGGCGATCGACTTTGCGCTGCTGGTCGATGGCCTGGCCGCAGAGCGCGAGCAGGGCATCACGATCGACGTCGCCTATCGCTTCTTCGCCACCGAGAAACGCAAGTTCATCGTCGCCGATACGCCGGGGCACGAACAATACACGCGCAACATGGTCACCGGCGCCAGCACGGCCGATCTGGCGGTGATCCTGGTCGATGCGCGCAAGGGCGTGCTGGTGCAGACGCGGCGCCATTCGTTCCTGGCGCACCTGATCGGGATCCGCCACGTGGTGCTGGCGGTGAACAAGATGGACCTGGTCGATTACTCGCGGGAAACCTTCGATCGCATCGTGGCCGATTACCGGGCCTTCGCGCAGGAGATCGGCATCGAGGCCTTCACGGCGATCCCGATCAGCGGCTTCAAGGGCGACAACATCACCGCCGCCCCTTCCGCCAATACCCCGTGGTATGACGGCCCCAGCCTGATCGACCATCTGGAAACGGTGGAGATCGAAGACGCGGCCGCGCGGGCCAGGCCGTTCCGCATGCCGGTGCAATGGGTCAACCGCCCCAACCTGGACTTCCGCGGCTTCGCCGGGCTGATCGCCGAAGGCACCGTGAAGCCGGGCGATGCCGTGCGCGTGATACCCTCGGGCAAGACCAGCACGGTCAAGTCCATCGTCGTCATGCCGGGTGGCGACACCGGGAATCTGGACGAGGCGGGGGCTGGCCAATCGGTCACACTCACCCTCACTGACGAGATCGATTGCAGCCGGGGCGACGTGATCGCCGCCGCCGATGATGCGCCGCAGAGCGCCGACCAGTTCGAAGCGACGCTGGTGTGGATGAACGACGAGGCGCTGCTGCCGGGCCGCGGTTACTGGCTGAAACTGGCGACGCAGACCGTCAGCGCCACCGTGGCCCAGCCGAAATACGAGATCGACGTCAATTCGCTGGAGCATCTGGCGGCCAAGACGCTGGAACTGAACGCCATCGGCGTGTGCGAGGTGACCACCGACCGCCCCATCGTGTTCGAGCCTTATGCCGACAGCCGCACGCTGGGCGGGTTTATCCTGATCGACAAGTTGACCAATGCCACCGTGGCGGCGGGCACGATCCATTTCAGCCTGCGGCGGGCGCAGAACGTCCACTGGCAGGCGCTGGAAGTGAGCCGCGAGGCCCATGCCGCGCTCAAGGGGCAGGCGCCGGCGCTGCTGTGGTTCACCGGCCTGTCCGGATCGGGCAAGTCCACCATCGCCAACCTGGTGGAGAAGAAGCTCCACGCCGCGGGGCGCCACACCTTCCTGCTCGATGGCGACAACGTGCGGCACGGGCTCAACAAGGACCTGGGCTTCACCGAGGCCGACCGGATCGAGAACATCCGCCGCGTGGGCGAAGTGGCCAAGCTGATGACCGACGCCGGCCTCATCGTGCTCACCGCCTTCATCAGCCCGTTCCGGGCCGAGCGCGAGATGGTGCGGGCCATGCTGCCCGAAGGCGAATTCCTGGAAGTGTTCGTCGATACCCCGCTGGACGTCGCCGAAAGCCGCGACGTAAAGGGGCTCTATCGCAAGGCGCGCGAAGGCCAGCTCAAGAACTTCACCGGCATCGACAGCCCCTATGAACGGCCCGAGAGCCCGGACCTCCGCATCGACACCACGCGGATGAGTGCGGAGGACGCGGCCGAGCTTATCGCCGAGCGGCTGCTGGGACAGTGGACGCCGGACCTGTGACGCCCCAGGCCGACGCGGCGCTGGCGGCGGACCTGGCGCAGCAGGCCGGCCAGCTGTTGGTGGCCCTGCGGGCCAGCGGCGCGTTCGAAGGCAAGGCGCTGGGGCAGGAAGGAGACCGGCGGGCCAACCGGCTGCTGGTCGATGCCTTGCGCGAGCGGCGGCCGGACGACGGCCTGCTGTCGGAAGAAAGCAAGGACACGCCCGACCGCCTGGCCAAGTCGCGCGTGTGGATCGTCGATCCGGTGGACGGCACGCGCGAATATGGCGAAGGGCGGCCCGATTGGGCGGTGCATGTGGGGCTGGCGATCGATGGCGTGGCCGAAGTGGGCGCGGTGGCGCTGCCCGGCCTGGATGGCGGCCTGGTGCTGCGGTCCGATCGCCCCGCCCCGGCCCACCCGCACGCGGGCGCGCCCCGGATCGTCGTCAGCCGCACGCGGCCGGCTCCCGAGGCGCTGGCGGTGGCCGAAGCGCTCCGTTGCGAGCTTGTGCCGATGGGCTCCGCCGGGGCCAAGGCCATGGCGGTGGTGCTGGGCCAGGCGGAGATCTATCTCCATTCAGGCGGGCAGCACGAATGGGACAATTGCGCCCCTGTCGCCGTTGCCCGCGCCCATGGCCTGCACTGCTCGCGCATCGACGGCAGCGCGCTGTCTTACAACAACGCCAATACCTGGCTGCCCGATCTGCTGATCTGCCGCCCCGAATGGGCGGAGCGGGTGCTGAAGGCCGTCGCGGCGCGTTGAGCGGATGGGCGCCCCCTAGCGCCGAACCGATCCTGTTCTCTCTGAAGGAGCCGAGCGATGACCGTGAATACCGCCAATGCACGCTATGAAGGCCTGGGCAAGGAAGGGAAGGGCCACGTTTCCTTCGCCTCCGGCGCGCTCGATGCGCCCTATGGCTTCGGCACCCGCTTCGAAGGCCAGCCCGGCACCAATCCCGAAGAGATGATCGCCGGCGCCCACGCGGCGTGCTTCACGATGGCGACCAGCTTCGCGCTGGCCAAAGCCGGTCATACCGACGGCACGCTGGACACCCAATGCAAGGTGACGCTGGAACCGAGCGACGGCGGCTTCACCGTGACGAAATCGGCGCTGACGCTGACGGGCCGCGTGGCGGGAATCACTGCGGAAGAGTTCGAGCGGCTGGCCGGGGAAGCCAAGGCCGGCTGCCCTATCTCCAAGCTGCTGAACTGCGAGATCACGCTGGAAGCGCGGCTGGAGGCATAGGCCCCGCCGCCGCCATCCGGCGTCCGGCACTAGCGAATCAGTGCTCGGCCGGCTCCACCATGCGCGCGGCTTCGGCGGCTTCCACCTCCGCCGCGCGGCGGGCGGCGCGGATTTCCTCCGCCTTCACGCGCTCCGCATCGATCAGCAGCTGGCGATCGGCCATCTCGCGCCACGCCTTGGCGGACCGCAGTTCGCGCTCGCGCACGTTGTCGAGCACTGCCCGCTCGGCTTCCGTCTCGGCGGCCCGGGCGCGCTCATCATAGAATTCGAACGTCTGGCTCATGCGGCGGTCTCCTTGGCTGGGCGGAAAGCCGGGCGCGCCTTCGCGGCGCGCCCGGAAACGGGATGTCAGGCCTGGGCGAGGTTGACCGCCGATTCCTTGCCGTTACGGCCGCGTTCCACTTCGTAGGACACGCGCTGATCCTTGTTCAGCGTCTGCATGCCCGCGGCCTGCACGGCGGAGATGTGGACGAAGCTGTCCGCGCCGCCATCTTCCGGGGCGATGAAGCCATAACCCTTGTCGGTATTGAAGAATTTTACTGTGCCGATCGGCATGGGATGTTCCTTTCGAGAACGTGTTGCCCGGGGCGAGAATGCCTGCGGGCGTCGTGCGTCAGGTCGTCAATCGAAAGGAAGTCGTCGCCAGGATCGGATCGGCCCGAGCCGGCAGCGAAGTCCGTCGCAAAATTCGACGTCAGCCAGAGCTATATACCCCACCCTGAGCGATTTGCCTAATCGGGCCATGGCGCCGCGCTGGCAGGCCGCCGGCCGCCCTGCGTCTGACGTCCCACCGATCCGGCGGAGGGGGTGTTGACACCTGTGACACTGTCCGGGCCGGAAACGCCCGAAACCGTCACTTTGGGGCATGAAACCGTCACCTTGCGCCACCAAACCGTCACCTTGCGCGCGAAAGTGTCGCCTTGCAGGGCGTCAGTGGCCGCTTTCACGGCGCCGATCCGCCGCCCGGCGGGAAGCAGCGGCGCGGCGAAGGGGGTGTCTCTGGATCGTGCGGAAGACATCGCCGGCCTGAACCAGAAAACCGCCGTGTAGGAAAATGGCTCGCCGCCCTCTAACACCGCGCCGGTGAGCAAATTGCGCATCCTCGTCGACGCCGACGCCTGCCCGGTGAAGGAAGAGATCTACCGCGTGGCCGAACGGCACAAGGTGCCGGTCAGCGTGGTCAGCAACGCCCCCTTCCGCGTGCCGGTGAGCGCGCTGGTCGAGCGCGTGGTCGTCTCCGACAGCTTCGACGCCGCCGACGACTGGATCGCCGAGCAGGCCATCCTTCGACAAGCCCAGGATAAGCGGACCGTAGTGGTGACCGGCGACATCCTCCTCGCCGACCGCTGCCTGAAAGCCGCCGCGACCGTGTTGGCCCCCACCGGCAAGCCGTTCACCCCCGCCTCGATCGGCGGCGCCATCGCCACGCGGGCGATCATGGCTGACCTGCGCGCCGGAGCGGACGGGCTGATGGGCGGGCCGAAGCCGTTCGCCAAGACCGATCGGTCGCGGTTCTTGCAGGCACTGGATGAGGTGCTGGTGCGGTTGGGACGGACGATGTAAATCGGCGACGTACCCGAGCTAGTCTTCGCGAGACGATCCCCCCGGAACCCGCCGCCCCCTCGCGCGCTGACTCCCCGCTAGCAGGGAGTCATACGCAAAATGGCCGCACGTGCTTATTGGCAGGGGCAGCTTCGCCTCGCGCTCGTGTCGATACCGGTGGAAGTCTATTCCGCGACCCGGAGCGGGGCGGCGATCAGTTTTCGGCAGATCCACGAGCCTTCCGGCAAGCCGATCAATTACGAGAAAGTGGTCCAGGGCATCGGGCCGGTGGACCGCGACGAGATCGTCCGGGGCTATGAGGTGTCCAAGGGCAATTACGTGTTGCTGGAAGAGGACGAGATCGAGGCTGCCAAAGTGGAAAGCCGCAAGACGCTGGATCTGGTTCAGTTCGTCGATGCCGGGGAAATCGACGTGTTCTATTTCCAGAAGCCCTATTTCGTGGTCCCGGCCGACGATCTGGCGGAAGAAGCCTTCATCGTGCTGCGCGAGGCGCTGCGGCAGGCCAAGAAGGTGGGCATCGGGCAGATTTCGGTGCGCGGCCGCGAGACGCTTGTTTCGCTCAAGCCCTGCGGCAAGGGCATCGTGCTGGAAACGCTGCGTTATGAGGACGAAGTCCAGAAGGCGCAGAGCTATTTCAAGGGCATTGCCGACACCAAGCCGGCGAAGGAACTGCTCGATCTTGCCAGCACGCTGATCGAGCAGCGCAGCGCCCCGTTCGACGCGGGCGAGTTCCACGATCGCTATGCCGATGCGCTGAAGGCGCTGATCGAGAAGAAGCAGAAAGCCAAGGGCAAGAAGATCCTGGAGGACGTGGAGGAGCCGGAGCCTGCGCGCGGCGGCAATGTGATCGACCTGATGGCGGCGCTGAAGAAATCCGTCGGCACCGAGGGCAAGGGCGGCGCGAAGGCACCCGCCAAACGCAAGGCGCCCGCCAAGAAGGCTGTCCCGGCCCGATCAAGGAAGCGCGCCTGAAGCATGGAACCGGAGCGGCCACACCTGCCGGATGAGGATTATACGCCATGAGTCAGGCCTCGCTCGCCGAATACAATCGCAAGCGGGATTTCGGGAAGACAGCCGAACCTGCCGGCAAACGGGCCAGCAGCGAGGGCGGCAACCGCTTCATCGTGCAGAAGCACGAAGCGACCCGGCTGCATTGGGATTTCCGGCTGGAGGCGGACGGCGTGCTGAAATCCTGGGCGGTGACCAAAGGCCCTTCGCCCGATCCGGACATCAAGCGGCTGGCCGTGCGCACCGAGGATCATCCGCTGGCCTATGCCGAGTTCGAAGGGACGATCCCGAAAGGCGAATACGGCGGCGGCACGGTGATGCTGTGGGATCGCGGCACGTGGGAGCCGGTGCCCGGCAAAAGCTGGAAGGACATCGACAAGGGCCACCTCCACTTCACGCTGCATGGCGAGCGGATGAAGGGCGAATGGCTGCTGATCCGGCTGAAGGGGCGGCCCGGCGAGAAGCGCGAGAACTGGCTGCTGCGCAAGCTGGACGATGCCTATGCCCAGGAAGGCGATCCGCTGGTGGAGCATTGCCTGACCAGCGTGCTGACCGGCCGCTCCATGGCCGAGATCGCGGCGGACAAGAAGGGCGAATATTCGCTGGAGGGCGCGCGGGGCGAGACGTTCGGCAAAGTCATGGCCAAGGCCGCCAGGCGCAACAAGGCCGTGGCGAAGATGGGCCCCGGAAAGGCATCTGGGGAAAGGACGCCGGCGAAAAAGACGTCTGCGACAAAGCCGCCCGCGAAAGCGCGCAAGGGCAGCGGCGCCCTGCCGAAGTTCCGCCCTCCCCAGCTGGCCACGCTGGTGGATTCCGTGCCGGCCGGCAACGGCTGGATGCACGAGATCAAGTTCGACGGCTATCGCGCGCTGATCGCCTGCGCGGGCGACAAGGTGATCGTCCATACCCGCACCGGGCTCGACTGGACGGACAAGTTCACGCCGCTGGTGGAAAGCCTCAAGGCGCTGGACCTGCCGCCCTGCCTGATCGACGGCGAGATCGTCGCCTATGACCGGCAGGGCAATCCGGATTTCTCCAGCCTCCAGGCGGTGCTGAAGCGCGGGCACGGCGCGCAGGCCCAAGGCGACAAGCTGTCGTTTCATGCCTTCGACCTGCTGGAGCTCAAGGGAGAGGATCTTGCCGGCCTTCCCAACATCGAGCGCAAGGAGCGGCTGGAAGCGCTGCTGGCCGAGGCGAAGCCGCCGATCCACGTGGCCGACCATGTGATCGGCGCGGGCGAAAAGCTGTACAACGCGATGTGCCGCGCGGGGCAGGAAGGCATCATCTCGAAGCGGATCGACGCCCGTTATGTGTCCGCGCGCACGAAGAACTGGGTCAAGGTGAAATGCACCTTGCGGCAGGAATTCGTCATCATCGGGTGGAAGAAATCGAGCGCGAAAGGCCGGCCTTTCTCCTCCATCCTGCTGGCGCAGAACGAAGGCGGGCATCTGGTCTACAAGGGCAATGTCGGCACCGGGTTCGATCAGGATGCGCTGGCCGATCTGGCGGCCCGGTTTGCCCGCCTGGAACGCAAGACGGCGCCGGCCGAAGTGGGCCGCGTGGAAAGCCGGGGCGTGACCTGGCTCAAGCCGGAACTGGTGGCGGAGATCGCGTTCAGCCAGTTCACCGCGGAAGGCAACGTGCGCCACGGCAGCTTCCTGGGCCTGCGGGGCGATAAGAAGGCGGAGGAGATCATGCCGGAACGGGCCAGCGAAGCGCCGGAAAACGGCGCGGACGACACGGTGGCGATTTCCAATCGGGATCGGGTGATCTTTCCCGAAAGCGGGCAGACCAAGGGGCAGCTTGCCGATTACTACGCGGCCATCGCGCCGGTCATGCTGCCGTGGACGGCCAATCGCCCGCTCACCCTGGTGCGCTGCCCGCAAGGCCGGGCCAAGAAATGCTTCTTCCAGAAGCATGACAGCGGCACCTTCGGCCCCCACGTCCACCATGTGCCGATCGTCGAGAAGGACGGCCAGGCGGAGGATTACCTCTATGTCGAAGATGCGGCCGGCATCCTGGCGCTGGTGCAGATGGGCACGATCGAGATCCACGGCTGGGGCAGCCGCGTGGCCGACGTCGAAGCGCCCGATCGCATGGTCTTCGATCTCGATCCCGATCTGGGGCTGGATTTCGCGGCGGTGAAGAAAGCCGCGAAGGACCTGCGGCGCGCGCTGGCCGATATCGGCCTGGCCAGCTTCGCGATGCTTTCGGGCGGCAAGGGGGTGCATGTCGTCGTGCCCCTTACGCCCGGCCATTCATGGGATGCGCACAAGGACTTTTCCAAACGCTTCGCCGAAGCGCTGAGCCTGGCCGAGCCGGAACGCTTCACCGCGAACATGAGCAAGGCCAAGCGCACGGGCCGCATCTTCATCGATTACTTGCGCAACCAGCGCGGCAGCACCGCGATCCTGCCCTATGCGGCGCGATCCCGCCCAGGCGCGCCGGTTGCCGTGCCGATCGCCTGGGGCGAACTGGACGATTTCGAGAATGCCCATCCGTTTTCGATCTCCGACGCGAAGCGCCTGCTCAGCCGCGCGGCCGGCAAGGGCCTGGCCGGCTGGGGCTTCGCGGCGCAGGACCTGCCGGATTTCTGAGGGCAGGCCGGCCGGCCTTTCCCGCCGGACCGTTCGTTCCCGGCGATCTGTGCACTGTATCGGTTCGAGACAGATGGGACGAAATCGGCGCCTTTTCATTTCAAAGGCTTGAACATCATGGTAAACGTTAATCCCATGCCTGCGACGGAGTCGCCTGTGGCGTGATCGACGATGAACGGGCGCGATTGCCGTCCGTGCTGGCTCCATGCGGTCGGCAAAAGAGTTAACGTCAAACCAAAAGGGGGTTTCATGAAGATGAAGAGTGTATTCGCGGCGGGCGCCGTCGCAGCGGCCGCTTTGGCGATGTCGGCTCCGGCCAGCGCGGCTACCGTGTTCGATTTCGGTGCCAACGCCGGTGGGATGCAAACCACCCCGAACCCCGACATCTATTCGCTTACTGTGGGCGGTGTGACGGTGACGGCTCGTGCCTACACCGGCCTTTCGTCCATTCTCAATCAGGTGAGCTTCGCCAATCAGGCGGACGTGACCCATAATTCCGCCGGCCTGGGTGTCCGCGGGAACAACAGCGGCGAGATCAACGACAACGGTCTGCTGTCGCTGGGCGAAGGCCTTCTTCTCAGCTTCGATCAGGAAGTCACGCTGACCCAGGCGCTGTTCGGCAACTTCGGCCCGAGCGACAGCGTCAGCTTCGAGTGGGGCAGCCCGCTCAACGAGGGTGAGACGCTGGATGCGCTGACGGTTGTGGGCGGGGCCTTCAATGGCAGCTTCACCGGCACCCAGTTCTTCTTCGCCGCCAACTCCTTCACCAAGGACAGCTTCCGCCTGAGCGGCGTGACGGTGGACTCCGCCGTTCCCGAGCCGGCGACCTGGCTGATGATGATCCTGGGCTTCGGCGCCGTGGGCGCGACGATGCGCCGCCGGTCGGCGACCAGGCTTTCGGTCTCCTACGCCTGAGGGGCCGAACACCCCAAAACGAAGAGGCCGCCGAGCAGAACCCGGCGGCCTCTTTTTTTGCCTGACCGAAACCGCCCGTCAGCGTTTCGGCCGCCAATCGGGCGGCAGGAAGGCACCGGGCAGCTCGATCGAAACGGTTTCCGCCAGATCGCGCGAGCTGTGGCCCACGCTCACCTCGTAAACGCCCGAAGGCAGCGTCCAGCCCGGGCGGTTGGCCCGCCAGGTTGCCAGTAGCCGGGGATCGACATGGACCGTGACGCGCTTGCGCTCCCCAGGCTGCAATTCGACCTTGGCGAAGCCGGCCAGCCGGCGCGGCGCGTCCCAGCCTTTGCCTGAAACGTAGATCTGCACCACGTCCGCCCCCGCGCGGTCGCCGGTGTTGGTCACTTCGAGCATCGCCGCCAGCCCATCCCCTTCGGGCGTGACGGCAAGGTGCCCCAGCGCGAAGGTGGTATAGGACAGGCCGTGCCCGAACGGGAACTGCGGTTCGTGCCCATTGAGATCGAACCACTTGTAGCCGACCGCCGCGCCTTCATCGTAAACCAGATCGCCCTTGCGCGGCTCGTCCGGATAGGGGAGCTGGTCCAGGCTCCGGGGGAAAGTCGCCGGCAGATGGCCGGAAGGATTGACCTTGCCGGTCAGCACATTGGCGATCGCCTCCCCGCCGGCACTGCCGGGATACCAGGCCTCGACGATGGCCGGCACATGGTCTGCCCAGGGCATCAGCACCGGGCCGCCGGTTTCCAGCACTACCACGGTCTGGCGATTGGCCAGCGCGACGGATTCGATCAGCTCGTTCTGCGCGTCGGGCAGGGTCAGCGACACGTCGATGCTTTCGCTGGCCCATTGGGTGGCGAAGACGATGGACACGTCCGCCCAGGCCGCGGCGCGCACCGCCGCTTCGTGATCCGCCCCATCCACGAACTGGAACTGCGCATTGGGCAGCAGCGCCTCCAGCGCCGCCAGTGGCGAGGAGGGATAATAGACCACCGGGCCCGGCCAGCTCGTCGGCTCGATACCCGGCACGGCATTGGTGCCTTCGGGATAGACCTGGCTCGATCCGCCGCCGGACAGCACGCCCTTGTCGGCATGGCCGCCGATCACCGCGATCCGGCTGGCGCTGGCGGCCAGGGGCAGCAGGCCACGCTCGTTCTTGAGCAGGACGATGCCCGCCTCGGCGGCCTGCCGGCTGACCGCGCGGTGCGCGGGGAAGTCGATCGGCTGGCCTTCGCTAACCGGATCGTCGATCAGCCCGTGCACGAACATCGAGCGCAGGATGCGCGCGGCCATCAGGTCTATGCGCTCTTCGCTGATCTCGCCGGCGGCCAGCGCGGCGCGCAGCTTGTCCGCGGCGAACCAGCCGTCGCGTTGCAGGCCATAGCCCGATTCCTGATCCAACCCGGCATTGGCGGAAGCCGCCGTGGAGTGGACCCCGCCCCAGTCCGACAGCACGTAGCCGGGAAAGTGCCAGTGTTCGCGCAGCACCTCGGTCAGCAGGAACGGGTTCTCGCAGGCATGCGTGCCGCCCACGCGGTTGTAGGAGCACATGACCGCCCCCGGCTCGCCCCGCTCGATGGCGAGCTGGAAGGCGAGGAGGTCGCTCATCCTCAGCGCGCCTTCCTCGACAACCGCGTTGCCGTCGTTGCGGTTGGTTTCCTGATCGTTGACCGCGAAATGCTTGACGGTGGAGATGATCCGGTTCGATTGCACGCCGGCGATCTGGGCCCCGACCATGGTGCCCGCCAGCAGCGGGTCTTCGCCTGCGTATTCGAAGTTCCGGCCATTGCGCGGCTCCCGCATCAGGTTGACGCTGCCGCCGAGCATGACGTTGAAGCCATCGGCGCGCGCTTCGGCGCCGATCATGGCGCCGGCGGCCCGCGCCAGCGCCGGGTCCCATGTGGCCGCGGTGGCGAGGCCCGATGGAAGCGCCGTGCGGGCGCGCTTCTCCGCCGCGCCGCCCTGGGTGGCGACGCCGAGCCCGGCATCGGCCTGCCACTGAGGCGGGATGCCCAAGCGCGGGATACCGGGGACATAGCCGGCCGAGCCATACCGCGCCTCGGCCGGAGCTTCGAAGCGCGCGGCCGGAAAATCGGTGCCGAAATAGCCTTCGAGCAGCGTGAGCTTCTCGTCCAGCGTCATCAGCGTGACCATCGAGGCTGCCCGTTCGTCGGCGGTTCCACGGCTTTGCGCGGCCTCGATCGGCGCCGGCTCCTCCTGCGCGGCAAGCGCCGAACCGATGCCACCGAACCAGAGCGCGATCGAGAACCCCGTCAGCGCCAGATGCCTGCGCCTCATCTACCCCTCCCTTGTCGCCAGCCGCCCCGTCAGTCGGGGATCAGGCCGGGCCCAGCATATCCTCCGGCCGTACCAGCCGATCGTAATCCTCCGCACTCACATGCCCGCTGGAAATGGCGGCTTCGCGCAAGGTCGTGCCGCGCTTGTGGGCATCCTTGGCGATCGCCGCGGCGTTGTCATAGCCGATCGCCGGGGCCAGCGCGGTGACCAGCATCAGCGATTGTTCGACCCCGCGCGCGATATTGCCGAGCCGGGGTTCGAGCCCCGCCAGCAGGTTCGCCGTGAAGCTGTCGCAGGCGTCGGCCAGAAGCCTGATCGACTGCAACATGTTATAGGCCACCACGGGGCGATAGACGTTGAGTTCGAAATGACCCTGGCTGCCGGCGAACGTAATCGTGGCGTGGTTGCCGAACACCTGGGCGCAGACCTGGGTCATCGCCTCGCACTGGGTGGGGTTGACCTTGCCGGGCATGATGGAAGAACCCGGCTCGTTCTCCGGCAGCGCCAGTTCCCCCAGCCCTGCGCGAGGGCCGGAGCCGAGGAAGCGGATGTCGTTGGCGATCTTGAACAGGCCCGCCGCCAGCGTGTTGAGCGCGCCGTGGGCGAAGACCAGCGCATCCTGCGAGCCCAGCGCTTCGAACTTGTTGGGGGCGGTGACGAAAGGCGCGCCGGTTACGGCGGCGATCTCCGCCGCGATCGCCTCGGCAAAACCCCTGGGCGCATTGAGCCCGGTGCCCACGGCCGTGCCGCCCTGCGCCAGCTCGTGCAGGCCAGGCAGCGCCAGCTCGATCCGCTCGATCCCGGCGCAGACCTGGCGGGCATAACCGGAAAACTCCTGGCCGAGCGTCAGCGGCGTGGCATCCTGGGTATGCGTGCGCCCGATCTTGACGATGCCGGACCACGCCTGGGCCTTGGCTTCGAGGTCCCCGGCCATGCGGCACAAGGCCGGCAGCAGATCGCCGGAAATCGCCAGCGCGGCGCCGATATGGATCGCCGTGGGGATCGTGTCGTTGGATGACTGGCCCTTGTTGACGTGATCGTTGGGGTGGACCGGCGCCTTGGCCCCGAGATCGCCGCCAAGCATCTGGTTGGCCCGGTTGGCGAGCACTTCGTTCATGTTCATGTTGCTCTGGGTGCCCGATCCGGTCTGCCACACGACGAGCGGGAATTCGCCGTCGAGCCGGCCTTCGATCACCTCGTCCGCCGCCTTCGCGATCGCTTCGGCCACGCGCGGCTCCAGCAGGCCCAGGCGGGCGTTGACCCTGGCCGCCGCGCGCTTGACGATCGCCAGGGCGCGAATGACGCCGGGCGGCATCCGCTCTCCACCGATGCGGAAGTTCTCCAGCGATCGCTGGGTCTGCGCGCCCCACAGGCGATCGGCGGGCACGGCGATCTCGCCCATGGTGTCGGTTTCGATACGGGTGTCTTGCATAGCCTGAAGATGAACGTTCCGCCGGCAAAAGCAAACCGGCATTTACCCACGGTAAGAGAGGCTGGCTTGCCCTGTGGCGCAATCGGCCCGACAAGCCGACGCCAGATGAAGCGCGCATTGATCGTCCGCCATGTCCCGGTCGAAGGCATCGCCGGCTATCGCGAGCCGGTGGAAGCCGCCGGCTATCGGATAGACCGAGTGGACGTGGCCGATCCCGGCTTCGCCACGCTGGACTTTGCCGAGCCCGACCTGCTGATCCTGATGGGCGGGCCGATGAGCGTGTACGAGCAGGATCGCCATCCGTGGATCGCCAGCCTGCTCCACCGGCTGGCCGGGCGGCTGGAGCGGGACCGGCCGACGCTGGGCGTCTGCCTGGGCGCGCAGATGATCGCCGCGGCGCTTGGGGCGCGGGTCTATGGCGGACCGCGAAAGGAAGTCGGCTATTCCGCGCTGACCATTCGCCATCCCCTGTTGCGGCACTTGGAGGACCGGCCGGTGCTGCACTGGCATGGCGACACGTTCGAGCGGCCCGAGGGCACCGAATGGCTCGCATCGAGCGAGCTGTACGAAAACCAGGGCTTCCGTCGGGGCGCCAACGTGCTGGCGCTGCAATTCCACGCCGAGATGGGCCGGGACGAACGGTTCGACACCTGGGTGGATGCCTGGCCTCACGATGTCGCCGCCGTAGGCACCACGGCAGAGCGGCTGCGCGCGGACCACGCCGCGTTCGGCCCGCCCTCCCTCGCCGCCGGGCAGGCGGTCATGGCCGAATGGCTGGCCGGGCTCGATTGAGCCGGGCGTAAAAGCCGCCTTCGGGAGTCGCTGTTACAGCGACAACTACGCCTGCCCTGTCTCTTATAGCGACTTGGCAAATGGGTTTGTCCGTTGCAGTCTGTGTCCAAACAAAAAACGGGGCTTTCAGTCCTGGTTGAGGGGACCCACGTCATGCGCCTGCCATCTCGCCTGCTTTTGCTTTCGCTGGTTCTTCCGCTGTCACTGGGGGCGG